>NZ_CAMPPS010000001.1:0-2123700 GCF_946902005.1 Listeria sp. Marseille-Q6474 | reverse complement strand
TGTTTTTTCAATCTTGGATACCTCCACCTCATCTCCAAGTTTCTTTTGAAAAGCAAGACCACGGCCCATCACTACAGACTCCTTGCCACTTTTACCCTCGGCGATTACGACATTGTTATTCAGTATTTTTTTGATAATCATGCATTTTCACCTCTTTCAAAAGAAAAAAACCCAAACTAATTCCAACGCTATTAATATCAAAATAGCACTTGAATTAATCTAGGTTTTGCCTGCCTCAGCAGTAACAATCCTATTCTTTTCTCTAACATTATAGTACAAAAAGAAACCGATTACAAGGGGTATTTTTGATATTCAATTTTGGATTACTTTATATCTTCCCTACTTTAACATAACTTATTCATTGACAGGAAGTTTTCTGCATGCTATTTTTGGCTGGAGGTGATAAATTATGGCAACACGCTCGGAACAGATTTTTATAAATTTGCCTGTAAAAGATTTACAAGCAACCGTCGCTTTTTTCACTGAACTTGGCTACGAATTTAACCCTCAATTCACAGACGAAAATGCTACCCAAATGCTCATCGGAGAAAATATTTTCGCCATGCTCTTGAAAGAAGATTTCTTCCAGACTTTCCATAAAGAAGGCATCGCTGACACAACAAAAGCACGCGAAGTCCTCATCACCATCACCCAAGATAGCCGCCAAGCCGTTGACAAACTAGTTGATCGTGCTTTTGAAATCGGCGCTAAACCAGCAGGCGAAACACAAGACTTCGATTTCATGTATAGCAGAAGTTTTCTTGATTTAGACAACCATCTATGGGAAATTGCTTATTTAGACGAATCCGCTTTAAAATAAAACAAGAACCGCTGGAATTCATTTGATTCCAGCGGCTTTTTTAAATTTCCGTATTTTCTTCATAGCCCATTCATAGTGGCTCGTTGTGCTTGAAATAAAAATAGCACCAAGCGACGTTGTATTCGTCCACTTATAATATTTTTTTGTAAACAGTTCTTCATCCGAGTGTTCCGCGATAATTTCCATTTCCGCTTGATGCGTTTTATTTAGTAATTCCATCGCCTTCTCTAAATCCGTTTCCTGGTACTTTTGCCAAATAACCAAATTCAGTTCTGGCGTGGTCCTCCAAGTATAACCTTCCGCCGGCATAAAAGGTTTATCGCCCCTCATCCCAATTTGGTACCAATCAAGCGCCATATTGTGCCACTCATGCAAATGCACCACAACGTCACGAATATTCTTATCCCTATCCTCAAACGGAAACGCAAGGTTCTGTTTTTCTTTTGGAATAGAGTCAATTAAATTCAATAGCTTTTGATAACTTTCCGCACTTTGTTGAAGCAATTCTTCTTTATTTTTTGGTCTCGTCATGAAATATTACTCCTTTCTAACAAATATGTAAGTTTAAAAATCCATTTCGTTGCCTTTTGCGAGGGTTAGTCCCGCTCTTTTCTTATACAATAAGTGTAATAACTCAGCAAAGGATGATTGACTTGAAAAAAATCGTTATACTTATTATAAGCGTACTATTACTTGGTGGAATTATCGGTGGCGTATATTACTTTAAAAACGCCAACAAAATAGGTGCAGATGCTTCCTATGTTAAAATTACAAAAGATCCCACAAAAAGTAATGAAATAAGCTTCAACAATAATTATACTCTTCCTGCATATGACGAAAATGGTAAAGAAACAGAAGTTACTTTTTCTGCAGATAAAGAATTACGTAAAGGTGCTTATTTAAAACTTTATATTAAAGAAGACAAAGGCGTAACTTCATTTGAAGAAGTGCCTGAAAAAGAAGTCCCAGCTAAAGCAGCAGAAAAACTTAAATAATGACGAAATCTCCTCCTTGTGAGGGGATTTTTTTAAATAGAAATATAAACTTCTATTTTTACATTCGTATGATACCATTCAAAATCTGTTTTATAAGCGCGCTGGAATTCACTATCCCTCGCCCAGATTTCTTGCCAAACTTCCGCCACGCCTTTATGATTCGTATTATCAACAGTAAACACGAGATATTCTCCTGCTTCAATTTCTGTACTTTTTTCTTCATCCCAGTCGCTAGTTCCTACTAATAAATCATATTCACCCGTAAAATCACTCGCATAATTACTGTACACCGCAAAAATATCTCCGGCTGGCTTTTCAACCATGACTTCACCCCAGAGTTCTGCAATCGGACTAAAATCACTATTACTTGCTCGTATTTGCTTGCCATTAATCACTTTATTTTCTTGTAAATTCATTATTTGCCGCCTCCTCTAACATCATTATAGCGATTAAAACTTGACAACTATCTGTCAAGAATTCAAATTAAAATAAAGTTTTTCCACTTCGGACTTATATTCATTTTGTAGTGAAGCCGGTTCTAAAATCTTCACCGCGCTCCCAAACATCAATAAAAACGGGATGATATTCCGCTCAGGATCATATTGAAACGTTACACGAACCAAATCTAACTCAATTTGCATTTCTTCCAACAAAAAGTAATCCAGTAATTTTCCAAGCTGATTTTTCGGAAACTCTAAAACAATTTTTTCTGTTACTTCAGCTTGTTTTTGGTCTTCTTCTATTTTCATACTAGTTTTACTCGTTTCTTTCAAAGACGTTATTCTTGATAATTTAAAGTGGCGAATGGCTGCTCTTTTGTGACAGTATGCTTCTAAATACCAACTGCCATCCATTAAGTTTAATTTTTGAGGTGAAATTTCTCGGTTTGTTTCTGTTCCGTCCATCGCAATATATGTTATATCTAACTGTTTTTTCATCGTAAAAGCTTTTTGAATATAGGCGATTTTTCGTTTTACTTCAGCCTCAATTTGTTTGCGATGTTGTGTCGCTGAATCAAAGAAAATATAATTGCTAGTTGGTTTTTCTGTTTGTAATAAAGTGATTTTTTCTCGTAAAGTTTCTTGGCTATCATTCAACATAAATTCCGAACGTGCCTCTAAAGCTTCAAGCAAAATCCGCTTCTCTTCCTCCGAAAAAGTAAACGTTGCTAATTTATATGTATCAAGCATCGTAAATCCGCCATTTTTCCCCGGTAAAGCAACAACTGGAAATCCCGCATAAAGGAGCGTATCCATATCGCGATAAATCGTCCTTGTACTTACCTCGAATTTTTCAGCCAGCTCACTTGCCAGTACTTTTCGCTCCAAAATCATTACTAGTATTGCTAAAATCCGCTCTAGTTTCATCCCAAAACCTCCAGCTCTTTTAGCCTTATTATAGCATGTATTATCGGTCAAAAACCCATGCATATGTGATGGATAAAACTTCGCGCACCATTCCTTTGTACTTGGCAGGTGTCCGAGATTTTGATGGGAGACCTGATGCATCAATTCCCTGGCGTTTTGCTAGCATTAATGCCCTATACATATGATAATCACTTGTCACAATCAATGTTTTTCCTAGTTCAAATTTTTCATTGCTATATTTAATATTTTCTTCGGTTCTTTTGGATTTAGTTTCTTTTTTAATCCGATTTCTCGCAATTCCTTCATTAACCAAATATTCTTCCATAACTTCAGCTTCCGTCGTGCTTTCATCAGCACCTTGCCCACCACTAACAATCACCTTTGTCTTTGGATATTCATTCAAATAAGCCACTGCCGCATCCAATCTTTCCTGTAAAACTAACGACGGGCTAGCTGGATCCCCATTAATTTTCGCACCTAAAATAAGTACCGTATTTACGTTTTCATCAGGTTTGGCCCTCGTCCCGCTAAACATAAATGCCGCTACAATCAAGACATATATAAATCCAATTACAATTAAAATAACAAAAAATTTCTTAAAGCGTAGCATCTTATTTCTCCTCTCCTTACTTCTTTTTTTAGTTTAGCAAATGATTCTTAATAAAAGAGAAAGAAATAATCAAGTTAATGGAAAATAAAAAAAGGTCCTATATTCCTTAAATGGCTTAATAACACCATTAAAGAAGATAGGACTTTCTTTACGCGTTTCAAAATATGGAGATGGTGGGAGTCGAACCCACGTCCAGAAATATCGGCACTTAAATATCTACGAGCGTAGTCACCGTATTAGCGTTTCGCATAAACATCGGCCCGGTAACAGGCTTCCATTCAGCTAGTCTGATTAAGCTCTTCTATTTAACCTCAGACGGAGATTAACTAGCGTAGCCCACTTAGAGTGAGACCCTTACCGTAGCACATGGGCGATGCACGGAGGATCAGCTATGCTACTGCTTATTAGGCAGCGAAAGCTAGGTTTTGTTTTTCTTTGCCAGTTATTATTGGCTTTGACGTTGATAACGAGGACGATCCCCCCGACTCGCAACTCAAGCTCGAACTATCCCTGTCGAATCCGTAACATCCCCAGAGTTAAAGTCTAACATTAGATATTATACAGGAAAAAACGAGCCTTTACAAACAGAAAAAACTTGTGACACAGCCAAATGTACAACTATTATTTAGCATGCCACAAGTTTTCAATTAATTGATAGTTAATTTCAGTGAGTATTTCATAACTTCGCCTTCTTCAATATAGGGCTCTATTCCATTAAAATCAATACCAATCGTGTACTCGCCTTTATCAAGATTGCTTGTAGGAACAATAATTTGCGCCTTGTCCTCATCATAATTTACTTTAAATGAATCAAACACTTTATCATCATCTGAATTTCGAATCCACACTTCTTGAACACCATTAATATCCTTTAAATCATACAGTTGTGTATAAATTGGTAGTGTGATATATGCATCTTCCCCATAAGCAACCGTTTGATCTGGTAAAGTTCCAATTTGGCCGAGTACAGTTATTTTATCAACAATAGTAGGTGGTAGTATGTTTAAATAATTATAGCTCAAATCCATACTTACCAAACTATCCAAATGAGTGAAATCTGTCATTTCTGTTGTGAATTGATTCGACTCAAAGTTTACTTCCTGTAAATTTTTCAAGTTTGTAAAATCAGGTACATCTTCTGAAGCAAGGCCACATTCATTTAGCAACAACGTTTCTAGTTTAGGAATATTAGAAAAGTCAGGCAAGCCCCCCACAATAGTTCTACTAGCAAAATTAAGGTACTTTAATTCTGGATAGTTTTGATAATCTGGTACGGTAATATTTTCAGGTGGTATTTCACTTGTTATACTTACTTCTGCTCTTAAAGTATCTAATAGAGGTAAAGTCGGTAAATCCGGAAATTTAGTGAACTTTGTTTGGGTAGGATAAATCATAATATTATTTACATTGGTAAAATAAGCATTTCCTAGCATTTCTAAAGTTTCATCTGTTAAGTAATTTGTAAAATAGCCCAATCCTAATGATGTCGCTGCATTTATATCATCTTGCGTAATGACGTCTGTAACATCACTTTTGTGCAAGTTTTCTACCATATCTTCTGCTAAGTTTTCATTTGGAAAAACATCAATTATTCTGGCTGGTAATGGATATACATCTGTCACACTAGCATTTACATCCATTGTATTAAAGCTGACAACTCCAATAATAATCAAACTAAATACTATAAATAGTCTTTTCATCTTTTCTCCTCCTTAAAGAAAAGAGCGGGATATATCATCCCACTCTATCTAATTATTTGGCAGATGGCATAACTCTAACATTATCAATATGGATACTTGTTCCACCTTTAGAGTCCATCACAAAACTTGTATTAATATTTCCTGTTGTTACTTTGACATCCTTAATAGAAACATAGTGCCAAACATTATCTGCTACTAAATCAATAGTCTGACCTTCACTGCTATCGTAATTATTAACTGTCATTTGTGCTTTTGCAGTATCATCTTTACTTACTTTAACCCAAGCTTCCACATCGTAATTCGCATTATTAGTCGGAACTGCGATTTGTTGCGCTAGTGTTTGCTGGTAAGCTCCTGGTAGGTAGAAATAAGCGCTCTGACTTCCAAAAGCTGGTGATTCTGGAGGATTGACACCTGAACCACTATCAACGCCGTATGCCTTATCCTGACCGTCTGGATGAGACTCTACCCAATTAGTAGTTGCAGCAGGATCACGTTCAAAACCCCCGTTATCAAGTAGATTTACTTCTGATTGAACGGGACTGTTAATCGGATCCGCTGAGACAAGGATTCTATCAATATTGATATTTCCTGTAGTTTCACCGTCCATTAAGAAAGTGATTTTATTTGTACCCGCTTTTAAATTCACAGCTTTTTCTGTATCAGTCCAAATATTCCAGTTTGCCCCTTCTGAAGGGAAAGTTACGCGAGAATTATAAGTACCATTTGTGTACAAATCAAGCGTTTGCGGCATCCCACTTCCATTTGCAGTTCGGGTATTTAGCACATATTCCCCGTCCGCTGGCACATCCACTTCAAACTTGATTTCATCTCCTGCTGCTCCAAAGCCACCAACAAAGCCTTCTCCACTATAGAACCAATGATCATTTGCCACTTTTAAAGTTCCAGATAGAGCTGCTTCTTCCGCTTCTACTTTTGCTACAGTTGGAGTGAAACCGATATTTACTTTGTCTAATGCGACTTGATCTGCTTTGTCGCCTGTGTCTGTAACCACTTTATAAGAGATACTATTTTTCCCTGCTGCAAGTGGTAAGTTTTCCGCTTGAACAGTCCAATCTGCTGCTGGTTTTAAAGTTGTTTGTTTTACATATTCACCATTTACAAAAATACTTAATGATTGATTATCTTCGGAAGCATTTTTGTATGTTAAATCAACATTATAATCGCCAGCATCTTTTACATTTGCGTAAATTGTTGTTCCAGAGCCATCTGAATCATATCCATCTACATAGGTTTGTTCAGTTACAGGTTTCTCGGCAACTGTATTTGCAAAACTAGAACCTTTTTCCATTTCATATGTTCCAGTTTGTTCCACGCTTTTAGAACCGGTTGCTGTGATGACTGTATCTGTGTCTCCTTGAGCTGGTACTTTCACATAAGTTACTGCACCATAAATATCGCTAGAAACAGCATAACCACTTCCATCTGCATTTTCGAGTGCAGATAAATCATCGTATAATTTGCTATCAGTGCCATTAACTTGGACACTTTCAGCAGCATTTCCGTGTAGTTTTACAATGTAATTTTCTGTGTCAGCTTTGTAACTTCCTTCTTTCGCGCCAACTGTGAAAGTAGTAGTATCTGCTGTTTTCGATGTTGTCATTTTTTGTTTCAAATAAACTTCTTTTTCATAATCAAAAGATTTTCCATCGTCATCATAATGGGTAAATGAAGTATCTTTTTCAGAAGCAAATGTGTCTAAATAAACGGTTTTAACTGCGGATTCACCAACATAGTTTTGCGGCTGTTGCATTGGTATAATTGCGCCTTGCTTAACAAACATCGGAACATCCGTCCAGTCTTCGTCATTTACTTCATAATTGATAGTTTGGTTCCCATCGTAGACATCACCACGATTATAGTCTACCCAAGTTCCCGCTGGTAAATAGATTTCACGCGAACCAGCACCCTCTTCTAAAATAGGAGCTGCAAGGATAGCATCACCAAACATCCATTCATTTGTTAGGTTAACTACATTTTCATCTGTTGGATTATCAAAAGTAAGTGGTTGAACAAGTCCTACTCCAGATTCATAAGCTTGTCTTTCATAGGCATACATGTATGGAATCATTGAATAGCGCCAAGTCATACTGCTTTTCGCCACTTCTTCTGCAGTCCCGCCATAATACCAAGGTTGGCGTTGTTGATTATCATTACCATGTGTTCTAAATACTGGTACAAGAGAGCTAAACTCCATCCAACGACTATAAAGTTCTGGATCTGGATTTAATACTTGTCCAGAATTGGCATTAAAACCACCTGTGTCCATACCCCATTTAGTTTGACCTAAATTGATAGTAGACAACATCGTACTTGGTTGTTCTTGCATTCCATTTGCCCAGTCAATTACTTCGCCTTTTTTCCACTGGACGCCGATATCGCCTGACCAAATAGATGTGGAGTAGCGCTGAGCTCCTGGATAATATGTTCTTCCAGTCTGCCAAACACGTTCATTTGTGTAATCACGTTGACCTTCATACATTGCTTGAGATGTAAAACCTGTTGTGAAATTCCCAAACCAATAATCCGCTCCATTGGAGGATACTTTGTCAGTTTCATCATTCCACCAACCGACGATACCTTTATCCAGCGCATCTTCAGAATGAGACCACCACCAATTACGTTCATCCGGATTATACGGATCGATACTTCTAACAGTAACTGGGAATGCGTAATCTTCATATGCTTCTTGGCCTGGATACCAGTAACCATTTGCCTCAGCATCTTTACCTTGTTGCGTTTCCGTTCCATCTTGTAGATTAGTTACCACACGAGGTTTAGTAATACCAATCATTTTTACACCTAGTGCATCCATATCATTTTTTAAAGTAGTGTCTTTTGCGGATGGGAAATTAGTTGTATTCCAAGCAAATTCACCGTAATCCCCTCCATAAACAGGATCTCCGTAAAACTTCCAATCGTAGTCAAAAGCAAAAGAATCAATCGGAATTCCCTTAGCACGATACGTATCAATATTTTTACGGAATTCATCTTCATTTGTTCCCCATTCGAAATTGGAGAAACCAAGAGACCATTTCGGCATCATAGGAGTATGACCAGTTACATCAGCGTAAGAGGACATGATTTCTTCAGGTTCCCCTGACATCAAGTACATTTCTACATTTTCTTTTTCGTAACGACGGCCTTCTACAACCGTATCCCCGTAATAGAATTCCAGCTTTTCTTCGTCTGAAACAGAATAAGGATAACCCCCGTCACTGTCTACTAAAAGGCCATAACCTGCTGTAGACCACATGAACGGGCCACCAGCATTACCTTGTTGACCTGCTTGAGCTGTCTTTCCGCTATTTGCAGCTGTATTATCTCGCTCCATCCCAAGGTCTCCGTCACTAAAACTAATACCATAAGCCCCATAAACATGGTCAGCTGCACCGCGTTTAAATCTCACACCACCATCGAAAATCCCACCATCAACCGACTCAGATAATAAAGTTTTTCCCTCTTTATCTTTAAAAGTCATTCGCGCTGGTTCTTTAGAAATTTCAAGTGTGCATTCATCCGTTGAAATAACCATAGGATCGGATTCTAAATCAATCTTAGCCCCAATTGCTGTAAAAGTTGCATTAGGATCAATCATCGGTGTCGACTCACTATTTTCGATATTTCGCGGTCGTAAATTAACTTTAAGCAGATTATTGGCAAGTGGTGAAATTTCTAAGTAGTCATCTTCTGCTTCATCCCCGTTATCAATTTTCAGCGTGATAACATTGTCTGTTACAGTTGCCTCTAAAACATTTCCAAGCCCTTCTTCTGCACTTAACTTCGCATATTCTTCTTTACTAAGTTGTTTTGCAGTTTCTCCATTCGCTTGTTGTTTCACTTCTTTTTTCTCTGTTTCTTCTGCGTTAACTTCCACTTCTAATGGTTGTGTTATCCCTAAATTCAACCAAACAAGCGGCACAACAGCCATACTGACACAAACTTGCTTCATCCCTTTTTTCATCATCTCGCTCCTTTCAAAGCACCACCCTCTTCACTCGAAAAGGGTGGCAATGTGTTTATTTTTTAATTACAACATGATCAAAGTTAATTCCCGCTGTATCGCCTGCTTCAAAATCAAAGACGACTTGGTTAATACCATCTTGCAAGGTTACTGGCACTTCCACTACGCCCCAAGTATCCCAGTCAGTCGTTTTCGGTAAAGCAATTTGTTGTTTGTTGCCATTTACATAAACCGTTCTTGTAGCATCTTCCACACCCGCGCTATAACGCACTTCCATCGTATAATCGGATGCGCCATCAACTGCATCAATATCAAACTCAACTGCTTCTTTTTCTTCATCAAATCCAGCTACAAAACCAGTTCCAGTGTAGCCAGCATGATCACTTGCAGTTGATACATTTGTTAAATGCCCGAATTCCGCTTCATAAGGTGCATGATTTACACCATTTAAAACGATAGCCTGAGTAGTGTCTGTTGCTGCAGTTTTGATGTAAGTTAAGTTTTGTACAGTGTCATAGTAATAAGCGCTCGTTGCTTCATTAAAGGCATCTAGTGTGTCTGCTTTAGCTACCTCAGTTCCTGCAACTGTTACACTTGTTGGCTCTGTACTGAAAACTTGCATCGTTGTTTCATCTGCCATTGCCGGAAGATTGACCGTAACTTTTTCATTTGCAAAGTCTTCAGAAACGCTAATATCACGCATCTCGCCACCATTTACATCATCATAGAAACTGTACTCGCTGTTTCCTGATGGATAAACTCGGAACGTTAAATTATCATATGCTTTTAAATCGTTACCTACATTTTGTCCTAGTTGATAACCATCTGTCATATTCATTGGAATAATCGCTCCAGCTTTTGCAAATACAGGTAGCGTATCAACATCTGCATAGTAAGAAATTGTTTCGCCACCTGGATGGATACCGCCGTTCCAAATATCTATCCATTCGCCTTCTGGTAAATAAACTTCTTTTTCTGTTTGGCCTTCTTGTACAATTGGTGCTACAAGTAAATCATCGCCAAACATATATTGTTCATCTAAATTACGCGTATTAATATCTTCTGGATAATCCATAGCCATTTGACGCATCATAGATTTTCCATTATCAGCAGTATCTTTTGCCGCTGTATAAATATAAGGAAGTAAATTCATACGTGTATATAAATATTTTTGGAATGTTGGTAAAATCGTTTCGTCGCCAGTTCTAGCTACTGCATTCCACGGTGAGCGTTCTTCACTTGGCGATGGATCTGATTTTTCCGAGTGGAACTGCATAATCGGTGCAAAAGCTGCCATTGCTGTTGCGCGTTTATAAAGTTCTGCTGTTGGATAATTTCCTGTGAATCCTGCCATATCCCATGCCCAGTAAGAAACGCCTGATGTTGATGCACTAAGACCTGCTTTTACGGATGCTTGGAAAGAATCAAATGTAGAAGTTTGATCTCCAGACCAGTAAATGCCCGATTTTTGTGCCCCTGAAGTTCCAGAACGGCTAAAGGAAACTGCCTCTGGATTTATACTTTTTGCAAAATCGAAATAGCTGGAAACATAATCTGTTGGATAACGGTTTCTCATTTCTTGCCCTTTTTCCCCGTTAGAAAAAGTTGTATCACGGCCCCAAACCATTTCTCCACCATCTGTCTTGAATCCATCAATTCCGACATCTGTTAGTAAATATTCACGTTGAGATGTCCACCAATTTACCGCATCTTTATTTGTGAAATCTAGTAAAATCCCGTTACCAAACCACTGAGATGCTGGAACTCGGTAAGGCGCCCCTGTTCCATCGTCCGCACTGTACCCTTGACTTATCATGTAGTCTTCATCATTATCTCTTTGTTCATACACTGTATTATCATCTTTTAATACAGGAACTTGCCATAATACAATGTTCATTCCTGCATCATGTACGCTGTCTACCATTGCTTTTGGATTTGTCCATTTCCCGTTAAATGTAAAATCATCATAGGCAAAAGGTTCACCATTTTTCTTCGCAGTATATGTCGCGTCGTTCCAAATGTAGTAAGTTTCTTCATCACTCCATTGTTCTAATACAAATCCCGTTGCTGGAATTTCATTTTCTTTTGCATTAGAAAGTGCTGTACTTACATCAGATTCTCTATCCCATTCATTTGCTGACATCCAAAGTCCGAATGCCCATTTTGGTAATAATGTAGTTTTTCCAGTAATATCTGTGTAGTTATTTACAATATCATTTTGATCTTTTCCGCTGATGACATAATAATCAAGCATATTCGTCATATCGCCATCATTATCTAAAATAAAGCTATATTTGTCTTCTACTTTTGAAGCCATTTGGAATTGTGAATGAAAATCAGAATTCACAAACATACCATATTTATTTGCACTTACAAAAAACGGTACTGCTAAATAAGTTCGTTCAGTTTGTGCTTGGTCTTGGTACTCATTATAAACGTAGGTTTCAACATCTTTGCCTCGTTGATTAATAGTATCGTAACGTTCACCAAAACCATAGAACGCCTCATCACTTGGCGTCATAAAATTATTTTGATATTGATTGATAACATTTTTGCCATCTGTCAACCAACCTAAGCTGTTGGCAGTTGTATATTCACTTGTAAGTAAAGTTCCATCTGCTTGGTACACTTCCATGCGGTAAGGAGACTTTTGGATTTCTACTCGCAAATCGTCAGTTGTAACTGTTACTTTATCTGCACCATCATCTACTGTGTAACCAGTTTTTCCAGCATGTCCAGTTTCTTTACCGGTTGGTGATAGTTCCATACGAAGTGTATCTAAATCCTCAAACGAAAGATATAATTTTGGAGTGAATTCACCTGCAGTAGCTGTCATATTTAATGTAATAGAATCTCCATTATCTACGACGCTGCTGACATCTTGCACATACTCCCAATCCGTCACGTAAAATGTAAACGGACCACTTTCATATTCAGTTCCTCCGTCAGTAGAACCTTTTGTTGTATAAGTAATTTCATCGCCTTTTTCAAATTTTCCTAAATCTGCTTTCCAGTAAGTATTGTTCCCGCTATTATAATCATAAGCTGCTGTAACATTTTCTTGTGCTACCCCGTTTTTAGTCCATTCTACCCAAACACTTTGTCCATCTTCAATTGGCCAGGTAGTAATATTTAATGTCACGTCTTCACCAGCTTTTGGATCTCTAGGAGAACGTTCTGTTGGTTGGACAGTATATAGATCATCATCCCCATATGGCGAGTGATATTCCCCATCCATCGCGAAAACGTTTGTCCCAAATCCACTTAAACAACTAAATATTAGTATGGTCAAAATGAAAATCAAACTAGATTTTCTTCCCTTTTGCTTCATCTCTCTTTCCTCCCTTAATGTATATTTTTACTAAAAACATATTACTTTTGATGTATTATTTCGCAAAATTATTAATTTTTGCATATCTATGATTGTAGAAATAATCACATAATGTTATAATTCTTTCACAGATACACTAAAAAAGTTCAAATTACTAATAATCCTACAAAAAAACGCAACTATGCCAGACCATTCTTCATGGAAAAACAATAATTGCGTTCATCAGAAGACCTTGCTTAAAAAACTTTAAAACAACCAGTTAATACTTTTTAACAAAGTTAACATGTCTTCTCCCTCCTTTTTCATCTATACTGAAATACTAACTCACAAATCTTACATAAAATTAAAAAGCATCAAATTTGAACAAATGGAGCTGAGTTTTATGCAAAATATTGGTGATACATTAAAATTTATTCGGAAAAGTAAAAACTTAACACAACAAGAGGCCTGTACGAATGCTCTCAGTCGTTCTAACTATCAAAAAATCGAAAATAATAAAATCATGCCTAGTATGGACCGTTTTATTCAAATCTTACTTAATTTCAATATGACATTAGAAGAATTTGAATTTATAAAACGAGACTTTACACCTTCTCCAAAAGAAAATATCCTTTATCTATACTCCAAGATTATTACCTCCTCAGAAACAGATATGATACTTAATGTTATTTCCAAATGCGACGACTACTTAGAAACCCACAACGATATTTTTATCTCTGACATTAAAGCCTCACTTGAAGGCATTTTACTAGCTGAAAAAGAACATAATTTTGAACTTGCTCGAAAGAAAGTAACCTACATTTGGGACAGGCTTTCGGAAGCTGATGAATTATTTTGGAATGACATATTAATATTAAGAAACATTTTCTTTATTTTTGAAAATGAAACCGCTCAACATATTGTAAATCGTCTTATCTCTCAACTTAAAAAATATCGTTACTTATATCCAACCCTTTCGATTGAGATTTCGCTTCATGTTAATCGTGCTACTTATTTAATTCTGGACGAAAAATATGAACTAGCTTTGCACTACATTGAATTATCTATTAAAATCGCTAAGCATAACCATTATTACTTACAATTTTGCATGGCTGTTGCGAAAAAAGGAATTGTGCTGTATAAGCTAGGTCAAAAACAAAAAGGTAAACACTTTATGCAACGAGCACTCAGAGTGGCTAAAGTACTTGAAGAAGAACGTATTTTAAGCGGGATTAAAAATGAAATCGATTATTTTCTTCATGATGAGATGCATAACCTCTCTTTGAATGAATTTACAAAAATAGACATATAAAAAAAAGCCTGAATCTAGCTTTTTCAACGGTTGTTGAATGACTAGATTCAGGCTTTTATTGTTGGCGCTCTTTAAAGGCACGTTCAATATCACGTTTTGCTTCTTTTTGTTTTAAGTCTTGGCGTTTATCGTATTTCTTTTTACCTCGAGCTACACCGATGAGTACTTTTGCGTAGCCATCTTTAATATACATTTTTAGTGGAACAATCGAATAACCGGACTCTTTCGTTTCTCCAATTAAACGGCTGATTTGCTTCTTATGTAAAAGCAACTTGCGCGTTCTTAGTGGATCATGATTGTAACGGTTCCCTTGTTCATATGGACTAATGTGCATATTGTGTAAGAAAATTTCCCCTTTGTCGATACGTGCATAGGAATCTTTTAAGTTTACCCGTGCGTTTCTGACGGATTTGATTTCAGTACCTTGCAGGACAATGCCAGCCTCAAAAGTTTCTTCAATTGCGTAATCGTGGCGCGCTTTTTTATTTTGCGCGACTAGTTTACCATCACCTTTTGGCATAACTCCCCATCCTTTCTAGCGACGTTTTTTCTTCTTCGGGCTTTCTTTTGCTACACCTTGATAAAAAGGTTTTTTCTTCTTTTTCTTTTTAGGTTTTGTATACCATTCGTCTTCTTTACGTTCTGATTTTGGTTTCACGTCTTCTGATTTACCAGTTCTACGTTTGTTACGACCTTTTTTTTGGTTACTCTTAAAGTTTCTAGTTTTATCAATCGGTTTTTCACGTTGACGTTTTTGTTTATCGCTCACTGGACCTGGTTTGCCTTCACTACGAAGAGCAAAATCGATTTCACGAGCATCTACGTCGACTTTTGTTACTTCTACTTCCACTTCATCACCAATACGATAAATTTGGCCTGTTCTTTCGCCAATCATCGCTAATTGATTTTGATGGAATTTGAAGTAATCGCCTTTCATTGCACTCACATGAACTAAACCTTCAATCGTAGTTGGAAGTTCGATAAATAAACCAAAATTGGTTACCGAACTAATGATTCCGATGAAACGTTCGCCCACTTTATCAACCATGAATTCTGTTTTCTTCAGTTCGTCAGTTTCACGTTCAGCTTCTACTGCACGTCGCTCCATTTTCGAGCTGTGTTCAGCAATCTCAGGAAGCTCCTCAGCGCGTTTTTCTAAAGTTTCCGGACGAACATCCCCGTTTATTAAATACTCTCTAATAAGCCTATGAACGATTAAATCCGGATAACGACGAATTGGCGACGTGAAATGTGTATAAAAATCAGTAGACAAGCCAAAGTGTCCCGCGCTTACTGTATCATACTTCGCTTGTTGCATCGAACGTAGCATTACAGTCGAAACAACCATCTCTTCTGGTTTACCTTTTACTTCTTCTAGTACTTGTTGTAGGGCTGCTGGGTGAATATCATTGGCAGTTCCTTTGACAATTAAGCCAAAATTAGTAATAAATTCAAAGAAACGTGCTAATTTATCTTCTTTTGGATCTTCATGAATACGATAAATAAATGGTACATCCATCCAGTGGAAATGTTCTGCAACTGTTTCATTGGCAGCAAGCATAAATTCTTCAATCAAATGCTCTCCCGCTGAACGTTCGCGCATAACGACTGCTTCTGGATGACCTTCTTCATCAACGACTACACGTGCTTCTTTAAAATCAAAATCAATCGCACCACGTTTTTCACGTTTACGGCGAAGGATTTCAGCTAAATGTTGCATCGCTTCAAGCATTGGAACGATTGGCGCATATTTTTCACGCAACGCTTCGTCTTTTTCAACTAAAATATCATTAACGTCTGTATAAGTCATTCGTTCCGTTGTTTTAATAATACTTTCAAAAATTTCATGATTAACCACGTGGCCCTCTTGATCAATTTCCATTTCACAACTCATTGTAAAACGGTCTACTTGTGGGTTAAGTGAGCAAATGCCATTCGAAAGTTTATGTGGCAACATTGGAATTACTCGGTCGACCAAATAAACACTTGTACCGCGGTCTTGCGCCTCTTTATCAAGTGGCGAGCCTTCTGTTACATAATGCGTTACGTCTGCAATATGCACGCCTAGCTTCCAGTTGCCATTTGGTAATTGTTTGACAGTAACTGCATCATCCAAGTCTTTGGCGTCTGCCCCGTCAATTGTAATTATCATTTGGTCACGAAGATCTCGACGATTGCCAATATCAGAATCATCGACCACATCAGGTGCTTTACTTACTTGTTCCATAACTTCTTCCGGAAAAGCAATCGAAATTCCATGTTTATGAATAATCGATAAAATATCTACTCCTGGATCATTACGGTGGCCGATAATTGACTTAACAACACCTCGAGCCCTAGCATGTCCAGTTGCATATTCAGTTAATTCCACGATAACTTTATGACCATCTACCGGTTTTAAGCCATCCTCTAAATCAATTTCTACTTCACCGAAAAGTCGTTTATCATCTGGCATCACAATTGGAGTACCAGCTAAGTCTTCCATATAAGTTCCGACGATTTGTGTTGTCTTCCGTTCGACAATTTTCTTAATCGTACCTTCTGCCAAATTATCGCCTTTACGTTTCGTGATCGTCGCAAAAACTAAATCACCGTTCATTGCATCTTTAACTTCATTTGGCGGGATAAAAATATCGTCCATTTCTTTCTCTTCTGGGAGAACAAAGCCAAAACCTCGTTCATGTGCGCGAAATGTTCCTTTTACTAAGTCCATTTTTTCTGGTAATGCATACCGATTCTTCCTTGAGCGGACAATAGTTCCGGAATCTTCCAGTTTTACTAAAGCTTTCACCATTAATTTAAAATCATCCGCATTGTTTAAAGCTATTTCTATTTCTAAATCTTCTAGCGCAAATGTTTTATCAGGCGCTGAAGTTAATAGATTCATAATTTTTTCTTCCATTTGTTTTTGTTCCACTTCTATCCCTCCTCTCTCTGTTTTAAAAATTGTTTATTCTTGCCAATCTAAGCTATCTAAAAATGTTAAAATTGCTTGGTTTACGTCTTTTCTTTCTTTGTCTAATGTTATGACATGACCAGATTCTTTAAACCAGTGTAACTCTTTCTTTGTTGATTCTACTGTATCATAAATCAGCTGTGCCCCGCTCACATCAACCATATCGTCTTTTTCACCTTGAACGACCATGATTGGTGCATAAATCATATCTATTTCAGACACGACGCCATTAATTTCATCTTTTAGTTTAGCGATAGTATTCATTGGCGCGTCTTTATAGGCGACCATTTCTGCATCGATTTGTTCAGGCGTTTTACCTTCTAATTTTTTATAATTACGCACATAATCTAAAAAGCCTTGAATTATTGGCGATGAGCTGTCCATTCTTGTTGGAGTACTCATGGCTATAATTCCCTTTAACGGCCTAGAAAAACCTAATTTTAGTGAAAAAAGTCCACCGAGCGAAAGTCCCGCTACAGCAATTTCAGTGTAGCCAAGTGATTTTAGGTGATCATAGGCTTCAAGAACATCTTCCCACCAATCGTTTGGTCCTGTTTTTAACAGTAGGTCGGGAGATACACCGTGGCCTCTGTATTGAGGCGCATAGCAAGTATAATTGTTTTCTTGTAAAAACCTACCTAAAATTCGTACATCCGCTGAGCTACCTGTGAAACCGTGTAAGAGTAACACTGCTCTTTTGCCTTTTTCGAATAGGAATGGTTGTGGTGGTGTTATTTTCATAGTAAATATCGCTCCTTGGTTCTTTTTGGAGTTTTGGTTGATCTGGGGTGGGTTTGTGGTTCACTTTTTTATGGAAACAACGTTCCGCTACGTTACGCCTTGTATTGGAGTTCTAGGGGATTGGCTGTATTTAATAATTTGTGCTTCCCTTTTTGGGTTGTTCGTCCACTTTTTTTATGGAAACAACGTTCCGCTACGCTACACCTTGTATTGTAGTTCTAGGGGATTTGTTGTACTTAAAAATTTGTGCTCCCCTTTTTGGGTTGTTCGTCCACTTTTTAATGGAAACAACGTTCCGCTACGCTACACCTTGTATTGTAGTTCTAGGGAAGCGGACTACGCTTCTGGAGAACTACAATAATAAAAAACCACCTAAATTTTCATTCAGGTGGTTAACATCTCGTTACTGTACAAAATATGCCAGTGCAATTAGTATTGCGAAGAAAACAATGGATAGAACGATGGTTGTACGATGTAGAATAAGTTCTAGTCCTCTTGCTTTTTGCTTACCGAATAATTGCTCAGCTCCACCAGAGATGGCACCGGATAGCCCAGCACTTTTACCTGGTTGAAGTATGATAACTGTAATTAACAGTACTGATACGATGATGAGTAAGACCGTTAAAACTGTACTCATTGTTCTTTCCTCCTAAAACCGCCCAATTTGACTAAGGTTAATTTTACCATATTTGGTATTATACGTAAAGGTTTGTTTCTATACAATAGTTAAACAACTTTTTCCTCAAGCCAAACTAGATCGTCTAAGAAGTAAATCAAGTCTTCTTCTAAAATATCTTTTTCACAGTCGTTCACAATATCGTGACCTGAACCTGCATAGAAGCATAGTTGTTTATCGTTTGTATGAATGTGTTTGAAGATATAATTGGCGTTATCTGCGTCGATTTCTTCGTCTTGACAGCCTTGACCAATCATCGTTGGCACATGAATCTTTTCAATATCACGCGCAACATTTTTGTAGAAAGTAGCACGTGCTTCCGTCATTACGTCTATTTCAGGAAGGTAGTTTTTTAACATATCATCTGCTTCTTGTTCTACTATACCTTGTTTCTTTAATTGTTTAGTTAAATAGTTTTCGATTGGGATATAGCGCATTTTACGGTTTACATTGGCGCATAAAGGAACAATCGCTTTTGGTGAAAACGATTCTGCCATTTTAAGCGCAAAAACACCGCCCATTGCCACACCGACAATTGCAATTTCATTATATCCGTCTTTTTCAAGTTGACGATATCCAGCCACCGCATCTTCATACCACATTTCCGGTGTTGTTTTCAAGAAAATAGCGGGTTCATCCCCGTGACCTCTGAAGTTTGGTGCATGTACTGTGTATCCATTTTCTGCTAGAGTTTCTCCAAGTTCTCTTACGTCTTCTGTAGTCCCTGCAAAGCCATGCAAGAGCAAAACAGCACGATTTCCCGCTTTTAACGTAAAGCTACGATCCGCACTCATTTTTACGCAATCCTCCTAATATCATCACTTTTATAATCCACTCTATTGTAGCCCATCTGAACTAAATAAGCTACCTTTTGAGTTCTGACCAATAGACCAATATTAACGCTATCCAAGGAACTTGTCAAATACTTTTTTCGCACCCCTCAAACACGTTGGTATTAAAGGGTTTTAAGGTGTTTCTATTTGTGAATTTCCGCGCTTAAATTGGAAAAGAAAGTATGAATTAATCGTAACAATTGTTTTGGTTTTTGCCTAGGTAAATAATGAAGCCCATTTCTAACAATAACCATTTCGCCGTGTTGAACAGAATGTACCATTTTCTTCGTATCTTTAGAAGAAATCAAATCGTATTCACCAACAACAGCCAAAAGGGGTGCGCTTATTTTCTTTAAATCCGCTTCTGACATATGTGGATGATAGATGGTTAAAGCAAGTTGCTGTTTCATACGTTCAAAAAAACGGCTAAACGGAGCTAAGAGAACTGTAGCTCCATAAGCAACGCGGCAAAACAAATCTGGTAAAAAGCGGATTTGGTTTACATGATAATTTGTGCCAATAACGACTGAGGCGATTTGACGTTTTGGTTGCATTTTACCCATGACAAGAGCAACAATACCACCGTCGCTATAACCAACGACTTTATATTTATCAATTTTCAAAAAATCGAGTAATGAAAGCATATCGAGAGCCATTATTTCAAAATCAAGCGGCATATTTCCTGCGTCACTTCTACCATGTGCGCGACTATCTACAGCGATTACTTGATGATCAAGTGCTAAGTCATCAATAATTCGTTTTAAGGAACGGTGACTTTGACCATTCCCGTGGATAAGAAGAATCGGTTCGCCAGTCCCGTATATTTGATAAAACAAGTTAATTCCATTGATTTTTGTTATCATAAAGCATTTCTCCTTGCTCGAGACTTCTAATACTCTTATTTTACACCTGATTATACTTGATTTCATATAAAAATGCTTCTAATATATTAAAATACGCCTGATTCTAATCAAGCTAGAATCAGGCGCACTATTTATTTCATAAGTCTACGATGGTATTGTTGTTGCGGTACGTCTGCATCAATAATTTTCTTTGGTACAGAGCGCTTTTCGGCTAAGGGGTGGCTTTTTTCATGCACCACAGCGTCTTTGATTTTCGGAGTTTCGAGCACTTTTGAGGCCTGACTATTTTTTACTTTCATCAGCATTACCTCCTCTTCCAAATCATTACCCCTCTATCTATTTTTAAAACAGAAAAAACTCCGCGAAAATGTTACTTTTCGCGGAGTTTAGCGTTTTATTCAATCAACTTATTTTTTTAAGTTGTAGAAAGTGTCGTTACCATGATATTCAGCAAGATCAGCCAAATTGTCTTCGATGCGGAGTAATTGGTTATATTTTGCAACACGGTCAGTACGAGTAGGCGCACCAGTTTTGATTTGACCAGCGTTTGTAGCTACTGCAATGTCAGCGATTGTGGAATCTTCTGTTTCACCAGAACGGTGAGAGATAACTGCAGTGTAGCCAGCGCGTTTAGCCATTTCAATTGCATCCAATGTTTCAGTCAAAGTACCGATTTGGTTAACTTTGATTAGGATGGAGTTAGCGATACCTTTTTCGATACCTTCTTTAAGTTTAGTTGTGTTAGTTACAAATAGATCGTCACCTACTAATTGAACGCGGTCACCAATACGTTCTGTAAGTAGTTTGAATCCGTCCCAGTCATTTTCGTCTAGGCCATCTTCAATAGAGATGATTGGGTATTTAGTAATCATTTCTTCATACCAAGTTACCATTTCTTCAGAAGTACGAGTTACGCCTTCACCTTTAAGTTCGTATTTACCAGTTTCGCGGTTATAGAACTCACTTGATGCAGCATCCATCGCAAGTTTAACTTCTTCGCCAGGTTTGTAACCAGCATCTTTAATTGCTTGCATGATTGTTTCAAGAGCTTCTTCGTTGGATTTAAGGTTTGGAGCGAATCCACCTTCATCACCAACACCAGTGTTTAAGCCTTTACCTTTAAGAACCGCTTTAAGTGCATGTAGGATTTCAGCACCCATACGTAGAGCTTCTTTAAAGTTTGGAGCTCCAACAGGCATTACCATAAATTCTTGAACGTCGACATTGTTATCAGCATGTTCTCCGCCGTTAAGGATGTTCATCATTGGAACTGGAAGAACTTTACCGTTCACTCCACCAAGATATTCATATAAATGTACGCCTAGTTCGTCAGCAGCAGCACGAGCAGCAGCTAAAGAAACACCAAGAATAGCGTTAGCACCTAATTTACCTTTGTTAGGTGTACCATCAAGTTCGATCATTGCTTTGTCAATTCCGATTTGATCAGTTACGTCAAAACCGATAATTTTGTCAGCAATAATGTCGTTTACGTTTTCAACAGCTTTTAAAACACCTTTTCCAAGGTAACGAGCTTTGTCGCCATCGCGTAATTCTACAGCTTCGTATTCACCAGTTGAAGCACCACTTGGAACTAAAGCGCGACCAAACGCACCAGCTTCAGTATAAACTTCAACCTCAACAGTTGGGTTACCGCGGGAATCTAAGACTTCGCGAGCATAAACTTCAGTAATAATAGACATTTATAATTCTCTCCTTTGTTGGGATTAATTGAACGAAATGAACAAGATATTCACTTCAAATCAAAGACCCATCCGTTTTTAAATTCGTTTTTATTGTAGCTCTGTTTGCAAAAAAACTAAAGTAATAACTAAAATTATTTTTGAATTAAACTTTCGCCTGTCATTTCGGCAGGTTTTTTAATGCCAAGTAAATCAAGCATTGTTGGCGCAACGTCAGCCAGACGACCACCTTCACGAAGCGTTACACCTTTTTTCGTTACAATTACTGGAACTGGAACGGTAGTGTGCGCAGTGTGCGGTTTTCCTTCTGGAGTAGACATTGTTTCAGAGTTACCATGGTCAGCAAAGATAATAGCTGAGCCACCTTTTTCTAAAATAAGGTCTACTACACGACCAAGATTTTCATCTACTGCTTCGATTGCCTTAATCGTTGGCTCAAGCATACCTGAATGTCCAACCATATCTGGATTAGCGAAGTTTAAGATGATCGCATCGTGTTTGTCGTTTTTAATGTCTTCAACAAGCGCATCTGTTACTTCATATGCACTCATTTCAGGTTTTAAATCGTATGTTTCTACTTTTGGCGAATTGATTAGAATCCGGTTTTCACCAGGGAATTCTTCATTTCGTCCGCCATTCATAAAGAATGTTACGTGTGGATATTTTTCTGTTTCAGCGATACGCAGTTGCGATAAGCCTTCATTAGAAAGTACTTCGCCGATTACATTTTTCATTTCAATTGGCTCAAAAGCAACTTCAGCATCAATGCTTGGGTTGTAAAGAGTCATTGTAACGAATTTGATGTTTTTAGGGTGGTTAGCCCCGCGGTCGAAATGATCCCATTCTTTATCAGTAAATGCATTAGAAAGCTGAATCGCACGGTCAGGACGGAAATTGAAGAAAATCACTGCATCGTTGTCTTTAACTGTTGCAACAGGTTTGCCATCTTTAGTAATGATAGCAGGAACAACGAATTCATCATTTTTGTCATTAGCGTAAGAAGCTTTGACAAGTTCGATTGGATCTTCAAATTTTTCACCTTCAGCGCTTACGATTGCTTTGTATGCTTTTTCAACACGTTCCCAGCGTTTATCACGATCCATCGCGTAGAAACGTCCAGAAACAGTAGCAATTGCACCATAGTTTAAGTCACTAATAGCTTTTTCTAGTGTTTCTAAATATTCTAGTGAAGATTGTGGAGCCACGTCACGTCCATCAAGGAATGCATGGATATAAACGTTTTTCACGCCTTTATCTTTCGCAGTTTCTAAAAGTGCAACGAGGTGATTAATGTGACTATGCACGCCGCCGTCTGATAGTAAACCGAAAAGATGTAGGTCCGAGTTGTTTTCTTTTGTATGAGTGAAAGCATTGTTTAGGGCTTTGTTCTCTTGGAATTCGCCTTCTTCAATTGCTTTATCAATACGAGTTAAGCTTTGGTAGACAATACGTCCAGCTCCGATGTTTGTATGGCCAACTTCAGAGTTACCCATTTGGCCTTCTGGAAGACCAACATCAAGGCCAGCAGCTTTAAGTTCCCCGTGAGGAAAATTAGCCCAGTAACGGTCAAAATTTGGTTTGTTTGCTTGAGCTACAGCATTACCTACTGTTTCCGCACGTTTACCAAAACCATCGAGGATAATAATTGCTACAGGTGATTTACTCATTTTATTTTACTGCCTCCAATAATGCTAAGAACGATGCTGGTTCTAAGCTTGCTCCACCTACAAGAGCGCCGTCAATGTCGGACTCTGCAAGATAATCAGCAATGTTTTCAGGTTTTACGCTACCGCCGTATTGAATACGAACTGCGTCTGCTGCTTTTTGAGATACAGCGTCAGCAACTTCTGCACGAATAACTGCACAAGTTTCGTTTGCATCAGCACTTGTGGAAGATTTCCCAGTACCGATTGCCCAAATTGGTTCATAAGCAATAACAGATTTGATTACTTGTTCTTCCGTTAATCCAGCAAGAGCTGCACGGATTTGACCACGTACCCAAGTATCTGTTTGACCAGCTTCACGTTGATCTAATGTTTCACCACAGCAAATGATTGGTGTCATGCCGTGTTTGAAGATTGCGTGTGCTTTTTTGTTAATATCTTCGTCTGTTTCGTGGAAATACTCACGACGTTCAGAGTGTCCGATAATAACATAAGAAACACCTAAGTCAGCAAGTGCAAACGGGCTAATTTCGCCAGTGAAAGCACCTTCGTCTTCAAAATAACAGTTTTGTGCAGCAACGCGAAGATTAGTTCCTTCAGTAAGACGAACTAATTCTTGTAAAAATAGAGCCGGTGCAGCAACTACTGATTCAACAGCATCGCTTGATGGCACGTTATTTTTTACGTCTTCTGCAAATTGTCCTGCTTTTGCAGCAGTTTTGTTCATTTTCCAGTTACCAGCAATAATTGGTTTACGCATTTGGATAAACATCCTCTCGATATTAAAAATTATTTTTGGTTCAGCTTATTTGTCGCTAATAGAAGCAACGCCAGGAAGCTCTTTACCTTCAAGATACTCTAAAGATGCGCCGCCACCAGTGGAAATATGTGTGAATTTGTCAGCAAAGCCTAAGTCCATAGCTGCTGCTGCGGAATCCCCACCACCGATGATTGTTGTTGCATCCGTTAAGTTTGCAATAGCTTCACAAACGCCAATTGTACCTTTAGCAAAGTTGCTAAGTTCGAATACGCCCATTGGACCATTCCATACAACTGTTTTAGCGCCTTGAAGTTCTTTTGTGAATAAGTCAATTGTAGCTTGACCAATATCTAGTCCCATTTCATCAGCTGGAATGCTATCTGCACTCACTGTATGGAAAGGAGCATCGTTACTGAATTCTTTAGATACAACTGCATCAACTGGTAATACTAATTTATCGCCAGCTTTTTCAAGTAAGCCTTTAGCAAGTTCAACTTTATCTGCTTCTAAAAGAGATTTACCAATTTCTTGACCTTGAGCTGCCATGAAAGTGAAAGTCATTCCGCCGCCGACAAGAACTTTGTCTGCTTTTGTAAGTAAGTTTTCAATAACACCGATTTTGTCAGAAACTTTTGCGCCACCTAGGATTGCTACTAGTGGACGTGCTGGATTATCAACTACACCGCCGATGAATTTAATTTCTTTTTCCATCAAAAATCCGGCCGCTGATTCTAAGTTAGAAGCGATTCCAACGTTAGACGCGTGCGCACGGTGAGCAGTACCGAAAGCGTCATTTACGAAAACGTCGCCAAGGCTAGCCCAGTATTTTCCAAGTTCTGGATCATTTTTGCTTTCTTTTTTACCATCAATATCTTCAAAACGTGTATTTTCAAAAAGAAGTACTTCGCCGTCTTTTAACTCATCAACTGCTTTTTCAAGTTCTGGACCACGAGTAGTAGGAACGAATTTCACTTCTTTTCCAAGTAATTCGCTTAAACGAGCGGCTACTGGACGAAGAGATTTTCCTTCTTTATCTTCTTCTGTTTTTACTTTTCCAAGGTGAGAAAATAGAATTGCTTTACCGTTTTGTTCTAAGATGTATTTAATTGTTGGAAGTGCAGCTACAATACGGTTGTCGTTAGTGATTTTGCCGTCTTTCATTGGCACGTTAAAGTCAACACGAACTAAAACTTTTTTGTTTTTTAAATCTAAATCAGTTACAACTTTTTTAGCCATTTAAAGTTCCTCCATTAATTTTAAAGGATTGGGGTCGCCCCCGTTATTTCAGAAAATAAGCGGAAACAATAGTGTCTCCGCTTATTCTTGTTATTGCTGATGTGACTAGCACTTCAGTAAAATTAATCTGCTAATTATTTAGCGATTTTTGCAAAGTATTCTAAAGTACGAACTAATTGAGCAGTGTAGCTCATTTCGTTATCGTACCAAGCTACAGTTTTAACTAATTGTTGATCGCCAACTGTAAGAACTTTTGTTTGAGTTTCGTCAAATAATGAACCGAAAGTCATACCTTTGATGTCAGAAGAAACAACTTGGTCACTAGTGTAACCGAATGTTTCTGGATCAGAAGCTGCTTCCATAGCTGCATTTACTTCATCAACAGTAACTTTTTTGTCAAGAACTGTTACTAACTCAGTAAGGGAACCAGTTGGAACTGGAACACGTTGAGCGGCTCCGTCTAATTTACCTTTAAGTGTTGGTAATACTTCACCGATAGCTTTAGCAGCACCAGTTGTATTAGGGATAATATTTTCGGCAGCAGCACGTGCACGACGGAAGTCACCTTTTGGATGTGGAGCATCTAATGTATTTTGGTCACCAGTGTAAGCGTGAATTGTAGTCATTAGACCTTCAACAACACCAAATTTGTCTTCTAAAACTTTAGCCATTGGAGCTAAACAGTTAGTAGTACAGCTTGCGCCAGAGATAACTGTTTCAGTTCCGTCTAATGTTTCATGGTTTACATTGTAAACGATTGTTTTCATGTCGCCAGTTGCTGGAGCGGAGATAACAACTTTTTTAGCGCCAGCTTTAATGTGTAATTCAGCTTTGTCTTGTGCTGTGAAGAAACCAGTACATTCTAGAACGATGTCTACTCCTAGGTCCCCCCATGGAAGTTCTTCTGGGTTACGGTTAGCTAATACTTTAACTTCTTTACCGTTTACGTTGAAGAAACCATCATGTACTTCTACTTCACCGTCGAAACGGCCTTGAGTTGTATCATATTTTAACAGGTGAGCTAACATTTTAGCGTCTGTTAAGTCGTTGATTGCAACAACTTCAATTCCTTCCACATTTTGAATACGACGGAATGCTAGACGTCCGATACGTCCAAAACCATTAATACCAACTTTAACTGTCATAAGTCAATTTCCTCCTTGAAAATAGTGTTTTTTTTATTTCAAAAGGGTATTACTCCCTTTTAAAAGCGATTTTGCTGCTCCTTCATCCGTGATTAAAATCGTATTTTTCGGAGCGCTTTTCATATACGACTTGATTGCTTTGGCTTTTGATGTACCGCCTGCAACAGCGATAATGTGCGGGATTTGCGCTAAGTCTTCGAACTGAAGACCGAATGTAGGGACCTTATGTACAACCTCGCCTTGTTCATCAAAATAATAACCAAATGCTTCACCAACAGCTTTACGACGGATGATTTTTTCAAGTACATCTTCGCCGGTATGTCTGCGTTTCGCCATCGCGAGCGCATCACCTATGCCTAAAATAATAGCATTTGCGGATTGTACTAATCGTAAGCCTTCTTGAATTGCCGGTTCTTTCAGTAAAGAACGATAGGCTTCTTCGCCTAATTGCTCTGGAACATAGAGAACGCGGTGTTTTGTGTTTGTCTTTGTTGCCATCTTATCACAAATTGTATTCGCTTGATTGTCAAGGTCTTCACCAATACCTCCACGACCGGGAACGAAAAGTAGTTCTCTGCCTTTTGCGAAATCAGTTGTCATCATTTCGGCAACAGTTGCCATTGTAGAGCCGCCCATAACTGCGACGATGTTTCTTTTTTCGGTGAGCGCCATGTCTAATTGTTCTACCGCCACACGTCCCATTTCTTCGCGGACCCATGGAGTATCATCGCTATCACCTTGCACTACCAAGCATTTTTTGATTTGCAATTTTTTCGCTAATTGTTCTTCCATTGAATGTAACCCTGAAAGCTGATTCATGACATTTTCCAAATCACGAAAAACGACCAAGCCTTCTTTAGTAACGGTCATTCCGGAAGAAGCAATTTCTACTAAACCTTGTGCTTTCAAAAATTCTACTTCGCCGCGCAGGACGCGTTCACTCATGCCTAACATTCCGGCAAGTGTCCGTCTCCCAACTGGTTCAGAAAAATATATCGAGCGTAGGATTTGATAGCGTTTTTGCATAATCATTAAAACGTCGGGCAATAACTTTTTCTGAATGTTAATTAAGTCTGACATTTTTAATTGCTCCTCATCTTTGGACGCTTTACGACCCACTTAGTCATCTGGCGTCCCGTTAGAACTAAAAAAAGTAGAGATAGAGGTTTTTACAACTTTCAAGACTATTAAACTAGCTACTTCAGCTTGTTAACAAAGTGTCTCTCAATGTGATTTTTACCCCTTCTCTTTCTGCTTACGCTGGTGAATCTTTTTTAATGTTCTTTAACTACCCTACGTTCCCTATTCTAACAGTCTTGGCACAAATCTTCAAGTGTTAAGTGGGACATTTATGAAATATTCACCTGAAATTTACAATTAAGTTTTAAAATGTAAACTTCTAACTAGGCTATACTAGTTGTTTTCCACGTCTATTAAAAATGAAACATGCTCTTGCTGATTTTTTTATTTTAAAAAGACATTTTTTGTCCCACAGCCTAGTTGTGAGGCAAAAAATGTCTTTTAAAATCTTTTTCTTTTGGAAGATGATGGAATATTTAACTCCAAGCGATATTTAGCGATAGCTCTTCTTGAAACTTGAATTTCTTTTTCTGCGAGCATATCAACTATTTTTTGATCTGAAAGTGGTTTTAGTTTATCTTCTGCTGCTACGAATTCTTGTACTAGTTTTTTAATCGTGGTACTCGAGATGTCGCCAACATTTTCGTTTTCCGAAGATTTTTTCTGTAAACCAGATGCAAAAAAGCGTTTTAGTTCGTACACGCCGGTATTTGTTTCCATATATTTACCATTTACCGCACGACTTACAGTAGACTCATGCACCCCAAGTTCTTCTGCCACTTCTTTTAAAGTTAGGGGTTGTAAATGGGCTGAATTGTCGAGAAAATAGGCTTTTTGGTGACTTACGATTGCCTCACCAACTCTTTGTAATGTGTTTTCCCGTTGTTCAATTCCTTTTTTTATCCAATCAAATTCACCCGCTTTTTCACGGAGAAATTGGGCCACGTCTTTTTCTTCTGTTGCTCGCATTGTTTCATAATAAGCCTCTTGGAACCTGACTTGTGGTAGAAATTGTTTTGCCAAAGATACTGTAAATTCATTTCCATGTTGGAGTAAAATTAAATCTGGGACTACATACTGGACACGTTCTGACTCAAACTCAGAGCCAGGTTTAGGATTTAATGTTTGGATGTAATCGGAAACTTCTTGAATATCTTGCAAGCTTACATCCATTTCTGAGGCGATTTTCTTCCATTTTTTCTCCGCGAATTCCGTGAAGAATTTTTGGATGACATCGTAAGCAATATATGGAGCATCAGGCGAACGTTCGATTTGTAGTAAAATACATTCTCTCGCATCCCTCGCTCCAACCCCAGCAGGTTCCATCCCTTGTAAAATTTCAAGTCCTTCTAAAACACTGGAATCGTCCATCAGAAGTGCTGCACTGACGTCTTTTAAATCTATTTGTAAATAACCATTGTCATTTAAACTTTCTATTAAATATAAAACAATAATTTTTTGGGTTTGCGTTACATCCATTAAATGCAACTGTTCTTTCAGCGCATCGGCCAACGTCAGCTTGTTATCGGCTATTTGTTCTAACCAATCTGTATCATCAGAGCTTCCAGAGCTTTTACGGCTACTATAGGAAAAATCTGTTGCAAAATCCGAGCCTGGAATCACTTCTATTAATGGGTTCTCGAGTGCTTTATCTTCTAAAAATGCCACTAAATCAGCTGTCGCAAATTGAAGCATAGCAATAGACTGTGACAATTGTTGCGTCATATTTAATTTCAGCGATTGTTTTTGTTGTTGCTTTTGGACGAAATTAGATTCTAAACGCACATTAAAACCTCCATTAAAAATCAGTCTGATACTACTACCAAACTGGATTATATTCCATTTCTAGTCTTCATTATAACATGCCATTTTTCAAAATACAGCACATTATATTTGAAAAAAGTCCAAGCACCAGTTAGAGTGCTTGGACTTTTTTTATTTTGGTAAATGGTTTAAGAAATTGCGAGATGCAAATCCTTCTACTTCTTCTTTCGTATAGTGTTTCTCTAATGTTTGGAGGAAGCTTTGGTACTTACCGACATGTTCCAGTCCTTTGACATGATCTGGGATACCATCAAAATCCGAGCCAAAACCAATATTTTTCAATCCACCAAGTTCACAAATATGATCAATATGGCGAATAACATCTTCCATATCAGCCACACCGGAGTTCGTAGTAAATAGCGGGTGGAAAATAACATCAATCATTGCATCATGCTCTATCATCGCTTTAATTTGATCATCATCTAAGTTTCTTGGATGAGAGCATATTGCTTTAGCGCTTGAATGGCTGGCAATAACAAACTCAGCTTTATCTAAAGTTTCCCAAAAAGCTTTCACACTCAAATGCGAAACATCTGTGAATACTTTTCTTTTATTTAAAAGCTGGATGATTTCTTTGCCAAAATGAGTTAAGCCTGCACCGCGTTCTTCCATGATTCCATCCGCTGCCAGGTTAGCATTATTCCAAGTTAAACCGACAGATAATACTCCACCATCAAGCAATTGTGTTAGTTTATCTAGGTCACGTCCGATTGGTTCAATGCCTTCTAATGTTAACATTGCACCGATTTTATCTTCCGGCAGATTTTCTAATTCGCACCATTTCTTCACATGCTGAATCATTCCGCCTTTATGAAGAACGTGTTGTTTAAAAATATTAACTTGCTCAACTGCTTTCTTCCATTTATGTTCAACAGGAACCTCTTCGTCAAGAAAAATGGCGAATCCTTGTAATAACATTTTAGCTTCTATAAGCCGTTCAAAATTCACATCAAGTTCTTCAGCATCTTGGAAAGTGTATTTTCCTTTTCCAGCCTGTAACTTATAAAGCGCATCACAGTGGGTATCAATTACTCTCATTTTCTGTCGTTCCTCCTTTTAGATACATCTATTATATACCTTTCAGAGGAATAGACAAGAAGTTTATTTAGGACATTATTATTTTGTCATTTTATGTTGTTTACCTGGCCAAAACGCCCATTTTCCAAGGAGTACGGTAATTGATGGAACAAGGAATGGACGAACGATAAATGTGTCTAGTAATACACCAATCGCAGTAATTAAACCGAATTGTACTAATAGCTGGATTGGCAGCGTGGTTAAGACACAAAACGTTCCCGCTAATATTAAACCTGCGGAAGTGATAACTCCACCAGTTTGACCAACACCTTCTGTAATGGCTTTTCGAAGCGGCATTGTCTTGCTGTTTTTCCAAATACTAGAAATCATAAAGATATTGTAATCTTCTCCGAGTGCCACAATAAAGACAAAGGCATATAGTGGAATCAAGCCAGAAATAGCCTCTACTCCCATTGCATAATGGATAATGACCCAACCAAGTCCGAGTGCTCCAACGAATGAAAGTAGAACTGTTGCCACTAAGTAAAGCATTGCTGTAATTGAACGTAAATAACAAAGTAGTAAAATGGCAATTAAGGCAATCACGAGTGGAATAATCACTTTTTCATCATGTTGTGTCACTGCCCGGTCATCATATTGTGTTGCTGTTTGGCCAGCTATATAAACATCATTACCTTTATCAGCAGCGGCGCGAACTTTTGGTACGACATCCATTGCTTCATTACTATAAGGATTGTCTTTCAAAATAAGTGTGTATTTTTGATACCCCTTGCTTCGTTCTGGCCCAGTAACCGAAGCTACTCCATTCACGTTTTCAAGCGAACTTTTCATCGATTCTTTGGAATTAACAACCACTTCCATTGGTGCGAGCATACCAGCACCGAAATGATCACTAATTAGCGTGAAACCTTCTCGAGATGGCATGTCTTCTGGGAATGTCGAAAGTGTATCATACGTATATTTGACTTGAGTCGTGAAAATTCCACAGCCAATTAGAATGATTAAAGTAATAATCAAAATACGCACGGGATGTTTTGCAGACATTTCACCAATTTTATGCCAAAAACGGTTTTCTTTGTGGTGTTTCGGTGTTTTCCCTTTTTTCTTTGCACGGGCTTCTTCCATTTCTATTGTTCTTGGGATAAATGGCCAGAATGAAACACGACCAAATAAGCCAAGTAGCGCTGGTACAAGTGTTAACGAAGAAATCATCATAATGAAAATCGCTAAACTAAAAGGTACAGCAAAGTTATGGAACGAACCATATTCGGCAGCTAAAAGTAGAAGTAGCGCTGCCATAACAGTCAAGCCACTAAGCGCAATTGCGCCCGCTGTCCCACTAAAAGCTTCTTTAAATGCTTGGAAACGATTTTTTTCTGTGTGTAAATGGCTTCGGAATCTAGCAATCAAGAATAAACAGTAATCTGTTCCAGCACCAAATAGTAATACGGTCATTATCGAGAGTCCTTGTGAACCATATGTGATAATCCCTTCTTTTGCGAGTAATCCAAGAATCGGCGTAATTACTAAATAAGCAAACCCTACTGCAATCAAAGGAATTAATGCTAAAATTGGCGAACGATAAATAACTAATAAAAAGACTAGAACAAGTAGAACCGTCCCAATTAACAGTGAAACATCTGCGTCTTTGAATAATCCGCTCGCATCCACACTGATGCCAGCTGGCCCCGTTGTCCGAGCAACAAGCGTGTCATCAGCTGATACTTTCTTCGCAAAAGGATCTTCGCCAATCGTTTCTTTAGCAGTTGTTTCGAGTTGTTTAAAGCTCTCAGCTAGTTGATCTGACGTCGCACTATCTTTCATAATAACGGTTTGAATAAAAGTGGTCCCATCCTTAGAAACTTGTTGTTTTAACGCAACCGGTGGCATTTTATCGTATGGAACTGCCATTTTTTGGAAATCAACTGGGTTTTTAATTAATTCTTTGCTGTATTTTTGAATATTAGTTAAATCTGCTGTTGTTAAACCAGTTGAACGATACCAAGTAATAAGTGCGGGCGTCCCGTCTGTCCCAGCAAATTTATCATCAATTAGTTTTTGAGCAACTACAGAAGGCTCTGAACTAGGTAAATCTTTCGCTGCATCGTCTTTGTAATCAGCAGCCTTTGGAAAGAAAAACTGTAAAATAATAATAGCGATAATCCATATACCTAGTGTTATAAATCGACCTTTCTTGCCACCTACAAAACTGGCTATTTTACTTAAAAATCCATCTTTCATTATAAATCCCCCTTTAGTTTGCTTGTTTTTTCGTTTATCAAACGATAAGTGAAACATCAAAAAAAGAAGCACGCTAAATTATACCTCTTTTTTACAAATACCAAACATCATTAAATTGATTAATTCATCGATTTGTTCTGTAGTCGTTTGTTTTTGCGCGAAACTACCTTTACCAGAAAATAGTGGGCTAATAGTTGACAAGCAGTATCGTGCGGCCGTTTCAGCACTGACACCCGCGCGCAACTCTCCTGCATTTTCTAAGCGCTCAAAAAATTGTTGAAACGGCATTAAATATGTTTGTTGCCATAACTTATATAGTAAAAACTGATTTTCCGGCTTCATTTCATTAAGAATATCGTGAATCATTAGTAAAATATTAGTCGGATGTTCTTCAATTAACATAATCAACATATCATGTAACTGTTCTTCTTTCGGCTTATTCAATTGTAAAATCGGATGCATTTCCACCTGAATATTCTGCGTCAGTTCACGAACTACTTCAATATAAAGTGATTCTTTATCTTCAAAATGATGATAAAGTGCTGGTTGGGTAATTTTGGCGATTTTAGCAATTTCTCTTGTTGACACTGCCCGGTAACCTTTTTCCATGAATAAATCCCGCGCTGTGTCGAGAATTTTTCTTCTTGTTATTCCTAGTTCTTCTGCCCGAGTTCGTTTCTTTTCCATCATTACCCCACCTTTCTCATTTGTTTGTAGTAAGTAGTTGTATGTTTTTATCAATTAATTTTTGTAAAGTTTCTTTGTGCCATTTCCGTCCTAGAACTCGTTTACTTACAAGATATTTTCCTTCTTCTAGTTCGCCGTCCTCTGTTACCGCACGGATAAATAAACGGTACACCAATTTCTTTTTAACTAGCGCAATTTGTTGAATCGTTTTTGCATCTAAAAAGTGCATTTCTGCGTCACTTAATTTGAAAACAAATGTAAATATTCCAGCTTCCGTAAAGGCTAAAATAAGCGAGTGGCGTCCTCGCATATGAGGTCCTGCATATAAAAAATCAATTGTTTGAACGTTCAAATGATTATCTTCGCTATATGTTCTTACTTCTTTTTCTAAGCGTTCTTTCAAACTAGCAGCCAAAATAAGCGCCTCCCTTGCTGATTTATATTTTACCAGAAAATGCTGGGTTGAAGTAGACTAATTTTAGCAGAAAGTTAAATAAGGTATTTATCTCTTCTACTAAACATGGTAATATCAATCTTGGCATTTAAAAAGTTAGTATAAACGTTATTGCGATTATATAAATATTAAAAAGGAAGTTGGTAAGAGAATGGAAGAACAGCACATCATTGAAACACGAAACGGGAGAACATCATTTTTCGATGGAGGTTTACTGCAATATATTGGTTGGACAATACTTGGCACTTTGGTGACGATTTGTACCATTGGGATTTGCTATCCATGGGCTTTATGCATGGTTTATGGTTGGAAAATTAATCATACTGTTATCGAAGGCAAACGTTTGAAATTCCAAGGATCAGCCTTTGGACTTTTTGGACATTGGATTAAATGGTTACTTCTAACTATTATTACTATCGGAATTTATGGTTTCTGGGTTTTTATTAAGCTAGAAGATTGGAAAGTAAAAAATACGATTTTTAAATAAAAAATAAAAACATCTTACAAATGAGCTTTCGCCAATTGTGAGATGTTTTTTTATGCCCTCGGAGGGAATCGAACCCCCATTTTAAGAACCGGAATCTTACGTGCTATCCGTTGCACCACGAGGGCTTTATGTACAAAGAAAATGTTTACCGTACGAATAATAATTATAGCGAAATTCGTATGTTTTTACAAGCTTTATTTTGAATGAAGAAGCCAGCGCATCCTGAGATTTGCTGGCTTCAATAGTTAATTTACCACTATCCAAATAGATGAACTATCTGGTTTTTCACCTCGTACCCACCATTTTGCTTGGTAGATTTTACCATTGTATGAAACTTTTTCTCCGCCATTATAGGCTTTTTGGGTGTTCCAAACTGGCAATTCGGTGCTGTTTGATTTCCATACATCGCTCGTATCTGGTGCGTTACCTTTAGTCCACCATTTCGCTGTGTAAGCTATCCCATTATAATAAATTTGGTCGCCTGCATTATAAATTCGATCAGCTTTCCAAGTGTTCATTGGGTCTAGTGGTTTAGTTTTGGCTGTGATTTCGTTACTTACTAGTGAACGATTACCTGATGTATCAACTGCATATACTTTGTAGCTATAACTTGTATCACTTTCTAGTTTTGTATCTTCAAACATCGTGGAAGTCGTTGTTGCGATTTTCGTATTATTTCGATATAGTTCATAATTTTTCACTTCAACATTATCCGTTGACGCTTGCCAACAAAGTGCAATAGTAGTGTCTGTTTGTGCATGTGACATTAAACCTTTTGGTGCTGTTGGAGCTTCTTTATCAGCGGCTGGTGCTTCTTTCGTTGTTAATTTAGCGCTGTTACTAAGTGAAGATGCATTACCAGAAAAATCTTTTGCACGCACTGTATACGTATAGGTTGTATTGTCTTTTACAGTTGTATCTTCGTATGCGGCAACTTGACTTTCCCCGATTACTTTTCCATCACGTAAAATTTCATATCCTTTAATTCCTACATTATCCTTAGAAGCAGTCCATGTTAAACTTACTTTTTTAGCAGTGGTTGTTCCTGTTAAATTAGTCGGTTCAGTAGGTGCTTCATTGTCTACAATTGGTTCAATATCAGAATTAATGATATTTGCGTCGATAACTTGGTAAAATGCATTTCCAGTATCCGCAATTGACCAAACACCTAAGATAACATAATAACCAGAACGATCATTTGGAATAGTTATTTCTTGTTTTGATAGTCTATCAGGTACGCTACCATCAGCTGTAATTGTCGCTAACGGTTCAAAGTCTGCTCGTGTTAAAGGTTTATTTGGATCCCAACCTTTTTTGGTAATAAAATAATCCCAACTACTTGTTCTATGTGGCGCTGTTAAAGTCCATTCTACAGTTAATGGGCCTGATTCTACATCTACTTTTGCCCATCGATCTTGTGTTTGAGCATCTAACAGTGAGTATTTTCCTCCGCCTGCAATTTTGCCATCAACAGGGCCACTTGCTGGAAAACCTTTTGGTGCTTCTACGCTTTGTGGCTCGTATTGTGCTGCTCCAACTCCCGTATTAATCCCTTGATTAGCTAAGTATACCCGACTCGCTGGTTTAGATATGTATCCATGGGCAGCGGCACTTGTTTCGAAGAGGACGACAGATAATATTGCAACAACAAAAAACATTCCAATTTTTGAAAATTTATTCATGGTGCACCTTCCTTTCAGTATAGTTCATTATACCTTTTTGTTAATTTTTTTTAAAATAGTTTGCTCCAAACTTTATCATTTGACCTAATTTGACCATTCGTGTATGATATAAACAAAGCTAAATTAAAATATACAATTTAACAGGAGGAATCTTGATATGAACTTAATTCCAACAGTAATTGAACAAACTAGCCGCGGTGAACGCGCATACGACATTTATTCTCGTTTATTAAAAGACAGAATTATTATGTTAGGCTCTGCAATTGATGATAACGTTGCTAACTCAATTGTTTCCCAATTATTATTCTTAGATGCACAAGATCCTGAAAAAGATATTTTCTTATATATCAACTCTCCAGGAGGAAGTATTTCAGCAGGGATGGCAATTTACGACACAATGAATTTCGTTAAAGCTGACGTGCAAACTATCGGTATGGGGATGGCTGCTTCCATGGGCTCATTCTTATTAACAGCCGGTGCAAATGGTAAACGTTTCGCTTTACCGAATGCAGAAATCATGATTCACCAACCACTAGGCGGCGCTCAAGGTCAAGCAACTGAAATTGAAATTGCTGCTCGTCATATTCTAAAAATCAAAGAACGTATGAATACGATTATGGCTGAAAAAACTGGGCAACCTTATGAAGTAATCGCTCGCGATACCGATCGTGATAATTTCATGACTGCTCAAGAAGCAAAAGATTACGGTTTAATTGATGACATCATCGTTAACAAATCCGGCTTAAAAGGCTAATTAAATAAAAAAGTGGGCTTGTAATTACAAGCCCACTTTTTTTCTTGCCTTATTTTATACGTAAAGCAGAATGTTTTCTTCCATAGAATGTATAAACAATAATCCCAAGTACAAACCAAACACCAAATGCAATCCAAGTTGTTTTAGATAAATTAAGCATTAAGTAGACACAAAGTAAAAACGAAAGTGCTGGTACCACTGGATAAAACGGTGTCTTAAAGCCTTTTTGATTAAGCTCAGGGTTGCGACGTAAGAAGAAAATTCCGACTGAAACCATCGCAAAAGCAAATAGTGTACCGATATTAATTAATTGTGCCAAATCTTCCATTGGTACTGTTGAGGCAATCAAGCCCATTACTGTCGCAAAAATCATCGTATTTCTAACCGGGGTATCGTTCTTGCTGATTTTTGAAAAAGATTTTGGTAGTAGTCCGTCACGTCCCATCGCAAACAATAATCTAGTTCCACCGTATGACATAACAAGCACAACTGTTGTCATTCCTACAATTGCTCCAACTGAAAGCAAGCCTGCAATCCAGTTTTGATTAATCGCTTGAAGCGCAAAAGCAACTGGTGCACTAACTCCAACTAAATCAGTGTACGGAACAATGCCTGTTAGAACTGCCGATAATAAAATATAAAGCAACGTACACACTGCCAATGAAGCGATAATCCCAATCGGCATATTTTTTTGTGGATTTTTCACTTCTTCTGCTGCACTAGATACGGCGTCAAAACCAATATAAGCAAAGAAAACGGTAGAAGCTCCCGTAATCACACCTTGCACTCCAAATGGTAAAAACGGTGTCCAATTATCTGGTTTCACATAAAATGCACCTACGATAATAAATAAAACAACAACAGCAATTTTTACTAACACCATGATATTATTTACTCTCGTAGATTCGCGAATACCAAAACTAAGTAAAATTCCAATAACCATAACTACTACAAAAGCGAGTAAATCAAAGTAAGTACCTGCGCTTGGGTTATAAGCGGAAGATATAGCTGTTGGTATGTGTAAATCAAAACCCGCTAGCAAACTCTTCATATAAGATGACCAACCACTTGCAATCGCTGCAACCGCAAGCCCGTATTCCAAAATAAGCGACCATCCAAGAATCCACGCTACTCCTTCTCCAAACACGTGATAGCTGTATGTATAAGCGCTACCTGCGACTGGCAGTTTTGAAGCGAATTCCGAATAACAAAGAGCCGCCAAACAACAAGCAATGCCTGCAATAATAAATGAAATAATAATTCCTGGTCCTGCTATGACAGAAGCTACCTGTCCTGGAAGAATGAATATCCCACCCCCAACAACCGCTCCAACTCCAAGCATTGTTAAATCAAATGCGCCTAAAGTTTTATTTAAATGATGTTTATCTGTCGATGGGTTATGAAAACTCTTTTTTCTGAAAAAAGAATTAACTTTCGTCATAAAAATCCCTCCTACTTATATTCCAATTTTCAGTTAATTTATTTGTGTATTTTTAAACTAACTAGAAAACTATTATTCATACTACCACAAACATACTGAAAAATATACCACATATGTATAACTTTATTTAAAATGTAAAAAATTTTTTAGTGTTGTATTACTTGAAATTACATTTTCATCCAATCCGTTTAAATAAAAAAGCTTGAAGACCACAACTTGTCGTCTTCAAGCTTTATTAATTACTTCCAAGCTCGTGAATATTGTTTCGGTGCTTCGATTGTTTCACCTAATGTTTCAGCAGCCTCTTTGGCAAAATAAGGATTTCGTAATAATTCTCGACCGATGATAATTAAATCTGCTCGTTCGTTGCATAAAATTTCTTCTGCTTGCTCACCTCGTGTAATCAGCCCAAGCGCTCCAGTTGCAATGCCAGCCCCGCGGCGAATTTCATCAGCAAACGGTACTTGATAACCCGGGAAAACTGGTGGTGCTACGTTGACCAAACCACCTGTACTTACATCAATTAATTCCACGCCATCTGCTTTCATCCATTTGGCAAAAGGAATGTGGTCTTCTAATTGCAAGCCGCCATGTGCATAATCAGTAGCGGAAACTCGAACAATAATCGGGCCATCCCATACTTCTTTTACCGCCTTAATAATATCACTTAAAATTTTATAACGATTGCCAGCAGGTCCACCGTAATTATCTTCGCGACGGTTTGAAATTGGGGAAAGGAACTGATGAATTAAATAACCATGTGCGGCGTGAATCTCGATTACATCAAAGCCAGCTTCCTTAGCCCGGTACGCTGCCCGTTTAAAATCAGCGACAACTTCTTTAATTGCTTCTTTCGTAAGTTCTACTGGTTTAGCAGATTTTTCGTCAAAAGGAATTGCAGAAGGAGCTACAATTTCGCCTGGTAAAACAGCTTTTCGACCAGCGTGCGCTAATTGAATACCTGCTTTTGCTCCGTGATAATGAAGTCCATCTACAAGTCGTTTTAAAGCTGGTACTTGCTCGTCATTCCATAAACCTAAATCAAATTCAGAAATTCTACCTACTTCTTGAACCGCAGTAGCCTCTAATATTACAAGACCGGTACCGCCAGCTGCTCTTGAAACGTAATGCGCAAAATGAAAGTCTGTTGCCATCCCGTCTTTATTTTCCACTGAATACATACACATTGGCGACATAACAATTCTGTTTTTTAGCGTTACATCTTTTAATTTATATTCTGAAAATAATTTTGACATTCTAATTCGCATCCTTTTCTTTTAATTAACTATTGCTAACTTTTAACCCTACTTGCGCTGGAGTTTCACCGCTTCTGAGTCGTTCTGCAATTTGATCCAGTTTGCGAAGACGATGGTTAATGCCTGATTTACTTACTTGGCCAGTTGTTAGCATTTCACCCAACTCTTTTAAAGTAACATCTTCATTTGCAATCCGAAGCGCGGCAATTTCACGCAGTCGTTCTGGTAAAGCTTCAAGTCCAACTGTTGACTGGATATACTTAATATTATCAATTTGCCTAACAGCAGCGTTAATAGTTTTATTGAGATTCGCTGTTTCACAGTTAACTAACCTATTCACTGAATTCCGCATATCGCGCATAATCCGAACATCTTCAAAATGAAGAAGCGCACTAGTTGCACCAATAATACTTAAGAATTCCGTGATTTTTTCCGCTTCTTTCAAATAGGTAATAAAACCGTTTTTTCGTTCAAGCGTTCGCGCATTGAGGTCGAATTGATTCATTAAAGCGCAAATCGCCTCATTATGCTCCTCATAAACAGAAAAAATTTCTAAATGATACGATGAAGTTTCCGGGTTATTAACTGATCCACTTGCCAAAAAGGCTCCACGTAAATAAGCACGTTTGGCGCTCCTCTTCTTAACAAATCCCCTATCAATCGACTTCGTAAACGTCATTGGAGGTTCAAGAATTCGTAAATCTTCTAAAATCCCCCGCGTGCCAGACTTTAATCGCACAATATAGACATTATTTTTTTTAAGTTTCATTTTACGACGTACTAGAAGTTCAATTGGCACTTCATACAAATCTTTTAGTAATTGGTACATTCGTCTAGCTATAGCTGCATTCTCTGTTTGGACATCCATTATAACTAATTGATTCGAAAACGAGATTGCGCCATTCATTCGAATAAAAGCTGCGAGTTCCACTTTTGCATCGCTATCACTTACGTCCATATGGGTTAATTCTTTCTTCGTTTCCGATGCAAATGACATGGCTTACTCACTCCTTTTCATTATTTTTATTAGGCAACATTGCTAAAAGCGCATCCGCCACCTTATCAGCTGCATGGCGCACAAGGCCATCTTCTGTAGAAAGAAAATCTTGATAAATAGCTTCTACTCCAAGTTTTTCCATTTCTTCCGCATTATGCTCCACTTGGGCCACATCTTCAGGAAATAGTAATTCTTTTGGAACAGTTGTAGTGTTAATTAATGTTTTATCGATAAAAGATTTACCAACATGTTCGTGGATGACTTTAATATGATCCGCATCTGAGAAAAAGTCCGTTTCCCCAATTTGCGTTAAAATGTTCGTAATGTATACTTTCTGGGCTTTACTTGCTGTAATTTCATCAGCTAATTCTTCTAATAATAAATTAGGTAAAATACTTGTATATAAGCTTCCAGGACCAATAACAATCAAATCTGCTTCTTTGACTGCTTCTACTGCTGTTGGATATGGTTTCACATTTTCTGGTTCTATAAATACTCGGTTAATATGTTTGCCTTGAAGTGGAATAAGCGACTCGCCGTGGACAATTGATCCATCTTCCATTTCTGCATTTAAAATAAGTGGTTGGTCGGTTGCTGGAATGACTTTACCACGAATTTTTAGTACGGTAGCAAGAACATTTATTGCATCAACGTAACTATCATTAAGTTGCGATAATGCTGTCAAAATCAAGTTACCAATCACATGACCTGATAAATCCCCATCTACAGCAAAACGATATTGGAACAAGTCTACTACACGCGGATCAACATTAGATAAAGCAAGCATGACGTTACGAATATCTCCAGGAGGAAGAACGTCCATTTGTTCGCGAATTTTACCAGAACTACCGCCATCATCAGCAACTGTAACAATCGCTGTTAAATGAATCTCTTTTTTCTTAAGCCCTTTTAAAACGACTGGGAGACCTGTTCCGCCGCCTATAACGACTACTTTCGGCTTCGTTTCTTTGCTCATATTAGCGTTCCTTTCTACGTTTCATATCTCGGTGTGAAATCGTTGTTTCATATTTTTGCTGGATTGCTTTACCAACATATTCTGTTAAAGCAACAGAACGATGCTGTCCTCCCGTACATCCAATTGCAATCACAAGCTGCGTTTTTCCTTCTCGTTTGTAAAAAGGAAGAGTAAACATTAATAAATCAACTAATTTATCTAAAAACGCCATTGTTTCTGGCCATTTCATCACGTACTCATAAACATCTTCATCAAGGCCTGTCAGTGGGCGCATCTTATCAATATAATGCGGATTTGGTAAGAAACGAACATCAAATACTAAATCGGCATCAATTGGAATACCATATTTAAAACCAAACGACATTAATTGGACATTGAAAACATCCTTGTCTTCTGTTTGAAATTCATTGTTAATTCGTTCTCTAAGTTCACGCGGCGCCATATTGGAAGTGTTAATTACTAACTGTGAGCGCCCTTTTAAATCACTAAGCAGTTCACGCTCAGCATTAATTCCGTCAAGCACAGAACCATTAGGCTCCAGTGGATGGTGGCGGCGAGTTTCTTTATAACGCGAAACAAGTACCTTATCATCAGCCTCTAAAAAGAGGATTTTCGTTGTTATAAAATTGGTATTATCTAGTTCATCTAGCGCTGGCTCAATGGAGTCGAAAAACTCACGACCACGAAGATCCATTACGAGCGCGATTTTATCCATCTTATCGCTTTCTTTCATTAACTCCCAGAATTTTGGAAGTAAACTTGGCGGTAAATTATCTACACAAAAATAACCGAGATCTTCTAAAGACTGCATTGCAACTGTTTTCCCTGCCCCAGACATCCCAGTAATAATTACTAATTTTAATTGTTTAGAAGCCATATACGCCTCATCCTTTCGCACAAATAATATCTACCTTTCATTTTAGCACACTTCCCACTAGAAAATCCCGGAAAAGTCTCTAAATAGAGTTTCCGGGATTTTTCTTTTTTAAGCTTCGATATATTGCATCAAATCAGCTTTTACTTTTTCAAGTTTTTGCGTGCTTTCTGCTTCATTTTCACCGCGAATGCTAAAATAGAATTTGATTTTCGGTTCGGTGCCTGATGGACGCAAGCAGAACCATGAACCATCTTCAAAATAACATTTAATTACATCTGCGGTCGGTAAATGGATTTCTTCAGTTTTACCTGTTTCAATCCAAGTAGTTTCGCTTCTTAAATAATCTTCCGCGCGCTCAATTCGGAAACCACCCATACTTGTAGAAAGTTGCTCTCTAAAGCCACTTGTAATTTCTTTGATGCGCTCTGATCCATCTTTTCCACTTAAAGTAAGCGAAACTAAATCTTCTTTATAATAACCAAATTCAGCATAAATTTGTTCTAACTCTTCTAGCAAAGTCCGCCCTTCCGTTTTGCTCACAAGTGCCACTTCAGAAATCGCAAGAACTGCCTGAATAGCATCTTTATCACGAGTAAACGACTTAACCATATAACCATTACTTTCTTCATAACCAAATTCAAATGTATGCTTCCCTGTTTCCTCAAAATGCTTGATTTGTTCCGCGATAAATTTGAACCCTGTTAAAACTTCAATCATCTGTGCGCCAAAGTGTTTCGCGATTTCCGTCCCAAGATTACTTGTTACAATTGATTTTAAAACAGCCGCATTTTCTGGTAGTTCATTTTGCGCTTTCTTTTGTTTTAACAAGTAATGTAAAATTATCGCACCAATTTGATTACCGGATAAAATCTCATATTCCCCGTCATTATTCCGTACTGCAACTCCTAAACGGTCAGCATCCGGATCAGTTCCTACTAATATATCGCCATCATGTTTTTTGCCATATTCAATTGCGAGCGAAAATGCTTCTTTATTTTCTGGATTAGGTGATTTTACAGTACCGAAATCAGGGTCGTTCACAAATTGTTCCTCTACTTTAACGATATTCGTGAAGCCGACACTTTCAAGCGCAGGAACGCCTAAAATCCCACCTGTACCATGTAATGGCGTGAAAACAATTTTCAAATCCTTACCACGTTCTTGCACCAACTCATTATTAACAATTACTTCTTTTAACTTTTCCAAATAAGGGCGGTCCACTTTTTCACTAATTATTTCAAGTAAACCTTTTTCAATTAATTCGTCTTGGTCTGCTACTTCTACAGAAAAAATATCTTCCACGGCACTTATGTAATCTATTACGGCACTTGCACCAGTTGGTGGCATTTGACCACCGTCTTCTCCGTAAATTTTATAGCCATTATATTCTGGTGGATTATGGCTTGCTGTAATTACTATCCCACCAAATGCATTTAAAAATCGAACTGCAAAAGAAAGTTCCGGTGTTGGTCTAAGCGCATCGAACACATAACTTTTAACACCATGGTGCCCTAAAACCGCCGCTGACTCAAAGGCAAATTCACGCGACATATGACGAGGATCGTAAGCAATAACAATTCCGCGTTTCTTAGCCTCTTCACCGTTTTCAGCTACAAATTGCGCTAAACCAAGTGACGCTTTTCGAATAGTATAGATATTCATCCGATTTGTTCCAGCTCCTAGAACACCACGCATCCCCGCCGTACCAAATTCCATATTACAATAAAAACTATCTTCTAATTCTTTTTCATTCTTTTCTATATCTACTAATTGTTTCTTTAGCGACTCATCTAATTCTTTATTTGTAATCCATTTTTGGTATTCCTCTTGCCAGTTCATTCCCGACACTCCTTCACATTATGCTACTTTCATTTTTATCATTCTTAGCTTTCAACCGCAAAACGAAAAGCTGTTTTCGATTTAAATGGTTGATCTGGTCTTAAAATGATATTGCCGAATCCTTCATGATTAATCGCATCCACCAATCCTTGTGTTTCCATCGTGATACCCGCATATTTCGGTACTGGTTTGTTTTGAATAGAAAAGTTACCAGTTAGACTATTAGCTGTATAAATTAACACGGAGTCAGCTTCTGTTTCCATTTCTACTCGCCGCCCCGACTGCGTATCAAACAACACTGCATCAGGTCGCCCGTTTTCATGTTTTAGAATAAAGGCATGATCCAGTCCACTGCCAACTAGTTTTATTTGTTCGTCTTGACTCCTAGTAATTTCAGCAATTTCACGACCTGCTCGCAAGTCAAAAATAGTATTTTCTGTCGGCACGATAGCTCCAGTTGGCAAAGATTCATTATTTATTGGTAGAAACGCCTCACTACTTACCCAAAGTTGGTGCGCTAACACATCCGTACCAGCCTCGCCTGTTAAATTAAAATAAATATGATTACTTGGATTATAAATAGTTGGTTTGTCCGTTTTTGCTTCATAGTGAATTAGCCATTCGTTCTTATTATTCAGTGTATAAGTCATTGTAGCATCAATATTCCCGGGATAGCCGTTTTCGCCATCTGCCATGTGATATGTAAACGTCATAATCACTTCATCTAATTTCTCTTCGACTGAAACATCCCAAAGCTTTTTACTAAAATTAAGCTTCCCGCCATGACGATGGTTAGCGCCTTCATTTTGCGTTAATTGAAACTTTTTACCGTCCAAAGAAAATTGACCTTTAGTGACACGCCCAGCCACCGGACCAAGCGTTGCACCAAAGTACGGCGAATATGCTAAATAATCCTCTAAATTCGAAAAACCTAGACTAATATTAGCAAATTCACCAAATTTATCTTTCGTTTCAATGGAAGTAACAATCGCGCCATAATTTAAAACGCTCATTTTCATCCCATGGTCATTTATTAACGTCCATTGCCATACATCATTTTCTTCAAACCGTCCAAAATGTTCTTTTAATACTTTGATATAAACCACATTCTTTCGTAGTTATTAATAGCCATTTGGATGTGACACGTGCCAGTTCCAAGCAGTAGCAATAATATCTTTTACATCCGTATACGTTGGTTGCCAGCCAAGGATTTCACGCGCTTTATCGCTAGAAGCAACAAGCGTCCCTGGGTCACCAGCCCGGCGCGGCACCACTTCAGCTGGAATTTCTTTACCAGTTACAATTCGAGCTGCTTCAAGCATTTCTTTCACTGAAAAGCCTTTGCTGCTGCCGAGGTTGAAAATATTACTTTCTCCACCTTTTTTCAAATATTCAAGCGCGCGGATATGCGCATCAATTAAATCTTCTACTTGGACATAATCACGAATACATGTACCATCAGGTGTATTATAATCATCGCCATAAATTGCTAATTTTTCTCGTTGACCAAGAGCAACTTGTAAAATAATCGGTACTAAGTGAGTTTCTGGTTTATGATCCTCACCAATTGATCCATCCGCTTTTGCACCAGCGACATTAAAATAACGTAACGCGACAAACTTCATTCCATAAGCTTTATCGCACCATTTCATCATTTTTTCCATAATTAGCTTTGTCTCACCGTAAGTGCTTTCTGGACTTGTCGGCATATCTTCTGTGATTGGAACTCGCTCTGGTTCCCCGTATGTCGCAGCACTAGAAGAAAATACAATATGTTTAACACCAAATTGTTCCATAACTTCTAAAAGAACTTGCGTACCGTATACATTATTATTCAAATATTCTAAAGGAACTTCCATCGACTCACCAACAAGCGAACTCGCAGCGAAATGAATCACACTATCAATAGATTCTTTTTCAAAAACAGTACTTAAAAAAGCTTTATCCCGAATATCACCTTCATAAAATTTTGCTTTTTTGTGAATAGATTCCTTATGACCTGTCCTTAAATTATCTACCACAACTACCTCATAACCTCGATTAATCAGCTCATCTACAGCATGAGAACCAATATAGCCCGCTCCACCAAGTACAACAATACTCATCATTTATCTCTCCTAACTAGTCTTTGTATTTCATTTTACACTACCCAGGTCAAGGTAGTCACGCAAAAAAATGGACCTAAGATAAATAATCTTTAGATCCATTTTTGTTTTTTTATTATTTAGCTGCTTCTGCTTCCAAAGCTTCTTTTAATTCTTCCACATATTTTTGCGCATTTTGTCCAGCAAGTCCGCCATCGCCTGTAGCTGTAACGATTTGGCGTAAGCTTTTCGCACGTACATCCCCTGCTGCAAAAATACCAGGAAGATTCGTACGCATTTCTTCGTCTGTTACGATATATCCTTCTTCATCAGTAATACCTAAACTTAAAAATGCTTTCGTAAGTGGTACAAGACCAACATAGATGAAGACACCATCAACTGGCATAATTGATTCTGAACCGTCAACAGTAGAAACGAGTTTAACACTTGTAACTTTTTTGCCATCGCCAATAATTTCTTCCACCGTGTTATTCCAAATAAAATCAACTTTTTCATCTTTAAAAGCACGATCTTGTAGAATTTGTTGTGCACGTAATTTATCACGACGGTGTACAATTGTTACTTTATCCGCATAGCGAGTCAAATAAGTTCCTTCCTCAACCGCCGAGTCACCGCCACCAACAACGACTAACTCACGATTTTTAAAGAATGCTCCATCACAAACTGCACAGTAAGAAACGCCGCGTCCGCTAAGCTCTTCTTCACCAGCTGCGCCAAGTTTACGGTGTTCAGCTCCTGTCGCAATAATAATCGCACGAGCTTTATACGTTTTTGACCCTGCTGTTACAGTTTTAAATTCTTTGCCGTCAATAACTTCTTTAATATCACCATAAGCGTACTCAGCGCCGAATTGTTTCGCCCCGCTAAGCATCTTGTCGGATAAATCTGGTCCTAAAATACTGTCAAAGCCAGGGTAATTTTCTACCTCTGCTGTATTTACCATTTGTCCGCCTGGTACACCACGTTCAATCATTAATGTATCTAAATCTGCACGGGAAGTATATAAAGCCGCTGTCATTCCAGCAGGTCCCGCCCCAATAATAATCACATCATAAATTTTTTCTTCACTAGCCATCCTTTTGCCCTCCTCATTAATGTGTATACAATAGTTAGTCTAAATTAATCCTAATACGGAATAGCAAAAAGGTCTATTTATCTGCTCAGAACTTGCTCAATATCTCTTGCGCACTTGCTACATTCAAATTCATCTACCGAAGCGAGTTTCATTTCAGGTAAAAATATTTTTGCGATCGCGCTAGCAACCGTTTCAATCGTATAGCGACCAAGAATGAGCTCTTTTCTATTTTCCATCAAGACTAATGAAAAAACCATTTCGTATAAAGAAAGATTTTCTTCATTTAACAAAAGCCCATTTTCTCGTAAAATAGTCATTGCTTTCATAATTAAGTAGCAGTTCTGTTCTACGTTCCCATCTGGAAAATAATCAAAATCGGTAAACATCAAGTGCTCCATATACGACCAACTACTCATATCAAGCAGTGGATGAAACAGGACAAATTCCGGTCGATTTCCCGAGACTGTCATCGCGTAGACTCCAAGAAGATGCGTCATATCACTTTCCGCTTGAAGCATTTCTAAAACTAAACGAGTATCATTGGTTAAATCCGCCTCTTGCTCCCAAGGAAATCTAGTATCTTCATATAAATCGCACTCTAAAAAGGAATGCCAAAACATTTTCGCCTCTTCAACTTCATCTAAATAATATGCTGATTTTGCGCGATAATAATAGTATTTACTACGCTCCGTAACTTCCAAATCCGCCACTTGTTCAAGTAAATCATCTGCTTCTTCGTAGTCGCCCATCATCGCATGAATTAAACCGATTTTTTCTTTATGATGCGAGAGAACTGGCAAAACATCCCGCAACTCCGAGTAAAGTGAGTCAGCTTCTTCCCGATTACCTTTATAAAAATGATAAATAAACAAGTCACATAAACCCAATAAATTCCCCGGGTTTCTTGCAATTAAATCACTTAATACCTTAACGCCTTCCTCTTCTTTTAATTGCTCAAAATAAAGTGCAGCTAGCTGATTATAGGCAGGCCAAAAGTTTGGTTTCTCATCAATAACTTTTTTCAAAATATCACATGCAGAAGCACTATCTTCTTCCGCTAAATAACGATTAATTTCTTTCTTATATGAATAAAATTCCTGTTCTAATTTAGAAAAACCATTTTCAATTGTTTCACCAAATGGCGTTTCTTCAAGTAATACTTCAATTAAATCTTTAGCTTCTTCGGCATAGTCTCCATCAGCTGCTATTTCTAAATAACGACTTGCATATTGAAGCGCCCTACGATAATCTTTCATATAAGCAAAATTATTGGCTATAAAATAATAGCAGTATTCCATATTACCAAGACGTTTTTCCATTATCTCTCTTAGTAATTGATTTGATTTATGAAATTGACCGATTTCCGTATAGCAAATTGCTAATTGACAAAGTATCACTGGCTCTCCAGGTTCAAGTTCTGACGCTCGTACTAGATAACGAATCGCTTCTTTGATTCTTTGCTCACGAAACGCCTCTACTCCACGCTCAAAATAAAATTGACCATTTGGATAAAATGGATAAATTTTTGCAGTTGTTTTTTTGTCTTTTTCCATTTTCCCACCTCCAACAATATCCTTATTCTTCTGAGTATAACATAGAATTTATTTCTTTGGGCAAGAAAAAAAGCTACTCTGATTTCACTCAAAAGCAGCTTTTTCTTTTATTACTAAAGGATTACCATACGCAAAACTTTCTGGTGGAACATCCTTCGAAACGACTGCCCCAGCAGCAACAATCGCCCCGTCTCCTATTTCGATTCCAGGAAGAATGGTTACATTTGCCCCAACCATCACATTCTTACCAATAACGACTTCTCCAACATGATACTCAGACAACAAATATTCATGAGTTAAAATTGTCGTATGATAGCCAATAATAGAATTTTCTCCAATCGTAATCTTCTCAGGAAAAAATAAATCCGGCATAACTTTATAGGCAATAGCAGTTTTCTTACCAATTTTCATTCCAAGACAAGCACGGTAAATATTACGTTTACCACCCATCCAAGGAAAAAAACGTCCAAATTCAACTACTACAGTATTCTTTACGACTTTCCAAAAAGAAATGGTTTTATAAACCTGGAAAAGCGTGTTGACTTTCTCATCCGGCGCCTTAAACCTATTCAGCCGTCTCAAAATTTATTCCTCGTCCCTTACAATAGCAAGCAGGTCACTCATTTTTTCTAACATAAAGTCTGGTTGGAACTGAGCCAAATGCTCTGGCCCTTTAATCGCCCATGCTACTCCAGCAGTTAACGTTTCCGCATTTTTCCCAGCTTCAATATCATGATAATTATCACCAATCATAATGGCTTCTTCTTTCGTTGCATTTAGCAGAGAAAGAGCCATCTCAATACCTTCTGGATCTGGTTTCGCATTAGATACTTGATCTAACCCAATCACCACTTGGAAAAATTTATCCAAGCCAGTCACTTTAAGACCTCGCATAATCGTATCGTACATTTTCGTCGATACAATTCCTAGTTTATAATCTTCTTCATACAAAGCTCGAATCGCTTCATACACTCCATCATACTCTAAAATTAAATCATCATGATGTTTCAAGTTATATTCCCGGTAAAACACACGCATTTCTTCCGCATGTGCTGGATTTATTTCCCGAAACGTTTCCATTAGTGAAGGACCGATAAACGGTAAAATATCTTCTCTTGTAAAAACGCGGTCAGGTAAGAATTCTTGTAATGTTGCTTGGAAAGTTTTAATAATCAACTCATTCGTATTTATCAGTGTCCCATCTAAGTCAAATAACAATGTAGTAATTTTCCCAGTCATAATTTCTTCCTTTCTTATACAAACTCGAAAATCTCCAACTTTTTATTTCTTTTTAGCTACTTTACCCAATTTATCTTCCATATAATACGGCGGATTCATTTTCACGCGACGATAAATAATTAAACCAATGGATAACACAATTAGCAGTAAAGATAAAACCTGCGAAACTCTAAAGTCGCCCCACATTAAACTATCTGTTCGCATTCCTTCGATAAAGAATCTTCCGAACGAGTACCAAATTACATAACTAAGAAAAAGTTCCCCACTACGTATCTTGGTCCGACGAATAATTAATAACACGATAAAACCAAGAACATTCCATAAACTCTCATATAAGAATGTCGGCTGATAATAAGCACCATCTATGTACATCTGGTTGATAATAAATTCTGGCAAATGTAAGCCCTCAAGAAATGCTCGAGTCGTTTCCGCCCCGTGAGCTTCTTGGTTCATAAAATTACCCCAACGACCAATCGCCTGAGCAATAATCAAACTAGGTGCAACAACATCCGCAAGTTTCCAAAACGAAATTTTCTTAATCCGCGAGAAAATGACTGCAGTTAGCACGGCACCAATTAACGCACCATAAATCGCGATTCCACCATGCCAAATCTTCACTATTTCGCCCAAATTATTCTTATAAAAATCCCACTCAAAAATAACATAATAAATCCGAGCACTGATAATCGAAATTGGAATCGCCCATATTAGTAGATCCACAATAATTTCTTTGTCCATTTTGCGTTTATTTGCTTCACTAAGTGCAAGAAGTAACGCAATTACAACAGCTGAAGCGATAATAACTCCGTACCATTTTACGGAAATACTACCAATTTGAATCGCCACCGGATCAAGTGGCTGAACACCATTACCCATAATTCCCCTACTTTCAAAAAAAGACAACTCCGCAACCAAACAAGATTATCGTACTGTTTGTTTAGGCTGCGGAGAACTTTTCTCTATTTATTTAATCATTCATGCTACTATTATGACCTATTAAATTGTTTAGGTCTTGTGTAAATTGTTCTGCCGCATTGTAGCCCATATTTTTCAAACGGAAATTCATTGCTGCTACTTCTATAATAACAGATAAATTTCGCCCTGGACGAACAGGAACAGTAATTTTTGGAATGTCCATATCAAAGATTTTAGTCTTCTCTTGGTCCAACCCAACGCGATCATAATGCTTATCTGGGTCCCAGTTTTCAAGGTGCACAACGATAGTAATTTTTTTACTGGAACGTACAGCTCCTGCTCCAAATAAAGTCATTACATTAATAATTCCGAGGCCTCGAATCTCTAGTAAATGCTCGATAATTGCTGGCGATGAACCGATGAGCGTCATTTCATCTTCTTGACGAATTTCTACATTATCATCTGCTACGAGTCTATGTCCACGTTTTACAAGTTCGAGCGCTGTTTCACTCTTACCAACACCACTACTACCTGTAATTAAAACGCCAAGTCCGTAAATATCTACTAAAACACCATGCATTGAGATAACAGGTGCCAATCTGCTTTCTAAATAGTTCGTAATATAAACGGATAAACGCGTAGTTTTTAAGCGCGAACGAAGAACTGGAATATCTGCTTCTTTCGCTGCTGCTACTAATTCTTTCGGCACTTCTAAATTTCGAGAAATCACAAAAGCAGGCGTCCGTTTCGTACACATTTGCTTATATCTTTTAAGTCGTTCTTCCGGCTCCATACCTTCTGAAAAAGAAATTTCCGTCATTCCAAAAAGCTGCACACGGTCTTCTGGATAATACGAGAAAAATCCAGTAAGTTCCAAACCAGGCCGAGATAAATCACTTGTTAAAATTGGTCTTTCAAGTCCCGTTTCTGAACAAATTAGCTCTAAATTAAGTCGTTCCTTTAAATCCTTTACCGTAACCGATTTTGTCATGCAAGTACCTCCAAATGAATTATAAAAGTCCATTACTGTTCGCTACAAAATATTGTTTAGAAAGCTCCTTATCATTTTAGCACTTTAGAGAGAATCAAGCTACCTCTTTCTTCCCAAATGGCTCTACACAGCAAAACCAGCTACATTTAAAAGGCCGTTTGAAGCCTAAAAATGTAACTGGAATGTTTAATTTTCTTTATTACCCCATAAAACGGAATTAATAATCATGTTTGCAAAAGCCATAATTGCTGCAATAATCAACGCTGTACCAAAACCATCAATTTGGAAAGAATCTCCAATAAAGAAAGTAGTCATTTCAAGCATAATTGCATTAATCACAAAGGTGAAAAGCCCAAGTGTAAATATATTAATCGGTAAAGTTAAAAGGAGTAAAATAGGTCTAATTAGCATATTAAGAATTGCTAATATAAAACTCGCTAGTAGCGCCGTCGTGAATCCATCTACGTGGAAACTTGTAAAGAATCCAGATAATGCTACAAAAAGCACCGAGTTAATGATTACGCCTATAATCCAACGCATATTTTAGTTCACTCCCATTCTGATTCAGGTGTTGCTTTTGGCATAATAATCGCAGCTAGAATATAAAGTAAAATCCCAGTACCTAAGAATAGAACTGATCCAGCCCAAATTAAACGAATGATTGTTACTTCAATACCAAAGTATTCTGCAAGCCCACCACAAACACCAGCAAACATTTTTTGTGATGAAGATTTATATAACTTTCTCATTGTTTTCCCTTCCTTTCATTTTATTAAACGTTCTTTGTTTCGAGTTCAGAAACTTTGATAATTCCATTTCCTACTTTCGCTTGAAGTGTTGCCATGCTTATTTCTTCTGCATTTTGAGTGAAAACAAAAGTTCTTTCTGCGTCATCCCAAATTTTTGCATTTTTTAAGTCGAAGTAAATTTTTTCTTTTTTCGTTCCGAGTGTTCCATCAACATTCCACGTTGGCGGGATTTGAATCCGAATATCGCCATTTGGTGCTTCTAAATCTGCAGCTGAGGAAGTTTCATTTTCGAGAATATATTCAACATCCCCTTGAGCCGCCTTAGCAATTGTTGTATGGAAATTACCTTGAAGAGCAATGTCTCCTTTAGCAGTAGACATATCTACATTTTCAACTGAGCTGCGTTTGAAGAAAATTTCGCCGTCTTTGGATTCCGTGCTGAGGAATTTACCACTAGCTCCTGAAGAACGAATATCGCCGTGACGTGTTTTGATAATAGCATCTTCTGCAGCTGTATCATCATATTTCAAATTACCATTAAGTAATTGAATTTTTACTTGTTCATATAAACGTTTTGGAATAGTAACAACTAAATCTGTTTTTAGTAATTCATTTTTTGATTCAAAAGTGAAACTATCTGGTGAAATGTCTAGCATTGTTTGGCTAAAGAAGTAATCCCAGAGTTTTTCTTCACTTAATTGACGAATGGAGCGTGCTTTTTCGTGTACAGCTAGTACGGCACGAATTTTCATTTGATCTTTGTCCCAAGAACGGATAATAACATCTCCGGTAGCTACTCTAATTGTAAAAGAGCGGAAAGTTGCATCGTCAAAATTGAATTCTCGCACTGGACGAGGACGAGCTTCTTTTCTTCTTGCTCCGTGATGGATTGGTTCTGGCCTAACTGGTTTTTGTCTGTTGTGATGACGGCTATTTCTCATCGCTTCTCGCACTTCCTGTCTCGCTTCATTCCGGTCAGCGTGGCGTCTTCTTTTTTCATCAACGCGGCGACGGTGCCGTTCAAGTACTTCCTCATTACTTGTGTCAGAAGAAGGAATCACAAACAAGGCAACGATGTAAGCAATAATCGCAATACCGGTTTTCATCGTAATAATCGTGATGATAATATAGATAAGGCGTAGAAGTGTGGCATCTATTCCTAGAAATTCGGCTAGTCCGCCAAAAACACCGCCGACTTTCCGGTCCACTCTTGATCTTCTTAATTTTTTATCCATGTTAGCTCTTCCTTTCTTATTTCTATGTAAAATCTAGCGCGCTTTCTCCGCGCTAGATTTCAATTTATTATTTTGCATCACGAATCTTAACGGAACCTGTAGTTGCTTCTGCTTCGATTTTTAGTGAAGAATCAGCTGCTGTTGGTAGTTTAGTAAATACAATTGATTTACTTACTGATTCAGTTTTTGATTGAAGTACTTCGGCATCTTTTAAGTCTAAATATAGTTTTCCAAGGTTTGTATGGAAGCGACCATCTACACCAATAGTTGTTGGTACGATTACTTCGATATTACCGGCACCCGTTTTAGCTTTTAAGAAAGTAGCTTCATTGCCAGTTAGCTGATAATTAACGTTACCATTTTTAGTTTGCAAGTTTGTTGAGTAATAATTACCTTTTACTGCTACATTACCGTTAAATGTTTTAAGTGCTACATCACGGATTTCACCATTTTGGATACGAACATTCCCATTAATCGATTCAATTTCAGCTAAAGTAGCGTTTAGTGTACCAATGCTAACATTACCGTTTGTTGTTTTTACAAATAAATCGCGGCCTGATAATTCATCCATGTGGAAATTACCATTCAGCATTTTTACAGAAACATAATCATACTCACGACGAGGCAAGTACACAGTTAAGTTCGTAACGATTTGTTTCGATGTTGATTCAAAACGCAATGTTTCTTCATCTACACGTAAAGTCGTTTTATCAAAAAAGATTTTAAGTGCTTCATCTTCTGGATATTCTTTGAAAAGTTTAATCATCGCGTGAACTTTAATATCATTTGAGTCGGATGGTTTAAATTCAACATTACCATTAGCAATTTCAAATTCTAAAATTGAAAGCGTTGTGTCGTGGTAAATGAAATCACGTTCAATCTTAGTAGATGTAAGAAATGGAAACGGCATATCTTTTACTTGTTTAAATGCGCTGTTTAGGAAAGAACCGATTTTCTCACCAGCTTGTGATAAGTCATTGACCATATTGCGCATGGAGTCTTCACGGTCTTTAGAAGAATTTTCATTTCCTTCTTCTTGGTGCTCATGGTTTTCTGGAGTTGGTTCTGGGCGTCTCTTACGGCTTTTCGGAGCAGTGTAAGGATTTCCTTCATTGTTCCAACCTTTGCTATAATCATAAGTTGGTTCTTCTTCCGGTTCTTCAACACGTTCTTCTCTTGGTGCTGTAGAACGACGGATATTTTCTTTTGCTGCGGATTTACCTTCTTTTTTAGAAATATTTTCAAGTAGGGTAAGGGCCTCTTCAGTAGAAATGATACCTTGTTTCACTAATTCGAGAATACGTTTACGTTCATTTTCCATTTTCATTTCCTCCTAATTTTTCGGTTTAGCTATTTTAGGCTTGCTTCATGTGCAAGTAATCTATCTGTTTTATCTATGACTCTATTATGAAGGAAAAAATAATTTCTGTCATACAACCAGAGGATGATTATTTGTTTAGACTTTGGGTGGTTTGGTCTTCGGCACAAGAAAAAAATCCCGCTTATTAAAATATAAGCGGGATTTAGATTTATTTTTTCTTAGCTGTTGCAATACGTTCTTCTGTGCGTTCTTTGTCACGTTCTAAAATTGGTTTTAAGTATTTGCCTGTGTATGATTTTTTAGAACGAGCAATTTTTTCTGGTGTGCCAGTTGCGATAATTTGACCGCCGCCATCGCCACCTTCTGGACCTAAGTCAATCAAGTAGTCAGCTTGTTTAATAACATCTAAATTATGTTCAATAACAAGAACTGTATCGCCGTTTTCTTCTACAAGTCTTTGCAATACTTTTAGTAAACGACCGATGTCATCTGCATGGAGTCCAGTCGTTGGTTCATCAAGGATATAGAATGATTTACCGTTGCTGCGTTTATGAAGTTCGGACGCTAGTTTCACACGTTGCGCCTCACCACCAGAAAGAGTTGTTGCTGGTTGACCGAGACGGATATAGCCAAGTCCCACATCGACAATGGTTTGCAGTTTGCGAGCAATTCGCGGTTGGTTAGTGAAATATTCTAACCCTTCTTCCACAGTCATTTCTAGCACTTCGGCAATGTTTTTCCCTTTGTAGCGAATATCCAAAGTTTCGCCATTATAGCGTTTACCATGACAAACTTCACAAGGTACATAAACATCTGGTAAAAAGTGCATTTCGATTTTGATAATACCGTCGCCTTTACATGCCTCGCAACGACCGCCTTTTACGTTGAAGCTGAAACGGCCTTTTTTGTAACCACGAACTTTGGCTTCGTTGGTACTCGCGAATAGATCACGAATATCATCAAACGCACCAGTATAAGTTGCTGGATTAGATCTTGGTGTTCTACCGATTGGTGATTGATCGATATTAATAATTTTTTCTAGGTTTTCGATTCCTTTTATTTCTTTATGTTCGCCTGGTTTGGCGTGATTCCGATTAAGTTTTCTCGCTAGTGCTTTTCTTAGTACTTCATTGACTAATGAGCTTTTTCCGGAACCGGATACCCCAGTCACACATGAAAAAGTAGCAAGTGGTATTTTGGCATTTACATTTTTTAAGTTGTTTGCTTTTGCTCCGATGATTTCTAATTCAAGTCCGTTTCCTTTTCTTCTTTTGGCAGGAACAGGAATGAATTTTTTGCCAGAAAGATAATCCCCGGTGATAGAGTTTTTGTTCTTCGCCACTTCTTCTGGCGTTCCGGCTGCAACAATTCGCCCGCCATGTTCTCCAGCACCTGGACCAATATCAATCAGATAATCTGCTGCCATCATTGTGTCTTCATCATGTTCCACGACAATAAGCGTATTTCCAATATCTCGCATACTTTGAAGTGTGTTGATCAATCGATCGTTATCACGCTGATGAAGTCCAATGGAAGGCTCATCAAGAATGTAAAGTACGCCAGTCAATCTCGAACCAATTTGGGTTGCTAGTCGAATTCGCTGTGCCTCTCCTCCTGATAAAGTTCCAGCAGCACGGCTCATTGTTAAATAATCAAGTCCAACATTTTTTAAGAACCCTAGTCTAGCACGCACTTCTTTGAAAATTGGCGCCGCGATTTGCGTTTCTTTTTCTGAAAGCTCTAGGCTATCAAAGAAATCAAGAGCTTCATTGATGGAAAACTCGCTAATTTGCCCTATGTGATGATTGTTCACTTTGACAGAAAGTGTTTCTTCTTTAAGACGATATCCTTTACAAGATGGGCAAGGCAAATCTGTCATATACTGCGCCATTTGATCGCGAGTGAAATCTGAATTAGTTTCACGGTAACGACGTTCGATGTTTGGCAGAATTCCTTCAAACGGAATCCAAGTTTCTCGTGTCATACCAAAATCATTTTTATATTCAAAGTAAAATTCTTTATCTTTTGAACCATTTAGAATAATATCTAATGCTTCTTTTGATAGTTTTTCTATTGGCGTATCCATATCAATTCCAAATTCTTTACAAGCAGAAGCTAACATTTGTGGATAATACTGGGAACTAATTGGTCTCCACGGAACAATCGCGCCTTCATTTAATGTTAAACTTCTGTCTGGAATAACCGTGTCCACATCTACTTCTAATTTTGTTCCAAGACCATCACAAGTAGGGCAAGCGCCAAATGGACTATTAAAAGAAAACATTCTTGGCTCTAATTCACCAACTGAAAAACCACAATAAGGACATGCATAATGTTCGCTAAATAGTAATTCTTTATCGCCCATAATGTCCACTACTGCGTATCCATCAGCCAGGCGAAGAGCAGCTTCAATAGAATCATATAGTCGGGTATTTATTCCTTCTTTAATGACAATACGATCGATGATAATTTCGATGGAATGTTTTTTGTTTTTTTCGATTTCGATTTCGTCGTTAATATCGTATATTTCTCCATCAACACGAATACGTACGTAGCCTTCTTTTTTAATTTCTTCAATCGTTTTCTTATGTGTTCCTTTTTTACCAGAAACAATAGGCGCCATAATTTGAATACGTGTTTTTTCTGGGTATTCGAGCACACGATCTACCATTTGTTCGATTGTTTGCGAAGTGATTTCAATGCCGTGGTTTGGACACACTGGATGCCCCACTCGCGCATAAAGTAAACGCAAGTAATCATGTATTTCTGTAACTGTCCCAACGGTAGATCGCGGATTACGGCTAGTAGTTTTCTGATCTATAGAAATAGCTGGGCTTAACCCTTCAATTAAATCTACATCCGGTTTATCCATTTGACCTAAAAATTGGCGAGCATAAGCAGACAAAGACTCTACATAACGTCTTTGTCCTTCTGCATAAATTGTATCAAAAGCTAGCGAAGATTTTCCTGAACCAGAAAGCCCGGTCATCACCACTAATTTATCTCTTGGAATCTCTACATCAATGTTTTTTAAATTATGGGCTCTTGCACCTTGAATGACTATTTTTTCTTTATCCAATTCCGCTTCATCCTTCCGCTTTTATTTCCAGTAAAGCATCACGAAGTTCAGCTGCACGTTCGAAATCAAGTGCTTTGGCTGCTTCTTTCATCTCGTGTTCCATACCTTCAATGAAAATATCTCGTTCTTTCTTAGACATTTTACTTAAATCATGTTGTTTTACTGCTTCTCGTTCATCTGCGGCAGAAGTTGCTGCGATAATGCCACGAATTTCTTTTCTAATTGTTTTTGGTGTGATGCCATGTTTTTCGTTATATTCAATTTGAATTTTACGACGACGTTCAGTTTCACTAATCGAATTGCGCATGGAATCTGTCATTTTATCTGCGTACATAATTACTCGTCCATTTTCATTACGGGCAGCTCGTCCCATCGTTTGGATTAAGGAACGTTCTGAACGTAAGAAACCTTCTTTGTCGGCATCTAAAATTGCTACCAAGGACACCTCTGGTAAATCGATTCCTTCACGAAGTAAGTTAATCCCAACAATAACATCGTATACCCCTAATCGAAGGTCACGAATAATTTCAATTCGCTCTAATGTTTTTACCTCAGAGTGTAAATATTGAACTTTTACGCCGGCTTCTTTTAGGTAATTCGTCAAATCCTCCGACATTTTTTTCGTTAAGGTAGTGATTAGAACTCGTTCGTTCTTCTCAACTCGATCATTGATTTCATCCATTAAATCATCTATCTGACCTTGGATAGGACGTATTTCGACAATTGGGTCTAGTAGTCCGGTAGGTCGAATGATTTGTTCAATTACATCTGGATTCTTTTCTAATTCGTATGGGCCTGGGGTTGCAGAGATAAACATAATTTGATTAATATGCTTTTCAAATTCTTCTAATCGAAGTGGACGGTTATCAAGTGCGCTTGGCAACCTAAAACCATGATCGACTAGCATTTGCTTTCTGGCTTGGTCCCCGTTGAACATGCCACGGATTTGAGGCATCGTTACGTGTGATTCATCAATAACCATTTGGAAATCATCTGGGAAATAATCTAGCAATGTATATGGAGTTACTCCCGCTGGACGCAGCGATAAATGTCTTGAATAGTTTTCAATGCCTGAACAATAACCCATTTCTTCCATCATTTCTAAATCGTAATTGGTTCTCTGTTCAAGACGCTGTGCTTCCAGTAGTTTATTTTCTGCTCTTAAGACTTTAAGGCGGTCTTCAAGTTCTGCTTTTATATTAACAATTGCTTTTTTCATAATATCTGGTCTAGTAACAAAGTGAGATGCTGGGAAAATAGAAACGTGCTCTCTGTCGCCTATGATTTCTCCAGTAAGGGCATCTACTTCTCTAATACGTTCAATTTCGTCGCCAAAAAATTCAATTCTCATACAGTGTTCATCTCTAGATGCCGGGAAAATTTCGACCACATCTCCGCGGACACGAAAACGACCGCGCTGGAAATCAATATCATTTCGGTCATATTGAATATCAACCAGCTTGCGTAACAATTGGTCTCGGCTAATCTCCATGCCTACCCGAAGCGAAACTAGCATTTCTCCGTATTCGACCGGCGAACCTAAACCATAAATACAAGATACACTGGCGATAATAATTACATCTCTACGTTCAAAAAGTGCTGCTGTAGCGGAGTGACGAAGCTTATCTATTTCGTCATTGATACTAGCGTCTTTTTCAATGTAGGTATCACTCTGCGGTACATAAGCTTCTGGCTGGTAATAATCATAGTAACTAACAAAGTATTCCACTGCATTATTCGGGAAAAACTCTTTGAATTCACTATATAATTGTCCCGCTAGCGTCTTATTATGTGCCATAACAAGAGTTGGTTTATTTACTTCTTGAATTACATTAGATACAGTAAAAGTTTTCCCTGTACCGGTTGCCCCAAGTAAGGTTTGGTGTTTTAAGCCTTTTTTTAATCCCGCAACTAATTGTTCTATTGCTCTAGGTTGGTCTCCTTGTGGGCTATACTTAGAAACTAACTCAAATTTATCCTTCAACTCGGATTCCCCCATTCCTTATCGGTCCGATTCTGGCATCTAAAAGCTTTAACTGTAAAATATCCAGCAAAGCAAAAAGCGGATTTTTCAGATCCGTTAATGTTTCTATTTTATCATAAATATTTTAATTAGCCTAGCAAAAACCGAACATATTTTCGTATTCGTTTGAAAATAAAAAACGCAACCTGTAGATTACGCTTTTCTTTATTTTATCACTTTTAAAGTATTCTACCTATCTATTTGCTCTTTAAAAGTCACTGCCGCTTTTCTTTAAACGTCGTAACATGTATGTGGCTACGACAAAACCAATTGTCATCGAAAAGGCGTCTATCGTGATTAGCCAAAACGAACTTGTGTAACCCAATTTGGCAGAAGCGGCTATCAAAACCACCATAAGCACTAAGGCGACATAACGGTTATACGTGATGCGCGCAAAGAGAATGACAAGCAGACAAGGGAAAATAAGTGCAGATATAATTTGATCCATCTTACTTCCCTCCCCAATTTTTTACTCTTCACGCAATGCTTTTGTCGTTATTTCTGTAGTAAGTTGTGGTAATTCCGTCTTTTCAATACCTTTTTCAGCAAGCATATCTGGTAAAATTTCTTTTAAAAAGTATTTTACACTGGCCATTTCTCGGTATTCATAAATAGTCGCAAGTGCTTCACTATAAATTTCAACAAAAATGTTTTCTGGATTACCTTTTTGGATCTCGCCAAAGGACTCATATAACAAGTCTACTTTATCAGATATAGCGAGAATTTTCCCTTCTAACGTACTGTCTTTCCCTTCTTTTAACAAGTGCCGATAAATAGGTTGGAAAGTTGCTGGTATTTCGCGGCTAATAAAATTTTTAGTCATGCTTTCTTCCACTTCAGAGAGCATTTCTCTTAGTTCTGTCGTTGCGTATTTTACAGGTGTTTTAATGTCACCAATAAAAAGCTCTGAATAGTCATGATTTAATGCTTTTTCATATAAAGCACGCCAATTAACCTCATTGCCCGCATCTTCTTCTACAGCTCCAAAAAATTGTGCAATAGAAGTAACCTTGTAAGAGTGTTCTGCAACTGAATGCTCCTGATACTTAAATTTTCCCGGGCAACGATAAATGTTCTCTAAATCCGATAAACTTTGGAAATATTGATGAATTCCCATACTATCACTCCATTCTTCGTTTTATTCCTCTCTTTTTTGTTTTTTATTGGCAGGATTAGTATTTTCGATTTCGCGCATCATTAATGCTGCACAGTAACCAATTAGAGCGATCATTGCTGCGGAATAGGTTCTAAAATTATCTGTAGCAAAAATAAAAATAATTGCTGAAAACAGAAGTGTCGTTAATATTCCCCAACTAAAAAGTTTCGTACCTCGTGCTGTTCCTACTTTCATATGCGAATATATTCCTACATAACATACCAACTGAATAATAATAAATTGTGCAACCGACAAACCAATAACTGCCGCAAGATTGCTATTCCAAATAACTGCTAAAATAGAAATAATAACCATGACAACTATTCCCGCAATGACGATAAATTTTTGCACTGGCGATAATTTGCTCAAAATGTTTCCTCCAAATTTTTATTTGTTAACTACTTTATCATAATCTCTCATTATTTGGCATAAAAAACACCCATCATTCCTAAAAAGGTTTTCTGAGCGCTTGTTGTTAGTGATGGTGCACGTGGCGAATTGCTTGGGTCAGTAATTCTAATACGTGATTATCATCTTGCATATAATAAATTGTAGTGCCTTCACGTCTTGATTTCACAAGCCTTAAGTTTTTTAAAAAACGGAGCTGGTGTGAAACCGTTGTTTGATTAAAAGTCAGCGTTCGCGCAATTTCGTTCACAGAGTATTCTCGCTCTTGAAGCAGATTTAAAATTTGAACACGTGTCGGATCAGAAAGCGCCTTGAAAATTTGCGTTACACTAAAAAGCGTCTCTTCATCTAAAGTTTGTTTTGCGTTTTCCATCAGAATCACCCCATTCTTCATATATGGTCATATATTCATATGATACTTAAATAGGAATGATTCCGCAAGTTTAACTACCTCTTCATTCAAAAATGATTAAATATGAGCAAAAAAGTAATATTCTCTCTTAAAATGATACAATTTCTTTATAACAACGAAAGGAGTATTGGAGGATAGCTAAGGTTTTAAATATTTGAGAAGTTATTTAAACCGCCTAACACACACCAAAAAGAGCCCGATTAACCTGTGGAAAGGAAAATCGGGCTTTTTTTTTATCTATTTAAATCTTCAATTTCACCGCTCTTCAAGTAAACAATCCATTCACAAACATTCGTCACATAATCACCAATGCGTTCAATGTATTGAGAAACTAAAAGTAATTGCGATACGTCTTCAATGTGCTCTGGTTCTTCTTGCATAAAATTAATACATTTTTGATAAACGATTTTATGCAGTTTATCTACTTCATTATCACGTGCTGCTATTTCACGAGCAGCCTCATCGTCTTCCGAAAGATATGCTTTTAAGACATCTTGCAGCATTGATTTTACAATTTCACCCATTTCTGGAATTTCAGGAATCGGCTTTAAAACTTTACTTTCGCCAATTAAAATAGCTGTTTTGGCAATACTTACTGCGTGATCACCAATACGTTCTAAATCCGAACTTGTTTTGAGCACGGTAACAATTTTCCGTAAATCCATACCGACTGGTTGTTGCAAAGCGATTAACTCAAAAGAGCGTTGTTCCAGTGAGAGCTCCATATTATTAATTGCCTTATCTTCTGCGACTACTTGTTTAGCAAGCTCCGTGTCACGATGTACGAGTGATTTTACTGCTTTAAAGATCGCTTCATTCGCAAGCATTCCCATTTCCATTAGATGTTGATGTAAGTCGTTTAACTGTTCTGTGAAAATTTTTCTGACTACCATAATAACACTCCTTTATCCAAATCTTCCTGAAATATAGTCTTCAGTTTCTTTTTCTGCTGGGTTGGTAAAAATACTTGTCGTATCCGCGAATTCCACGATGCGGCCATTAAGGAAAAAGGCTGTTTCATCCGAAATCCGGGATGCCTGTTGCATATTGTGCGTCACAATTACAATCGTATAGTCTTTCTTTAATTCTAAAATCAAATCTTCTACTTTCGCTGTCGAAATCGGATCTAGTGCAGAAGTCGGCTCATCCATCAAGATAACATCAGGTTTAACTGCAAGTACACGTGCGATACAAAGTCGTTGCTGTTGCCCACCTGACATGCCAATTGCCGAACGATCTAATCTATCATGAACTTCTTCCCAAAGAGCCGCCTGACGCAAACTTCTCTCAACAATCTCATCTAACACTTTTTTATCTTTTATACCGTGCATCCGTGGACCATAAGCTACATTATCATAAATTGAAAATGGAAATGGATTGGCTTGTTGAAAGACCATACCCACTTTTTTTCGTAAATTAACCATATCAATTTTCGGATCTTGGACATTTTCTCCGCCAATATGGATTTCGCCAGTTGTTTTTACATTTGGGATTAAATCATTCATCCGGTTAAGCGTCCTTAGAAAAGTAGATTTTCCACATCCCGACGGCCCAATTAATGCGGTAACTTGATTCTTTTTAATATTTAAATCGATTTTTTGTAGTGCTTGTTTGGAACCATAAAATAAATCTACGTCTTTTGTTTCAATAATGTACTCTACTTTTTCAGCAGTTTCGGTTGTCATAAAAAAGCTCCTTTCTAGCCAAAGTTACCAGAAATATAGTCTTCGGTTTGTTTTTCTTGTGGATTCGTAAATAGTTCGGATGTTCCTGAGAATTCCACGACTTCTCCTAGATAAAAGAAAGAAGTATAGTCTGAAACCCGTGCTGCCTGTTGCATATTGTGCGTTACGATAATAATGGTATATTTATTTTTCAATTCATTGATTAAATCTTCAATTTTACTTGTGGAAATTGGGTCTAGGGCTGAAGCAGGTTCATCAAGTAGCAATACTTTAGGCTGCATTGCTACAGCTCTAGCGATACAAAGGCGTTGTTGCTGTCCACCGGAAAGTGATAGTGCACTTTTTCCTAAATCGTCTTTTACTTCGTCCCAAAGAGCAGCACGGCGCAGGCTTTTTTCAACACGCTCCATGATTTCTTTTTTGTTCTTCATACCATGGCGTTTAAGTCCAAAAGCAACATTTTCATAGATAGATTTCGTGAATGGATTTGGTTTTTGGAATACCATGCCTATTTCTTTACGAACATTGTATAAGTCGACTTCTTTGCGGTTAATATTAATGCCATCGTATAAAATTTGTCCTTCCATACGGCAACCGTCAATTTCATCATTCATCCGATTTAATGCTCTTAAATAAGTTGATTTCCCGCAACCAGATGGTCCGATTAAAGCTGTTACTTTATTTTCCGGGAAGGTTAAATCGACACCTTTAATTGCGTGATTATCGCCATAATATACGTGCAAATCCTCTGTCGCCATCGCAGCAGGAAGTGAGTGAGGATCTGGTGTTGTTTGTAAAATTGTATTAATTTCAGGTTTCTTCGTTAACATCATTTAAAATCTCCTTTTCCTGGCTTTTTAAGACGAGGTCATGCGTTTATAAACAAATTTTCCAAGCAAGCGAGCTAGAACGTTGAAAAGTAATACGGAAAGAATTAATACAGCAGATGCTCCGTCAGAAACAGCTTGCGCATCTGGCATAATTCCCTCACCATTAATTTTCCAAATATGAACAGCTAACGTTTCTGCTGGGCGGAAAATATTTAGTGGTGAAGCTGGATTGGCCGGATTCCAGTCAGTGAAATCAAGAATAGGTGTACTTTGTCCTGCTGTGAAAATTAACGCTGCTGCTTCACCAAATACCCGTCCTGCTGCTAAAATAACCCCGGTAATAATTGCTGGTAATGCCGCTGGAACAAGTACTCGCGTAATTGTTTCCCATCTGGATAACCCTAGAGCAAGTCCTGCCTCACGTTGCGTGTTTGGAATAGCATTAAGCGCCTCTTCGACAACACGAATTAATAGTGGTAAATTGAAAATCGTTAGTGTAAGCGCCCCGGAAATAACGGAGAAGCTCCACCCCATTTGAATAACAAAAACAAGGAAACCGAATAGCCCTACGACAATAGATGGAAGTGAGGAAAGCACTTCAATCGTTGTACGAATTAAATCTGTAATCCAATTTTTACGTGCATATTCTGCCATATAAATTCCCGCACCGAGCGAGATAGGAACAGAAATAATCATCGTGATAACGAGCATATAAAATGAGTTCCAGATTTCAGGACCGATTCCGCCGCCAGCTTGGAACGACTGTGGTGGGGTCGTCAAAAACTTCCAGCTAAGTTGCGGAACACCTTTTACTAAAATATAGCCGAGTAAACCAGCTAAGATAATGACAATTAATACAGCAATGGCATAGAAAACGCCTGTCGCGATTTTATCTTTTGTTTTTACATTCATTTGACTTTCCTCCTACGTCCGATGAAACGGATCACAATGATGAAAAATAGTGACATTGCGAGTAGCACCATTGCAAGTGACCAAAGGATATTATTATCAAGCGTACCCATAACCGTATTTCCCATTCCCATTGTTAAAATACTAGTTAACGTGGAAGCTGGTTCAAATAAGGATGTTGGAATAACAGCAGAGTTCCCAATAACCATTTGTACAGCAAGGGCTTCACCGAATGCACGAGCCATCCCAAATACAATCGCCGTCAAAATCCCTGAACGCGAACTACGAAGCACTACTTTCCAAATCGTTTGGAAACGTGTTGCTCCAAGCGCCAAAGAAGCTTCTCGGTAATGACGCGGAACTGATTTAATCGCATCTACGCTGAGTGAAGTAACAGTAGGCAAAATCATTACTGTTAAAACAACGGTCGCAGCTGCAATACCAAACCCACTTCCCGAAATATGGTCGCGAATAAATGGAACGACAACGCTTAGTCCAATGAATCCATAAACAACAGATGGAATACCAACTAAAAGTTCCATAACTGGTTGCAAAATCTTCTTACCAAACTTAGGTGAAATTTCTACCATAAAAATGGCTGCACCGATTGCAAGTGGTCCTGCAATACAAGCGGCAAAAAGCGTTACTGCAAAAGAACCAATAATCATTGGCAAAGCGCCAACTAATGGATTTCCACTTGCATCTTTTTGCGAAGGGTTCCAGTCTGTTCCAGTTATAAAATCAACAAAAGACACTTTATTGACAGTAAATGTTGCTAAACCTTTCGATATAACAAAAAACAAAATAGACGCTGCGGCAATAACCATGATAGAAATACAGATGAATGTAATAATTTTGCCTCTAGTTTCTAGATGCGCCTTTTTAGAAGTTTGTGTAAGCTTCTTTTCTTTTATCGCTTCCAAGTCACGTAAGCTCCTTTCTCCTCCCATGTTTACTCCTAACATGGGTATACGTCTATCCTGATATTACTAGGATAGACGCCCATTTCATTCTTTTTATTTTACGTCAGTTAGTTTACCAGATGCATCGCGTTCCACTTTCATGGATTTGATTGATTGGTAACCAAGTTGTGGTACGATATTGTTTTGTACTTCATCAGAAGTCATATATTTTAAGAAAGTTTTTGTTAGGCCTTTTGGTTCGCCATTTGTATACATATGTTCATAAGACCAGATTTTCCAATCGTTAGTTGCAACTTTTTCTTCTGTTGGTTCAACGCCATCTAATGAAAGACCAACTACGGAAGCGTCAATGTAAGAGAATGCTAGGTAGCTGATTGCTCCTGGAGTTTCGCTTACGATTTTACGAACTGTACCGGATGAATCTTGTTCTTGTGCTTTAACTGGTGTTTTACCATCAAGTCCCCATTTTTCGAAAGTAGCACGTGTTCCGCTTCCTTCCGCACGGTTGATGATTGTAATTTTTTCGTCTTTACCGCCAACGTCTTTCCAGTTAGTTGTTTTACCAGTGAAAATGTCGATTAATTGTTGTTTAGTAATGTTTTTAACGCCTACATCTTTGTTTACTACAGGTGCCATTCCAACAACTGCTACACGATGATCAACAAGTTTTGAAGCATCTACGCCGTCTTTTTCTTCAGCGAATACGTCCGAGTTACCAATTTCAACTGCACCTTGTTGTACTTGTGTTAAACCAGTTCCAGAACCGCCGCCTTGAACATTGATTTGAGCTTTAGGGTTAGTGTTTGTAAATTCTTTGGAAGCTGCTTCAACGAGTGGTTGAAGTGCAGTGGATCCGACTGCTGTTAATGAGCCAGAAACTTCTTTATCCCCTTTTGTTGATCCGTTTGCTTTATCTTTTGAACTGCTGTCACTTCCACATGCTGCGAAGACAAGCATTACTGCTGCTAACATTGCTACTATTCCCAAATACTTCTTTTTCATTATCTTATTCCCACCTTGTTTTTTTAATAGTTATTCCTTACAAGTATCACTATAACGCGTGAGATTTAAGGTGGTGTGTAGCTAATGTTAAGTAATTGTAAATTACCGCATTTTTTGTCGAAAATGTAAACTTTTTTATGAATATCTTTCAAATAAAAGGCAAACTGGTAAATTATTACACCAAATTTGTGTCTTTCGTAAATAAAATAAAAATATCCTGTCCGAAAGATTACATTCTTTCAAACAGGATATTTATTAGGCTTTTTTTGGTAAAGTGACGCGGAAGGTCGAGCCAACTTCTTCTTGGCTTTCTACTTCGATTCGTCCGCCACAGTTTTCAACTAAATGTTTGACGATGGAAAGTCCAAGTCCAGTACCACCAGAGTGTCTGCTACGCGCTTTGTCCACTCGGTAGAATCGTTCAAACACGCGGTCAATATCTTTAGCAGGTATTCCAATTCCGTTATCGGTTACTTCTATTATAACCTCTGCTTCTTGATTAATTAATTTAACTTCAACTTTCCCATCTACTGGGGTGTAGTTTATCGCGTTAGAAAGTAAATTAATTAAAATCTGCTGCAATTTATCACGATCAGTTTCAATAATGATTGGAGGAATTGTTTTTTCTGGAACAGATACTTGGATATTTTTTTCGGTCGCCATTTCAAAAATAGTCCGGGAAGATTGTTCGATAACTTCATCTACATCTACTGGCTCAGTGTTTTCTGCCACAGGATTTTGTTCAATTCTAGAAAGTGCGAGAATATCCATTATCAATCGATGAAGTCGATCACTTTCTTCTTTGATAATCGTTAAGAATTTTTTGAGTAGCATTTCATCGTACATTGCGCCGTCTAGTAGTGTTTCCGCGAATCCTTTTAGTGCAGTTACTGGTGTTTTTAGTTCATGGGATACGTTTGTTACAAATTCAGAACGGACATTTTCCAGATGGCGGATTTGAGTAATATCATGTAGTAGTAAGATAATCCCGGTAATTTCACCGTTTTCTGCTAAAATTGGCGAAACACTTGCATCTAAAATCATCTCCCGCGGGAAATAAAGAATGATTTCTTTTTGTTGCATCGTTTTTGTTTCAAAAGTTGCATCGATTAATTGACTAAGTGCGAAACTTTTAATTACTTCATAAAATGGTTTTCCAGTAATTTCGGTTTCTCCTAAAATTTGGTACATTGTTCGGTTAGTCATGATTACTTGTTTATCGACATTGATAAGCATTACGCCGCTCACTAAGTTTTGAACAATAGCATTCAGTCGTTGTTCATTTTGCTTAATTTCGAACATCTGTGTTTCTAAACTTTCTGCTAACATATTAACGCTGACAGAAAGGTCTTGAAGTTCGCCGCTTACTTTACCGTGAATGCGGCTGTCGTATTTATGATTAGCCAAATCGGTCGAAACTTCAATAATTTCATTCACTGGTCTAGTAATTTTTCTGGCGATGAAAACACTGATGGCTGCGATAATGACTAGAGCAATACCGAAAATCAGAGCTAAATTGCCCCAAAGTTTAGCAACTGCTGCATCCACCGACTCAAGGGAAATTGAAATCCTTAAAACGCCGTCTGTCTTCCCTTGATGTTTAACGGGAACCGCAACATAAAGCATACTATAACCAAGTGAATCACTTTCCCGAATTGAAATGCCAACACTCTTTCCTTTTTCAAGAATATCAGCTACTTCCGGGCGGTTCATATGATTGTTTAAGTTATCAGGATCTTTTTTGGTGTCAGCTACAACATCACCATCATTATCAATCACCGTAATACGAGCATCAATTTCATCCCCAAGCGGATCAAGTGTTTTTTGAATCGTTCCTGCATCTTCATCCAAATTTAAATTCTCAATGTTAGTTGTTTGCAGTAAGATTTTCGCGTCATCTTCTAGCTGGTTTTCTTTCATCGTTAAATAAGTGGATTTCATTAATTCCCCAGAGAAAATACCTACAATAACCATCACAACGAAAAATAAGATAAAAAAAGATAACCCGATTTTCAGCCATAATTTTTTCATTATTTTACATTCTCCATTTTATAACCGAATCCACGTATTGTTTTAATGTATTTCGGTTGTTTAGTATCTAGTTCAATTTTATCGCGTAAATGGCTAACGTGAACATCTACAATCCGCGTTTCACCTACATAATCATAATTCCAAACCGTATCAAGCAATTGATCTCTCGAAAAAACTTTGCCGCGATGATTGGCTAGGAATAAGAGCAGCTCAAATTCTTTCGGCGTTAAATCTAATAAATCATCTTGCAAATATACTTCATAACTATCCGGTAAAATTTTCAAATCACCAATTAAAATAGTCGCTTCTGTATCTTCCGTTTTTTCTTCGGTAACTTCGGCCTTGCCTTCTGTCCGTCTTAAAATAGCTTTAATCCTTGCGACAACTTCTCTAGGGCTAAACGGCTTTGTCATATAATCGTCTGCACCTAACTCTAAACCAATGATCTTATCTAGTTCTTCATCTTTGGCAGTTAACATTAGTATTGGAACTCCAACTTTATCTTGGCGGAGTTTTTTCGTTACTTCAATTCCGTCCATTTCAGGAAGCATTAAATCAAGTACAATTAAATCTGGTTTTTCCGATAGAGCAAGTTCGTACCCAGTTCTACCATCTTCAGCTGTGACTACATCAAACCCAGCTTTTTCAATATTAAATTGCAACAAGGTAACAATAGAAGCCTCATCATCAACTACAAGAATTTTTACCAACTTACTTCCCATCCCTTCTTTATGTAACCCTTTTATCTAAAATATAGCATGAATTAACTATTTTCGGGTAGAAATGCATTTATATTAATCTTATCTTTACAAAAACTTAAAACACCAATGCTGCCACTGGTGTTTTAAAATCATCTCGGTTCAACTAATAATAAACCCAGTTCAAAAGATTCATTTTCATAAAGTGCTGTTTGTTCAAAACGTGGCTCACCAGCGTTATCAATTACTTTTAACTTGCAAAATGCGCGGTTTAAGTTAAGCGCCTCGTATAGTTCTTCACGATTGTGCACTTTTTGTCCGTTAACTTCTGTAATTTTTTCGCCTGCTTTTAAATTCAAACGGGTTGAAGGAGTGCTTTCACGGGCACCAAGAACTACAAGCCCATCAGGTTGCGGACCAAATTTTTTCGGTAGTAATTGTTCGGAGCGGTAATGACGATAGGAAATCCAAAATCGACCGATCACAGCGAACATAAACGCAAAAAGTGTTAGTACTGGCATTACGATTCCAATCAAACCAGCTACAGCAATAATCGTTGCTAGTGTAGTTACTTGAACGGCAATTTTTTTACTAGCTTCTTCTGGCAATTGCGCTTGTACTTGCTGCTGGAAACCAATGAATAATGGCAAAATAATTAACGAATATGACTCGGACCCAATTGTAAACACAGGCCACCACTCAAAAATCTTCGTAAACACATCTCCAGGAATAAAAACAACAAGTGGTACAAACCATAATTTTCTTAACTGAAATGAACCGACTAACTTACCGCGTTTACTTTTACGAAGAGATGGTGACGGATTTTTCGCGCTTGTATATTGAATCAAGAAAGCTTCTACAAACAGCAAAATCGCCAGTAAAAATGTCATCGAAATCATAAAATTATCTATAAATATTGCATCATATGTAAACTCTAGATTGGTAAATGGTGACAAGTTAACATCGAAATAATAGCAGAAATAAAAGATTAAGCTTGTAATTCCAATAGTAAAAGCAGTAGAGCTAAGTCGGAACATCCCGACAATTAATAAGAAACAAGCAACGGCATTAAAAATCGCAATCCATTCAATCATTACACTAAATCCAATAAGTGTAGTAATAATGGATAGCACTAGACCAAACAACAAACTCACGCCAAAGAAATTCTTCAGTTCTAACCACGGCGAATAAATGCTAATACTAAACGATTTCCGCTCCCACTTCACTCGATTAAAACCAGCAATTATCACTAAAATAATTCCTACATACAATGCTGGTTGTAGAAGTAGTCTCCCTATTCCATTAAGTATTTCACTAAAAATATCCATTTTCTACACCAGCTCTCCCTTAAGTTACTTCTATAATATAGGCGATAAAAGTCGACTTACCGCTTCTTTAAATTTAATCCATAAAGATCGTTTTGCATATAATTCAGGTGTTAATTGGTACGATTTCAAAATATCTTCTAAAAATGCATCTTCTAATTTTTGAACCATTTTCTTTTCATAAATAAAAGCATTGACTTCAAAATTCAAGCGGAAACTCCTAAAGTCCATATTGGCAGTTCCTACAGAAGCAATTTCGCCATCAACTACTAAGGTTTTTGCATGAATAAAACCATTATCATAAATGAAGATTTTAGCTCCTGTTTCCATAAGTTCACCGGCGTAATTAGTTGTTGCTCGGTAAACAAAAGCATGGTCAGGTTTATTCGGAATCATGACACGAACATCGACTCCTGAAAGTGCTGCAATTTTTATCGCCTCAAGCAAACTCGCATCTGGAATAAAATATGGAGACTGCAAGTAAATCGTTTTTTTAGCAGCATTTATCATTTTAATGTAACCATTCTTGATTTGTTGCCATTCGGAATCAGGACCACTAGACACAATTTGCATGCTTGTATGGCCTTTACCGTGAAATGTTGGAAAATATCTCGCTTTATAGTCAATTTTATGAGTAGATGATGCCGAATTCCAGTCCATGATAAACCGGGTTTGCATAGCATATACCGCTTTACCATGCACGCGTAAATGTGTATCGCGCCAATAACCAAATTTTTTCGAACGACCAAGATATTCGTCACCAATATTAAAGCCACCAATATAACCAACATCTCCGTCAATAATCGCCAATTTTCGGTGATTACGATAATTTAAACGGAAATTAATTAATGGTAATTTAGATGGGAAAAATGGTCTTACTAAACCGCCATTTTTTTCAAAAGTACGGAAAAATGATTTTTTCGTCGTCCGTGAACCCATTGCATCATAAATAATTTTTACATTTAAACCTTCTGCTGCTTTTCTTTCAAGCACTCGCATCAAACGGTTTCCAAGCTCATCCGAATGAAAAATATAGTAGATGAGATGAATATGATCTTTTGCTTTTTCAATATCTGCTATTAAAGCATCAAATTTTTCGTGACCGTCAATAAAAAGCTCTACTTCATTATCTTGCGTCAAAATAGCTCCATCATTAACAAGCAATAAGTAAATTAAATCGCGATGTTTTTTTACATTTGGATCGCTAAATGGAAATTCTTTTTGACGTATCATTTCTATTTGATTTGCTGTTGACTCTTGTATCCCGATTTTTTCTTGTCCCTTCCAATCAAAAATCTTCTTCCCTGAAAGCTTTCTCCCAAAAATTAAATAGATAATGAATCCAAATATTGGAACAAAAGTTAAGACTAGTAACCAAGCCCAAGTGGCGGATGTATCGCGTCTTTCTAAGAAGACCGTCACTGCCGCAAAGAATACGTTTAAAATCAGCAAAATGACTAATAAATAAGCTAATAGTCCCATTGTGTTCCCCCTTTTCTTACACAAACTGATAGTAGTATCATATCATAAAAACCGTATTTAGCCTATTCCAGTTCGTTTTTAGCTAAGAAAAACCATTGATTTATCATCAATGGTTTTCAAATTAAATATAAGGTGCTGGATCAACTGGAATACCATTTTTGTGAATCTCAAAATGAAGATGTTGTCCGGTTGATTGACCGGTGGATCCCATAATACCAATTGGTTGTCCTTGTGATACTTGTTGACCAGTTACTACTTTCAAGCTACCGGCACGCATATGAGCATATAATGTTTGGAAGCCATTACCATGATCAATTTTCACGACGTAACCGTAACCTCCAAAGCCACTACCTGTTGCGCCAAATCCTGAAAATACGACTCTACCAGATGCCGCAGCGGATACTGTAATCGTACCTCCGCCCGCAATATCTTGACCTTTATGAGATTCATATTTTCCAGTAACTGGGTTAGTACGCTCACTAAATCCAGATGTTAACATTCCTGATGCTGGCTTGATAAACTGCCCGCCACCAGAACTTACTGTATCTGTTGCGCCAGTTCCTGCTGAAGATGTTACAGAGCTTGGTTGCTGCGCTGCGACAGTGGCATTTTTAGCCGCTGCTTCTTGCATGCGTTTTTCTTCAGCCGCTTTAATTGCAGCTTCTTGTTTTGCTTTTTCACCAGCAATATTAGAAGCAAGTTTCTTTTGTTCGTCTGAAAGAGCACCTTGTTCATTAGTTAAAAGTGTTTGTTCACTTTTCGTTAAGTCTTTTTTATTTGCAAGAGCCATCACTAAGTCATTCTTTTCTTGTTTTTGGCTTTCCATGTTGTTTCTTGATACTTCTAGCTCAACTGCTAGCACTTTTAAGTTTTCTAATTTTTTTTCTGAACTATTTTCTGCTACTTTTAGTTTATTTTGATCGTCTTTTTGATCTTGCATTATATTTTGGTCCGCTTTAACAATTGCGGATACAACTGTCACGCGGTCGATAAGTTCTTTAAAATCATCAGCTTCAAAAATCATGTCTAAGTATGATGTGGCAGTTCCAGTTGTTTGAATAGCTCTCGCTCGACTATCAAGCACTTTTTGACGGTCGCGAATATCATTGCGTAGCTTTTCAATTTCTTTCTTTAGTTTTTTCAGCTTTTCATTTTCAGAATCAACTTTATCTTCTTGTTCTTTCAACTTTTTATTTGTTTCATCAATGCTATTTAAAAGTGATTCTAATTCTTTAGCAGCGTCTTTTTCAGCGTTTTCTAAATGGTTTAATTCTGAGTTTTTTGTGTCTAGATTCTTATTTAGCTCTGATTTTTTTTGCTCTATTTCGCTTTGGCGTTTTTGCATGTCATTAATACTTTCCGCCTTAACACTTGTTAATGGTGCAGAAATAATCAAAAGGCTAAGTGCTGTTACTACCCCATATTTTTTAAGCATAATAAGCTCCTTTTCTATTATCTATTTGACTAGGAACTTCTTCATTCCCTTAACGTTCCATATAAAAAAGCACCTTTGTTTTTAAAACGACAAAGGTGCTTCTTAACTTTTCAATACTTATTAGAAGTTAGCTACGCGGCCATATCCTACAAGATATTTAGCCCAGTAACCGCTAGTGATGTTGTCATATTTAACACCGTTGTTTTGAGCGTTAATCATTTGACCACCACCAACATAAATTCCAACGTGAGCAATTCCGCCACCGTAGTTGAAGAACACTAAGTCACCTGGTTTTGCTTGGCTAGCACTAATTTTGGAAGCTGCTGCATATTGTCCGCCAGAAGTTCTTGGTAGAGAAACTCCTGCAGCGCGGAAAGCATAAGATGTAAATCCAGAACAGTCAAATGCGCTCGGGCCAGTTGCTCCAAGGCTATAAGGTTTTCCAAGTTGAGCTCTTGCTGCTGCGATCATTGCAGAATATCCACCACCTGATGGAGTTGCAGCGCTTGGTGCTTCACTATTGTTAGTTGATTCTACTTTGTTTGAAGTTTTGCTGTTAGATGAAGCATTAGTGTTTGTTGTTTGTTGTCCAACATTTGCATCAGTAGCTTCACGTAAAGCAGTTGCGCGAGCAGTTGCTTCTTTCGCTGCTTTATCACGTTCACTTACAAGACCAGCTTTTTCGTTTTCAGCACTTGCTTGATCAGCTGCTAATTGAGCAACGATTGCTTCTTTTTCAGCTTTTTGTGCTTCAATTTTATTTTGTTGTGCTTCGAATTCATGAATTGCAGTTGCTTGTTCTTCTTGTTTTTTCTTTACTGCAGTTTGTTTAGTTTTTAAAGCTTTTTCATCTTTTTGTTGATCTTCTAAAATAGATTTGTCAGAATCAACTAATTGGTTTACTGCAGAAACACGACCTACTAAGTCAGAAAGGTTTTCTGCATCTAAGATTACTTCAAGATAGGCATTAGAATTAGAAGTTTTTTGCATTGCACGAGCGCGTTCTTTTAAAACAGTTTCGCGTTCTTTAATACGTTCATTGATATCTTTAATATCTTGATTAAGTTGTTTAAGTTCTTTGCCTGTTTGGTCAAATTCTCCTTGTAAAGATTTCGCTTTTTCTTGAGCTTTCTCAAGATCTGCTACTAAACTAGAAAGATCTGATTGTAACCCTGTTTTTTTAGACTTAATGTCATTGATTTTTTTATCTTGATTTTGAATGTCTGTATTTACGTCTGCAAAAACATTTGTTGTAAAGGCTGGCGTCAAACTGATAACTGCTGCGAGTGAAATCGCAATAAACGTATTCTTTTTCAAAAAGTTTACCTCCTAAAAAGCTCCCTAAGCTTTTTCTTTTAAATTATTTTTATTTCAAGTTAAGTAATTTCTTAGTTAGACTTTCAAGAATCTACGGATAGAGATAACACTACCCCAAATTCCTATTAGAACTCCGATTGCAATAATCAAAGCACTGATTTGATAGGCGAACGGTGTTGGAGGCAGAAGTGATAGTGAACTTGTCACCAACTTCGGATTTACCAAGTTGTAAATATTAACATAGCCTATAAATGTTAATACAACCGGGACAATCGAACCAATTAACCCAAGCCATGCACCTTCTAAAACGAAAGGCCAGCGTATGAACCAGTTGGTCGCTCCTACTAATTTCATAATTTCTATTTCTCTACGACGGGAGAAAATCGCAATCTTAATTGTGTTTGATATTAAGAACATCGCTGTTAGTAATAATCCAATGCTTAGGATAATACCAGCATATCGTCCCCATTTTAAGGTATCAAACAATTTGTCGACTGTTTTCTCACCATATTCTACATTATCTACGTACTGTAATTTTTCTACTTTTTGAGCAATCGCCTTCGTTTGTGTTGGCTCTTTAGCCTCTACAACGAACACATCGTATAGTGGATTATCTTGTTTAAACAATTCGAAGTTTTTGCCGTACGCGCCAACTAATTTCTTCAACTCATCATCCTTGGAAGAAAAACTGACACTATCAACTCCATTAATCTTCTCAATGTTTTTCTCAAGTTCTTGCTGCTGTTTCTTGTCTGCGCTTAGAGAAATATGTACGTTAATTTGTACATTGTTTTCTACATCTGTTGCAAGCTTGTTCATGTTGATCAATATTGCAAAAAACACGCTGACTAAGATAAGTGTTACTGTTACTGCACTTGCTGCTGCAAAGGTCATCCAACCATTCCGGTAAAGGCTCTTAAAACTTTCTCTTATATGTCTTCCTACAGTCCTAAATTTCATAGCCATATTCTCCTTGCTGCTCATCTCGAACAATTCTTCCATTCTCGATAGCTACTACCCGGTGTTTCAACGTGTTAACAATTTCTTTGTTGTGGGTTGCCATTACAATGGTTGTTCCGCGATTGCTTATTTCTTCAAGGATATTCATGATTTCCCATGAAGTATCAGGATCTAGGTTACCGGTCGGCTCATCTGCTATTAATACTTTAGGCATATTGGCAATCGAGCGGGCAATGGATATCCGCTGCTGCTCACCACCGGAAAGTTCATCCGGCAACATTCTTACTTTATGCTTGAGGTTGACTAAATCTAGCACTTCCATAACACGTTCTTTAATTACGGTTGGCTCAGTTTCAACCACTTCCATCGCATAAGCAATGTTTTCATAAACAGTTTTGCTTTGAAGTAATTTGTAATCTTGGAATACCACGCCTACGTTTCTACGTAAATATGGGATTTCACGATTTTTCATATTAATCAAATCAAATTTGTCTACGATGATTTTGCCTTTCGTCGCTCGTTCTTCTCTGTAAATCATTTTAATAAAGGTTGATTTACCAGCACCACTCGGGCCTACTACATAAACAAATTCCCCTTCGCCAATGTTAATATTGAGTCCATTAGCGGCAGTTATGCCATTGGGGTATTTCTTATAAACATCTTCCATTAATATCATTTTATCACCTTACTATGCCTTTCTACTGAGTTACATTTTAGGTAATGCATGGTAACCATGAAGATGAACTGTTTGTTGGCTCGAATTTAAACTCACAACATAAGCTTAATTATACCATGACAGTTTTTCATCTATAGGTTAATTGCATTACAATTATATTTCAGGGTATGACAATATCTCGATTATTGTAATAGGAAACACAATTTTTGATTTTAAATTCTTTTGAAAAGTTATCCGTGGTTCTTATTTTCTAAGACAAAATAAAAAAGCACCTGTGTTGGTCTTTTCTACTGCTAACATTGTAACTTGTTTTTATCCTAAATAACATTACAGGTAGATTAAAAAACATTACAGTTATCGCTACCGGAATAGACCAATTAGAACAAAACTGCTTCAAGTCTACTATTACGCTAAAGGTTCCTGTCATCAAATTGTTAAATAGGGAGGTAAAAAACTTGAAAAAGGCAACATTTCTCCCCTAAAAAGAGGAGAAAATGTTGCCTTTTATGACGTGAAACCTTCCCCCATTACTTCACTTGCGCTCATTACAACGACAAAAGCTTCTGGGTCAATTTCTTTTATTACTTCTTTTAGTCTAGAAAACTCACTTTGAGCAATAACACAAAGTAAGATTTGCTTGTCATCTTCAGTATAGCCGCCCTTTGCTGAAAGGCGAGTAATACCACGATCAATTTTAAAGAGGATTGCTTGTCTGATAGCTTCTTGATTCTCTGAAATAATAAACACTGTTTTGGATTGATTAAGCCCCACTTGCACTAAATCAATTGTTTTACTAGTTGCAAAAAGACCAATAAGTGCATAAAGTCCAGATTCAATATCAAAAACAAACATTGCCGAGATAACTACAAAGCCATCAATTAAAGCTACACATATCCCCAATGTTAAATGAGAATATTTATGCAAAATTTGGGCAGCCACATCCGTGCCACCAGTTGAGGCCTTGCCACGAAAAACAATTCCAAGTCCCATTCCTACTAGCACACCCCCAAATAGAGCAGCGACTAGCGGTTCATGTGTCCACGGGGTTAATCCTTGTGTTAAATACACAAAGAAAGGTAAAAGCATTGTACCAACAAAAGTTTTCAAACCAAATTGATACCCTAAGAAGAATAATCCAGCAAGAAATAAAGGGATATTAAAAGCCCACTGGATAAATGCTGGATTCCAACCAGTTAAATAGTTAATAATCGTACTTATCCCACTCACACCGCCAGAAGCAACATGATTAGGCAAGAGTAAAACATTGAAGGCTAGTGCAATTAAAGCAGCACCAATAATAACATATAAATACTCAATTAATTTAGAAACCATTGGGGATAAAGGTTGCTTTTTCCTTTTATTTGTCATCGTTCTTATCCAATCCTAGAACGCAAATATGCATTGATAAAGTCGTCTAAATCTCCATCCATTACCGCTTGAATATTACCGGTTTCGTAATTTGTACGATGGTCTTTCACCATGGAGTAAGGGTGGAAAACATACGAACGAATTTGGCTTCCCCAACCAATTTCTTTTTGCTCACCACGAATTTCTGCTAGCTCGCGTTCTTTTTCTTCTTGTTCTTTTTGATATAGTTTTGTTTTCAACATTTTCATTGCTTGTTCACGGTTTTTAAGCTGCGAACGCTCTGATTGGCAGGTTACTACAATCCCGGATGGAATATGTGTCATCCGAACTGCTGAATCGGTTGTATTAATATGCTGTCCACCAGCACCAGTTGCACGATACGTATCAATTTTCAAATCTTCTGTACGTACTTCAATTTCAATATCATCATCTAATTCTGGCATAACATCCACTGAAACAAAAGATGTATGACGCCTACCTGATGAATCGAATGGCGAGATACGAACTAAACGATGCACACCTTTTTCTGCTTTCAAATAGCCGTATGCATTGTGTCCTTTGATGAGTAATGTAACGCTTTTAATACCCGCTTCATCACCCGCTTGATAATCGAGCATTTCGACTTTAAAACCTTTTTTCTCAGACCAACGTTGATACATGCGTAATAACATTGAGCCCCAGTCTTGTGATTCTGTTCCACCAGCACCTGGATGCAATTCTAAAATAGCATTATTTTTATCATATGGATCACTTAACATTAACTTAAGTTCAAATTCACTTATCGTCGCCATATATGCTTTAATATCTTTTTCTAATTCTGCTTGTAAATCTTCATCCGCTTCTTCTTTTAGTAGTTCTAAACTGATTTCCATGCTTTCTTGTTCTTCTTCAAGCGCATGAAAAGCTTGATATGTTTCTTTGTATCCATTTGACTCATTAATTACTTTTTGAGCCGCTTGTTGGTCGTTCCAAAAATTCGGATCCAACATCTGGTCTTCTAACTCAGCAATTCGAACTTCCATGCTGTCTAAGTCAAAGAGACCCCCTAAAGTCTTTGATTTGCTGTGCTGTTTTTTCTAGTTCATTACGAATTTCTGCTAATTCCATTCTTAATTCCACCTTTTTTGAATTTACTTACAAACTTTCATAGCAAAAAGCGCCGTCTTGCAGGCGCTTTTTTAGTTGTTTCAATCTATGCTTCTTTACCATGACAATTTTTATATTTTTTGCCGCTACCACAAGGACAAGGATCATTACGTCCAATATGTTGGTCTTTACGAACAGGTTGGCGTTTCGCTTCTGGTTTTCCTTCAGCAGGATTGATTGCTTCACCTTTAGCTACTTGTTCGCGCTCAAGGTTTTGGCGAATTTCTGCTTTCATGATATAACGAGCCACGTCTTCATCAATGGATGATACCATTGCTTCAAACATCTCGAAACCTTCTGATTGATACTCACGAAGCGGATCAATTTGACCATAAGCACGTAAATGGATACCATCGCGTAAATGGTCCATTGCATCAATATGATCAACCCATTTCGTATCAACAACACGAAGCAATACTACTTTTTCAAACTCATTAAATTCTTCAGGAGGCAACAATGTTTCTTTTTCATCATATGCCGCTTTTATCTTGTCCAAAATAAGGTTTTGAATATCTTCGCTTGTTCTGTTTTGTAAATCTTCTAGCGTAATTGTACCTTCTGGAAGTAAGTTAGCATCGACATAATCGATAATACCTTGTAAATTCCACGCTTCTTCTGGTTCATGGCTTGATGCATTACTAGAAACAATGAAATTCACTGTACGCTGAATCATTTGTTCAATGATTTCGCGAAGACTGTTTTCTGCATTAATTACTTCATAGCGTTGTTTATAAATAACTTCCCGTTGTTGGCGAAGTACATCATCATATTGTAAAACTTGTTTCCGTGAATCAAAGTTATTTCCTTCCACACGTCTTTGGGCTGATTCAACGGCACGACTCACCATTTTACTTTGGATTGCATCTTCAGCCATACCAAAACGTTCCATCATGCTCTTCATGTTATCAGAGCCAAAACGGCGCATCAGTTCATCTTCCATAGAAAGATAGAATTGTGTTACACCCGGATCCCCTTGACGACCAGAACGACCACGTAATTGGTTATCAATACGACGTGATTCATGACGTTCTGTACCAATTACAGCTAGACCACCAGCATCAATAGTACCTTCACCAAGTTTAATATCCGTACCACGACCAGCCATATTGGTTGCGATTGTTACTGCACCACGTTCACCAGCGTTTTTAATAATATCCGCTTCACGTTCATGTTGTTTGGCATTTAAGACATCGTGCTTAATTCCTTTGCGTTTTAATTTGCTCGAAATAAGCTCTGATGTTTCAATCGCAACAGTACCAACAAGAACTGGTTGTCCTTTTGCATGACGGTCAGCAATATCTTCTACTACTGCATTAAATTTCGCTTCAATCGTTGTAAAAATTAAATCTGGACGATCATCACGAATAATTACTTTGTTTGTTGGAATTTCAATAACACGCATATTATAAATATCGCGGAATTCTTCTTCTTCCGTTTTCGCAGTACCGGTCATACCAGCAAGTTTTTTGTACATACGGAAATAGTTTTGGAATGTAATAGTTGCCATTGTTTTAGATTCATTTTGAATAGTAACGCCTTCTTTTGCTTCAAGCGCTTGGTGTAAGCCCTCGCTGAAACGGCGTCCTTTCATAATACGACCTGTAAATTGGTCAACAATGAGAACTTCATCATCTTGAACTACGTAATCTACATCTAAACTCATCGTGTAGTTTGCTTTAAGCGCTTGAGCAATATGATGTAAAATCACCGTATTTTCTAAATCAAAAAGGTTTTCTACATCAAAGTAGTTTTCCCCTTTTGTCATACCATCTTCGGTTAATTGGACAGATTTAGTTTTAATATCAACTGTATAATCTTCCTCTTCTGTCAAAGTTCGTACGAATGTATTAGCACGAACGTATAAGATAGTGGATTTTTCAGCTTCACCAGAAATGATTAAAGGTGTTCTAGCTTCATCGACCAAAATAGAATCGACTTCATCAATAACGGCAAACGCTAATGGACGTTGTACCATTTCTTCTTTGTAAACCACCATGTTGTCACGTAAGTAGTCAAATCCTAATTCATTATTTGTACTATACGTAATATCACATGCATAAGCTTCTCGTTTTTCTGTGCTAGATAAAGCATTTAAGTTAAGCCCTACAGAAAGACCTAGGAAATTATATAAAACACCCATTTCTTCTGCGTCACGGTGAGCCAAGTATTCATTGACCGTAACTACATGTACACCTTCACCAGAAAGCGCATTTAAATAAACTGGTAATGTCGCTGTTAATGTTTTACCTTCACCAGTTTTCATTTCAGCAATATTACCTTCGTGAAGAACGATACCACCCATTAATTGAACTTTAAATGGATACAGTCCTAGGGCACGCTTAGCACCTTCTCTGGCAACAGCAAAAGCTTCTACCAATAAGTCGTCTAGCGTTTCACCTTTTTGAACACGTTCTTTAAACTCTACTGTTTTCTCGCGTAGAGCTTCATCTGAAAGAGCCGCAGTTTCGTCTGCTAAAGCAATAATTTCATCTGCTTTTCTCTCCAAATATTTAACATCTTTTTTTCCTGATTCAAAAATCTTCTTCAATAGTCCAGCCATTTAAATTCTCCTCTACTGTTTTCGCTGTCGTCGCGCAGTTTCATCTATGATAACTTTCAGGAATTATCTTCTCTTAAAATATACACACTAATTCTATCACTTATTAGATAAAATATACAACTGGTTATCTCTTTTTAACAAATAAAAATGCAAAAACGTCATAGATTCTTCATTCCTAATAAAAATGGGAGCCAAAATTTTGGCCCCCATGCTCATTATCTTTGTACTATTAATTAGTTTCAATTAATCCATATTTACCGTCTTTACGTGAATACACAATGTTAGTTCCATTCGTTTCAGCATCAGTATATACGTAGAAACTATGTCCTAGCAAGTTCATTTGTAAAACAGCTTCTTCACTGTCCATAGGTTTTAAAGAAAATTGTTTTGTTCTTACAATTTCAAGATCAAAATCTCCTTCATTTTCTTCTGGTGGTGTGCTGCCGTTAACATCCGAATATGCAAAATAATCTCTTTCTGCACCTTTATCACGGAATTTACGATTTACTTTTGTTTTATGTTTACGGATTTGACGCTCTAATTTATCCACAATCAAGTCGATGCTAGCATATAAATCTCCACTAGTTTCTTCTGCACGTAGCACAAGATTTGGGAGAGGAATGGTCACTTCAACCTTCGCATTTTTATCGGAATATACTTTTAAATTAACATGAACGTTAGCGTCTGGAGTTTCTGTAAAATATCGTTCTAGTTTATCGATTTTCTTTTCTACGTAATCTCGAATCGGTTCCGTTACTTCAATATTTTCACCACGAATGTTGTACTTAAGCATAGCAATTCCTCCTTTGAAATAAAACAAAATAACGATAAAGAAGAGTATTCTTCTTACCCTTAGTCTACGTGAAAACGATACCTTTTGCAAACATTTGCACAAAGAGTAAAGAAGCGTTTATCTACTTATCTTTATTTAGTATTTTATTCCACTAAAAAGCCTTTCGCAAACCTCTTTTGGCGATAAATCTCAACTATCTAAATATGGTTAAAGAGGTTACCTTTTTCATGCCTGATTCTTTTAACGCTTGCGCCGCTAAGTTAAGAGTACTACCTGTAGTGTATATATCATCAAATAAAATTATTTCCTTTTCACTGCTTCCAATCTCTTCAGCTACATAAAATACTTGTTCTGTTTCTAATCGTTCTCGCTTTGTTTTCTTAGATTGTTTTTCAGAGTGTTTTTTTGCTAAAATTTCCTCATAGTGAAGATTAGATTGTTTCAATATTGCTGTTGTTTGATTAAATCCTCGCCCTAATTTGCGGACTTCACTTACCGGGATTGGGACAATAGTCGTTTTGTTCGCGGCGAAGTATTTTTTTAGTTCCTTTTGAAAAATAGCTCCGATGATATAATCACCTTGAAACTTAAATTTTTTCATATATTCTTTGGCAAAATCATTATATTGGTACAAAGATCGATTACTATCTAGAAAAAACTCTCTACCTTGGCAATCTTTACAAAATTCATCAGATGATTCCCTGCTACACATATTACAAAGCGGTCCAGTTAATTTTTCAAAGCCCGCTATACAATCGGAACAACACAAAACTTCCTCGCTAAGAAACCAACTAATTTCCCAACTAGCTGCTTGTTTAACAGGTTGTAAACAAAGCAAACAGTTAATCATCTAATAATCCTTCTTTAAAACCTAATTGGTTCATTTTTTTAATATGCGTAATAGCCCGATTCATTTCTGTAGTCTTGCCATAATGAAAAAAACAAACATCGCCAGTTGGATGAGTTAATTTCCTTCCCGCACGCCCAGCTATTTGCACTAATGCAGCTTCTGTAAAAATCCTCCCCTCACTTCCAAAAACAGCTACTTGAACATCTTTAAAAGTGACCCCTCTTTCTAATATAGTTGTCGTAAGTAGTAGCTTGATTTTGCCTTCACGTAGCCACTCAACTTTTTCTTTGCGTAACTGATCTGCCGAATGAACGGTCACTGGGCGAGTAAAATCATAATTTACGAGCGCTTCAGCAAATTGATTCATTGCTTCAATTTCTGGAAAGAAGATTAATACTGGTTGATTTTTAAGTTCTGCTTTTTTTATCCAATTAATCAACTTAAGGGTTATTTTTCCTTGAGCTAAATTTTTCTTCCACGGACCAATCCAGCAAGTTCTAGGAACAGGTAGCTGCTTTCTATGGTAGCGGGCAGGGATTTTTACAAAGTTCCGTTTACCGGCCGCGCATTCTTGTTGCCACTTTTTCTCTGGAGTTGCTGTGATTATAATTGTTGAACCTACTTTAGTTCTAGCCTTTCTAACAGCGTATTCTAAAAAAGGATCTTTTGCATATGGAAAAGCATCTACTTCATCTATAAAAATAACTTGAAATGTATCATAAAAACGGATTAATTGATGTGTTGTAGCAACCACAAATTGTTCACCTTGATATTTGTCTTTGGAATCTCCATACAAACAAACTATATCTACCTCTTTGAAAACAGCTTGCAAACGCGGATATAATTCTAAACATACATCAACCCTCGGAGAAGCTATACAAATTCTAAAACCTTGCTTTAATGCTAAATCCATTCCTTCAAACATCATTTCTGTTTTACCAGACCCAGCGACTGCCCATAAAAGCATATCAACTTTCTGCTTAATACTTGAAACAACTGCACTTGAAGCCTTTTTTTGTCCTGGCGATAAAGTTCCTTCCCAGCCCAAACAAGATTCTATTCTTTCCGGCAGAATGTCTGCTTTTTGATAGTATAACTTCTGACAACTATTTACCCGCCCCATAACTATACAGTTTCTGCAGTACAAACAATCCTCCCTATCACAAGAAGCACATGTCATTTTGCCGAATAAAAATGGATTTGTATTTCCACAACGAAAACAACGATTAGCTGAAATAGCAAGAATTTCCTGTAGTCCCTCAACTGTTTCGACTTCCTTCTTTAGATATAACCTTCCAGGAAAAATATCCATCACTTTTCACCTCTCCTAAGTTATACACTTTTTTAGATTTCTTTGCAGAAGTTAATTTCTTATTTTCCAGCCTCAATATGACCATAAAATACTATTTTCGCTAAAGGCAAAACAACCATTTTCAATAGGTGAAATTGGCGAAAATACAACTTTAGCCTAAATAAAAAAATCTCTAGCTAAAAAGCTAGAGATTCTATTATTTTATTGACCAGGTTAATCCCAGTGCGCCTTCACCTAAATGCGTGCCGATAACTGGGCCAAAATAGCTCAACTCGAACTCCACTTCTGGAAACTTGGATTCTAAATGTTTGCGCCATGTTTCTCCTTTTTCCGGATCATTTCCATGGATAACGTAGGCTTTTTCTGCATTTTTATTTTTGATAGCTACTTCAAGAATATCTTCAATCCGTTTTAATGCCTTTTTTTGAGTTCTAACTTTTTCAAAAAGAACAATTTGCTTATCATTAAAATGAAGGATTGGTTTAATTTGAAGCAAACTACCGACAAGCGCTTGTGCCCCATTTAAGCGACCACCGCGTTGCAGGTTATTTAAATCATCTACCATAAAATATGCATCTTGCGCCTTTTTAATCTTATCTAATTCGGAAATAATTCGTTCTAAAGGTTCATTTGCTAAAGCCATTTCAGCCGCTTTAACAGCAAACATCCCTTGCGCCATACATGAAAGCTCTGAATCATAAGCAACTACATTCAAGCCATCAATTAGTTCACCTGCAGAAGCTGCGTTTTGGAAAGTCCCGCTGATGCCACTGGATAGATGAATACTAATTACTGTATCAAAACCTTGTTCTTTTAGTTTCTCAAACAATTGAATAAATTCACCAGGGGCAGGTTGCGAAGAAGTTGGAAAATTTTCTGCTTCTTTTACTTTTTTGTAAAAATCAGCCGTAGAAAGTTCTTCTCCTTCACGATAAGATTTTCCATCAATTATTACGGAAAGTGGTACGACATTAATTCGTAGCTGCTCTTTCACTTCATCTGGCAAATAAGTGGTGCTGTCAGTAACCACTGCTATTTTTTCGTTCATATAGTCCCCCTGAAATTTCTTTAGCGAATATAAACCCAGCCGTGCTTAATTGCCGTTACCACCGCTTGAGTTCTATCATTCACTTTCATTTTTTGTAAAATACTGCTAACATGATTTTTTACTGTTTTTTCACTAATGAAAAGCGTTTCCCCAATTCCGCGGTTACTTTTTCCATCGGTAAGAAGCTGTAATACTTCACACTCTCTATGCGTTAAAATATGCAAAGGCATTTTCACTTCGGGTTGCTGGTAACCATAAACCCCTTGCGAAGTATTCGTGCTTGCTAAATGTCGATATTCGCGAATTAATTTAATCGCTACACGCGGATGAATATACGCGCCCCCATTATCTACTATTTTAACAGCTTCTACGAGTTCATGTGCATCCATTTCTTTTAATAAATAACCTACTGCTCCTGCTCTAAGTGCCTCTGTTACGTACTCATCTGTATCGTGAATAGTCAATACGATAACTTTGATACTAGGGAATTGACGTACTAACATTTCTGTTGCGTCTAACCCATTAACAGTTGGCATATTAATATCCATTAAAACGATGTCTGGTTTATATTCGCGAACTTTTGCTACGATATTCTTACCATTTTCAGCTTCCGCTACGACTTCAAAAGAATCTTCCAACTCTAAAATTCGCTTGATACCTTCGCGAAACAACTGATGATCATCTACAATCATGATTTTGAGTGCCATAATGACTACTCCTCCTTCACTTATCTAATTTCACCAAGCCACTTTGCAATCGAAAACATCATCCTTTTTAAGTAGCAAAACGCTTAACCTTATAATCCCTGCCATAAAATTGGCAAATAAACTTTTCTCTTTTAAGTACTATTTACTCAAACTAACCTATTTTCATTACAAACTGTAGCTCAATTATACAGCAAAGTTTTAGAAAATTACTTCTATATGCCTATAAAATGCAATCGAAAACCAGTCTAAAGTAATAGTAGTTTTTATTATAACACGAATTTGCCACCACTTCACCCGCTGCACTTAGAAAAATATCTATACAATCGCTTTGCTTTCGGATAAAATAAAAGCAGACTGAATGTATCAACTTATGGAGGTTCCTTATGTTGGATCATTATTTAACCATTCGTAGCGATGGAAAACATGAAATAATAATTGAAAAATCTCGCTTTATTTGCCATATTAAGCGAATAAAAACAGAATCCGAAGCACAGACATTCATACAAACAATCAAAAAAGAGCACCGTGATGCTACTCATAATTGCTCTGCCTATATTATAGGAGAAAATGACCAATTTCAAAAAGCACATGACGATGGTGAACCAAGTGGAACAGCAGGGGTTCCTATGTTAGAAGTTTTAAAAAAGAAAGCTTTAAAAAATGTTGTTGTGGTTGTTACTCGCTATTTCGGAGGAACTAAGCTCGGCGCAGGGGGCCTTGTCCGTGCATATGGTGGTGCTGTCAGTGAAGCAATCCAAACTATCGGTATAGTCGAATGCAAATTAGCTACTATTATTGAGTGCTCTTTTGCTTATCCACTTTTAGGAAAAATAGAGAATGCACTTGAGCAGAAAAATTATCAAATCGTTCATAAAGAATTCACAGAAAAAGTCGTACTTCAAGTATTTGTTGATAATGAGGATCTTTCAACTTTTTCCACTTGGATAACAGAGGTTTCAAATGGCCAAGTTACTTACAAAGAAGGCCCACAAAAATATAGAGAAAAGGATGTTACTTAGAATGTCCACAAACATATTTTTACATTTACCCACCACTATTTCTACGGAACGAACTATTTTGAGAAAAACTTCTTTTGCAGATGCAACTACCTTATTTGATATTTGGTCTGACAATGACGTTGCTCAGTTTATGAATATCGAAAAATTTTCTACCATCCTTCAAGCGGAGGAAATGATTCAAGCCATCGAAAACGAACCAAATGCTTGTAGGTATACAATTTTTACTATGGATAATTCTTTAAAAGCAATCGGCTCACTGGGCATAAACGATATTAACAAAAACAACCAAACAATTGAAATCGGTTATGAATTAGCCAAAAGTCATTGGCGGCAAGGGCTTATGTTCGAGATTTTAACAACCTTTTTAAATACAACTAAAACTCACCTCCCATACAAAACAATTACCGCCAAAGTACTCCCGGAAAATATTGCTTCCATAAAACTACTTACTAAGCTTGGTTTTGAGCTCGTTTCAACGGGACAAGAACTCGATTTACACTCCGGCAAAATTTGTGAAATTAGTAATTACCAATTAATACTCGAGTAGGCAAATATTACATTTTTGAAAGATATCATCTTTTTTGTATTTTTTTTCAATGAAATTCTGTATAATAACATCAAAGTTGAAAAATTAAAGAAACCGTAAATAACACGTAACATTCTTTAGTTCAACAAATGATACAATAAAACTTAGAAAAGTGACTATAAGGAGAATTAATATATGAGTAAAGGCACTGATGATAGCCGAAGAAGCAGCAAGAAATACAAGCGTAGAAGAAAAATTTTATTCTGGATTCTAATTCCTGTGATGTGTTTAGTACTTGCAGGTGTCGGATACGGCACTTACCTTTTTAGCAAGACGAAACTCGCAGCAGACAACTCTTTCGATAACGTGAGGAACGGAAAAGCTTCCACACTTCGAACAAATGATGTTGAACCTATAAAAGATAGTTTTTCTATTTTAATTATTGGCGTTGATACAAGTACTACAAGAGCAGCTAACGGAAACCCTCGTAGCGACTCGCTTATCCTAGCAACATTTAATGTAAAAGATGCGCGCGTAGAAATGACAAGTATTCCCCGCGATTCTTATGTACACATTGAAGATTCTGCAAAAGAGATTAATAAATACACGAAAATCAATGCAGCTCATGCATATGGTGGTCCAGAACTTACCATGAAAACAGTAGAAGAAGAATTCAAAATCCCCATCGATTACTATGTTCGATTTGACTTTGATGCTTTCCTCAAAATCATTGATGCTTTAGATGGTATCGATGTAGATGTGCCAGTAAACTTTACTGAACAAGATTCAAAAGATAATCAAAATGCAATTACGCTTAAAAAAGGACCTCAACACCTTAATGCTGAACAAGCCTTAGCCCTTGCACGTACTAGACATATTGATAGTGATATTGAACGTGGTAAACGACAACAACTTATTATTAAATCTATTCTTAGTGAAGCGACTTCTGTTTCTTCCGTTAGCAAATACTCTGATATTATTGAAGTAGTTGGCGATAACATGAAAACCAACCTAACTTTCAACCAAATGCTTTCAATTGCAAAATTCGGAATGTCTAATAAGATTGATGTTAAATCGCTCAACCTTAAAGGCGATAGTAATCCAATGGACGGCATTTATTATTACAAACTGAATGAATCCTCCGTTCAAAGCATCTCGAATGAATTTGCTAGTGAGTTGGGAATTAAACAACCATTCCCTGGCGCAGCACCTTATTCAGATGAAAGTTCCACTGCATCAAATTAACAAAAAAGCCAACAACTAATAATTAGTTGTTGGCTTTTTTATTTGCGTTTTCGATGTATTTTTTGAAGTAAATTTAAGATTGGTCGATAATCTTCGCCAATTAAACCGATAAATTCAACAATAATTTCAATACAAAAAATTAGTAATAAGAGTAATAGTAATGCTCCCCAAGTTGTAGAAAAAGAGAATACAAAACCAGTCATAGAGAATAGTAGCGCCATGCAGTAAATTAACAACACTGTTTGTTTTTCTGTAAAACCAAGTGCCATTAATCTATGATGGATGTGCGAGCGATCCGCAGATGATATAGGCATGCGCTCTTTCAACCGCCTTACGATAGCGAAAAATGTATCTGATAAAGGAACACCTAAAATAATAAGTGGCACTAACAAAGAAATAAAAGTTACGTTCTTAAAGCCCATAAGTGATAAAACAGCTATCATATAGCCTAAAAATAAAGCTCCGGTGTCTCCCATAAAAATACTTGCAGGCGGAAAGTTGTAAATTAAAAATGCAGCAACTGATGCGGCAAGAATAAGTGCGACTGGAGCAACAAATGCATCTTTAAGAAGTAGAGCCATACCTGCAATTGTCATTAAAGCAATAATAGAAATCCCACCAGCAAGCCCATCTAACCCATCTATCAAATTAAGTGCATTGACTATGGCCACAATCCAAACAATAGATAATGGTATCGCAAAATATCCAAAGTCCAATTCCCCGTAGAAAGGAATATTAATAAAATTAATTGTTATTTCGCCCCAAACAGTGACACAAAGAGCAGCTAAAATCTGCCCTACCATTTTCCATTTAGGAGATAAATCAAATATATCATCAATAAACCCTGTTGCAATAATGATTAGAGCACCAAAATAAATTGGAACAAACCCTGATTTATCGATTGGTACTAAGAACATCCCCACTGAAAAACTTATAAAAATAGCTAATCCACCTAGTGTGGCTGTTGTTTTTGTATGTTTATGTCTTTCACGCGGCGTGTCAACCGCATTGATTCTGAATGCAAACTTTCTAATTATTGGCACCATGATAATACCAACAGCAAAGCTAATCAATATACTCCATATTAGCAATATTTTTTCAGCTCCATCCTTTATTTAGCAAAATTTCTTCTGTTGATTTAGTGTATTTTTTTAATACTTTTAAATCTAGCGTTACACCAATGCCTTCGTTCGTTGGCACTTTGAGTCTACCTTGATTTAATTCAAAAGCAGGCGTTACAATATCCTCTGCAAAGAAACGATTCGAGGCAGATATATCCCCTGGAAAAACAAACTCGTTTCTCGCTGCTAGTGCAATGTTATGAGCTCTGCCGACACCAGCTTCAAGCATTCCCCCACACCAAACTAGTATTTTATTTAGCGCGCAGTACTCTGCTATTTTAAGGGCAGATGACATACCTCCAACACGTGCCAGCTTCAAATTAATAGCCCGACAACTACCAAGGCTATGCGCTTGCTCTACATCTTTTACGGATCTAATATTCTCATCCAAACAAATTCGCGTTTTTAATTGTTTTTGCAACCAGGCATGATCCACAAAATCTTTAGTTCCAAATGGCTGCTCAATCATTTCTAAATCATATTGATCTAGTTCTTTTAATAACAAGAAATCTTCTCTATTATACGCTGAATTCGCGTCTGCCATCAAGCTTAGTTTTGGAAAACTTTTACGAACAGCTTCAACAAATTGAATATCTTTGTTTGGTGCGATTTTTAGTTTCACTCGTTCATAGCCCTGATCGACGTATTGATTAACTAATTGAAGTAAAGTTTCCACATTCTGTTGTAAACCAATACTGACTCCAACTTTGATAGATTCTTTAGTAGCCCCAATCATTTTAGCTAATGATCTTTTTTCCATTTTAGCAAAAGCATCCCAAACAGCGAGTTCAACAGCCGCCTTTGCCATCTCATTACCTTGAATCCAACTGAATAACACCTGTATTTCTTCCGGCTTACGAATCTTTCTTTGAGCGAGGAGAGGTAGTAGCTGCTCCTTAATAATTAGAATAGCTGTACTAAGTGTCTCTTCAGTGTAATCTGGTAACGGAAATGCTTCTAATTCACCATATCCGTGGATTCCTTCTTCATTTATTAATTCAATAATATAAAAATCTTTGCTTTTCAATTCGCCATAACTAGTTTTAAACGGCGCCAAAAGCGGTAGTTCAGCATGAATTAACCTTGCCTTCTGAAAATACATTCTACTCACCCTTTTTCAAACGTTTACGCTCTTTTCGAATAACAAGCATAAACTGAGGTATTGCAAAAAAACGTCTCCATCTAGAAGGATTCGCTAGCAATCTGTATACCCATTCAAGTCTCAGCTTTATCCAAATTTTAGGCGCTCGCTTTACATTATCAGTTAATACATCAAAACTCCCACCAACACCAATAAAAATACCTTTGGAAAAATTAGCCATCTGAGATAAAATCCATTTTTCTTGAGCAGGTGAACCTAGAGCAACAAAGATAACATCCGGTTCAGCAGCGATTATTTCTTTAGCAATAGCCTCACTCTCAAGCGCATCAAAATAACCATGATGAACACCACAAACGATTGCTTGCGGGTATTTTTCGTTCACTTTACTCTCCACGCCTTGACTAACTTCTGGTTTCGCCCCTAAAAAATAACAACGTAGCGGCTTTTCTAATAAACCAATCATTGTATCATAACCAGTCACTCGTTCTTTTAGCGGATTCCCAAGTTTTTCAGAAGCCATGATAATACCAATACCATCCGGAACAATATAATCAGCTTGACGTAAAATCCCCTCAAACTCTTTATCAGTCCGAGCATGCATTACAATTTCAGGATTAGCAGTTACAACAAAACGTCTTTCCCCATTTTGAGCAACATTATGTAATTCCTCAATAAATTCAGCTTGGGTTGTATTATAAAAAGGTATATTTAAAATTGAAATTTCCTGCTTTTTCATTTGAATCTCCTAAAAAACTTTATTATGTATAAGTTTATCATAAAAAAGAGCCTCTTCCTATTTTTAATCAAAAAAAGCTGCAAATAGCATAGCCATTTGCAGCTTTTCGATATGGAGTAGATTAATCTAAAATTTGTACTTTAACTTGTTTTACACCCCAGTTATTAACTTCTTGTACTGAGTTTAAATGTACATCAATTTTATTACCTTTAATTGCGCCACCAGTATCGGCTGCAATTGCTTCTCCGTATCCTTCAACATACACTTTTGAACCTAGAGGAATAACAGATGGATCAACTGCAATAACACGTGAATTATCGTTTAAATCAATTCCTGTTGCTGTCATATGGCTCATTCCTGGTTCAGCTTTACTATAAGCAGTTGCTGTAACTGTTAGCTCTTTTGAAACATTTCCTTGAGCTGACGAAGAGTTATTTGACGATTCATTAGATGTTGTTGATTTTTGAGTTGTTTGTGTTGATTTTTCTTCTTTTGGTTGCTGTGCTGGTTGTTCTGTAGCATTACTTTCTGATTTGTTGTTTTCAGAAGGTGTGCTTTCACTAGCTTTAGCATTTTCACCTACAGACAATTTTTGACCAACTATGATTAAATCAGATGAAAGATTATTCCATTCCTTTAATTGGTTAACTGTCACACCGTTATCTAATGCAATATGTCCTAGTGTGTCACCAGCTACAACTGTATATTTCGCACCGTTACTAGTAGCAGCTTTTTTCTCGCCACTATTTACTTGTAACGTTTGGTTTGGAAAAATTAAGTTTGAGCTTAAGTTGTTATCTTCTTTCAATTGTTTTATAGAGATATTATTTTCATTTGAGATTTTCCAAAGTGAGTCACCGTCTTGAACTTTATACTCAGCCGCAAAAGCTTGAGTTGAACCAGATCCTGCAATAATTAAACCAGCCGCAATGGCTACTACTGTTTTCTTCATGTAATTAATTCCCTCCTTGATTACTTTCGAGAACAATCGTACCACATGAAACTTTAGACTTGGTTACTAAAAAATTAAGCATGTATGACAGGCGCCTGAATAGCCCCGAGAATCCTGCAATATTTGTAAATTACCATTATTGTCTGATTTTTATTGTTTACACCTTCAATTGGTTCTCAAATTCTTTCAACATAACTCGCCGTTATAGTTCACGCCTCTTTTATATCCCAATTAAATACTTCATAAAATAAACTATTTATATTTAAAAGATAGAATTGGAAAATTTTTCCATTACAAATAACTCCTAAAATCAACGCTTTTAATCGCTATTTCAACCAAATTTTTATAAATTATAAGTTAAATCTAGCTTTTTATAACAAAGTATTACATCATTCATCTTCTTCATGAGAGATATTAACTACATTTTCGCCTTTACCTCTACTTGATAGATACCTAATTTGGTGAACTAACACCTCAGTAATATAGACTTTCTGTTCCTCTTTATTCAAATATTGTCTAGATTGTAGTTCTCCGATTACACCTACTAATTGTCCTTTACTACAAAATTCAGCAGTTGCTTCTGCTCGCTTTCCCCAAATAACGCATTGAATAAAATCTGCATCATTGTCGACTCTTTTATTCTTTCCAAAACGATTTAAAGCTATTGTCAAATTCAAAACAGCCCTATCTTCTGTGGTCCATTTCAGTTCTGGCTCTTTTGTTAAACGTCCTACTAAAGTTACTTGATTAATCATATAATCGCCTCTTTCTTTTGGTGTAAAGCGATTATATTTGATAAAAATTTCTTTGTAAAATAGCTAAAGTTCCATTTTCATGGGGGTTAAAGAAACAAAAAAGCCGTTTTCTGCTAGAAGAAAATCATACTTTTCTAGAGAGCTAATGAATGCAAAACACTATTTTACTAAATTGCAACTTTTTTTAGCACATGCTATTCTGAGAACATCAAAAAAGCACCAAAATCCATTTTGGACTTCAGTGCTCATTATTTCTATTGTGGTAAATCTGACAAGGCGAACATAATTTCAGCTTCACAGACCAAATCGCCTTCTACTGTAGCCTTAACTTTGGCCTTGGCAATAGCGCCTCTCATTCGAGTGATTTCTGCTTCAAGTAAGAGTTGATCACCTGGCACAACTTGGCGTTTAAAGCGACATCCATCAATTCCCGCAAACAAACCAATTTTGCCTTTATTAGCTTCACTTTGCATCATTGCAATCCCACTTGTTTGAGCAAGTGCTTCTACAATTAGGACACCCGGCATTACTGGATACTCCGGAAAATGGCCATTAAAGAATTCTTCATTAGCTGTTACATTCTTTATAGCAGTTACTTTTTTTCCTTCTTCAACAGAAATAACTCTATCCACTAATAAAAATGGATAACGATGAGGTAAAATTTCTTTGATTTTCTTAATATCTAACATATAAATCCCCCAAATTCAAATTTAGATACGACCACGTTTTTTATTTGTTAGTGATTCAAGCAAAATGCCAGTACCGAGAGCTACAACATCTAAAGGATTTTCAGTAATTAGAACCGGAACTTTTAATTGTTCAGACATTAATTCGTCTAAACCATGTAATAATGAACCGCCACCAGTCATAATAATTCCTCTATCAATAATATCTGCTGAAAGTTCTGGAGGTGTTTGCTCTAAAACTTGTCGAGCTGCTAAAACCATTAAGTTCAATGAATCATGAATAGCTTCTTCTACTTCAGAACTAGTAATGGAGATAGTCTTAGGTAAGCCACTTACTAAGTCTCTACCGCGAATCTCCATAGTTTCTTCTTTAGTACCTCGGGAAGCAGTTCCAATAGTTACTTTAATATTTTCAGCAGTTCTTTCACCAATAAGTACGTTATACTTTCTTTTAACATAATTTAAGATATCAGCGTCCCATTTATTGCCGGCCACTTTTACGGATTGGCTTGTTACGATGTCGCCCATAGATAATACGGCTACATCCGCAGTTCCACCACCGATGTCAATAATCATATTACCAGAAGGCTCAAAGATTTCCATGCCAGCACCAATAGCTGCAACTTTAGGTTCTTCTTCAAGAAACACTTGTTTTCCACCACTTTTTTCAGCAACTTCTCTAATTGCTTTTTGCTCAACAGAAGTAATATTCGTTGGGCAACAAATTAAAATGCGAGGACGCGAAAAAAAGGTTTTCAGGTTCAACTTTTGTATAAAGAAACGTAGCATTTCTTGAACAATATCAAAATCAGCAATAACCCCATCTTTCATAGGTTTGATTGCTGTAATATCCCCTGGAGTTCTACCAACCATATCTCTAGCTTCTGTTCCAACTGCTAGAACTTGTCCAGTCTTATTGTTTATAGCGACAACTGAAGGTTCATTAACAACGATTCCTCTTCCTTTAACATGAATTAATACATTAGCTGTACCTAAATCGATACCAACATCTTTTGCCATTTACATTTTAACTCCTTTCGTGGTGTACACCTAATTTTACATCTCATTCTGAATTATAGCATAATTTACGTTATGCTGAAATGTATATTTCATGACAACGTGGTTTTTTTCACGATAATAAAAAAAACCGTACCAAAAGATACGGTTTTAACAAATTTAATTTTAGAATAGAGAAGCTAAATTCGTTACATCGATTTTAGAATCATCTACACGTTCTACATCTGCACCAAGCGCTTGAAGTTTTCCGTGGAAATTATTATAGCCACGGTCTAAGTATTTAAGTTCCGTTACTTGTGTATAACCATCCGCAACAAGACCTGCAAGAATAAGTGCTGCTGCTGCACGTAAATCAGTCGCCGCAACTTCAGCTCCTTGTAGTTTTGCTGGACCGGAAATAATAACAGAATGTCCTTCAATTTTCATATCTGCATTCATTCGACGCATTTCTTCAACGTGCATGAAGCGATTTTCAAAAACAGTTTCTGTCATAATGCTTGTACCTTCACTTAGCATTTGAATAACCATCATTTGTGATTGCATATCAGTTGGGAAACCAGGATGTGGCATTGTTTTAACATCCACTGCTTTCAATTTATCTGGTCCAATGACACGAATGCCATTTTCTTCTTCAATAATTTGAACGCCCATTTCCTCTAATTTAGCGATTAATGAACTAATATGTTCAGGAACTGCATCTTCAATTAAAACATTTCCTCCTGTAATCGCTGCAGCAATCATAAACGTACCAGCTTCAATACGGTCAGGAATAATAGAATGTTCAGTAGCAGTTAATTCTTTAACTCCTTCAATTCTAATTACTTCAGTTCCTGCTCCAATAACTCTGGCACCCATTTGGTTAAGGAAATTCGCTAAATCTACAATTTCAGGTTCGCGAGCAACATTCTCAATCACTGTTGTTCCTTCAGCTAATGTAGCAGCCATCATAATATTTTGAGTTGCTCCAACACTTGGGAAATCTAAGTATACTTTAGCTCCTACTAATTTTTCAGCAGTAGCTTCAATATAACCATTTTCGATTTTTACAATTGCGCCCATTGCTTCAAAGCCTTTTAAATGTAAATCTACTGGTCTTGAGCCAATTGCACATCCACCTGGCAAAGCTACACGAGCTGAACCAGTACGAGCTAATAGTGGTCCCATGACAACAATAGAAGCACGCATTTTTCGAACATACTCAAAAGGTGCATCAGAAGTGATTTCTCCTGTTGCATCAACTGTTACTTCATCATTTACAAAAGAAACATCAGCATTTAAATATTTAAGTACCTCATTAATTGTGAATACATCAGACAAATTTGGGACATTTTTTAATACGCTAGTACCTTTACTCGCAAGTAATGTAGCAGCTATTACCGGTAATACAGCATTTTTGGCACCTTCCATTTTTACAGAACCATTTAACTGTTTTCCACCGCGTACAATAATTTTTTCCAAAAAGAACCCCTCCGCGTTACTAATAACTAAATCATTTATCGAATTTTATTAATCAAAATTTAAAATTAAAACATATCTTAGTAATTCTACCACTTATCACCCTAAAATATCAACTGATTTTAACCTAATATTAAACTTGTTATAAGCTTATATTAAATTTTTACTACAATAGTACTTTTTCTAACCAAAAAAATTAATTAACTGCTTAGATGCCGCTAAGTAGTCTAAGAAAAAGTTACTTAATGTATAACCGAGCACAATCGAAATAATCACAAATAGTAGTCTAGCTTGCGTTACATGATTTTTCTTAATGAATTTTTCGTAGTTGATTGCTTGCAAGGACCAAAAAGTAATAACGATAAATAGTAAATGTGAAATGATGATGACATATGGTGATTCCATAATAATATTATACATGTGTTCGCTCCTCATTTTTTGCTATTACTCATTTTAACAAATACAGGGAGGAAAAAACAGTTAATGCACTTATGGTTATATAAAAAAACTTCCTGGCTAAAAACCAGGAAGCTAAATTATTATTAATTGTGTTCTTTCGCGTGAATTCGGTTGATAGCTCTTTGTAGTGCTAGTTGAGCCATTACTTCATCCACTTTTTGTTCTTTTGCTCGGCTAAGTTCTTCTTCTGCACGTTGTTTTGCTTTTTCAGCGCGATCAATATCAATATCTTGTTCGCGTTCAGCAGTATCCGCGAGAATGTTAACTTCTTCACCGTTTACTTCCATAAAGCCACCATTTACAGCGACCCATTCCTCACCAGACTCAACTTTTAAACGAACGATGTCGATTTTGAGTGGAGCAACTAGTGGAACATGGCCAGGTAAAATACCGAGTTCACCTGCTTTTGTTCTAGCAATAACCATTTGAGCAACGCCTTCATAAACAGGGCCGTCTGGAGTAACAATACTAACATTTAATGAACCCATACGTATTTCCTCCTGTTTTTATCAGACTTCAACGCCCATATCTTTTGCTTTTTCAAGAACATCCTCAATGCGTCCAACTGAACGGAATGCATCTTCAGGAATATGGTCGTATTTTCCGGCTAATAAGTCTTTGAATCCTTTAACTGTTTCTTTAACAGGGACATAAGAACCTTTTTGGCCTGTAAATTGTTCTGCAACGTGGAAATTTTGAGATAAGAAGAATTGTACACGACGCGCACGAGAAACAGATTGTTTATCTTCATCAGATAACTCATCCATACCAAGGATAGCGATAATGTCTTGAAGTTCTTTATATCTTTGTAGTAAACGTTGTACTTCCGTTGCTACTTCATAGTGTTCTTCACCTACGATATCAGGAGAAAGAGCACGGGATGTAGAAGCAAGTGGATCTACCGCTGGATAAATACCTTGTTCCGTTAATTTACGTTCCAAGTTAGTTGTTGCATCTAAATGGGCGAAAGTTGTAGCCGGAGCCGGGTCAGTATAGTCATCGGCTGGCACATAAATCGCTTGGATAGAAGTAACGGATCCAACGTTAGTAGATGTAATACGTTCTTGTAATTGACCCATTTCAGTAGCTAGGGTTGGTTGGTAACCTACCGCAGATGGCATACGACCTAGTAAAGCCGAAACCTCTGAACCAGCTTGTGTGAAACGGAAAATGTTATCAATGAATAAAAGTACGTCTTGATGTTCTTCATCACGGAAATACTCAGCAATTGTTAAACCAGTTAAGGCTACACGCATACGCGCACCTGGTGGCTCGTTCATTTGACCGAATACCATCGCTGTTTTTTCAATAACGCCAGAATCTTTCATTTCAAAGTAAAGGTCGTTCCCTTCACGAGTACGTTCTCCAACGCCTGCGAACACTGAAATACCACCGTGTTCTTGTGCGATATTATGGATAAGCTCTTGAATTAGAACGGTTTTACCTACACCGGCACCACCGAACAGTCCGATTTTACCACCTTTTAAGTATGGAGCTAGCAAGTCAACTACTTTAATTCCTGTTTCAAGAATTTCTGTTGTTGTTGCTAATTGATCAAAAGTTGGAGCTTCGCGGTGAATTTTATTACGTTTAATATCGCTTGGAAGTGGTTCGTCCAAATCGATGGTGTTTCCTAATACATTAAATACACGACCAAGAGTTACTGTACCAACTGGAACGGTAATTGGGCTCCCAGTATCAATAACTTCCATACCTCTTTGAACACCATCTGTTGATGCCATTGCGATTGTACGAACAACGTCATCACCTAATTGGATGGCTACTTCTAAAGTAAGTTGGCTAGTTGGTGCTTCTTCTGCATCAGATTTATATTCAATAACTAGGGCGTTGTAGATTTCAGGTAAGTTTCCACCTTCAAATTTAACGTCTACAACTGGACCCATAACTTGGATTACTTGTCCTTTAGACATGCAATTATTCCTCCTCACTTACCTTCCCATTTATTGGGACGTTACAAGAAACGCCGACTTCTATTCTAGTGCGGCTGCTCCTCCGACGATTTCGGTAATTTCTTGCGTGATCGCAGCTTGGCGAGCACGGTTATATTGTAGTGATAAGTCACTGATTAAATCGGATGCATTATCTGTCGCGCTTCTCATGGCAGTCATACGAGCAGCATGTTCAGCGGCTTTGGCATCCAGAAGTGCTCCGAAAATTAGGCTTTCCACATATTGCGGTAATAATACTTCCAGGATTTCTTGTTCGGAAGGCTCAAATTCGTAAGTAGTTAAATCTACATCCGTTTCTTTACCTTTTTCGTGAAATTCCGTCAGTGGTAGTAGTTGCTCTTTTCTCAGTTCACTAGAAATAGAATTGATATGGTGATTATAATAAATGAAAACCTCGTCATAAACACCATCTTCAAACATTTGAACTGTGTTACTAGCAATATCTTTAATTTCCGCAAATATCGGGTGATCTGTAATACCTTGTACTTCTAAAACCACGTTCATTTGGCGCGCTTTGAAGAAGTCACGAGCAGATCTACCTACAGTGATTATTGCATATTCATCACTTGACGTATGCTTTTTATTAATTTCTTGAAATACTTCTTTGATTACGGAACTGTTGTAAGAACCTGCAAGTCCAGTATCAGAAGTAAGTACGATATAACCAGTACGGTGAACAGGTCTAGATACAAGCATTGGATGGTCGCTGCTGTTACCAGTGCTAGCAACATGTGTTACTACGTCTTTAATTTTAGAAACGTAAGGCTCATATGAACGAGCGTTTGATTCTGCACGACCTAGTTTTGCTGCTGATACCATTTGCATTGCTTTTGTAATTTGACTTGTTTTACGAGTAGAAGTTATTCGTTGTTTAATATCGATTAAAGATGCCAAAGATTTTCACCACCTTTGAATTTATTCCGAGTCTAAATTATTTTTCTTCAGAAGGAACAAATGTATTTTTAAATTCTTTTAATGCTGCTTCAAGTTTCGCTTCGTCAGGAAGTTTTTTCGTTGTACGAATTTCTTCCAAAAGCTCTGGGTGATTATGATCAAACCATGTATTCATTTCGGACTCAAAACGCAGAACATCATGAACTGGTACATCATCCAGATATTTATGAACAAGTGCATAAAGAATCAATACTTGTTTTTCAACTTTCAAAGGTTTGTGCAAATCTTGTTTTAGAACTTCTACTGTACGTTTACCACGTTCTAGTTTCGCACGAGTAGCTGCGTCTAAGTCAGAACCGAATTGTGAGAAGGATTCTAGCTCACGGTAAGCGGCAAGATCTAGACGAAGTGTTCCGGCAACAGTTTTCATTGCTTTAATTTGCGCTGATCCACCTACACGGGATACAGAAAGTCCGGCGTTGATCGCTGGACGTACTCCGGAGAAGAATAAATCAGATTGCAAGAAGATTTGTCCGTCAGTAATCGAGATAACGTTTGTAGGAATATAAGCGGAAATGTCTCCGGCTTGTGTTTCTACGAATGGAAGAGCCGTAATGGATCCGCCACCTAAGCTATCATTTAATTTTGCAGCACGTTCAAGTAAACGGGAGTGCAAGTAGAAAACATCCCCTGGATAAGCTTCACGACCTGGAGGACGACGAAGTAATAGAGACAGCTCACGATAAGCAGCTGCTTGTTTGGATAAGTCATCATATACAACTAAAACGTGTTTACCGCTGTACATGAATTCTTCAGCCATAGCAACACCAGCATAAGGTGCCAAATAAAGAAGTGGCGCTGGTTGAGATGCTGCTGCAGTTACGACGATTGTATAATCTAACGCACCGTGATGACGTAATGTTTCTACGGCATTACGAACAGTAGATTCTTTTTGACCGATAGCAACATAAATACAAATCATGTCTTGGTCAGCTTGGTTTAGAATAGTATCAATTGCTACAGATGTTTTACCAGTTTGGCGGTCACCAATGATTAACTCACGTTGACCACGACCAATAGGAACAAGTGCATCAATTGCTTTAATACCTGTTTGTAGTGGTTCGTTTACCGATTGACGTTGCATAACACCAGGTGCTACTGCTTCAATCGGACGAGTTCCAGTTGTTTCAATAGGTCCTAAACCATCAACTGGTTGACCTAATGAGTTAACTACACGCCCAATAAGCGCTTCGCCAACAGGAACTTCCATGATTTTACCGGTACGACGAACTTCATCGCCTTCACGGATTTCAGTGTAAGGACCTAGAATAATGATACCAACATCATTTGTTTCTAAGTTTTGGGCCATACCCATTACACCATTTGAGAACTCTAACAATTCACCAGCCATTGCATTATCGAGTCCATGAGCACGCGCAATACCGTCACCAATGTAGGTAACCGTACCAACATCACTCACTTTTAGTTCAGATTGATAATTTTCAATCTGCTGTTTTATGATTGAGCTGATCTCTTCAGCCTTAATGCTCATTGATTTCACCCCTCGTTAAACGGAAACTAGGCTTTAATTTGCCGTTCCATGTCCTTTAATTTCGTTTTTAGACTGTCATCATATATACGGGTTCCAATAACCACTTTGACTCCACCAAGAAGGGATTTATCAATGTGATTTTGAATGTTTAATTTTGTTTTGTTCATTTTCGCAGCAAATACTCTCGAGAGCGCCGTAAGTTCTTGTTCAGAAAGCGGGACAACAGAATAAACATCTGCATCCGCAACTCCGCGCAAGTCATTTACGCGTTTTTGGTAAACGTCCGCAATAACAGAAAGATAATCTTCTCTGCTACGGTCAATTAAAAGATAAATAAAATCTCTTAATGTCGGATTGATTTTTTCAAAAACAGCGCTGGCAAGATTTTTCTTTTGCTCGGTCGTGAAAGTAGGATTTTCAAGTAGTTTTACAAAATCTTTATTTGCATTTAATGCCGCTTTTAATTCAGTTAGTTCTTCTGAAAAAACGTCGACTAAATCTTTATCTTGAGCTACTTGAAAAAGCGCATTGGCATAGCGACCTGCAACTTCCAAATCTTTACTCATTTGTCATCCCCTAGCCTTTCGATATAATCTTGGATAAGGTTAGATTGTTCTTTTTCATCCAGATTTTTTTCGATGACTTTCGATGCAATAAGAACAGATAAGGAACCGACTTGTTCACGAAGAGCAGAAATAGCATCTTCTTTTTCACGTGCAATATCGGCTTTTGCTTCTTCTTTTATACGTTCTGATTCACGTCTAGCAGTTTTGACAATTTCTTCGCGTTCTTTTTCACCAAGCTGTTTTGCATTCTCAATCATTGTTTGAGATTCAACACGAGCTTGTTGTAAAACACTTTTTTGTTCGGCAAGTAGTTGTTCTGCTTGAGCACGGCTTTCTTCAGCCGCATCAATTTCAGAACCAATATGCTCTTCACGCTCTTTCATAACTCCCATAAGAGGTTTCCAAGCATAAATTCGGATTAAAACTAGCAAAATCGCGAAAGCAAAAAGTGTGAAGAATGCATCACCAAACGTAAATGCGGAACCAATTACTAAATGTGGTTGTAACACGCCAGTTTCACTCCTTTCTATACATTCGCTTGAATTATTCGTTCAAAACGAAAGAGATGAGGTTTTATTTCCTCAACTTCCTTCAAATTATTTATTAAGAACCATGAACGCAATAACTACAGCGATGATAGGAAGGGCCTCAACAAGACCGATACCAATGAACATGATTGTTTGTAGCATAGAACGCGCTTCTGGTTGACGCGCAACACCCTCGACAGTTTTTGATACGATAAGACCGTTACCAATACCCGCACCTAATGCACCTAATCCAACAGCGATAGCAGCTGCAATAACACCTAAAGACATATAATTATCCTCCTAATTTTTCTAAATATTATTTTTTATTACTTTTATAAATGACTTATTTGAAAGTTAGTTTAATGTTCGTCACTTACCTTATGCGACATGTAAACCATGGTCAGCATAGTGAAAATGTACGCTTGAATTGCCCCAATGAAAATTGAGAATCCTTGCCATAGTAACGCAGGAATTATTGCTAGCACACCTACAAATATGTTCATATGAGCAAGTTGTGTTGCAATGATGGTTAACAAAACTTCGCCGGCGAAAATATTACCGTAAAGACGTAAACCAAGCGTTAAAGTATTAGCAAATTCTTCTACTAATTTAAGTGGGAATAAAAATTTCATTGGACTAAAGTAAGTACCAACAAAATAGTGCTTGAAACCACGCATTTTAATACCATAGTAATGCGTTAAGCCAAGAACCATTATCGCAAGTGTTAATGTGACAATTGGATCCGCTGTAGGTGAACGCCACCATACTTCATCGTTAATCGCGATTTGAAATGGCAATCCTAGCATATTAGCTACGAAAATAAACATTAGTAGCGTAATACCAAGCACATGGAATCTCCCACCGGTTTTCCAATCCATATTACTATTAATAATACCTCTGACAAAATCCATAACCCATTCAATGAAGTTCTGCTTTCCGGTAGGTCGGCGTTGCAGATTTCTGGTACAGATAATGGCTATTAGAAGAACGATGACACAAGTCACAGTAATCATCAAAATATTAGATAGATTAAAGTCGATCCCTAATAGGCTTATCGTTGGAAATTCCTCTTCCAATTAGGTTCACCCCTCTCTTTTTAAAAACTTTTTTCTGCGGTACATGGAATACACAAAAAAATCTAGAAAAATAATTGCATATGCAAGCCCAAGTCCGATTACCATGCTATAAACATGAAAATATTCCGGCAGTTGCGTCGCTATAATAGTAGCAAATAACACGCTCCCCATTCTAAATGGCATTCCCATACCATAAAAAGAACGATTTTCAGCCAAAGCTCTAGTCATTGATTGTGTACGCCTCATTAATAACCAGTAGTTAAACCAGCCGATGATTAAACCCAATTTAAGTCCCAAGAAAATATGTATGTAAGGGGTTAAAAACCATCCACAAAGACAAACAGCAATAAAAAGAACCATATACTTTTGATGACGATGATACATGCCAATTAGCGATTCTAACATTCGGGGCGCAATCCTTTCTTTTTCAAAAGATTTTTCTTTCCAGATGACCATTTTGAAATCTCAGGGAGTAAGTTTGGTTTGTGAAAACAAGCACATTTTTCCCAATTCATCCCAATCCCAAACACACATGAAAGCCTTATCAGCGTGTCAGTTCTTAGCATACAACAGCCAAAAGAGAAAAGTCAATACACTTTCACAAATTGTGCGTACATCTATTACTAATAGTACCACAATTGACCCTATCCATAAAAGAATAGCCCATTATTTCTGAGATTTTTTTGATTTCAAAATCTAGTCGTTTCTTAGATTGCTCCGCCAGAATTATTTTTGTCCATTTAACAGCAATCAACACCTCCGTAATCGTTGGAAAACTCGTCTCCTGTTCGTGTGATATTTCACAAAAAAGGTGACAAAAACTCTCTTTCGCACAAATAAAAAAACTTCTACCACTTTTGGTAAAAGAATTCGATACGATTATTCGCAAATTACGCGACCGAAAGTTCTTTTCCCAAGAAAAAGAACGGAAAAAACAGCCGGACTCACTTATCATGAGTTGCATTTTGATATAGAGTGCCCGTATAAATTCCAATTCAGTCAACGCGAAACCTAGCGTCGGCGGGATTGTAGTGAATACTGAGCGCAGTCTTCTATCCCTATGCTAAAAACAAGCTATTTTTTGGGCTCTTATATTAATAACATTGACCATCTTATCACATGTAACATAAAAGAACTAGTGAAAATCGAGCGTGTAACATATCTGTAACAATAAGGCGCTTTCATTCTAAAAAAAGAGGAAACCTAGACTTTTAACGCCTAGTTTTCCACTGTGTTTTACACGATAAAATCTTCTGGTCGCTCCGTTCCATTAAACTGACTTTTAATTGCTGCTAAAATTCTATTTGCAGCAAGTCCATCACCATATGGATTGGCCGCTTTCGCCATTTTATCATGGCTTTCTTTATTATCAAGTAATTCTAATGCTTCTTTTATGAGATTTTCTTTACTCGTCCCAATTAGTTTTAACGTGCCTGCTTCGATGCCTTCTGGGCGTTCTGTTGTGTCTCGTAAAACTAAAACAGGTACTCCCATGCCAGGCGCTTCTTCTTGTACGCCGCCTGAATCAGTAAAAACAAGATAAGATTTGCGTAAGAAATTATGAAAGTCAATAGCATCCAGTGGTTCAATCAAATGGATACGTTCGTGACCGCCTAAAATATTCGTCGCTTTCTCTCTGACAGCTGGATTCAAATGCATCGGATATACAAGTTCCACATCCTCACGACTTTCGACGATTTCGCGAACAGCTTCAAACATACCTTGCATAGGTTCTCCCAGATTTTCTCTCCGATGAGCAGTCATCAGTATTAAGCGATTATCACCAAGATTCTCTAAAATAGGATGATGATAATCCTCTTGAACGGTTGTTTTAAGGGCATCAATGGCAGTATTTCCTGTTACAAAAATAGTAGCTGGATTTTTCCCTTCCGCAAGCAGGTTTTCTTTAGCTTGCTTCGTCGGAGAAAAATGCATATCCGCCATTACTCCAGTTAATTGACGATTCATTTCTTCTGGGAACGGCGAATATTTATTCCAAGTTCTAAGTCCCGCTTCGACATGTCCAAGCTTTTTTTGTTGATAAAAAGTAGCTAGTCCGGCGGCAAAACTTGTAGTCGTATCACCGTGAACTAGGACAATATCAGGATTTTCCTTAGCAATAACATCATTAATTCCGTTCATTACGCGTGAAGTTATATCAGCTAAGGTTTGCCCTTTTTTCATTATATCTAAGTCAATATCAGGTTTTATATCAAAAATTTCTAAGACTTGATCCAACATTTCACGGTGTTGCGCGGTAATAACTACCGTTGACTCAAACGTTTCTGATTCTTTTTCTAATGCCAAAACGAGCGGCGCCATCTTGATTGCCTCTGGTCTTGTTCCAAAGATACTCATTACTTTGATTTTAGCCAATTGCGAACCTCCTTATAAAAAAACTCCTCAGAAATAGCTCGACAAAAAATTTTCCAGTCTGCCAAAAAGCAGCACTGTTTATAATTCCTTATCTCACTAAACCGAGGAGATTGTTAATTATTTAGTTCCGAATAATCTATCGCCAGCATCTCCTAAGCCTGGACGGATATAACCATTTTCGTCTAGCTTCTCGTCTAAGCCAGCCACATAGATTTCTACATCAGGATGTGCTTCTTGAAGAGCTTTAACGCCTTCAGGAGCTGCTACTAGACACATAAATTTCATGTTGCGAGCGCCGCGTTTTTTCAAGCAATCAATAGCCATAATTGCTGATCCACCAGTTGCAAGCATTGGATCTACAACGATGAAAAGACGTTCTTCCACATCAGAAGGTAGTTTTACAAAATATTCCACTGGTTCAAGTGTATCATGATCACGGTAAAGACCTACATGACCTACTTTAGCAGCAGGGATAAGTTTTAAAATGCCATCTTGCATACCAAGACCAGCTCTTAAAATAGGCACTACACCTAATTTTTTACCTGTAAGTGTTTTTGCAGTTGTTGTTTGTAGTGGTGTTTTAACTTGGATGTCTTCAAGTTCCATATCACGTGTAATTTCGTACGCCATTAATGTAGCGACTTCATCTACAAGTTCGCGGAATGCTTTTGTTCCCGTATTTTTATCTCGAATAATTGTTAATTTGTGTTGTACTAAAGGGTGATTAATTACGTGTACGTTTGCCATCGATTAGTTCGCTCCTTTGATATTGAAAATTTCCTTCTCTTATTGTATCAGAACAAGACACAAGTGCAAGGATTAATTTGCTATACATGAAAAAAACCGGATTTCTCTAAAATTCAGAAAAAACCGGCTCACTTATTTTATAAACTTGGATAAAGCGGATATTCATTTGTTAAAGTAGCTACACGAGCTTTTACATCTGCTAAAACTTCTTCATTTTCTAAGTTGTGTAGCACTTCAGAAATAAGCACTCCCACTTTTTCGATAGCTACTTCATCGAAGCCACGTGTTGTAACTGCCGCAACTCCTACACGGATACCGCTTGTTACAAATGGGCTTTCTGTTTCAAATGGGATGGTATTTTTATTCACGGTAATACCAACCTCATCTAATACTTTTTCAGCAGCTTTTCCTGTTAAGCCAAGTGGTTTTAAATCAATTAATAGTAAATGATTATCCGAACCGCCTGTTAAAACAGCAACATCATTAGCTTGAAGTGTTTCTGCTAATTTTTTAGAGTTGCGAATGATTTGTTCACAGTACGCAGTGAATTCAGGTTGTAATGCTTCACCAAATGCCACGGCTTTCGCTGCGATTACGTGCATTAATGGTCCACCTTGAATTCCTGGGAAAATCGATTTATTTAATTTTTGTTCCCATTCAGCTTTTGCTAAAATCATTCCGCCACGAGGTCCACGAAGGGTTTTATGAGTGGTTGTAGTTGTAAAATCAGCATAAGGAACTGGATTTTGATGTAAACCTGCTGCAACAAGACCAGCAATATGCGCCATATCAACCATTAAGTATGCGCCAACTTCATCAGCAATTTCACGGAATTTAGCAAAATCAATTTTACGTGGGTAAGCACTTGCACCAGCTACAATCATTTTCGGTTTATGTTTTAATGCTGCTTCACGAACGATTTCATAGTCAATTTCTTTCGTATCTTCACGAACACCGTATTCAACAAAATTGTATAAAACACCACTGAAGTTCACTGGACTACCATGTGTTAAATGGCCACCATGTGAAAGGTTCATACCAAGCACTGTGTCGCCTGGTTCAAGCACAGTATGATAAACTGCCATGTTCGCTTGAGCGCCTGAGTGTGGTTGAACATTCGCATATTCAGCGCCAAATAATTTCTTCGCCCGGTCGCGTGCTAAATCTTCCACAATATCCACGAATTCACATCCGCCGTAGTAACGTTTTCCAGGGTAACCTTCTGCATATTTATTCGTTAATACAGAACCCATTGCTTCCATTACTTGCTCACTAACAAAATTCTCAGATGCGATTAATTCGATATTCGCGCGTTGTCTACCAAGTTCTAACTTAATTGCATCAAAAACTTCCTTATCTTGCTTTTGTAAATAGACCATCTGTGGACCCCATCCTTTTCTGATAAATTTTTCAAGTGAACTGTTATGTATTATCTTTAATAATTACTTAAATTGGGTAGAAAAGCAAGTATTTTGGAGTAAAAAAACGCAATTTCCGATAGTGAAGCGCTTCACTTATTGAAAACGTTCGGAAATTGCACTTTTAAGTTCGTAATAGGTAATTTCATATTGTTCAATTGGTCCTCCGAATGGGTCTGTAATATCTGTTTCATCTTCAGAAATCAATTGAATTTTGTTGCTCGCGGCCGGAAAAATACTTTTTAGCTCAGCTTGGTGATTTTTGGTCATTACATAAATCTCGTCAGCCCAGTCAATATCGGCTTCTGTAATTTTCTTTGCGGCATGTGCCCCTGGTAAATTCATTTGCAGAAGTATCTCGCGAGCGTTTTCCGATATAGTGTCCCCGTCTAATGCGCGCGTCCCTGCTGAACGAACTTCTAAATCAGGTCGCATATTTTGTAAAATTTTTTCGGCTAATGGACTTCGGCAAGTATTTCCCGTACAGACAAATAAAATATTCATTCGCTAATCCTCCTATTCCCAGCAGCTTTTTCTAATCGGTTCATAATCGCTGCTCCGAGTTCTGTTTCTGGATAGACTTCGGCAAAAATAATATCAACATCAGCATGGTCAAAAGCCCGTAAGCCTTTGTAAAGACTCGTAGCTATCTCATCCATTGCTTTAATGCTGCCGGTTGATTGAATGACCGCACTTGTAGCCAATTTGCTCGTCAATTCTTTTGTAGCTAAAATACCCAGTTTTTTCCCCGCGATTTCCACTTTATTAATTTCACTCTGCCAAAATTGGCTAGAACCTTCTACAAGATAAACTGGTGCTTTTGGCGCGTAATGAGTGTATTTCATGCCTGGCGCTTTTGGTTTTTCTGTTTCTGTCGTGCTATTGGTCGATAAATCAACTGCGCCGATGACTTGCTCGATTTGTTCTTTAGTAATGCCACCCGGACGTAAAATAATGGGTACATCAAGCGAGCAATCTATCACAGTTGATTCTAAACCAACACCCGTAGGACCGCCGTCAATAATACCGGCAATTTCTCCGTCTAAATCTTCTATTACATGTTCGGCTGTGGTTGGGCTTGGTTTTCCGGAACGATTGGCGCTCGGGGCTGCTATAGGAATATTCGCTGTTGCTATTAATTCTAGGCTTACTGGATGTTCCGGCATGCGGACGCCCACTGTGGATAACCCAGCAGAAACATTAGCTGCTAGACTGTCTTTTTTTAAAGGGAGAATAACCGTTAGCGGACCTGGCCAAAATGCTTCCATTAGTTGGAGCGCTTTTGGTGGATAACTCGCGATAAATTGATCCATTTGTTCACGCTTAGCAATATGGACGATTAACGGGTTATCTGACGGACGCCCTTTTGCTGCGTATATTTTTTGAATGGCAGCTTGATTTGTCGCGTCTGCTCCCAGTCCATAAACAGTTTCGGTCGGAAAAGCCACACATTCTCCATTTTGAAGTAGTTCTGCTGCTTTTTGATAGATTAAATTATTTGATTGTTGCTTATTTATTTTCCAATGGATGGTTTGCATGATTTCCAGTCCCCTTTACATAACTTCTATTATATTTTAACGTTTTCTAAGCTATTTTTACAGTATTGTTTTTTATTTTGGAAAATGCTAAGTTTTGAACACGAGTTATCCCCAAACTGTGGATAATAACTTTGTCAATGGGGATAACTTCTTGTGAAATGTGGATAATTCTTAAAACTAAGTAAAAAAGCCATTTTCTTTATTAAGATTTGATTAAAATATTTTTTTGCACAACATTTTATCCACAGTTTTGTGGATAACTTTCATTAAAAAAAGACGTCCCTTTTACAGAAACGTCTTCATACCAGTATATTAGAGCATGTTACGTAACGATCTTTTGAATTAATATCTTTGTGGATAAGGACCGTTGCATGTGGATAACTTTTTTCAAATAGTTGTTTTACTCGTTCACCTTGTGTATAACCTATCTCCACACCCACCCAAAAGGACGGATTCAGCACATATTTTAAGTTATCCACAAAACGTTCATAAATTGCTAGCCCATCATTTTCGGCAAATAAAGCAATCGATGGCTCATTTTTTAAGACATAATCCGACATTTCTGCTTTTTCGGCTTCAGAAATATATGGAGGATTAGCAACAATCATATCAAATCGCTCGTTATTTTGTTTGAAGGATTCGAGTAAATCAGTTTCTACAAAACGCACATCGGCATTTAGTAATAAAGCATTTTTTTTAGCAATCGCAAGTGCTGCGGCCGATATATCCGAAGCTGTCACTGTCATATCAGGAAATGCTTTTTTTAGCGCAATGGCAATAATCCCGCTTCCAGTACAAACATCAAGCAAACTCACAAGCGGATGTTTTTTCAAAAAAGCTTCTGCTGTGGCTACAAGTTCCTCTGTTTCAGGTCGTGGAATTAGCACATCTTCTGTTACTAAAAAATCATATCCATAAAAAGGCGCTGTCTTCAAAATATATTGAACCGGTTCTCCCGCTAAATATCTTGCAAAGTCCTCTTGAAACTGTTTTTCGTGATTTGGTTCAAGTTCGCGGCTCATTTCCATCCAAAGTTCAGAACGCGTAAGTCCCATTCTCGTTTCTAGTAAAATTTCCGCTGCATTTTGATCCAATCCTTTTTCAAGAAGGATGGCTTCTGCATTTTTTAGCAATTGATTAATTTGCGTCATTTAAATGCTCCAATTTACTTGTTTGATCTTCCAGGATAAGTGCATCAATGATTTCATCGAGTTTACCTTCCATAATTTGATCTAGTTTTTGGATAGTCAAGCCAATACGGTGATCGGTTACGCGGTTTTGCGGATAATTGTAAGTTCGGATTCGCTCTGAACGGTCACCAGTTCCTACAGCCGATTTACGGTTTGCATCATATTCTTCGCGAGCTTCACGTTCAAATTTATCGTAAACACGCGCGCGCAATACTTTCATCGCCTTATCTTTATTTTTTAACTGGGAACGTTCATCTTGCATCGAAACAACAATCCCGGTTGGAATATGGGTTAGTCGGACTGCTGACATCGTCGTATTGACACTTTGACCACCTGCACCAGTAGAAGCAAATGTATCTGTGCGAATATCTTTGTCGTGTAGCTCAATCTCCACTTCTTCCGCTTCTGGCAAAATGGCTACTGTCGCTGTGGAAGTATGAATTCGGCCACCAGATTCGGTTTCTGGAACACGTTGAACACGGTGCGCCCCATTTTCATATTTCATACGAGAAAAAGCATCATTGCCGTTCATCATCGCAATAATTTCTTTGTAACCGCCAATACCAGTTGGGTTAGCGTCCATGATTTCGACTTTCCAACCACGAGATTCAGCGTACTTGCTGTACATCCGGAATAAATCGCCTGCAAATAAAGCCGCTTCATCTCCACCAGCTGCCCCGCGAATTTCTAAAATAACGTTTTTATCATCGTTAGGATCTTTTGGAACGAGTAATAGTTTTAGACGTTCTTCTAGTTCAGCTTTTTCTTTTTGAAGTTCCGCGAATTCTTCTTTTGCCATTTCGCGCATTTCATCGTCTAATTTTTCTCCTAGAAGTTCTCTTGTTTCATCAATTTGTTCATTCACGTTTTTGTATTCACGGTAGGTTTCGACTGTTGCTGTGATTCCTGACTGTTCTTTGGAAAGGTCGCGTAGTCGCTTTGGATCAGATACTACATCTGGATCACTTAATAATTCATTTAGTTCATCGTAACGGTCTTCCACCGCCTGTAATCGATCATACATTGTATTTCAACACCTCTTTTAATTATTTTATTGGTGGATTGGCATGGCATTTGCGACACACTGGATAATAGTGGTCATTTCCGCCAATCATAATTTGTTCGCCTGTATAAACTGGTTTTCCTTTGTCATCAACGCGCAGAACCATCGTTGCTTTTTTTGCACAAAACCAGCAAATTGTTTTCATTTCTTCTAATTTATCCGCGTATAGCAGCAGGTATTTCGAGCCTTCAAATAATTCATTCCTAAAATCATTTTTCAGACCGTAAGCAATTACTGGGATATTTAAGTCATCCACTATTTTTGCTAATTGAAAAACATGTTCTTTTTCTAGAAATTGGGATTCATCTAAAAGAACACAATTTGGTTTCGGTTTAATATTCGCTACGATTTCAAAAATATTTGTGTCACTAAAAATAGGGGTTGCTTCTCGTTTCAGTCCAATTCGACTTGAAATGAAACCTACTTGGTCTCTATCATCAATACCTGAAGTAAAGATAGCGACTGTTTTATTTTGTTCTTCATAATTATGTGCGACTTTTAAAATTTCAATGGTTTTCCCACTATTCATGGAACCATAACGGAAAAATAACTGTGCCATTAAGACCGCTCCCTTTAACTTTATAAACTCTTTTCCTATTTTATCATAGAGCCGTACAAATTGGGACATATAGTTTTGTCTTCATGAAAAAAGCTATGCCGCAAGTGGACATAGCTTGATTTTAACGAAAAACTTCTGCGCCGCTTCCTTCAACATCAAGAAGAAGAACGTCTGCATCAATTTCAAGTGTTTGTAAAGATGTTTGAAGCGTATCTGCAACGTCTCGCGGAGCAAATACTAAGACAGTTGGGCCAGCGCCACTTAAACAAGCAGCATAAGCACCATTGTTTTTAGCAACTTCTCGAATTTGTGTTAAATGTGGCACTAATTTACTACGGTATTTTTCATGCCATAAATCGCGTTCCATCATTTCTCCAGCAAGAGTCATATCATTGCGCAGTATAGCTGCAATCATCACGTTCGCAATACTACTTGCTTTGACCGCTTCTTTGAAAGGAAGTGTTTCAGGAAGAACGCCGCGACTTTCCGAAGTTAACAGTTCTGCTTTTGGAATAAAAGCAATTAAAGCACAATCGGGAAATAAATGACGTACGTAGAAATCTTCTCCGTCTAATTTTGCTCCAACTACCCAGTTTCCAAGAACAGCTGGCGCGACATTATCAGGATGACCTTCTATTTCAGCAGCTATCCGGACTTTTTCCTCTTTTGAAAGGTTAAGTTCAGCAAGTGTATTGGCTAATTCAATTCCCGCAACAACCGCTGCCGAACTACTACCAAGTCCACGAGCGGGCGGAATATCACATGTCATCACTAAATGGTGCGGTGTTAAATTAGGCGCTAGGTTTAAGGCAGTTTCGATAATCACATTGGTTTCATCATGCGGAATCCCACCGCCAATATTATGTTCGATATACCAAGAGTCCGCTTTTTCGCCAATGTCTAAAGTAAGATATAACGTTAATGCTAAACCACACGAATCAAAACCAGGCCCAAGATTAGCCGTTGTTGCCGGGACACGAATACGCATTAAGCTTTCACTCCTGAACGTAAATGTGTACGCATTGCTTCAATATCATCTACATGGGAAATCGGAATTTCATGTACGCTCATTGCTGTATCTGGATCTTTTAAGCCATTTCCAGTAAAGACACAAACGACTTTTTCCCCTTGTTTAATTGTTCCATTCGCCACATGTTGAATAACTCCAGCTAGTGATGCAGCAGAACCTGGCTCAATGAAGACTCCATCTTGTGCTGCAATTTTTTTATAAGCATTAACAATTTCATCATCTGTTACAGAATGGATATATCCGCCAGATTCGTCGCGAGCTGCTTCTGCAAGCTCCCAACTAGCTGGATTTCCGATACGAATCGCTGTTGCAATTGTTTCCGGGTTATCAATCGGTTTCCCTTGGACAATTGCAGCCGCTCCTTCTGCTTCAAATCCATGCATCCGTGGAAGTCCAGAAGCTTTGGCCTCATTCCACTCTTTAAAACCTTTCCAGTATGCAGAAATATTTCCGGCGTTACCGACTGGAATTGCAAGAACATCTGGAGCAGAACCTAATTGCTCACAGATTTCGAATGCAGCCGTTTTTTGGCCTTCTAAACGATAAGGATTTACTGAGTTTACAAGCGTTACTGCTTCTGTTTCAGCAAGTTCACGAACAGATTTTAAAGCTTCATCAAAATTACCTTGAATCGAGATAATGTCAGCGCCATACATGACTGCTTGTGCTAATTTCCCTAAAGCAACTTTACCTTCTGGAATAACAATATATGCTTTTAATCCCGCACGTGTTGCATATGCCGCCGCCGCTGCTGAAGTATTCCCAGTCGATGCACAAATAACCGCTTCCGCACCTTCTTCTTTCGCTTTAGCCACAGCCATAACCATTCCGCGGTCTTTAAAAGAACCAGTTGGATTTAACCCTTCATATTTTCCATATAAAGTTACTCCAAGTTCTTTTGATAAGTTTGGTAAGGGGATAAGTGGTGTGTTTCCTTCCGCAAGTGAGATCATTGGCGTTTTTTCAGTTACTGGTAGATATTCTTTATATTTTTCTAGCAAACCTTTATACATAATTAACCCTCCACAACGGAATATTTTGCGAGCATTTGCATTTCTGGCTCATTTTTCACTCTAGTAATAGCTTGTTCTAATTGCGCTTGACTTGTTGAGTGTGTGACGATAACAACTGTCGCTGTAAAATCATCATATGGTTGTTGTAAAATTTTATCAAAACCGACGCCTGCTTCTGCAAAAATTTGTGTTAACTTAAGGAAAGTTCCTGTTTTATCATCCATTGTTAGACGTAGATAATATTTTGAGAAAACTTGCTCTTTCGGCGTATGTTTCGTTTCATGTTTATAACTATTGAAAGCATTGCCGTTTGTACCTAGACGGCTGTTTTTTGCAACGGTAATTAAATCACTAACAACACTGGTTGCTGTTGGTAATTCACCAGCTCCAGGGCCATAAAACATGGTTTCCCCAACGGCTGCACCGGTTACAAATACAGCATTATTTTCATAGTTAACGCCTGCAAGCGGATGTGCTTTTGGTAATAACACTGGTCCGACATTTACATTAACTGTTCCATTTGTTTCTTCTGCTGTACCTACTAGTTTAATTTTATAGCCTAGTTGATATGCCACTTCAATATCTTCTGGAGAAATTCCGCGGATACCACTAGTTTCTACATTATCTAAATTCACATTCATACCAAATGCAAGTCTTGTCATAATAACCATTTTTCTTGCTGCATCAATGCCGTCCACATCATTTGTTGGATCGGATTCTGCAAAACCTAATGCTTGGGCTTCTGCTAAAACTTCTTCATATGACTTTTTCTCTGTCGTCATTTTTGTTAGCATGAAATTGGTCGTCCCGTTGACGATTCCCATTACTTTTTGAATTTTATCAGCTGCAAGGCTATTTACGATTGTACGTAAAATTGGAATTCCACCTGCAACACTTGCTTCATAAAACAAATCACAGTTATTAGCCTGTGCAACTGCCACTAATTCGTCGCCGTGTAGCGCAATCAAATCCTTATTCGCAGTTACAACATGCTTTCCAGCTTTCAAGGCCTGCAAAATGTATTCCCGCGCAGTTGTGATGCTGCCCATAACCTCGACAACAACAGCAATTTCTGGATCATCCAGTACATCAGACGGATTGGTGGTTAGTTCAAAACCTTTTGTTTCATAACGGCGATTTTTCTCTAAGTCACGAACTAGCACTTTCTTTACAGAAATATGATAGCCAGTTACTTGACTAATTTTTTCTTGATGCTCTTCTAAAATATGAATAACACCGCTACCTACCGTTCCAAATCCTAACACACCTACTTGTAACTTTGCTTCCACTTGAAAACCTCCTTATTATTGTTTAACAAAACAGAAAATTTAACTTTTTTATTACCTACTCATAAAAAAAGTAATTAGTGATATTATACGCAACTTCACAGGGAAAAGTAAACCCTTGAAGGGAAAGTTTTTATTTTTAGTAGTTACGGGGAAAATTTCCATAAAAAAACACACCCAGCAAAAGCTGAGTGCGCAAATTATTTCGTTCGTTACATACAGTCTTATTTGAGACCGTATTTTTTGTTGAAGCGGTCCACACGGCCATCTGCAGTCGCATGTTTTTGTTTACCAGTATAGAACGGGTGCGAATCAGAAGAGATTTCGACACGAAGTAATGGATACTCGTTGCCATCTTCCCATTTAATTGTTTCGCTTGAGCTCTTAGTAGAACCTGACAAAAATTTGAAATCAGTACTAGTATCAACAAATACCACTGGACGGTACTCAGGATGAATTCCAGTTTTCATTTCTTTTCAACTCCTTCGCCCTGAATCATCTGAAACAGAGTAATTAAGTGCTTTTACACACAGTATAAATATTATAACAATGTTGAAGCAAACAAGCAAGATTATTTTTGTGCTTTAGATAATCCATTTGCTTTAATTTTTACTTAGGCGCATTTTTAAGTTCTATATCTTTAGGTAAGTTAAAGAAAATCTTGAAGTTATCTGCTTGGAATCCAGGAATCATTAACCTACTATTCCATAAGAATTTCTCATGTTTTAGTGGTTTAACAGTTACCACTTTTTTACCTTCGTCAATTTGTTTTTGAATACTATCCATTCTGTCATTATCAGATATTTTTATTTGAGCAAAAATAATACCATACGCGACTACTAAAGATAAAGAAAGAGTTATAATCGGAACACTGATAGCATTTAGATTAACATATCCCTCATCCACAAAATAAACAAGAAGTCGTATAATAAATAAAACAAAAAATGTATAGGAAATAATAAAACATCTTGATCCAAAAGGAGTTACAAAGAATAACGGTCCTGCAACGAATACTGCAGAAATTAGATAAAAACTTAGCTCCACTTTTAAAGAACTCTTTCGGAAAAATAAAATAATAGTAAATAGAATAGTTAAGTAAAATAATAATGAAATCCAAGCTTCAAGTTCTGAAGTCTTAGCTACATCCGTAAAAATACTTAACTGCATTCTATCAACAATAAGTGGTCGATAGAAAGGATATATAGTTAGTATTACCATGAAAATGTTTTTAACCCATACCTTCCAAATAGGTAGATTAGTTCCAATTTTCACTAACAAGAAAATACAAAATATAGCCAATGCAAAGTTCAATAAAATATTGTTCATAATTAAAAACTTATACATGCTAGTTGAGAAAATTGAATAAATTTTTTCAAAAATTCCCATATCAGTATCAATTGTTCGATAATTATCTGCGCCAGTAAATATTTTTACATAGGCACCATTAGAAAACATTATAACTGCTCCGATGAGGGCTGAAATAAGGTATACAACATGGAAATAGAAGAACTTTCTAAATTTCATAAAGCTATAAATTATAACAAACGCACCAGCAAATACATTATAAATTGTAGCATGTTCTACAAACAATTGAGAGCCAATCCCAAGTGGAACAGCAAATATTACCAACCAAACTGAATAACTAGGATTTTTTTCATAAAAAATATTCTTCACAATTAGTAAATATACTAAAATACAAATCGTTGCAGTATTATAGTTAGCAAAACCAGCTGCCCACGCAAAAGTAGAAGAAAACATATCACTGGAAACACCTAGCATCAAGAATAGACTTAGAAAAGCGATAGTTAACTTTGTTGCTTTTGCAATTAAAAGGGGTATTACTACTATTGCAGCTCCAAATACTCCCATGATTAAAAAGCGGAACCAATCTACTCTAGTAATTATTAATTCACATATATTACCAAAATAACGACCATTATAGTCTTTAAAACCATCATAAAAACGATTCATTCCAAGTCGTATGCCCCAAGTCCAGTCATCATGAGTTAACGGGGTACAATAAGACAGATATAAGTAAAACAAAAAAACAATAAAACTAAAAATTCCAATCTTGACGCCATCTTTTTTTATGCTATTTATCATAGATACACATCCCTTTATTTTCTCACTTTAAAAATAATCCATTTACTAAATACATAATTTAATATTAATACTATTACATTTGTCCATATCTTTGCCCATAGTTCATTTATTCCTAGTCCACTAATTAACAGAATCATTACTAAGAAATCAACAATATATGTTAAAAATCTAAAGCCAAAGAAAGAGGATACTTCTCTCGCCTTTTCTTTCCAAGTAGGTGTGTAGCTTTCGAAGACATATTTTTTATTAGAAAAATATGCAAACAGTACAGATGCTACCCATGCTATAGTATTCGCAATTCTATAATCCCAGTTTAATACATCTGTACATAACCAAAAAGTTACAATATTTATAAGTGTTGTAAATCCACCCATAATTAGATACATCAAAATACTATGTATATTGTCTGTATACCATGGTAATTTGTCTAGCAACTGCCTTACTCTACTCATTTGACATCTTCTTTCTCTCCGTTATATTCTTCTACAAAATAAAGCGGCCGTTTTTTCACTTCATTAAAAATTCTGCCTAAGTATTCTCCAATTATACCTATACTTGTTAATTGAATTCCACCTAAAAATAGTATTGTAATCATTAATGTCGGGAATCCACTAGCGTTAGAACCCATAATTAATGTTTTAATTAAGATGTAAATCAAATAAATAAACGTTCCAAGTGATATTGCAAAACCTGCAATAGTAGACAATCTTAGAGGCCATGTGGTATAGGATGTGATTCCTTCAAGAGCTAAATTAATCAATGAACGATAATTCCATTTTGTTTCACCAGCATGTCTCGGCGCAGCATCAAAAGTCACTTCTACTTTCTTAAATCCAATCCAATTGTAAAGCCCTTTTGTATAACGTTGAGTTTCTCTTAATTTTTTTATAGCATCTACACAACGTCGATCAAGCAAACGAAAATCACCAGTATCTGGTAGAACCGGCGTTTTAGTTACTTTTTGTAACATCTTATAATAAGATTTTGATGTTGCTTTTTTTAACCAACTTTCTCCGTGACGTTTATTTCGTCTTGCATAAACATCTTCATAACCTAATTCCCAGAGCTCAACCATTTGTGTAATCAACTCTGGTGGATGTTGTAAGTCTGCATCCATAGTAATAACAGCATCACCTTTGGCATAGTCAAAACCAGCAGCCATTGCTATTTCTTTCCCATAATTTCTCGATAAATCCACAAAACCTACTCGATCATCTTTTTCATGTAACTGTTTTACTATTTCCAGTGTATTGTCTTTACTACCATCATTAATAAATAATAACTCAAACGTATATTTATCTTTAATAGCTCCCATTACTTCGACAATAGTTTCATACAATTTAACAACGGATTCTTGTTCATTATATGCAGGAACAGATATTGTAATTAGTTTCATTATCTTTCTCCTTCTTATTACTTCGCTCATTACCCTACAAATGATAGTATCAAAATTAATAAGAAAAGTACAGGTTTGGTTTATTTTTTAAACATTTCCTCTTGTAATAATTCATAAAACGCTTCATTGTTTTCGGTTTTTTTCAAGTATCTGACGAATCGTTCTGAAATATCTAATCCATCACTTTGTTTTGGCATTGCCTTCCGAATTTTCCAAAGTTGTTCTAAGCGTTCTTTAGATAATAGCAATTCTTCTTTTCTTGTTCCAGAACGGCGCATATCGATGGCAGGAAAGACGCGGCGCTCAGCAAGTTGTCGGTCAAGATGTAATTCCATGTTACCAGTACCTTTGAATTCCTCGTAAATAACATCATCCATTCGTGAACCGGTATCAACTAGTGCGGTTGCAAGGATAGTCAAACTTCCGCCTTCCTCAATATTACGTGCTGCACCAAAGAAGCGTTTAGGACGATGGAAAGCAGCTGGATCAATACCACCAGAAAGTGTACGACCACTTGGCGGAATGACAAGGTTATATGCTCTTGCTAATCGAGTAATACTATCCATTAAAATAACAACATCTCGTTTTTGTTCTACTAAACGCATCGCACGTTCCAGTACTAATTCTGCTACTTTAATATGATTTTCTGGAACTTCATCAAAGGTAGAGCTAACAACATCTGCTTTTACAGAGCGTTCAATATCAGTTACTTCTTCAGGTCGTTCATCTATTAGTAAAACGATCAGTTCAGACTCAGGATGATTAGTTGTAATCGCATTCGCAATTTCTTTTAATAAAACAGTCTTACCTGCTTTTGGTGGCGCTACAATCAGCCCACGTTGTCCAAAACCAATTGGCGAAATCAAATCAATTGTCCGTGTCGAAATTGGCATTTTTCCAGTTTCCAAATGAATTTGACGATCAGGATAAAGCGGAGTAAGTCCTGGAAAATGCACTCTTTCTTTGGCTACTTCCGGATTTTCACCGTTAACTGCTTCCACATGTAGCAAGCCAAAATAGCGTTCATTTTCTTTCGGAGGACGTACTTTTCCAGAAACCTTATCCCCAGTCCTTAATTCAAAACGTCTAATTTGAGAAGCCGAAATATAAATATCTTCCGAACTAGAAGAATAATTAATTGGCCGTAAAAAACCAAAACCTTCATTCGGAATAATCTCTAAAACGCCTTCCATAAAAAAGAAACCTTCTTTTTCGGCATTTGATTTTAGTAAAGCAAAAATAAGTTCTCTTTTTGTTAGTTTGCTATAATATGCGATTTTATGTTCTTTTGCCAAAGCGTAAATATCTTTTATTGTTAAACTTTCTAAGTATGCAATGGACAGTTTTGCCATATGTGTACCACCTTTTTGAGTTAATAATATTTTATAAGTTTTTAGGAATAAGTGGAAAATGAGGTGAAATCGAGGGCAGGCTGAAGCGAACTGATTCGCTCAGCCTCTCTTTTTTATAATTTAGTTTCTGCTGCAGTGCTACGAGTAATATCAGCGCCAATTGCAGAAAGCTTTTCGATAATTTTACTATAACCGCGTTCGATATGTTCAACACCATGAATTTCTGTTGTTCCTTCCGCCAAAAGCCCTGCAATAACTAGAGCAGCTCCGGCACGTAAATCAGTTGCTGTAACTTTAGAACCTTGGAGTTTAACAGGCCCACTTACAACCGCCGATCGACCTTCTAACTTGAACTTCCCGCCCATTCGCTCAATCTCAGCTATATGCTTAAAACGGCTCGGGTAAATCGTGTCGGTAACAACGCTGCTGCCTTCTGCACGGGTTAAAAGTGCGGTTAACGGTTGTTGCAAGTCAGTCGGAAAACCTGGATACGCATATGTTTTAATATCTACTTTTTTGATTTTTTCTACTTCCCCAACAAAAATAGCGTCTTCTTCAATATCCATCGGAATTCCCATCTCTGTCATTTTTGCGATAATTCCTTCTAAATGAGTTGGGATAACATTCTCAATTCGTACGCCTTTCCCCGATGCTGCGGCAAGTACCATAAAAGTTCCTGCTTCAATTCGGTCAGGGATAATTGTATGATGGCAGCCATGAAGATGCTCCACACCAGTGATTCGAATAGTGTCTGTCCCAGCACCTTTAATAATCGCTCCCATATTGGAAAGAAGCGTTGCAACATCAATAATTTCTGGTTCTTTCGCAGCGTTCTCAATAATCGTTTTTCCTTTTGCACGAACAGCTGCTAACATAATGTTTATAGTCGCGCCTACACTTACAACGTCTAAGTAAATACGAGCTCCTTTTAATTCATCGGCCCGCAAATAAATAGCCCCTTGTTCGTTCGTTACTTTTGCGCCTAATGCTTCAAAACCTTTAATGTGTTGATCAATTGGACGCGGACCTAAATAACAGCCACCTGGAAGCCCGATAACTGCTTTTTTAAACCGACCTAGCATTGCTCCCATTAAGTAATAAGACGCACGCAATTTCTTCACATTTCCTGTTGGAAGTGGCATAGAAATCATATCTGCTGGATCAATTACCGCTGTTTTATTATCATAACGGACACTGCCGCCAAGTTCTTCTAAAATATCATAAAGTGTATAAACATCTGAAATATCTGGTAAACCTTCTAAAACTACTTCAGATTCCGCTAAAATTGCAGCTGGAATCAAGGCAACTGCGCTATTTTTTGCACCGTCTACTTGCAAAGTTCCGGCTAATTTTTTGCCACCTTGTATAATCAATTTATTCGTCACAAATGTACCCTTCTTTCCTGAAGCATGTAATACTTTTTCATTATCCATTAAATTGTTTTACTTTGCAAGATTCTTTCTTCAAAAAAAAGCCGGGAACAGTTCATTCCAAGCTTTTCATTACGACGAAATATTTTTTACTGGTGCTTTTGTTAATGCTTCTATATGAGGTTTAATTTTTTTAGAAGCTGTGTCTTTAATTAATAAGGCTCCTGCCCCAAAAACAATGCAACTATAATAGGTAATAATTCGCCATAAAACGAGCGCCATCAATAGTTTTGCTGGTCCAAGCAACATACCAAACAACAACGTAAATGTATACTCAGCACCACCTGCGCCTCCAGGAGTTGGCATAACAGTAGCAAACATAATAATAAAGGCGTGATAAGTAATCGCCATATACAGCCCAATGCCAGTTACACCAATTGCTTGTAAAATGAAGAAAGGTATTGAGAAATATATCCATAATTGGAGCGTCGTATAAAAACAACAGCGCACAATTAATTTCCAATCTTTCCCAATCCGACTACTTTCTTCATGGAAAGTAATAATTTTTTCGTCTAGTGTATTTTTTAAATTCGCGACTTTTTCTTTTTTCATAAATAATCTAGTCGGAAGTAATAGCACATGTACTAATTTTGTGGTGAATTTCTGACTTCTACCGACTAAAATTAAGGCTACGATAACTACCACGTGGACGCCAAAACCAAGCAAAACAAGAAATTTAAGTTGCGTTACCCCTGTCATCAAGTAATGAATACCGAAAATCAAAATAACTAAAAAATTAAGTACAACCATCGCTTGATAAATAATAAATTTCACGAGTAACACAGAACTTCCTCGTCCAGCATCCATGCCTTGTTTTGTTAACATTACGAGCTGTGCCGGTTGCCCACCCGTCGCCATCGGAGTAATCGTATTAAAAAATTGACCAATCATCGTTATCCGAAAAGAAGAAAAGAATCGTTGGTCTTTATTTGCAGGCTTTGAAGCGGTTTGTAAAACGACTGCTTCTAAAAACCAATAAATAAACATCGCCGCAAATGCACCTAGAAGCCACCACGGATTGACTTTTAACATCGAAGCAAAGAATGTGGAAATATCTACGCCTTGAAATTGCCAAATAATGAAGCCGATACTAATCGCCAGTACAATAGCTATATTAAATAGATTCTTCTTCGCGCCTCCACTCATATGCTCACTCCTTCGTTAATAATCCTTGATAAAAGGCAAACCATATTTTTGCCAAACGATCTTCTGAATAATAGGTTGCGCCCTCTTTAGCAGCTTGCAACATTTCGTTATAATAATCAGTATCATGTTCCAAGCGTTCTATAGCCCGTATAAAACCAGGATTATCAACTTCTTTTACATAATAGCCAGTTAAAATTTCTTCATATAATTCTAAATTTCGAAGCAATATAGGAACATCCGCGCTCATTGCTTCTAAAATCGCCATAGGAAACAGCTCATTATACGATGGCATAAAGAATAAATCCGCCATATTAATACAAGCATTCATTTCTGAACGATCGATAATACCAATAAATTTCACATTTGCTGGCGGATTATCATAAATTTTCTTAAGTTCTTCATACCCCGAAGTAATCTTCCCAAAAGAAAATCCTCCCGCCCACACGAACTGGATATGCGGCAATTGTTTTGCCACTTCAATAAAGTCGAGTACACCTTTTCGATGTTGAACTTGCCCTATCCCAATTACGGTGAATTTATCAGCCGGAATTCCATATTTTTCACGAGCAAGCTTTTTTTCTGCCGTAGAAATTGGGAAAAAAGTTTTTTTCGAGACAAAATTAGGTATATAATGGATTTTTTCTTCCGGGATGTCATATGCAGTTAATTTTGGAATGAACGAGGGATTAACAACAACTATTTCATCCATTCGCTTATAAAAACTAATTAAATATTTATAAAACACAACGCGAGCAATCCAAGGTAATTTCAAACTACCTTCCATTGTTTCTGGCAAAAAGTGCACATAACCAACTCGCACTCCGCGTTTCTTCTTAAAAAAGGTCGAAAGAAAAAAACGGAAATCAACGGTATGATAATGCGTGATATCCGATTTCTCAAAACTATTAATCTTCATATCAATCTCATTTGTATATCTTTCTTCTAGTAAATTCACAAGTTCGCGATAAGCTGATGCTACACCTTGTCCTTTTACTTTTTCTGCTGAAGATAGCATTGTCAACTTAATCACGCCGCGATGACCTCTCTTTCCTTTGTACGTGCGTAGAGGACGAAAGTGAAAATACTTGAGAAGCAATTTTACTTTTTATTAATGTCGGCTTTACTTTAATCGTGCCGTTTTGTCGCTTTACACGGTATATTTCGCGAACCTCATTGTATGTAGACTCAACATTGATGCCAAATTGTTCCGCGGAAATTGATTCTACTTTTACTCTTCCATTTGTAGCTACTAAAGTCGCCATTTCTTTATCAGAAAATATTTTAATTAATAGGCTTGCTAGTTCCTCGTCTTTATCGAATAAAAAGGCTGTTTCTTTATCTGCTAAAAAGCCTTCAATACTTTCGTCACGTTTTGCAACAACTGGTAACGAGGCCGCCATTGCTTCTGCGTAAGTTAAACCTTGTGTTTCTGTCGTTGAAGCACTAACAAATAAATCACCTAATTGATAATATAAACTAATGTTTTCCCAGTCAACTGCCCCTGTGAAAATAACATGATTTTCTAATTGTTTGGTTTCTACTAATTTTTCTAAGTCTTTGCGTACCGGCCCGTCTCCAACAATCACTAGTTTTGCATTAGGTTTCGTTTCAAGGACTTCTGGCATCGCATTAATAATGGCATCGATATTTTTTTCATGAGCAATTCTTCCAAGCGAAAGAATAACAGAATCATCTTCTTCAATTCCAAGTGATTGTTTCAAATCCAGAATTCGCTGTTTTTCAACCGGAGCAAATGACGAAATATCTGTACCAGTTGGAACTGTATACATTAATTTATGAATGCCTTGCTCTTCTAAGTGATGTCTTACTTTTGCAGTTGGAGTGATTATGGCATCATAGCTATCACAAAAAGATTTTGTCATTTTACCAACCATTGAAGGCGTTAAAATTTTACCTTTTGCAATATAGTGCAAGTAATCAACATACATTGTATGGTAGGTATGGATAGATGGAATATTATATTTTTTAGCAATTCGCTTACCCAAAAGACCTAATGAAAACTCTGTATGTGTGTGGATAATATCTAAATTTAAGCGACCTACTAGCTTAATAAACTTATTCATTCCTGCAATTGCTACGCGACGTTCTGGAAAAAAGACAAACGGTATACTAGGTAAACGAAACACACGTCCTTCTTCGCTTTCTCTATCAGCGTTAGGATCCGTCGTTGTAAAAATATATACAGTGTGCCCTTGTTTTCTTAGTTCGTTTTCCATAATCATTATCGATGTAGCTACACCGCTAATTTGCGGACTGTAGGTATCCGTAAAAATCCCTATATTCATTACTATCGCCTACTCTCTTCCTCGTTGGTTCATTCATCATTTAATATACTATTATAACATAACTATAGTAAGTCGTATCACATAACTAACTACATTATGGCTCATTTATCTAGATAAAACATGCGCCTGAAGCATGATTTTTAATCGGGAAATTACAAATCTTGATTTCTTTTGACCGAAAGCTATAGTTATCATACCATATTCATCTTGATAACGATAATTAATTTCCTTCTATAAGTACTTAAACTTTACATAAAAAATAACTGGCCAAATCAACAAGTGATTCTAACCAGTTATTTTTTATATCATCATAAAGTTCGTCTTACGCTTTACCGTTAGAACCAAACTCTTGAATTTTTTCTGTTACAGTTTTGATAATCGCGTCCACACCAGGGCCGATTACTTTACGTGGATCATAAACTTTGTCATCAGTAGCTAATTTTTCGCGAACAGCTGCAGTCCAAACGATTTGGCATTCAGTGTTAACGTTGATTTTGCTGTGACCAAGTTCAATTGCTTTTTTAATTTGGTGTTCAGGAATTCCAGAACCGCCATGAAGTACAAGTGGAGCACCTGTAAGTTCGGAGATTTCTTTCATTTCGTCAAAACCAAGAGCTGGTTCGCCGTGGTAAGGACCGTGAACAGAACCTAATGCTGCAGCAAGTGCATCAATGTTAGCTTCTTTAACAACACGTAAACATTCTTGTGGATCAGCATAGTTGATTCCACCAGTAACGCCGTCTTCATCTCCACCAACAGTTCCAATTTCAGCTTCTACAGATACGCCTTTAGCATGCGCATAATCAACAACTTGTTTAGTCATTGCAATATTATCATCAATTGGGTGGTGAGAGCCGTCGATCATTACAGAAGAGAATCCTGCATCGATAGCTGCTTTACAAGAATCAAAGCTTGAACCATGGTCAAGGTGAATCGCAACAGGTACAGTGATTTTCAGGTCTTCTACAAGTCCTTCAGTCATTTTTACAACTGTTTTGAATCCTCCCATGTATTTAGCAGCTCCTTCAGAAACTCCTAAAATAACTGGTGATTTTTCTGCTTCTGCAGCTTTCAAAATAGCTTGAGTCCATTCAAGGTTGTTGATGTTGAATTGACCAACAGCATATTTTCCAGCTAATGCTTTTTTCAGCATGTCTGTCATGTTAACGATAGGCATAATACAATTTCCTCCCTCAGGAATTTAGGAAAACCATTTTTGATTTCCCCTAAGATTTGAATTTCCGCCGTGAAAAATAGTGGCAGCTATTTTCCCCTAACAAACTTATGATAACAGATTTGTGATGAATTTACCATAAAAACTAGAAAATTTTCTGGTGAAAACGCTTTAGCCTCTAAGACGGGTTGAAATTCTTTTTTCATCAGCAAATACTTCTAACGCTTCTGGAATCACCTCTAACGTATAAGGCGCTTTTCCACCATAAACCCCATCGTAACTTACATTTAAATCTGCGTCACTTTTAATAGTAACTTTATTTGTACGGGCATGAATAACATGAGGACTATTTAGATGTATCCCTTTTTTTATAGAAGCAAATAATTGGAATAATTTTTTAGGAGAAACCTTCTTTAAAATTAAAAGCTCAAACATACCGCTATTTAATTGAGCTGGTGGACATAACGTTTCCATCCCGCCAACAGAATTAGTTTTATTTACGAAAAATAGTAATATCTCACCTTTAAAAGTTTCTTCATTGTAAGTTATTTCAACGTTAACAGGGGACAACTTAGGAAGAACGGTTAATCCACTAAAGAGATATGCAAGTCTGCCCCATTTAGACTTCATTGATTCTTTTACGGCATAAGTTATTTCCGTAATTCGTCCACCTGCTGCATTATTAATAAAAAATTCCGTCTCATTTGCTTTTCCAATATCTACTCGGATTGTTTCTTGCTTAGCTATTATTTGAAGCGCTTCTAGCGGATCTTTTGCAAAATTTAGTGCTCTTGCGTAATCGTTTGTTGTACCTACTGGCAAGATACCTAATTTTGGTCTTTTCTCTACTTGCATTAGTCCGTTAACAACTTCATTCACAGTCCCATCTCCACCTGCTGCAATCACTACCTCATATCCTGCTTCTGCTGCTTGTTTCGCGATTAAAGTTGTGCTTTTTGGCGCTGGTGTTGACGGGACTAAAGTTACTTCGAAATCCGCATTTGTTAAAATTTTTTCGGCATCTGGAAGTAATTTTCTGAATTTATTTTTCCCCGCTGCTGGGTTATATATAATCATCGCTTTCTTCTGCAAATTGCTGCTCCCTCTTTCCTTTAGATATTGTTTAGTTTCCTATTTTAAATGGGCGATGTCAACTTGTTTGACTGGATGTGGGAGCAAGTCGCCAAACGAGCCTTTATACCTATTACAAAATACATCTTTCATCATGTTTTAAATTACATTTTTCGCCCCATTTTTTAATTATATTACTTTTACATTAAAAAACATGTGCAATTAGGTTCATTGTTGCTTTTAGCCATTGACTACCACTTAACGTGTTGTCATAATTAATGTAGAATAATTTTATTTATTAGCAATAAATATAGCAGTTAGGAGAGGATTTAAAATTTGAAAAAATTAGTAAAATCGGCAGTTGTTATTGCTGGCCTTGCTTTAATTGGCACGTCCGCTACCTTGATTACAGAGAAAGCAAGTGCTTCTTCCATCGAAACAGTACAAAAGGTAGATGATCAATCTATTTACATTCCCCAAGGCATTAGGGATGGAACTGCTACGGAAGAACATGACGGCTTTGAAGATGAAACTAATAGCGTACTAAAGACAACATCTTTACTTCGCGCCACAACAGGATATCCTGATGTAAATGCCTATATTAAATCGAATAAATTTTCAACAGCTTCCATTGAAAAACAATTAAAAAGCCAATTCCCTAAATTTAATTACCGTAATGGTTACGGGAAACCAGAAGGCGTCGTCATTCATGAAACAGCAAATAATTCATCCACTATTGAGGGCGAAATTAGTTATATGAGCAGAAACTACAATAATGCATTCGTTCATTCATTTGTAGATAAATCTCGTATCATTCAAATCCACCCAACTGAAAATGGGGTATGGGGAGCAGGTCAATATGCCAACGCTCGTTTTATCCAAGTGGAATTAGTTCGTTCGAAGACATTTGATGAATTTGCACGCTCTATCAATAATTATGCTTATTATGCGGCCTACCTATTGGATCAATATAAACTTCCAGTGGATAGTGCGCACAGTGATGGTAAAGGAACAATTTGGTCTCATGATGCAGTTACACGCTATTTAGGTGGAACTACACATACCGATCCTGTAGGTTATTTCAACCAATGGGGCTATAATTTCAACAGTTTTGTTACGTTGATTAATGAAAAATACAAAGCAATTCAAAGCGGCAAAATTACTTATGATAAAATCGAATACGATAAAGCAGTAACAGCCTACGCTAGAGTAAAAACAGCACCAGGCAATGCTGTTTGGACAAGACCTTACAGAACGGAAGGCTCTAAACTTGTTAATCAACTTTCGGTCTACCAAGGCAAAAACATGCGGATACTGCGCGAAGCTAAAACACCAATCACTACTTGGTATCAATTTAGCATCGACGGCAAAACAATTGGTTGGGTCGATACTCGTGCACTTGATACGTTCTACAAACAAAGCATGGAGAAAGATGCTAATTTAACTCGCTATGTCGCTTCCAACAAAACAGGTGAAGCGTACTACAAAGTTCCGGTTGTAGATGCAGATGTCAAATGGGGCACTATAGGCACATATAAAAGCGAAAAACTAACCGTCGATAAACAAGCAACTGTGGAAGGTCAACTTTGGTACCGTGTAAAAGCTGGGTCTACCTTCATTGGTTGGACGAAAGCATCCAACTTAACAGCTACCTCTCCATTTGATAAAATCGAATATGATAAGGGTGTCACAGCCTATGCTAGAGTAAAAACGGCGCCAGGCAATGCTGTTTGGACGAAACCTTACAGAACGGAAGGTTCTAAACTTGTTAATCAACTTTCGGTCTATCAAGGCAAAAACATGCGTATCCTGCGCGAAGCTAAAACACCAATCACTACTTGGTATCAATTTAGCATTGATGGAAAAGTAATCGGTTGGGTCGATACTCGTGCACTTGATACATTCTATAAGCAAAGCATGGAGCAATCGACTAATTTAACTCGTTATGTCACTGCCAATAAAACAGGCGAAGCTTATTACAAAGTTCCAGTAGCTGATTCAGATGTCAAATGGGGTACACTTGCAACTTATAAAAATGAGAAGTTAACCGTAGATAGTCAAGCGACTGTTGAAGGTCAACTTTGGTACCGAGTTAGAACAAGCACTACTTTTATCGGTTGGACTAAAGCTGAAAACTTAACAACTACCCCTCCATTCGATGCAATCGAATATGATAAAGGTGTCACAGCCTATGCTAGAGTGAAAACTGCTCCAGGCAACGCTGTTTGGACGAAACCTTACAGAACGGAAGGCTCTAAACTTGTTAATCAACTTTCGGTCTACCAAGGCAAAAACATGCGGATTCTGCGCGAAGCTAAAACCGTAATTACTACTTGGTATCAATTTAGTATTGATGGAAAAGTAATCGGTTGGGTCGACACGCGTGCACTTGATACCTTCTACAAACAAAGCATGGAGAAAGATACTAATTTAACTCGCTATGTGATTGCGAACAAAGTAAACGAAGCGTACTACAAAGTTCCTGTTGTAGATGCGGATGTTAGATGGGGCACTTTAGCTGCTTACAAAGGTCAAAAACTCACCGTGGATAAACAAGCAACGGTCGAAGGACAACTTTGGTATCGAATAAGAACAAGCTCCACCTTTATTGGTTGGACAAAAGCTTCGAACCTTAGTGCTACTAAATAATAATAAAAAATCTCCCAGCCATAAATGGCTGGGAGATTTTTTTATTACCTTATTTGTTATTAAGCGCAGCACCAACAAAATCTTTAAACAAGCTTTGCGGACGATTTGGACGGGAAATGAATTCTGGGTGATATTGACAAGCGACAAACCAAGGATGATCAGCTAATTCAACTACTTCAACTAGACGGCCATCTGGGCTTGTTGCAGACACAATCATGCCAGCTTCTTCCATTTGTTCTCTATATTCGTTATTAAACTCATAACGGTGACGGTGACGCTCTTCTACAAGAGTTGTACCATAAGCAGCCTCAGCTTTAGTGCCCTGCTTAATACGTGCTGGATACAGTCCTAGACGAAGTGTTCCACCCATGTTTTCGATATTTTTTTGTTCTGGTAATAAATCAATGATGTTATGTTTTGTTTCTGGTTCGATTTCTGCTGAATGTGCTCCTTCAAGGCCAAGCACGTTACGAGCAAATTCGACTGTTGCTAGTTGCATACCTAAACAAATACCAAAATAAGGCACTTTATTTACGCGTGCATATTCGATAGCAGCAATTTTACCTTCGATGGCACGATCTCCAAAACCACCAGGAACTAAAATACCATCAACGTCTTTCATTATTTCAGCAACATTTTCTTTTGTTACTTTTTCGGAATCAATCCAGTCGATTTCGATTTCCGCATCGTGCTCATATCCTGCATGACGAAGTGCTTCTGCTACAGAAAGATAAGCATCTTGTAAGGATACATATTTACCAACTAGACCGATACGAACTTTTTTGGATAGGTTTTTCACGCGGTGTACTAAGTTTTTCCAATCAGTCATTTCAGCTTGCGGTGCTTCTAATTGCAAGTGTTCTAGGACAATATCATCCATTTTTTGTTTTTGTAAAGAAAGCGGTACGTTATAAAGTGTTTCTTCATCACGAGATTCAATAACCTCTGAAGCTTTAATATCACAAAATAGCGCAATCTTATCTTTCATTTCTTGAGAAACTGGTTGCTCTGTACGAACAACGATAATGTTTGGTTGAATTCCTAAGCTACGAAGTTCTTTAACGCTATGTTGAGTTGGTTTAGTTTTCATTTCACCAGCTGCTTTGATATAAGGAATTAAAGTTGTGTGGATGTAAAGTACGTTTTCCGCACCAACATCACTTTTAATTTGACGAATTGCTTCTAAGAATGGTAATGATTCGATGTCTCCAACAGTTCCACCAATTTCTGTGATAATAATATCTGAATTGGTCATGCGAGCTGCACGGAAAACACGATCTTTTAATTCGTTTGTAATGTGTGGAATAACTTGCACTGTTCCACCTAAGTAATCCCCGCGACGTTCTTTTTTAATAACTTCTGAGTAAACTTTCCCAGTTGTTACATTGCTGTATTTATTTAAGTTAATATCGATAAAACGTTCGTAATGGCCAAGGTCTAGGTCTGTTTCTGCGCCATCATCTGTCACATAAACTTCCCCGTGTTGATATGGGCTCATTGTTCCTGGATCCACGTTGATGTATGGATCAAATTTTTGAATGGTTACACTAAGTCCACGATTTTTCAGCAAACGTCCGAGCGATGCTGCTGTGATTCCTTTTCCGATTGACGAAACTACGCCACCTGTAACGAAAATATACTTTGTCATGTTAAAAAAATCTACTCCTTCCTGAAATGAAAAACTTGCAGGGTCTGACGATTTTCCTGCTGGGGTGGGAAATTGCCAGATAAAACAATATTGTGATTATCTTGCTAGCGTACTAATCACAATTTCAAGTATTTTGTAAACCAAAATAAAAAACACTCCGCCTACTTTTTAAAAGTAAGGGAGCGCTGATTCTCATAAATATCCGTCCCTATAAAAGGGAGCCCAAATAAAATACTACTAATGATAGCGATAGAAGTCAAGTCTTTATTTTTTGAAACCGCCATCAACCCATTAAACACGTTAAAAAAAATCAGATAGACGCTTTCCATAAAAATGGACGCATCTATCTGATTAACATTTAGTTATTATTTATCTTCTGGGTCTTCTGTATAATCTCCATCAGTATAATCATCTTCTACTGTAGCTAAATCGCCTTCGATACCGTCTGGCAAGTGGTCATCGTCATCTTCGTCTTCATCAAGTAAGACATCCGCAAGAGAGATTTCTTCTTCACCAAGCTCTTCCACGATTTCTTCATCATCGTAGTCCACGTCATCGTCCAGGATTTCTTCATCTTCATCGTCATCATCATCTGATTTACGTTTTTTCTTCGGAGTTGTTTGCGTTTGAACTTCCTCATCAATTGCATCCATTGGATACCATGCACGAAGTCCCCACGTATTATTTCCTAGTGAAATGAAGTTACCATCAATATTCATATCTGTATAAAATTGAACAAGACGCTCCCTTATTTCTGCATCTTTCAAACCTAGGAACGCTTGAATCTCTTTCACTAATTCAGGGAAAAGAATGGTTTCTTTCCGCTGTTCCAAAATAAAATGTGCAACATCAATTAAAGATAGTTCACTACGTTCTTCTTGCGTTAAGTTCTTTAAATCCAAAACTGGCACGCCCTTTCTATCGTAATTCCAATTTATTTAGCTGTTATTTTTTCGTTCAGCCCAACTTCACTATTTTACATGTTATTTCTGGCAAGTACAACCTAAATTTTCTTAATTACATCAATTCTTCTTGACTATTTTATATCCGATGTAAAAGAATAGGATGGCCATTAAAAGAATTGGGATTGATCCAAGTTGAAAGTCGTAGAGAATATAGACTGCGACGCACAGAAACACGAAAAGCAGCGCCAAAATTATTAATCGCTTCATCATATGCTCTCCCCGTTTTTTTCAATTACCTATGTTTCTTTTAACTTTAGTACATTTTGGTTATGACGTCAACGAGTAACCTATATTTTTAGGATATCACATTTTTTCTGGTGCAGATACACCAAGAAGGGTCAAACCATTTCGAAGGGTAATTTGTGCTGTTTTAATCAGTGCTAGTCTCGCTTTTGTAACTTCTAGGTTATCCATATCGAGCACTTTATTACTATTATAAAAACGGTGGAATGCTGTCGCTAAATCATTTAAGTAGCGAACGATACGGTGTGGCGCTCTTTTTACTGCGGCTTCAGCAACAACATCTGCGAACTCACCTAATACTTTTAATAAGTCATATTCTGCTTCAGTTTCTAAAAGGCTCATATTAGCATCTTTTGAAACTTCCAAGCCTTGCTCTTTGCCAGAACGTAAAATACTAGAAATTCTCGCATGGGCATATTGTACATAATAAACAGGATTATCATTGGACGTTGATTTTGCTAAACTCATATCGAAGTTCATATGAGTATCAGAACTACGCATTGCAAAGAAATATCTCGTCGCATCCAGACCAACTTCTTCAATTAAGTCACGCATTGTAACAGATTTACCAGTACGTTTACTCATTTTAACTTGCACGCCGTCTTCAAATAAGTGAACCAGCTGAATGATTTCTACTTCTAATTGATTCGGTGAGTAACCAAGCGCTTCAATCGCAGCACGCATCCGCGGAATATAACCGTGATGATCCGCTCCCCAAATATCAATTAATACATCGAAACCACGCTCTAATTTATTTAAATGATAAGCAATATCTGGTAAGAAATAAGTGTAACTACCATCTGATTTGATTAAAACTCGATCTTTATCATCTTCAAAATCAGTTGTTCTTAACCAAGTAGCTCCGTCTTGCTCATAAATATAGCCGTTTTCGCGTAAACGTTCTAAGGCAGGTAGTACTTTGTTTTCTTCATATAATGACGTTTCTGAAAACCATTCATCAAAAGAAACACGGAATTCTTCTAAGTCAGCCCGTAGTTTTCCTGTTTCAAATGCAAGTGCATCCACACGGAAAACGGAACGGCGCTCTTCTTCGCTAGCATTCACATATTTATCCCCGTATTTAGCGGCTAAATCTTTCCCAAGTGAGATAATATCTGAACCGCGGTAACCATCTTCTGGAAATTCAGCTTCTAAGCCTAACGCTTCAAAATAGCGCGCTTCTGCTGAAAGAACTAAATTATTGATTTGATTTCCAGCATCATTAATATAATATTCTCTGGAAACATCAAATCCGGCCATTTTCATAATGTTTGCAAGAGAATCTCCAATTGCAGCTCCACGGGCATGTCCAAGGTGTAAGTCGCCAGTTGGATTAGCCGAAACGAATTCAATTTGGAATTTTTCACCCTTACCAAAATCTGACTCTCCGTACTTTTTATCTTCCGTTAGAATGACTGGTACTAAATCGGTTAAGTAAGCATTATCTAAATAAAAATTAATAAAACCAGGTCCAGCAATTTCTACTTCTTTAATTAATTTGTTATCTTTTTTTAGCTCAGGGACGATACTTTCGGCAATTTGACGAGGCGCTTTCTTAGCAACTCTAGCAAGCTGCATCGCAATATTAGTCGAATAATCTCCATGCTTCTTGTCTTTTGGTACTTCGAGTAAAATTTCTGGTACTTCTGTTTCTTCTAAACCAACCGCTTGAACAACTGCTTGTTTGATATGTTCAATTAGTTTGATTTGGTTCTCTTGCATGACATTCATTCTGCGTCCTCCTCTATTTTCATTAAAACAGTATATGAGCCGATGTATTCGCCGTGACTAAGCAAATCATATTGAAATGCAACTTCACTAAGCACATCTGGCTTATTTTCATATAGTTCTTCCATTGATACTAATTCTGATTCTAATTGTAATTTCCCCGCCCCTGAATCAACAGAAGCAGTACTTCTCCTATTATCTCGGAAAAAGTGCATTCTCATATTTACAGCACCGCTTCTCATCAAAAGCAGCTCGTTGTCAGCAATTTTAAGCACTGTTCGAATCGTTCCAGCTAATTGTTTTTCCTCATAATGCAGATAGCGATTCCCTTTATCGCGGTAGAAAACACCCGAAACAGACATATCGGATTTCTCTTCTGCATCCATCTGACGGATGACATTGGTGATATGAATAGTTACTTTTTTTCGTTCCATTTGATTGGCTGTCATATCGCTTATTTACCCCTTTCCGGTCAGAAGAATAGACGCATTATATTATAGTGAAAAATAGCATGAAAAGCAACAGGTTAAAATGCTGATAGTCCGAAAATCATCAATATTATATCAAAAACAAACGGAATAACAGTGTCGAAAATTGGTTGAATAGTAAAATTGGAAATTGGTGTTAAAGCTATAACTAAGAAAATAAGCATTGCATAGCGTTCCACTGGCTCAAGTTTAGCTCTAGCTGACATCGGTAAGAATTCTACTAATATTTGGTAACCATCTAACGGTGGAATTGGAATTAAATTAAATACAAATAAAACAAGATTTAATTGCACAAAAATCATTAAAAACGTTTCCGTCACTGAACCGTAAGTGAAAAATGCATAGTTCAGAAAAAGAGCGTACAAACCAACACCAATCATTGCTAGTAGAAGGTTACTTACTGGACCAGCAAGAGTGACAAGAATACTACCAAGACGTCTTTTCTTTAATTTAAAACGATTGACTGGGGTTGGTTTCGCCCAACCGAATCCAGCAATTAAAATCATTAATAAGCCAAACAAATCAATATGTACAAGTGGATTTAGGGATAAACGACCTTGATTTTTTGCGGTATCATCACCAAACGCTAGAGCTACTAACGCATGCGCCCATTCGTGAATCGTAAAGGCAATTAAAAGTGTAACTACAACATAAGGTATCATTTCAAGTGGATAAGCGAGAAAACTAGGCATAAGCGCCTCCTTTATCTTTTATAGAGTAATTTTTATGTGCTATAATGAAAAAAACTTTTATCGAGGTGAGAAAATGCCATTTGTTACCATTCAATTCTTAGAAGGTCGTAGTGATGACCAAAAGAAAGCTTTAGTCAGCGAAGTAACTGACGTAGTTTCTAAAAACCTAAAGGCGCCAAAAGAAAATATTCACGTAATTTTAGAAGAAATGAAAAAAACTGATTACGGTGTTGGCGGCGTAAGAAAATCTGATATTTAAGCATTACTGGAAGCAAGGTTTTAATCGCCTTGCTTCTTTTATTTTTCTTTTAATGAATGTGCATGGATTAATGAAATCATTCTTTCGGCTATCTCTGGCTCCACTCGTCCACTTTCAATGAAGTCAAGCGGATAATATAGCTTGATGTCTGTTCGACGTTCCCGCCCGATTGCCTCAACAACTGGTGATTCAGTCGACAGTTCACGCAGTTCGCCATTTCCCATGAGCAGTTTTATAGGTTCTTTTCCACCACCAACGCCTGGAAGATAATAATCATACGGCAGGTCACTAGAGGAATCAACTACTAAATAGTACGAGGGATCGATATCAGCTTTTTCTAACAATCCTTTTAATTCAGCGTATAGTTCGGCATCTTCTTTCGGATTATAATTAAGATACCTGAGCAATCTTCTATTTAAAAAGCGGCTGCATAAATCGCTCAAAATCGGATCCGTTTCCTCTTGCCAAATTGAGAAATAGTACATTAAAACAATATCATCAAGCACAATATAGTCTTTCAAACTCACTTCATTTACAAAAAACGGTAAAACTTGTATTGGAGGAACTTTAAAATCATAACCCGCGCAATACAACTTCTTCGCTCGTTCGAGGATTTTCCATAACAATACTTCCCCACTACGGCTCACTGGATGAAAATACACTTGCTGATACATTTGGTAACGACTCATAATATAATCTTCCACAGCATGCATTCCGGAGTACTTCACAATAACTCCATTACCATCAGGGCTAGGTCGAAGTACTCGTAAAATCCGTTCTAAATCAAACTTCCCATAACTAACCCCTGTATAATACGCATCCCGTAGTAAGTAGTCCATTCGGTCAGCGTCAATTTGGCTTGAAATCAACTTAACTAGCGTTTGATTAGGATAGTTTTTCTTAATAATCGAGGCCACCTTGAGCGGAAAATCATCGCTAACTCGTGAAAGCACTTCGCTAACTTCTGTATTGCCAATAATAATCGCTTGTGTATACTCCTCATGATCCGTGCCAAAAACCTTCTCAAATGCATGAGAAAACGGACCATGACCTAAATCGTGTAAAAGCGCGGCACATAAAGCAACCATTCGTTCTTCAGAATCTAATTGTGGTTCTTTTGCAAAAGTCACATCAATAATTTGACGAACAATCTCATACACACCTAAAGAATGATTGAAACGACTATGTTCGGCTCCGTGGAATGTAAGCGAAGTCGTGCCTAATTGGTGTATTCGTCGCAACCGCTGAAATTCTTTTGTTGCAATTAAATCCCAAATTAACTTATCAGAAACATGTACGTAACCATGAACAGGATCTTTGAACACTTTTTCTTCAATTAATTTTTCCGTTAAATAACTCACGCTACCCTCTCCTTTTATGTAATTTAAGAAAGCACTTTATCATTTCGGGCAATTAAACGTTCATAGTAGGCTGGAAATAAATCGAGTTCTTCTGAAGTCAGAGTGCCTGATTCAAGTTTTCCTGCATAATGACGCAAACTATTAAATAATCGTACTAAACATCCATTAACAGTCATATTCTCTTTCATTAAGTCTGACAATGTACCCATAACTTCTGGCTTTACGTCTGGAAAACTGTATTTGATTTGCTTATCTTTTCCGCTGATTGTATAGAAATCACGAATTAGTTCCGAGCGCGCAGCTTGATCGCCTTCCACAGCTAAATAAATTTGAACAGCGACGCCTTTAGCCATTCTGCGCTGTGAAATACCAGCAAATTTCTGCCCTTGAATGCTAAGATCATAACTTCCAGGACAATAAGAATTCACGATTTCTTTCGCTTCAATTACTTCATTACAATCTACAAACATATCTTTAATTAGGGTAAACATGGTTTCGTAACCTCGTTCAATCGCAATTCCACGTTCGGCATCTGGAAGTACCATTGACAAGTTAAGCACTCCTGAATCAAGAACAACCGCTAAACCACCGGAATTTCGAACAACGACTCGATAACCTTGTTCTTGCAAAAAAGCAATTCCTTTATCTATATCCGGTAACTTGGAATCTTGTATTCCAAGGGAAACTGTTTTTTCATGAACCCAGCCTCGAACAGTGGGCGGCACCATTCTTGCTCCAACTGAACGACATAACGTATCGTCAGTCGCAAAAGATTGAATAGCATCAAAAGCTGGATTGATTGTCGTGTTATCAATGAAACGCCATGCTTCTTGCTTTAGTAGTGTATTTTCAATGTCCATCTCTATGTCCTCCAAGAATTTCTTTTTGTTATTATAGCATATCCGTTCCGACTTTAGTTACAAACGGCTTAAAATAGCCATTTAATCGTTATTTTTGATTTTTGGGTAGTTATTTTACTTTTTTACGTCTGATGTTGAAAACTAGGGCTGTAATGATTGATATAACAATAGATTTGGTAATTATATCTTTTTTCATTTTCATCGCCTCATTTCCTCTACCTTATTATAACAAACTTACCATACAAAAAAACCTAACTTCTGTAAAAGAAATTAGGTTCTGTCTATCTAAAAGCCTAGGGAGCTTATTTAGCAAAAGATTACCAGTCGTAACGGTCTTTATTGTCGCGTTGACTTGTATGTTTCGGGGAATTTCCCCACATGCGATAAAGTAAATATCCAATTCCACCTAATACAAGGACTGGGAATAAGAAGTGAAGTGTAATTCCAACAATATCAAGTACGATATTAAGTGCAATAAATCCTAAAATAACTGTAAAAAATATTTTCCAAAAACTATTCATTTTCAATTCCTCATTTCTAATTTTTATTTACTACTTGCAAGTGGAACACTGTTTATTTCCTTGGCTTGAACGAGTAGTTCGTTGTCTTGAACGACGATTTTATACTGTTTGTTCTTTTTAAGTTGAGTGGTTGACATGAAGTTAACTTTGTGACTGTTTCCTTGATTATCTAGACACGATTCGCGGAAAGAATACCCTTTGAACTTTGACTTGGTAACTTCTTTTCCATCGTTTTTGATTGTAACGTAATATGTATTTGCTGCTGATCCAACTGGTGCCGAAAATTCAATTACAACCATTGTTAATACAAAAATTGCAGCCAGTAAACCGAAAAGTCCCTTTTTCATTGTTTTTACCGTCCTTTTTTGTTGATAGGTTTATTATAGGGGAGATTCAAAAAAGGAACGAACGGCTCTAGGCTGAAAATTGGTACATCCTAAGTCTTATTTTCATTCGGGTACAAAAAAATGAGTCTAGTAAAGTTAACTAGACTCATTTTAAATTAATTTTTTCAATCCATTTGTAGTTTTCTGATCCAATTGGATAGGTTGTATAGTTTTTAAGATTGCTTTTTTGCAAGTATGCTCGGCCGCCTTGATATAGCGGAATGAGGACGGCGTTATCTTTCAGCAAGATTTGTTCAGCTTCCAGTAGGGCTTGCCATCTTTTTTCCGGGTCTGCTGAGAGTTTACCTTTCGCGCCAAGGACTAGTTCATCGTATTTCGCGTCTGAGAAGCCTGTATGGTTTCCTGGGCTGTTTGTAAGGAATAGGTTGAGATATGTTAGTGGGTCTTGATAATCGCCTCCCCAGCCCCCAAGTAGTAGTTCAAAGTCTTGCGTAACGTCCGCTTGGAAACTAGCTTGGTTCGTAACATTTTTTAGTTTGATAGTTAGTCCAGGAAGGTTTTCTTCCAATTGATTTTGGATAAATTCTGTTTGTTTGCGTTGTAAGGACGTATCACCACTTGTTAAAGTCAGTGTTAATTCTGATTTCCCAATTTCTTTTAAGCCTTGTTTCCAAGCGCTTATTGCTTCTTGTTGATCAAATTTGAGTAAATCACCATTTTGTTTACGGAAATCTTCTTTTGTTTCTGGATCAAACATAATATCAGCAGGAACGTCGCCATTTAAAGCTTTAGAACCATTAGCAAGAAGTGTGTTGACCATGCCTGTTTTATCAATAGCCATTGCTAGAGCTCGACGTAAATTCAAGTTGGCTAAATCCGTTTTCACGCCATCTTTACCTTGATTCATCTTCATATAGACAGAGCGTCCAGTTGCTTCTTTATGGAAATTTTTATCATCTTTATATTGTTTAACAAATTCGCCGTCAAGCTCTACTCGGTCTAATTTATTTGTGTTGTATAAATTTAAGGCCGCATTGGTATCTTTGACGACAGTTACATGGATTTTCTCTGTAGGAACATTCTTTTTATCCCAATAAGTTGGGTTTTTAACGTAGTCCCAAGTCATATTTGTGCCATTCCAATTTTCTAGTTTGTAAGGACCATTTGAAATTAAAGTGTCGCTTTTTGTTCCGTAACGGTCACCTTGTTTTTCCACGAATGCTTGGTTTTGTGGGAAGAACGTGCCAGTCGTTAAGAGCTCTTTGAAAATTGGTACAGGATTTTCTAATTCGATTTGAAGTGTTTTGTCGTCTAGCGCTTTAATCCCAAGTTCATCCGGGGACATTTCACCTTTTAAAATTTGGGTTGCGTTTTTGACGATTTCTTCCATTTGCGGTCCGTATGCGGCTGCTGTTTTTGGATCAACTACTTTTTTCCAAGCATACTCAAAATCATGGGCCGTCACTAGGTCGCCGTTAGACCACTTCGCATCATCGCGAATTTTGAAAATAAGTGTTTTCCCGCCATCTTTTTCTTCTGGTTCACTGGCAGCTAGTGCTAGCGCAGGTTTCCCATTTTTATCTAATCGATATAATCCTTCAAAAATCTGATTGATTACTCGAAAACTTACGCTATTGTCTGCGAGTGTTGGACTTGCATTTGGAATTCCACTCGTTTCCATGATGTTAACAACTTTTGCTTTCTTTTCTGATGTTACTTTTTCACTTTCCCCTTTATCGCCAGACTGACATGCTGTAAGTACTAGTAAACATAACAAACTGAGTGCCACTACCATTTTTCTGGCTGTTTTATGCAAAATTTCTCCTCCTCTTTTTGTAAGCGCTTTTTGATTACGCAAAAAAATGACGGATTTCCTGCCAAATTCGCGCAGAACTTCCGCCACCATTATAAACCGAAACTGTATCAATTGTAAATAAAAACTGTTATATTTTTATTTCTTATTAAGATAAACTCCAGAGCCAACAACAATAACACACATCGTCATTAACATTGCTAACATTAAGTAGCTGGGATCATTTCGCATAAACAAAGCTAGGATAAAACAGATTGTACCAGCTATATTAAGTGTAACAGTTGTAATTTTTCTAAGTAGATTTCTTGACCATGCATCAATCTTTTTAAAACCAATCATCGTTAAAAATTTAAAGAGTTTTTTAGAATATTGAATGTAAGCTGCGACAACAAACATAAATGCTCCTGCTGTCACTAGCGATAGTCTGCCAGTTGGAATATCATAACCTAGCGCATATACAATTATACTCATTTGAATAATCGTAAGTAACACGAGTAACAGTCTAAAACAGTATTCAAATTCTAATAAACTCTCTTGATTCACTTTTTCTTTCCCGTAGTATTCCGTTCCTGTAAACATAATCATTAAAAAGGGAATCAGTATTAAGCCGAGCCACTTTTGCATAAACATATCTGGGGAGAAGTCCGTACCGAAATGCACCGCCACTTCAGAAGGTAGTAGCGGATATAACACAGCAGAAATTCCTACTGTGAAAAGAATTATCATACTAGGAAATAAACCAACTTTCCTCATTCCCCTCACCTCTTCCAATATAATTACTGGCAGTAGGCGACAAGTTCCTCCCTTGTTTCGATAAGTTGAACTTTCTCGGTATTCGCTAATTGCTCTTTTGTTTCATCAAAACCTTGTTCAGATAATGCACGTGTCGCTGGTAAATAAACTAATACAGAAAAGCCTGCCCTACTTAACTGTATAACCGTAGTTTTCACACAAAAATCAAATGCTAAACCTCCAACAAGAACTAAATCCACCTGTTGTTCTCTTAAATATTCTAGTACACCTGTTGAAAGCTGTTCGACAATATCGTGATAACAAGCGCCGTACGGATGAATATCTGGCTCCATCCCTTTCCAAATAAAGTAATCATAATCCGTCACAACTGGCAATCCGTCTAATAATTCAAAACCTTTCGTACCGGGCTCGCAGTGTCTAACCCAAGTCCGGTCCGCATTTGGATATTCGAGTTCAGCCAGCATTTCGTCTTTGGAATCAACTACCCATACGGCATTATGCGGATGCGCGTCTTTACTACCAATTCGCAGAGAAGCAAGACTTGCCATAAAATTAAGTTCAGGCACAATTTTGTCACCGCCCGAAACTGGTAATTCATCCGGACAAAGTGGTGTAAAGCCTTTTTGTGCATCAATATCAAAAGCCGCAATTTTCATTTACTTTTCCTCCAAATTTTTATAAGTAAGTTGTGCAAACTGTCCGAAACGAGTCACTTCTTCAAGTTCTAACGCATGTTCTTGGTCTTCTTCAAATAACGGAATTCCTTTTCCTAAAATGATAGGCGCAATCGTAATAACAAACCGATCAATCGCCTTTTCTTTTAAAAATTGTTTCACTAACTGCGCGCCGCCGACAAGCCAGACTTTTTCACCATCGATGTTGTTTAGCCACGTATCTACTGTGCCAGCGACAAAATCAGCGTATTCGTCTTTTGTCCCTGCTTTTGTGTTAGAAAAAACATAGACATCTTTTTTACTATATGGAAAAGTATCTGTAAGCGAGAAAATTTGTTGATACGTAGTTCGTCCCATTACGACTGTATCCACGTTATCAAAGAAGGCCTCATAACCTGCATCACCTTCACTATCAACAGATTCTAGCCATTCTACGCTGCCGTTTTCATCCGCAATGTAGCCGTCCAAACTCACTGCGATATATAGCGCAACTTGTTTTTCACTCATAATCACTCAAATCCTTTCACTACTAATTTTCCAATCATTTTTCCGGATGAGATAATTTTGTGAGCTTCTTCTATCGTTTTTGCATTTACAGGAGATAAGACTTTATTTAATGTTGATGTTAAGTCTCCTTTATCTAGCATGCGCGCCGCTTCTGTAAGAATTTCATGCTGTTTGATTTTATCTTCTGTATTGTATTTCGAACGAGTAAACATAAATTCATAGCTGAAAGTAGCACTCTTGTCTTTTAAAAGAGACATCTTCACTGGTTCAGCAAGTTCCACAATCGAACAAATTTTTCCTTGTGGTCGAATTGCTTCTTGCATGTCATCCCAGTGAGCATTTGTATTATGCAAACACAAAATAAAGTCGACACCTTGTTCAAAACCAAGTTCTTTCAATTGTTTTGTTAAATTTTCTCGGTGATTAATGATGTGATTTGCACCGTGTTTCTTCGTCCATTCTATTGTTTCTTCACGTGATGCTGTAGCAATGACATTAAGCCCAATGTTGGCAGCTAGTTGAGTCGCAATCGAACCCACTCCACCAGCTCCATTAATAATTAAAATGGATTTTCCTTTATCGGCTTCAACAATTCCCAAACGGTCAAAAAGAGCTTCCCATGCAGTAATAGTTGTCAGTGGCATCGCAGCGGCTTCTTCTAAACTTAAATGTTTGGGTTTTAAACCGACTAGCCGTTCATCAATTAACGTGAATTCAGCATATGCGCCAGGCCTTGTAACATCACCTGCGAAATACACTTCTTGTCCTGTTTTAAATAAAGTCACTTCTGAACCAATCTCCACTACTTCACCAACTGCATCCCAACCTAAAATCCTTACTTCATCTCCGGTTAGTTTGGTTGCTTCGCGTTGTTTAGTGTCTACTGGATTGATGGAAATCGCCTTAATTTTTACTAATAAATCATGATTTTCTGGCACTGGTTGTTTAATTTCCATATCCACGAAATCAGTTGATGCCTTTGTTAATCCTACCACTTTCATTTGACAACACCTCTCGTTTCCTTTTCCCGAATTTCTTAAAATAATGCACATTTACATAAAAAAGCCTCCTCAATTTTATAGAGAAGGCTTTAAAAGTTATTTTTCGTCGAGTATTTCGCTATCTTTGAATTTCATTTTTGCATTACAAGCTGGGCATTTTATTTTTATTTTGCCGCCGTGTGAATGAGTATGGTCGCTATCTTCTTTTTTAGTAAGAAGCATTTTGCCAGCTTTTTTTAGTAGTGGGATAGCGATAATAACACCGATGATTGTGAACATTGCTAGAACCCCGATAAATACTAAGGTTACGGCAACTACAGCGATAAAAGTTTTTTTCAAAAAATGACCTAAATCAACTTGTTCTTCCATCTAAACCAACTCCTCTAATTGATATAGTAATCATATCATGAAGTTGTATTAATTGCAGTGATGATGGTGAGCATGGCTTCCTTCTAATTGAATCGTACTATGTTCTAGCGAGAAGTTTTCTTGTAAATAATGCTCAATATCACTTAAAATTTTATCTCGGTCTGCGTCTTCAGCTACGGTTAAATGAGCTGTAAGAGCGTTAAAATCAGAAGTAATCGCCCATACATGTAAATCATGCACTTCAGTCACGCCATCTTGTTCTTGGAAGAAAGTTTTGATTTCTTCTGTATCAACGTTCGCAGGTTTCCCTTCCATCAAAATATGGATAGCGTCTTTTAACACGCGCCAGCCACTAACTAAAATTAGCGCTGCAACGATAACACTAGCGATTGGGTCAGCGATATTCCAGCCGAAGAAAATAATGAGTAGTGCAGCAGTGATAGCACCAACAGATCCAAGCAAGTCACCTAGCACATGCAAGAAAGCACTACGCATGTTCAAGTTTTCGCTCGTATCACCTTTCATTAAAATCCAAGCAACTAAAATATTAATAAGCAATCCAATGACAGAAATAGTCATCATTCCTGCTCCAATTACTTGTGGTGGATCAAAGAAACGTCCAATTGCTTCATAGAAAATAAAAACAGAAATCCCAACGAGCGTCAATCCATTCAGAAATGCTGCTAAAATTTCAAAGCGTTTATAGCCATAGGTTTTATCAGAACTTGCTGCTTTTTCACCGAACTTAAATGCAGCCAAACTTAAACCTAATGCCACAGCATCAGAAAGCATATGTCCAGCATCAGAAAGTAGTGCCAAACTATTGGTCATAATTCCACCAATAACTTCAACTATCATAAAAGTAGCGATTAGGATAAAACTAATAAATAATGATTTTTTGTTGGCATTATGCGTATGGTTATGGTTGTGACCATGTGCATGATCGTGATTATGTGCCATATGATTACTTCCCCTCTGTAAAGACCTAATTTCTTTATATGCATATGTTAGCATATATACATTTTTAACGCAAGCTTTCTTCAAAGAAAAAACTTCCACTCTTGATTTAAGTGGAAGTTTCACACATATTTTATAAAATTTCTTCTTGCATAAATAAGCCTAATCCACCAATATCATGATGTTTTGCAATTTTATCAGCTTTTTCTAAAGCAAGCGGAATACCGTTTTCCATAGCTACGCCAATCTCTGCTAGTTCAATCATGCCAACATCATTTTCATTATCACCAAAAGCGATAGTTGAATTTAAATTAATGTAACCATTATCTGCTAGGTATGTAAGGCCTTTTGCTTTATCAATACCTTCATTCATAATATCAATTAAATTAGACGCAGAAGCTAGGACAGATAGCGGTAAACCTTGCAGAGCTGCTTTGATTTCTGCTCGTTTTTCTAAGTCAGACTCAATTACGAGAACTTTTAGCGGGAACTCACCTTCGCGGAGCACGCTGAAAGGATCTGTTGTTAAAGTAATTGGAACTTGCTCATTTTCTGGTAAAGTTTTATTTAGCTCATTGAAAAAAGCGATTTTGCCAGTATTTGTTGGTCCGAGAATTCGTTCTGTTGTATAAATATGGTAGTTAACACCTAATGGTTCAAGCGTTTCTAATATAGTATGCACTAGGTCTAACTCAATATTACTTTTATATAAAATTTCTCCAGTCGTAAAATCACGTACTAATCCACCATTACAAGAAATAACAGGTGTTTTAATATTGAGTTCATGGATAAATGGCAAAATAGCTAAGTCTAGTCGACCTGTCGCAAGGAAAAGTTTTTTCCCGTCTGCTTGCCAATTTATTAAAACTTCTTTATTTAGGGGATGAATTTGATCTCCTTTTTTTACGAGTAATGTTCCGTCCATGTCTGTAATAACTGTATCAATCGCTATATTTGTCAATAGTTTTCGCACCTTTCTATAATTCCGTTAGTATGTATTTCGATTATAGACGAGTTTCACATGATTGTCACGTTGATTTTTGGTATAATAATTTGGAATGGAGGAAGATACTTAGTGAAGAAATATTTTATTACAATCATGATTTTGCTTTTTGGTACGCTAATTCTTGCTGCATGCCAAAATAGCGATGAGGCAGATAATTACGAGCCTCCTAAAGTAGATTTGAAAGATCAAATACCAATTATTTTAATTCATGGGAGCGGTGGTAATACAAGTTCTCTTGATAAAATGGCAGACCAACTAATGAACGAATATAGAAGTTCTAATGAAGCATTGACTATGTCTGTTAATTCAGAAGGAAAAATCAAGTTCGAAGGTAAGCTTACAAAAGATGCCAAACGCCCAATTATAAAATTCGGCTTCGAGCAAAATCAAGCAACCCCCGACGATTGGTCCAAATGGTTAAAAATCGCGATGGAAGATTTAAAATCACGATACGGCTTTACACAAATGGACGGTGTAGGGCATTCCAATGGAGGTTTAGCACTAACTTATTACGCGGAAGATTACGCGGGAGATAAAACCGTGCCAAGTTTGCGTAAGTTAGTAGCAATTGGTTCACCATTTAATGACTTAGACCCAAACGATAACGGAATGGATCTATCATTTAAAAAGTTGCCAAATAGTACTCCTCAAATGGATTATTTTATTAAAAATCAGACAGAGGTAAGTCCTGATTTAGAAGTACTTGCAATTGCAGGTGAATTAAGCGAAGACAACCCAACAGACGGGATTGTCCCAACGATTAGTTCACTCGCAACCAGGCTCTTTATACCAGGAAGTGCCAAAGCTTATATAGAAGATATTCAAGTTGGAGAAGACGCGGTTCACCAAACATTACACGAAACACCTAAAAGCATCGAGAAAACATATTGGTTTTTAGAAAAATTCAAAACAGATGAAACAGTTATCCAATTAGATTACAAATAGGAGGTATAGCAGTTGATACACATAGAAGCGAAAATCCAAGTGAAACCAGACTTTATAGAATCATTTTTAAAAGAAGTGGAGCTAGTCATCCAAAATTCGCTCTCAGAAGCCGGAAACCATGGCTATGAATTAGTTCGTTCTGTGAAAAACGCATCTACCTTCTATCTCTTAGAAAAATGGGCAGATGAAGCTGCTATTCAATTCCATAATTCAACAGAGCATTATAAACGATTTAAACGGGAAATTCCTGCATTTTTAGCATTCCCGACCGAAGTGGATGTACTCACTAAAATTTAAAAAATGATTTTATTAAAAAAGATGGCCTCTATTTTCATAGAGGCCATCTTTTTTTGTAAACGAAGTATTTTTACAAGAATTACAATCTTTCCAGGCGCACGAAAACAGTTGGTGCTGCAAAGTTTTTGTTAAATCAAACTAGTTTTTCCGATAATTCCCTACAGAGACTAATTTAACTAGTAAAAGAGAAAAAAAGCCGCATATGAACATCGTGCTTCATACGCGGCTTTCAATTTTTATTTATGAGACATTTTTTTGAAAAGGCCAAACGTCCCAGCGATTAGTAATAATCCTATTAATAGATAAAGGATATTTTCTTGGTCGCCTGTTTTTGGTAATTCTTTACTTTGTTTTGTTTTCTTAACAGGGTCATTAGCTGGTTTTATCGTAGCAGTAATGTTTGTATTCTCAGTTGCCGGTAAAATGTCATCCATCAGATCGTCTTGATGTGCTGGATCTGCTGGTTGAATCGGGTTTACTGGTTTTACTGGTTTTACTGGGTTTACTGGGTTTATCGGATTTACCGGGTCTACCGGAACTACTGGAATTTGGGTAAAGTGCGCATATAAGGCTAAATCATTAGCAGGCATTTTGTTTGTAGCAAAATCCCATTTATTACCGCCTGTTTCTGCATCATACCAACCATCGAATGTATAACCAGCTTTTGTCGGTGCTAGCGGTTCTTGTAGTAATCCTTGGTAGTCAACTGTTTGTGTTGTTACTTCTTCACCATTAAGAGTGGCGGTATATGATTTAACGGTAAAGCGAGCATATAGCGTAACGTCTTTTGCTGGCATTTTATTTGCTGCAAAGTCCCATTTACTGCCGCCTGTTTCCGCATCATACCAACCATCAAATGTGTGGCCTTCTTTTGTTGGTGCAGTCGGTTCTGTAAGCAGACTGTCGTAATCAACAGCTTGTGTCGTTGTTGTTCCGTCTTTATCAAATGTTGCTGTATAAGCATTTGTGCTAAAACGGGCATATAATGTAACGTTTTTCGCTGGCATTTTTTTCGCTGCGAAATTCCATTTGTTTCCGCCTGTTTCGGCATCATACCAACCATCAAATGTGTAGCCGTCTTTAGTCGGTGCTGTTGGTTCCGTAATCAGACTGTCGTAATCAACGGCTTGTGTCGTTGTTGTTCCGTCTTTATCAAATGTTGCTGTATAAGCATTTGTACTAAAACGGGCATATAATGTGATGTTTTTCGCTGGCATTTTTTTCGCTGCGAAATCCCATTTGTTTCCACCTGTTTCGGCATCATACCAACCATCAAATGTGTAGCCGTCTTTTGTTGGGGCTGTTGGTTCTGTAATTAGACTATCGTAATCAACAGCTTGTGTCGTTGTTGTTCCGTCTTTATCAAATGTTGCTGTATAAGCATTTGCACTAAAACGGGCATATAATGTGACGTTTTTCGCTGGCATTTTTTTCGCAGCGAAATCCCATTTGTTTCCACCTGTTTCGGCATCATACCAACCAGTAAATATATAACCGGCTTTTGTTGGCTCTGTCGGTGCTTGAATCAGGCTATCATAATTGACTGTTTGTGTCGTTGTCGTTCCGTCTTTGTCAAATGTTGCTGTATATGATTTGACTGTAAAACGAGCGTACAGTGTGACGTTCTTGGCAGGCATTTTTTTGGTTGCAAAATTCCATTTGTTTCCGCCTGTCTCCGCATCATACCAACCATCAAATGTGTAACCCTCTTTTGTTGGCGTTGTCGGTTCTGTCAGAAGACTATCATAATTAGCTGTTTGTGTCGTTGTCGTTCCGTCTTTATCAAATGTCGCTGTATATGATTTGACTGTGAAACGAGCGTACAGTGTGATGTTCTTGGCAGGCATTTTGTCGGTTGCAAAATTCCATTTGTTTCCGCCCGTCTCCGCATCATACCAACCATCAAATGTGTAACCGGTTTTTGTTGGGGCTGTCGGTTCTGTCAGAAGACTATCATAATTAGCTGTTTGTGTCGTTGTTGTTCCTTCTTTGTCAAATGTTGTTGTATAAGATTTAGCGCTATAACGAGCATATAGTGTGATGTTGTTCCCCGGCATTTTGTTCGTCGCGAAATTCCATTTGTTTCCGCCAGTTTGTGCGTCGTACCAACCTTCAAACGTATAACCATCTTTTGTCGGTTCAGTTGGTTCTGTAAGCGCTTCTTGATAATCGACTGTTTGCGTTGTCGTTGTTCCATCGTTATTAAAAGTCGCAGTGTAATTATTCATTGTAAAACGGGCATATAAAGTTACTGGATTTGCAGGCATCTTATCTTGAGCAAAATCCCACTTTTTACCGCCTGTTTCCGCATCATACCAACCATCAAATGTGTAACCAGCTTTCGTTGGCGTTGTTGGTTCTTCTGCAAGACCATCATAGTCCACTGTTTCTGTCGTTGTTACCCCGCCGTTATCAAAGGTCATAGGATATGTTTTAGAAGCAAATTGAGCATATAGTGTGATGTTTTTCCCCGGCATTAAATCGTTAGCAAAATCCCATTTTTTTCCGCCTGTTTCTGCATCATACCACCCAATAAATGTATAACCATCTTTTACTGGTTTTGTAGGTTCATTAATTTTCTTTTGATAAACAACTGTTTGCGTAGCTGTTTTTTCTTCATTGATTAATGTAGCTTTGTAGGACTCTATTGTAAAGTTTGCGTATAGAGTTACATCATGATCCGGCATTTTATTGTCCTGAAAATACCATCTTATTCCGTAACCATTTGGTTCTTCAAACCATCCCCAAAATTTATACCCTTCAAGAACTGGATTTGCTGGGGCAGATTTAATTACTTCACCTGCTTCATATTCTCCCATTAAATGATCACGTGTAGGGGTTGATAATATCAATTTGTATTTTGTCGTCTCTGTTTCTGCCGCATTTACGTTGTTTCCATTATTTTCTGAAGCCCATATAGCAAATGGGTCTGCGCTTAATTGTAAAAGGATTACTCCTACTGCAATTAGTAAACATATTTTTCTTTTCATATGATCCTCCTCATCTAGGTTGCAAAATTAGATTTATAATTAATTTTATTTCATTGTTCATAATTAAAAAGCACCTGCATTTTCGTTAAAGGCGTCCAATTATTTATTCACTTTAAGATTATATCTTGAGTAAGGTCGTTAAAGAATACTAAAAACAGACTTATTGTTATGTTTTTTGTGACGGTTCAGTGACGAAATAAGCTATTTTTAAGTAAATAGCTTAAAATCCGTTATTTTCGTGTACTATTTCAAGACTTTTTTCTAGTACTCTTACATTTCATGGCCTGTTTCTAAGCTAGGATTTCAATAAATAACTAAAAAAATTTGGCCCCCACAAGAGGACCAAATTTTTATTCTGCTTTTAAATAGCCATCTTCAATTCGAATTACACGATCGACTAAATCTAATACTCGTTCGTCATGTGTAACCATGATGGCAGCTTTATTTTTCCGTTTTACTTCATCTGCAATCATTTGAACTACCTTGTGCCCGCGGTTTGCATCTAAACTAGCTGTTGGTTCGTCTGCTAAAATAATATCGGGGTCGTTCATCAGCGCTCTAGCAATAGCAACACGTTGTTTTTCACCGCCGGATAAGCTTTCTGGATAATTGTTTTGACGAGCGGTTAAGCCTAATTCTTGAAGCAATTTATCCGCTCTTTCTTTCGCAGCGCTACCTTTTTCACCGGACAATTCCGCAATGACGAGTAGTTGGTCACGAACATTTAGGTAAGGAATTAAGTTGGCACCTTGGAAAATAAAGCCAACTTTGTCGAGTCGCACCTTCGTTAATGCTTTTCCAGACATGTTATTTAATGTCGTTCCACCAATGGCAATTTTGCCTTCTGTTGGTGATAATAAAGCTCCCGCGATTGATAAAAAGGTACTTTTCCCCGCACCAGATGGGCCGACGATTGCAACAAATTCTCCTTGCGCTACTTCTAAAGAAACATTTTTCAATACTTCGATGACTTGCTCGCCATCTTGATAATTTTTAGAAATATTTTTCATCATTAAAGTCATTAGTTTGCCCTCCCAATTGCTTCTAACGCGTCCACTTTGGCTACACGGTAGAGTGATAACATTGATCCGATGACTGCTACAACTAGGAATAATGCGGAACAACCGATTGCAAGTATTGGACTAAGTGTGAACGGCATGCTAGCTGGTAAAATTGCCGCCAGTCCAAATGTTAGGCCATTTCCAATCAATAAGCTGACGACTGATAAGAAAACAACTTGGGTAACGATGCTCCGACCTAAATAGGCTGTTCGTGCGCCAACTGCTTTTAAAATACCAAATTGATTGATTTTTTGAATCGTAATGACATAAAAGAAAGCAGCTAGAACAAATGCAGCGATAACGAATAAAAAGGCAATCATCATCAGTAGCGATCCTTGTTCTTCTGAATAACCTGGAATGCCTTGGAGTACTTCTTTACTTGAGGACAATTCCATCGAGCCGATTGATAGATTTTTAGCAGTATCCCGAGAGACATTTAGTGCTACAGCGTTATATTCTCCTTCTGCGGCTTGATTTGTTTGGTGAACTAATTTCCAAGCATCCCAATCAACGAAAATAACCGGGGAATGGCTAAATGTGTTATTTTTCGTAAAGGCAGTAATAGTGAACGTTTCTCCTGTTGCACTGTCTTTGAGTTTGCTGTCTAATTTATAACCAGACTCTTTTAAAGAAATATCAGCTACTACTTCTTTTGTTTTCTCTGGCTCTGTTCCTTCTGAGATGGTCGGTTTCATAAAGCCTGTTTTATCTATACCGAAAAAAGTGATGTCTGTTTTCTTGTCTTTGTTGGGTGGTGTGATTGTACCCATTTGCACACCTAAGTTGGTGCTTTCAGATTTTTTAAGTTGCTTTGCTACGCTTTCTGTTTCGGACGCGGTTAAATTGGACCTCGTTAAGCGATTATCTGAGTCTTTTTGCAGTACATAATAAGTTGCTTTATTTGATGAAATCGCTGCTCCATTATCATTTGCAAGTCCATTCGCTAGTCCTGTAACAAACAAAACGAGCCAAGCAATTAATACCATAATTAATCCGATTAAAATATAGCGTAGTTTTGAGTGTTTTAATTCTCTTAATGCCAAAAACATTCCGTTCAACTCCTTCTAAGATCATATACTTAGTTTAAAGAAGTTTTGTAAACGGAATGTGAATCGGATTTTACAAATTTAGTTTTTAGGTAGTCTAACAATAAATGAGGTGCCTTTTTCAGTATTACTTTCAACACTGATTTCACCATGATGTAACGTAATTATTTTTTTGCAAATGGATAAGCCTAAGCCGCTTGAACCTTCTTCTCGGGTGCGACTTTGACTTGCTTTATAAAAACGTTCGAAAATTTTCGCCATATCTTCTTTGCTGATGCCAGCGCCACTATTCCAGACTTCGACAAAAACATTGGTCGTTTCTTCATAAAGGCGTACCTGAATATCCCCGCCCTGTGGTGTATATTTAATTGCATTGTTTAATAAATTAGACCAGACTTGATAAAGTAATTCGGCATCTCCAGAATAGTTTATATCAGCTAACTCTAGATTTATTGTTAGTTCTTTCTCTCGCCAACTCCATTCAGTCATTTGGATTAGTTGGCGCCACTGTTTCGCTAATTGCACTGGTTCTTTTTTCCGTAACTCAGATTCTTGGTCAAGTGAAGCAAGTGTAAGTAACTGTTTCGTTAAAGAAGAAAGGCGTGTCGTCTCCTCGGATAAAACAGTTAAATATTCTTTTTGTTCTTTTTCGGTTAGTGTTCCTGAACCTAAAAGTCTGGCGAAACCTTGCATCGATGTAAGTGGTGATTGTAGTTCATGAGAAACATTTGCGACAAATTCCTGACGGGCTGCTTCAGATTTTTCGAGTTCGCTCACCATTTTGGCAAACGAGTCCGCCAGCTGACCAATCTCGTCTTTACGCCGGACTTCGAGCGCCACATCGTAATTTCCTCTCCGGATTTTTTTCGTAGCATTCGTAAGCTTCACAACTGGTTTCACTATGTATCTGCCACTAATAAGCACAAATAAGATACTAATAATAGATGTGAAAACAAGTATCATCGCGAAAAAGATTCTAAGTTCACCGAATTGCTGTTCCGGATCTTGACGTATAAAAAGCGCCAATTGCTCCCCGTCCGCCTTAACTGGAACACCAATTGTATTCCTAACATCATTATCAAAAAATCCTGTGATAAAAATGCCCGTATCAAACGTATCAATCCCGTGATAAGTCTCGCCCGCTAACACTTGTTGAACTGTTTTGTTAGGTAAATCTTTTTTTCGAAACGCACCACCGAAATAACTCGATTGATCTTTGCCATCCGTCAGATACAGTTCATAGCCAAGTTCACCTACATTTTCCAAGTACTCTTTTAGAGAAATCGCCCTATTCGACTGATAAAATTGTTGGACTTCCTGCGCTATCTTAGCCGTTTTTTCATCATTAAAAGGTTTTAATTTTATCTGGTAATAAATGTTCGCAAAGAAAAAACCGAGCAGGCTACTGGAAAGAATGACAACTAGCATCGTCACAACTATTCGACTATATAATGACTTCATGTTGTTTCCTCCAATTTATAGCCAACACCGCGAACCGTGACAATCCGAATCCCGTCCTTTTCCTCATCAAAATGGTTGCGCAAACGTTTAATATGTACATCTACTGTTCGGTCACTGCCGTCGTAATCTCGTTGCCAAATCCGTTCAATTAATTCTTCCCGAGTAAAAATCCGACCGGGGTAGCTCGCTAATTGATATAACAGTTCAAATTCTTTTACGGGAATCATTCGCTCTTGGTTGCCAATTTTTATGCCGTAGCTTTTTTGGTCGATGGTGATATTTCCGATAGTGATTTTTGCTTCACTAGCCTGATTGGAACGTCTAAGTAAAGCCCGTATTCGAAAAATCAACTCCTCGGGTTCAAAGGGTTTAGTGACATAGTCATCCGTTCCCACTTCAAAACCGCGCGATTTATCTGCAAGTGCATCTTTGGCTGTCAGCATAATAACGGGGATATCAGGATAGCTTATGCGCAGTTTTTTGCATAGTTCAAAGCCATCCATGTTGGGCATCATCACATCAATCACCGCCAAATGAACTTGCTCCGTTTCCACTATCTTTTCTCCTTCTACGCCATCACTAGCTTCTAACACATGAAAACCTTCTGCCCGGAGATAGTGCCCTACAAGTTTAAGAATGTGCCGGTCATCATCTACTACTAAAATTTGTTTCATTTTCTCTATTCACCTTACCGTCCTATTTTACTGCATCATATCAAACTTAAGTGATTCGTTCAAATCCAGAATAGACATTTAACCGATCCCCGCGGATGAAGCCGACTGTCGTAATGTTCAATTCTTCTGCCATATTAATCGCCAGTTCAGTAGGTGCAGAGCGAGATAAAATAATTCCGCATCCTAATTTAGCTGTCTTAACGAGGATTTCTGAGGAGATTCGCCCGCTAAAAATAATCGCTTTATCATCTGTAGCTGTCCCGTCTTTTAAAGCACGACCATATATTTTATCAAGTGCATTATGACGTCCAATGTCCATCCGGCTATAAATAATATCCGCCGAACTGCATAGCGCCGCATTATGAACCCCGCCTGTTTGGTGAAACGTTGCGGAATTTTGCTCAAATTTTTCCATTAGGCGGAAAATCCTGTCTGTTGTGAGTTTCAGATTTGAGTTTTTCTTCACGTTGACGAGTGAGGCATCTGACTGAAAGTAGAAATTTTCCCGCGACTTGCCGCAACATGAGGTAATATAACGTTTGCCGCGGTATTTGGCATTGAATTTGTTCACAAAGTTGGCGCTAACTTTGGCATGACCAGTCGCTTCAATAATATCCACGGAATCGATGTCTCCCGGCCCACGAACAATGCCTTCCGAAGTTAAAAACCCTACGACTAAATCTTCTAAATGCTCGGGTGTGCAAACGATGGTCACGAGTTCTTGGTCGTTAACGTAGATAGTTAGCGGATACTCGGTCGCAACACTTGATTCGATTTCTTGAAAAGTGCCAGCTTCAAAACGGCGGATTTTTTGACGCGATACAATATCCATCAAAAACCACTCCTCTCTAAGCCGAAACAGCGATACTAGAAAGTCTCGCTGTTTCAAATGATTATTTTAATGTTTTCCCTGCTTCTTTCAAAAAAGTCATGCCGTAACGGAGCGCCCGGTTAATATCTGGGTCTTTCAGCGCCTTCATAATCGCTAACATACCCATGATTTCGTCGTTTTTTGCACTTTCTTCTGCTTTTTTCGCTGCATCCTTTAAATTTGAAATCATTTCCTCGGTCTGCTCTGGTTTTGTATCGGTTAGCAGTTTACTTGAAATCATCATATTATTTATCGCATTTGTCATTGGTTCTTTACGCCATTCATTTAAAAATGTTTTCGTAATATCCCCCCGTGCCTTAATCGCGCTATTTAAAGCTTCTAGCGCTCCAGACTCTTGCAATAATTTTACCGTTTCTACTATTTCGATAAAACCAGAATCTTGTTCAGCAATGTCAGCTTTCATTTGCGCTAAACGTTCTTGCTCCAGTTCTTCTGGTGTCTTTTTTGTATCACGAATCGTTGAAATTGGTTCCGCCATCAATGATTCCTCCCTTTCCCCCCACATCCGCAGTTTCCACCACAGGCGCAGTTCACTTTAGAAATCGGTTGATAATCTTCTCTTGACCACTTGCGCTCCACCTCAGCCCCATTTTGCGGGAATCTTTTACGGTTCCGCGGATTGTGATCTGGAAGTGGATTTTTCCCAGTTTTTTCAAGTACAGTTAGATTTACTTTGGTTTGTTTATATGCTGGTGTTTTTGTCCGAACGTCCCCAGCACTTGAAGTTAAAAGGTTTACCGCTGTTTCGCTACTCACTGAATGCATCGGTACATAGACTTCATTGCCTTTCATCCGCTCAGTAACAACCGCCCGAAGCTTGATGCGACCATACGGCGAACTTAAACGAACGAGCGAACCACTTTCAATATCGCGTTCTTTAGCTAATTCATGCGAAACCTCCACAAATACTTCCGGTAATTTATAATCCAAGCCTTTTGATTTATCCGTCAAATTACCCTCATGGAATTGTTCCAATAAACGGCCATTATTAAGCGTTAAATTAAATTCTTCCGGGAAAGTAATCGGCGCAATATATGGCAATGTCGAGAACTGTGCTTTGCCATCAGGGAAATTAAATCGTTCTTCATAAAGTAGCGGCATATCCTTCCCGTCCGCACTAACTGGCCACACAAGGCTATTAAATCCTTGCATCCGATCATAACGAACACCTGCAAAAAATGGTGCTAAACTTGCAATTTCGTCCATAATTTCACTCGGGTGGTCATAATTCCAATCTGTTCTTCCACATGCTCTTGCCACTTCTTGAATAATCCACCAATCTGGTTTAGAATCTCCAAGCGGCTCTAAAACTTCATAAAGTCGTTGTACACGGCGCTCTGTATTGGTAAATGTTCCTTCTTTTTCAAGTGATGGAGCAGCTGGGAAAACAACATCGGCAAATTGAGCCGTTTTTGATAGAAATACATCTTGAACAACAAAGAAATCAAGGCTCGAAAGGATTTCTTGCACGTGATTGGAGTTAGAGTCAACCCAAGCCATTTCCTCACCAATGACATACATAGAATGAAGTGTTCCTGCTTCAATCGCATCAAGCATCTCGTTATTTTTCAATCCTGGTTCTGGTGAAATTGACACCCCATAAGCTTCTTCAAAACGAGCGCGAACTTCATCATTTCCAAGTGGCTGAATTCCTGGTAAAACATTTGGTAATGAGCCCATATCACAAGCGCCTTGAACATTATTATGACCTCTAAGCGGATAAGCACCCGCCCCGTGTCTTCCAAAGTTTCCAGTTACAAGAAGCAAGTTAGCAATAGCTGATGATGTATGCGATCCCGCAATGTTTTGCGTAACTCCCATTCCCCAACAAACCGCTGTCCCATCTGCTTCATGAATCATTTCCGCCACTAATTTAAGTGTTTCAACCGGTAATCCCGTTTCTTTTTCCGCGTATTCCAGTGTAAATGGTTCTAAAAATGCTAGATAATCCGCCACATTGCTAATTCGATTTTCCATAAAGACCTGATCATGCCAATTTTGGTCAATAATATATTTAGCGACTGCTGTTAACCAAACAAAGTCAGTTCCTTGTTTTGGATGGATAAATAAATCTGAGCGCTCCGCCATTTCGTGTTTCCGCAAATCTGAAACAATCAGTTTTTGACCGCGTGTTTTTTGTGCTCGTTTAATTCTGCTGGCAAGTACCGGATGGCCATCTGCTGGAGATGCGCCAACAATAATCACGAGTCCCGCACTTTCAATATCTTCTACAGTCCCTGAATCTGCGCCAATACCAACTGTACGAGTAAGTCCATCCGAAGCAGGCGCCTGACAATAACGCGAACAATTATCAATATTATTCGTTTCAAAGACTTGGCGCGCTAGTTTTTGCATCAAATAATTTTCTTCGTTGGTCGTTTTCGAGGAGCTAATAAAACCAAGCGAATCATTTCCATATTTAGCTTGAATTTCGCGTAGTTTGGTTGCAACTAGGTGAATAGCATCTTCCCAACTCGCTGGCACAAATTCATTTCCTTCGCGAATCAGTGGGGTCGTAATGCGTTTTTCACTATTAACAAAATCCCAACCAAATTTCCCTTTCACACACGTAGCAAATTTGTTCACAGGACCTTCCCCAGTTGGCTCGACTTTCAATATTTTACGGTCTTTCGTCCATACTTCAAACGTACAACCAACCCCGCAAAATGTACAAACCGTTTTCGTTTTTTTCGTCCGCGTTTCCCGCATTGCCGCTTCCATTTCCGACACTGCAAAAACGGTTTGATAATTCGGCTCGACTTTTTTCACCATATCAATCATTGGTTCTAGCATGTCTTCATCAAGTCCGGTCATAAAGCCAGCTTGACCAAGCATTGATTTTTCCATTAAAGCGTTACATGGGCATACTGTCGCACAAAGTCCGCACGAAACACAAGATGATAAATTCGCTGGACGATCATCATCCCAAATAACCCTCGGCTGACTTCTTTCCCAATCAATCGAAAGCGTCTCATTCACTTGAACTTGTTGACAAGCCTCCACACAGCGCCCACAAAGAATACATTGATCCGGATCATAGCGATAAAATGGATGCGAAAAATCATTTAAGTAGCCCTTTTCCCGGTATGGGCGGTCTTGTTTCTCGACGCCAAGCAGTTCTGTTGTATTATGTACTTTGCAATTGCCATTATTATTATCACAAACCGTACAATACAGTAAATGATTTTCCAAAATCCGGTCCATTGCTTCTAACTGAGCATCTTTAGCTAGTTCTGAATTTGTTTTAATTTCCATCCCATCTGTAAGATTCGTGCTGCACGCCCGCATAAGCTCCCCGTCAACCTCACACATACACGTGTCACAAGATTGAATAGGACCGATTTGCTCACTATAACAAATATGCGGATGCTGTATTCCTTCTGCATTTAAATAGTCCAGTATTCGCGTTCCTTCCACCACATCCCGCGCCTCACCATTAATTCGCACTGATACTTTTGCGCCCATCACATTACCTCCTAAATAGAGAAAGCGTTTACAATTTTCGCTTATATTATAACAGTTCTTACTTAAAAATCACAGTAAAAAGACAGTTGATAATCGTTCTCAAATAGCACTACTATGCGATTTCCCTCACAAATCATGCTATATTCATTGACACTTATCCAACTTTTCTGTATTCTTTATAACAAAGCTATGATGAGAAAAGTACGACATCCGTTTTTTCAAAAAGAGAGTTCCCACTGCTGAAAAGGAACAAAAAACAATGTCCGAAAATGGCCTCTGAGCTTTGTCGCTGAAAATAAGTAAGCCACAACGGATTTGGCGTCCGTTATCAAACGCCCTAAGTATTTTACATAAATGCTTATTTGAGGTTTTCAGTGTAAGCTGAAAATAAATTAAGGTGGTACCGCGTGAAATTTTTCTCGCCCTTATTCCAAGAGTTTTTTGGACGAGGGCGAGTTTTTATTTTACCCTAAATTGCCCGAAATGGAGGAGTTTAAAATGACAAAACAGCTACTTGTTTTACAATCTGATTTTGGTATTAGTGATGGTGCAGTTAGTGCTATGTATGGTGTGATTAATAGTGTTAGTAGTGATTTACAAATATACGATTTAACGCATCAAATTCCTCAATTTAATATTTGGGAAGCTTCTTATCGTCTTTTACAAACTGTTCCCTACTGGCCTGAAGCTACGATTTTTGTATCTATTGTCGACCCAGGTGTTGGTTCGAAACGTCGTAGTGTAGTTGTTTTAACAGAGGATGGTCATTATATTATTACACCAGATAACGGAACTTTAACACATATTGCCCATTACGGAACGATTAAAGCGGTTCGTCTGATTGATGAAGAGAAAAATCGCCTTCCAAGGTCAGGTGCTTCTCATACATTCCACGGTAGAGATATTTTTGCCTATACTGCGGCGAGACTTGCTGCTGGTGTGATTAGTTTTGAAGATATTGGTCCTGAAGCCACACCTGAATCCATTGTTTCGTTAAGCCTAAGTGACTCTTATTTAGAAGATGAACAGGCTTATGGAACAATTGATATAATCGACCGCCCATTTGGCAACCTTTGGACAAATATTCGTCGGACTGATTTCCTGCAACTTGGCGCAAAATACGGCGATTCCATCGAAGTTCTGATCAAACACCACGACCGCGTAGTTTATAAAAATTTCGTTACCTATAGCCGCTCATTCGCAGACTTACGCATTGGAGAAGCACTCATCTATGTAAACTCACTTGATAATCTTGGGCTCGGCATCAATCAAGGTTCCTTCGTAGACGCATATTCGGTAGGAACAGGCACCAGCTGGAAAGTTTCTCTTAAAAAAATATAAAAAAACAGGGTCATTTATCCAAATTGGATGTTTGACCCTGTTTTGATATTATTTGGTATATTCTTTGACGATTGGCTCTTGTTTTTTATTTTTAAGGAATAAACTTAAGATCATCCCTAAAGCCGCAAAGATTGCTGCAACCATAAACGCCGCACGCATTCCGTCCAGACTAGCATCTTGCGCTTTTTGAGCAAAACCAGCTGGATCAGTCGCCATAAGCGCTTTACCAGGCATATTATCTTTCGTCACATTCGTCAGCACAGTGATCAGCACCGCAGTCCCAATCGAACCAGCAATTTGACGAATTGTATTATTTACCGCTGAACCATGGTTAATCAAGTGGTTAGGAAGTGCATTCATCCCCGCAGTCGAAACTGGCATCATCGCCATCGAAATCCCGAAGAATCTCACGGCATAAAACACAACAATATACCAAAGCGGCGTATCCATTGTTAAAAACATAAATGGTATCGTACCGATAGTCAAAATGGTAACCCCAGTAATCGTTAACCATTTCGCTCCAATTTTATCAAAAATAATCCCTGTAATTGGACTCATTATCCCCATAATAATCGCACCTGGAAGTAATAGTAATCCAGATTGAAGCGCAGACTCCCCGCGAATCGTTTGAATATAAAGTGGTAATACAATCTCCGCACCAATCATTGCCATCGTTACAATTGAACCAAGAATAACAGACAATGAAAATACTGGATATTTAAACACATGCAGTTCAAGCATTGGATTTTCAATAACAAGTTGGCGCCATACAAATAACGCAATAACAACGACACCAATGATTAATGTCGTAATAACAGTCGCATCTCCCCAACCATCATTACCAGCTGAACTAAATCCGTAAAGTAACGCCCCAAAACCAATTGAAGACATCACGATGGAAAGAAAATCAATTTTTGTATCAGTTAACTTCACTACTTTTTTCATTCCAAAAAAGGCTAAAATAATATCAATAACCGCAATTGGAATTAAAATAATAAATAATACTCTCCAATCATATGAATCCACAATCCAACCTGATAATGTTGGACCAATCGCTGGAGCAAACGCAATAACGAGTCCCATCAGCCCCATCGCTGCCCCACGTTTTTCACGAGGGAAAATCAGCAAGAATATCGTTTGAAGTAAAGGCATCATAATACCTGCACCAGCCGCTTGAACAATACGACCAGTAAGTAAAATCGGGAATGAACCCGCCACAGACGAAATAATTGTACCAATTGTAAATACAGTCATCGCCGTAATAAATAACGTTTTTGAACTAATTTTTTCAATTAAAAGTGCTGTAATCGGAATCATAATCCCATTTGTCAGCAAGAAAGCTGTTGTTAACCATTGCCCTGTTGCTGCTGTAATATGCAAATCATCCATAATCATTGGAAGCGCCGTTGCTAGTAACGTCTGATTTAAAATCGCTACAAATGCCCCAATAATCATTGTTACTACTAATAAACTTCTACTATAAGATTTCCCATTAACATCAACGGGCCGTTCTACTGCTATACTATTCAAAATTAATACCCCTTCCCATGTGGAAATTTCCAGATGAATAATAGAAGTATAATAAAAAAAGACCAACAAGTCAATAAAAAGTGACTAGTTAGTCTAAAATTTATAAAAGCCCGTTCACGCACGCTTCTAATTTATTCACTTCTTTGGTTAAAGTCGCCGGTACGTGCTGTTTAAGATATAAAAGTGTGCCTTGAACCATGAAATCTCTCGGCGCTTCATTATTATTAATCTCGCCAACAAGTGCATTCATCGATTCTTTATACTGCCACTTATCCGAATCAGCAATATCCGCATTCTCAATTCCTACATTAAGCTCCTCAAGCGCTTCTCGTAACTTAGCAAGACGCTTCTTGCGGATCATCGTTTGATCTGGCACCAAGTTCTCTGTATCAGCCTCAGTAAAAATAATTTCTCCGCTTTCCAATATATCTTTAACAAGCGCATCTAGCCTTCTCACAACATACGGAATGGCTCTTTCAATTAAACCAGAGTCAACATTTTTACTACCGCTCGCAAAGACATACATCGCCGCCATCCCACTCAAGAGCATCGTAATATCGTTAATATAAGGCTCCGTTTCCTTTCCATAAACCTCTAAAAGCTGATTTTTAACCCATTCCATATTCTTAAGTCGAACATTCTGCAAGAACGCATTAAAGTCATCATCAATCATCGTCTGCGAAAAAGTAATATTCAATATCTCCCCATTTTCCGTATAAAAATGAATAATAATTTTCAAGCATTCCGTAAAATTATCTTTCTTCGTCCCATCTAGCGCCATCGTATATTCCAAACGCTGATGCAATACAGAATACTCCTGCTTAAAGATGACAATGGCCAGCTCCTCTTTCGAAGTAAAATAATTATAGAAAGTCCCCTTAGAAATCCCAGCCGCATCCACCATATCTTGTACAGAAGTCTTCAAGTACCCTTGCTTTTGAAACACCTCTTTAGCTGACTTAATAATCCGCTGCTTCTTCTCCTTCAAAAAAACACCCCATCCGTCCTTGTATTTATACCCCTAGTATAATCTATTTATACGACCTATTCAAGATATGTAATAAAGCCTCCATAAAAATAGACCCCAGTTTTATTCCCAGGGTCATAAGATACTTATTTTTTTAGTTATAATCACTTAGAACTTCCTTATATATATCCTTATACGTATCTTTCATATCTATCGCTTCTTCCTTGTTTTCCTCATTTTCAAGGAACAGCTCACTTTCACTCAACTCAGCAACAGGATATTTACTTAACATAGCATTTGTAAGTACATAATTATCTCCAGATGTACTTTTCCTTATAAATAGCGTATATTCTTCGTCTTCTTTCATATTTTTATACCCATCAATCGTTAAATCGTATTCTTGTCCATCGATTTTAACATTTTCAACACTATCTTCTAATACTTTAATCGTTTTATTTTCTTTTAAAGTCTTCGTTTCATCTTTTTCTATATTATTTATAACTACTTCACTCATAGTATAAAATTCTGTGGGTACATTACTATTTTTTGATTCTTTTGTAATAGATTTTTTTTCAGAGCGTTTCGTTACAGTGACAATAATAGGGGAACTTTCTTCTAGTTCTTCAATATTTTCTGCAAGATCCAGATACTTTCCATTATAAGAAACTATACTACTTTTTTGTTCCACTTTTTCGATTTCTTTTCCTACTATTTGTTTTTCATTTATATTTTTATCATTAGTACAACCCATCAATCCAACTATAATCAATAATCCTATGATAACTATAATGCTTTTCTTCATTTTTCAATCCTCCTTTTTATTTATATATTGCTTTAATACCGTTTAAATCATCCCTTTGTGGTTTTATTTTCTTTGTAAAACCAACATCTAGCATGATTGCATTCTTCGTTTTCACATGTCCTAAACCAAGGCCATGGCCAAATTCGTGAGCTATAGTTTCAGTCTTATCACCTACAGATAAAGATCTAAAAGCTTTAAAAGTAGTTATTTCATTTTTGGCTACTAACTTAGACCCTTTATATGCCCAAGTTTCGCAGACAGCAATAGTTGCCCCTCTGTCCTGAGTTGAACTACTAATTATAAAGTGAGGTTTTGCATCTTGTCCCTTACTTACCGTATTTAAATATGGAGAAGCATTCCAAGATTTTGCTCCATTAATAATTATATTTTTATAACCCATCGCCGACCCATTAATATAAAATTTAAAATTTTTAGCATTTGATTTACTTAAAGAATAACCTAATTTAGTATAGGCATTTGCATTCGTTGGCATTAGAATCGTTGTCAATAGTACAATAAAAAGCAAAATTATTACCGCAGTTTTTTTTCTCATGATGTTATCTCCTTTTTAAAATTTTCTTACACATATATAAGGTATCATAATAATGCGATGTATGACCGAAAACGAAAGAAAAGGGCTGTTTCTTGTAACGGACTACTAAAAAATAAAGAAAATTTTGTTTTATTTCCACACAAATTGACTTTTATAATTGTTTCATTGTTAAAATCCTACACATATTAGCTTGTTATTCATATTTTATACAACCAACCTTTTACTTATGTCGAAAAATACATATTTTCCTCAATATAATAATAATAAATCCAAGAAAATTGGATACTTATTTAATTAATTAACATTTTCTATAAAAACACATTGAATAATAATGCATATGTATACTTCTGATAAGGAGTTTATTATTTTTAGACAAATAAAAAAAGCCTCGCATACTAGCGAAACATTCTAAGTACAAGCATATTATATTAAGCCACTTGTCGGATTTGAACCGACGACCCCTTCCTTACCATGGAAGTGCTCTACCAACTGAGCTAAAGCGGCAGCAAAGCCTTTCAAATAAAAAAATGGCTCCACAGGCAGGACTCGAACCTGCGACCGATCGGTTAACAGCCGATTGCTCTACCAACTGAGCTACTGTGGAATAATAAATTGCCCGGCAGCGACCTACTCTCGCAGGGGGAAGCCCCCAACTACCATTGGCGCAGAGAAGCTTAACTACCGTGTTCGGGATGGGAACGGGTGTGACCTTCTCGCCATAACTACCAGACAATATGAAGTTGTTGAAAGATTGCTCTCTCAAAACTAGAGAAGAAAGGGTTCAGTTAGGTAACTTCGTTTCATTTTTTGGTTAAGTCCTCGATCGATTAGTATTTGTCCGCTCCATGTATCGCTACACTTCCACTCCAAACCTATCTACCTGATCATCTTTCAGGGATCTTACTTTCCGAAGAAATGGGAAATCTCATCTTGAGGGGGGCTTCACGCTTAGATGCTTTCAGCGTTTATCCCTGCCACACATAGCTACCCAGCGATGCTCCTGGCGGAACAACTGGTACACCAGCGGTGTGTCCATCCCGGTCCTCTCGTACTAAGGACAGCTCCTCTCAAATTTCCTGCGCCCGCGACGGATAGGGACCGAACTGTCTCACGACGTTCTGAACCCAGCTCGCGTGCCGCTTTAATGGGCGAACAGCCCAACCCTTGGGACCGACTACAGCCCCAGGATGCGACGAGCCGACATCGAGGTGCCAAACCTCCCCGTCGATGTGGACTCTTGGGGGAGATAAGCCTGTTATCCCCGGGGTAGCTTTTATCCGTTGAGCGATGGCCCTTCCATGCGGAACCACCGGATCACTAAGCCCGACTTTCGTCCCTGCTCGACTTGTCAGTCTCGCAGTCAAGCTCCCTTGTGCCTTTACACTCTGCGAATGATTTCCATCCATTCTGAGGGAACCTTTGGGCGCCTCCGTTACTCTTTAGGAGGCGACCGCCCCAGTCAAACTGCCCACCTGACACTGTCTCCCCACGCGCTTAGCGTGGCGGGTTAGAATGGTCATACAGCCAGGGTAGTATCCCACCATTGCCTCCTCGTATGCTAGCGCACACGTCTCTTCGGCTCCTACCTATCCTGTACAAGCGGTACAAACATTCCATATCAGGTTGCAGTAAAGCTCCACGGGGTCTTTCCGTCCTGTCGCGGGTAACCTGCATCTTCACAGGTACTATAATTTCACCGAGTCTCTCGTTGAGACAGTGCCCAGATCGTTGCGCCTTTCGTGCGGGTCGGAACTTACCCGACAAGGAATTTCGCTACCTTAGGACCGTTATAGTTACGGCCGCCGTTTACTGGGGCTTCAATTCGTACCTTCGCCGAAGCTAAGCACTCCTCTTAACCTTCCAGCACCGGGCAGGCGTCAGCCCCTATACGTCACCTTACGGTTTTGCAGAGACCTGTGTTTTTGCTAAACAGTCGCCTGGGCCTATTCACTGCGGCTCTCTCGGGCTTGCACCCTAATAGAGCACCCCTTCTCCCGAAGTTACGGGGTCATTTTGCCGAGTTCCTTAACGAGAGTTCTCTCGCTCACCTTAGGATTCTCTCCTCATCTACCTGTGTCGGTTTGCGGTACGGGCAGTACTACTCTTCCTAGAGGCTTTTCTTGACAGCGTGAAATCAGGAACTTCCGTACTTAATTTCCTTCCCCATCACAGCTCATGCTTCGCAAGAAGCGGATTTGCCTACTTCTCACACTCACTGCTTGGACGCACATTTCCATTCGTGCGATTCCCTATCCTTCTGTGTCACCCCATCGGTTAAACAATTAGCACTGGTACAGGAATCTCTACCTGTTGTCCATCGCCTACGCCTATCGGCCTCGGCTTAGGTCCCGACTAACCCTGAGCGGACGAGCCTTCCTCAGGAAACCTTAGATATTCGGTGGAAGGGATTCTCACCCTTCTTTCGCTACTCATACCGGCATTCTCACTTCTAAGCGCTCCACCAGTCCTTCCGGTCTGACTTCACCGCCCTTAGAACGCTCTCCTACCACGAACCTCCGAAGAGGTTCATCCACAGTTTCGGTAATATGTTTAGCCCCGGTACATTTTCGGCGCGGGGTCACTCGACCAGTGAGCTATTACGCACTCTTTCAATGGTGGCTGCTTCTAAGCCAACATCCTGGTTGTCTAAGCAACCCCACATCCTTTTCCACTTAACATATATTTGGGGACCTTAACTGGTGGTCTGGGCTGTTTCCCTTTCGACTACGGATCTTATCACTCGCAGTCTGACTCCCGAGTATAAGTACATGGCATTCGGAGTTTATCTGAATTCGGTAACCCGAGAAGGGCCCCTAGTCCAAACAGTGCTCTACCTCCATGACTCTTTACCTCGAGGCTAGCCCTAAAGCTATTTCGGAGAGAACCAGCTATCTCCAAGTTCGATTGGAATTTCTCCGCTACCCACACCTCATCCCCGCACTTTTCAACGTGCGTGGGTTCGGACCTCCAGTAAGTATTACCTTACCTTCATCCTGGACATGGGTAGATCACCTGGTTTCGGGTCTACGACCTGTTACTTATGCGCCCTATTCAGACTCGCTTTCGCTACGGCTCCGCTTTTTCCGCTTAACCTTGCAACAAATCGTAACTCGCCGGTTCATTCTACAAAAGGCACGCTATCACCCATTAACGGGCTCTAACTACTTGTAGGCACACGGTTTCAGGAACTGTTTCACTCCCCTTCCGGGGTGCTTTTCACCTTTCCCTCACGGTACTGGTTCACTATCGGTCACTAGGGAGTATTTAGCCTTGGGAGATGGTCCTCCCGGATTCCGACGGAATTTCACGTGTTCCGCCGTACTCAGGATCCACTCTGGAGGGAAAGCCATTTCAACTACCGGGCTGTTACCGTCTTTGGCGGGCCTTTCCAGACCGCTTCATTTATAACTTTCTTTTGTAACTCCGTATAGAGTGTCCTACAACCCCAAGAAGCAAGCTTCTTGGTTTGGGCTCTTTCCGTTTCGCTCGCCGCTACTCAGGAAATCGATTTTTCTTTCTCTTCCTCCAGGTACTTAGATGTTTCAGTTCCCTGGGTCTGCCTTCCTCACGCTATGTATTCACGTAAGGATACTATCCGACTAAAGATAGTGGGTTCCCCCATTCGGAAATCTCTGGATCAACGCTTACGTACAGCTCCCCAAAGCATATCGGTGTTAGTCCCGTCCTTCTTCGGCTCCTAGTGCCAAGGCATCCACCGTGCGCCCTTTCTAACTTAACCAATTTACTTCTACGAAGTAAAGGTTGTTTTTCTGATGTTCCGTATCAGCGATGATACTTCCTATCAGATGAAAGATTCACTTTCAGATGATTCTCGGTTACTTGTGTCATAAATAATAAATTATCTATGCTAACTTTACTAACTTTCTTATCTAGTTTTCAAAGAACAATTTTGGTGGAGCCTAGCGGGATCGAACCGCTGACCTCCTGCGTGCAAAGCAGGCGCTCTCCCAGCTGAGCTAAGGCCCCTAAAAGGAATTAAATTGAATGTTTTCTTCGTGTCAGAAAGAAAAAGTGGGCCTAAATGGACTCGAACCATCGACCTCACGCTTATCAGGCGTGCGCTCTAACCAGCTGAGCTATAGGCCCGTCAAAAATGTAGTGGCGCTATGCTCCATGCATGTTGCCTTGCGTACTTTATCTGACATACAAGAGAGTGACCTCTCAAAACTGAACAAATAGAGAAGAACGAAAACTCACAGGTTTCCTTTTCCTTAGAAAGGAGGTGATCCAGCCGCACCTTCCGATACGGCTACCTTGTTACGACTTCACCCCAATTATCTGTCCCACCTTCGGCGGCTGGCTCCATAAAGGTTACCCTACCGACTTCGGGTGTTACAAACTCTCGTGGTGTGACGGGCGGTGTGTACAAGGCCCGGGAACGTATTCACCGTGGCATGCTGATCCACGATTACTAGCGATTCCGGCTTCATGTAGGCGAGTTGCAGCCTACAATCCGAACTGAGAATGGTTTTATGGGATTGGCTCCACCTCGCGGCTTCGCGACCCTTTGTACCATCCATTGTAGCACGTGTGTAGCCCAGGTCATAAGGGGCATGATGATTTGACGTCATCCCCACCTTCCTCCGGCTTGCACCGGCAGTCACTTTAGAGTGCCCAACTAAATGCTGGCAACTAAAATCAAGGGTTGCGCTCGTTGCGGGACTTAACCCAACATCTCACGACACGAGCTGACGACAACCATGCACCACCTGTCACTTTGTCCCCGAAGGGAAAGCTCTGTCTCCAGAGTGGTCAAAGGATGTCAAGACCTGGTAAGGTTCTTCGCGTTGCTTCGAATTAAACCACATGCTCCACCGCTTGTGCGGGCCCCCGTCAATTCCTTTGAGTTTCAACCTTGCGGTCGTACTCCCCAGGCGGAGTGCTTAATGCGTTAGCTGCAGCACTAAGGGGCGGAAACCCCCTAACACTTAGCACTCATCGTTTACGGCGTGGACTACCAGGGTATCTAATCCTGTTTGCTCCCCACGCTTTCGCGCCTCAGCGTCAGTTACAGACCAGAGAGTCGCCTTCGCCACTGGTGTTCCTCCACATATCTACGCATTTCACCGCTACACGTGGAATTCCACTCTCCTCTTCTGCACTCCAGTCTTCCAGTTTCCAATGACCCTCCCCGGTTAAGCCGGGGGCTTTCACATCAGACTTAAAAGACCGCCTGCGCGCGCTTTACGCCCAATAAATCCGGACAACGCTTGCCACCTACGTATTACCGCGGCTGCTGGCACGTAGTTAGCCGTGGCTTTCTGGTTAGATACCGTCAAGGGACAAGCAGTTACTCTTATCCTTGTTCTTCTCTAACAACAGTACTTTACGATCCGAAAACCTTCTTCATACACGCGGCGTTGCTCCGTCAGACTTTCGTCCATTGCGGAAGATTCCCTACTGCTGCCTCCCGTAGGAGTCTGGGCCGTGTCTCAGTCCCAGTGTGGCCGATCACCCTCTCAGGTCGGCTATGCATCGTTGCCTTGGTAGGCCATTACCCTACCAACTAGCTAATGCACCGCGGGCCCATCTGTAAGCGATAGCCGAAACCATCTTTCAAGAGCGTGGCATGCGCCACACTCTATCATTCGGTATTAGCCCCGGTTTCCCGGAGTTATCCCCAACTTACAGGCAGGTTGCCCACGTGTTACTCACCCGTCCGCCACTAACTTTGGAAGAGCAAGCTCTTCCTCCGTTCGTTCGACTTGCATGTATTAGGCACGCCGCCAGCGTTCGTCCTGAGCCAGGATCAAACTCTCTTTAAAATATAAATTGAATTTGAATACTTATTCAACACCGTGAATAAGATTCCTTGCGTCAAATTGACTTCGCTAGCAATTAAATTACTAGTTTGTTTTTGTTGAAAACAGCTTTCTGTTTTCTGCCCTGCGATTACCAGTGAGACTTTACGTCTCATTGCTTTTCGTCTTCTTTTTTGTTCAGTTTTCAAAGGTCAGTTTCTTTTGCTGCTAAAGCGTTTGTCCGTATCAGCAACGTTTATAAATATACCAAGATTTTTGCCTTTCGTCAATACTTTTTACAAAGTTTTTATAATAAATATGGAATTATTTTCTCTGCTAGAGTTTTATAGGCTTTTCCCGCTTCACTAGACTCGCTATAGATAGCTGATGTATAGCCATTTCCATTGAAATCTGGTTGTTCGATTGGTAATTGAATTAAAAGTTGTGTTTCTAGGTCAGCAGCAACTTTTTCTCCGCCACCTTGTCCAAATATTTTTAAGGTTTGTTCATCTTCAAGTTTTAGATAAGACATATTTTCAATTACGCCAATAATGTTATGGTTGTTTTTCGAAGCCATATATCCCGCACGTGATGCAACTGATGCCGCTGCGAAATGTGGTGTTGTAACGATAATTTCATTGCATTTTGGAATTAAGGTGTGAATATCTAGAGCGACATCTCCAGTTCCAGGTGGCAAGTCAATTAACAAGTAATCTAATTTTCCCCATCTCACTTCTTCTAAAAACATCTTTATCATTTTTCCTAGCATCGGACCACGCCAAATAACTGGTTCGCCAGACTCTACAAAGAAATCCATCGAGATCATTTGGATACCGTTTGTTTCTACAGGGATAATTTGTCCATTTTCTTTACGTGGGGATTCTGTTGTTCCAAGTAATACTGGGATACTGAAACCATATATATCCGCATCAAGTAAGCCTACTTTTTTACCCTGTTGAGCTAAGGCTATCGCTAGGTTTGCTGCGACAGTCGATTTCCCAACGCCTCCCTTGCCACTTGCTATTGCTAAAAATTTAGTTTGGCTAGTTTCTGAAAGGATGTTATCTCTCGCTTGAAAAATACGGTCAATTACTGCAGCCGGCAAGTATTCAAGTTCAATATTGATTTCATTTACACCGAATTGTGTTAAAAGTTCTTCTATATTATGAACAAAATGATCTGTTTCTATCGCTGGATCCGCTAAGGCAATTTTGATATTTGCGCTTTCTCCAAGGACTTGCACTTCTAAAATACCTTCTGTTTCTTCCAAACTAGCTTCCAAAACAGGATCTTGCAGTCGATATAATAATCTAGTAATTTGTTGTTCGTTTAACATAGTTACAAACCTCCATAAATGAATGCGCTGACATACTGAATATTATAGCATGGCTCCTTCTTTTTTTCACATATTCAATATTTATGTACTTCACTCTATAAATAATTTCACAAATTTTACACATTTTGGCAATTGACGTTAAAGCTATATATACCAGTCACTTCAGCATTTTGTCTTTGTTTCGTCATCGAACTGTAATAGAACTATTTCTTTATTTATTGCTAAAATAAGCGCAGTTATAGTAAAAAGGAGTGCGTTCGATTTTGGAGAGAAAGTTTATAAAACCAGGGATTATCTTGCTCATTGTGGCATTTTTAGTAGTTTCTTTAAATGTTGGAGCAGAAACGGGAAATTCAAGAGTTGCTCAAAATTCATTAACTTCTTCGCAACAAGCATTTATCGATGAGATTTTACCTGCTGCAGAAGACGGTTACCGAGATGGCAAGCTTTTGACTAGTGTAACTCTTGCCCAAGCTATTTTAGAATCTAACTGGGGTAAAAGTGGTTTAAGCAAGAATTCTAATAACTTATTTGGTATTAAAGGTCAGTATGAAGGTAAATCTGTTTCTATGGGGACGATGGAAGCATCTGGGGCAACTACGGCTGATTTCCGCGTTTATCCTAGCTGGAAAGAATCAATTGAAGACCATACAAACTTAATTACGCAAAATGCACGCTATCAAGGTGCTGTAGGCGAAACTGATTATCGTAAAGCCTTACAAGCGATAAAAGATGGCGGTTATGCTACTGCGCCCGATTATGTTTCTAAATTAGTTGCTATTATTGAACGTTACAATCTGGATCAATACGATGTTGTTTATGATAAAATTGAATACCAAAATAAAATCACTGCTATAGGTACAGTCAATGCAAATAAAGAACAAGAAACGATTTGGTCTGCACCATTTAATACTACTAATTCTGAGGAAGTCGGAACATTAGCGAACTATACAAATCGCAATTTAGAAATTTCTTGGGAAGCGAAAACAGAAAAAGGTTTGTGGTATTTTTTACGTGAAAACAATAAAGACATTGGTTGGGTAAATAGCTCGGCGCTTACTTTGAGTTATCATCAAAATAACGACGAAAATGTTGATACAACAAAATATGTAGATGACTTAAATGCTCATATTTATCGCTTACCTAATCCGGAACAGCAGTTTGACAATGGTACAATTGCAAAATATGACCGAAAAGCACTTCACGCTGATAAGAAAATAACACGTGATGGTTATGCATGGTTCCGTCTTTCCGAAAGTAGTAAAGTAATCGGCTGGGTTCGCTCAGACAAATTGAACGACCGCTTATATGATCGTATCACGGAACAAAATAGCTTTGATGGCTACGCAACTGTAAGTAAGGCGGCAACAGATAATGTCTGGAGCGCCCCTTTCAATACAAAAAATGCGGAGAAACTTGCCCCGCTTAGTGACTATGACACTCAAAAACTAGAATTAGTTACACGAGCTAAAGTCGGAAACACGCTATGGTACGAATTTAAAATAGATGGCGAAGTAGTTGGTTGGGTTAGTGAAAAAGATGTAAATATCATTTATACTCCTGAATCCGAAAAACCAACAACCCAAGTCTCCTATTTAAAAAATCCCGCAGCAATGCTTTACAACAAACCAGTCGAAGCAGCGAGTGCTGAAACAAAAGCAGTCGGTTTCTATTATGGTAAACTGCTAATAGTGGATAAAGAAGCGACGATTCAAGACGAACAGTGGGTGCATATTAAAGAAAATAATAACTCCCTCGGTTGGATTAAAGCAACAGATATTCAAAGTTAATAACAAAGAGACCCAGATAAATGCTCGGGTCTCTTTTCTTGTATTAAATATTTATTTTGCGACTCGCCATCCATTTAACCATTTCTGGATCTGCATGAGAGAAAAATTGACTTTCGCCTTGATTAAGGGTCGCAATCGCACTCTTATCTTCTTCGGACAGTTCAAAATCAAATACAGCTAAATTTTGCGCCATTCGTTCAGGTTTTACAGACTTAGCTAAAACAATAATATCCTGTTCTATTAACCAACGTAAAATCACTTGTGCTACTGATTTTCCGTATTTTTCGGCAATTTTAGTCAAAATCGGATTGGTGAAAATATCATTTTTCCCTTCCGCAAACGGCGCCCATGCTTCAACAGCCACGCCTTCTTTTCGTAAAGCTTCAATATTCTTTGATTGTTGTTGGAAAGGGTTGATTTCGATTTGATTAACTTGAGGTGTTATATCATTGAACGCCGCTAAATCAACTACCCGATCTACACCAAAATTCGATACACCAATAGCTTTAATTTTACCTTGAGCTTGTAATTCTTCCATCGCCATCCAAGCGCCGTACACATCATTATATGGTTGGTGAATTAGTAATAAGTCAATATAGTCTAGCCCAAGACGTTTTAATGAGCGATCAAACGAACTCATGACTCCTTTATAACTAACATTTTCCACCCAAATCTTTGTTGTGATAAATAACTCTTTGCGATCCACACCAGATGCGGCTATCCCGCGTCCTACCGCTTCTTCATTCATATAACTTTGCGCAGTATCAATATGACGATACCCAGCAGCAATCGCCTCTTTTACTGCTTGTTCCGCTTCACCAGCATCGGTAATTTGGTACGTTCCAAAACCAAGAATAGGTACTTCTACACCATTATTTAATTTCACTGTTTTCATTTAAAAATCCTCCTCTTATCTTTAAAATTTGTCCCGTTCCCATAATTTTTCTACATTATCTGCAGTTAGTTCCCCTGTTTTAAACTGGGCAATGTGACTATCGTACGTATCGATTTTGTATACAAGTAAATCTCTAACTTGTTTCATCTCAGCTAGTTTTTCGTCTAATTCTTTTAGTTGGTCAATTAAAACTTGTTTTTGAGCAGCTTCGACATTCTCTGTTTCTCTTAGTTGGGCAAGTGTCGCAAACTCAATTAAAGATTCTACCGACAACCCCGCATTCCGCAAACTCTTCACAAGATAAACCCAGTTCAAGTCACTTGTCTTATAGTCCCGATAGCCACTTTCATTACGATGGACAGGCGGAATAACCCCAACTCGCTCATAGTAACGCAATGTATCGACCGTAAGCCCAAACATCTCGGCCGCTTGTTTGATATTCATCATCGATCACCTCACTTCGTCTTTACATATTGAATTATAAACCCTGGAGTTCACACCAAGGCAAGGGTTTTAGGTTTATTTTTTTAAGGAAAGAAAAAACTCTCTGCGGGTGAGAGAGTTTTATTTGTTTAGCAAGATGATTTTTTGAATGTATTTGGGGTCTATTTGTCCCGGCGAGGTTTCTTGGATTGGGTAATTTTTGGTTAAAATGATTTTGACATTGTCGTTTTTGTTTAGTTCGGTTAGTTTTATTTTGTTTCCGTTTTTGTCGTAATATTTGTCCCCGATGCCAAAACGTATGGCGGATTCCGGATTATCCTTATCATTTTTCTCTTTGAAATTGTTAATTAAAATTGCATTCGTTTCTACTTGCTCTATGGTACCTGTTGCTTCTGTATATTCTATTTTTGTTTGCTTTTCAGTGGTGGAGCATGCTGTCAGTAGTACGGTTATACATAAAATAAAAATGATTGAGGTTTTTTTCATGAGGTTTCTCCTTTTTATTTTAAGTGGTGTATGTAAATGTCTTATTTTTAATTATTAATAGTTCTCTGTCTCTTAAAATCAAATTTTCTGGGGTTAAATTTTCTATGGTTAATTCTGTTTTATTCGTCAAAGGTAAATTTTCTTCGCCGTTCCATGAAGTGTATAGTTCAAGAGTATCGCTTTCTTTACTAGCTTTTATAATGTAATCGTGTAGTATTTTTAAACTTTTAGATTCATAATCATTATTTTGCTCTTCACCTTTTAACGGTAATTTCCCTTCACTTATAGCGACTTGAAAATTGCAAGTTGGGTTAAAATGTTTGGAGTAGGAAAATTTTTCATTTGTACGCTCATCAACGTTTTCTTCAAAGTTCAAACTCAGGAAGTCTAAGTCGTTTTGATATATAAAATCTGTCTTATTTTCGTGTGTCGTAGTTTTTAGTGCTGCTTTTGAGGCGAGGTAGTGGTATTGTGTCATTTGTTGGGGCTTCTCTTTCATAATGGTGTAACTTTTTCTAGCTGGAGTAGATTAAGAGATGTGGTTTTTAGTATTCGAAATAGCATAGCTCTAAAACTATTGCATAGATACTAATGTTTCCACTTGTGTTTTGTTAGCATTCAAAATAACATAGCTCTAAAACAAGTTGACCATCGTTTTCGTAAAGCTCAGAGTTTTGTTAGCATTCAAAATAACATAGCTCTAAAACCCTACGTTGTTTTTACGTGATACGATCACGGTTTTGTTAGCATTCAAAATAACATAGCTCTAAAACCCAATTCTTTTACTTTTTCCTCTGCATTGAGTTTTGTTAGCATTCAAAATAACATAGCTCTAAAACCTACAATATAGCTTGAATCTTGTCTTAATTGTTTTGTTAGCATTCAAAATAACATAGCTCTAAAACTGACTTCCAAAAATAGCCGAGATTGCCGCGGGTTTTGTTAGCATTCAAAATAACATAGCTCTAAAACAACGTAGTTAATAAGTAATCTGTGTCAAGAGTTTTGTTAGCATTCAAAATAACATAGCTCTAAAACTGTTGTTTTCCCCTGTTAGCTTATTGTTGTGTTTTGTTAGCATTCAAAATAACATAGCTCTAAAACTATTTTATGGAATTGAGTTGTTAACTGAATGTTTTGTTAGCATTCAAAATAACATAGCTCTAAAACAGCCAGAACATTGTCGGCGCTGATATTTTTGTTTTGTTAGCATTCAAAATAACACAGCTCTAAAACTCGAGTCCTGTGTTAACGCTTGTGTCGCCTGTTTTGTTAGCATTCAAAATAACATAGCTCTAAAACAAAGTAGTCGCCAGTTCAATAACAGCCTTCGTTTTGTTAGCATTCAAAATAACATAGCTCTAAAACAACCAACTCTAAACAGTTCCGTGCCAAGCTGTTTTGTTAGCATTCAAAATAACATAGCTCTAAAACCTCGTAGAATTTTTTTATTCTCCTAGATTTCGTAATCGCGCCACTTATCCATAGCAAGATTTCAATTTTGAATGCTTATTTTATGGTTCACATAAAATCTATTTAGTTTTCAAAGATCATTTGAACTCTACATTCCTTTTTCCACTTGTAAAAAATAATCTGAATCTAGAATAACCTGCGAAAATCCTTCTTTTTTTCTAGGTTCAACAAATAAAACTTTTACTTGGTTTAACGAGACATAGCGCCTTAGCTCTAGTAACTCATCTTCTGTTAAATAGGCACATACATTAATAAAAACCAACAATTTTTTCTTTGATAAGTATTTATAGACTTGTACTATTTCAATTAATTTTTCAAAAACGGTATCACTTTTTGTCTCTATCTTGATACCTAAAGCTTTGAATAATTCAATAACTGTAATTTCATCTTCCTCTAAATCCAGTTCATGCTCCAGAAGCTCATAACCAATCAACTCACTAATCGTCGCAGTCAGCTTATCAATCATTGATTTTACTTCCGGCTTTTCATTAAGTTGCTGTTCTAAATCAGCATAAATTAATTTTAAAGTTGCCAGAGAATTAATATCATGTCCCAATACATCTGTAATCAACATTAGTTCGCTACTTTTTAAAGGCTGTTGTTTCGCACCAAAAATCGTTAATTCTTCTGTTTCGTCGTATTGATACAACCACTTAGTAACATTGGCAAAAACACGCACATCTTCTATTGCAAATATGGTCGAATCTTCAATAATTACAGGTTCGTCAAGCAGTTTGAAATTAAAATTCATCCATATCATCTCCCAAGAAAATAAGTCTCGAATCCGAATTACCTACACTTTTATTCTGTTCTCCACTTAAATATACCATGCGCGCAAATTGTTTTTCCGTCACAGTTAATAAAGTAATCAACCCTTTTTTAGGATTTTGCTGTTTCAAGCGAGCTAGCATAGCTTTACTAGCTGTGCCATTTAATAAAATTTTACTATAAACGGAATATTGATGCATAATAAAGCCTTCACTTAATATAAAGCGTCGAAATTGACGATAGGCTTTTCTTTCTTTTGCGGTATCTGTCGGCATATCAAACATTAATAACATTCTCATATATCGATAACTCATATCCTAAATTCAGGAACTCCTTCCCTTTCTTCATTTAAGACCTTTACTATCTTCTTAGTATAATCACTTGCAATATTGGTTAAAAACATATGCTGGTTATTATAGTCAAACTGCTTGATGAACATTTCGAATAATGAGCGTTTGATTACTTGAAAATCCTCGTTGCGTTTTTCATACACGATTTGATCCACTAGTGGTCTAAATGGTTCCATTAAATCACTGGCAAAATTGAAATCGTTAAACTGATTAGAATGCTTTAAACCAAATTGCGTCATACATCCAGATTTCACCAATTCTCTCGCAAAAACACTTAGCAATAATGTATAACCATAATTCAACCCGCTATTAATGTCATTTTCTTGTTCCCTTGTAAAATCATTTCCAAAAAGTTGATTAAAATATATTCTAGCTGCGTGTCCTTCACGATTGGTCGGATCAAATGTCTCTAAAGTTTCATGTAGCTTTATCAATGAATCTGCCTTCTCATCGTAATTTAGCATAGATAAAAATGTACTCTGATTTAAGATTTTTTGAGAAATAATTTCAGTCCATACAGTTGCCTTCGACTCAAACTTCCATTCCAATTGCTTCGATAATTGCAAACTACTGTCATGCCGCCCATAAAAAGGAAGCACCTTTCCAATAGGCAGTCGCTTATCATCACAAAAAAGAATCAAAATATTTTCAGCTACTAAGCAGTTAATTAACATCGTAGTCAAAGTAATATCTGTTGTCTCTAATATAAGTACATCAATTTCTGATAGATGAATCATTTCCTGTTGATAGGCAGATTTAAAAACAAGATGGTGGTTTTTATACGATAGTTTCGAATGAGAATTTACAACAACTGTCCGCCATCCCATTTAGTCATCCAGCCTTTTTCGTGATTCATATAGTCCTGTGATTGATTGGTAGATTATGGTGGAATTTAATAGTTCTTTAAGATTGTTATATCTTTTGCGCTCAATAGTGGTTTCAAAAAATTTAAAACTCGCCGGCGCGCCCATCGCATTAAATGCCATTAAATCAACAAAAGATTGTGCAATTGCCTTGATGTCACCTTCTTTATTTTGCTCAAAAAGCTGATTAATTTTGTTTAGATTAGCATCGGCTAACGTATATCTTTTGGCAAATTCTGATACGTGCGCTAGTAGTTCAGCAAACATTTCTCTATTACTTTCAATATAATCAAGGCTTTTCCCATCACTTGCCTCACAATTTGCCGCATGGTGTAGTAATGTTACCAGGTGATTTGGCAATACCTGCTGATTTCCTTTCTGAGCTTCATTAGCACTAGCCAGCATTCTCCGGCGTCCTTCCTCACATTCATATAACGTATATTTCGGTAATTTCGCGAGGACTTTAGGCTGACGATAACCTTGTTCTTCTAAAAAGGCTTTCTCATATTTTTCAAATGCTTTACGTTCCATGATAGTAACACGGATAATTTTTTTCTCGAAAACTAATTTATTTTTCCCTTTTGCATATTCAATAACCACTGCATATGCCATATTAGGGCTATCAAGACCACCATATTTCATCGGGTCCCAATTAGTTTTTCTAGGAATTAATTTACTGGAATTTCCTTTGGGCTTAATTGTAGCTTTTGAAAATTCTCCTTTTTGAATTTCTGTTTTCTTAACAATATTCATTTGTCGATAACTCATGACTTTTTTGACAGTATCCAAATATTTTTTATCCCAAAGAATTTCACCGTTTTCATCTATTATTCGATCTTTTTGCGCAAAGAATAACATGATGTTTGTATAAAATTGTTTTTTCGCCGTAGCTTTATTCGCTTTAAACCAATCAAATTGATGGTAATCGCCGTAAACAAATTCCGGCTCTAATTGAGGATATACTTTTAATAACGTATTCGCGACTACCCCATTTAAATAAGCATCATGAGCGTGGTGATAATCATTAACTCCACGCACCTTATACAATTGAAATTGCTTACGGAATTGGCTAACCAGCGCAGATTTTAATGTTACAATTCGAACCTGCTTCATACTATTCCCATGATCATCTTTTTCATGATTAAAACGTTGATGTAAAATATTAGCTACATTTTTCGTTATTTGACGGGTTTCCACTAATTGTCTATGGATAAATCTCGCTTTATCCGCTTCTGTAAGACCACCACGTTCAGCTTTAGTTAAATAATCAAATTTACGTTTACTCATCAAATTCCCTTGGTATAACTTCTCCCAGAATACTTTTCTCTTCTGAACGATTTCTAGCGGTGGAACATCATTCCCTTTTTCCCGATTCCCAGCTGAACTCGTTAACACAAGATTATCAATGGAGTTATCTGTTATAAAACTCTGTGGCACAATATGATCAATATCATAATTAGAAAGATTATGAATATCTAATTCTTGTCCAGTATACATATCCTTACCATTTTGCAAATAATATAAATACAATCTATTATTTCTTAATTCTTGATTATCAGTCGGATGCTCTTTTAGAATTTGACTACCAAATTCTTTAATCGCTTTTTCTAATGATTTATAACGTGGTCTAGAATTATTTTTCCCTTTTCCTGTTGTTTGATTTTCTCTTGCCATTTCCACAACAATAGTTTGAGGTGGGTAGCCCATTACCCTAACAAGTTCATCGACAATTTTCAAGCTTTGTAGAATACCTTTTTTTATAGCCGGGCTACCAGCAAGGTCTGCCACAATACTTTGAATATCTTTATCTGCTGTAGTTACTTGTTCTTTTTCAATTATTGATTTAAATGATAAATTACTGTCATTTATAAGTTGCATCAGATTACGATTAAGTCCATCATCATTCATCAAATAATCTAAAATAGTTAAGTGAGATTGCTTATCACGAATTCCCATTAATAACTTAGCTGATAACCTTCCCCATCCTGTATAATGTCGTCGTTCTAATTTTTTCAAAACAACCCCATCTAAAACATCAGAAAATTGCTGTAACTGCTCTTTAATCATACGTTTATCTTCAAACACAGTTAAAATTTTGACTATATTTTCTAGCATTTCTGTATTTACTGGGTTATCAAGGATTTCTTGTTTTATCCCCACCTTGAGTAAATCATGGTAGGTAGAATAACTTGAATTAAACGAGTCTTCCAACCCTTCAATAGTCGGACTTTCAACATGGCTCATATTGCGTAAGAATAGCTCTAAATCCTTCTTTTTAACTTTACGCTTTTGCTTAAATAAGTCATTAAAAATCTGTTCTTTTTCCTGCCCAGAAAAATAGCTAGTTTTCCCTTGATCATTAATGTATCTAACTTTGGTTAACTCATTATAAACCAAATATTTTTGATAACAGAGACTATGTTTAGGCAATACATTTTCTTTAGGCAGATATGTATCTTTATTGGTCATCTTTTCAATGAAATCGACCGCTGACTTACCAAAGTCCACTTTCTCTTCTATATTCCACGGTCTAATCTCACCATCAGCTTTTCTTGTTAACCATGCGAATTCGCTCTGTCCGTTAGCTAATGGACCAACAAAATATGGAATTCTAAAAGTTACTAAACTTTTGATTTTATCATAGTTTTCTTTTAAAAAAGGATAATATTTTGCTTGCTGGTGCAAAATGGCTTCTAATTCTTCTAAATGTAATTGATGCGGAATAGCCCCATTATCAAACGTCCGTTGTTTTCTTAAAAAGTTTTCTTTTTCTATTTTAGCAATAAAATAATCGGCGCCTTCAATGTTCTCTAATGTTGTTTTCATGTATTTATAGAAATCTGCTTGCTTTGTTTTACCGTCTATATAACCTGCGTAACCATGTTTTTCGGTATTCCTAAATATTTCTTCATAGTGTTTAGGTAGATGAAGCTTGATAAATGCTTTCAATTTCCCTAAATCTTCTTCATGTGTATCAAAACGTTCAATCATACTTGCGGATAACTTCGCATTTGTTTCAGTCTCAGCCACTGTGATAATACTAGATAACACCACAGCACTATATGCATTTTTCGCTGCAACAAAAAGTTCCGCATATTCATCTCCAATTAGCGCTAACAAAGACTCTAAATCTTCTTCATAGCTATCTTTCGCACATTCAATATCCGATTTCTCAATAAGATCAAAAGGCTTTTGAAAATTCCCTTTACTGCCTACAATCAAGCTGATAAACTGAGCAAACATTCCGGCAGATTTTTCACCAGGGTATAATTTTAAAATTCTCTCAAGTTTTTCTTTTCGCGTAACTTTTTCAACGAGAATTTTAGCTACGTCCTTATTATCTTCCAATTTTTTTAGCGAACCATCTTCAATACCACTTGTAAATACTTGATTATATGTTTGTATAAATTGCTTATATATTCCATCAACAGAAGTATTTTGGGTATCTAATGCCCCCTCAATTAAAAAGTTCCCTCGATATTTTATAATATGAGCTAAAGCTAAATAAACTAATCTTAAATCAGCTTTTTCTGAAGAATTAACGAGTTCTTCTCTCAAGTGATAAATGGTCGGGTAGTTTTTGTGGTATTCTACTTCTTCCTCTATAGTCGCAAAAAAAGGATGACGACTATTTCTTTTTTCGTTATCAACATAAAAGCTATCACTTAATCGGCAAAAGAAATTTGCATCAGTCTTAGACATTTCTTCCGCAAATATCCCTTGTAAATACGAAATACGATTGCGTCTTCTCTCTATTCTCCTTCTAGCTGTTCTAGCCATTCTTCTATCAGCTGCCGTTTGACCCTCATCAAATAGTCTAACTCCCCAGAAATTTTTCTTTATCTGTTTTTTCTCAGAGTCTCCAGCAATTTTCATTTTCCTCTTCACTAAATCATATTGATCTGTTAACACTGCCCATCCAACCGAGTTTGTTCCTATGTCTAGTCCAATCGTGTACGGTTTTTTCATTTTTTTCATCCCTTCAATAATTTTTAGTTGCATTCTTTTTATAATTTGGTACAATGTATGTATTGTTAGTATTCAAAATAACATAGCAAGTTAAAATAAGGCTTTGTCCGTTATCAACTTTTAATTAAGTAGCGCTGTTTCGGCGCTTTTTTTGTGCATTTTTTAAGAACTAAAAATTGCAACAATCCCTTATTTCTATGTATATTAAGATATACCATTTATACTAGTAATCACTTCATCCATCTATTTATCTAACTATTATGAACCTTAAATTATTATAGCATATTTGGATAAATTTGTTATAATAATCACAATAAAACATTCAAACCAAATTTTTTCGGAATCGTGTTTCTGCATGGTTCTTTTTTACTTTTCTCGTATATTTAAGCAAACAAAAAAAGCACCAGCAAAAGCTGGTGCTTTGAAACGATTTGATTAACGTTTTGAGAACTGAGGTGCACGACGCGCGCCTTTAAGTCCGTATTTTTTACGTTCTTTCATACGTGGGTCACGAGTAAGTAGGCCAGCAGATTTAAGTGCTGGGCGGTACTCAGGAGCCACTTGTAATAGTGCACGAGCTACACCATGACGGATAGCACCGGCTTGACCAGTGTAACCACCACCGTGAACGTTTACTAGTACATCATAGTTACCTAAAGTTTCTGTAGCTACTAAAGGTTGTTTGATAACTTCACGAAGAGCTGCAAATGGGATGTAATCTTCCCAGTCTCTATTGTTAATAACGATTTTGCCGTCGCCTGGTACTAAACGTACGCGAGCTACAGAGCTTTTACGACGACCAGTTCCGTAATATTGTACTTGAGCCACTTAGTATTCCTCCTTTATTAATTAACCGCGTAATTCGTATACTTCTGGTTTTTGAGCTGCATGTTCGTGCTCAGATCCACCATATACGTGTAATTTTTTGAATAATTGACGTCCAAGAGAATTTTTTGGAAGCATACCTTTGATAGATAGTTCTAATAATTTCTCAGGATTGTTTGTACGCATTTCACCTGCAGTACGAGATTTCAAACCGCCTGGATATTGAGAGTGACGGTAGTAAATTTTGTCAGTAGCTTTTTTACCAGTAAGACCAATCTTACCAGCGTTGATGATGATTACAAAGTCTCCAGTGTCGATATGTGGAGTAAATTGTGGTTTGTTTTTTCCGCGAAGAATTGAAGCAACTTCACTGGATAAACGTCCTAAAGAAACACCAGTAGCGTCGATAACGTACCATTTACGTTCTACTTCGCCGGGTTTCGCCATATAAGTTGTACGCATGAATTACCCTCCTAAATAAATTGAAACAAATTAGCTCCCGAAAACTGTTCCTAATTCCCGAAATGCTATTCTATATTTTTATTGTTTAAACACAACAACCTTCCGGGGCTTATTGTGGGGCAAACAATACCATAGTCCATAATACAGTTTTTAGAGTGAAAAGTCAATGCGTTCTGTAAAAAAACATCCAATTTTTATTCATAATCAACTCGCCATAAATACAACCCTTGTGGCGGCGCAGTTTTACTAATTAATTTTTGGCGATCATGCGCTAATAAGGCCTTCGTAATATCATCTGGAGAAATCCGACCTTGACCTGCATCAAGCAAAGTCCCTGTCAAAATCCGCACCATATTATACAAAAAGCCATTCCCTTGAAACGCAATCACTAATGTCTCGGCATCCTCTTCATAAAAGTCGATACTATAAAGCGTCCGCACTTTAGAATCCCGCTCCGTTCTAGCCGAACAAAAACTAGTAAAGTCATGCTCGCCAATTAGGCGTTCGCTTGCTTGCTTCATTTTTGCAATATCTAATTCATATGGATAATGTAGCGCAAAGTTTCGACTAAAAGGATCAAAAATTTTCGTCCGTTTTATAACATAACGATATTCTTTTCCAACCGTGCCAAATCTAGCGTGAAAATCAGCCGGGGCCTCCTCAACCGTTAAAAAACTAATATCAAACGGCGTCATCACTTGCAAAGCTTTTTGGAATTTTTCTGCTGTAATATCCAGTTCCGAATCAAAATGGATTACCTGACCTTTCGCATGAACGCCGGTATCTGTTCTTCCTGAAGCTGTAATCCGAACGCTCTTACCTTTATGCATTTTTTCAAGCGCTTTTTCAATTTCTGCTTGAACCGTCCGTGTATTCGGCTGCACTTGGTATCCGAAAAAACCACTTCCGTCATAAGAAATTATTGCTTTATATCGTGTCATCCATTTCAACTCCGCAACCAAAATAATAATCCACTTAACACCGCTAAAGAAATTAACAAGCATGTGTCCGCGAATCGCCAGCGTAACAAACGAAATCTCGTTCTCCCTTTACCACCACGATAACCGCGGGCTTCCATTGCAATCGCTAAATCTTCCGCACGTTTAAACGCACTAATAAAAAGTGGCACGAGTAGCGGAATAATCGCCTTGATCCGGTCACTCCATTTTCCACTCGTAAATTCAACGCCACGAGCTTTTTGCGCTTTTAAAATTTTCTCCGTTTCATCCATCAATGTTGGAATAAATCGCAAGGAAATACTAAGCATTAAAGCCAGTTCATGCACTGGTAAATGTACCAATCGAAACGGCGCCAAAATTTTCTCAAGACCATCTGTCAGCTCAATCGGGCTTGTTGTTAATGTTAGTAGCGTCGTCATAAAAATAATGAGAACAAAACGACAAAACATCATCGCCCCGTTCGCCAGTCCGAGTGTTGTTATTTGTAAAAGTCCTAAATCAACTAAAACTGTCCCGCCTTTTGTAAAAAAGACTTGCAGCAATAAAGTAATTAAAATAAGCCAAAAAATCGGTTGTAACCCTTTAATAAAAAATAAAAATGGCACTTTCGAGGTTAGGACTAAATACAAAACATACGCGAACATAAGCGCATAAGTCAGCCAATTGTTCGCTAAAAAGACAATCGCGATAAACGCCATAACAGCAGTGATTTTCGCACGTGGGTCAATTCGATGTAACCAAGAGTTTCCCGGGATATAACGCCCGAGAATCATTTTATCCATCATAATTAAGCCCCGCCCTTCGCTAAGTAAGGCGCCATTTCAGCTGTTAATTCAGCAATTGTTAAACAAGTTTTTGTTAATTTAACATTAAACTTGCGCTCAAAAAGCCCTTGGAATCTCACCACATCCGGAACAGATAAGCCAAGGTCCACAAGTTCATCTGGCTTCGCAAAAATTTCCCGCGGCGATCCAATTTTCAGAACCGTTCCAGCTTTCATTAAAACAATCTTTTCAGCGTAACGTGCAGCATCTTCCATACTATGTGTGACAAGGACTGTCGTTAGTCCTTTTTCTTTATGAAGGTTATAGAACATCTCCATAATTTCTTCGCGGCCATGAGGGTCTAGTCCTGCAGTTGGCTCATCTAACACAAGTACTTCTGGATCCATCGCTAAAACTCCAGCAATTGCTACCCGGCGCATTTGTCCACCAGAAAGTTCAAACGGCGAACGAGATAAAATTTCTTCTGTCAGCCCTACTTCATAAATTACTTTTTTAGCCCGAAGTTTCGCATCTTCCTCAGAAACGCCAAAATTCATTGGACCAAAGCAAATATCCTTCTCCACCGTTTCTTCAAAAAGTTGTGCTTCCGGGAATTGGAAAACAATCCCAACTTTTTTGCGTAAATCGCGCAGTTTCTTTTGTTTAACTCCCGCGACAATTTCTCTATCGCCAACCGTGATTTTACCTTCAGTTGGCATCAAAAGCGCGTTAAGATGTTGTAGCAATGTTGATTTCCCAGAGCCAGTATGACCAATAATTGCAGAATAGCTACCAGAATCAAAGGAAACATTTACATCAAGCAATGCTCTCTTTTCAAAAGGGCTATTTTTTTGATAACAATAACCTAGTTGTTCGAGTTTAATTTCCATAATTGATCTAGTAATGCTCCTTCCGATAGCACGGTACTCCCTGTTTCAAAGCCACCTGCAACTAATTTTTCTTGTAATTCAATAATAAATGGAACACCTAAGCCAATTGCGCGCATTGCATCTGCTTGCTCGAAAATTTCTTGCGGCGTGCCTTCACTGTGTATTTCTCCATTATTCATAACAATGACCCGGTCCGCAAAAAGCACTTCATCCAAATCATGCGTAATAGAAATAACGGTAATATCTTCTTGTTCGCGCATAATCCGAATAGTCTCCATTACTTCGGCGCGCCCTCTTGGATCAAGCATGGAAGTTGCTTCGTCCAAAATAATCACATCTGGTTGAAGCGCCAAAACACCCGCAATAGCGACACGTTGCTTTTGACCACCAGAAAGTCTAGCGGGTTCATGTAGCGCGTAGCTTTGCATACCAACCTCATTAAGCGCCGATTCCACTCGCTCCACCATCGTATCATGTGGGACTCCGTGATTCTCTAGCCCAAACGCAACATCATCCTGTACAGTTGCACCGACAAATTGGTTATCTGGATTTTGAAAAACCATTCCCACTTGTCGTCTAATTTCCCATATATTTTTTTCAGACAAAACAAAGTGTCCGATTTTAATTAAGCCATCTTCCGGAAAAAGTAAGCCGTTTAGTAATTTTGCAATAGTTGATTTACCTGAACCATTATGACCAACTAGCGCGACCCATTCCCCTTTTTGAGCAGAAATTGATACATCTTTGACTGCATATTTTTCCGTATCCTCATATTTATAAAAAACGTGCTCTAATCTCACAAAACTTTCTGCCACGCTTAACACCTCACTTTTTGACCATTCATTGTTTATTATAGTATAAACATCCATCTGGCGCAAAATTTCCTTTTTGATTGTTTTGCTTTTTAGCTAACGGGAATATATTAACGTTAAGGATGTGATAGCTATGTTAGCAGATTTTATTTTACGCCTTGTTGTTGCTGGTCTCCTTGGAGCAGTTATTGGACTTGACCGAGAAATTCGGGCAAAAGAAGCCGGTTTCCGGACACATTTTCTCGTTTCACTTGGTAGTGCTTTAATTATGATTGTTTCTCAGTACGGTTTTTCCGAAATCGCCACTATGCAAACTGTATCATTTGACCCTAGTCGTGTCGCTGCCCAAGTGGTAAGTGGTATTGGCTTTATTGGCGCTGGTACGATTATTATTCAAAAGAAATTTGTTCGTGGATTAACGACAGCGGCAGGACTTTGGGCTACAGCAGGGATTGGTCTCGCTGTTGGTGCTGGTATGTATTGGGTTGGAATTGCCGCGACATTACTCACACTAATTGGTTTAGAATTTCTCAGTATCGTCTTTAAATCCGTTTCGCTCCATACAACGTCACTTATTTATTCCACTGATAAACAAGAAAACTTAGTAAAAATCACTGACAAAATCCAGCAAAATAAACAACAAATAATTTCGTACTCTAGTGAAAAAGAATTGGTCGGAAAAAGTCTATTTATCCGGGTCAATATCGTTGTAAAAACCAAGAATAAGAACGACGAATATGAACTATTTCACTTTATTCAAACGCTTCCCGATGTCACGATTGAAAAAATGGAATAAATTAGATATTTATAGCACATTTTAATTAATTTGTTCACAGAATATCCATTTACTTACATCTTCTCGTTTTGCTATAATTCACCCGTCAACACTAACAGAATAGAGAGAAGGGATGAGATGAAAAACTTTGTAACTTCAGAACGTTCGATTCATAAGATGGATGAATCAACACAACCTGTGCTTACAGTCAAAGATGGCTCCGTTGTGACAATAAAAATAAAAGATCACTTCAATGGCCAAATCAACAAAGAACAGCTTCACTACGGGGAAATAGATTGGAAGCAGTTTTCGCCCACCACAGGCCCAATCTGTATTGAAGAAGCGCGCCCAGGGGACTTACTCGCAGTAACCATTGAAAAAATCACCCTCACAAGTAAAGATGTCGTTTTATTAAATGGACCTACTATCGGTGTAACAGATGATTTACTACCAAATAATTGTATCCGCCGCTATAAAATCAAACAGAATAAGATTATTTATTCCGATGAAATCCACGTACAATTACAAAAAACAATTGGTCTATTAAAAACCGAATCCATTCATCAAACAAAACCATTTCATATGCCTACTAAACACGGCGGGACACTTGACTCTCCCGATATAACAGAAGGCGCTACAATATTTTTACCAGTAGAAAAATTCGGGGCAATGCTCCATGTAGCTGATATAAGAGCAACTACAGGTTTCGGAAAAACAACATCAACCAGCGCAGAAGTCCCTGCAGAAGTAACATTACGGCTACAATTACTCAAAAACAAAACAGCCCCAACACCGATTATTATTCATAAAAACAACCTAATCTGCCTCGGCTCTGAACTTACTACCGAAAAGGCAACAAAAAAGGCATTACAAAACATGTTAAACGTACTAATGGAATCAGATAAAATAACACTAGAAGATGCAATATTTTTATTATCTTTACAAGCTGATTTTGAAGTTTGCAGGCTGAATAAAGCAAACGTCACAACAAGTATCAAGCTTCCATTAAGTAGCTTCCCAGAGATGCCTTTCCTATAAAAAGAAGCCCGTTCGCGATAGCTTTTGCGAACGGGCTTCTTTTAAATTTGTTCAAAAAAACTTCCTTGGTATTTTTTATGAAGAAATTTCGCTAATTTTCTCGCTTCCGTTTCAACAAATTTTTGGTTTTTCTTCGTCATTTTTTTAGTAAGAAAGAAGGTGAACGTTACGTTATCCCCTGTTATCTTATATCTCCAAGTTCCGTAAAATAAGCCATTTACAATTAGAACAGCCTCAATCTGCCCAGCCGGACGCCAAATCAAACTTGTTTCAGTTGCATCAGCTAACCAGTCTTTTTTCCCGTAGCTAACAAAAAGTGGATCGAATTTTCCTAATAAAAGTGGCCGTTGTTGTTCTAAGTCAGTTTGAATTTCTGTTTTGCTATAGTAAACCTGACCATCCTCACCTAAGTAACTAAAATAATTTTCAAGAGCCTCCTCAAGTGTTTGTTGGAATTCATACTTCCGCAGGCCTGTCCAGTGTTTGAAATCCCGAATTGTAGCTGGACCGTACGCGCTAAAGTAACGGTCAATCATTACCTCAAGTCCACCTTCATTACGACCAGTTTCTAGCCAATTAGTTTGTTTTTCTGCACTAATCCAATTTCTATGACTATAAAATCTTGTTTTAGGTGATTCCGGTACACAAAAGAGCGTGCCATCAAGCGATCCTTGAATAAAAACACCACCCCATAGCATAAGTTCTTTAGCGTGCTGTCCTAATAATTCGGCAAATGCTTCTTTCGGTATTTTCTCTTCGCTTAAAAGAAGTTGCTCCATATCCTCCAGCAGTAAGTCTAAATCATGCCCTAGAGAGTCAGCGTGCTTTTTTAACCAATTATTCTTATCCGAATAAACATCATGCACAAAAAACCAGTCAGAAGGCGTATACATATGTACAGTCATCCTTTGACCCCATATTTTAATTAAATCTTTTTGATCATAATCATATTGAAGTTTTTCTTTTGTGAGATCAGGCACCCGGTTAAACAAACTGATTTCACCAAACTGTTGATACTGTGATTGAATGCCAAATAACGCACGAGAAGCATCCGGTGCGCTAGAAAATTTATTTTGTAATAGACCTGAATTGTATAACCGATTTTGAGCTATTTGCGAGTTAGTGACTGATTGCATACCTAGTTCCCCCTCGAAACAAATCTTTGAGGTTTACTATAGATGCTTTCAGAATAAAAGGCAAGTGAAAAAATATAGCTTTTCAAGTTTGACCCACACACGAAGCATGTCCGTAAAGCAGGTCAAACAAAAAAAGCCTGCCTCCTAGCCTACGATTAAATAGACTAGGAAACACAGAGCTAGACAAGGAAACACGAAGTCTCCATATCATGACACTCCACTTGCTTTAAACGTTTTATTATTAAACTAATTCAATAATAACCATTGGTGCGCCGTCACCGCGACGTGGACCTTTTTTCAAGATACGAGTGTAACCACCTTGACGTTCCGCGTAACGTGGAGCAACATCATCAAATAGTTTTTGTAGAGCGTATACAGGACGGTTTTTCTTCACAGTAGAACCATCTTTACCTTTAGCATCTACTTGTACTACTTCTACAACTTCATGACGGATGAAAGCAGCTGCTTGACGACGAGCGTGCAAGTCTCCTTTTTTCCCAGAAGTGATTAGTTTTTCAACAACTTTACGAATCTCTTTAGCGCGAGCTTCTGTTGTTTCAATACGTTCATGTACGATTAAATCCGTTGCAAGATCACGTAGTAACGCTTTACGTTGTGAGCTTGTACGACCTAATTTTCTGTAACCCATGGAATTGCCTCCTTTATCAGTTTTCGTTTCTTAGAGATAAGCCAAGGTCAGCCAGTTTTACTTTAACTTCCTCAAGCGATTTACGGCCCAAGTTACGGACTTTCATCATATCGTCTTCGGATTTGTCAGCAAGTTCCTGTACTGTGTTGATTCCAGCGCGTTTCAAACAATTATATGAACGAACAGACAAGTCTAATTCTTCAATAGTCATTTCAAGCACTTTCTCTTTATGGCTTTCTTCTTTTTCAATCATAATTTCAGCTTTTTGTGCTTCATCTGTTAAATTAACGAAGATACTTAAGTGCTCAGAAAGAATTTTAGCTCCAAGTGAAACTGCTTCTTCTGGGCTGATACTTCCGTCAGTTAACACATCAAACGTAAGCTTATCATAATTAGTTGATTGTCCAACACGTGTATTTTCCACTTGATAGTTCACACGGATAACCGGTGAAAAGATTGAATCGACTGGAAGTACACCAATTGGCATATTTTCGCGTTTATTTTGATCAGCAGGTGTGTAACCACGACCACGAGTCGCATTTAAACGCACATGAAATTTAGCATTATCACTTAATGTAGCAATGTGTAAGTCGGGATTTAAAATCTCAACGTCGCTGTCATAATTAATGTCAGCTGCAGTTACTACACCAGGACCTTGCATATCGATTTCTAATGTTTTTTCTTCATCAGAATAGATTTTTAGCGCAAGTTTTTTAATATTTAAAATCATGGTTGTTACATCTTCTACTACACCTTCAATTACAGAAAACTCATGTAAAGCTCCATCAATTTGGATAGAGGTTACTGCTGCACCTGGAAGAGAAGATAATAGAATACGACGTAAGGAGTTACCCAAAGTTGTACCATATCCACGCTCAAGTGGCTCTACAACAAACTTTCCATACTTGGCATCATCGCTGATCTCAATCGTCTCGATTTTTGGCTTTTCAATTTCGATCATTCAAATTTACCCTCCTTCAAAACGTCTAGAATATCAGTCTTTATGTCAAACTCTCTGCCTTGATAGTTAAGACAGTAAAAATCTACTATTGGCAAAAGAAAACGACCACTTATACGCGACGACGTTTTGGAGGACGACATCCGTTATGTGGAACTGGAGTTACATCTTTAATAGCTGTTACTTCAAGACCAGCTGCTTGTAGTGCACGGATAGCCGCTTCACGACCTGAACCAGGACCTTTAACAGTTACTTCTAATGTTTTTAAACCATGTTCTTGTGCTGATTTTGCTGCACTTTCAGCTGCCATTTGCGCTGCGAAAGGAGTAGATTTACGAGAACCTTTAAATCCTAGAGAACCTGCACTTGACCAAGCTAAAGCATTACCATGTGTGTCAGTAATCATTACGATCGTATTATTAAATGTAGAACGAATGTGTGCAATACCAGATTCGATATTCTTTTTCACACGACGTTTACGAGTATTTGTTTTACGAGCCATTCACTAACTACCTCCTTTACTATTATTTCTTTTTACCTGCTACTGTTTTGGACGGGCCTTTACGAGTACGGGCATTATTTTTTGTATTTTGTCCGCGAACTGGAAGTCCACGACGGTGACGCATGCCACGGTAAGAACCGATTTCGATTAGACGTTTAATGTTTAAGTTTACTTCACGACGAAGGTCACCTTCAACTTTAATGCGGTCTAAGATTTCACGGATTTTACCTAGCTCTTCTTCAGTTAAATCACGAGTACGAGTATCTTCAGAAACACCAGCTTCAGCAAGAACTTCTTTAGCTGTTTGTTTACCGATACCATAAATGTAAGTCAGGGAAATAACAATACGTTTTTCACGTGGAACGTCCACACCTGCAATACGTGCCATTTACTTAAGCACCTCCTCTTATCCTTGTTTTTGTTTATGTTTTGGATTTTCACAAATTACCATTACTTTACCTTTACGACGAATAACTTTACATTTTTCGCACATAGGTTTCACTGATGGTCTTACTTTCATATAGATATACCTCCTTGTTTATTAGAGAAAATGTCTCTATAAACCGATAATTTCTAAGCTGGATAAACCAGACCGGTATATAAATTCAATTTCGGAGTGCAAATTATTTAAAACGATAAGTAATTCTTCCGCGTGTCAGGTCGTATGGAGAAAGCTCTACTGTCACTTTATCTCCAGGTAAAATACGAATGTAATGCATGCGAATTTTACCAGAAACAGTTGCCAGTACTTTATGACCATTTTCGAGTTCAACATTGAACATCGCGTTTGGTAGAGTTTCTTGCACAACGCCTTCTACTTCAATAACATCTTCCTTTGCCATATGTTTGCTACCTCCTTCTTGTATTCTTGGATTTGTTCCTGATGCAGGCCTAATCCTTTCAGTGTAACTATTTCTCTTACATGAAAAAAACGTAAAACATGCAAAAATGGATGCACTTCAATAAAAGGCAACACATTTCGCCAGCTTTGCAGACAACCTGTAAAAGTGAAATCCGTAAAAACCAGAAGAACTGTCACTCGCAAAAGCATTGCGGCTGAACAGATCAGGGTAGAACATATACGTCATTCGGATGATCTTCAAACGGTTCTCTCGTTCATCATGATTTGCTTAGATGCCTTTAATTCCACTGCCAATTATCCATTATACTACAAATCAAATCAATTTGCACGCATTGATTTTGACAGTGATTTCAGCACAGCTTACCCCTCAAAAAGAAGCAAGAATTTTTTCCACATCTACAAAAACGTCATTAATATCTTGCTCGCCGTTTATGCTATGAAGTTTACCTTTTTCAGAGTAAAAATCAAGAAGCGGCTTGGTCTGTTTCATATTGACATTTAGTCGATTCTCAACAGTTTCTTTTTTGTCATCTTCGCGTTGGTAAAGTTCTCCGCCATCTAAATCACATTTCCCAGGAACTTTTGGTGGGTTATAGATTTCATGGTAAGTTTTACCGCAAGTCCGACAAATCCAACGACCTGTAAGACGTTTCATTAAAACATCTTTATCAACTTCAATGTTAATGACAGCATCAAGTTCTGTCCCTAAATCACTTAGAATATTTTCTAGCTCTTCTGCTTGTTCCACTGTACGCGGAAAACCATCAAGCAAGAAACCATTCTTAGCATCATCTTCGGCCAAACGTTCACGAACGATACCATTTGTTACTTCATCAGGAACAAGGTCGCCATTGTCCATAAAGGATTTAGCTTTCTTTCCTAATTCCGTATTATTTTTCATAGCTGCTCGGAACATATCTCCAGTGGAAATATGAGGAATGTTGTATTTCTCAACAATCTGTTCCGCTTGTGTGCCTTTTCCGGCGCCGGGCAGTCCCATTAATACTAATTTCAACTGTTTCGCCCCTTATTACGCGCTAGCTCCTGCTAGGAAATCCTAACAAGAACCGCGTGTTATTTGATAAATCCCCGATAGTTCCTTTTTACAAGTTGTCCTTCGAGTTGTTTCGTAGTATCTAATGCTACCCCGATAACAATTAGTAGGCTTGTACCACCAACGGCAAGTGACTGCGGTAAACTAAACACAGTAGTACCGATAGTTGGAAGTATAGCAACCGCTGAAAGGAAAATCGCACCAACAAATGTTAATCGATAAAGTACCGATGTAAGATAAGCTTGTGTTTCCCGACCAGGACGTTTACTAGGAATATACCCACCTTGCTTTTTCAAGTTGTCCGCAACTTTCTCAGGGTTCACTTGAATGAAAGCATAGAAATAAGTGAAAGCAACAATTAGTGCAACATATAAAATCATACCAATTGGTTTTGTGTAATCAAACACGTCTTTCAATACTTTTACAATATCGTTACTTTGATCAAAGAAAGTAAGAATTGTTTGCGGTGTAATAATAAATGCACTTGCAAAGATAACTGGGATAACTCCAGCAGAGTTAAGTTTTAATGGCAAATGAGTTGCTTGCGCGCCCGATTGTTTTGCTCCTGCTACACGTTTAGAGTATTGAATTGGAATTTTACGAAGTGCTTGTTGGAAGAAGATAACAGCTACAACAATAGCTAGAATCGCAACTCCCACACCTGCTAACGTTAAAATGTGTAAGAACAGTTGATCACCAGCGTTTTCAATTTGCGAAACATATAATTGACGCACTCCATCAGGAATACGAGCAACAATACCTGCAAAGATAATGATGGAAACACCATTACCAACGCCTTTAACAGTGATTTGTTCCCCTAACCACATTAAGAACATTGTACCGGTAGTTAATACGATTGCAATAATCACATATCTACCGATGGACGGTTCGATAACCAAACCAGCAGATGACATGCGGTTAAACCCGTATGCCATACCGAATGCTTCGATTAAACCAAGTCCAATCGTCATGTATCTAGTAAGTTGATTGAGTTTTTTACGACCCATTTCCCCTTGCTTAGACCATTCAGTTAACTTGGGAACAACATCCATTTGAAGTAACTGAACAATAATGGAAGATGTAATGTAAGGCATTACACCCATGGCAAAAATTGAGAAGTTTTTTAAAGCCCCACCATTAAATGTGTTTAAGAACCCCAAAATACCGCCATCCATACTAGATTGTAAAGCAGCTGCGTTAACTCCCGGTACTGGCACGAATGTACCAATACGGAAAATAACTAGCATAGCTAATGTAAATAGTATTTTTTTACGGATGTCTGCTACTTTGAAGAAGTTCGCTAACGTTTGAAACATTAGATCACCTCAGTTTTTCCGCCGGCTGCTTCAATAGCTTCTTTTGCAGCTGCAGAGAATTTGTTCGCTTTCACAGTAAGTTTTTTCTCGATATTTCCATCAGATAAAATCTTAATCCCGGATTTTTCGTTACGAATTATTCCAGTTTCGATTAAAAGTTCTGGTGTTACTTCTGTACCATCTTCAAAGCGGTTTAAAACATCTAAGTTAACGATAGCAAATTCTTTACGGTTGATATTTGTGAATCCACGTTTTGGAATACGACGGAAAAGTGGAAGTTGTCCACCTTCAAAACCTAGGCGTACGCCACCACCGGAACGAGCTTTTTGTCCTTTATGACCGCGTCCAGAAGTTTTGCCGTTACCAGAGCCTGTTCCACGACCAACACGATTACGTTCTTTACGAGAACCTTCTGAAGGTTTAAGTTCATGTAGTTTCATGTCAAGCACCTCCTCCTATTTAACAAATTCTATCAATTACATATTATTATATTAAGCTTAAACTTCTTTGACGTCCACTAAATGACTTACTTTAGTGATCATCCCACGAATTGCAGGATTATCTTCTTTAACCACTACAGAATTTGTTTTACCAAGACCTAATGCTTGAACAGTTTTGCGTTGTGGTTGAGGGCGTCCGATTAAGCTACGTTTTAGAGTAATTTCTAACTTCGCCATAATGATAATTCCCTCCTTATCCTAACAATTCTTCTACTGTTTTGCCACGAAGTTTCGCAACATCTTCAGCGTTTTTAAGTTGTTTAATTCCGTCGATTGTAGCACGTACCATGTTAATTGGTGTATTAGATCCAAGCGATTTGGAAGATACATCAGCAACACCAGCAAGTTCTAGGACCGCACGAACGGGACCACCAGCAGTTACACCAGAACCGGCACTAGCTGGTTTAAGAAGAATTTCTCCGCCACCAAAATGTCCGACTACAGTGTGTGGAATAGTTGTGTCTACAGTTGGTACAAACACCATGTTCTTTTTAGCATCCTCAACAGCTTTGCGGATTGCATCTGGAACTTCTTGTGCTTTACCAGTACCGAAACCAACATGACCATTTTTGTCTCCAACAACAACAAGTGCTGTGAAACGGAAACGACGTCCACCTTTAACTACTTTAGCAACACGGTTGATTGTAACAACGCGTTCTTCTAAATCTAATTTGTTTCCATCAATTTGCTCAGGCATGTAATATGTCCCTCCTTCTTATTAAAATTCTAGTCCATTTTCGCGAGCTGCTTCAGCAAGAGCTTTTACGCGGCCATGATATAAGTATCCTCCACGGTCAAAAGTGACAGAAGTAATACCTTTTTCGGAAGCACGTTTAGCAACTAGTTCGCCAACTTTGCTTGCTGCATCAACTTTGGATTCAGCAGAACCGAAATCTTTATCTAAATTAGACGCACTTGCAAGTGTCACACCATTTACATCATCAATAACTTGAGCATAAATGTTTTTGTTTGAACGGAATACGTTTAAACGTGGACGACTTTCAGTTCCAGAAATCTTAGAACGAACACGAGCATGTCTTTTTTTACGTACTTTATTTTTGTCGATTTTGGTAATCACACGACTCACCTCTTCTCTCATTTGCCTAATTAAGCGGCATTATTTACCAGTTTTACCTTCTTTACGGCGTACATGTTCGCCTTCGTAACGAATACCTTTACCTTTATATGGCTCTGGTGGACGTACGGCACGAATGTTTGCAGCTAACTCGCCAACGTGTTCTTTGTTGTATCCTTTAACAATCACTTGAGTGTTTGCAGGAACTTCAATTTCTACGCCTTTAGGAGCAACAAACTCTACTGGATGAGAGTACCCTACGTTAAGAACAAGTTTGTCTCCTTGTTTTTGCGCACGGTAACCAACACCGATAAGTTCTAATTTCTTTTCATAACCCTCGGAAACTCCGACAACCATGTTATTAAGAATAGCACGAGTTGTACCATGAAGTGCACGGTGGTTTTTATTATCAGTCGGGCGAGAAACGTTAATTTCGTTGCCTTCAATATTAATAGTAATTTCTGGGTTGAACTCTTTTACAAGTTCACCTTTAGGACCTTTAACTGTTGCTGTTGATCCATTAAGTGTAACTGTTACACCTGCAGGAATCACAATAGTTTTTTTACCTATACGGGACATTTATTGCACCTCCTTATGGTTTACTTTTTCTTACCAAACGTATGCTAGTACTTCTCCGCCGACTTGTTTAGCACGGGCTTCTTTGTCGGTTAAAACGCCTTGGGAAGTAGACACGATTGCGATACCTAGACCGTTAAGTACTTTAGGCACCTCAGTTGATTTTGCATATACACGTAAACCTGGCTTACTGATACGTTTCAAACCAGTGATTACACGTTCGCCAGTCGCTCCATATTTTAAGAAAACACGGATTGTTCCAGCATTGTCATCTTCAATATATTCAACGTCACGGATAAAACCTTCACGCTTCAATATTTCAGCAATTTCTTTTTTGATTTTGGATGCAGGCAGTTCTAATTTATCATGTTTAACCATGTTTGCATTACGAATGCGAGTTAGAAAATCTGCAATTGGATCTGTCATCACCATGTATAATACCCTCCTTCCTTAAACTCTTTCTTACCAGCTTGCTTTTTTCACGCCGGGAATTTGACCTTTATAGGCAAGTTCACGGAAACAAATACGGCATAATTTAAATTTGCGAATAACGGAATGTGGACGACCACAACGTTCACAACGAGTATATGCTTGAACAGCGTATTTTGGTGTACGTTTTTGCTTCGCGATCATGGATTTCTTAGCCACGTTTTCGCCTCCCTACTAAATTAGTTTTGATTACTTTTGAAATGGCATCCCTAGTTGAGTAAGTAACTCATGAGATTCTTCATCACTTTTGGCAGTTGTAACGATTACTACGTCCATACCGCGTACTTTTGATACTTGATCGTAATCAATTTCAGGGAAAATAAGTTGCTCTCTAACACCCAACGTATAGTTACCACGACCATCGAAAGCTTTTTTCGATACGCCACGGAAATCACGAACACGTGGAAGTGAAACAGTAACTAATTTATCTAAGAAATCATACATGCGTTCACCACGCAATGTTACTTTAGCACCGATTGGCATTCCTTCACGAAGACGGAAACCAGCGATAGAATTTTTTGCTTTTGTGATAACAGGTTTTTGACCAGTGATAAGAGCTAACTCCTCCACTGCACTGTCTAACACTTTCGCATTTGCTGTAGCGTCACCAACACCAGTGTTGATTACGATTTTATCTATTTTTGGAACCTCCATTACGGAGTCATAATTGAATTTGCTCATTAAAGCAGGAACAATTTCCTTAAGATATTGATCTTTAAGGCGATTCATGTAATATTCCCTCCTTCCTACGACTATTATTTATCTATTACTTCACCGGATTTTTTTGCTACGCGTACTTTTTTATCACCTTTAACTTCGTAGCCTACACGAGTAGGTTCGCCAGTTTTAGGGTCAATTAGCATTACGTTTGAAACATGGATTGGTGCTTCAACATTCAAGATTCCGCCTTGCGGGTTGATGTTGGAAGGTTTAGTATGTTTTTTAACCATATTGATTCCTTCGATAAGTACGCGGTCCTTTTTCGGAAATGCTGCGAGCACTTTGCCGGATTTGCCTTTATCTTTACCAGTAATAACTTTTACTTTATCACCTTTTTTGACATGCATTGGTATAGCACCTCCTTGATTTCTTGGAACTTATTTTTTAAAGAACTTCTGGAGCTAAAGAAACGATCTTCATAAAGTTGTTTTCACGAAGTTCGCGAGCAACAGGTCCAAAAATACGTGTTCCACGAGGACTTTTATCGTCACGGATAATGACACATGCATTTTCATCAAACTTGATGTAAGAACCGTCTTGACGACGTGCTCCACTCTTAGTACGAACGATTACTGCTTTAACAACTTCACCTTTTTTGACAACGCCGCCTGGTGTTGCTTGTTTAACGGTACACACGACAACATCACCAATGTTAGCAGTTTTGCGTCCTGATCCACCTAGCACTTTAATAGTTAACACTTCACGTGCGCCAGAGTTATCAGCCACTTTCATACGACTTTCTTGTTGAATCATTAGGACACCCTCCTTCCAGAATAACGGGTCGGAAAAATTGCACTCGGCAACTTTTCACAATCTATTTTTAACTTTTGATTTAGATAATTACTGCTTCTTCTACAACTTCTAATAAACGGAAATGTTTAGTTGCAGACAATGGACGAGTTTCGGAAATACGAACTACATCGCCAGTTTTTGCAATGTTATTTTCATCATGCGCTTTGAATTTTTTAGAATACTTCACGCGTTTACCGTACAAACCATGTTTCTTGTACGTTTCAACAACCACGGTAATTGTTTTATCCATTTTATCGGATACAACACGACCAGTATAAACTTTACGTTGGTTACGGTCAGCCATGTATTAAAACCTCCTTACGATTCTTTTTTAAGCAAGTTCTCTTTCTCGAACGATTGTTTTCATACGGGCAATTGCTTTACGAACCTCACGAATACGTGCGGTGTTTTCTAATTGACCAGTAGCTAATTGAAAGCGCAGGTTGAAGAGCTCTTCTTTCAAAGCTTTTTCTTGATCTTGGATTTCGGTAGTGGATAAATCACGGATATCATTAGCTTTCATTTGCTTCACCACCAATTTCTTCACGTTTAACGATCTTAGTTTTGACCGGCAGTTTGTGTGCTGCTAGACGTAATGCTTCACGCGCTACATCTTCAGGAACACCTGCGATTTCAAACATAATTTTGCCACGTTTGACTGGGCTTACCCAACCTTCCGGAGCACCTTTACCTTTACCCATCCGAACCCCGATTGGTTTAGAAGTGTAAGATTTATGAGGGAAAATTTTAATCCAAACTTTACCGCCACGTTTCATGTAACGAGTCATTGCGATACGAGCTGCTTCGATTTGACGGTTTGTAATCCAAGAAGCTTCAACTGCTTGAAGACCATATTCACCAAATGCAACTTCAGTTCCGCCTTTCGCGCGTCCACGCATGTTTCCGCGGAATTCACGACGGTATTTTACACGTTTAGGAACTAACATTATTATTTTCCTCCTTCCACATTGTTTTTCTTCGTAGGAAGGACTTCACCACGGTAGATCCAGACTTTAACGCCTAGTTTACCATAAGTTGTGTCAGCTTCTTCCCATGCGTAGTCGATGTCGGCACGCAATGTATGAAGAGGTACTGTTCCTTCGCTATAGTGTTCAGCACGAGCGATATCCGCTCCGCCAAGACGACCAGATACTTGAGTTTTGATACCTTTTGCTCCAGCACGCATAGTACGTTGGATAGCTTGTTTTTGCGCACGACGGAAAGATACACGACCTTCCAATTGACGAGCGATGTTTTCAGCAACCAATTTTGCGTCTAGGTCAGCACGTTTGATTTCTACGATATTGATATGAACACGTTTTTGAGTAAGTTCGTTTAAGTTTTTGCGTAATGCTTCAACTTCAGAACCACCTTTACCGATAACCATACCAGGTTTAGCAGTATGAATAGTGATATTCACACGGTTAGCTGCACGTTCGATTTCTACGCGAGAAACAGAAGCGTCAGATAAACGTTTTGCAACATAATCACGGATGCGTAAATCTTCATGTAAGAAGTCCGCATAATCTTTTTCCGCGTACCATTTGGAGTCCCAATCACGGATGACACCGATACGCATACCTATTGGATGTACTTTTTGACCCACGAATTATCCCTCCTTCACTTCAGATACCACAACTGTAATGTGGCTAGTACGTTTGTTGATTGCACTTGCACGACCTTGTGCACGTGGACGGAAACGTTTAAGTGTTGGACCTTCGTCAACAAATGCTTCCTCTACTACAAGGTTGTTAATGTCTAAATCATAGTTATGCTCTGCGTTAGCAATAGCGGATTTTAATACTTTTTCAATAATTGGGGAAGCTGATCTTGGAGTATACTTCAAGATTGCAATTGCTTCGCCAACTTGCTTGCCTCGAATTAAATCAATGACGATTCTAGCTTTGCGAGGAGCAATACGAACCGTTTTGGCAACGGCTTTTGCGCTTGTAACTTCACTTGCCATTAGGATATCCTCCTCTCAAATTAGCGTTTAGTTTTTTTATCGTCGCCCGCATGACCGCGGTACGTACGAGTTGGTGCGAATTCGCCCAGTTTGTGTCCTACCATATCTTCTTGAACATAAACAGGAACGTGTTTACGTCCATCATATACTGCGATTGTTTGTCCAACAAAAGTTGGGAAAATCGTGGAGCGACGAGACCAAGTTTTAATTACTTGTTTCTTTTCGCTTTCTGCTGCTGCTTCCACTTTCTTCATCAAGTGGTCATCAACAAAAGGTCCTTTTTTCAAACTACGACCCATGACGGAACCTCCCTTCGCATAGTCAGGAAGCTGAGAACGCTTGTCCTCGCTATCCTGCTACCAATTTTATTCAATCTATTAATCCGATTATTTTTTCTTACGACGACGTACGATAAATTTATCGGAGTTGTTGTTTTTCTTACGTGTTTTGTATCCAAGAGTTGGTTTACCCCATGGAGACATTGGCGATTTACGACCGATTGGAGCTTTACCTTCACCACCACCGTGTGGGTGATCGTTCGGGTTCATTACAGACCCACGAACAGTTGGGCGTTTACCCATCCAACGTGAACGACCTGCTTTACCGATGTTGATAAGTTCGTGTTGTTCGTTACCAACTTGACCGATTGTAGCACGGCAAGTAGCAAGGATCATGCGAACTTCACCGGAGTTTAAGCGGATTAATACGTATTTGCCTTCTTTACCAAGTACTTGAGCACTTGTTCCAGCAGAACGTACTAATTGTCCACCTTTACCAGGTTTCATTTCGATATTGTGGATAACAGTACCCACTGGAATATCTTTTAATTCTAGTGCATTACCAACTTTAATGTCAGCTTCTGCTCCTGAATAAATTGTTTGACCTACTTCAAGGCCTTTCGCTGCGATGATGTAGCGTTTTTCTCCATCAGCATAGTTGATTAGAGCAATATTAGCAGAACGGTTTGGATCGTACTCGATCGTTGCAACGCGTCCAGGAATACCATCTTTGTTACGTTTGAAATCAATCACGCGGTATTGGCGTTTATGGCCACCGCCGTGATGACGAACAGTTAACTTACCTTGGTTATTGCGTCCGGCTTTCTTTTTAAGAGGACGTAGTAAAGATTTTTCTGGAGTACTTGTAGTAATCTCAGCGAAATCTGAACTTGTCATATGCCGGCGCCCGTTAGTGGTAGGTTTATACTTTTTGATCGCCATTGTTTCCCCTCCTCGTTAGAATTATTTAAAGTTAGTCGAATTATACTTCAAAGAATTGAATTTCTTTGCTGTCAGCTGTAACAGTAACAATCGCTTTACGACGTTTGTTAGTGTAACCTGCATAACGGCCCATACGTTTAAGTTTGCCTTTGTAATTCATTACGTTTACTTTAGCAACTTTCACGTCGAAAATTTCTTCAATTGCGTATTTTACTTGCGTTTTAGTTGCGCGAGTATCTACTTCAAATGTATATTTCTTATCGTCGAGAATGCTTGTAGATTCTTCAGTTACAACTGGGCGCTTAATGATGTCGCGTGCATCCATTATGCGAGCACCTCCTCTACTTTTTCGACAGCTGCTTTAGTGATAATTAACTTATCATGTTTAGCAACTTCTAGTACTGAGATACTTTCAGCTGGAATAACTGTAATGCCTTGTAAGTTGCGTGCAGATAATTCTACATTTTCACTTTCACCAGCAACTACGATTAGTGCCTTAGTATCTACAGAGATATTTTTAAGAAAAGCCGCAAATTCTTTTGTTTTAGGTGCATCGAAAGTCAAACCTTCAAGTACAACTAATTTTTCTTCATTTACTTTAGAAGAAAGAATCGATTTAATCGCTAAACGACGAACTTTCTTAGGTAATTTGTAAGCATATGAACGAGGTGTTGGGCCGAATACGACACCACCGCCGCGCCATTGTGGGGAACGGATTGAACCTTGACGGGCACGACCTGTACCTTTTTGACGCCATGGTTTACGTCCGCCACCACGTACTTCTGAACGATTTTTCACTTTATGAGTCCCTTGACGTAGGGATGCACGTTGGCTCAAAATTACGTCAACAACAACTTTTTCATTTGGTTCGATACCGAAAACAGTGTCGTTTAAAGTAATTTCGCCAGCGTTTGTTCCATCTTGTTTAAGTAAGCTTAATTTTGGCATTCGTTAGTCCTCCTTTCCAAATGAATTATTTTGCTTTAGTAGCAGTTTTAATTTGAACTAATGCTTTTTTAGCGCCTGGAACGTTACCTTTTACTAAAAGAACGTTCTTTTCAACGTCTACTTTAACGATTTCTAGGTTTTGGATAGTGATTTGTTCTCCACCCATACGACCTGGAAGTAGTTTATTTTTGAAAACACGGTTAGGTGCTACTGGACCCATTGAACCTGGGCGACGATGGTAACGGGAACCGTGGGCCATAGGGCCGCGTGATTGTCCGTGGCGTTTAATAACACCTTGGAATCCTTTACCTTTCGATACGCCTGTCGCGTCGATGATGTCACCTTCTGCGAATACGTCTACTTTTACTTCTGCACCAATCTCATACTCGTCTAAGTTTACATCGCGGAATTCGCGAATGAAGCGCTTAGGAGTAGTATCGGCTTTTGCTACATGACCTTGTTCGGGTTTGTTTGACAATTTTGCTCTCTTATCTTCGAAACCGATTTGTACAGCTTCATAGCCGTCAGTTTCAACAGTTTTCTTTTGAAGTACCACGTTTTGTGCTGCTTCGATTACTGTTACTGGAATAAGTTCGCCGTTTTCAGTGAAAACTTGTGTCATCCCTACTTTTCTACCTAAGATTCCTTTGGTCATGAGTCACACCTCCTGTTAATTTAATATATTCTTATTATAGTTTGATTTCGATGTCCACACCGCTTGGCAAGTCTAAACGCATCAAGCTATCAACTGTTTGTGGTGTTGGATTAACGATGTCGATTAAACGTTTGTGTGTACGCATTTCGAATTGCTCACGAGAATCTTTATATTTGTGGACCGCACGCAAGACTGTGTAGATAGACTTCTCTGTCGGAAGTGGAATCGGACCAGATACGGAAGCACCTGAGCGTTTCGCTGTTTCTACGATCTTTTCTGCTGATTGATCCAAAATACGGTGATCATACGCTTTTAAACGAATACGAATTTTTTGTTTTGCCATTACTTTCCCTCCTTTTCGCCTACTTTCAAAGTAGACATTCTCCGTGAAAATTACCTGAACATCCGCCATGGCAAAGCGGCCGGGTGTGTCAGCAACCTTTCACTTCATCACATGGGCATTCCCGGCAATACCGGGGTGCTCGTTGTCAAAAGGGCAGACCAATGCCTGTCCATTTGCACTTTATCTATTATACACGGGTTAGGGGTAGTAATCAACCGCTTTTTGAAAAAAGTTTTAAGTTATTTTCATAGAAGCTATTATATAGAAGAATCTCGGTTTATTATCTGACGAAAAACGCTTCATAGCAGTATTCTTTGGTTTTTAAATAAAATAAAAAAACATCCGATAATTCGAATGTTTTTAAGAAGTACGAAGCAATATAAGTCCGGCTGTTAGAAGCAACATGACACATAGCGCAACAAGATCGCCAAAGTGCCAGTGAAGTATCCGAAAACGAGTTCGTCCTTCCCCGCCCTGATAACCTCTAGCTTCCATTGCGTCGGCTAGCTCTTCGGCCCGGTTAAAGGAACTAACGAAAAGCGGAATAAAAATCGGAACAACCACTTTCATTTGTTCGAATAAGTTTCCTTCACCAAAATCAACTCCACGTGCGCGCTGAGCTTTCATAATTTTATCCGTTTCACCCATAAGTGTCGGAATAAAACGTAGCGCAACGGAGATCATTAAGGCGATGTCGTTAACAGGTACTTTGAGCACCGCAAAAGGACGAAGGATATACGCAATTGCATCTGTTAAGTTCATCGGGGTAGTTGTTAAAGTAATGACTGTCGACATAATAATAATTAATACAAAGCGTAAAAACACAAAAACACCATTCAAAAGACCGAAAGACGAAATTGTAAAAGGACCCCAGTCAAAATAAATTGTTCCACCACTCGCGAACAAAATTTGCATCACAACGGTGAATAAGATTAACCAAATAAGCGGTTTAACTCCCTTTATGAACACTTTCAACTTTATCCCCGTCATTTGAACAATCATTAGCGTGAATAAGACCATTAAAGCGTATGTCCACCAATTATTCGCTAGAAATAAAATTCCAATGTAATAAAACCCAGCTAGCAATTTCGTTCTCGCATCAAGTCCGTGAATTAAGGACTCCCCTGGAACAAAACGACCTAATATCAGTTTTTCTATCATTCAAAGAAGCCCCCTTCACTCACGTCAATTGTTGAATTACAACGCTAACCGCCATTAAGATTGTTAACGTCGCATTAACCAGCACAAAATTGCGTATACCAATAACAAATGTTTTTGATTTCACTTGTTCTTTATTAAATTTAACTAAATTACGATAGACCGGATAAACAGCCAGCACGGACACTAGCATGATTGGGTGCAAGAAATGAATAAATACCGAAACAACCACTGCTAAAAACGACGCATAGTACAGTGCATTAAAAAGAAGAACGCCCATTTTTCTACCTATATAATAAGGAAGTGTATAACGATGATTTCTAATATCTTCATCTAAATCGCACAAATTATTGGCTAGCATAATATTCGCTATCGTGAAAATACATGGTAAGGATACCACACCTATCCGGATGATTTCTATTAGATTGAACTGGATGGTTACCATTTCTCCTTGCCAAAGTAAATTCGCAATTCCGGCATCGTACGCATTTACATAAACAGCTAAGAAGAAAATCCCGAATCCCATCGTAACCCCTGAAAAAATCTCTCCAAGCGGCATACGCGAAAGTGGCACAGGACCAAATGTATACAAGATACCTATACAGAAGCATACAAATCCAATTAATAGCACTAGCAAATCAGTGCGGAAAACAAGCCAAACACCTAAACCAGTTGCAATGAAAAACATCAGAAAAATAGTAATAATAACTGTTCGTTCTGGAATTTGTTGTTGCCCGATAACGTTGCTTGTTGTCCTGTAGTCGTAGTCATGATTATCTGTGGCTTTACGGTAATCCATATAATTATTAATTGCGGTAGTTGTTAAATCAAAAATTAGCATAGAGCCAAAAAATATCAACGTATTAATAGGCTTAAACATATCATATTGATACACAACAAATAGCATCCCTAACATAAACGGAAATACGCTAGCTATCTTCGTCTGGATTTCAACCAACTTCAGGAATGATGATATTGACATAACCCCTTTTTAACCCCTCTCTACCTTATTATGAGCAGACCTCGGTTAGAAGTCTGCTCACTTTCTTCTATATATAATAGTCTATTTTTTCAAAGTGTCCATTTGGAAATTTTTATCTGTTAATTCAAATTGCCCTTTTAGGCCGGATGTTTCGTATACTTTTTTCTCTTTACTAATAAAGATAGCGTCTACACCTTTAAACTGCTCGATGTAATCCATTCCGCCTTTAATTCCTTTGGAGAAAGTAGCTGTTGATAAGCCATCGCCATCAATAGATTTTTTAGATACGATAGACACGCCAGCAATATCATTATCAAACGGGTACCCTGTTTTTGGGTCTAAAATGTGATGATATGTTTTTCCGTCCACTTCTAGGTAACGTTCATAAATACCCGAAGTTACAATCGACATATCAGATTCTGGAAGCTTCCCAATCACACTACCACGCGGAGAAAACGGATCTTGTATTCCAACATTCCATTTATTGCCATTAGGATTTTTCCCTTGAACATAAATATTTCCGCCCAAATCAATTATGGAAGTAGTTACTTTGTTATCTTTGAACACTTTTAATGTTTCGTCAGTGATGAACCCTTTTGCAATTGCTCCTAAATCAAGCTCCATGCCTTCTTTTTCCAAGTAGACTGTTTGCTCTTCGTCGTTCATTTTTACGTCTTTATAATTAATTAATGGTAAAACTGCATCGATTTCCGCTTGCGAAGGTTTGCGCGCATCGGAAAAACCGATATGCCATAAAGAAGTAAGAGGTCCAATGGTAATGTCAAAGCTACCACCAGAGTTTTCCGAGTATTTCAGTCCTTCTTGGATTAAATAGTAGACATCTTTAGAAACTTTTACTGGTTTTTTTCCAGCTTGTTCATTTATTTTGTCAACTTCCGATGTTTTTTCTGCATCGCTTGTAGTAATTTTAGCAGCTAAATCTTTAATGCGATCGAAACCTTTGTCTAGAACGTCTTCTTTGCCTTTGTCATAGATTTTAAGTGTGACTACTGTTCCCATTAGGAAATCAGTTTTAGAGTAAGGCTGTTCCAAAAGTGTTTTAGAATCACTTGGTTCTTTTTTTGAATCGTTATTAGAATTTCCGCATGCCGACACAACAAGTGCCAATACGATAACTGAAAGTATTATTTTCCATTTCTTCATTAGCTTTTTCACCTTTCTAATCCGTGATCTTTACTTGAATAACTATAGCGTAAAAAAAGGAATAAATCTACAGTAAAAAGGCTTAATTCCTCTGTTTTGCGATAAAAAAATCGGCTAGCCCCAGATTTAGGGCCAGCCGCTTTGTGCTTTTCATTGTGCTAATTATTCAGCTTCTACTAGGTTGTACACTTTGATAGTATCAGTGTTACCATTTTGTGCAGCATTTTGAAGTTGAGCTGCGTAGATTTTGAATTGGTTAGAAGAGTTAGTAGCACCAGAAACTGTGTCTACTGCAGCAACATCTTGTTTCTCTACTAGAGATTTATTAAGTGCTGGGATGTATTCTTTTGGACCAGTACCAGATTTAGCTTTCATGTTTTTCTCATAGTCAGCGTCGTCTGATTTAAGTTTACCGTCTTTGTCAACATAGTTGTAATCAGATTTAGTGATTTTGCCATCTTTAACGTCCATGCTGAATACTACACGGTAACCATGTGCGTAGTTTTGTTCTTCTAATTTATAAGTTCCATCTTCCATTTTAGCTAGGTTGTTGATGGAGATTGTAGTTGTATCAGCTTTTTGAGCTGCTTGAATTAATTGGTTTGCATAGTTGATGAAAGCGTCAGAGGAATGAGTTGCTCCTGAAACTACTTCTACAGATGATGCAGATTGTCCTTTAACAAGGGAATCGCTTAATTGTTTCAAGTATTCTTGAGGACCAGTTCCTACTTTGTCTTTCATTGCTTTTTCGTAGTCTGCATCTTCAGATTTAAGTTTGCCGTCTTTGTTTTTGTAATCGTAGTTAGCTTTAGTGATTTTACCATCTTTAACTTCGATTGACATGAAACCTTTCCAGCCTTTGTCGTCGAAATTCTTTTCTTCTAATTTGTAAGTACCATCAGTCATAGTACCGTCTGTTTTAGCTGTTTTCTTTGTTTCTGTTTGTTTTGTATCTGTGCTCTTCTTATCTTTGCTGCTGTCATCGTTACTACCGCAACCTACTAGTAATAAACTTGAAGCCATTACTACGGTAATACCCATTGCTACTTTTTTCAATTTCATATTTGCTCCCACCTTTTGTTTTATTAAAACCTTGTTTGTGATAACGTGAACACAAACGGATAGTCTGCGAAAGCGATATCACTTTTACAATACAAATGATACCATCAGCGTGCGCTTTTGTCTACTGTAATTCTAAAGACATAATTCATCTAATTTTCAAAATAATGACTATTGATACATAAAAATTGGGTAAAACCATCATTTTCTAGCAAAATAGCATACAAAAATGTCTAACAACCTAGATAAAACAAGGACTTTTAGCCTGCTCAAATATATAAATTTTGTATAAAGTCCTATTTTTCGGTTTTTAGATTAGAATTGTTCTTTACTATCTAGACATTAGTAGGATGTTTCTGTTAAACTATGATAGGTTATAATAATACTGTGGGGAATTTTGGACTCATTTTATTTTTGTGAATAAACTTACAAGGAGTTGAGGAAGCATATGCCTGAAAAGAATATCGTTTTAATTGGGGCAGGATATGCAGGTGTACACGCTGCTAAGAAATTAGCTAAGAAATACAAGAAAGACAAAGACGTCAATATTACATTAATCGATCGTCATTCGTACCACACAATGATGACTGAACTTCATGAGGTTGCTGGTGGTCGTGTTGAACCAACTGCAATTCAATATGATTTACGTCGCTTGTTTAATAGAACAAAAGTTAATCTTGTAACTGACAACGTGACACATGTAGATCACGATAAGAAAGTTGTAACAACAGAACACGGAAGCTATCCGTTCGATTACCTAGTACTTGGTATGGGCGGCGAACCTAATGATTTCGGGACTCCTGGTGTTGGCGAAAACGGCTTTACACTTTGGTCTTGGGAAGATTCTGTTAAATTACGCAATCATATTGAAGAAACAGTAACTAAAGCATCCCGCGAACAAGACGTTGAAAAACGTAAAGCAATGTTAACATTCGTTGTTTGTGGATCTGGATTTACTGGTATCGAAATGGTTGGGGAACTTTTAGAATGGAAAGATCGTCTAGCTAAAGATAACAAAATTGACGCATCTGAAATTAAACTAGTTGTAGTAGAAGCTGCTCCAACAATCCTAAACATGCTTGAAAGAAGAGACGCTGACAAAGCAGAACGTTACATGGTTAAAAAAGGTATTGAAATCATGAAAAACGCTGCAATTGTTGAAGTTAAACCTGAAAGCATCGTTCTTAAATCTGGCGAAGAGCTTCCAACAAGTACATTAATTTGGACTGCTGGTGTTCGTGCTAACTCTGATACAAAAGATTATGGCATGGAATCTGCTCGTGCAGGACGTTTGAAAGTAAATCAATATATGGAAGCAGAAGGTCTTAAAGACGTTTATGTTGTTGGTGACCTTGCTTACTTTGAAGATGAAGATGGCAAGCCAACTCCACAAATCGTTGAAGGTGCTGAACAAACTGCATTAACTGCAGCGAAAAGCATCATCGTTGAAATGAGTGGTACTGGCGAAAAAGAACCATTCCAAGGTAAATATCATGGTGTCATGGTATCTATCGGGGCTAAATACGGTGTTGCTCACCTTGGTGGCATGCATCTATCTGGTTGGTTCGCTATTTTAATGAAACATATGGTTAACCTTTATTACTTCTTTGGTATTCGCAGTGGTTATTACATGTGGCAATATATTATGCACGAATTCTTCCACATTAAAGATCACCGTAACATCTTCCGTGGTTGGACTTCTCGTTACGGTAACGTACTTTGGGTTCTTCCTTTACGTGTATATCTAGGTTGGTTCTGGATTGACGAAGCTCTTTCTAAAATCTACGGTGAAACTACATGGGATAAAGTAAGTATTACTAACTTAAAACCTCTATTTAATGGTATTGGTTCTGATTCTTGGTTAACAGCAACTAGTTCAAAAATGCCTTTTGAATGGTTACAAACTGCTGCAACATCTGGCGCTAGTCAAGCTGCCGGTGATGCTGCTGGTGCCGCTGCGACAAACGTAACTACACCAATTCTTAGCCATATGCCTGGTTGGTTTGAATGGATTATGAAACTTCTTATGCCAAACCTTGACGTTGCTCTAGTAATGCAAAAAGTTGTACCTTTTGTTGAACTTGCAATTGGTCTTGCTATGGTAGTTGGTCTATTCACTTGGCTTGTAAGTATCGGAAGTGCTGGATTCCTAGTAATGTTCACTCTAAGCGCTATGCTTGGTTGGGACAAATTCTGGGCGTTACCAGCTTCTATCGCACTTCTAAATGGTGCTGGACGTACATTCGGTCTTGATTATTGGGCTGTTCCTTGGTTCCAAAAACATCTTGGTCACTGGTGGTACGGTAAGCCGAGGTCCGTTTACAGAGACAAGTAAATTAGCTAGTTAAAATTTTAAATTAAAAATCGGGAGTGCATCCAAAAGCCAGTTTTGGCATAGGAGGTGCTTCCGTTTTTATTATTTGTTTATTTTTATGAACTTTTTCCTATTATATTTAGGCGTTATCCTTTAAAATAGGATTTGTACATGACATTTGGAAAGGAGGCAATGCGGTGAAAAAGTACTTTTATATGGTGAAACGCTGGGATATTATAATTATTTTATCTCTTTGCATACTTTCCTTTTTGCCGATTGCTATTTTTTCATATGTAAAAGCGAATGAACCTGCTCCAGCTAATGGAAAAAAAGAGCTTGTTGCGGTTATTTCGGTTGATAGTAAGGAATATAAAACCGTTACGCTTACTGGGCATAAAGGGACTGAAAGCTTTGATGTGAAACAGCCAGATGGACATACTAACACGATTGAGGTTTCGGGGGAAGAAATTCGAATCAGTAAAGCTAATTGCAACGATCAAGTTTGCGTTCGAACTGGGGCAATTGATAAACAAGGTGATACAGTCGTTTGTCTTCCACATAAGTTAGTGATTGAAGTAAAAGCGAGTGACGGGAGTTCAGGAGATGCAGATGATCCAATTATCTCTTCCTGACCTTATCCTCTAATAGATAGGAAAGTGTTTTTATGACAAAAAACAGACGATTAGTATATATAGCGCTACTGGCTGCACAAGCTGTTGTTATTAGTTTACTTGAGAGAGCCATTCCGTTTCCATTTGCGTTTGCTCCTGGAGCGAAACTCGGTCTTGCTAATATTATTACTTGTATTTCGCTTTATACGTTATCAGCAAAAGATACATTTATGATTATATGTATTAGATTGGTATTGTCCACTTTGCTTGGTGGGACTATTTCAACATTTATGTATAGTGCGGCGGGAGCTATCTTGAGTTTTCTTGGGATGTGGCTTGTACAACAACTTGGACCGAAACGTGTGAGCATCATTGGCGTTAGTGTTACCGGTGGGATTTTACATAACGTCGGACAACTCGTTATTGCAAGTTGGATTGCGGGGACTTGGTCGGTTATGCTCTATTTACCTGTATTATCTTTTATCGGTATTCTTTCTGGAATCGCGGTTGGGATTGCGGCAAACTACTTGCTGAAAAATGTCCAAACTTTGCGGATGTTCGCTGATGCTAAACAAAGTCAAGCAGCACAAAAATAATTTTAAAAAAAGGAGTTCAATATGCAACTTCATGCTATGTGGGATGATTATCCTGCACTTTCCAAAGATTTACAAGAAGTATTACAAACAATTGAAAGCAACATTCAAATTCGCGATAAACATGTAGAGAAAAACGTGAAAGATTTAATTCATGCTGGTGGAAAATTACTCCGCCCTGCTTTTGCGCTATTATCTGCTCAAGCTGGACCTGAGTTTGATAAAGAACGCGCGGTTTCTATCGCAGCTGCTCTTGAAGTGCTCCATATGGCGACGTTGATTCATGATGATGTCGTTGATGATTCACCATTACGTCGCGGCATCCCTACTATCCATTCAAAATATGGTCGTAATTATGCCGTTTATACAGGGGATTATTTATTCTGTATTTGTTTTAAGATTCTTTCCGCACATGCTTCTTCCGTTGAAAATATCGAATTTAACAGTAAAAATATCGAAAAAATCTTAATGGGTGAACTGGATCAAATGCGCACAAGTTATAAAATGAATGTAACAGTTCGCGAATATTTATCGCGTATTTCTGGCAAAACAGCTCAACTATTTGCTCTTAGTTGTTACTCTGGTGCAACGGGCAGTAAAGCACCACGCATGACTGTAGCGAAATGTTATAATATCGGTCATTATCTTGGCATGGCTTTCCAAATTATTGATGACGTCTTGGATTATACAAGTACTGATGAAGGTCTTGGTAAACCTGTTTTAAATGATATGAAGCAAGGTATTTATTCGCTACCGCTAATTTATGCAATGAAAGGTCACTTGGCTGAATTTGAGCCGCTTCTTTCTCAAAAACTAGATATGACTGATGATGCTTCTGAACAAGTTTTAGCACTTATTTCTAAATATAAGGGTGTCGAACAGGCATTCAAACTTGCAAGTAAATATACGAATAAAGCCCTTCGTGAAATTAAAAAACTACCAGCTGGCGCGTATCGTGATGATATGTACCGCTTGACGAAAAGCATATTAGATAGAGATATTTAATACATTTAGAACATTGCTCTTTGCTTACCGAGTTTTGTTCTAAATTTTACCTCAATTTGTGAAAATACAAACATGAAAGCGTGATTTAACGTGATTCGATTTTTTAAAATAGTGACACCTATTCTTTTATCTTTTTCCTTAGTTGCCTGTAGTTCTGCAAGTGAAGAAACGAAAAAAATTACTGCTCCGATTGAAAAAGACCGTGATTTATCAATAATTGAAACGACCGATGTTCATTATTTTGCTCCATCACTCACTGATGGCGGGCAGGCATTCCAAAAATATCTAGCCGCTGGAGATGGAAAGCAATTGGCATATAGCGATGAAATAACCAATGCTTTCTTAGCAGATGTTGAGACTAAAAAGGCTGACGTTTTAATTATTAGCGGTGATTTGACTAATAATGGCGAAAAAACTAGCCATGAAGAATTAGCTAAAAAACTAGCGCAAGTAGAAAAAACAGGCACCCAAGTATTCGTTGTTCCTGGTAATCACGATATAAACAATCCATGGGCTCGAAAATTCGAGAAAGACAAACAACTACCGACCGATACTGTATCACCAGCAGATTTCAGCAAAATTTATAATCATTTTGGTTACGAAGATGCTATTTCTGAAGATGATTTTTCGCTAAGCTATTTAGCAGCACCTTCATCCAAGGTTTGGCTCCTCATGCTTGATACAGCTATTTATAAAACCAATATGCAGCAAGGCTCCCCAACGACAGAAGGCGGTTTAACAGCTGGCACGTTAGATTGGATTAAAGAATGTAGCGCCTTAGCGAAAAAAAATGGCGTGAAACTTGTTCCAGTTATGCACCACAATTTAACCGATCATAATGATGTTATTCAAAAGGGCTACACAATCAATTACAATCAACAAGTGATCGATGCTCTGACAGCTGGCAATATGAATTTTTCTTTGAGTGGGCATATTCACACCCAAAACATTCGATCTGCCAAAAGTTCAGACGGCAAAGAAATTACTGATATTGTGACAAATGCTCTTTCCGTCTATCCACATAAATATGGGAACCTTACCTACAGCGCAAAAAACAAAACATTCACCTACCAATCTCAAAAATTAGACATAGAAGCTTGGGCAAAAGAAACTGGAACATCAGACAAAAATCTGCTTAACTTTGATGCATACGATTATGAGACTTTTTATAATAGTGGTTATGATAAAGCTATGATGGACTTAATGACGAGTGAATCTTATAAAAACTATAGTCAAACTGATAAAGAAAAAATGGCCGATACCATGGCTTTAAACAACATGGCTTTCTTTGCAGGCATCGCTCCACCTAAATCGGCTGGAATGGATTTATGGGATAGTGCTCCTAATTCATTTTTAAAAGATTATGTTTTAAGTAGTTCTGTTCCTCCAAAACAAAGTAATGATTATTATGTTAGTCCTTAAAATAATAAAAAACCTGGAAGCATACTTATTCTGCTTCCAGATTTTTTTATTAACTTGATGCCGCGGCCGCACTTGCTGCTGCGGCTGCACTCATTGCGGCTGCTTGTTCCATCGCAATTAAAATATGCACATTAACCATTAATCCTTCTAATTGTTCTTTGCTCATTTGACCCGATTGTTTTTCTGTATAAAGACTGATTGCCAGTGCTGTTACAAACTCGCGGCCAAAGCGCAGACCAGGTTGATTTTGCAAGTCATCAATTAAGTTCACCAAGCCAGAGTCAATTTTGCGCCCATCCATCACAAATGCTAAAATTCCGATACTTGAGTAATGTAATGGCTTGATTTTCACACCTTTTTGACGCAATTCTTCCACCACATTGTCTACTCTTCTAATAAATTTGCTGTCTTTTTCACCATATAAAAGTGTTCCTGTTGTAGCTAAAAACTGCAAGCTATCATTTTTTCGGAACCCTTTTGCGGCAAATTCTTGGAAATAGTATTCTGTGACTTCAGCTAATTTTTCTACATTCTCTTCTTTAAGATTAGCTAAGAAAACAGCTGTTGTTACGTCCTCACTTTTGGTTAAAAATGGGTGGTCTTTTTTGAAAAGTTGGTGAATGGTTTTGGCTTTTTTGGCTGTCAGAGTTGGATTTTCTGATTCTAGTAATAAGTAAGCGGCGAAATAGGTGTATTCTGTGCGTTTAAAGCCGGCTTCGATGAGTGTGTTGTAATTGGAAATCACTTGACGAACACTATCCCGTTTCGCATTATCACTTGCCATCAGTAAGCCGACAAGCGATGCGCGAACATTACCATTTAACGCTGTAAACATACCTAGTTGTCGTTTAAATTCTTTATTTATTTCATAGAATTTTTCTGGTTGAACGATTTCATTATTTCCCGCAAAAAGACGAGCAATCAAAAATCGAATCCGCTTATCAATAAAACTAACGCCACTTGTTTTTACTAACTCGTAGTTCTTCATTAATAATTTCGTTGCTTGTTCGCTATCAAATACATATGCTGAATCCATCGGCCGCACTCCTTCTTGTTTTTGAATTAATATTCCTCTCTGTACAAACTCAAAATAAACTCTTCAAAATTATCAGCTAGCTTAAGTATTTTATAATCACCTTCTTGATCAATATGAACGACTGCGGGCTCACCTGTTTTTCCGCAATTTCGGTAATCTAAGAAAACCATGTCATGTCCGGCTGATGGGCAATCAGCAATAGCTAAACCAACATCGGGATAACCCCACTCTTCTGTCCAAAAATTTGTGTTGTGCATACCATTCAATGTAGATTCTCCACAGTCTCCTATTCCCATAATGCCAGTAATAGCTACACAATTCTCCGACCATGAACTTGGCTCTGTCGTAGGGACAGAACCCGTTGAAACTATGCCTCCATTTTGTGTATGACGCATTAAATAGATATAGGATTTAGGTAACTTATATCCTAGTTCTGCTTCGATTGCAGCCACTCTTTGAGGCGTAGGGTACACATCTTTATAGTCATTTTCAGAGTCAAACTTCAACCAAAGCTCTGCTAAACTATGCCCTTGGAAAAATGTCCCGACCTCACTAAAATATTCATCTAACTCGGCGAAAATTTGCTTAGCTTTTTCACGTTCGAAATCGACTGCTTCTAAATCTTGCATCTCTTCTAAAATCGACATGAGCTTTTGATAGATTTCTGGAAAACGTTCACCGCTTTGGTAGAGCACATCGCTAAGTAATACCGTTGCTGTAAATATATCTCTTTTATTTTCGGCTGTCACTTTTTGATTCCAACAAGTTTCAAGTAAATGAATCGCCTCTTTTGTTTTTCCTTTATCTAAATAATATAATGCTTTTCTTGTTGTAAGCATATTATTCCTCCACTAATCTTATTAACTTTATTATACTAAAAAAACCCTAGGGAAACAAAAACCCTAGGGACGCTATTTTTATAAATTCATTCCAAGTAACGGAATTCGTTTATTGTATTTATCAACAAGTGCTTGGTTGTGCTCATCGGCATTTTCGACATTACCACTTATAAATACTGGTGGTGTGAAGTTATCGTTCACCATTTTTTCAATCGCTTCGGCAAAAATGGACTGCAAGATGACAGCGCCAGTTACCGTGGAAGTCGGCGCGAATGCTATGTCAAAGTTAGCTGATTTTAATACTGCATCCCCTTTAACAGCGCCGTTATCAATTACAATGTCACCTGTATCGGATAAGCGTTTACCAGATGTGTGGCGTGATTTTTGGCTAGCTGAATATTGTAATGAAGTAATAACGATGACAAATGCGCCTTTTTCACGGGCAATTTCAGCAACATCTATTGGAACAGGATTGCGGCCAGATGTGGATAATACAATCATCACATCACCCGAGCGAATATCTTCCTCAGCCATAAATGTTTTTGCGTAGTCATTTTTACGCTCGAGTACTGAAGAAGCCGCAGCACCTTCGTGAAGCATAAGTGGTTCGTGTAAAATCGGATGAATCGCAGCAAGTCCACCAGCTCGGTAAAATACTTCTTCTGTTAAAATATGCGAGTGACCGCAGCCAAATAAATGGATCACACCGTCGTTTTCGATGGACTCGGCTACCTTCGCTCCTGCTTCTTTTACATAATCAGCTTCATTATCAAGAATATTTTCTAATAAGCGAATCGTAATATCGATATAGTTATTAATCATTTATTTCCCCTCCAAAGCTGCAAAAATTTTCTCGATTTCTTCTGGTTTAGTGCGACCTGTAGCTTTATCAATTGTTTTTCCAAAGATATGTGGCATGAAAAACGGAATGCCGGTCGTCTTGATGGCAGTTGTTATTTCAAGGATATTCTCGGCGCCAATCCCTCCTGCTGGCTCAATGCCGTATATCCCTTTTTCCGCTGCAACTTTTGTTAAATAAACAAGTTCGTCTAAATACTTTGTTCCTTCGATGCTCATAAATTTGATTGACGGAATATTTGCGGATAGACAATAATCGACAGCTTCTTCAGCGGTAATTTCGTCGCCGGAAGATAGTTTGACAATACCGACTTTTCCGGTTGGTCGAACGAGTGCATTGGTGTATGTTTCTGGAAGCAAGTCATTTGTTAAACCCGCTGTTTCGATTGGTTGGTTAATATGACTATTCGGTACGAGGCGCGCGATATGAAGAACATCCCGCCAATTGTGCCAGTCGCCGCCACCACCAAGACCAACACTGATGACCTCAGCTGTTGTTTGTAGTTCTTTCACCACATTTGCAGCTTCTTCTGGTGTTTCATAATTTGTCGCCACGATTCCTGGTACTGCAAAACCGCGTGATGCTTCCATGACTTCCAAGCTATTTTCTTTATCTTTCGCTAAAAAATTAAATAGCGCAAAATTATTCCATTTCGGTAGATTTTCGAATTTTTTCTTGTTCAAGCTTTATCAACTCCACACATGTTTTTAACGTTTTTTCGATCAAGTATTCGCCTTTTTCTGCTGTTGCCAAAGTTGCTTCTCCTAAAACTGCTGTCTTGGTGAAGTTTTGCCACGGTGTTGGTGTGAAATCCGCATCAATTGGTAAAATTGGCGGGTCATCAATGGCACGACTCATATCCGCATTTTCCGGTGATAAGTAGAGCATGAGGGATGTTTCGATTTCACAAGCATGAATATAGGTATGATGGTTTGCTTTTCCTTCGCGCACGTCCATTGCAAGTTTTTGGATATTTGGGTAAAAAATGTGCAAGATAATCATATCCGGAAATTTGGCATATAGTTCGCGCGCTGCATCTTTTAGCGCCGCCATATTTCCAAGATGTCCGCTCACTGGGACAAACAGGCGGAATCCTTGTTTATATAGACTTTCACCGATTTCTACAACTACTTTCGTTACCGTTTCATTTGATAGCGTTAAACTTCCCGGGAAATCTTGCAAACTCCAAACTTGGCCATAGGGTAATACGGGAAGCACAAATCCATCTGTTTCCGCCGCTATTTTTGCTGAATATTCTGACGCTAAAATATTGTCTGTCCCTAGCGGCAAATGCGGTCCGTGGGCTTCAACTGCTCCTATTGGCAAAAGGACTGGTTTTGTTTTCGTGATTTTTGCGCCAATATCAAAAGAATTTTCATCTGCATATAACACAGATTTCGCCTCCTATTTTTTAAAAGTAAAACATCTTGCCGGGTTATCCACGAAGAATTTTTTAACTAATTTTTCTCCGTCAAAGCCTTTTTCGTTAGCTTCGTCAATAAAGCGTGGCACCCATTTTTTGGCAATATATTCAAGTCCTGGTCCGTGGCCGTAATGTTTATAATAAGTTTTGCGCGCTGTATCACCACTGACTAAAATTTGATCTTCAAAGCCTTCCGAGACTAGATATAGAATCGCTGCAATCCGAGCACTTTCTGGTGCGTATTTGATTTTTGCGATGCCATCAAATGACATGAATGCGCCTGTTTTAGCAACTTGTTTGTGATAATACGGGTCTAAGTTGCGGTCCATATGTCCAATAGAGAGGTATTCTAACGGGATATTTTCTTGTTTTAAAATCTCAATTTGCTCTAAAGCCATCGTTCCTGCTTCGGTGTGAGAATGTATTGGTGCTTTTGTCTCGTGATGTGCTCTTGCAACCGCGCGTATCGTCTTTTCTTCTAAAGGTGTAATCATATTGTAGCCAGTTCCAAATTTCACCTGACCGGCCTTATATGGCGTTCCTTCAAGCCCATTTTCGACTTCATTTACAACGAATTCCGTTAGTTTGTCTATAGAAGTGTTTTCAATCCATTCATAGTATGTTTCAAAATCGCCTATGATCGGCTTCAGTTCTGGTTTAATTTTTCCGTCCCATAAAAAACTTTTGTTAAAACCAGCTGTTCCAACAATTTGAATGCCTGTTTCTTTGGAAATTTGCGCCACATCTAAGACGCGTCTGCCATAATCAACCGCGGTTGCATCGACAATTGTTTTTCCGCCTAAATCCGCGAAATCTTGTACATCAAGTTGTGATTTTTCTTTATCATCCAAAAGTAAATCGTCGGCATCTCGCTCTTGCCAGTAAGCCGGCACACATACAATATGCTCATGTGAATAAGTAAATCCTAGTTGTTCAGGGGCAATATCTCCATAAAAAGTACGAATAAAACTCATTTTCTAAAACTTCCTTTCAAAAAACCTCTTCCTCTTGAATGCTAGACAAGGAAGAGGTTTTGATTTTTACTTAAAAGAATAACTTCGCTAACATGCTGACAATTGGGCCGAGGATAAACATATCTGAGTCGGCTGCCCACATTGCTGTATCTGGCACAGTCGTATTAATAAAGAATGTAACCATGATATATTGACCCCAGGCGACAACTGTTGCCGTTAGGAATCCACCTATCAATGCTCCTCTCACACCACCAGTTGAGTTACCGAATACACCAGCAACTGCCCCGTGGAAGAAGAGAACGATCATTGTTGGCACAAACACGTAACCAACTGTATTTCCAAGTACTACTAACCAGATAATCGCTCCAATGAACGCACCCACGAAACCGATAATTACGGAGTTTGGCGCATATGGATAAACGATTGGCGCATCCAGTGCAGGTTTCGCACCTGGTACAAGTTTTGTTGCAATACCATTGAAGGCCGGTACGATTTCACCGATAAACATCCGCACACCTACAAGAACGATGGCGATACCAGCTGCAAACGTAAAGGACTGAACGATGGAGTATACGATAAAGCTTTGATTTCCAGCTTCTGCGATTAATTTTTCTGCTCCTGGTGTTTTTTTCACCATCAGAATCACTGCACCAACTACGAACAGAATTCCCATTGTAAGAGCTGTAATAACGTTAGAGTCACGTAGGAACTCTAATTTTTTCGGTAAATTGATATGTTCTGCATCATTTTTCTTATTTCCAAATACTTTTCCTAGTAAAGCCGATAGAATCGCTACACTGGATGAAGTGTGCCCTAATGCAACATTATCATTTCCAGTAATTTTACGTAGGAATGGTTGTGTAATCGCTGGTTGTAATGTCCAGTAAAGACCCATGATTACCGCTAAGAAGAGTACAAGGCCCCAGAATGGAATATCTCCACCGACAGCTTGAACAGTAATCCCAGCAAAAATCGTTGTTGTCCAGAACATCATATGACCAGTTAAATAAATATACTTAAATGGTGTAAATCTTGCTAATAATACGTTGACTAAAAATCCGAGTGTCATCGCAAGCGTTACCGCACTACCAAATTTAGCATTAAAGGCTTCTTGTCCTAAAAACCCTGCAAGTGGCGGTGTTTCAAGTCCGAATACTTCTTTCCACATTGGTTCAAAAATCCCAAGGGAACCAGTAATAACAGCCGCACCAGCGTTAATAATTAAGAATCCGATAATTGCTTTGAACGTTCCGCTAATAACTTGGCTTAAATTTTTCTTCTGTAAAAGTAACCCGAGAAGTACGATAAAACCTAAAAGTATGGCTGGGGTTCCAAAAAAGTTATTGGCAATCCACGTAATAATCTCCATTTTTTTCCCACCTTTTTTTGTCTTATTTAACTATTGATTGCTTCAGATAAAGCCGTTTTAATTTCTGCATTGTCAAAATAGTTGTTGACGATGACTACTTTGGCGCTTGTATCTGTTCCAAGTGTTTCCGCCAATTCTTGACTTGTTACAATAATATCCACATTCATCGAGCGCGCAGCTGATACATCAATATGCTCCACGTCTGCATCTACTCCCATGTCGCGTAAAACTGTTTCTACATTCATTCTTAAAATTAGGCTTGTTCCTTGACCAAGTCCACACACTGCTAAAATTTTCATCGTTATCCCTCCACTAATTCTCCAATTGCTTGATAATCTTCTGAATGAATCATTTTTTCAATGTTATCGCTGTTACTAAGCAAGGAGACAATTTTTTGAATGACTTTTAAATGTGCCTCACTTGAAGTTGCTGCAAGTCCGAATACTAATCGTACGGGATCATTCGCGGCGTGTCCGAAATTCACGCCATCTTTTAGTACGACAAGCGATACTGCAGAGTTTTCAACACCATCAGTTGGTCTTGCATGAGGAATTGCTATTTGAGGTGCAATGACAAAGTACGCACCATTTTCATGATAAGATTCCACCATTTTTTCTACGTACTGTTCGCTCACATAACCTGCATTTACTAATAATTCTCCTGCTTGCATGATAGCTTCATCAGCATTTTTAGCTGATCCGTGCAGATTCACAAGCTCTTTATCCAAAAAAGACATATCTCTTCATCCCTTCTAACTAATTGATAGCGCTATCAATAACTTACACTCTTATTATAGCTGTAGCCTCTCTGTTTAAAAAAGCCCAATTCCTTTCTTTTCGAAAGTGCAAAGAATAGACTGTTACATTTCGTTGTTAGCGAGCGTACAAAAAAGCCAGCGCGGCATCTTGGTGCCCCACTGGCTTTATCGCTTATTTTATGGTTAACATTGCGGCAATTTCTGCTGCTGATTCGGCTTGTTCAATCTGCTCAAGTAAGTGATGTTTCATGATTAAATTAGTGAGCTGGCTTAGCGCATTAATATGTGTATAGGAGTCAATGGAAGCGAGCACAATAATTAACTTCACTTGATCTTTCGCTTTACTTGAAAATGATACTGGCTGATTTAAGCGCAGTAAGCTCATTCCGACTCGGTATGCGCCGTCATCCACCGACGCGTGTGGCAGTGCTATCCCTGGTGCAATAACGATATATGGTCCTAGCTTTTCAATGTTTTCAATCATAGCTTGTTGATAGTTTCCTGATATATAGCCTTCTTGTTGTAGTGGTTTTGACGCAACTCGGATAGCTTCATGCCAATCCGCCACACTATCTTTAAAAATAATTCGTTCTTTTGGCAACAGTTCTTCAAGTGTTGGCGATTTTTCAAGTTGGCTGTCCGATTGCACTTGGAACAATACCGACTTCAGCTTGGCCGCCAATTTTTCGCGGTCTTCCACTTTGGCATATTGATCCACTACATCAAGCACAGAAGACAACATGCGCGCATCCGAATCCTTTTGCAAAACGTGCGGGGCAATCGCCTTCATCAGTTGTTGCTTCTGCGCCTCAGTCAAAATCGGACTAACAATGAAAACTGGTGCTTTCGGTTCCATAATTGGCAAAGTCGACACAATAAAGTCTGGCGCGTATAACCCTTTTTCAAATTCACGGATGGAAATTGGTTCTAATATCTCAACACGTTCACCGAGTAATTGTGCAAGTTGCCGCTCAATCATCCGCGACGTTCCTACCCCTTTCGAGCAAACAATTAAAAGTTTCTTCCGTTCAACTAAAGTATTGTTTTTGCGAGAAAGATAACCGCCGAACAAAATTGTTACGTACGCTATCTCATCTTCGGGGATTTTTTCACCGAGTAAATCTTCTAGTGGTTCTAATGATTTTTTCGTAATCTCATACACGTCACTATAACTTTGCTTAATATCTGTTCGCAGCGGATTAATCCATTCAATTTGGAATTTAAGCCGATAATATGCTGGTTGTAAATGGAGCAATAAATCTTTTTTTAAATTACGGTGGTCTTCAAAATTCACACAAGCAAGGCGTTCAAATTCGGCAATAATTTTCTCAACAATTATATCTAACTTTCCTTCAACAGCTGCATCATCATTCAAGCGACTAGCGCCAAGTAAAAGTTTGCCTAAATAAGTAATTTCCGCATGATTGATCTTAAAATGCTCTTTTTGCTGTAATTGCTCGTAAATTTCCTGAGCAATATTAAAAGATTCTACCTCATGTTCTTCGTGCTCATTTAAATAACAATCGCGTTTCATTCGTTCTTTAAAGAAGAAAATCATAATTCCGATTCGTTCAATGACCTCGTCTGTATAACGAATACCGATTTTTTTCTCTGTCACTGCCAATATTTCAAAAATTGTATCTAAATGTGGGAAAAGTTCTTTATTTTTAATCATTGGATTTATTTTCATTAAATCGAGTAACTGGTCTGCTGTGGCTATTTCTTCGTTATTCATACAATAATGAATGAAAAACTGACGAATACTACGTTCATCACCAAGAACCATATTACCATTTTTCCGGTCATAAGCGAGCTCTAAGTTAAACTGTTTGAGCGCTAATTTTAACTGTTTAATATCCTGTAAACTAGTGTTACGACTAACTTCATTGCACTCATTAATTGTGTCAATAATTACTCGCGCATCTGTTACAAGCAGAAAAAATAAAATACGGATACGACGCTCACTTGCTGAAAAGACTTTGTGGCTCGCTTCCCTATTTCCAAGGATTTCTTTAATTGTCGATTTTTCATCTTCTAATAAATAATAACCTTGTCCGCGAACGGATTGAATACCATCGAGCCCTATATCGTCTAATTCTTTATTAATTTTTTCAACATCATATTGTAGTGTTCGTTTGGAAATGCCTAGTTCTTCTTGTAATTTCTCGGGTGCAAGATATACATTCGCCACGACGAGCGATTCGAGCAGCATCATATTTCTAGCATCAAATTGTACCACTTGGCCTACCTCCTTGATTTCGGTCTAGAAGGTAAAAAGATATGTCTACTTTAAGGTTATGCGAAAATGTGATATTTTTCAAGTTAATTTTTATTTCAGGCACAAAAAAACCGACAAAGCCAAATGACTTTGTCGGTTTGAATCGTATTATTTTTTATAAACTAATATTCACAACATCTCTTGCCCCGTTCTTCCAATATTTACTTGGAGTAACTAATGTGAATGTCTTTTTAGTTGCTAGTAATTCTTTAGGGATATTAAAACCTACCAAATGCTTATACACCCCGTCTTCGAATTCATAACTTGATGCCGAAGTATCTGACAACGTTACAAATTCTTTATACCCTAACTGAAAATCAGAAATTCTTATCTCTTTTTCTGTAGATTCTAGTTGAACGAGCAAAAGAGTCTTATTCTCCTGTTTAAAATAATCGTTTGTCACATATTTATTTAAGTCCGCATCACTCACAACAAATGCTTTTCTAGCACTGATTGTTGCGCTTCCTAGTTGAAATTTTTCCTGTTCAGCATGTGTCTTATTTTCATATGAAAAAGAATTAGCGTTTACATCATACACACGCCAAGCAAACAGGCCTATTACTAAAATAATTAAGATCCCTCCAAGTATTTTTTTCATGCTTTTCTCCTATTTATTATCTGACCTGCTTCCATTTCAAATATTTCATCTGATATGCCATCAATATCGGCAATGTGATGACTTGCCAAGAGAATCGTTTTTCCTCTTTCTTTTAACTCTAAAATCAAGTCAATAAAACTTTGACTACCAGCTTTATCTAGTGAATTTGTTGGTTCGTCAAATATTAATAAATCTGGATTCTCCATGATAGCTTGAGCAATACCCAGGCGTTGTCTCATTCCAAGTGAATATTTTTTTACTTTTAAATCCTCTTTTCCAGAAAGCCCAACTTTTTCTAATGCATCAAGTATTTCCTTTTCACCTATTTGATTTCTAATAGAAGCCAAGTATTCCAAATTTTTATAACCTGTATAATTCGCTAAAAAACCTGGCGTTTCAATAATAATTCCGGTCTTTTCTGGGAAAGATTTAGTTTTACTAATACTTACGCCATTAATTGTAACCTCACCACTTGTTGGCGCAATAAAACCGCACAGAGCTCTAAATAACATTGTTTTCCCGGAGCCATTATGACCTATGAACGAATAAATTCCACCTTGCTTTAATTCAAAATCAATATCGTCTAAGATAGTATGGTTATTGATTACTTTTGTTAAATGGTTAACTTTTATATAATTCATCGATATTCTCCCTAGTTTAGTTTATATAAATCTGTCTTTCGATAAATATTTCCGCCAATGAGTATTGCCAAAATAATATATACCAATTGAATACTAAATAACAGCCAATTATTTGCATCAGTAAATCCAGCAACATTTGAAATGCTTCCTATAATCCAAGAGTTAGTAATAAAGCAGTTGGTGACAATAATGACAAGCACTACCGTAATAGCGTAAAATGGCTTAATTATTATTGAAAGCAACAATTGAAGCATGGTAAGCGCTAGCCCACCAACAAAAAAGTACAACCCAATTTCATAAAGTGGCATATTTAAACCTATGAACAATACAGTCGGCTCTATATCCAAACGAATGCCAAAAAGAAAACTAATAAACACCACTAATCCAATAATTACTAAATAATAAAGCAACATCAGCGTAATGATTAGTAAAATTTTGGAAAGAAAGGGGAGTATCCTATTATTAAAGCGAATAGTAATAAACTCCTCTAGCGCAAACAATTCCTTATAAAAGTAACTTCCAAATAGAAAAACCGGCACACTTTGAATGATAATCCAATTCAAGCTACTTGTGAGTGGATTTTCTGCTCCATTTTCTTGTTTTAAAAAGGCTAGAAAAACATCTGCTATCGTACCCGATACATTTTTCGTATTAACAACACTTATCAAAATCGCTAATACCATAAGCATTACCAAGCCTATTATTTTCAATTTATTCCCTTGAAGGAACCATAATATATCCCGTTTAAAAAATAACCACATATTAACGCACCTTCTTTTTCGAGGTTCGAAACATATCTTTTTTCTCTGTAAGTATCCAGCTTATTAAAAATAAAACAATAATCCCACCGACCAAGCAAAAAACTCGCCCAGCAAATGACAACAAATCAGTAAGATCATTAGGATTCACTATAAACAGATTGGAAATTAGCTGCAATTTGATTGTGCTAGTATCAAAGAAAAATACCAGAAATACTACAAAAAAAGCAATTGCCTTATTACCTGTAATAACAAGTAGTATATTCTGTAAAACACCTACAAGAACTAAACCTAAACCAAATAATATAAAAGAATAAATGTAAATTTGTACTATTTGGGAATTCAATACAATAACACTATTTGCATAATTTAAGGCATTAGTTAATACTGCAAGCAAAAAGGCATTCCACAAAATGACGGTTACATTAACTTTCCAAAGTGTATATTTGTTCTTAATCCGAACAACAGCTAGTTCCCTATGTTGAAAACACAATATTTGATTCATCCATAAACAGAACGGGCTCAAAATTATAAATAGAACTTCAACTGATACGGAACTCTGTACAATGTAAAGGACATCTGTCTCGACATTTCTTGTGTACAACAAGCGTAATACAATTATAAAAACAAATATCAATAAAAGCAGTAAATATTTTCTTCTTTCAAAATCAAAATTCAACCGGACTAAATTATGATTTTTCATTTTTCACACTCCAAATAATACCCATAATTATCACTACTAAAAGAAGTAGAAATTCTATCCAAATAATATGGAAATTTAAGGGGTAACCTTGCTTTGGAGTTAAGAAACCAAACGGACTAAACTCTGGATAACCAATCAAAGAAAACACTATCCACACACCATAATAAATAGCTAGTGGACTCAATAAAACTACATATTTACTAGAACTAAAAAAGGACACTAGAACTCCAATTAAGGCAAATAATCCTCCGTAAGCAAAGCCCATTACAAGGAATATCAACTGATACGTAAGCGGACTGTTATAAAATATATTCGAAAACATCGCGCCATATGTAACCGGTACTTCTGCTACGAAATAATCAAGTGGTGCAGAGGGATACACTAACATTAATGCACAAAGTTCCATAATTAAAGGCAAGCAAAATACTACCCCACCAGCAATAAAAGCAACGATGCTCTTCGAAAAATAATACTGTTTATCATTTCCTCTTATTCGCGAAAATATATCTAAGCCACTACGCCGATCTTCACCTAATAAATCCGCACCAGCTAAAGCCACTAAACATGGTAACAATAAATAATATAGGTTTGTCCCAAGCCCAGTTGTATCATAACCCGTTAAATATAAAAATACATTTTCTTCTGCCAAGGAATAATAGCGTGCTACAGTTATTTGTTGCACCAGCACGATAAGAAATCCAAGTGCAAGAGCAGCAAGAAATGATTTACTTTTAAAAACTCTATTAAATTCTATTTTTAAAAATCGACTCATATTAAAAACCATTCCCGATAAAATAGCGTGCCTGCCAATCTTAAAAAACTAAATTTCTTTTTCATTATCTCTCTCCTATTGTAAGTCATTTATGTATGTGACAAATATAGCATAGTTCGAAAAGTTTGTATATAACTAATTTTTCTGAAATATAACCCAATTCTTTATAAATAGTTTTTCAATTTTTTTTGCACAAAAAAACCGACAAAGCCAAATGACTTTGTCGGTTTGAATCGTATCAGATATTATTTGCTGATGTTAGAAACAACGCCAGCGCCTACTGTACGTCCGCCTTCACGGATAGAGAATTTAGTACCGTCTTCGATAGCGATTGGTGCAATTAGTTCAACTGCAAGCTCAATGTTATCACCAGGCATTACCATTTCAGTACCTTCTGGAAGTGTAACAATACCAGTTACGTCAGTAGTACGGAAATAGAATTGTGGGCGGTAGTTGTTGAAGAATGGAGTGTGACGTCCACCTTCTTCTTTAGTTAAAACATAAGTTTCAGCTTTGAAGTTAGTGTGTGGAGTAATCGAACCTGGTTTAGCTAATACTTGACCACGTTGGATATCTTCACGAGCAACACCACGTAGAAGTGCGCCAATGTTGTCGCCAGCTTCAGCGTAGTCTAGTAATTTACGGAACATTTCTACTCCAGTTACTACTACTTTTTTGCTTTCTTCTTCAATACCGATAACTTCTACTTCGTCACCAACTTTAACTTGTCCACGTTCAACACGTCCAGTTGCAACTGTTCCACGACCAGTGATTGAGAATACATCCTCAACTGGCATCATGAATGGTTTGTCAGTATCACGTTCTGGAGTTGGAATGTAAGAATCTACAGCTTCCATTAACTCGTCAATTTTAGCTTCCCAGTCAGCTTCACCTTGAAGTGCTTTAAGAGCTGAACCTTTGATTACAGGAATGTCATCGCCAGGGAATTCATATTCAGTTAATAGATCACGAATTTCCATTTCAACTAATTCTAGTAATTCTTCATCGTCAACCATGTCACATTTGTTCATGAATACAACGATGTATGGAACACCAACTTGACGTGAAAGTAAGATATGTTCACGAGTTTGTGGCATTGGGCCATCAGCAGCAGATACTACTAAGATAGCTCCGTCCATTTGTGCAGCACCAGTGATCATGTTTTTAACGTAATCGGCATGTCCTGGGCAGTCAACGTGTGCATAGTGACGGTTGTCAGTTTGGTACTCAACGTGAGCAGTAGAGATTGTGATTCCACGTTCTCTTTCTTCTGGAGCACCATCAATTTGATCATAAGCTTGTGCATCAGCAAAGCCTTTTTTAGCAAGTACAGTTGTAATTGCAGCTGTTAAAGTAGTTTTACCATGGTCAACGTGTCCAATAGTACCAATGTTAACATGGGGTTTAGAGCGGTCAAATTTTTCTTTTGCCATTTTAAAATATCCTCCTCGATAATTCAATAATTATTTTTTACTTAGCTTAAATTTAAACTAAGTAATACTTCTAACTAAAGTTATACTTGATGTTGCGAAAAAAATCAATTAATCTTCTTTGTTGTTTCCACCATTAGCTTTAATGATTTCTTCAGCAATAGATTTAGGAACTTCTTCATAGTGGTCAAATTGCATAGTGTATACACCACGACCTTGCGTACCTGAACGAAGGTGAGTTGCATAACCAAACATGTTTGCAAGTGGTACAAATGCGCGAACAACTTGAGCGTTACCGCGAGCTTCCATACCATCTACACGACCACGACGGGAAGTAATGTTACCCATGATATCACCAAGGTATTCTTCTGGGATAACAACCTCTACAGCCATCATAGGCTCAAGGATTACAGGATCACATTTCTTAGCAGCATTACGTAATGCCATTGAAGCAGCCACTTTGAAGGCCATTTCATTGGAATCGACGTCATGGTAAGATCCGTCGTAAAGTTTTGCTTTGATGTCAATCAGTGGGTAGCCTGCAAGTACACCATTATCTAGTGCGCCTTCAAGACCTGCTTGTACAGCTGGGATGTATTCACGTGGAACAACCCCACCAACGATTGCATTTTCAAATTCAAATCCTTTACCTTCTTCGTTTGGTCCGAATTCAATCCAAACGTGACCATATTGTCCACGTCCACCGGATTGACGTACGAATTTACCTTCAACTTGAGCAGATTTACGGAATGTTTCACGATAAGAAACTTGTGGATCACCAACGTTAGCTTCAACGCGGAATTCACGTTTCATACGGTCAACAAGGATGTCAAGGTGAAGTTCACCCATACCGGAGATAAGAGTTTGGCCAGTTTCTTGGTCAGTTTCAGCACGGAAAGTTGGATCTTCTTCCGCTAGTTTCGCAAGAGCTTGCCCCATTTTATCTTGGTCAGCTTTCGATTTAGGTTCGATAGCGACTTGGATAACTGGTTCTGGGAATTCCATGGATTCTAAGATAATTTGTTCTTTTTCATCACATAAAGTGTCCCCAGTAGTTGTATCTTTAAGTCCTACGGCAGCAGCGATGTCACCAGCGTATACGATCGAAATCTCTTCACGGTGATTAGCGTGCATTTGAAGGATACGTCCAACACGTTCACGTTTACCTTTAGTCGAGTTTTGTACATATGAACCGGAATTCAAAGTACCGGAATAAACACGGAAGAAAGTTAAGCGTCCAACATAAGGGTCAGTCATAACTTTGAATGCTAGGGAAGAGAATGGTTCTGAATCATCAGCGTGACGAGCAGCTTCTTCTCCATCAGGCAATACGCCGTTAATAGCTGGAACATCTGTTGGTGCTGGAAGGTAATCAAGTACTGCATCTAACATTGGTTGAACACCTTTGTTTTTGAATGCTGTACCACAAACTACAGGATAGAACTCAACGTTAAGTGTTCCTTTACGGATACCAGCTTTAAGTTCTTCTTTTGTAATTTCTTCACCTTCTAGGTATTTCATCATTAGCTCTTCGTCAAGTTCAGCAACGGCTTCCACTAATTTACCGCGGTATTCGTCTGCTAAGTCTTTCAGATCAGCTGGAATTTCTTTAATATGAGGGTCATTTCCTAAATCATCTTCGTAATACAACGCGTTCATTTCGATTAAGTCAATGATACCTTCAAATGTATCTTCGGCCCCGATTGGGAGTTGGATTGGGTGCGCGTTGGCAGCCAAACGTTCATGCAAAGTACCTACAGAATATAGGAAGTCTGCGCCGATTTTGTCCATTTTGTTGACGAATACTACACGAGGAACCCCGTAAGTAGTAGCTTGACGCCAAACTGTTTCTGTTTGTGGTTCTACACCAGATTGTGCATCTAGAACCGCAACAGCACCATCAAGTACACGAAGCGAACGTTCAACTTCAACTGTGAAGTCTACGTGTCCTGGTGTATCGATAATGTTTACTCGGTAGCCTTTCCATTGAGCTGTTGTCGCAGCAGAAGTGATAGTAATACCACGTTCTTGCTCTTGCTCCATCCAGTCCATTTGAGAAGCACCTTCATGGGTTTCACCAATTTTGTGAATACGCCCTGTATAGAAAAGGATACGTTCAGTAGTGGTAGTTTTACCCGCATCAATGTGGGCCATGATACCAATATTACGAGTCTTTTCTAAGGAGAACTCTCTAGCCATGTTGTATTTCTCCTTCCATAAAACAATTTTTCAGGCAATACGCCTGGAATTTGTTAGTGATTTTTTTACCAACGATAGTGAGCGAACGCTCTGTTAGCATCAGCCATTTTGTGTGTATCTTCGCGTTTCTTAACAGAAGCACCAGTATTATTGGCAGCATCCATGATTTCGCGAGCAACACGTACTTCCATTGTTTTCTCTCCACGAAGGCGAGCATAATTTACTAACCAACGAAGACCAAGAGTAGAACGACGGTCAGCACGTACTTCGATAGGTACTTGATAGTTAGCACCACCTACACGGCGAGCTTTAACTTCAAGAAGAGGCATAATGTTCTTCATAGCTTGTTCAAATACTTCCATCGGATCTTTACCAGTTTCTTGTGCAATGATATCGAATGCGGAATATAGGATAGCTTGAGACTTTCCACGTTTTCCGTCAACCATCATTTTATTAATTAAACGAGTTACTAGTTTCGAATTATAAATCGGATCTGGTAACACGTCACGTTTAGCAACAGGACCTTTACGAGGCATCGGATATCCTCCTTTCATATTTTATAAGTATTATTTTTTAGGTTTTTTCGTACCGTATTTAGAACGGCTTTGTCCTCTATTTTCAACACCAGCTGTATCAAGCGCTCCACGAACGATATGATAACGTACCCCTGGTAAATCTTTTACACGTCCACCACGAATAAGAACAACACTATGTTCTTGTAAGTTGTGACCAATACCAGGAATGTAAGCTGTTACTTCAATACCATTACTCAAACGTACACGGGCATATTTACGAAGCGCCGAGTTAGGTTTTTTAGGAGTCATGGTACCAACACGAGTACATACGCCACGTTTTTGAGGAGAGTTAACGTCTGTTAGTTCTCTTTTAAAACTGTTTAGGCCCTTGTTCAAAGCAGGTGATGTAGATTTTTTAATTTTAGATTGACGAGGTTTGCGTACTAATTGGTTAATTGTAGGCATGGGATAAATTCCTCCTTCCTTGTTTAGTAGTTCCACACATCCAGGTGGTTCATTTTTTCGGTAAAATAAAATGGCTGTAAGTTCGACCTACAACGCTGTTTTATTTTCAGACCTCTGTTTATAGTAGAGGCACCTTGAATATAGTAACACCTTGAGGTTTAGATGTCAAGGTGTTACTTGAAATTTAGTTAATTAGCTAAGTCCATTCAAACGTTGATATAAATCTTTCGCGTAGCTGTCGGTCATGCCGCAAATGAAGTCTGTTACGAGAAGTAATCGCAGGTAAAGTTTCATTGTTTCGCTTTCTCCTTCTGCGTTTTTGCGGTAGCAGCCTAGGTAGTTGTCGGAAATCAAGGTTAGTAGGCGTTTATCTTTGGCTGTTTGGCGTTCTGGGGTTTCGCTATCGTAGTAAATGACAGCTGGGATGAACGTTTCAAGGAGTTTGGAGATGATTTCGTTGCCGGCGATTTCGGATTCGACGATACCTTTATCTTGGTAAATATACGTGAATGATAGGCTTTGTAAAATTTGTACGAGTTGTTCGGCGCTTGAAGCATCGATAAGTGAGTCGTTGAATGTGCCTGCCATGATTGCGTCGTAGTTCTCGTAAAACACTTCGAGTGAGCGGTTGATTAATTGACCGCGGACGTTCGATGCGAGCCATTGTTGTACGATGAAACTTTCTTCTTGTCCTTCGTAACGCTCGCTTTTTTTCTTGAGTTCGTTGTAGCATGCGGCAGTTACTTTATTATGCTCTTCTACTTCTTCAAAACCTTTTAAGATTTGCGTGATGTTGACGATGCCTTTTTTCACGCCGTCTTCTAGGTCAGCATTTAGGTACGCGATGTCGTCTGCCACTTCTAGTAAATAAGTGAGCGGATGACGGTTATCAAGCGCTTCTGTCGCTGTTGTTATTTCATTAAAAAGTGATTCATCCGCGTAAAAATAGCCTAGTTTTTTGCTTTTGATTTGTTTTTTATTTACTTTTAAGGAAGAAACTGGGTATTTGATGACCGCATTTAAAGTGGCAAATGTTAGGTTTAAGCCGTATTGGTCGAAAAGATAATGCAGTTTGGAAACTACGCGGAGCACTTGCGCATTACCTTCAAAGTAGTAAAAGTCTTCTTTCATTTGCGGTGTTAAGATTTCTGCTAGGCTTTTATTTTTGTAAGTGATGGTTGCTAAATTGTCGCGGAACCACTCACGGATACTTTCTTCGCCAAAATGACCGAACGGCGGATTCCCCATATCGTGTAAAAGTCCTGCACAAGCAAGGATTTCTGGAATTTTGTCCGCATGATCTTTTGTAAAATCTTGGTCTAATTTTTCTTCTTGAATCGTGTGTGTAACCATGTTTCCCATTGATTTTGCGATCGTACTTACTTCCATTGAATGGGTTAGTCGTGTACGAACAAAATCGCTTTTTTCTAGTGGGAATACTTGGGTTTTATCTTGTAAACGGCGAAATGATGCGCTCATGACGATACGTTGAAAGTCATTTTCAAAAGCGCTACGTACGTCGGTGTTTTTCGAGCGAGTGACACCGGATTCGCGGCGGCGTTTGTCATTTAATAGTTTATCCCATTTCATTTAAATCTCATCCTTTCATAGGTTGCTTAGTTTTTCCATTTCGGCTTTAGAGAGCCTATGTACGGTCCATTCTGACATTTTTTCTGCGCCAATTTTTTCGTAAAAATCCATGCCTGATTTGTTTTCATTTAGGCACCACCACTCAAATCTACCGCAATCACGTGCTAGGGCAATTTTGGATAAATAGCTGAAAAATTGTGTCCCAAAGCCCTTTCCGCGCATTTCTGGAATGATGTAAAGGTCTTCTAAGTATAAGCCTTTTTTGCCAAGTAATGTGGAAAAATTATGGAAAAAGAGTGCGAAACCAACTGGCTCACCTTCATATTCAGCGATAATTACTTCGGCAGATTTTTCTTGAAAAAGGGCTTTGTGTAAGCCGGATTCTGTTGCTATTACATCTTTTTCAATGCCTTCATGAATTGCAAGTTCGGTAATAAAACGAAGAATTAACTTCGTGTCCTTTTCTGTCCCGTTTCGAAATGCTAGTTGTGTCATATATCTCTTCCTTTTCGTTGTCGTATTTATTTAAGTATAGGCTAGTGCGGGGGATGTATCAATTAAAAAATAGCTTCTATATAATAGAAAAAAACTAGGCGCTTTTTTTGGGCAACCTAGTTTTTTCGTATTTTATTTTTTTAAGCCTTTAATACAAGCTACTTTATCTGTTGCTCCAAAGAAGTACGATCCGGCAACGAGGACATCTACGCCGGCTTGTTTACATTTTTCTGCGGTTTCGGCATTTACGCCACCATCGACTTCGATCACATAGCTGCCGTTATTTTCTCGGCGCCAATTATCCAGATAGCGCATGTTTTCAATCGTTGAATCAATGAATGATTGTCCGCCAAATCCAGGATTTACTGTCATTTGTAAAACTAAATCTACGTCGCCCAAAATAGCATCCAGCACGCTCGCCGGAGTTCCCGGATTAAGCACGACTCCCGCTTTACATCCCGCTGCTTTAATTTGTTGAATGACGCGGTGGATGTGCGGTGCGGCTTCGATATGCACGGAAATAATGTGCGCCCCAGCTGCTGCAAATTTTTCAATGTAGTTTTCTGGGTTTGAGAGCATTAAGTGGACATCAAGTGGGATAGTCGCCGTTTTGCCAATTTGTTCGACCATATCAATTCCAAACGTCAGGTTCGGCACAAAATGTCCATCCATGACATCGATATGAAGGTAGTCAGCTCCGGCATCTTCTGCTTCTTTAATGGAGTTTGCCATGTTCATATAATCAGCTGCAAGTAAAGATGGCGCTACGAATGTCATACGCGCACACCGGCCTTCGCAATCACAGCTTCGACACGATTCGCCACATTTTCTGGCGTGAAGCCATAAGCGTTAAACAAATCTTTCGCAGGGGCAGATGCGCCGAAATGGTCAATTCCTAACATATCGCCTTCTGAGCCAATAAATTCTTTCCAACCAAATGTTGCCCCAGCTTCAATCGCAAATCTCGCTGTTACTTCTTTTGGTAAAATGCTTTCTTTATAAGCATCTGTTGTTTTTTCAAAGCGTTCCCAGCTTGATAAACTTACAACCGACACGTCTAAGTCTTTTTTCGCGAGTTCGGCTTTCGCTTCAATTGCAAGGGACACTTCGGACCCTGTTGCGATAATGATAGCGTCTGGTTTGGAACTATTTGCTGGTGCTACGATATAAGCACCTTTTTCGACGCCTGCATCTACTTCTTCTTGTGCATTTTCAAGTACTGGTAAGTCTTGGCGTGATAGTACAAGTGCGATTGGACCGTGCGTGTTAGTTGCAGCAATTTCCCAAGCAGCGCGAGTTTCTTTGGCATCGGCTGGGCGGATAACTGTTAGGCCTGGCATGGCACGGAGCGAGGCTAGTTGTTCGATTGGTTCATGTGTCGGGCCGTCTTCACCTACAGCGATACTGTCATGCGTGAATACATACGTTACTGGAAGTTGCATTAAAGCAGCCATCCGCATCGCTGGACGCACATAGTCTGAGAAGACGAAGAAAGTGGAGCCAAATACTCGTAAACCGCTATGAAGCGCCATTCCGTTTAACATTGCTCCCATCGCAAATTCCCGCACACCGAACCAGATATTTTTACCAGCTGGGTCTTGAATGCTGTATGCTGGGCTCGCATCAATAAATGTTTTGTTCGAGCAACCTAAGTCAGCGGATCCCCCGAAAAGTTCCGGTAATTCGGCTGCAATTGCGTTAATCATTTTTCCAGAAGCAGAGCGTGTTGCGATATTTGTGCCTGCTTCAAAAGTTGGCAAATTAGCGTTCCAATCGGCAGCTACTTCTCCCGCTAACACGCGGTCTAATTGACTTGCAAGTTCTGGGAATTCTTTTTTGTAATTAGCGAGCATTGTGTTCCAAGCGCCCTCTAGTTTTTCCCCGCGAGCTTTGTAATTTCTTAAATAATCACGAACTTCAGCTGGTACTGTGAAAGGTTCTTCTGTCCATTCATAATGTTCTTTCGCGCCATTCGCTTCTTTTTCACCAAGCGGAGCACCGTGACTTGCAGAGCTTCCTGCTTTTGTTGGCGCACCGTAACCGATGACTGTTTTCACTTCGATTAGCGTTGGTTTTGATGTTTCTAATTTTGCTTGAACAATTTTCTCTTGAATTGCTGCTAAATTGTTGCCATCTTCTACGCGTAAAACTTGCCAGCCGTATGCACGGAAACGATCTGCTGCATTTTCACTGAACGTTGCACTTAAATCACCATCTAAACAAATATCATTGGAATCGTACAATACGATTAATTTTCCAAGTCCTAAATGTCCTGCAAGTGAGGCTGTTTCTGATGCCACACCTTCCATCAAGTCCCCGTCACCACAAATCGCATACGTATAATGGTCGACAATTGGATAATTTGGTTGGTTATACTCCGCCGCTAAATGAGATTCTGCCAGCGCCATACCAGCGGCCATACCAATCCCTTGTCCAAGTGGGCCACTCGTTGCATCAACTCCTGCAGTCCATCCAAATTCAGGATGTCCTGGTGTCAAACTATCTAATTGACGGAACTGTTTTAAGTCCTCCATTTTTACATCATATCCAAATAAATGAAGCATGCTATAAAGTAGCGCGGACCCGTGCCCTGCTGATAAGACAAATCGGTCGCGGTTAAACCATTCTGGGTTGGCTGGGTTGAATACTAAATGTTTCGCAAATAGCATATACGCCATTGGAGCTGCTCCCATCGGCATTCCTGGGTGCCCTGAGTTTGCTTTCTCAATCATATCAATGGATAACGAACGAATCGTGTCCACAGCTTGTCTATCTAATGTTTTTTTCAAAACTGTCATCTCCCTTAAATTGTTTGTGCTTTATTACACATATTTCTCTACGTCTGACCAAATGTGTACTAGTCTTTCTGCATAACTCGTTTTATCTCGGTCATGAAATAACGCGGATGTGCCTAGTACATAAATATCTGGTAGACAATCTCGCATCAAGCCTACTGTTTCTTTATTAATATTGCCGTCTACTTCGATAAGTGGTGCATGCACTTTTCCTTCTAGTTTTGCTTTTAAATCATGCAGTTTTGGTAATACATCTGTTTGGAATTTTTGCCCTGCAAAACCTGGATTTACCGTCATCATTAACACCATTTCGACCTCATCTAAATACGGATAAATGGCTTCAATAGGAGTTTCCGGATTTATCGCGATCGATGGTTTAATATTGTAAGAACGGATTTTCCGGATTACTTCTGACACATCTTCTGCTACTTCCACATGAAACGAGATATATTCAGGTTTCGCAGTGGCATACATGTCAATATATTTAAGTGGGGTAATCGTAGCCAAATGTATGTCTAAGGGGATTTCTGTGTTATTTCGTACTATTTCCAAATATTCTGGACCTAGTGCTAGATTATTCACATATATACCATCCATCACATCGCAGTGTAGTAGTTCCACACCAGCAGATTCGAGGCGCCGGAGCTCTTCACCTAAATGTAGTTGGTCTGCACACATAATTGAAGCGGCTATTTTCCTCATCTTCATCCTCACTTTCTTTCAAGTTCAGTAATTTTATCCAAGCGACGTTTATGACGATCTCCTGCAAAAGACGCCTCAAGCCAAGTATCAACAAGTAAAAGTGCTAATCCTTCGCCGATGACGCGTTCGCCTAGGCAGAGAACATTGCTATTATTATGTTCACGGGTGGCACGCGCGGAAAAAGTATCAGAAACAACTGCTGCACGGATTCCATCGACTTTATTCGCAGCGATACTCATACCTATTCCAGTTCCACAGCACAAAATCCCAAGATCAGCTTGCCCGCTTACTACTTGATTCGCAACCTCTTCTGCATAGGATGGAAAATCGACACTTTCATCTGTATATGTTCCAATATCAACAACTTCAATATCTTTTTCACGTAAATGTTTCACAATGGCATCTTTTAGTCTACGTCCGCCGTGGTCGCAACCAATTGTTAATTTCATTTAATTTCACCTTCATTAATAGATTTTTTTCTTTTAACGTCTTATAATGAAATGGAACCGAGAACATACGCGAATATGTTCTCGGCTCATTTCTAAGGATGACTACTGTAAAACATCTGAGCCCGAGAAGCTTTGGATTCGTTTGCACGGTTATCCTTTTTTTGATGTTTTTTCATACAGCCCATCCTCCATTATTAAGATTTCACTAATACTTTAATTTCATTTCCTGCCATAACTGCCTCGAAAGCCTCGCGCCAGTCATCTAAGCCGTATACTTTGGTAATCATTTTATCCGTATTAATTTTGCCATTAGCAAGTAAGTCGAGCGCTAAAATCCATGAAGATGGTTTTTGAGAACGGCTACCGATATAAGCAATTTCACGTTGGATAATGGATTCTTCGTCAATCGCATTTTTCTTTTCTGCAAAAAGTCCTACTTGAATAAAATCGCCTTTTTTCTTCGTTAGAGGTAATCCTTGGTTCACTGCTGGTACTGCGCCGGAACAATCAAATACGCGTTCAGCTCCGTAACCATCTGTCATGCCGAGCACAACTTCAGCCAAGTCTTCTTTTAAAGTATCGACAATCCGGTCCATTCCAAGTTCTTTTGCTAGACGTAAGCGGTCGCTATCCTTGGTAATTCCTGCCATAATCACCGTTGCCCCTTGCGCTTTCACAACTTGAGCTAGTAATAAACCAATTGGACCTGGTCCGAAAACAAGTACTGTGTCATCTGGACGAATCGTTGTTTTTTCAAGCGCTGAATGCACACAACATGCAAGCGGTTCTGTTAGTGCTGCCGCTTCAAGTGAAATTCGCTCATCAAGCACATGACAACTTTCCTCGCGAGATAAAACAAATTCTGCAAAACTACCATTTGCTTGCGTACCAATACCACGACGATTGCTACATAAATTGTAATCACGTTCTTTACAATAAATACATTCTCCACAAGTTTCAAAAGTTGTTTCACTTGTGACGCGGTCTCCCACTTTGATACTCGTTACATCTGGCCCAACTTCTACAACAACACCAGAAAATTCATGTCCCAGTGTAACGGGAGTTGTTGGATTTTTGTATTCACCTTTAAACGTATGGATGTCTGATCCGCAAATACCAGTAAAAGCTACTTTGATTTTTACTTTGTCGCCATAGACTTGTGGTTCTTCTACATCTCTTAGCTCCATTTGATCATATCCGGGGTTTGTTTTTACTACTGCTTTCAAATTAATCGTCACCTTTCTGCGGCAATATCATCACTTTGTTATAATCATGCTCTCTGGAAAGAATCATATCAAAAGCTTCTTTCGTTTCCTCTAGCTTATAACGATGCGAAATTAGTGGTTTCAGCTTAATTCGACCTTGTTTTACGAATTCAATCGACGTACGCCACTCCTCACCTGGAAATGGTGCTGAGTAAGAATTCCAAAAACCTTTAAGCGTAAGTTCACGTCTAAAAATATTTTCAAAAGCTTCTTCGTGTAAAAGTACATCTGCGTAGGCGATTCCTAAGTAACCAACTTTACCTTTTTTCTTCGTTACAAGAAGGCATTGTTCTTGCGTTATTTTTGAACCAGCACACTCGAGCGCGATATCAGCTCCAAGACCATTTGTATAAGCAAAAACGCGTTCTTTTAAGTCTTCGTTTTTAGGATTAATGGTATATTTACAACCAAATTCCCGTGCATCTGCTAACTTTTTATCACTGATGTCGACGGCGATAATATCTTTCACGCCCGCAAGAAGTAAACATTGTACAACCAAGATTCCGATGGTTCCAATCCCGAAGACAATGACCGTATCGCCAAGTCTCGGTTCAATCCCGAGTACCCCGTGCATTGATACAGCAAGTGGTTCAATCATTGCACCTTCTTCAAAATCAAGGTCACCGATAGAAATGACATTGTCTGCTTTCATTACGACATTTTCAGCAAATCCGCCGTGGAAATGTGATCCCACCATCCGGTAGTTGTCGCATAGTGCGAAGTCTCCTGCTTTACAATAATTACATTCCATACAAGGCTCAAGCGGAATCCCTGCAACACGGTCACCGATAGCTACATTTGTTACTTCGCTACCAATTTCTGTAACTACACCTGCGAATTCATGTCCCATTACAGCAGGCAGTGGGTATTTCCAGCGAGTCTGCATTTTATGAATATCCGATCCACAGATGCCGACTGCTTTTACTTCAACACGAACTTGATCTTTCCCACAAGTCGCTTCATCAATTTGTTCTGCTTTTATTACATTATTCTCGTATAACACAGCTGCTCTCATGTTACTATCACCTCTTCTATATCATTAAGACAAAACTTAGAAAATAGCTGCCCAAGCTTGAGAGAATTTAAGAATAGCCCAGTTAAAGAAGTTACCACCCATATCAAGTGTACTAACTTGTGTTGCTCCTTTAGGGAATTCGTAAACACCTTTCATCATTTCTGTATGAACAAGACCGAAGTCAGTTGCCATAAGAAGCGCTAGTGCAATAACTACAGTTCCAGCTAAAACAGAGTGAAGAATGTTACCTTTACGAGATGCTACTACGAATGATACGTAGAATGGAATAGTTGCCAAGTCACCAAAAGGAAGTACTTTGTTACCAGGAATGATAACAGCTAAGAAAAGAGTGATTGGAACAAGGATTAAACCAGTAGAAATATTCGCTGGGTGACCGATTGAAAGTGCTGCATCAAGCCCGATATAAAGTTCGCGGCCTTTGAAACGAGATTTCATGAAATCACGAGCGGATTCTGAAATTGGAATTAAACCTTCCATTAAAATTTTAACCATACGAGGCATTAAGAACATTACCGCACCCATGGACATACCAAGTTGTGCAACTGCCCCAACGTCATAGCCTGCAAGAATACCGATTGCAATACCTAGAATAAGACCCATCATCATTGGTTCCCCGAAAATACCGAAACGTTTTTGAATAGTTTCTGGGTCAACGTGGATGTTTTTAATACCAGGAATTTTAGCGATTAGCCAACCAACTGGAATACCGATGAAACCGAATGCTGCTGTGGAACCTGTTGGTAAGGAAATCCCTTTTAAGCCGTAAAATTCTTCTACCATAGGTTGTGTTCTGTCTGCCATCCAAAGAACAGCAACTTCATAGATGATCGCACAAAGAATCGCGAACCACCAGTTACCACCAGTTACGATATAACCAGTCGCACCTGCTGCGATAAAGTGCCAGTAGTTCCAAATATCAATATCGAGTGTTTTCGTAACTTTGAAGAAAATAAGTGCTAAGTTGACTACCAAACAGATTGGAATTAAAATCGCTGCAACTGGAGAAGCCCATGAAGCCGCGGCTGCTGCTGGCCAACCTGCATCAATAATTGTTAAATTCAGTCCAAAACGCTCAACCATTTGTTGCGCTGCCGGACCTAAGTTATTAGATAGTAAACTAATAACAAGGTTAATACCTACAAACCCGATACCAATCGTAATCGCTGAACGAAGCGCTTTCTTTGCTGGTACTCGGAAAATTAATGCAATAAAGAAAATCATAATAGGCAAAATAACTGTAGGCCCCAAGTTTAAAACATACTGTACTCCTGACAGAAGTGTATCCATTTAATATTTCCTCCTTTTTTCTCTGTTTAATGATAAATGTTAAACTCCCTTGCGCAGCCTTTATTTAAGGTGCGCAAGTATTTCTTCGTCTAATTCTTCCATACCCATACCAGTGATATAAGAAGTTGCAATAATAGCTGGGATTTTGTAAGTTGTTGGTAAAATAGTTGTTGATACGATTAAATCTGCTCCGTCTTGCATGGATGCTGCTTCTGAGATTTTAATTTGTTTTACCTCTGCATCCACATTGTTTTCTTTTACCAAACGTTCTACTCTGTCCGTTACTACTGTTGATGTTGCAATTCCTGCTCCACAAGCTACCAAAATTTTAAATTGTCCCATGATAAATTCCTCCTAATTAATTGCTGCGATTTCCCGCGGCTAATTTTCCTGTTTTTTTTAAACGGTAATAGTTTCTAAAATTTGTTTTACTTCGTCTTCATCTTTCGCTCTGAGTAATGCGGCTACATTGTCTTTATCCTGAATCGTCCCCATCAATTGCTGAAGTACCGCGAGCTGGCTGTGAGGTTCATTTAGTCCGAGTACGAAAATCAAATTCGCTTCAACCGTTTGACCAGCATCTTCCATTAATTTGAATGGAATGCCATCTTTCACAGTGATTACGGCGATAAATTGTTCCGTAACGCATTCTGGATCCGTGTGCGGTAATGCCACGCCGTATCCATCTAATTTTAGCCCCGTTGGAAAGGTTTGTTCACGGTCTGTTAGTCTTGTTAAAAAGTCATCCGTTACATACCCTTCAGACTTTCCACTTTCTGCGACCATTTGGAATAGGTCCTCTTGTTTCTCGATATCCGATTGAACCCAAACCATTCCTTTTTTCAAAAATTGTACTAAATCCATTACGAAATCCTCCTGTAATTCTTTCTGACTTCTCTACATTGTCTTTTTTGTTTCCAAGTCCGTGAAGTTTTTAATTATTTGGTGCATTTCTTCTGTGTTTCTGGCATCCGCAAGTTTTTTCAGTTCTTTTTTGTTCTCCGATAATTCCATCAATTGCAGTAAAGCTGTGAAGTGAGCGTTTTTATCTACGGCTGCAATGACAACGATAAAATGTAGCTCTTTACCGCCTTCAAGTGGCAGGCCTTCTTCTAGATAAAGCAAGCTCATTCCGAGGCTATTTACTCCTTTTTCCGTTTCAGCATGAGGGATAGCTATCGTATTACGGAGAATGATGTTCATAATCGGTGCCGGATATTGCCGTTTCATTTCATCCACGTAGGCTGGCTCAACCACTCCCGCGGAAAGTAACGGTAAAGCCGCATGATAAATTGCTTCATGCCAGTCTTTCACAGATTTCTTACGTGTGATTCGTGTTACTTCAAGCAAATCTGCGAGTGAGCTTTTGCCTTCGTGTTTGGATGTGTTTTCTTCTGGAACTGGCATTAAATAGTCTGCTAACACTTTTTCAAGACGGGCAGCATCTTTAATATCAGCAAATTTGGAAATAGTTTTCATTAATTGATCGACGCTGATATTCACCTCATCCACTAAGTAAACCGACCGCATCACCCGGCGCCTAAGCTCGAGTCGCTCTTTTCCATCCATCAATTGATTAATTAGGAAAAATTTCTTATCGGTCGAAAGTGGCACTGCGGAAAATACAATGTCATAACCTAACTTTGTTTGTTCAAATTCTCGAATCGACATCGCTTGATAGAAAAATATTTCCGGGAAAAGGCTTCGTAATGTTTTTTCCATCAATCTCGAAATCGACAATCCGTTCGGACAAACCACGACTGCTTTAAGTCTCGTTTGTAATTTCTCCGTGGATTCGATTAAATGTCCTCCAATGAAAAGGGTAATAAATATACTTTCATTTTCAGGAACTTTGCTACCAATAAAACGTTCTAATGGTGCTAACGACTCTTTCACGATGTAATGCACGGCTTGGAATTCTTGATCAATCTTGTCTAAAATGCTGTAATCTGTTGTAAGATGATACTTAATCCGATAATACGCAGGTTTAATATGTGCAAATAATTTTTCAAGTAACGATTCTTTGTCTACTAGTTGAATACAAGCCTTTTTCTCAAATTCACTTAGAACTTGTTCCAGTGCCAGCCTTAACTTGTGCGTTTCCTCCGATTTCAAATATTGTTTCGGAAGTACATTGGAAGTTAAAAGTTGTAATGTGATGTACATTCGCTCTGCTTCTGGCATATTCGGCTCTTCTTCAATAAAAATCTCTGCTGCTCCGTATTCCCGAGTATCTGACAATTCATTGTAGTCAATCAGGAAAGATGTCGTAATTGTTTGCCCCTTCTTCATCCGCCGAAAAACAGCTTCTAAAATGTAAGGCAGTATTTGCATTTTATTGTCAATAAAATGCAAATTCAGATGATGCTCGACTTGTTCCAATTTTTCCCGAAGCTCTTTAATTCTCGCTTCGTCCACTTGCATAAAATCCTGTAAATACTCTTCGCCGCCAAAACTTTCTATGATGTGTTCTGCCGCATAAATGAGTGCCGTCCGCTGGTTCCACTCGTCTCCGTCAATTAAATATCCACGCATCCGCGAATATTTAACTTCGAGGTTGAATTTTTCAAGTGTTTTTTGTACCAGCTTCAAGTCTCGTAATACGGTGTTCTTGCTCACCTCCAGCTCGCTTATAAAGTGATTAAGGGATAACTCTTCACTTCCTGTTGTTAGCATGAGGATGATTAGACTGGCGCGTTCCTTTTCTGATGGAATGTACCAATCTGTTTTTTCGCCATCTTCCTCACCAATGATTTGAAACAGGTCAGGTTCTACGATAAATCGACCATTTGCGGCACGATGAATCTTCGGGTAAGTCTGTTCTTCTAGCCAGTTGTTAATTTTTTGGAAACTATAGTCGACTTGTCTTCGAGTTAAACCGAATTTGGCTTGTAAGTTTGTACTCGATGTGTCAGGATGTCGTAAAAGTTCTTTTAAAAGTGAATTACTTCTCTCATCCAAATACATGTCGTTCCCTCCTGTTCGTTTTAATTATAAATCTAATTCTAATAAAAATGTACACGCTTTCATCCCAATAACTTGCGGAAAGAATGTACATCATTGGGCTTTACTTGTGACTTTTTTAACAAGCCCACTATTTATAAATGATTAATTATTGCCTTCAAAGCTTGCCCTATCATCTATTTGGCAAACTTTTTTATGACGTGTGAAATCTGCTTTGAAACAAAAATGAGAATCAAGTAATGGAGTTTTGCGAGGAGCTCTTTCTTCTTAATCATACAAAAGATGGTCTATTCTTTCTATACGTTTCGTAAAAAATAGCACAAAAAAAGACGCAAATGATAAATTTTACCATTTGCGTCATAATCCATAGCTTTATTTTCTTTTTTGTTTATCGACTCTGAGAATACTTTTATTAAAGTTTTTAAATGGTGCTGCGCGTTTCACTTTCATTTTAGGGAAAGATTTTAGCATTCTTCGCTCATTAAATTTAAGTTTACGCATACTAGCAGCAAGTTCTTTGTCTTGTTTTCTTTTTGCTTCCATTTCAGCAATTTTCATATCGACATTTTCTTGTTTTTTCAAAAGTCCTTCTTCAAATTCTTTCGCACGTTCTTTTACGCTCGCTTTTAGTTCGTTTGCTTGGGCAGTTAGTTTTTCATTAAATTCAGCAAGTGCTTTTTGGAATGACAGCATGCTTGTGACTGATTTAATCGTATCAATAAGCATAAGAACCACGATGAGAGCAGGAATAATCCAGCCTCCCCAGCTTAAAACCCAATCCGCGAATTCGGTGACAAGTGGATGCAAGAAGCGTACAACGATAATACAAGCAAATCCCCAAAAAATCGAAATCGGCAAGCAAATCCGTCCTTTTACATTGAGCGGCCAGTTGTGATAATCCCACCACGTTGTATGGAACATTGCTTCCAAAATCGTTGCGGTTATGTATTCAATCACTGTGCAAATAATCATCGAAAAAATGAATAAAGCCCATAAATTGTTTTGAAACGGTAAAATCATCATTAAAACTGTCGTTACCCCAAACCCGTAAATGGGACAATATGGACCATAAAGAAAACCACGATACACTAACTTCTTCTCTGAAATCGAGCAAAAAACTTCCTCCCAAGCCCATCCAAGAACAGAATAAATAAAGAAGTATAAGATAAACATATTAATATCCATCTTTTCATCTCCTTTTTGTTTTCTTTTTCACAATCAATTTCATTATAACAGAAATAAGAACTTCTTAACTAAATTAGTCAAAAAGTTCCGCTTGTTTATATTTTGGTAACTTATTCTTCGCTTCTGAGTATGCATGCTGGATTAATGCGCAAATCAAGTCTTTATCTCGTTCTTCTTCCAATAAAACAGAAATCCAAACTCGTTTATTCATGTAATAACCGGGAACGATGGCTGGATTTTCTGCGCGAAGTTGCTCACTTTTTCCGGCATCGCACTTCAAGGTTAAAATGGGCTGTCCTTCTTTATTCGTTCCGCGCATTGCCATTAGCTGATCCAAAACATGATAGCGCTCCGCTCCCCATTCTTCTTTAAAAGAATACTGGACTCCTATAAGGCCACTGATTTCCTCCCGTACCCAAGCAAATTCATTAATCATTGTAAGCCCTCCATATTGTTATTTTAAAAAAGCATGTTCGTTTTTCATTGTATATATGCGACATTTTGTTGCATTACATAAATCAGGACCTACTAAATTATTTCCCGGGAAATTTCTATCATCTGCACACTCGGTAGATATTCTTTATAGCCAGCACACTTTGGTGTAGCTACAATGGGATAAAACGTTTCTAGCTTTGCCATAAAGAAACCTCCTTTTTCTCATAGTACCACAAATTTTTATCTTCAATCATGCTTCTTTCTTTTATTTACGGGTATTAAGTAAATAAGGGAAAAACTTTTGAGAGGGTGATACAAAATGTCTGCTTACAAACGGATTCTTGTTGGTGTTGATGGATCAAACGAAGCGGAAGCCGCACTAAGACGAGCTGTTCAATTTGCCAAAATGGATGGTGCCACGCTTGGTATTGGTTTTGTTGCCGATGTACGCCGAATTGCACCACTAATTGATTATGAACAAACCTATGCCAAAAAAGCCAAAGCATACGGAGAAGAATTAGTTGAAATGTACAAAAAAGAGGCCGAAAAAGCTGGTGTCACGCATGTAGAAACTTTTGTTCACTTTGGCACACCAAAAACTACCTTTAATAAAAAAATAACTCGAAATTTTGAACCTGATTTAATTTTAGTTGGTGCAACTGGACTTTCAGCAACAGAGCAATTTATTCTTGGTAGTGTTTCTGAATATACGGCCGCTCATGCACCATGCGACGTAATTATTGTTCATGCAAAACCATGGCGTAACAGAAAGACTGTCGAAAAACTCTAATTCATGTATAATGAAGGTATTGATTATACGGCAGGAGGAGAAAAAATGACAGTTAGTAAAGTTGCCATTGCTTCAGACCATGGCGGAATTGAGTTACGAAAAAGTATTATTTCTTATCTTGAAAGCGTTGGAATTAGTTATGAAGAATTCGGACCCGAAGCACCAGAATCAGTGGATTATCCGGGGCTCGCGATTACGGTCAGCGAAAAAGTCGTGAATAATGAAGTCGACCGCGGGATTTTAGTTTGTGGCACAGGTATTGGTATGAGTATCGCAGCCAATAAAGTAAAAGGCATTCGTTGCGCACTTGTTGGCGATACATTTAGCGCCCATGCAACGCGCGAACATAATGATACAAATGTCCTTGCACTTGGAGCGAGAGTCATAGGTCCGGGACTAGCAGAAGATATTGTCAAAATTTGGTTAGAAACAGCATATGAAGGTGGCAGACACGCAAATCGTGTTGGGCAAATCACAGCATACGAAGACAGACACGCTTAAAATAATAATAACGACCAAGTCTAATTTTATAGGCTTGGTCTTTTTTTATGTCCACTTTATTAATAGTTCACAAATAGTAATTTATTCCCGTTTTGCTAGCATAAATGAGGACATTTACACATTGTAAATAAGAACGTTTGTTCGTATAATATATTTAAGCAACAGCTAATTATTTGAAAATATTGGAGATGTCATCATATGAGCTACCAAGATCGCGGCATGAAGAAATGGGGCGGTTTTTTATTAAGCGAGCATACAGAAGCAATGCAAGACGCTGAACCAACTTTAGTATGGAAAGAAGCTATGACTACAGAATTTATCGAAAGCGTGCTAGCTAGCGCGATGACACATCAGTCTACGCTTGTTATCCAGAAAAAGCCATTAAACCCAGAATCTGCTCCTGAAAATGATATTATTGGTCGTATTTCAGGCGTGGAGAACAACACCATTTACATTAAAAACTCTGAGGGGACTGTCCCACTTTCCTTCTCTGCTATTCGAAATGTAGAAGAAAGGAGTGTCGACAAATGGTACAAGTAGAAGATTATAGCCGTGCACCGCGCCGTGATATTTTGTGCATCGATATTAAGTCGTTTTTTCGCCTCTGTTGAGTGTGTTAAACGTCGGCTGAATCCACTTGAAGCTTATTTAGTAGTAATGAGTAACGCCGACCGGGCTGGTGGTCTCGTTTTAGCTGCAACGCCAAAAATGAAACAAGAACACCACATTAAAACTGGCTCAAGAATGTATGAACTCCCGACTTGGGATAAGCGCATTATTATCGCACCACCGCGAATGAAACTATATTTAAAAGTAAACGCGATGATTCAAGCTATTTTCAGACGTTATGTTCCCGCTGAGTTTATTCATGTTTATAGTATTGATGAATGTTTTTTAGACATCACCGGATCGCACCTGTTATTCGGTAGCACGGAAGAAATTGTTCGCAAAATCCAGCGTGATATTTTAGAGGAATTGCGGCTGTATGTTACGGTTGGTATTGGCGACAACCCTCTTCTTGCCAAACTCGCGCTCGATAATGTGGCAAAAAACCGGGATGACAGCATCGCTGAATGGCGCTATGAAGATGTTCCCGAGACCATTTGGAAAATCAGACATTTGGATGATGTATGCGGAATTGGTCGGAGGACTGCCATTCGACTGCAAAAAATGGGGATTTTCAATATGTATCAACTTAGTCAAACTCCGCCGCAAGTATTAAAAAACGCAATGGGAGTTGTTGGTGAACAGCTTTACTATCACGCACACGGAATTGATTACAGCCTTTTAAACGAAAAATATGTTCCAGTTAGTAAAAGCTACGGGAAAAGCCAGATTCTTGAAAAAGACTATCATATTCCCGCTGAAGTGGAGATAGTTATTCGTGAAATGGTTGAGGAAGTAGCGATGCGCTTACGACAAAACCATGTGGATACGGAGGTTATTCATTTAAGTATCGGCTACAGTAAATACAGCATAAAAAAAGGATTCAGCCATCAAGCTAAAATCCCTTCTACTAGTAGTAGTCATGCTCTTATTCCTTATTTCCTGCAACTATTCAGACGTTACGATGAACGAGAACCCGTGCGCTCCATTGCGATTTCGTGTGGTAAACTCACTTTAAAAACCGGACTGCAACTCAATCTATTTGAGGATGCCACCCGCACATTAAATCACGAGCAATTAGAAGTAACTGTCGATAAAATTCGCACTCGCTATGGTTTTAAATCACTTATGCATGCGAGTAGCTTACTAAATGGAGCGACTGGATTAAAACGTTCTGAAATGGTTGGTGGTCACAAAGGTTAACTTATTCTGGTTTCACGCGGAACAAGAAATCCTCTACCATTGTTGTAAATATTTTTGGTTGTTCAATTTGTAAATTATGTCCCGCAAAATCAAGGATAGCAAAAGAAGCATGTGGATATTTTTCAAGCAATGTAAGCCCGTCTGCGTATCCCACGTGATCATCTTGACGACCAAACAAGAATAATCCCGGTACATCGAATTGCGCTTTTTCGTCTGGATCAAAGCTAAGCGCATAATTCGCGGATAATCGGTCTAAAAATTCTCCATCTGCATTAATCATTCCCGCCATCACTTCCGCCAAGAAACGATTCCAGTTTCTTGCTGTTAAAATAACGCCACTTTTTGAAAAGTACGCTCGGTCTTCTTTGGATAGCGACCGTACAAACGTATCATCTTGGTACATGACTTTTTGTTCGGGTAAAGTTCTTCTTTCCTTTTCAGGATAAATGACTGGGCAAATAAGCAAGACTCCAAGTACTCTATCTGGCATTTTCGCTGCGATTCCGCGAGCTAAATAACCACCATACGATTCTCCGGCGAGTACAAATTGCTCGCCCGGAATTACAGCTTCAATAAATTCTAGTAAAAGAGTGAGTACATGGTCAGCATTTTGAATTGAGTCGTAATTCTCGGTTTTCCCCATTCCTGGTAAATCCAAATAAATGCGCGAGAATGGACTTTCCTTATCAAAGACTGGCTCCATGCAACCAATCATCAGCTGCGAATCAGGTGCAAAGCCATGAATCATTATTATTGGTATTCCTTCACCATATTTTTCATAATAAACGTCTACGCTACGGATTGTTTTATGCATATTAATTCCTCCTGGCGTTTATTTTTATCATAACATATTATTATTCTTCTGCCATCCGGTATCCAACCCCGACTTCTGTCAAAATGTACGCAGGTTCAGCAGGATTTTGTTCGATTTTACGCCTGATATTACTCATGTTTACCCGAAGTGCTTGATTTTCACTTGAATAAGGTCCCCAAATTTCTCGGATAATATAGTCATGCGTGAGGACTTTTCCAGCGTGACGTGCTAATAGGAGCAAAATTTTATATTCAATCGGCGTAAAGTGAATTTCCGTATCGCCCATTTTGACAAGTCGGCGGTCGTCATCAATATACAGGTCTTGAATGCGAATAATATGGTCATTTGACGCTTCTTTACTGCTCGGTTGAATGTGTCTAAGGGCAGTTCGAATGCGTGCCAGTAGTTCCGATGTGCCGAATGGTTTCGTGATATAATCATCTGCGCCAAGATCAAGTGCAGTTACTTTTTCTCGTTCATGATCGCGCGCGGATACGACAATAATCGGCACTTTCGACCAAACGCGAATATCCCGAAGCACGTCTAGTCCTTCCACATCTGGCAAACCTAGGTCAAGCAACACTACATCCGGCGAATGGCTGGCCGTCTGTTCTAGCGCTTCTTTACCGTTCACTGCTTTAATTACCGCATAATCGCTCGCCGTCAAAACAGCTGAAATAAAATTACTAATGCCTTCTTCATCTTCCACAATTAGCACAAGTCGTTTGCTGTTCATTTTCCATCTCCTCCGTCTAGTGGCAAAGTGAACCAGAATGTCGCCCCACCATGTTCGTTGTTTTTCGCTTCTAAAGTCCCGTCATGCGCTCGAATAATCGACATACAAATCGATAAACCAAGTCCTAATCCGCGTGACATATCCGAACGCTCTCTCGCTTCCACAGCAAAAGTATCAAATAAATCTGGCAAGCGATTTTCTGGAATGCCTTTTCCGTTATCACGAACACTAAAAATCGCACTTTTCTTCGTTTTCGTCACGTTCACCCAAACTTCCGCATCAGATCCACCATGTCGCAACGCATTTTCCATTAAATTAATAAGGACTTGCTCAATTAACGTGCCATCCATCGGAACCATAAGAAGGTCGCGCGGTACTTTGACATGGATTGTTCGGTCTGCAAAACGTTTTTTGATTCGACCGACAGCCTCACCAACAATTTCTTCTACGGCTTCTGGAGCTCGTTCCAAACTCACTAATCCTTCACTAATTCTCGTCACAGAAAGTAAATTCTCAACCATCCGAATGAGCCAGCCAGAGTCATCTTTAATACCTTTAATTAAATTATGTTCCGTTTCTTTATCTAACTCAGTTTCTTTTTCAAGTAAGGCAGAACTTGCTCCAACAATACCAGTTAGCGGTGTTCTTAAATCATGCGAAATCGCCCGAAGTAAATTGCTTCTCATTTTTTCTTTTGCTGATTCGATGACGATTTGGCGTTGTTCTTCGGATAAATATTGCCGTTCTAAAGCTAGCGCCACTTGAGAGCTAATCATTCGTAAAAAGATCCGATTATCTTGTGTAAGTGGACCATCCTCTGGGGAGCAAGAAACGCCAATCACACCAAGCACTTTTCCTTGTGACATCACTGGCATATAATAACCAAATGCCCCCATTAGCGTATCCGTCCCGGCACCCGCCCGCTTTTTATTTTTAAATACCCAATGCGCGACAGCTTCTTCATCCGCACTAAGAAGCGCACTCGCATCTTCTTTTCCTTCTGCTTGCACGAAAATCCCTTTATTACTTTTGGCAGGATCCGCAGAATAAAAAATAACGGAGCGGCTAAATAAATGCAAAATATATTCGTTGGTTAAATCAATAATTCCTTTTAAATTACGGGTAACTAATAGGCGCTTATTGATTTCATAAAGCACTTCGGTTCGACGTTCTCGCTCAACGGCCAGGCTAGCTTGCGTTTTAATTCGGACAGTTAGCGCACTCGTAATAAGAGCAACTAAAAGCATAATTCCGAACGTCACCGGATAGCCCGCTTGAATTGTATTAAACGTATAAAGTGGCGTCGTGAAAAAGAAATTAAATAACATAACGCCAATGATAGAACCCATAACGCCATAAACATAGCCACTTGTTACGCGAGAAATAATTAACACGGATAAAATATATACCATAATAACATTTTGATCACCAATGCCGAATTCACTTAAACCGACACAAATCGCCGTTGCCAATGCTAGAAGTAAAATCATTTTCGCCATATCATGCCAGGATAGAAAGCTTTTAAAACGTATTTTCATTCGACGTTTTTTAGTTTGCGGTTGGCTTGAGGGAATAATATGCATATCGACGTTATCAAGGTGCGTAATGAGACGATCCTCAAAATCCTCTTCAAATAAAGACCTTAAACCCATGCGGCGACGCGATTTCCCGACAACGATATTTGTCACACCAGTCAACCGGGCGTACTCAGCTACTGTTTCTGCAATGTCGTGTCCGGCAAGGGTAACAATTTCCGCGCCAAGTCGTTCAGCGAGTTCCATCGTTTCCCGCAAACATTTTTTCTCCGCTTTAGTCATGTAATCATTTTCTTCATTTTCAATATAAAGGGCAGTCCACGGTGCGCGGAAAGCTTCGGCGGTGCGCGCTGTCCAGCGAATGAGTTTTGCAGACGAAGGCGACGTCCCAATACAGACTAGCCATTTACTACTCGCCCGTTTTTCTGGATAAATCCCTGTTTGATCGTATTCATGGCTAATTCGATCGGCCGCTTTTCGCATCGCAATTTCACGCAAGAGTTTTAAGTTTTTTCTAGTGAAGAAGTTCTGCATCGCTGTTTTTGCGCGTGCTGGTTGGTAAATTTTACCCTGTTCTAACCGTTTTAAAAGTTCATCGGGTTCAATATCAATTAACTTAACTCGGTCCGCCTCATCAAAAACATAGTCAGGAATCGTTTCGCGAACAGCTACTTTGGTAATGCCTTCTACAATATCATTTAAACTTTCAATATGTTGTACATTGACAGTCGTATACACATCAATTCCCGCTTGAAGCAATTCTTCCACATCTTGGAAACGTTTCTTATTGCGTACGCCTGATGCATTCGTATGTGCGAGTTCGTCTACCAAAATAAGTTCTGGTTTTCGTTTCAACGCTTCGTCCAAATCGAATTCTTTGAGCGCGATATTTTTATGATTGATTGCTTTAGGAGGGATAATCGGAATTCCTTCTAACATTCTCAGAGTTTCCTCGCGGGCATGGGGTTCAATATAACCCGCCACGACATCCACACCTGCTGCTAACTGATCTTTGGCGTCACTTAACATGGCGTAAGTTTTCCCAACACCTGCTGCAAATCCAAAATATATTTTTAATTTACCTACTGATGAATCTGCTTCTTCTTGCAAATTCACGAGTAGCGCATCCGGACTTGGACGATTCGTCTCCATATGCTCGCCTCCAACTACTTACATTTTCAAACTATCTAATGCCACATTCACTTGTAATACGTTCACGGTCGGCTCACCCCAAAAACCTAACAATCGCTTGCTTGTGTTTTCAGCAATGATTTCTTTAACCACTTTGGTAGAAATTCCACGTTCTCTAGAAATCCGGTCTACTTGATAAGCCGCAGCTGCCTCTGAAATGTCTGGATCTACTCCGCTTGCTGATGCAGTTACAAGATCCATTGGAATAACGCGGTTGTTAGCTGGGTCTAGTTTGTGCCACCAAGCAATTCGTTTTTCTACTAATTGTTTTTGTTCTTCGCTAGTTGGGTTTAAATTAGTCGCCGCCCCGTCACTCGCAGCTCGCCCGATTAAGTATTCAGGCTGAGTAAATGTTTGGCCAATTTCGGTAGAACCATATTTTCCTGATTCCCCGTCTGCTAACTTTCCTTCTATTATACTGCCATTTGCTTTGTCCTGAAAAGCCGCACCTGCAATAATTGTGACAACCCCTGGATAAATCACGCCACATACCAATGTTAAAAGTAGAAATCCCACTACTGCCGGCTTCCAAATTTGCATAAATCTTTTCATGTTCTCTCCCCCTCTTAAACGATTCCTAAAACAGTTAACAGCATATCAATTAATTTAATTGCAATAAATGGTGCAATTAAACCACCAAGGCCGTAAATCAACATATTGCGACTTAATAATTTTCCAGCTGGCATTTCACGATACTTCACGCCTTTTAAAGATAACGGAATTAAGAAAATAATAATCACTGCGTTATAAATAATCGCGGACAAAATCGCACTCGTAGGGCTTGTTAAATTCATCAAGTTAAGTGCTTCAAGTTGTGGGAAAATCCCGTAAAAAAGCACAGGAATAATCGCAAAGTATTTCGCCAAATCGTTAGCAACACTAAATGTAGTCAAAGCTCCGCGAGTCATTAAAAGTTGTTTTCCGATGCGAACAATATCAATTAATTTAGTTGGGCTAGAATCAAGGTCCACCATATTTCCCGCTTCTTTGGCAGCTTGCGTCCCTGTATTCATCGCCACAGCAACATCGGCTTGCGCAAGAGCTGGTGCGTCGTTTGTGCCATCTCCTGTCATTGCAACCAAATGCCCTTCTCGTTGATATTCGCGAATTAATTCCAATTTTGCTTCTGGAGTTGCTTCAGCTAGAAAATCATCCACTCCAGCTTCTGCCGCAATTGCCGCCGCGGTCATTGGGTTATCACCGGTAATCATAATGGTTTTAATACCCATTTTTCGCAAATCAAGGAAACGTTCTTTCACCCCATTTTTCACGATGTCTTTTAAATAAATAACGCCTAGCACTTTATTATTTCGGACTACTACAAGCGGCGTTCCACCAGCGCCAGCCACTTTGCTTACAATCGTATCGCATTCTTTTGGGTACGTGCCGCCATTTGCAGATACATACGCACGAACTGCATCAGCCGCACCTTTTCGAATTGTGTTTCCTTGATAATCGATTCCACTCATTCGTGTCGTTGCAGTGAAAGGTACAAATTCTGCGTGCATTTCCGCGAAATCTCGTCCGCGAATGTCGAAACGTTCTTTTGCTAATACAACAATGCTTCGACCTTCTGCAGTTTCATCCGCAATAGAGGACAGTTGAGCCGCATCTGCTAACTCTTGTTCGGTCACCCCATCCACCGGTAAAAATTCGCTCGCTTTCCGGTTTCCAAGCGTAATCGTTCCAGTTTTATCAAGCAAAAGTACATCCACATCACCAGCTGCCTCAATCGCCCGGCCGCTCATTGCTAAAACATTCGCTTGATTTAAACGGCTCATTCCAGCAATCCCAATGGACGAAAGCAATGCGCCAATAGTGGTTGGTGCTAAACAAACAAGTAAAGCAATCACATTTGTAATCGAAATTGCCGATCCCGCCCCTGCTTGTTTACTCGCAAATTCGGTAAATGGTAAAAGTGTCGCTGAAACTGCCAAGAAAATAATTGACAGTGTCACAAGTAAAATTTGTAGCGCAATCTCATTTGGTGTTTTTTTCCGTGAAGCACCTTCTACCATCGCAATCATTTTATCTAAGAAACTTTCCCCAGAAACAGCCGTCACACGAATAACAAGCCAGTCAGAAACAAGGGTAGTTCCTCCTGTAACAGCGCTTCTATCGCCACCAGACTCGCGAATTACCGGCGCGGATTCCCCCGTTATCGCACTTTCATCGACAGAGGCCGCACCTTCAATAACTTCACCGTCCATCGGGATTTGTTCATTCGCAAGCACGTAAACAATATCCCCTTTTTTCAAATCATTCGAAGCTACTTCTATAACATCAGATTTATCTTCTAAATTTTTTAATTTCCGAGCTAAAACGTCTTTTCGAGCCATTTTTAAACTGTCTGCTTGAGCACGGCCACGCCCTTCTGCAATTGCCTCCGCAAAATTTGCAAACAAAACAGTAAACCATAAAATCAGCGCAATTGCGAGCGTATAACCAGCTTTCTCATCTGAAATTCCGAAAAAACCAAGAAAATAAAGACTTGTTGCTAAAATCGCGCCAACATATACGAGTAACATCACTGGATTTTTCACTTGTAGTTTTGGAGACAATTTTTTCATCGACTGAATTAATGCATCTTTCCAAATACCATTTTCCATCATTTCCATTCACCTCATTTGAAAGTTGTAAAGAAGTCCGCAATCGGTCCTAGTGCAAGCGCCGGCAAGAAACTAAGTGCGCCAACAAGCACTACTACTCCAATTAAAAGACCGATAAACATGCCATTTTTCGTCGATAACGTTCCACTACTTGCTGCAACCGGACTCTTTCCAGCCATATTTTGAGCCAGGTAAAGTGCCGCAATCAGCGGGATAAATCGTGCTAGCAACATCATTACCGCGCCGACCATATTTGTAAACGTCGTATCTGCCGCAAATCCAGCAAAAGCACTACCATTATTATTTCCCATAGAGGTGAAAGCATAGAGCACCTCAGAAAAGCCATGCGCCCCACTCGCCGAAACGGAAGCTTGCACACTCGGCATCATTACCGCAACCGCAGTTCCAAATAAAGTTAATAACGGTGGAACTAAAATGAGTAAACAAACCATTTTCATATCATATGGTTCAATTTTCTTCCCTAAATATTCCGGTGTCCGCCCAACCAAAAGCCCAGCGATAAACACCGTCAAAATAATAAAGCCAATCATTCCATAAAGCCCGCTACCAACACCGCCAAAAATAACTTCACCAAGCTGCATAAAGAACATTGGAACTAGCCCACCGAGCGGAGTTAAGCTATCGTGCATCGCATTCACAGCGCCGTTTGAAGCAGCCGTCGTAGAAGCCGCAAAAAGCGACGATCCGCCAACACCAAAACGCACCTCTTTACCTTCCATACTTCCAGAAGTAGTAACACCTTGATAACTTGGACCAGCGAATTGTTCTGAAATCGTAATCGCAACTACCCCAACAACAAACACAATCATCATTGCTGTCATAATCGCACGCCCTTGTTTACTGTCCTTCACCGCACGTCCAAACATCACAACAAGTGCCACAGGAATAAGCAAAATCGCAAGCATCTCTAATAAATTAGTAAAACTCGACGGATTTTCAAAAGGAAACGCCGAATTTGCCCCGAAAAAGCCTCCACCATTCGTTCCCAGTTGCTTAATCGCAATTTGACTTGCAGCTGGACCAAGCGGAATCAATTGTTTTGCTCCATTTTCAAGCGATTCAACCACCGAATAATCAGCGAATGATTGCACCACACCTTGTGACACCAAAAGAATTGCCAAAACAAGCGAAAGCGGTAGTAAAATATAAAGCGTCACCCTAAATAAATCTTGCCAAAAATTGCCCACGGTTTTCTGTTTCTTCCATATAAAGCCACGAATTACCGCAAATAACACCGCAATCCCCGTCGCCGCTGAAACAAAATTCTGTACAGTTAAGCCAATTGACTGCGAAAAATACGATAAAGCCGCCTCACCAGAGTAAGCTTGCCAGTTCGTATTCGACACAAAGCTCGCCGCCGTATTAAACGCAAGACTAAAGCTAAGCCCCTTCATACCTTCTGGATTAAGCGGTAAAAACCCTTGTAACATCAGCACCGCCATCACAAATATAAAACCAACCGCACTAAAAGCAAGAACAGATCCAGCATAACGCTTCGCTGACATCCCAGCCGCGTTCACACCCATCAACCGATAACCAAATCGTTCAACTGGCTCAAGTACCCTTGACAAAAACACCTTTTCACCAATCATTACTTTATACATATAAATTCCTAGAGGTACTGCTAAAACTAATAACAATACAATAAAAAACACATCTTGCATCACGATATACTTCATAAGTTCTCACCTCTAAATAACACATAAAATAAATATACCAATAACCCTAAACCGATTATTCCAGCAATCACTAGAACAACACCCATTTCCGTTCACCCCTTCAAAGTACTCTTTCCACCCCTTTATCCTAACAACAAATGCATAAAGACAGTGTTAAGATTCTAAAGCTCCGCATAAAGATTCCGTTAATATCTCTATGTGTGTAAAATTTACACACAAAAAAAGCCAATGTGTAAGCAAAAAACAAAATGAAAACCCTTTTATAGCCACATTTAAAGTTGGCACGGTACTTGCATATATAATAAGTGTTAAGAGAATTATCTAGAGGAGGAAATAATCATGAAAACAATCATGTTAGTATGTTCAGCAGGTATGTCTACCAGCTTACTAGTTACAAAAATGGAAAAAGCCGCTGCAGAAAAAGGTCTTGAAGCAAAAATCTTTGCAGTTGCCGAAGCAGAAGCAGCTAACCATTTAGACGAAATTGATGTTTTATTACTTGGACCACAAGTACGTTTCTTAGAAGGAAACATGAAGAAAAAATTGGAGCCAAAAGGTATTCCATTAGCTGTTATTAACAGTGTTGATTATGGAATGATGAAAGGCGACAAAGTTTTAGAACAAGCATTAGATTTAATGAAGTAAAAAAGAGGGTAATTACAGCTAGCTAGCTGAAAATTATAAAAAACTAAAGAGGTATAGTAATAACGCCATGTTTTAGAAATTATGTATTCGTCTTAACCCGGCTATTACTTTATCCCTCAAAAAAGGAGAATAAAAAATGAATGGTTTTATCGCATTTATGGAGAAATATTTCATTCCCTACGCTGCCAAAATTGGTGGACAACGTCATTTAGTAGCAATCCGTGATGGTTTCATTACAACTATGCCACTTATGATTCTAGGGTCTTTCGCCGTTTTAATTAACAACTTCCCAATTCCAGCTTACCAAAAATTCATGAATAACTTATTTGGTGAAGGAACTTGGCAAGCATTTGGCGGAAACGTTTGGAACGGTACTTTTGCTATCTTAGCATTACTTATCGCTTTCACAGTAGCTTACAACTTAGCTAAATCTTATGACAAAGATCCACTTTCTTCCGCAGTAGTTTCTGTAGCAACTTTCTTCACTATTGGCGCAATTGCTCCAGGTGCTGACGGCGTTGCAAACACTGGTGGTCTTGGATCAACTGGTCTTTTCTTAGCACTTATTATTGCAATTCTTTCCACTGAAATCTTCACTCGTTTAAGTGGTAGCCCGAAACTAGTTATCAACATGCCTGATGGTGTTCCACCGGCAGTTTCTCGTTCATTCGCAGCTTTATTCCCTGCAATGATCACTGTTTCTATCTTTGGTCTTATCACTGCGTTCTTCCAAGCAGCTGGTGTGACTAACTTAGTAATTTCTTTCTATGAATTAGTACAAGAACCGTTCATGGGTCTTGCAAACTCCTTGCCAGCAGCATTACTCTTGGCATTCGTTTCTGCTTTCCTTTGGTTCTTTGGTTTACACGGTGCGAACATTATCGACCCGTTCATGCAAACAATCAACATCCCAGCTATCGAAGCTAACGTAAAAGCACTAGAAGCTGGTAAAGAACTTCCTTACATCGTTAACAAACCTTTCTTTGACTCTTTCGTTAACTTAGGCGGAACTGGGGCAACTATCGGTTTAATCATTGCTATCTTTATCGTAGCTCGTAAACACAAAGCGTACATGACAGTTTCTAAATTGTCTGCAGCGCCAGGTCTTTTCAACATTAACGAACCAATGATGTTTGGTCTTCCAATCGTCTTGAATCCAATTATGTTCATTCCGTACATCTTGGCACCACTTGTACTTGTAACTGTAGCTTACTTTGCAACAGCTATTGGTTGGGTACCAGCTTGTACTATCGTAACTCCTTGGACTACACCACCAATTATCGGTGGAGCACTTGCAACACAAAGTATCGCTGGTGGCGTACTTGCAGCTGTAAACTTAGGTCTATCTATCCTAATCTTCCTTCCATTCGCGAAAATCGCTCAAATCCAAGAGCTACGTCGTGAAAGAGAAGCACTTGCTGCTGAAGGCGTTACTGCTGAATAATTTTTAAAAACCAAAACTTTAAGGACGTGTTTACAGATGGATTTAGAGCAAACTATTATGAGCTTGATCGTGTTCGGTGGTAATGCCAAAAGTGACGCTATGTTAGCCATTGATTCCGCTAAAAAAGGGGATTTCGCTCAAGCAGACGAACAAATCGCCCAAGCAGAACAAGCACTACTTGAAGCGCATCATTCTCAAACAAAACTTATACAAGGTGAAGCACGTGGCGAAAAAACAGAAGTTTCCCTTCTACTCGTTCACGCACAAGATCATTTAATGAATGCAATCACTTTCAAAGATTTAGCGAAAGAAATTGTAGACCTTTATAAGAACAAATAAAAACAGGGTTGTCATATATGTAGTGACCCCCTAAAGTTAAACTATTAATAGAGTGGATTTTTTCCACTCTATTTTTATGTGACTTTTTATTTAATAATATGAAAAAAAGATCCCTAGAGTTAGATTTTCAGAACTAACTTTAGGAATCTTTTTTTATTCATGTTATTTCTTTGATAATCGAAACTTTTTATAAAGCTTAAATCCTATAAAAACAATACCAATAACTAACACAGCTTCTATTATAATTGGGACGTAAGGTGTTATCCAAGACATACTTCTTGCCTCCCTTTATTTAATTTCCACTTACTGAGTTTGTTTTCTATTTCACAAGGATTATACCATATAATTACAGTATTCTCTATCCAAGCAAAAAATCCTTCATCAACATTGTCTGGACTACCCCTAAAATTAATGTTTTTTAGGGGATAGTTCAAACAGCTGTTTTTTTACTCTACTAAATCGGCGTCTGACCGGATAATCGCTAATACAACACCTATTGCAATGAAATTACCAAGCACCGCGCTCCCACCATAACTAATAAAAGGAAGCGGAATCCCCGTAAGCGGCATAAGTCCGACTGTCATACCAATGTTCTCAAAAATATTAAATGCAAAACTTACAGCAAAACCTGCTAAAACTAGCGAAGAAAAAGTATTCTTCATCAAAAGAGCTGCCATAATTAATTGATGAATAAGTAGCATAAATAAAATTAACAACAAACTGACACCAACAAAGCCAAATTGATGACCAATCGTACTAAAGATCATATCTGTATGACTTTCAGGAATATAAGCGTTTGTACCAGAACTACCTGTCATCATCCCCGAACCAACAGCCTTCATCGATAAATTAAGTTGATAGACCGCATCTGGGTCAGTAGTAGGGTCAAGCCACGTTTGGATTCGCGCAAATTGATACGCATGAAAACCGATTTTTTCCAGTAAACTAATATGATAAACGACTACATACATTCCAACCGTCACTGTCGTTAAAATGAGAGTTATAATGCCAACCATCAATTTAGTTGATTTTATAGCGAGCAAAATAATCGCAAGTGCCGTAACTCCATAAACAATTGTCGTACCAAGATCTGGTTGTTTCATAATTAATAGCAAAACAACCCCAGTAAGCGCCGCTAAAATGCCTAACTGTTTCCATTTCTGCGCTTGATATTTTACAGCAAAATGTGCCAATACAAAAATAAAAATCGATTTGACAACTTCAGATGGTTGGAAAGACAATCCAGCGAAGCGATACCACCGCGTTGCCCCGTTTATATTTTGGACTAAAGGGTTTGGGATGAGTATTCCAAGTAGTGTAATCACCATAATGACGTAGAGCCAAATCGCATGGTGTCGCAAAAACTCTACCGGCAGGCGCGAAACACCAAAACAGGTAAGTGCCCCAATTACCAAAAACACCAACTGCATTCCTAAAAAATTGGTATCATACTGGTTTGTCTTCTGAGCAAAATAAATCGCTACACAACTCACTAAAGACAGTAAGAACACCGATAAAATAATTCGATTATACTGAATATCCCGCTTCATAAATACACGACCTCTCTAGATTTAGCTAATAAGTTCCGCCTTGCAGCAGCCATTACAAACCCAACTGCGCACGAAAGCATGACAACCGAACTACCCCCGTAACTAATGAACGGTAGCGGAACTCCAGTAAGCGGAATAATCCCACTCACTCCTCCAAGATTCAAAAACATCTGCACCGAAATCCAAGCGGCAACTCCAATACAAACCATCGAATCGAAAATAAAATGACTACAAACAGCAATATAAAGTGCGGTAAAACTAATTAACATTAATAAAAAAATCGTCCAAATAACACCAAAAACACCAAGTTCTTCCGCAATAACCGTCATAATAAAATCCGTATGCGGCTCCGGCAAATAGCCTAATTTCTGGATGCTACCTCCTAATCCAGTTCCAAATACCCCACCACTTCCAATCGCATAGTAGCCATTTCTAAGTTGATAAGAAGCATCTAAGTTTTCAAGGTTAAAAGGATCCAAAAAAGCAAATCTGCCCAATTTTGCTGCGCTAAAAAAATCAGGATGAAAGAAGTAAATCAGGGTTGCTACAAGTATTATCAGACCAAAAGCCCAGATAAACACCCGGACAAGGCGCGAGAGGCCGACTCCGCTTGTTAAAAACAAAGCGACCCCAATAACACCTAAAATTAAAGCCGTGCCGAGATCCGGCTGTAAGAAGACTAATGCTATAGTAAGAAACAAAAAGCCTAGCACCCAATGTTGTACTCGCACCCCGCAGCCTTTCCGCAAGAAAACAGTCGCAATCACAAGTATTAATAGCAATTTGACAGTTTCAGTAGGCTGGAATGTCACTCCGAAAATAGACAGCCATCTTTGGGCATTATTAGCCGCATTACCAGTTACAAGCACTAAAACTAATAGACCTAGAAGTCCCAAAGAAAGAATACGCAACGTCACCCGGTGATAAAATAATTTCACATTTATACGCGAGCAAATAAGCAAGCCCAAAAGACCAAGACCATAAAAGAGGAGCTGCCTATTAAAGAAATAACTAGGATCCACTTTGTAACGCATGATTGCAACCCCATAACTCGTGCTATAAACAAGTAGCAAACTCCATACTGCCAGAAGCAAATACGTTACAAAGAGCAGTCGGCCCGCACGCATTTAAATCCACTCCCGGAATTTCCGAATGTAAAGAGTTTTCACTAGTTGCATCGTAGCCATATAACCAACAAGAATAAGGATTAACCATGGGAAATAACTACCTGGTAAGCTTACAAAACCGATACTGTGACCAAATCCGGTAAACGGAATCACAATACCTAATGCCATCACAATAAGTGTCGCAATCATTACCGGAGCAGCTGCCCGACTTTGAATGAAAGGTATTTTCTCTGTCCGAATCATGTGCACAACTAAAGTTTGAGTGAGTAAGCCGACAACAAACCAACCACTGTGGAATAAAGCTTGCTCTGCTACCGTGTTCGCACTAAATACAAACCACATAATTAGAAACGTCGCAATATCAAAAATCGAACTTACTGGCCCAATACATAGAATAAAGCGCAACATGCCTTTTTGTTCCCATTGATGCGGCTTTTTCAAAAACGACCGATCCATTTTATCCCAAGGGAGCGTTAATTGTGAGAAATCATAAAGCAGATTTTGTAGTAAAAGATGTAAAGATAGCATTGGTAAAAAGGGAATAAATGCACTTGCCACCAAAACACTAAACACATTACCAAAATTGGAACTAGCTGTCATTTTCAAGTATTTTAAAATATTACCAAATACGTTACGCCCTTCCATAACCGCATCATTTAATACCGTTAAACTTTTTTCCAGTAAAATTACTGAGCTTGCGTCTTTTGTAATATCTGCCGCTGTATCAACAGAAATACCAACATCCGCTTTCCTAAGTGCTGGCGCGTCATTAATCCCGTCTCCAAGGAAGCCAACAGTATGTCCTGCTTTTTTCAGCAAACCAATGATACGCGATTTTTGCATTGGTGTTAATTTAGCAAAAATGTGGTATTTCCGTAATTCGCGCGTGAGTTCTTCATCAGATAAGTCTTCAATATCCCCGCCAAGTAAAAATCCATTCGCTGGTATACCTACTTCCTCACAAATCCGTTTCGTAACGATTTCGTTATCTCCTGTCAAAACCTTCACGTTAATTTGGTTCTTAAATAGCTGTGTAATTGCTTCTTTCGTCGATGCTTTTACTGGGTCGCGGAACCCTAGGAATCCTGCAATAATCATCTGTTCTTCATCTTTTTTAGTGAATGATTCGCCGGCTTTTCCAGTTTTATACGCTACTCCAATTACTCGAATTCCTGAGCGATTCATTTCTGCACACATTTCTTGAAGCTCATTCTTTTCTAATTCAGTTAGTGTAGAAATAGTACCGCCAAATTCCTTATGAGTGCATACTGTGAGCATTTCTTCTACCGCGCCTTTTGTAATCATCTTTGTCTCTGTATTATTTTCCACTACTACACTCAGACGACGCCGATCAAAATTAAACGGGATTTCACCAACTTTTGTCCATCCTGATGCAGTATTTTCATCCAATTTGGCAATAACAGCATGATCTAATACGTTTTTCCAGCCAGTTTGGAAGTAGCTGTTTAAATAAGCCATGTTTAGAACACTTTCGGAAGTTTCACCAGCACTATCAATGTATTTTACAAGTTCTAGTTTATCTTCTGTGAGCGTGCCTGTTTTATCCGTACATAAAATATCCATCGCGCCGATATTTTGAATTGCACTCAGCTCTTTCATAATTACTTTTTTCGACGACATATTGATAGCGCCTTTTGCCAAGTTCGTGCTGACAATCATCGGTAGCATCTCAGGTGTGAGCCCAACCGCAATCGCTACCGCATAAAGAAATGCTTCTAACCACTCGCCTTTCATAAGACCATTAATCATAAATACAATCGGAACCATTACAACCATAAAATAAAATAGTAATTTCGAAATCGACTTAACGCCTTTATCAAAGCTAGTGTCGCCGCGACGTTCTGTAGCTGCGATTGACAATGAGCCGAAAAATGTTGCGCTTCCTGTTCGTAAAACAACCGCCTTGCCGTGCCCACTTAACACATCTGTCCCCATAAATAATAAGTTTTCCCGTTCAAAAAGCTCCGGATTGGCGCGTTTGTCTTCCACAAATTTTTCAGAAGGAATTGATTCGCCTGTAAGTGCTGACTGATTAATTAATAAATCTGTCGCCGAAATAACGCGTGCATCTGCTGGAATAATATCCCCCGCTGAAACTTCGATTAAATCTCCGGGTACGATTTCATCTTGTGCTACTACAATCATTTCATCGTTCCGAATAACGTTCACTTTATTTTTCACCATATTTTTTAACGCGTAGCTAGCCCGCTCTGCTCTACTCGTTTGAACAAATCCAAGAATTCCACTAGCTAAGATCATTAATGACATAATTATTGTCGCTTCCATATCATCTGTTAAATACGAAATCACCATTAACATGATTAAAATATAGATAAAAGGATCATTAAACGCCCGGATAAATAACCGTAAATTCGATACTTTCTTTTCTTCCACTGTTTGATTAGGACCAAATTCGGCTAGTCTTTCTGTAACCTCTACGTTCGTTAGTCCTGTTTCCATTACACCTAATTTTTCTAAAATCTTATTTCTATCCATTTGTGATTCTTTGAGCAAATTGTTACCTTGCATTTTTACGTGTGTTTTTTTCATTTTCCTTGCCTCCAATTCTTTCTAGGCAAGCTGAGAATAACGTTTATGTGCGCCAGAGATGAAGGTTAGTCACTCTTGCAGCTTGATTACTATAATACGAGTCCGGTTCTTCTACTTCATCTTCCTGATGGTGGGCCATTGCCTTCATCTCCTTCCGAATTTTACTTAAGCGTAATTGTCTGAAAAAAAGATTTTCATTTCCAGATAATTATTTTCATAATAAACATGAAAAAAGTCCTTACCAAAACCTTGGCAAGGACTTCTGAATTCATACGCATACTAAAACAGACTCCCCTCGCTAAAGTTTTGGCACTATACAACGTAAAGAATTACTCTTAGCCACATTATGGAAAGCCTTAATCCGACAATCCCTGTTCTACCCATTGGCGTCTTTGGACATTTTTGGGCAGTGGCCTGTGTTTGCATAGGAGCCTCACCTAACAGGCAAAACTACATATTTATTATCGCTCTAATCGTCTACGAGTTTAACATAGAAAATCTATGCTCGCAAGACAAAATGTAAAATGTTTAACTTTTATTTAACTTTTCGTGATTTATTTCAATAATTTTAACAAAACATCTGCTAAGGCATCTGCAGTTGTCGTAATCGTTGGCGGGCGTTTATAAATATCATCTCGCACTTTCTCCACCATGATTAGTAAAATAACACTATTTAAAATTAAAGAAATTGCATCTGCTTCTTGGGATGAGTTCTTACTTGGAACCATTTCTTGTACTTTTTGATTAACCCGTTCGTATAGATATTCGACAATTGACGGATCAATAAATTCCATATCTTTACTGCCCATTTCCCGAACAGAAATCACCATGAAATCACGATATTTTTCATAAATATCTGAAATAAACTGACTTGCTTGACGTAAAAATACTTTAGTACTTTCAAAATCTTTATCAAAAAATTGATTGATTTCGGCTTTCATACTTTCAAATTGCACTTCAAGAGTCATATGAATTAAATTATCTTTGTTCTTAAATTTTTTAAAAATTGTTGCTTCATTTATTCCAGCGGCTTCTGCTAATTGTCTTGTTGTGGAGCCTTTTATGCCATTTTTTGCCATCATACAAAGCGTTGCATCCATGATGGATTCGTTTGTAATCATTATTTTACCCCCGTTCAACTAAGTAAGCACTTGCTTATATTAAGTATAACAAATACCGACCTTTTTGACAATTTAATTACAATTTGTCGATAACAGTCATAAGATATGTGAAGTGTGTAATAATGGAGGTAGAATATTTAAAAGAATTGGAAGTGACTTACCATGCAAAAAACGAGAAAAGAACGTATTTTAGAAGCTTTGAAAGAAGAAAAGAAGAATAAAAAAAGTAACAAATTCAAAACTGGGGCAACAATTGCTGGAGTTACAGCCATAGCGACCTCTGTTACTGTTCCAGGAATTGAAGTAATGGTTAGCGCTGATGAAACAGCACCCGCAGACGAATCTTCTAAAACAGCCAATCCAACTGCTTCAACAGAAACTAACACAAATACTGAAACAGCAACACCTGATAAAACAGTAGAAAATAAAACCGAAACAAAACAAACCGAAACAAAAGAACAAGCCACTACGCCTACAGAAAAAGCACCAGTTGCAAAACAAGTTGAAAAAGCACCAGCTGAACCCATAACAGTCAGCAATCCAGATGACAAAACAAGTTCTCCTACTCCAGCGACTTATAATTTAGTACAAAAAACAGCGCTACGTTCAGGAGCTACAATCCAAAGCTTTATTAATTCTATCCAAGCATCCTCTTCCCAAATCGCAGCAGCTAATGACTTATACGCATCTGTCATGATCGCCCAAGCAATTTTAGAAAGTGCTTATGGAACAAGTGAATTAGGCTCTGCTCCTAACTATAACCTATTTGGAATTAAAGGAGCTTACAACGGCCAATCATACACTAAACAAACATTAGAAGATGACGGTAAAGGAAACTACTACACAATCACAGCTAAGTTCAGAAAATACCCTTCTTACCATCAATCACTTGAAGACTATGCCAAAGTTATTCGTAACGGCCCAAGCTGGAATTCAAATTACTACTCCAAAGTTTGGAAAAGTAATACTAAGTCCTACAAAGACGCAACCAAAGCTTTAACGGGAACTTATGCAACGGATACAGCCTATGCAACGAAATTAAACGACCTAATTAGCCGATATAATTTAACACAATACGATAGCGGCAAAACAACTGGCGGAAATTCTGGTAACACAGGGAATACTGGTAATACCGGAAACACTGGAAATACAAACACTTCCAACGCTAAAATTTATACAGTTGTAAAAGGCGACTCGCTTTGGAGAATCGCGACTAACCATAAAGTAACAATCGCCAACTTAAAATCTTGGAACAACCTGAAATCCGATTTCATTTATCCAGGACAAAAGCTTAAAGTAAGTGCTGGAACAACTACAAACAACACAAACACATCAAAACCGAGCACAAATACCAACACATCTAAACCAAGCACTAGCACCAACGCTAAAGTTTACACGGTTGCTAAAGGTGACTCACTTTGGAGAATCGCGACTAACCATAAAGTAACAATCGCTAACTTAAAATCTTGGAACAACCTGAAATCCGATTTCATTTACCCAGGACAAAAGCTTAAAGTTAGCGCTGGAACAACTACAAACAACACAAACACATCAAAACCGAGCACAAATACCAACACATCAAAACCAAGCACTAGCACCAACGCTAAAGTTTACACGGTTGCTAAAGGCGACTCGCTTTGGAGAATCGCGACTAACCATAAAGTAACAATCGCCAATTTAAAATCTTGGAACAACCTGAAATCCGATTTCATTTACCCAGGACAAAAACTTAAAGTTAGCGCTGGAACAACTACAAACAACACAAACGTTGCTAAACCAAGCACAAATAAACCAAGCAACTCCGCAGTAAAAACATACACTGTCAAAAAAGGTGACTCACTTTGGGCCATTTCAAGACAATATAAAACAACTGTAGATAATATTAAAGCTTGGAATAAATTAACAAGCAACATGATTCATGTTGGTCAGAAATTGACGATTAAGTGAATATAAAAAACCTAACTCCTGAGCGAGGTAGGTCTGAAACTGCGGATAAAGCGAGAAATTGCTTTGTCTGCGGTTTTTTTATTAAACTAAACAGTTCCTGAATAGCAGAGCCTATTGGTTATAATTCATCTATCTCGCATTGATAGTTTAAAGCATCCAATTCCCATTTAATCTTTTTCATCGTTAACTCGGCTTCTGCTAGGCTTGAATTTAATAAGCAATATATATAAGTTTCTTCATTAGTGTGATAGATGTTGAAATCCATTAAATCGGGCCACTTTTCGATACCAGAGGGCACACAAAAACCATTGAAGTATGACCTCACATCTTTTATCCCCGAATCAATAATACTCTTTTCTATAATTTTCAAAATTTCTTCATAATCTTCTTTTGATTTTATTGACCATTCTAAGCCCAGAATAACAACCTTCTTTCTTAATAATATTTATTTTCTCTTACTATCTAAATTTAGTTAATCTGATTGAAAATATTATACTCGCAATTAAGTCCATCGTGCACGTCTTATTTCTAGTGGAGGCGTATATGCCATATTTTATCTAGTTTATTGTATGGCTAGATTTTATCTCTGCTGTATGTCATTAAGAAAATTTTTTAATACATAACTTTTGTCAAAGAATTTTGAATGCTCTAATAGTAAATGCAGTAGCAAAGTGAATAGACGGTGGCTAATCCTCAGTAGGGGGTGATGCCTATGGTTTACAAAGGTTTTACTCCTAGAAAGGAATAAAGCATGTCTGTATTTGAAGCAATGACTTTAATGTTGGCTTTTGCCACATTGGTTGTGCTGATACTAGACTTTAATAAACCAAAAAAATAATCGTCTTTACACTTTGACGGGTGCGAAAAGACGATTATCTATCAATTTTTAAACCTTGTCCACCGTCTTTTTAACGGTGCTGCTGTTTGGGAGTCATGTTAGCGCATGGCTCTCTTTTCATTTACATAGTAACACATTTCAAACTGATTTGCCAAGGTCTGAAAAAAAAGAAAAACAGGTAGCCCTTATCGCAAACCTGCTTTCCCACTATCTGTCCTAAAAATGATGGAAACTCTCAACTGGCATTACAAACACTGTTGCGCCGCCAACTTGTACTTCGATTGGGTAAGGCACATACGTATCTACCGTCACACCTAAGGAAGCGGATGGTGTCATCATTTGTTCGCGTGCTTTACAGTTTTCCTTGATTATCGCTAGTGCATCATCTACACGTTCATCTTCTGTTCCGATAATAAATGTGGTGTTTCCTGCTTTTAAAAATCCACCCGTAGTAGCTAATTTTGTCGCACCGAAATTGCCTTTTGTTAGTGCGTCAGACAAACGGTTGCTATCTTGATCTTGGACTATCGCAAATATGAGTTTCAAAGAAATCAACCCTTCCTAAAAATCTATCTTTTTTCTATTATAGCAAACAAATCCTTTTTTAAAGAGCGATATGCACTTATGGATTGGTACTTAAGTCACATGGAATGTTAAGTTAGTTGCTTTAAAATATCTGCTAAAATAATATTAGTAATCTCTTCTGGCGTCTTTGTTGCATCCACTCGCATGAAACGATCTGGAAACATTTGGATAATTTTCTCATAACCATTTTGTACTTTTTCGTGGTAAGTAATGTCCTCTTTGTCTAAGCGATTAACTTCGCGGCCTTTGTTAGCAGCAATTCTAGCTAAGCCGACTTCTGCGGGTATATCAAGATAGTAAGTCCGGTCAGGGATTGTATCTTCAATCGCATATAAATTCACTTGTAAAACTTGTTCCATATTCATGTCACGTCCGGCTCCTTGGTACGCAAGAGAGCTATCCATAAAGCGGTCACAAAGTACTGTTTTCCCTGCTGCTAAAGCTGGGCGAATTGTTTCAACAACATGCTGACGGCGTGCGCCTGCAATAAGCAGTACTTCTGTTTTTGGATCCATTTCTTCATTGCCAATTCCGAGGACGATATTTCTTACTTTTTCTGAAATCGGGCTGCCACCTGGTTCACGGGTTTTAATGAAATCAATGCCCGCTTCTTCCATTTTTTGGTTTAACAGGGTGCCGACAGTTGTTTTTCCAGAACCATCTGGACCTTCAAGTGTAATAAAAATTGCTTTCATTTCGTAATTTCCTTTCCCTTTCGCGTCGCTTTCTGTTTGATTATAGCATAAATTAGCGGAATATACGGATGTAATTCTCGGCTAGTTTTTCGCCGCCTTGGTAGTGCCGCGTGCGAATACTTTTTAGTTCGCGGATATGTTTTTCTGTGATACTTTCTCCGCGGATAATAGCTGGGATTCCCGGCGGATAAAGCGAGATTGTTTCAGCCGAAACGCGTGTCGTAGCTTCATCTAATGACACAAATTCGGTCGCGCGGGCGTGCATTTCTTCGTAAGTTAACGCAAGACCTGACGCGCAAGGCACTGACATTTCATATGGTTCTTTCGCGATTTCTTTTTTCGACGGAGAATGAATCCGACTAATCGGTGTGAAATCAATCCCTTTTTTAATTAATGGTAAAATCAGTAACACTTGTGACTCGTCGGCAAGCTCTGGGAAATAAGAACTTTCTTCAAAAATCGTTTGCAGTTCGTAGCCCGTGTAGCCTGTTTTGCGGACGATGATTTTAAGCGGATCATCCGGCAAAATAACTTCAAATTTATTTTTTGTTAGCCATTTAATCCATCTGGCGCGCATTTTCCAAAAAGCTTCAACGTCTGCTGCTGTGTAAGTTGCCGCATATTTCCGCGCCGCATCCAGTGACGCCATGATTAAATAAGATGGGCTACTCGTTTGAAATACTTGCAGATAATAAGCTAGTTTTTCAAAAACCGGTAAATCATTCACGACATGTAAATAGGATCCCATCGTTAGCGCCGGTAGCGTCTTATGCGCCGACTGAACAACTACATCCGCACCAAGCTCCACTGCACTTTTTGGAAACTCAGAGCTCGTTAAAAAATGTGCCCCGTGCGCCTCATCGACAAACACAACCGCGCCATACTGATGCGCAATTCGAATACATTTTTCCAAATTAAAAGTCGTTCCGTAGTAGCTCGGATAAGTGAAAATACATAGTTTTACATCTGGGTGATTATGTAATGTTTCTTCGAGAAGTTCGGTTGTCACGCCACTCGCGACGCCGACTTCTTTATTGGTTGCCGGAGTTAAGAAAATCGGTTTTCCACCGGCGAGTTCGATGCCATGCAAGATTGATTTATGTGCATCTCTTGGCACTAAAACTTTCTCCCCGCGCTTTAACGTTGCCATAATAACCGCCAAGCTTCCTCCGCTTGTCCCATTGACTAGAAAATAGCTTTCTTTACTTCCATAGCATTCAGAAAGTAACTCCTCTGCTTCCAAAATCACGTCTTCTGGGTGATGTAAGTCGTCCATCCCGGTGATTTCTGTTACATCCCATTTTAATAAATTTTGCCATACAGCTGGATAAATGGCTCCACTTTTGTGGCCTGGGACATGGAGTGATATTGGGCAGGATTTAGCATGAGCATCTAACCGTTCCACTAAAGGCATTTTAGATTGATCTCGCATAACAATTCCCCTTTTCAAATTCTCTTCTTCATTGTACCATTTTGCTGGATTTATGACACATTCTTGCAGTTTTAAAGCGTTTTCATTTTATAAGTTGTATAATAAAGACAGCAACCACGTTTTGACTTTCTAGTAAAGGGAAATTGAGGTAAGAGGACAATTTTAAAGGAGGTTTTTTGTCAGATGAAGAAGATTCTTAACGGTACAGATCAAGTAGTAGAACAGATGGTGGAAGGTTTAGTTAAATCGCACGCAGATGTTGTTCACCGTGTCGAAGGAACTCGCGTCATTGCAAGAAATGATAAACGTCCAGGAAAAGTCGGGCTAGTAAGCGGCGGAGGTTCTGGTCACGAGCCGGCTCATGCTGGTTATGTTGGTCGCGGAATGCTATCTGCGGCTGTGTGCGGCGATGTTTTCACTTCCCCAACTCCCGACCAAATTTATGAAGGTATTAAAGCCGCAGATCAAGGCGCTGGTGTGCTTTTAATCGTAAAAAATTATACCGGTGATGTAATGAATTTTGAAATGGCGGCAGATTTAGCGGATGCCGATGATATTAAAGTAGAACAAATTGTAGTAGATGATGATATTGCTGTTGAAGACAGTACTTTTACAACTGGACGTCGTGGTGTTGCTGGGACGGTTCTAGTGCATAAAATTATCGGGGCAGCCGCAGAAGCAGGCGCATCCCTTGAAGAACTAAAAGCACTCGGCGAAAAAGTAATTGCTTCTGTTAAAACGCTTGGTGTTGCTCTTTCTCCTTGTACAGTTCCCGAGGTTGGACATCCTGGTTTTGAGCTTGGAGACGACGAAATTGAACTTGGCATTGGTATCCACGGCGAACCTGGCTTTACGCGTGAAAAAATTATGCCATCCGCTAGCCTTGCTAAACAACTTTATGAACGTATTAGTAATGAAAGCAAACTCCTAGCTGGAGATAAAGTGGTTGTCCTTGTTAACGGCATGGGCGCAACACCACTAATGGAACAATACGTTTTCGCAAATGATGTCCATGAACTTCTAAAAAATGCCGGTGTTCAAGTTGAAAAAACACTCGTTGGCGATTATATGACTTCACTTGAAATGGCCGGATTATCCCTTACCATTTTGAAATTAGAAGATGAAAAATGGGTCGATATGTTGAAACTTCCAGTAGACACAATTGCTTGGTAAAAAGATTTGGAGGAATGAATAATGACTTATGATAAAGATTGGGCGTTACGCTGGTTAAATGATTTCGGCGAACGCGTACAAGAAAATAAACAATTATTAAGTGATCTCGACCAAGCGATTGGCGACGGAGACCACGGAATCAATATGGCTCGCGGACTAAGCGAACTCAAAAAAGCTTTTACCGAGAAAGAGCCAGCAGATTTAAAAGATGTATTTAAAACCGCTGGGATGACAATGGTTAGCAAGGTCGGCGGCGCATCTGGACCACTTTATGGAACAGCCTTTTTAAACATGAGTAAAGCGGTCGATTCAGAAACAATTGACGCGGAAGGCTTAACCAAAGTGATTGAAGCAGGACTTGAAGGTATCGAAAAACGCGGTAAATCCCATGCTGGCGAGAAAACAATGATTGATGTTTGGGAACCAGTTGTGAATGCCCTTCATCAGGAAGATTTAACAGATGATGTTGTTGAAGCAGCTTTACAAAAAACAAAAGATTTAAAAGCAACAAAAGGACGTGCCAGCTATCTAGGTGAACGGTCTATCGGGCATCTCGATCCCGGCGCCTACTCTTCTGCTCTCCTATTCCACGCAATGCTTCAAACGGAGGTGAGCTGAATTATGGCTAAACCTTATGGAGTTGTCATTATTTCTCACTCCAAAGATGTTGCAAAAGGTGTCCATGATATCATTAAAGAAATCGCACCTGACGTATCTATTACGCATGCTGGTGGAACAGAAGATGGTCGCATTGGCACAAGTTTCGACACAGTAAACGAAGCGATTGAAAGCAATGAAGCCGACAAAGTCTACACTTTTTATGACCTTGGAAGCGCCAAAATGAACATTGAAACAGTAGAAGAAATTAGTGAAAAAGAAATTATTCTTTTTAACGCCCCCATTTTAGAGGGAGCTTATGCTACTGCTGCTCAAATTCAAATGGACGAAAAACCGGAAGTAATCGCAGCAAATCTTAAAACAATCGAAATTAAATAACTGAAAAAATCCCTTTAGATGCTTTTTTGTCTAGAGGGACTTTTTTATTTAATGGTATAATTACTTAAAATAAATTCCCATTCTAAAAAGTTAGGATTTGAAACGATGAATATTTTAATTAAAATACGCGAACTAACTAATTTAACTAATAGTGAAAAAGAACTTGCCAATTACATTGTGGCAAATCCGAAAAAAACGCTTCAATTCAAGCCTAAAGAGCTAGCCCAAGCCGCATTCGTCTCTGCTGCAACAATCTATCGCTTAATCAACAAACTAGGGCTGAACGGCATTGGCGAACTAAAAATCGAAATCGCCTCAAGCCTTCGCGAAACTAACGAAGAAAAAGAAATAAACTATGATTATCCTATTTTAGAGTCAGATACGCCTTATCAAATAATGACCAATCTGAACCAAATCTACAAAGGAACCATTGACGAAACATTAAACAACGCCGATCCAGAAGAACTTGTAAAAATTGGCGAAAAATTAATTAAGGCAAAAACAATTGATGTTTACGCCGCTTCCGCTAATTTATTTTTCGCGCAAAACTTCAAATTTCAAATGCAGGAAATCGGTGTTTTAGTCAATGTCCCTGAGGAAGATTATATTCAAAGTTTGTCCGCCGCAAATAGTGACAAAGATCATATTGCTATCGTTGTTTCCTACGGCGGACGAAGCCGAACCCTTCAAAGAGTAGTCAAAATCCTCTCCGAAAACGATGTCGATATAATCTTAATTACTTCCATGCAAGCAAACCCTTTAGTCGAATTTGCCACTCATAAAATCTATATGGCCTCCGCCGAAAATCATTACAACAAAGTCTCTTCCTTCTCAACACGGCAGTCATTACTAAGTATTTTCGACACGCTTTATTCTGTTTATTTTAATCACGATTATGAAAAAAACATTCAATATAAAACAACCAATTATCAAAAAATGAATAGCGAATTGGAATGATTTTTCAAAAAAAGCACCTATTTCCTATCAAAATGAAAAAAAGCTCTCAATATGCGACGCTCCTGCCTTTTTCTTGTTTTCTAATGATACAATAAAGAAAAAAGGAGCTAAACTACATGACAACTCAAGCAATTATTTTAGATATTGATGGCACTTTATTAAACGACGACAAAAAAATTTCACCCGAAACAAAAAAAGCCCTCATCACCGCGCAACAAAATGGCGTGAAACTTATCCTCGCATCCGGCAGACCAACAACTGGGATGCACGCATACGCTGAACAATTAGAAATGGAAAAACACCACGGCTTGCTCGTTTCATACAACGGCGCTAAAGTAGTGGATTGCGCGACAAATGAAGAATTATTCAACCAAGCTCTTACGGTTGCAGAAGGAAAAGCCGTTTTGGAACATATGAAACAATTTGAAGTGAAAGTAATGATTGATAAAGAGGATTATATGTATACAAATGATGTGTACGACTGCTACGTCCCTTACCGCGGCGAAGTAATAAATATAATTCAATATGAGTCTCGCGGAGGAAATTTTAAACTCTGTGAAAAAGATGATTTAGCCGCATTTTTAGATTACCGTCTAAGTAAAATACTAACGGCAGGCGATCCAGCTTATATGCAAGAAAATTATCAAGCAATGATGGCGCCTTTCAAAAATACACTTAATTGTGTCTTCACAGCAGATTTCTACTTTGAATTCACAGCTCAAGGCATCGATAAAGCCAAAGCACTCGATACGGTTTTAACACCAATGGGAATACACGCTGAAAATATCATTGCTTTTGGAGATGGCCACAACGACATCACCATGGTCGAATACGCCGGAACAGGAATCGCCATGAGTAACGCCGTCCCCGAATTAAAAGCGGCTGCCAACTCCATCACCTTATCCAACAATGAAGACGGAATTGCGCACGTATTAAATAGTTTAATTACGAATTAAAAAGGCTGAGTTTCAGCCTTTTTTATATTGGCTGCATATCATTATTTTTCAAACGTTCATTCAGCTCATAAAGCGCCGTCTTATTACTATCCCACTCCAGCAGCTGAATCACCGACTCATAAGAAAGCCATTTTAACTCTTGATGCTCTATGGATAATTCGATATAACCTGAAAAACTCGTTAAATCAATGGCAAAACAATATTCTGGAACTACATAAGGCTTACTAAATGAAAAATGAAAACTAGGTATAGTAGAATATGAATCCAATTTATACATTTCAAACGGCCCCTTCAAGTTTAGCTCTTCTTTACTTTCACGCTTGGCAGTCTCTATGATTGTCTCTCCGTCTTCCCCTCCGCCAGCAACAAACTGCCAAACAGCTACGTCGGTTCTCAATAAAGTCCCAAACTGATAATTGGTTTCATTTTTAATAAACGGTATAACTAAAATTTGAAAAGGTTGTCTCATTATCCCACTTCCTTTTTTCTTTATTGTAAAAAATCCTCCAAATCAACCCCTTCACTCTACAGAAATTATCCATTTTCTGGTATGCTTAAGTTAGTAAACTAAAGTAGGAGGTTAATTAAATGACACTTTCTTTCTCGGATACATACAGACTGAACAACGGAATCGAAATGCCTAGACATGGTTTTGGGGTCTACAAACTAACGGACGAACAGCGCATGCGTACTGCACTAGAAACTGCGGTAGATGTCGGTTATCGCTTGTTTGATACGGCTTCATTTTACCATAATGAAAAAGAACTCGGTGACTTTTTTGCGTCAAGTGGCTTAAAACGGGACGAGTTTTTTGTAACGACAAAAATGTGGAATACGGAGCAAGGTTACGATGAAACGCTCCGTGCTTTTGAAAAATCTCAGAAAAAACTACAATTAGACCAAGTTGATTTATATTTAGTCCACTGGCCGAAACAAGATACTTTTTTCGAAACTTGGCGAGCTGTGGAAAAATTATATGACGAAGGGCTTGTTCGCGCGATTGGCGTGAGTAATTTTGAAGCGCACCATTTAGACCGGCTTCGTACAAGTGCCAACGTTCTTCCAGTAGTCGATCAACTGGAAACACATCCACACTTTCCAAATCAGCTGTTACATCGTTATTTAGAGGAATTGCATATCGTTCATCAAGCTTGGAGCCCGCTTGGCCGAGGTGGCGTTTTACAAGAGCAAATTCTGATTGATTTAGCGAAAAAACATGGTAAATCTCCTGCCCAAATTGTTCTTCGTTGGCATTTGCAAAATAATATTTCAATCATTCCAAAATCAGAAACGCCTTCAAGAATAAGAGAAAACGCAGATATTTATGATTTTGAATTAACAGAAGCAGATATGCGCCAAGTCGAGCGTTTAAATAGTGGTGAGCGAGTTAGCCATGCGCCAGATGTAATGTATGTCCGTTCTGAAATTTAATAAAAAAATCTACTATTCCAATATGGTCTAGTAGATTTTTTCTTTATTTCTTTAATTGACGTGCACGAGCTTCTTTAAAGAGGTAAAAATAGCGAGCTTCCGCCTTTTTCTCCTCATATTCTAAATTAGGATCGTACTCAAAACTTTTTCGCATTAAAACTTTCTGCTTATGCCACTTTTCTTGCGTGACTTCAATCAATTCCATCAGATAAGCATCATAGGATTTGTGTAGTTTTCCGATTTTCTTGTTTTTCTTCCGACCGAACTTATTACTTCTGGACTCCATTTTATCACCTCTGTTTATACTTCTCTTCGTCCTTCCATGGCTTTAGAAAGCGTGACTTCATCCGCATATTCTAAATCTCCACCTACTGGCAGACCATGAGCTATTCTTGTTACTTTTATGCCTGAAGGTCTTAACAACCGCGAAATATACATCGCAGTGGCTTCCCCTTCAACATTGGGGTTGGTTGCTAAAATAACTTCTTCAATGGTGTCATCTTGCAAACGTTTAAGCAAATCAGGAATATTAATATCTTCTGGGCCAATTCCGTCCATTGGCGAAATTGTGCCGTGAAGCACGTGATATAGCCCGTGAAAATCGCGCATTTTTTCCATTGCGATAACATCTTTAGATTCTTGCACCACGCAAAGAACACTGCGATCGCGGGATGTGTCCGAGCAAATATAGCACGGATCTTTATCTGTAATGTGACCACAAACAGAGCAAAAGCTTAAATTCCTCTTTGCATCCACAAGTGCTTTTGCAAAGTCTAATACATCGTCTTCTTTCATATCTAGCACGTAAAAAGCCAGTCTTGCTGCCGATTTGGGTCCGATTCCCGGTAATTTCATAAAACTGTCCATTAATTTCGTTATCGGCTCAGGATAATGCATATCTCGTCTTCCTCTCACCTTCAAAATACACAATGTTTCACGTGGAACATTTTATTGAAAAATAGTTGAGACTCTTGTAATTAAGCCAAGAGTCTCAAACCAAACAATATTACATTCCAGGGAGATTTAATCCTTGTGTGAATTTGCCCATTGTTTGTGAAGTTGTATCTTCAATTTGTTTTAATACATCATTTGTTGCTGCAAGTACTAAATCTTGTAGCATTTCGATGTCTTCTGGATCAACTACTTCTTCGTTTATAACAACATCAGTAATGACGCGTTTACCAGTAGCTTTTACTGTAACCATTCCGCCACCAGCTGTTCCAGTGAACTCTTGAGCTTCTAAATCAGCTTGAGCTTTCGCCATTTCCTTTTGCATTTTTTGCATTTGTTTCATCATACCTTGCATATTTCCCATTCCACGCATGAATAATCTCCTCTTTCTTCTATTGTTTTTTAATCTTTAATTTCAAGCAAATCTTCACCAACGAGTTTTGCGGCTTCTGCAACAAAAGGATCTTCCGCCGGTTTTCTAGCTTCTGGATTTGTACCTTCCTCCGCATCACCGTCGCTACCATGACTATGAAGGAAATTTTCTCTTACTTCAGCCCATTGATCTTCTGGGATTCCAATAAAAGTATAATTTACTTGTGTAAGTCGTGCAATACTCGACGTGATCGTTTCAACAAAGTTCGGATTATCCATCGCCATTTGACAGTGAATCTCATGCTTAAATTTTAACACAAAAGTATCCTGAGATGCAGCTACAGGTTCTGCATCATTTAAAAGTGCTGCCTGGGATGCCATCAACATGGATAAAAGCTCGCCCCAACAACCACGGATTAACTGTAAATTCTCTTTCTTAGCCTCACCAAGCACATGGTTGATTTTACCAATAGGTGCTTTAAATTGCTTGCCGTTGTTTATGGCTTTTTTAGATCCACCACGATTTTGTGCTGGTTTTTCAGTTTGGGTGGTAACTGCTCCACTCGCAATTTGTTTTTTTAGTGTTTGAAGTTCTTGCTGCATTTGCTCCATTTGGCGTTTTAAGTCCGCAAAGTCACTTCCAGAAGCTGCGTCCGCTGATACATTCCCGCCACTTACCGCTGATTGCCCGGCTTGCGTTAACTGAACAAGCGCTACTTCTACATAAATTCCCGGATGATTCGAGAAACGCATTTGTTGCTGAGCTGTATTTAAAATTTTAACAAACTCATAGACTTTTAGTGAATCAGCTCGTTTTGCCAAAGCAACAAAATCATCATCTATCAAAGCCCGTTCTAATGTTTCTTCAAGGTTTGGCGCTTTTTGATACAGCAGCACATCTCTAAAGAATACGAGTAAGTCTTCCACTAAACGAACTGGGTCTTTTCCTTCTGCAAGTAAGGCTGTTAAAGTCGAAATCGCTTCTGCTGCGTCGCCGTCAAACGCTGCACTTACTAGTTTTGTAAGGAGATTTTGAGCAACCGAACCCGTTATTTCTAACGCGTCTTCCACTGTAACTTCTTCCGACCCGTAAGATATAACTTGATCGAGCAAACTAAGCGCATCACGCATTCCACCTTCAGCGGCACGCGCAACAATCATCAATGCTTTTTCGTCATAAGGAATTTTTTCTTCTTCTAGAATAAATTTCAAACGTCCGATAATATCTTGGGTTGTAATTCGTTTAAAATCAAACCGTTGCACCCGTGAAATAATCGTTAGTGGTAATTTATGTGGTTCTGTTGTTGCCAAAATAAAAATGACATGTTTCGGCGGCTCTTCTAGCGTTTTTAGTAGCGCATTAAAGGCTCCCGTCGACAACATATGCACTTCATCGATAATATATACTTTATATTTCGCCACAGTGGGCGCATATTTTACTTTTTCCCGAATATCTCGAATTTCTTCAACCCCGTTATTACTGGCAGCATCGATTTCAAGAACATCTGGTATAGAACCATCCGTCGTACCTTTACAAATCTCACATTCGTTACAAGGCTCCCCGTCATGGCCGTGTTCACAGTTGATCGCCTTCGCAAAAATCTTCGCCGCACTAGTCTTCCCCGTCCCCCGAGGCCCAGAAAATAAATAAGCATGCGAAGTTTTATTTTGCACAATGGCATTTTTAAGCGTTTTCGTCACATGTTCCTGTCCAACAACATCCTGAAACGACTGCGGCCGAAAAACCCGATACAAAGCCTGATACGCCATCTGCCACTCTCCTTCACCTAAAACCATTTTAGTAGTTTTATTATAACGTATTGTTGAAGAAGTTTCAAAACGTTGTTTGTTTTGATTTACTTCTTCAATATAAATCTGAGCAAAGCGATGATTTAATCCCTAATAGAAGTTTCAAAACGTACTTTGTTTTGATCTACTTCTTCAATATAAATCCGAGCGCAGCGATGATTTAATCCCTACCAGAACTTTCAAACCGTCCTGAGTCGGGCTAACCTCAACAACCACCACCACCAAAACCCAAAAAAAAGAACCAGACCCCCGAAAAAGCCCGATTCCAAACCTTACTGTTCACTTTTAGCAGCCAATTTCTCCTGCTTCTTCTTACTCTCATTAATAACCGAAAGCTCAATTGATTTCAGCAAATTTTTCACACGTTTTTTCCGGAAGAAGCCAAACATAAAACCAACAATAATATTATTCATTTTATTCATTGTTTTTTCCGTTTCAATTAATTCGTTATAAGTCACTTCGCAAGTTGTCTCACTTGTTGACTTTATCGTATAAGTCGTCGTATGCGTGTTTACTCGACTGCTTGTTTCAAATTGATATAACTCATTAGGAGTTACTTTCAAAATTTTTGTAGTAGCAAGTGCGCCGTTAGACATTGTTCGTTGGTATTTATATCCTTCTAGTTTGCGCATCTGAAGCGTTTTACCAGTGGCATTTTTCACATCATAAATGGCTGAGCTAACTAGTGTATCAAAGCATTCTTTTTGAGAAATATATAATTTCTGTGTGACATTCACTTTTCAATCGACTCCTTCTAATTCTTTTCTTTCTTATCTTTACGGATTTTTAGCACGATGAATACACAGCCAATTAAAACAACCGCAAGTCCTGTAACTAGAAGAGGTACACTAGCCATCCCATCTTTTCCATAAGAAGGACTAAACATAATAATAATAAGACCTATACTAATAATAAATAGTGCATTAACAATTTTCATTTTCAACCCACACTAACTTGGAAATAGAGTACAGAGCCTATTTCAGTTGCTTTTATTGTTTCTTTGGCGATTTTTGCTGCTTTTTCTTCGTCTTCAATGTTTGTTTCAAAAGTAAGTTTCATACCTTGTTCAGCAATTTTTTTAAAAGTTACACCGTCTTTATCGTATGTTTCAAGTAATTCAGTAATATAATCACGTTTCATTGGACAATTAAGAATAATCATTTAAAAAAACCTCCTTTTCTATAGTTTAACGTTATATTTCGCTTCTTGCAATGAATAAAAATGGCGCAGGATTTCCTACATGATATACTGGCTAGGCACAATTAGCTGCACCTAGCCAGAAACTTATTATTTTCTAAGCTTTCATCTCTTCTTCTGGTACACCAACGCGATTTGCGGTAATAACAAATGGTACCCAAATCAAGAACGCGACGACCATATTTATGAGTGAAATTACTGGTGCCATCCAATCTCCCCCGGTTGCTAAGAAGGAATTCAGAAGTGGTGGCATTACCCAAACTACTGCAATTTTAACTGGGCCGACAATGCCAAGTGTTGTTGCAAAGTAAGCGATTGTTACCATTACCATTGGTGCGATAATGAAAGGTATTAAGTAAATTGTATTTAATACGATCGGTAAACCAAACATGATTGGTTCGTTAATATTAAATATACCTGGTGCAAGAGACAATTTCGCAACTGTTCGTGCATCCGCTCGTTTCGAGAACATTAGTAAAGCGATAATTAGTACAAGTGTACCGCCTGATCCACCCATCCATACGTACGCATCGAAAGAACCACGTACCCATTCGAATGGTAATTTAGCGCCTTCTTGTGCTGCACTAATGTTTTGTAGTTGTGCTGTACCCCAAAGTGACTCTAGAACCGGAGCAAGTACGTTCGGACCATGAATCCCGAAGAACCATAGTAGTTGTACTAAGAAAGTAACTAGTAAAACAGCTCCGTACCCTTGCGATAGTGATAATAACGGCTCTTGAATTGTTTTGGAAATCCAAGTAATAACGTCCATATTTGTGATTTTGAAGAATGCCCAGTCAATAATACCAACAACATAAAGTGCAACTAACGCAGGAATGATTGCCGCGAAAGCTTTACTTACAGCCGGTGGAACAGAATCTGGCATTTTGATAATAATATTTCTGCGCATTAATTTCGCATAAATAATAGTTGATATAAAACCGAAAATCATTGCAGTAAACAATCCGGTACCATTTACTTGACTAAGATTAAAGAACCCGTAAATCCCAGCAAATTCTTTTGGTAAAGTATTGACATCAAAATTAGCATTAGAAGCCGCAATAGCAGCTTTTACTGCGTCTAAGCTTACAGTAACAGTTAAGTTCATAACAAAAGCAGCAAGAGAAACTAGCCCCCCAGCTAATCGATCTACTTCATACGCTTTTGATAAATTGTAACCTAGTGAAAATGCAAAAATAATTGAAACAATTGCTAACGTCCCATTGTATACATATCCATTAATCCCGATAAGTGGTTGCATTGCTTCCACAAATCCTGTCCATCCCCAGTCAGTTGGAAAATCCCTAAAAAACGCATTTAAAAGTACTGCAATTGACCCAGCCATTGTAATTGGCATTGTAGAAATAAAAGCATCACGTAGCGCCACTAAATGTTTTTGCGAACCAATTTTAGCAGCTACTGGTACAAAATATTTCTCTAAAAATGCTGTCAAACCATTCATATTTTATCCTCCCATTAACCTTTTTTATTTACTGCTCATCTCTTTAAACAAAATATAATTTCTATGTATCTTCCCCTTTAGGTTTATCAACTATATCTGTTTACGTTGTTTTAGCAATCCCTACTGCTAAAACAAATCAGATGGAATCTTTGCAGGACCTCGTGAAATTTTGGGAGTCCTCCTCTCCGCTTCATGATAAGGCTTACATTTAGATTCACTTTAATCTATTGCAATTTCCGTGCCAAGTATCTAAGAGTAAGAAAATATACGATTATCGCTTGTAATCGTTATCATTTATACCAACGAAGCACTATTACACACATACCTAAAAAACTGTGTAAGTAAGCGCTAACATTACACAGTTTCACTTAATTCATAGATTCTTCTTTCTGTGTTATAATGAGCATAAGCTAAGTAATACCAACAATTCGAGGTGATAAATATGGCAGTAAAACGAGATATGCCGGAAGAATCGAAAAATAGTAAAGTGGTGAAAAAAGAGCATTTTTCGATTGTATTTCCAGATGATATAAAAGAACCAAAAACCGCGGAAGAACAAAAGAAAAAGCCAGCCGAACGTGAAACAGACGACGATTAACTCACTTCAAACAAAAAAGAGCCCCCGCTACCGGGGCTCTTTTTTTAGTTAATAGAAAAGATGACCATTTCTTTATCCTCATCAATTCGAACTTTTACATTCATACCAAGTTTGTCCTTAAACAAGCTTGTAATATCTAAGTAATCATCATAACTACCAATGTCGCTTTTTTCGTAACCTTGTAAAATGGTAGGTTTAATCCGGACGATATAATCATCGTTTGAGGTTTCTTCAGGATTATAAGAATAGATTTTCTTGCCATTTTTATCAAAAAAGTCATATGTTGCATAAGATTCATTGTTTGTGATATACACATCTTTTTGTGTAACGTAAGCATTATCGGCCACGCTGTAGTCAATCAAACCTGAGTAATATTTATTTGTCGAAGGTTCATTTATTTCATATTGTTTATACGCTAGACGGAATAAATAATCGATATTGTAATAACTATTTACACGGAAGTAGAGGTGCTTGTCTTTAGATTTTTTATCTACCCCGATATCGGTTGCACTAATTGGAAAAACCTCATATAACTTGCCGTCTATTTCGTAAGCAACGTCGTATTTATCGAATACTTCTTGGCGCTGAAAAAAGCCAAACATAATTGCTAAGATTACAAGGATTCCTATTAAAACTGCAATGATTAAAGCGGGCAGCCATTTCTTTTTAGATTTTAGTTGTTGCATTATTTTCATCCTTTGTCATGAATTGCTTTACTAAATTATATTGTACCAGTTTATGGAGGATTATACATTACTTTTATAAGTTTAGTAGCTGCTTTGTAGAAAAAAGACTATTTCGCGATAAGCAAAATAGTCCTTAATATATTTAAAATTAGTGTCGCGCACCTCACATCGACATGCAATCACCTGCGTTACCTTGATAGTTAGCTCGGGCCAGGCAACCTCGCGGCACATGAGAAGCACTGATTAATGCTGCTTCCTTCCGGACCTGACATGGTTCACAGGTTCCCATTGCGCAAGACCCAACCTTCAACACCACTTGTCAAGGGCAGACCAAACAATTACGATGCCTCAAATGAGGAATTCAACCCCGCTAGAGCGGATTGCGGGTTACAGGGCGCCGCTACCTCCCCGTCTAGCACGACAAATTTGCTACCAATAATTAAGTGCCAAATAAAAAGATATTTAGCGCAAACTCTGAAAAGAGCTCAATTACTAGTGTACCTTTTTAGTGTAAAAAGTGCAAGTAGAAAACGGGGAAATATTTTTTAACGTAAGTAAACACTCATGATTGCTGCAATAATTGTTCCAACTACGCAAATACCTACTAATGTTAAAGCTATCCATACTATTTTCTTATTCATAGTCTTCTCCCCCTTACTTCACATTATCGCTTTTCTTTTAGTGATTATATCATGAAACACAAAAATTAGCTGTTATAATCAAACTTCTTTTGCCAGCTATTTAGCATACTGTAGCTAGCCATTAATTGTGTTGTTACTTGTTTGAAAATTGGGCGTAATTCTGCATATTTCTTCGTGTTTTCACTAGGATGATAGACTGCTTTAATTGGAAGCGTTTGTTCCAAATTCAACGTTTTTAAAATTCCCAGCGAGCGCATTCCGATAATTGCAGCGCCTAAACTAGAACCTTCAATTGTATGTGGCACGCGAACTTCCCGGTCTAAAATATCAGCCAGCAATCTGCACCAAGCCTCATGCCCAGAAATACCACCCGTCACATAAATAATATCATCCGGAGCCGAAACTGCTTCATAGACTTCCGCAAGATTAAACGCAATTCCTTCTAAAATCGCGCGAACAAAATGTGCTTTGGAATGATTAATCGTAAGCCCAACAAAGCCCCCGCGAATATCGTTAGTCCAAAACGGAGCCCTCTCGCCAAGTAAATAAGGTTGAAAGAGCAATCCAGATGCGCCAGGAGCTACTTCATCTATATGAGCAATGAAACTTGCAAAATCGCGGTTCATAATCTCACTTTCAGATCCGAATTGCTGTAATCCCCATTCCACTACTTTTCCGCCATTATTGACGGCTCCACCAGCGATAAAATAGCCATCCCCGGCACCATAACAAAATGTCCGACCACGCGAGTCCACCTGAAATTCATTTGTTAATTTCCGAACTGCCCCGCTCGTGCCTAAAGTAATCGTCACATCATTTCGTCCAGTCGCTTGAATACCAATATTCGCAAGCGCTCCATCACTTCCACCTACAATAAATGGCAAGTTTTCCGGAATACCCATTAAGTCCGCGTATTCTTTTTTCACGCCATGTAATTGGTAGGTTTCTGGAACTACTTTTGGCAAATAATCTGGGGTTAATTTGATGATTTCCATTGCTTCAAATTCCCAGTCATGTTCTAAAATGTTATAAAGTCCGGTTCCTGATGCTAACGATTCATCCATCACCCAGACGCCAAACAAACGATTCAGAATGTAAGATTTAATATCGACAAATTTCTCCGCGCGATGGAATAATTGTGGTTCATCTTCTTTTAGCCAACAAATTTTAGCAAAGGGGCTCATTGGATGTATTGGCGTCCCTGTCGCTTCATATAGTTGAAACAAGTAATTATCCCTTTTTATATTTTCAAGCGCCTCACTGCTTCGTCCGTCCGCCCAAGTGATACATTCAGTTAAAAGCTCTCCGTCTGCTCCTACCATAATTAAACTATGCATCGCCGAACTAAATGATATGCCTCTTAGTTCTGTTTTATCTATATCCTTCATTACGCCTTGGATAGATGTTATGACTGCTTCAAAAATTTCAGTAGGACTCTCTTCCGCTTTCCCCGTTTCATCCGTCACTAATTCATAATGCGTAGCTTCCCGGCAAATGACCTCACCACGTTCATTGAAAAGTACTGCTTTTGTACTTGAAGTCCCAATATCTACGCCCATTATGTAAGATTTGCTCGTCAAAACATTTCACCTCATATCTTTGTTTCTTTTCATTATACGTCAAATAGTATAAATTTTGGGGCTAGGCTACTTGGATTTTTGCAAAAGAAAAAGCTAGAGAAATTCTCTAGCTTAGTTTATCGTATTAAATGTTTTAATTCGGCTTTCTTCGCCTAGCACTATTAATGTGTTTTTATCGGCGAATTTAAGTACTTCTTTTGTGTTTGCTATGCTTTGTGCTACACAACCTAAAGTATAATTATATTTCGGGGAGTCTACGTGATAAAACACAGCAGAACCTTTTCCTTTTATACGTTTAGCATTGTATTTAACTTCCATCCCGTAAATGTATTGTGGGATTTTCATTTTTTCGTCGGCAGAACTAGAAGAAGAACGTTCCTGCCAGGTATTATAAGCTTTATCTTTAGAATTAGAAATCCAATAACTGCGATTAGTAATTGCTTTAAAAGTTAATTTCGTACCTGGATTTCCTTTTTGACCAAAAGCAATGCCTGTGCGGTAAACGCCAACTGGTGTCCCTGAGCTTTTTTCAGAGAACTTTGGATCAAAACCCCATTTTCCAATATGACTCGTAAAATGGCGAACTTCATACCAATTGCCGGCACTATTTTTCTGGAAAAAGTAAGTCGTTGCTGTAGTGCTTTTTGGTTTTGTTGTAATAATTGCTTTTTTACTATTCCAAAGTGCTGGAACGGTGTCAGCGATAGTTGGTTTGCCGATATTCGTGAAAGCTCGGGCGTCAATCCAACCAATATTCGTATTTCCGAGCTTGCAATAATACCATTTTGCTCTAGCTGTTTTTCCTTCGCGAGTAATAATGAGTGTCTTTTTATCATACTTTTTTGCCGAACCGAGATATTTTACACTACTACTAGTCTTGTATATTTTGCTATTAATACCATCGTTTCGCTTCGACTGATTGACTACTCCTTTTAAATTAACTGCTTTGTCGTAAATGATTTTTTCATATGTTGCTGCTTCGGCGTTAAAGGAGTGACCAAGGAGGCTAACCATTAGAACAATAATTAAACCGCTTAATAACTTCTTCATTATTCGCTCCTTTTTTCGAGTTATTCCCTATGACAATTAGCTTATTTTTTTCGTTTGCGTAATAATAATATTGCTATAAGGATAACTATAACACCTGCTACAACGAAAATCCATTCCACGCCTTGATCCCCTGTTGCAGGTAAGTCTTCTTTGGATGCTTTAGGTGTGCTTGGTTTAGCCGTTGCGCTTTTTACTGCGTTAGTTGTTTCGATTTTTTTCACGTTTGCCGGAGCTTTAACAACCACGTCATTTTCTTTTTTCGTTGGAACTTCATAGGTTACTTCTTCGCTGAAATTACCCGCTTCATCGAAAGCATAAGCGAAGATTTTTTTCGGCAGTGTACCCCACTGAGCGTAAAAATTGCCATCTTTATCTGCTTTTGTTACTCCCTCGCCAAAATTTTCATCTACGGGAGAAGTAATGTAGACACTTGCGAATGGTTTCGTTTTTCCAGTAAAAATCTTTGTTTCTAAATCAAAATTCATATCTGTGACAGTTAATTGGGCTGTTTTTTCTTTTACTAAATAATTTAATTTGACTGCTGTAGTTTTGCCTTCTTCATTTTCCCCAAGTAAGGTGATGACATGGATACCTGGTTCTGCTGTATTCAGTTTAGAATTCTCTGCTAAGCGATAATTTACTAATTTAGTACCTGTATGTGTTGTTAATGTGTCTGTAAAATCTTTTAGCGCAATTTTATCGTTTTGTTCATAGGAATAAACTTCAGCTGAATCGGTAATGTCGATAGTTGTTGGTGTAGTATTCTTCTGTGGTTCAGTAGCCTTTTGTGGTTCAGTAGTTTTAGTCTTTGGTGCTTCTTTTGGCGGTTCAGGTGTTTTTGAAGGATCTTCAGTGATTGTATTTTTAGTAGTATCTGTTGATTTATCTTCTGTTGGAGTTACATTGTTACCATTTTCATTTGTTTCAGCGCTTGCTGCCAATGAAAATGGAATGATAAGACTAGTTAACAAAGCTATAAGTACCAGCCCGTGGAATTTTTTCATAATAAATTCCCCTTTCGTTTTTTCATATATTAATCATAAGCAGAAATGAGTCAAAAGTCAATTTTAAATTACAATACTGTTACAAATGTTAAGAAAGTACTACAAAAAAGCTTGCTAAGTTTTTTCTTAGCAAGCTTTTTTCTATAATTCAATAGGTCTATCTAATTGATAAAGCCGTTTATATCTTGGTTCCTCTGCCATTAATTTGGCGTGGCGGCCTTCCATCAATGTTTTTCCTTCTTCTAAAAATAATACTCGGTCCATTTTCTCTGCTCCGACTAAATGATGCGTTACCCAAATGAGTGATTTATCAGCTAATGTTTCGAAAATAGTTGCTAGCAAATCTCGTTCTGTAATGGGATCAAGTCCTACTGTCGGTTCATCTAAAATAACAATCGGCGTATTTTGAAGTAAAATCCGAGCTAGTGCAATCCGACCACGTTCCCCGCCAGAAAAACGCTCGCCCATCTCACTCATTTGTGTATGGTAGCCATCTGGCATACTCATAATAAAATCATGTAACTGAACTTTTTTTGCCGCCGCATAAACTTCCTCATCGGTGGCATCTTGATTTCCTAAGCGAATATTATTTAAAACCGTTGTACTGAAAAGATGTGCTTTTTGATTTAACATTGATGTAATTTCAGGGATTTGCGGTCTTAAATTCTCCACCTCAACACCGTTCATTGTTACTTTTCCAGCTGTTGGTAGTAAAGCTCCTTGAACCAATTTAAGAAAAGTTGATTTCCCTGTACCACTTCGACCGATAATCGCCACTTTTTCACCTTGTTCAAGTGTAAAGTCAAAACCGTCTAAGATTTTAGGCGACTTTTTATCGTAAGCGAAAGATAAATTTTCTGCTTTTAAAACTACATTTTCAGTATTAATACGGGCAATTTCTTTCGTTTCTTCTTCAAAGGTTGGAAGCGCCGGGTCTTCTATTTTGTCTAGACGGGCTAGCGAATCTTGGTAGAGCGATTTATCACTAATAGCGCTTGAAACTGGTACAAACGCTTCTGCAAGAGCCATTATAGCTAAAACAAAAGCAGCAATCATTGTTCCAGAAAACGCGCCATCACGAGACTCAGCTGTGCTCCAATAGACCATCACGATAACCATAAAACCAACAACTAACTGGCTAAAGAAATCACGCCAATTAACAAAATGAAACTGTTTATTTTCAGTTCGAAGCATATCCGCCTCGTCTTTTTCATAATTCGTAATAAATGTTTTTTCACGACCGCTAAATTTCCAATCGCTAATACCAAAAACAGCGTCAGTAAATTTTTGATACAAACTGTTTCGACCTTGTTTTAAATAAGCATTCTTGCCGCGAGCATATAAAAGGGAGACCCATGGTAACACAAGCACGAGTAGTCCAATTAAAAGTACGAAAAGCGCCGCAAATGGAATTGAAAATGCTCCAAGTGAAATAACGACGATTGCGTAGAGTACAAGGCTAACAATTGCCGGTAGCATCGTAGTCAAATAGAAGTTTTGCAAATGTTCAATATCACCAGCAAGCAAACCTAGAATATCGCCAGTTTTATAGCGTGATTTTAGTAGTAAAGCTTGTGGTTCAAGTAAACGATACAGTCGAACACGCATTTTTTCTAAAATTCGAAGGACAAGCGAATGGCTCGAAAGTCGTTCTACATAGCGTGAAACCGAGCGCATAATACCAAATGCGCGCACTCCGACAGTCGAAATATAGACAGCCATAATTGATTCTGGCATCAGGGACGATTTTGAAATCAAATGACCCGATGTAAACATAAGCGCTCCAGCTGAGGCAAAAGTTAGCGTTCCAAGGAAAATGACAAGTAAAAACAAGCCGCGATTTTCTTTAATATATGGGATAATCCAGCTACTTTTCCGCATCATACTTCCTCCAATTGGGCTTTGACTAAATTGTAATAGAACCCTTTACGCGCCAGTAGTTCCTCGTGCGTTCCTGTTTCGACCACAGCCCCGTGATCTAAAACGATAATTCTGTCCATTTCAAGCATCCAGTGCAAGCGATGCGTCGCGAAAAAGACAAGTCGATTTTCAAATAAGTCTAGCATTGGTTTTTTTAGTTCATATTCTGTTTCAATATCTAAGTGCGCTGTTGGCTCATCCATTAGTACAACTGGACGATCCGTTAAGAAAGCCCGAGCAAGCGCAACACGTTGTTCTTGCCCACCACTAAGCATCCGCCCTGATTCCCCAACAAGCGTTTCATAGCCATCTTCAAGCCCGGCTACAAGTTTGTTTAAACCAGCTGATTCCGCTGCTTTTTTCATTTCCTCTTCGGTAGAATTAGGATGATAAAAGCGAATATTTCCAGCGATTGTATCATGGAAAAGGTACGGATGTTGCGGAATATAAGTTACTTGGGTTTGCCAATCAGTTGAAGCAAGCGCCGCACCAGTTTTTCCATTCCAGCGAAAATCTCCAGAGGTTGGCGTCAAAAAACCGCTCAAAACGTCGATTAACGTCGATTTCCCAGCACCAGTTGCACCGATAATCCCAATTTTTTCAAAACCTTTCACAGTAAAACTGGCTTCATGTAGCGATTCAGCATCATCCGCTCCGTGCTTCACAGTAATTTTTTCAAAGGAGAACTCGGTATTTTCAGCAAATGGAGTTAGCGGTAAAGCGTCCGTTTCTGACTTGTCCGCTTTAGCTTGGTCAATAATCCCTTGAATAACTCGACCCGCTTCCTGCCCGTCAAGTGTAGCATGGTAATCCGAGCCAACTTCACGAACTGGTAAAAAGTATTCTGGCGCAAGGATTAAAACACTTAGCGCAATCGGCAAGTTCATATTGCCATCAATGAGACCAAGACCTAAGAATAAAGCCACAAGCGCAATTGAAAGCATTGTAAAGAAATCTAGCGCAAATGAAGACATAAATGCCACACGTAACGTTTTCATCGTAGCTTTCCGGTAGCGCGAACTAACCGAAGCAATTTTTCCTTCATGGTCATGACTTAATCCTAAGTATTTCAAAGTCTCTAAGCCTTTTAACGAATCTACAAAGTGATTGGACAGCACACGATATGTTTCAAACTGCGAATCAGCTTGTTTTTTCGCGGCTAATCCCAGAATAATCATAAACACAATTAAAATTGGCAAAGTAATCATCAAAATAAAAGCGGAAGTCCAGTCCTGAAAAGCAATATAAACCCAAATCATCGCTGGAATAATAGCCATATTCATCATTTTAGGTAGAAACAGTTCTAAATAATTCCGGAAGTCAGCTACACCTTCCATTACCATCGTTACAACTTTCCCAGTTCCTTCCGCCCGTGCAAAACGCGGTCCAAGCGCGAACAAACTATCTAGTAATTCTTCTCGCATTGTCTTCGCAAGTTTTGCAGCATAGCGATAAACGATTTGTTTTTTCCATACGTTCAAAAAGTGACGCAAGAAATAGGCCCCCGCGAAGAGACCTATTTGTATTGTGACTGATTGAAATGGATGCTCGTGAAATAAGTCAGTAATCGCACGAGCTAAAGTTATCGCCATCACGATAATCGCAGCACCTTGAACAAGCGTGAAAACTGCGAGAATCGCCATTATTTTTTTAATTCCTTTGTAGTTCCTTAAATCTTTTCCCATTAATACGTCATTTTCTCCTTACTAGAAACGCGCTTACGGAAAACATAGTAGCTCCAAATTTGGTAACCAAGAACAAACGGCAATAGCGTAACGGCAACTATCGTCATCACACTTAGCGAATATTGTCCGGAAGCTGCATTTTCTATAGTTAAATCAAACGCACTGTTGATAGAGCTGATCATTACACGTGGGAATAGTGACACGAAAATCGTCGCAATCGTGAAGACAATTCCAAGTCCGCCGAATGTAAATGCTAAAATATCACGATCTTTCCAAATAAACAGGGCAGATAGCACGTACATAACGACTACAATTCCAATCATCAGTGGTACAAGTACAGGTCTAACTTGGAACATATCTGTATTGAAGTAAGCAAGTACAACGAAAATTACTAGAGCTGGTACAGTAATAAACCAAACACGTTTCGCCATACGACGAGCACGGTCTTGAATATCTTCTTCTGTACGTAAAGTAATAAATAGTAACCCGTGAAGTAGGCACATAAGCGTAATCGTCACGCCACCCCACACGGAGAATACGGTAATGTAATCAAAGAAACCAGCATACATATCCATATCACTATTAATCGGCATACCTTGAATCAAACTAGCAAATAATACACCAAATAGGAATGGCGGTAAAATACTACCGAAGAAAATAACCCAATCCCACGTTTTTATCCAAAGTGGTGAATCTTTTTGACCACGGAATTCAAAAGAAACCCCACGACCAATTAAAGCAAGTAATAAGAATACTAGTGGAATATAATACCCACTAAACATTGTTGCATACCAGTTTGGGAAAGCCGCGAAAATCGCGCCCCCTGCAGTTAATAGCCATACTTCATTTGCATCCCAGAACGGTCCAATCGTATTAACGAGTACGCGGCGTTCCAGTGCATTTCTAGCCATAAATCGTGTAGACATCCCAACACCAAAGTCAAAACCTTCAAGGAAGAAGAATCCAATGAATAAGATGGCGATTAATAGAAACCATAACTCATTTAGTGACAAAGCTTTCATCCCCCTTATCAAATGGATCTACGGAAATCTCTGCTTTTTCTGGTTTGTGTCCGTCTGGTCCTTTTTTAATTTCACGTATAAATAAGTAAACCAATAGAATGGCTAAAATCGTATAAATTGTCGAGAACGCAATTATCGAGAACAAAATTTGTCCTGATGAAACGTTTGGCGATACGGCATCAGCGGTTTTCATGTAACCGAAAACTACCCATGGTTGTCGCCCTATTTCTGTCATAATCCAACCCATGGAGTTCGCTAGGAACGGGAAGCCAATCATTGGAATCATGAAACGTAAATACCATTTTGCATTAACGAGTTTTTTCTTCCAAGCAAGCACGATACCGATTAATGCGAATAGAATCATTAACATACCTGCGCCAACCATGATACGGAAGCTCCAAAATGCTGTTTTAACTGGTGGGATGTAGTCACCTTCACCATATTTTTCTTCATATTGTTTTTGCAGCGTGTTCATACCTTCCACGCTACCAGTTAATGTTCCGTAAGATAAGAAACTTAGCGCGTATGGGACATTGACTTCCCATTCGTTTTTCTTCTCTTCCGGATTAATTTTGGCAATCATTGTCCAAGGGGCTGGGTCGGCTGTATCTTCCCATATCCCTTCTGTTGCAGCCATTTTCATAGGTTGAGTTTTAACTAAGTATTGTGCTTGCGAGTGACCACTGAAAGCCACACCAAAACCACCTATTACCGCCATGACCATTGCAATTTGGAATGATCGTTTAAAGAAGGCGACATCTTGTTTTTTGAGCATCTTATACGCACTGACACCAGCAATGAAAAAGGCCCCAGTGGCAAATGCCCCGAATATAACGTGCGGGAATTCCACGAGCAGTTGTCCATTAGTAATAAGTTGCAAGAAATCATTCATTTCTGCGCGGCCGTTCTTAAATTCAAAACCAACCGGATGTTGCATAAATGAGTTTGCAGCTAAAATCCAGAAACTAGACATGATTGTTCCGATTGAAACAAGCCAAATACAAGCTAAATGAAGCTTTTTGCCAAGTTTGTCCCAACCAAAAATCCAAAGTCCGATAAACGTAGATTCCATAAAGAATGCAAGTAACGCTTCGATAGCAAGTGGTGCTCCGAATACGTCCCCAACAAATCTAGAGTAATCCGACCAGTTCATCCCAAACTGGAATTCTTGAATAATACCGGTTACGACACCGACCGCGAAGTTAATAAGGAATATGTGTCCCCAAAACTTCGACATTTTTTTGTAAATTTCTTTCCCCTTCACGACATACAACGTCTCCATAAGAGCAACCATAAATACAAGTCCAATTGAAAGTGGTACAAATAAAAAATGGAAAATCGTTGTTGATGCGAATTGAAAACGGGCTAAAAATAGTTTATCCACCCTTTTCTCCTCCTTTTTATGCTTAAAATTGCTGTTTAGTCCCTTGCTTTTTTGCTTCTTTCTTAAAAACCTTGTGAAAAACCGCCCAAAGTGATGCGCCCAGTTGCTCTGTAATTCACAAAGCATAATAAAATAATATGTAATCCTTATTTTTCACGGGTTTAGGAACTAGTTAAGAAAGATTTTTACTTTATAATGAGTTCTATCTGGAGTATATTTTATCCTATTTTAAGGTAAATTTATTTAGTACTTTAGATGTTATTTTATTTTTGAGAGATTGTGATAAATTTCGCAATTATTAAGTGGCTGTAAATGTTGATAAGACTTATTGCTTTTTATTTCACAATAGAAATCGTAAAAGCATGATTTAGTATAATGAGTATTAAGACCTATTCTTTTTTTTACGTTTTCGCAATTCCCGGAAGAAACTTTTTAACATCGCGCTGCTTTCGGCTTCTAATAATCCAGCTTCTACTTTACACGTATGGTTAAATCGATCATCCTGTAATAAATTCATTAATGAGCCTGCTGTTCCGGCTTTTGGATCTTTTGCTCCGTAATAAACTTTGTCAATTCGCGAAAGTAAAATTGCTCCACTGCACATCGGACATGGTTCTAGCGTGACATATAGTTCTGCGCCACTAAGACGCCAAGAATTTTGGTGTTTACAAGCATCTTCAATTGCAAGTAACTCCGCATGAGTCACAGCATTCTGGGTAGTTTCGCGTAAATTATGTGCGCGACCAATAATTTCTCCATCTAAAACAACAACTGCACCAATTGGAACCTCTCCAATTTCCCGTGCCTTCTTCGCCTCCTCAAGCGCTTGTTGCATAAAGAAATCTTGTTCCATCTATGCACCTCATTTCTCAAAAATCACTCACTGCCATTTTATCATAGCTTGTATTAGATGTAAGAATAATCTGCTCAAATTTTCACAGGAATACTTTTAGTTGCTTTCATAAGGCATTTATATTACCATATATTAATACTAGGTACTAAAACAAAATTATCAAAATATACAATCTACTTGCAAAGGAGAATCATTATGAATTCAGAGAAATTAATTGCTCCAGAACTTTATAATATCACCGACGAGATTGCTAAATTTAGTTCTGAAAAAACTGCTTTAATTTGGAAAAACGAACACAATGAAACAAAAACTTGGAGTTACCGCCACTTGCTGGAACAAGCGAACAAATTTGCTAACGTTGTAAAAGATGCGGGCGTAAAAAAAGGCGATCATGTCATTGTTATGACGCCTAGACTACTAGAAACTTATGCCATTTACATGGGTTTATGGAAAGCTGGTGCCATTATCATCCCGGCATCCGAGCTTCTTAAAGCACATGACTTAGAATACCGCATCCGCCACGCTAACGTAAAAGCTATCGTTTCTTACAATGGAATGACTGCTGAATTTGATAAAATTGAAAATATTCCTTCTGTATCGAAAAAAATTATTGTTGGCGAAAAATTATCGGGCTGGGATCACTACGAAACACTAATGGAAACTGCATCGACTGAATTTGAACGCGTAGAAACGTCTCGCGATGACGCTTGCCTACTTGCATTTACTAGTGGAACTACTGGTAATCCTAAAGGTGTTGTACATATTCACGGTTGGGGTTACGCGCACATTCGTATCGCAGCTGATCATTGGTTAGACATTCATGAGGACGATATTGTTTGGGCTACAGCAGGTCCTGGTTGGCAAAAATGGGTTTGGTCTCCGTTCCTTTCTGTACTTGGAAAAGGTGCGACTGGCTTCATTTACAACGGTCGCTTCATTCCAGAAAAACAACTACATTTACTGGAAGAAGAAAAAATCAATGTGCTATGCTGTACACCAACAGAATATCGTTTAATGGCTAAAGTAAACAATTTACGCGAACATGATTTAAGTTCACTTCGTAGCGCCGTATCAGCAGGAGAACCTTTAAACCGCGAAGTTATTCAAGTTTTCCAAGACAATTTTGATATTAAAGTGCGTGATGGTTATGGTCAAACGGAAAGTACATTATTGATTGGGACACTGGTTGATACGCCAATCCGCCCTGGTTCGATGGGTAAACCGATTATGCCAGAATACATGGCAATTATTGACGCTGAAGGAAATCCAGTCGGTGTCGGTGAAATTGGGGACATCGCAATGCGCAGAGACTTCCCAGCACTTTTCAAAGAGTATTATAAAGAACCAGAACGTTTGCAAAAAGCGATTCGCGGTGATTATTTTGTGTCTGGTGACCGTGCTATCCGCGATGAAGACAATTATTACTGGTTCCAAGGACGAAATGACGATATTATTATTAGCTCTGGCTACACGATTGGACCGTTCGAAGTAGAAGACGCGCTCACACATCACCCAGCCGTAAAAGAAGTCGCCGTTGTCGCAAGTCCTGACGAAATCCGCGGTACGGTCGTAAAAGCATTCATCGTCTTAAAAGATGGATACGACGGCACAGAAGACCTTGTGCATGAATTACAAACATTTACGAAAGAACAAACGGCTCCATATAAGTACCCGCGTCGGATTGAGTTTGTTGAAGCGTTACCGAAAACTGATTCTGGTAAAATTCGCCGCGTTGAGTTACGTGATGCTGAGTTTGCTAGTGTGCATGGATAATCAAAAACCCAGCCTTCCTAAACAGAAGGTTGGGTTTTCTTTTAAATATTTAACTCACTCGCCGCTTCCTCGTCCAGCACCACTGTGAAATTAGGGTGCAACTGGAAAATCGAGCTTGGAATGTCTTCTGTTACTGGGCCTTGTAGTGCTTTTTTGATAATTGCTGCTTTTTTCTTGCCGTTTGCGAATAGGATGACTTCTTTTGCGTGCATGACGCTTTTTGGTCCCATTGTTACGTAGTATTCTGGGACTTTTTCTGCATCGCCGCCAACTTCTCCGAGCAAAATATCGAACATATCTGGGCGCGATTGGACGGAAACAAGTCGCGTTTCATCGCCGAATTTGGTTACACCTGGTAAGTTTCCGCAGAAGTGACCATCTTCACCAATCCCGATTAAAATCGCATCCAAGCCACCAACTTCCTTCAAATGCGCTTCATGTTCTGTATAGTTTTTCGTATCTAACATGTGAATTTGCTCTTCAGGAATGCCCGCCGGATCAAAATACATCGCTTTTAAATTACCAATAGTTACGCCATATTTTTCGTTTCCAATTGGAATTTCGTCAAAATTATAATAACTGACATTCTTCAGTGGCGCTTTATCCTTCAATTCTTCTACCATCAGTTCATACATTCGCTTCGGTGTCGAGCCTGCTGTGATTGCCAAATGAACCTTTTTGTCTTGATACATTTTCCCTAGAAGCAGTTGCATCGTTGTTTTACTCATATTTTCGTAATCTTTTTCCACAATAATTTTCATTTTTTCACCTCTCGCTTTGAATTACCTTTATGATAAAGTGTATAGTAACTATAGAGTCAAGACGAAAGGGTGATAAATGTGGAACCGTTTTTTTCCATTGGGGAAATGGCAAAGAAAAGCCAACTCTCCATTCAACGACTGCGCTATTATGATAAAATTGGGCTTTTGGTCCCCGCTTTTACCGATCCGACTTCTGGGTATCGCTACTACAAAACGGCTCAAGAAGAACAACTCAACCTCATTCAAGCGTTGCAGTATATGGGGTTTTCCTTGCAAGAACTAAAACAATATCTCGACAAAAATACATCGGAAAGCTTACCCGATTTGCTTATTAAATATCAACAAAAACTAATGGATGAAGAAGCTCGCATTGCCCGTAAAAAGTGGCTTATTGACCGTTATCAAGGTTTATTAAAACGGGAAACTGAAACAACACAGCTCCTAACAACTGCCCGACTTTTGCTTACAGAGCCACTTCTAACACCTGTTCATGTGGATATTTTAAACGACCCAGATTTCCATCAAGAAGTTCAGAAAACTGTGAGTCGCCTCGGTCTTTCAAAAAGCTATCAGCAGTTTCCAGGTTTTTTTATGTTAGATGGGCAGGCTTACCTTTTCATTGAACTAGATCATTCTATTGGCGCACCTGGTGAACGGCGTTTATTATCAAGTGAGCGGCAAGCTTTTGTCACGCCGCAAAACTTAGAAACGTCTCCAGAAAATGAAAATTACCTTTTACAAGAAACGGTGGCTTGGATTAACCAAGAGCTGGTTCACGGTTATTCCTATGAAACAAAATTGACTTTTGAATAGATATTTTAGAAAGATTGGTTATAATAGAAAGAAATAACGTGGAGGTGGGCGCCGTGGAAATCAAGCAAATCAAAGCAAAAGACACGCAAGATATTAGGCACCGGGTTCTTCGCCCAGAACAACCTGAGGAAAACGCAATTTACCCTAATGATGAAATGAAAGGTACTTTTCATTTAGGCGCTTTTGAAAAGGATGTTTTACTTGGAGTTGCGAGTTTTTATCCGGAAAAATCAGCCATTATTAATAATCCTGCTCAGTACCGAATTCGCGGTGTGGCAACAGAACGTCGGATGCGCTTGAAAGGCCTCGGCACAGCATTACTTGCAGAAGGTGAAGCGGAAATTTGGAAGCACGGCGCAGATATTATTTGGTGCAATGCGCGGATTGTCGCTGTTGGTTTTTATGAAAAACATGGCTATCGTAAAGTTGGCAAATCGTTTGTCATTCCTGGCATTGGCGAACACTACTTAATGACAAAATTGAATCCAAATGAAAAAGTGGACCAAGATAGCTAATATCTCGGTCCACTTTTTTATAGTTTAGAATAAGGTTGCGTATGAATCATCCAGGAAATTCCGTACTCATCGACGAATTGTCCCATTTTACCGCCCCAAAATTGCTCTTCAAATGGTAAAGTTACTGTCACTCTTCCCGATGAACTTACTTTTTCAAAGAAAGCATCTGCATCTGCTACAGCCACAGGGTCTTCACTGTTAGAATCGAGCATAATCGAGATTTGGTTGGATGGTTTTACTTCTTTGCCGAATGAATCTGAACAAAATAAATTTGCCCCAAGGACGGTAAAGCCACCGTGAACTGTTGTGTTCTCTAGGTTTTCTTTTGCTAGACCAAACATTTCGCTTTGTTCCTCACTTACTGGAAGCCTTGAAATATTCGTTGCTCCGAACACTTCTTCATAATATCCTAAAGCCTCTTTTGCATTTTCAAAAGCCAAATACGGGTACATTTTTGCCATAAAAATCGCTCCTTTGTTTTTGAGACACTAGTTAGAAAATACCCAATTCATTTTACCTTAAACTATCTCGGGATTTTTAAAAATTCGGCGCCATGTTTTGCTCATAATCACAAGACAGACGGTGAACGCGCCTAAATCTGCTAATGGGAAAGCATACCAAATGCCATCTAAACCGAAGAACTGCGGCAAAATAAGTAAAAGTGGTACTAAACAGATGATTTGGCGCATTAAGGAAATGATAAAGGAAATCCGTGCTCGACCAAGCGCTTGATATAGCCCTCCGCAGACAATTTGGAAACCAATTGTTGGCGCAGCTAGAAGCATAAATCTAACAGCATTTGTTCCTTGTGCAATCAATTCTGGGTCATTAGAGAAAATTCGTACGAGCATTCCTGGGAAAATTTCTACCAAGCCCCAAGCAATTAGTGACATGACAGTTGCTGCTATCATTGATACTTTGACAGCTTTCATTACACGTTCGAATTGTCTCGATCCGTAGTTGAAGCCAACGATTGGTTGCATCCCTTGTGTTACACCATTGATCGGCATAATTACGAAAGAAGCAATTCTGTTGGCAATTCCGTAAACCGCAATCGCCATTGTTCCGCCATAAATATTAAGCATCCAGTTTACCGCAACCGTTACGATACTACCTGCTGACATCATAATAAATGACGGGAACCCGATTGCCATAATCCGGCGAATCAGCGGGAAATCCATTCGGAATGAGAACCCTTTTAAAGATAAAGTACTTTTTCCTGATAAAAAGTAAATCAAGAGCCAAATCGCGCCAACAGCCTGCGCAATAACGGTTGCAAGCGCTGAACCACGAACACCCATACCGAATCCCATAATGAAAATCGGGTTTAAAATCATATTTAAAATAGCGGAAATAATCATGGTTAACATCGCTGTTTTCGCATTACCTTCCGAACGCACGATATTATTCATCGCCATCGCAAAGGTTTGGAACACTGCGCCTAGTAAAATAAGCGATAAGAAATCACTCGCAATATCATGAATATCCGCCGGTGCTCCGAAAAGCGTAATAAGTGGATCTAAAAATATAAAGGTTACAATTGCAATAAAAATACTGGAAATAAGTACTAACCAAATAACTTGATGGAATACTTTATCCGCATGTTTTTGTTCCCCAGCACCGAGCGAGCGGGAAATAATCGACGCGCCACCGATACCAAACATCGCTGCCATCGCCATCAGTATCATTTGAACGGGAAAAGCAATCGAAAGTGCTGCAACCCCTGATGGACCAACGCCATATGACACGAAAATCGTATCAACAATATTATACATTCCCATAACAAACATACCGATAAATGCCGGAATCGACAAACGCGCCATGAGTGATGGAATGCTATCTTCACCTAATCGTTTACTCTGTTCTTTCATTCGACCTCTCCTCCTTCAACTGCCATAATCGCATTATCAGAAAGTCGTCCTATCAAATGCATTAAGTCATCTTTTTCTTCTTCGCTAAACCCTGCCGTTAAAAGTGCAGACCATTCAGCTGTAACTTCTTCAATTAATTCTCGCATTTTAAATCCTGTTTCAGTCACGAAAATCCGTTGAATACGTCTATCTCTTGTATCCATTTCTCGGCGAATCATCCCAAGATCTTCAAGGCGCTTTATATGGCGCGTCACACTGGCTTTATCCACCATAAACCTTTTTGCCATTGATTCTTGAGAAATACCATCTTCTTTATAAAGCGTCCATAAATACCGCAATTGACCTATATTAAGACCAGTTTCAAGTAACTTTTTATTTTTAAAAGTGCTTTCCGAACGATGAATAATTGCGATGGCTTTCGCTAAACTTTCATGTCTATCTGCCATTTATCCGACTCCTCATAAAAAAATCCACCACATAATTAGTTGCGGCGTCAACCATTATAGTATAGCAGTAATTTGGTTGACTGCGCAACCTTTTTATTTCCCGGGCAATAATTTGACTTCCTATCTTTCTTTTGTAAAAATAAAGAGTAGAGAAGGGGTGCTATCCACTGTGCAGATTAAAATATTAAAAAATAGATATCCCAATATAGTCGTTTCAAAAAACCCAATAAAATCAACTACAGATACGTTTTCTTTTTTCGAGGAACCGTATTATTTTACTATCCCCAAAAGTGACCTTTCAGAAGAAGAAGCGGCGTTACTACATACGTTATTTCCTGAACCTTTACCCACATTTACAAAAGAATCTACTCAGTTTTGGTTCGATTTGTTATTTGGAAATGAAGCTGTCACGATTACGAGTGAAAAAGAAACTTACCGGATAACACAGTTTCATATTAAAACCGCAACCACCAAAAGCATGTTGCAAGAATGGCAAAAAGCGCTACTCAGCTTCTTTAGTCCAGATGCTGAACTAATTATGTTTTCGGCGAGTTATGGTGTGATTATTGAAAAATCTACCGGTTCTCTGCTCGGGGAAGAAGAACTTATTGCCGTTGCCGGTACACTTGAAAATGATTTTTATATTCAATCTACTTTCTTTATGGGGCTCTTCCACCCGTTAAATGCTAAATTACGTGGCTTATTTGCAGAGGAACGTACCATTTTTGACCATAATAATCGTGAAGTTGTCCAAACTGTCGCTTCCGAAAGTTTAAAAGTCATCGCGCTAAGGATGAAAGAAAGTTTAATTACGAGTGAACTCAACAACCTTTTCCATCAAGATGATACTTGGATTCCTTTAATTCATACGTTATTTAAAAACCAAGGAAACATCAGCCTTACTGCCAAAGAACTTTTTATGCACCGAAATACAATTCAATATCGTTTGGACAAATTCTATGAACAAACAAACTTATCACTCCGCAAAATGGATGGGTTGCTCTTAGCTTATCTGTCTACACTTCAAACAAATAGTAGCAATCATGAATAAATGATCATGGTTGCTTTTTCGCTTGACTTAAAGTTAACTCCAAGGAATACAATCATTATAGAAAATCAGTAAAGGAGAATGGCTATGACCAAAAATAAAATTAGCTTTTATGTGGTGGATGCTTCGGAAGACTTAACAATGAATATCAAAGAAGCGAGTGAAAAAAGTGGTGTTTCTGCTGATACAATTCGCTACTACGAACGCATTGGTTTAATTCCACCTATATATCGTAATGAAAATGGCATTCGTAAATTTGGCGCAGAAGACATACGCTGGATTTTGTTTAGTCGTCAAATGCGCCGCGCTGGTTTATCTATTGAAGCATTAATTGATTACTTGGCACTTTTCCGAGAAGGCGAACACACGCTAGAAGCTCGCGCCGAATTGCTGAAAGAACAACGCATGGAGTTGAAAAATCGCATTGATGTTATGCAAGAAGCGCTTGATAGACTTGACTTCAAAATAGATAATTACGATACCCACCTCATTCCGGCTCAAAAAGAACTAAAAGATTTTAATGTCGAAAGGGGTAATTTATAATGAGTACACTAGAAAACAGCGTTATTTTTGATAAAGGTGAGTTGATTACAAATGACTACTTTACCGGTAATGCTTATTTAAAAATGCTTGTCCCAGAAGATACGGTTTACAATTGTCCGATTGGGAACGTTACGTTTGAACCGAGAGCCAGGAACAACTGGCATAAACACGACGGCGGGCAAATCTTGCTTGTAACCGGCGGAACTGGCTACTATCAAGAAGAAGGAAAACCCGCTCAGTTACTTAAAGAGGGCGACGTGGTTACTATTCCTAAAGACGTGAAACATTGGCACGGAGCTACGAAAGATAGTTGGTTTGTCCACTTAGCCATTTCGACAAATGTGTATTTAGGCGGAACTACTTGGCTAGAGCCCGTTTCCGATGAACATTACAATAATTTATAATGAAAAAACCCGCTTGCCTTATTTCAAGGTTGGCGGGTTTTACTTATTTGCTTACATACGCTAAAATATCTTCTGGTTTTTCGAAGACAAGTTCAGCCTTTTCAAAGCCATCAGTTGTCTTTGCACCCCATAGCGCTAAGCCAAAATGAGCTCCGGCCGCATGGGCGCATTTCATATCATAAGAAGAATCACCGACATAAAGCACCTCATGTGGCTCTCTTCCAAGAATTTCTAACCCTTTCAGAAGTGGGTCTGGATGAGGTTTATGGTTTTCCGTATCACTCGCACAAACAATTGCTTGAAAATGATCCTGAATATCAAATGGATAGAAACCTTTTTCCATTTCTAACGCATTTTTCGAAGTAACTACGCCGCTTTCTGGAATGGCATGCAGAACTTTATGAATACCTTCGAAAACCTCTACTTCTTCAATAAAAGTTGCTTCACGTTCAATCCATTTGTCCAATACTTTCTCTGGATCCAAAATATTTAACTGTTCAACCGCAGCTGCCCCAGTAATTCCAAGTACAAATCGTAATTCATCTAGTTCATAACTTAATCCTTCTTCGGCTAAAACCGCTTGAAGAGAATGCAAAACAGCTCTCTCCGTGTCTAGAATCGTTCCATCTACGTCAAAAATTATTGCTTTATACATATAATTTCCTCCTTCAAGATTTAGCGAAGTTGTGATAATGGTGAGTTGTGTATCTCGCTTTTTTCTTATTTTCAGCCTTTTGAATATCTGAGCTATTAGTGCCTTTATTTTGAAGCAAATCCCGAAATTCGCGCAAATTAGCATGAGAATTCCCATTTATTTCAAATTCGATATTATCGCAGCTAAAAGTGAGCAGGATTTCCTCTTCTTCTCGAACTAAAGCAATCTGTCCTAATTTCGCAACTGGAAAAGTTTGCCGTTTTTTCATACCTAAGCTGAAGTTTTGGTCAAAAACAAGATAATCTCTATCGATGTAAAACTCTCCGAATTGATATTCCATTCCTAGGGCTGAACTAATTTTGCATACTCCATCTAATTTCATACCATTCGCCTCCTTCATCACCTTATATATTAGTTTTAAATGATGAAATGGGTTTCATGTCAAGCAATTTTATAAAAATATTTTAAACATGAGGCGGCGACTAGCTTTTATACCGTTTTCCTTCTAATTAATTCATGTTCCACTTTAATTCGTTGTAATTTTCCTTGTTCAAAAATCGAAAAAGCATTTTCTCCTAATTTTTTTAGGTTATGATCAAGCGTTGTGATTTCAAGAGCCTTACCAATTGGGAGATTTTCTTGCCCTAAAATAGCGACGTCTTCTGGCACGCGTAACCCAAGCTCCTTCACATGGTACATAACACCTGCTGCAACCTCATCACCATTCGCATAAATCGCATCAGGCCAGTCTTTCCCTTCAGCAAAAAAGTATTTTCCAGCTTTTACACCATCTTCTAACGTATAGCACTCACTTAAAAAACGATTTTCACCAACTGGACCAAAAACCTGCTCATATGCGTTAATTTTCCCATATGTACTTGTGCTTTCCCGCGAGGCCCGTCCTGCTGTGAATGCCACTTTTTTATAACCTTCATCTTGTAAAAATTGAAACCCCGCGCGGTAGGCCTTTACTCGGTCAATATAGGAACAAGATACATCTTTGGACTCCACGTATTCACATGCAATAATCGGACCATAAGCAAGATATGGCAAAATCACATCCCAATTATTGGCACGCGAAGTAATAATTAGTCCGTCAACTTGCTTTGTTTTCAAGCGCATTAGATATTTTTCTTCTTCTTTCGGATCATATCCTGTTGGGAAAAGTGTCACCGAATAACGATTTTTAAAAGCTGCTTCTAAAATACCATTCACAATTTTGTCAAACCACGGATGATCATTATAAGGTATAATCACGCCAACCGTATTTGTTTTACCACGCGCTAAATCCATGGCGCTACGGTTAGGAGAATAGTCTAATTCATCAATAACAGCTTGCACACGGGCTCTTTTTTCCTCCGCAACATACGGATGGTTATTGAGCACACGTGATACTGTCGTCACTGAAACTCCCGCTAATTTGGCTATGTCTTTAATATTTGGCATTTTAAAAACCTCATTCCTAAGAAAAAAGCGCGGACAGATTTCTCATACCGCACTTTTATTTTTATCATTAAGCCAGCTGTTCGAGTTCGCTTGTTTGAATGTCTTTTTCGACACGAACCGAAACCAGTCTAGCATCATTCATTTCTTCTACTGTAAATCGAAGGGTATCATATTCTACTACTACTTTATCATCTTCTTCTGGAATTGTCCCAGTTAAAGTAAGCACAAAGCCAGCTACAGTATCAACTCCACGCGCTGGAAGTTCCACGTGAAACATTTTGTTGAAATCATCTAGTGGCATGCGGCCTTCAACGATAAATGTATTATCATCAATTTTTTTGACTTCATCAGAAAACACATCATTTTCATCGTCAATTTCGCCAACAATTTCTTCTAATAAATCTTCTACAGTGACAATACCTGCTACGCCACCATATTCATCCATTAAAATTGCCATTTGATTTCTAGTTCTTTGCATATTCTTAAGTAAGTCATCAATAAACATCGTCTCTTGGGCAAAATACGCGTTTTTAACGAGCGATTTCACATCAATGTTTTCAAAGCCTGACTTTCTCGCTTCCGCAAAAAAATCTTTCATATGCAGAATACCTAGCACCGAGTCCTGGTCGCCTGTATAGACGGGAACTCTTGAAAAATTCTCACTTAATAATGCGTCACAAAGTTCTTCCGATTCTGTTTCGGCATCAATCATAAACGCATCTGTCCGTGGTACCATCACTTCACGCGCATATTTATTATCCATTTCAAATACACCACGAAGCATTTGTAATTCTTCTACCTCAATAATGCCGTCACGTCGACCGGTTTCAATCAGTAGCTGCATTTCCTCTCGCGTCATTTTTTCATTATCCGTATTTTTCTCCATTCTCGTTAATTTCACAAGAATATCTGTTGAAAAAGATAGGAATTTTACGAACGGACGAAGCACAACACCAACTGCCATAATTGGTCGTACAGAAACACGGGCAATTTTTTCTGATTTTTGGAGTGCTAAACGTTTTGGATAAAGCTCACCGAAAACTAACGTGATATAAGATAGCACAATAGTTACGACAATAATGGATAACTCTTTCGCAAAACTGCTTCCGCCAAAAACCGATTCAAGTCTAGTCGCAATACTAGTCGCGGCTGACGCACTGGAGAAGAATCCAGCAAGCGTAATACCAACTTGAATAGTAGCTAAAAATTTACTTGGATCATCTACGAGTTTAGCAAGCATTACGGCTTTTTTGTCACCGGTTTCTGCTTGGTTTTTCACCCGATTTTTGTTCAGTGATACAAGGGCCATCTCTGCTGAGGCAAAGAACGCGTTGAGCATTGTCAACACCACAATAAGAATTAACTGCAAGATAATCTGCTGACTCTCGGGGTCAGGGTTCATATGGAACTCTCCACTCCTTATTTTCTCAAAATATTCCGGACAATTTCCCGGTTAAGAAAATTTTATCACGCCACCCCCATTACTGCAAGGTTTCAAATCTCCGCAAAAACTTTCACAGCATCATTTTCTATCATTTCAAAAGGATATGGAAGCGAAATTCGTTCTTTATTCACAGCAAAAATTCGCGCTTTTTTATTCCGATAATCCGTTAAATTACAAAACGGACTCACGCGGAAAGAAGTGCCAACAATAACGATTAAATCCGCTTCCCGAGTAGCTGCAAGTGACTGGTCTATCGCACTTTCAGAAATTGCTTCTTCATAAAGCACCACATCTGGCCGAACGACCCCACCACAATCAGCATGGATGTCTGACTGTAAATAGTCGCTTGCTGAAACACTTCTTCCGCATTTTTGGCAATAGCAGTGATACAAACTACCATGAAAATTAACTACCTTCTTAGAGCCAGCTTTTTCATGAAGGCCATCAATATTTTGCGTAATAACAGTGACGTTTTTCTCCGCTTCGATTTCAGCCATTTTACGATGAATAGTGTTTGGGACAGCATCTGGATAGTACATATTTTCTGTGACAAATTGATAAAACTTCTCGGGTTCCCGCACAAGACACGTATGGCTAAGCATATATTCAGGGCTACTCATCCCCGCATACAAGCCATTTTCCGAACGATAATCCGGAATTCCTGAGGGCACTGAAACGCCCGCTCCCGTTAGAAAAACAATATGTTCTGCTTGTTTAATCGCTTCTTTCAAATTATTCATCTTTTAAATTCCTTTCATTTGTATGCTGTTTATCTTTCCAGTTCCACCATTTTCGTAAATCTGCATTTTGCTCGGTTTCATCGGTTTCTGCGACATATACCGCACATCGATACGTATATAACACACAAGGATCCATTCTTTCGCCTCGTTTATCGCAAGTGTTTTCGTATAAAACAAGTGGATTCTTTCCTCTTAAGTCAGCAACTTTTTCAATCCCAATTTCATTCAGCATTAATACCATTTTCTTGCCTATTCCTGGTAATTTTATTAGATCAGTTGGCATGATTTCCCTTCTCTCTATGCATTTTTCGGTTAAAATAAAAACTGATTAGTACATTGATAAAAATAAAACCAGCAACTACAAGGAAGACATCTCCGTAGCCAAAATGCGCCGCCACGCTTGATCCAACAAGCGGTCCGATGACATTCCCAATATATTGAAAAGATTGATTATAACCAAAAATTCGACCGGAAATTTCGCGAGGTGTATTTTTAGTTAGTAGTGATTGAACTGCTGGAAGTAAAGCACCATCTGTGAGACCTAATAAGAAACGCAAAATACCAAGTTGCATCGGATTTTGAGCGAAAGCCATTGGTATTTGCAGCAACATGGACCCGATGAGCGCGCCTAGCAGTATTCGTTCTGAGCCAATTCGGTCGCCCCACCTTCCAAGTCGTGGTGCAGCAATCAAGGCTGCAACCCCTGGTACTGAAGCAATCATCCCACTAATAAAGGCAATATTTTGCGCATTTCCCGCTAAATCCCGTACATATAATGTCAAAATAGGGTTCACGGAATTGGATGCAATTTGGATCATCATTGTCGTAATAAACAGCGAGATAATTAAGCCAGGATTTTTTAATGATAAGAAAACTTCCTTTCCTGACCGCATTTCCTTTTTTTCTACTGGTGTAAATTTCTCTTTAACAAAGAAAAGTGTTAAGAAAAAACTACCTAATAAAAGAGCGCCTGTAATGTAAAACACTGGTCTAACGCCAAATGAGTCAGATAGCGCTCCACCAATTAATGGACCGATTAATACGCCTGATACTGCTGCTGTTGATAAAGCACCGAGCGCCCATCCACTGCGGTGACGCGGAACTTGTGTGGCGATTAGCGCATTAGCCGTGGAAATGTATCCTGAAAATATCCCCATCAATAAACGTAAACCTACAAATTGGTAAACGTTGCTGACAAGTCCCATCAAAATCATCGCTATCGCCATTCCAAGCGCAGCACGTAAAAGCATAATGCGCCGCCCTTTTTGATCCGCTAATTTGCCCCAAATCGGCGACATAATTGCTGATACTAAAAATGTTGAGCTCAGTGCCACACCTGACCATAAACTTACTTGATCAGGATTATGTACGCCAAGTTCTTCAATATATAATGGTAAAAATGGCATGATTAAATTTAATCCAGTCCCGGTAAGAAAACACCCCACCCAAACAACATACAAATTCTTCTTCCAATTTTCCATAAGTTCACCTAGATTCTTCTATCGTTATCCTTAATTATTCCACAAAAAAAGCGAAAGTAAAACTAAACCCTTCGCTTTTTTGCTATATTTACTTAAAATGTTCCACGTGAAACAATTTAGGATTCAAGATTTTCTCGTGGTACCCAGCCAGCTTCATTATCTTCCGTTACGCACCAAACCCAGCCATTAAGCTCTCGATTACTTTCTAATTTATCCCCAGGTTTTACATTTAATTCGCGCGCCGAATAATCTTCTGTCACGGTTCCACTTTTTCCATCAGTACCTAACTGAATGATTTGTTTTGGTACCCAGCCTTCTTTATCCGATGACTTCACTTTGCAAAAAATCCAGCCAGGGTATTCTGTATCTTCATCAAACACCCAAATAGACTCATTTTTATTAACAAAAAGTGGATTTGGATACTTGCTAATGTGTTCTTTTTTTACGATAAATGTTTGATTCATAGTTAGAAACCTTCCTCGTTATTTTTTAGCAGCTTCCCAATCTGCAAGAAACTTATCAATTCCGCTGTCGGTCAAAGGATGTTTTAACATTTGTTCAAATACTTTATAAGGGACTGTAGCAATATCTGCTCCTGCCTTGGCACATTCAATGACATGAATCGGATGGCGCACGCTTGCTGAAATAATCTCTGTCGGGATACCATGTGTTTCAAAAATTTCTGCTATATCACGAATGAGCAACAGTCCGTCGTCACCAATATCATCTAAACGACCTAAAAACGGGGACACGTATGTCGCTCCTGCCCGCGCTGCCAGTAATGCTTGTGTAGCAGAAAAGACTAGCGTGACATTAGTTTTAATCCCTTCTTCCGTCAAAACTTTTACTGCTGCCAAACCTTCACCTGTCATAGGTATTTTAACAACCATATTTGGATGGATTTTAGCAATAACTCGACCTTCCTCAATCATCTCTTCCGCTTTCAAACTTACTACTTCGCCGCTAATCGGTCCGTCAACAATGGATGTAATTTCTTGAATAACCTCATTAAAATCGCGGCCTTCTTTGGCAACTAGTGATGGATTCGTTGTGACACCAGCAATAAAACCCATTCTATTCGCCTTTTTAATCTCTTCTACGTTCGCTGTATCGATAAAAAATCTCATTGAAACATCCTCCTTTTCTATCAAGCGCTTTCAATTACAGAGCCATTATAACGCAAAAGATAAAATAATGCTTTCGAAGTGCTTTTTTCCACAAAAAAAAGAATGCAACTGAAGCATTCTAAAAAAGTTTCACGTGAAACAAAGTTATAAACGAGTTTTGTCCATCACTAGTAGAGGTTTAGGTCTATTTCTAATTATATCCTCTTTAATTAAATGCATGACTGTGTGAGCCACATATTCACGTGATGTATTGGTGTATCTTGCAAGAACTTCTTGCGTGACTTCTTTTGGTAGCAATATCCCGTTATCAGAAAACGTTCCTAGAGTTTGAGCGCATTTGAGAATGGCTTTGCGAATTCGTTCTTCTTTCTTTAAAAAGCTTAGTTTTGCAAAAGTATGTGCTTCCCGTAGTTCTTCTGCCATTACTTTAATCATGAAAAAGTTGTTCTCATCTTCCTTATCAAACACGGAAAACAAGAAATTACTATCTACTTCCATAACCTCTCCATGACCTAGACTTTGCATCGAAACATGCGGGCTCCATTCATCATAAAACAAATGGTAAAGTCCAAAACTATCTCCTTTTTGCAAGAAACGAACAATGCATTCTTTACAGTTTTCTTCTTCCAATTCTGCATCTTTTTCTACAATCATCCCGTATATGCCACTTAGAACAAAATATACTTTTGTCCCAGTCGGACTTAAACTTTCTAGAACCTCACCCTTCTTCGTGCTGATAACCGAGCAGTAGTCTTTGTAATTTGGATGTTCAAAGCACAGCTCCATTAATTTGCTAACCGTTAGATTGGATTCAAGCTCTTTTAAGAATAGCATACTCTCTCCTTTGCTATATAATATTGAAAAAACTACTCGTAATTATATCATAAACACTATATTGGAAATCTCATTCATAGGCTTTCAAAAAATGCTGAAAACTCAATTTAAGATAACTATATTACATTGTTTATTATAATTCTTAATTTTTATCACTTATAAATGTGAGCTTTTGACATAAATTCGAATTTTTTGTTACTTTTCTTTAAATATTCAAATCGAGAAAATAATTCCATAACTACCACTTTAGACTGGTTTATTATTTGGTAAATTGATTATACTTAAAAAGTAAGCATTATATGGATGGGAAAATTAGGAAGGGTGAAATAAATGGATCAGAAAAAATATAGTTGGCGGAATTTTTTCCAGTTAATTATTAGTGCAAAACCTGCAAATTGGATAATATTCTGCGCTTTAATCGCCAGTGTCGTAACTACAGTTGCTGGCCTTGTAGTCCCACTTTTTACAAAAAACTTAATTGATGGCTTTTCAATAGCTTCATTAGATGTAAAAATGGTGGCTTTGATTGTTCTTGCATTTATTTTGCAAGCTATAACAAACGGTTTCTCGATTTTCTTGCTTAATTATATGGGGCAGAAAGTTGTAGCTACCATCCGCGAACGTTTATGGCGAAAAATCGTGCACTTGCCAGTTTCCTATTTTGATAATACAAAAACGGGTGAAATGGTGAGCCGCATGGTGAACGATACAGTCGTAGTCAAGGAACTAATTGCCGATCATTTACCGCAATTTGTAACAGGGATTATTTCTGTGGTTGGTGCGATTATTATCCTATTCTTTATGGACTGGAAAATGACACTAATTATCTTAATAGCTGTTCCGATTACAGCGCTAGTCGTTGCGCCGCTTGGTCAGAAAATGTTTAAAATCTCTAAAGGTCTTCAAAATGAAACAGCTGACTTCACTGGTTCTATTAGTCAAACCCTTTCTGAAGCGAGACTCGTAAAGGCATCTAACGCTGAGACACGTGAAACGGAAGCTGGTCATAAAGGAATCAATCGTCTATTCGGATTCGGTATTCGTGAGGCGAAAGTTGTTGCTGTACTTGGGCCTTTAATTTTCTTTGTCGTAATGGGAGTTATTGTTGGTATCATCGGTTACGGCGGAATTCGAGTTTCAGCTGGAACTATGACTACTGGTACATTAATCGCATTCTTGCTATATCTATTCCAAATTATCGTCCCAGTAACCTCTTTTGCAACGTTCTTCGCGCAACTTCAAAAAGCAAAGGGAGCGACAGAACGCATTGCAGATATTTTAAATGAAGCAGAAGAAGATTTCGATGCTGGTAAAAAAGTGGATGTGAGCGGAAAAACGATTCGCGCCACGGATATTTCCTTCTCTTACAATGAAGGTGAACCGATTTTAAAAGATGTTTCTTTTGATACAAAACCAGGGGAAGTTATCGCATTCGCTGGTCCAAGTGGTGGCGGTAAATCTACCTTGTTTGCGATTTTAGAGCGTTTCTATCAACCGAAAACGGGAGAAATTTTAGTGGGTGATATTCCTCTTTCTGAGATTTCTATTAACTCATGGCGCTCACAAATTGGTTACGTTTCACAGGAAAGTGCTATGCTTTCAGGCACCATTCGCGACAATCTTTGTTACGGACTGGATCGAGAAATTAACGAAGAAGAGCTTTGGAATGTAGCAAAACTGGCTTATGCAGACGGCTTTATTTCTGAACTTCCTGACAAAATGGCAACCGAAGTCGGCGAACGTGGAGTGAAGCTCTCTGGAGGCCAAAGACAGCGAATTGCAATTGCACGAGCTTTCTTACGCAACCCGAATATTCTCATGTTAGACGAAGCAACAGCAAGCTTAGATAGCCAATCCGAACAAATAGTTCAACAAGCTTTAGCGAACTTGATGGAGGGGCGCACTACTTTTGTTATCGCTCACCGCCTTTCCACTATTGTTAATGCCGATCAAATTCTCTTTATTGAACACGGGGAAATAACTGGTCGGGGCACACATAGCGAATTAGTGGCTTCTCATCCGCTCTACGCCTCTTTTGCGGAACAACAATTAAAATAACTATTTCCCGGGAAATAAAAAAACGACGATGCGAATATGCATCGTCGTTTTTTTATAAGGATTGATGAAACTTTTTGAGTTCGATTTTCTTTGCTTCGTCTAAATCATGCCACCTGATGCCTTGTACGGCTCCTTCAAGCGCACATAGTTCACTTAAACAAACAGTTGAATCATTTTCCCAAATACGTAAAAAGGCTGCTTTGCTTCCAACATCTTTTAGCTCAGCTGGGGTTTTTATCCCAGCTTTTATTAAGTCCTGCTCCAGTACTTTGCCAATGTTTGGTAATTCGCTAAGGTTCGCCATTACAGTTCCTTCTTCCTTTTTATTTTGGTAATTCGATTTTTTCGATACCGCCCATATAACCTTGTAGTACTTTCGGAATGCGTACAGAACCATCTTCCTCTTGGTAGTTTTCCAAAATAGCAGCGACTGTACGACCTAGTGCTAACCCGGAACCATTTAATGTGTGCACGTATTCGGGTTTGCTTCCTGGTTCACGGCGGAAACGAATGTTGGCGCGTCTTGCTTGGAAGCTTTCAAAGTTACTGCAAGAAGAAATCTCACGGTAAGAATCATAGCTTGGAATCCAAACTTCTAAATCATATTTTTTAGCAGCAGTGAAACCTAAGTCAGCAGTACACATGCTTAGTACGCGATATGGTAATTCTAGGCGACGCAATACTTCTTCTGCGCATCCAGTTAATTTTTCAAGCGCCGCGTAGGAATCTTCCGGTTTAACAAATTGAACTAATTCCACTTTGTTAAATTGATGTTGGCGAATTAAGCCACGTGTATCACGACCTGCAGAGCCCGCTTCAGAACGGAAACAAGCGCTAAATGCCGTATATTTTCTTGGTAAATCTTCTGCTTTTAAAATATCTTCGCGGTGGTAGTTCGTTACTGGTACTTCCGCTGTTGGAATAAGGAAATAGTCTTCCGCTTCAATTAGGAAAGCATCTTCTTCAAACTTCGGCAATTGACCAGTTCCAGTCATGCTCGCGCGGTTTACCATGTACGGTGGAAGCATTTCTTCATAGCCATGTTCATTCGAATGCAAGTCCATCATAAAGTTAATTAGCGCTCGTTCCAGTCTTGCACCTAATTTTTTATAAAAAACGAAGCGGCTGCCAGTTACTTTTGCAGCATTTTCGAAATCAAGAATGTCTAGGTCAGTTCCTAAATCCCAATGAGCTTTTGGTTCAAAACCAAATTCGCGAACTTCGCCCCATTTGCGGATTTCTACGTTATCGTCTTCCGATTCACCGACCGGAGTAGACTCATGCGGAATATTTGGAATCGACATTAAAATCGTATCTAACTTCTCGTCAATTTCTCTTAATTCGATGTCTAATGTTTTAATACGATCACCAACGACACGCATTTCTTCAATTTTAGCATCAGCATCTTGTTTTTCGCGTTTTAATTTAGCGATTTCTTGAGATACTTCATTACGCTGGCTTTTTAGCGCTTCTGTTTCCACAATCAGTGTACGACGACGTTTGTCTAACTCGCCAAATTTCTCAAATTCACCTAAGTCTTCCCCGCGATTTTGCAACTTCTGTTTTACTTCTTCAAAATTATTACGTAACAATTTAACATCTAACATGCTAACTCCTCCTTTATTTTTTTCCATATAAAAAACTCCCGTACTTTCCCGAATTAACAGGAAAGGGACGAGAGTTAACCGCGTTGCCACCCTTATTGGGACTTAAAAAAATCCCCAGCTTCATTTAGGTTTAACGGACCCAGCCGGAATGATTTACTCGCAAAACTATGCTTTCCACCACTCACTCCAAGATGGATTCATAAGGAAACTTCACCAGTTCGCACCAACCACTGGCTCTCTTTAGAAATTCTACCTCATTACTACTTCTTGTCTTCGCTTTTCGTATTAATTTAAAGTTATTCTATCGCATATCTGCTTAAATTACAAGCAAATCTTTAACCAATTAAATCGAGCGTGTCTGGACCGTCATCATCAGAATTCAGTATTCTAATTTGTTCCGGAACAATTTTTATAACGACAAAGGATGGTGAATCTTCGCCTTGAAACCAGTCTTTAGAGATGTTTTCCCAGATGCGTTCTTTGATAGATTCATCTTCTTCCAGTGATGCTAAACCATTAATTTCTAAAAACGCAGATCCGGGGCTATCATAGCCAATTAAAACGCATACGTGCGGGTTTCTACGGACTTCCTCTGTTTTCGGTAGTTCTTTTCCAGATGGTGTATAAAGTGTTAAGCCATCATGAAGAAACGTCATATATCTAGCGTGCGGAAAATCGCCTTGTACAGAGGTTAATACCCCAACTTGATGTTGTTCTAAAATGGCGAGAATTTTATCTTCTAGTTCATTTTCCATCTAAAACACCTTCCTTTGGTTATTTAGTGTACATTTCCACTTGTTTTCAGGCTTCAAACATTTCAGGCTTGTTATCTCCGTAGCTATTTGCTATAAAAGAGTATAACCGTTTTAACTAGGGGGATTTGAAGTGATTTTATTAATCGATCATAATGACTCATTTACATATAATTTATACCAATATTTTTTAGAGCTTAAGGAAGATGTGCGGGTAGTTTCTGCTAGAGATTTTTCGCTTCAAGCATTCGACCAATTAGCACCTGAAATGGTTATTCTTTCACCCGGACCTGGTTCTCCAGATGATTATCCAGAAAGTTTAGCTCTACTAGACAAAATTAACGTTCCCATTCTCGGGATTTGCCTTGGCCATCAAATGATTGGTCATTTTTTCGGGGCAAAAGTGGTTCAGGCGGACCTTCCTGTTCACGGAAAAACTAGTATTATCTCGCATCACGGTGAAGGATTATTTGCCGGACTTGATTCGAGATTCTCAGTTGCCCGCTACCATTCTTTAGTCATTGACCCAAATACTGTGCCAGCTGATTTGAAAGTGACCGCTGTAACAGATGATGGGGTTTTAATGGGGTTAGAGCATCTAACAAAAGAGATTTACAGTGTCCAATTTCATCCTGAAGCAATCCTATCTGAAAACGGACACGCAATTTTAGAAAACTTTGTACGACTGGGGAGAGCTGCCAAATGAGTTTATTACGTTTTGATTTTGAAGGTTCGGTAAAGATTTTTGAAAAGCCAATTCGCGAACTGGTGGCACGCGATTTATCGGAAGTACTTCCTATAATGAAAGCGGCCGAGGAAGCCCAAAAATCCGGAAAATACGTAGCTGGTTTTGTTAGTTATGAGGCCGCTCCTGCTTTTCGTAGCAATTTAAAAACCAAACAACCTGCCGAGAACATGCCGCTTATCTGGTTTGGTGTATACGATAATTTCACGACTGCACCTACCGAAAACTCAGACACTGCACCACTTTCTTTTAAAATGGATACGGATTACCAGAATTATGCGGAAAAAATAGCACAGATTAAAGCGGAAATTGCTGCTGGAAACACGTACCAAATCAACTACACTGTTCGGCTCCAAAGTGATGTACCAAGTGATTTTTCCGCTCAAGCCACTTTTGAATCGCTGCAACAAGTTGGAAAAGCAAATTATACAGCGCTACTTGAAACGGATGAATTTCAAATTATCTCAGCTTCACCCGAGCTATTTTTTAAATGGAAGGAAAACATTTTGACGACACGTCCAATGAAAGGCACCATTCGCCGCGGAAGTACGGAACAAGCTGACTTAGAAGCACATGATTGGTTAAAAAACGATCCTAAAAATCGTGCTGAAAATGTGATGATTGTTGATTTACTACGAAATGACCTTGGGATGATTGCGGTGCCTGGTAGCGTAAAAGTGCCTAAATTAATGACTTTAGAACCTTACCCAACAGTGTGGCAAATGACGTCTACTGTTACCGCAGAAACACCTCCTGATACTAGTTTAACCGCAGTTTTCGAGGCGCTTTTCCCTTGTGGTTCAATAACTGGCGCCCCAAAAGCCCGGACAATGGAAATTATTTCAGAGCTAGAAGATTCACCTCGAGGCGTATACTGCGGCGCGATTGGATTCCTAGAACCTAATGGAAATGCAATTTTTAATGTACCAATCCGAACGATTTCCATTGCAGATAATAAAGCAACTTATGGTGTTGGTGGCGGTATTGTTTGGGATTCTGATGCCGAAAGTGAATTTTCCGAGATTCATGCAAAATCAGCCATTTTAGAAAAAGCAACCAAGTTTTCTTTAATTGAATGTTTACGCCTTGAAAACGGAGCGCTTTCCCGGATAGACTTTCATCTAAAACGGCTTCAAGCAAGCGCAAATTTTTTCGGTGTTCCTTTTGACGGTGAAAAAATTGGGGAATTATGGCGGGAAACAGCACGAAACAATCCAGCTGGAACATATAAATTAAGATTTTTACTCCATCCAAATGGCACGCACCTTTTAGAACTAACCGAAATAAGTACGCAAAATCAGCAAATAACCGCGCAACTGGCAAAAAGTCCCGTCTCAACTGATGATTTATTCCTTTATCATAAAACCACTAATAGATCTGTTTATGAAGACATGAAAAGCACTGAAACCGAGGAGACATTGCTTTGGAATGAGCGAGGCGAGCTGACAGAGTTTACTACCGGGAATATAGTTCTAGGTATAAAAGGCTGTTTTTTCACACCACTAGTGAGTTCAGGTCTTCTCCCAGGTACTATGAGAGCAGATTTATTAGCAAAAAACAAAATTTCCGAAAAAACACTAATGAAAAAAGACCTTTTCGAGGCTGACTTTGTGTGGTTAATAAATAGTGTAAGAGGATTTGTAGAAGTAGAAATCCAACAATAATCAACAGGTTTTTTCACAATTAAAAAACGATTTTCGACAGTATATTTGCCATATTTTCGCCATATTTAGAATTAGTGAAAAAATTACTTGCAAATTTTCACAAACTATATTAGAATATGTGTTCGCACGTCTTTATTTCCGTTTTCCAAGGGAGGAAAATCATGAAAGTATTGTTTCACCATCTTAAAAATTACAAGCTACAAGCAACACTATCTACTTTGTTTGTAGTAGTCATGGTTATCTCACAACTATGGCAACCAAAATTACTTCAGCAAGACCTAGACGCCATCATGAAAGATAATATGGATGAAATTTCTTCCATAGGCGCACTTCTAATCGGTATTGCCGCAGTTGGCCTTATCGCTGGGATTCTAAACACGATTCTTTCTGCCAAAGTCGCTCAAGGTGTCGGCGCAGATATTCGTGAATCTAGTTTCCGTAAAATCCAAACATTTTCATTTAGTAACATTGAAAAACTTTCGACAGGTAATCTAGTTGTTCGACAAACAAACGATATTACCCAAGTACAAAATTTAGTGATGCTTTCACTACAGTCGCTAACAAGAATTCCGATTATGTTTATCGGGGCATTTATTTTAGCGATGTTTACTCTACCTGAATTATGGTGGGTAATTATTGTGCTTGTTGTACTCGTAGTGCTGATTGTTGTCTTCACATTTGGCTCTATGGGTAAACACTTTGCAATTATCCAGAAGTTAATTGACCGCGTAAATTCTATCGCAAAAGAAAACCTTGCCGGAATGCGTGTTGTTAAATCTTTTGTTCAAGAAGATAACGAAATCGGACGTTTCACAACTGTCAGTGACAAACTAACTCGTCACACTATCATTGTAGGAACTCTTTTTTCTGTCATGATTCCTGCATTTATGCTCGTTTCTAACTTAGCAATTGTTGTTTCTATTTTCTTTGTAGGTGATATGGCTGCTGAAAACCCAGAAGTTATCGGAGCTATCGCATCATTTATGAACTATTTAATGCAAATCATGATGGCAATTATTATCGGCGGTATACTAATGATGATGGCCTCTCGTGCGCTTATTTCCTTGAAACGTATTACTGAAGTTCTCGAAACAGAACCAGATATTACATACAATGAAAATGCGCCTGAACAAGATTTAGAAGGTACTGTTGAGTTCCGTAACGTTAGTTTCAAATATGATGGTGACGATACACCTGCTCTTAAAGATATTTCTTTTAAAGCAAATGTTGGTGAAATGGTTGGTATTGTTGGCGCAACAGGTTCGGGTAAATCGACTCTTGCCCAGCTAATTCCACGCCTTTACGATCCAACTGAAGGGGAAGTTATTGTTGGTGGTACTAACCTAAAAGACATCAATAAGAAAACACTTCGTAGCACCGTTTCCTTCGTGCTCCAACGCGCAATCCTTTTCTCAGGAACAATCGCAGACAATTTACGTCATGGTAAAAAAGACGCGACAACCGATGAAATGGAACATGCAAGTAAAATAGCACAAGCGAAAGAATTTATTGATAAACAAGCAAAACTTTATGAAGCTCCTGTTTCTGAGCGCGGTAATAACTTCTCTGGTGGACAAAAACAACGTCTATCCATTACACGTGGAGTTATCGGTTCGCCGAAAGTACTAATTCTTGATGACAGCACAAGTGCCCTTGATGCAAAATCCGAGAAATTAGTCAAAGAAGCACTTAATAAAGAGCTAGACGACACAACTACTTTCATCATTGCACAAAAAATCTCTTCTGTTATTCAAGCAGATAAAATTCTCGTGCTCGATCAAGGTAAACTCGTTGGCGTTGGTTCCCACAAAGAACTTCTGAAAGAAAATGAAACTTACCGTGAAATTTACGACACTCAAAAAGGCAAGGAGGTAACCGCATAATGAAAGAGTTTAAACAAATTAGCCGCTTTTTCTGGCACTATCTGCGGGGTTATAAACCTCAACTTTTTGTCATTTTAATTGCTGTAGTTTTTGCGACATACCTTCAAGTAAAAGCACCACAATATATTGGTAATGCTGTTCAAGAGCTTGGTGATTATGTTGTTCGTTTAATGCGAACAGGTGTTGATGACAAGAGCGACTTCATCCATATCATTTGGATGCTGATTCTCTGCTACGTACTGCTCGCTGCTGCCACTTTTATCCAAAGTATCATTATGACAGGGGTAGCTGGTAAATCGACGAACAGAATGCGTATAGGGCTTTTCCGCAAGATGGAAAAACTATCGATTCGTTTCTTCGATAGCCGCAATGATGGCGAAATGCTGAGTCGCTTCACTAGTGACTTGGATAACATTTCTAACACACTCAACCAAGCATTGATTCAAGTGCTATCAAACATTGCATTAATGATTGGTGTCATAATCATGATGTTCCAGCAAAATGTGGAACTAGCCTTTGTTACTTTAATATCTGCTCCATTTGCGATTATTATTGCGACTATAATCATTCGAAAAGCCCGCAAATTCGTTGATATTCAACAAGATGAATTGGGTGTTTTGAACGGCTACATTGACGAAAAAATTTCTGGTCAAAAAATTATTATCACAAATGGCTTAGAAGAAGAAACTATTGAGGGCTTTGTTAAACAAAATAATGTTGTTAAAAACGCAACTTACAAAGGTCAAGTTTACTCCGGTTTACTTTTCCCAATGATGCAAGGTATTTCATTATTAAATACAGCTATCGTTATCTTCTTCGGTGGATGGTTAGCTCTAAACGGCGACCTTGAACGCACAGCCGCTCTTGGTTTAATCGTTATGTTCGTTCAATATTCACAACAATTCTATATGCCACTTACACAAATTTCGTCCCAGTACAGCTTGCTACAACTAGCAATCACTGGTGCTCGCCGTGTTAGTGAAGTATTTGCAGAGGAAGAGGAAGTTGAACGCGAGAACTTACAAACAATTGATGGTATTAATAAAGGTGTTAAACTAGATCATGTTGATTTCGCTTATGACCCTGAAAAACCAGTTCTAAAAGACGTGTCAATTGATGTAAGTAAAGGTAAAATGGTGGCGCTTGTTGGACCAACTGGTTCTGGTAAGACAACTGTTATGAACCTTCTTAACCGCTTCTATAATGTCGATGGAGGAGCGATTCTCTTTGATGATATCGACATCCGCGACATTCGCCTTGATTCCCTTCGTAAACAAGTCGGTATCGTGCTACAAGATTCCGTACTATTTACGGGAACCATTCGCGATAACATTGTTTTCGGTAAGCCGGAAGCAAGCGACGACGAAGTAATCAACGCTGCAAAACAAGCTAACATCCACGACTTCATTATGAACCTAGAAAAAGGTTATGAAACAGAAATCAGTGATGAAAACAATATTTTCAGTGTTGGTCAAAAGCAGCTTATGAGTATTGCGAGAACTATTATTACAAATCCGTCTCTTCTTATTCTTGACGAAGCAACTAGTAACGTAGACACCGTAACCGAAAGCCGCATTCAAAAAGCTATGGACAACGTTATCTCCGGTAGAACTAGTTTCGTCATTGCCCATCGTTTAAAAACTATCCTTGATGCCGACCATATCGTCGTGCTACATCAAGGCGAAGTGATTGAACAAGGTAACCATGATGAGCTGATGAAGGCGGAAGGATTTTATTCTGAGCTTTATCATAATCAGTTTGTTATTGAGTAGATAGACGCTTTTTGCGGGCTGAAATAAACAGAAAAAAGGAAGTTCTCAAATGTTAAACATTGGGAACTTCTTTTTTTACTTCATCAGTTTCTTAGTTTTGAGTGGTTTTTTCTAGCATACAAAGTCTTCTTTTCATTTTCATGTCAGCAATTTTATGTTAACGTAATTTAGAACAGAAAAATAAAAACAGAGGTGAACATACATATGAATTTTAATCTTTTTGTTAGAAGTGGTTTTATTGGTCTTATTTTACTTTTTGTCATCCAGGTATTAGGGGTTGTAAGAGGGTTATTGATTCAATCTGGTTTTATGGATGGGAGCGTCAATCAGAGTTTACTGGGCACAAAGCTTATTATAGTGCCAATTATATTTTTTACTATTAGTATTGTTTTTTTCTTACTATGGTTTTATAAAGACTATCAAACAAATAAAAAAAGTCGATTTCCTAGTTAAGGAAATCGACTTTTTTATGTTAATTAAACCAGCATTTTAAAATTAGTTCTTAATCTAGTTTCGTTGATGTAAGTATAGGCAAATTATCTGGAAAAATCATTAAAGGATTCGTTGTTTCCAAAGTCTCATCATGAAGTTGGTTTCCACATAAATATTTTATCTTCACGATTAAACCATTCTCCTATTTTATAAATGAGCCTTTCCTAATAGCGCGTGCTTATTTATCTTTGATTACTATGAATTTACTAGGTATCGCATCTGCAAGCCATACTTTTTCATTACCGTAGTAAAAATTTACTCCCTCATTCCGTGCTTCTAATGCACTTACCTCCAATATAATGGGATTTTTATCTTTTCTTTTCCCTACTAAATTTGCCGTTTCTATATCTTCAGACAAATGAACATATTGTCGAGACATTGGGACTAAACCCTTTTTTTCAATTTCAGATAAAAAATTATGTGCAGTTCCATGGTACAGAAATTCAGGAGGAATAGCTTCTTCTTTTACTATTTTCATTGGTATAGAATGTCCATAGAAAGCTCTAATACTATTCCCTTGGATTTCGTGCCTCTTTTTTTCTGATTTCTCGATCATTACTTTTAAATCATCAAGTTCTACATTTTGCCATTCATTAAACTGATGAAAGGCTTGTAATAATTGGTCAATCTGCACCCAACCATTTTTATCTAATTCTAACTCATATTCCCAAGGAGCATGACGCAATGCATAAGAAACTTCTTTACTCAATTTTGTATAGTTTATATTATTAGACATTTTCTTCCTCCCGATTATATTCGACCATTGTTTTAACAGCAGATTCTACCCATTCCCATAAGTCGTCAAATTCACCTCTTTGTTCAAAACCTTCTGTAGTGAAATCATGAATTAATTGAACTCTATTTTCTTTTCCAATCTCAAAACAAGCTATATCATCATTATCGCCTCTTCTTGCAAAGGGTATTAACTTTCTATTAGGATACCTTTCTTTCAAATCATGGTACCTTCTAGTTGCTTGACCTGACTCAATTAAATACCACACATCAAAATCTACCAAGTTTAATTCAATTAATTTATTATAGGCTTCAGGGTATATAAATACATCTTCTTCAATATAAAATTTCTTCATAACTATAAGCACATTCCTTCTATTTCATTTTTTCTAAATCTAACTACCCCCACTGGATTTCTTGGGGTGGGGAAAACCCTGTTTTAATAATAACCTAAAAATAATAGTCCTTTATAATAACTCTTCAAAGGACTATTATTTCATTTAATTACATGAATATGCTATTTAACTAAATATACTTTAAACGAACGAGGTTTCCCCTCAACAACCGTTTGAGTTACACCGTTTTCCCAAAAAGGTAAAATATCTTCTTTAAAAATTTCCATTACAATTTCTTTGGACTCAGTATCTTTTTTTAAGAAATCTGTATAATCTTTAATTATAATACAAAAACATGGATTATCAATCCAACTTAAATCAGTCATCCAGTCTGTAAATGAATCCCACCCAGTACTATCAGGCAGTAAAAATTTTTCCGTCATTAATTCAAGAAAACTTTTTTTGGTTTGAATATTACCTCCCCGGATATTAACAATATAGCACTCATTCTCTTTTGCGTTCTTCTCTAACTCTAAAATATCTATTGTATTTACTCTTGAAATTTCAGTTTTCATCATAGATACTCCCTCTATTTAAGGCGTTCCACTGTACTATTGGCATTTCAGCTTCGTTATTCTCGTATTAGGAATCAACACATTTCCAAGCAGTCCTTTATAGGCATTTCCTTCTGGATTTCTTTCTGCCTCTTTTTTTACATTCTCATCTAAATAAGCATAAAATGTTTTAAAATCTAAGTAAGCTATTTGGTCAATCTCTACAGCTGGGAATCCTAATTCGACTAAAACATGTTTATCATCTAACGGTCTTGGTAATTGCGCTATATCATAATCATCTAAGTCGTTTTTAAAGGAAATAAAAACTATTTCTTGTCCGTATCCTTCTTTTTCTTTAAAAGCAGACAAAGCCTTTTTCAAATATCTTCCACTTATTATTGAAAAATACGTTAACATAAGTTGATCTATACTTTTCTTGTCTTCTAAAAGTTGAAATTCATTTTGCATAATATCACTATCCAATCATTCGCGTCTTGGAAACAGTTGAATCTGCTTAATGCTTGAAAATAAAACTAATAGTCAACTGTTGAAAGATAATAAAAAAGAAAATCCACAATGTAGTTAATATTCAAAGTGGATTTTTAATCATACATATAATCATTCATCCGATTGCAAAAGCCGTTTCCTAATTGAACGAGCCTCCAACCTCTTAAACTCCCACAAGTATACTCCACAGAGAAAATTCGCCCTATAGGTTCACTTATGAAAGTTTATCTAAGAGAATCTCTCTTTTCAATGAGACTACATTTTCGAACTGTAATCATTTCTTAGTAACTACTAATTTACATCAATTACTTGTATTCCTTTAACCTGAGCACAGTCATTAATCTCTTTGATTAAATTGTTTCTATAAACTGATCTTGCTCTATGTATTTCTCTTTCACCATCTGTATCTATATATTCCGGAAATAAAATAAAATTGGTTTGATCCATTTTTTTTATTATATATTCATTTCCTTCAAATTCTCCACATCTGATATGATATGAAGTTATAAAAGACATTATATCTTCATATAATTCCTGTGTATTAATTTCTGCCTGCAAAAATCCTTCTAAAACATCCATAATAATCTCACCTTTCCATTTTACTGGATAAGATGATAACATACCTCCATCTTCTGATAATACAACTTTAATTAAGTTTTCTGCCTTGATTCCTATAGTTTTTCTAGCGTCAACTATTACAGAATAATTTTGTTACAATTCCTCTTCCGCGCGATTACATTCTACACTTATTTTAATAACAGGTTCTATCCATGCCAACAAATTGTATAAACACAATCTTATATTTTCTTATAAACTATAGAGTATATAAAATTCTCTCCAAATCTTTCATAATAAGATTCTAAATAATCTTTTGCTTTTTTCTCTGAAAGCCTAATGCCCTCTTTATTTTTTTCTGCATTAATATACCAATTATCATATGTTACTTCAATACTATCATTCAATAGTTGATACACATCTCCACCTAATATTATATATCCATTTCTCGTTAAAATATTGATTACCTGCACGATATCACTATAATGCCAAGCAACTTCATTAACGCCCAGGCTATCTTCTAAATTAATTTTTTTAGACCACGTGGATTTTGGAATGATTTTTTGAATAGCTTTCAAATGATTACTATTCATATCAATTTCCTCCTTCTATTATTTAAGGCACTTTATCACTTAATTAGTAATTAAATGATAAAGTGCCTTTTTTGAAGTTGTAAAGCTTTAGACACTTTCTTTAATATTAGACCCACTAGAATCCCATTTACATTTATTTACTTATTTATTCTCATATAGCTCCATGAGTCTTCTATTTCATATTTAAATAAGATTTTACCAGATTTTTAGATGCTGGAATTAACTCTTCTTTAATTTCAACATACTTACCATCCACGCCTGTATATAAACATTCATCGCAAAATTTGATAATTGGATCACTCTCTCCAGCAATAACGGTTAAACGCATGTTACTTTCAGAGCAAACTGGGCATACTTCATCAATCATATATGCACTCAGTGCCCATATTAATGCTGCAACTTGGTTGCAAATATCTTCTCGGTTTTCTTCGACTTTTGTTTTATAAAAAAATATACCTGCTTCTAGATTATCATCTGAATGACCTAGAATAAAATCTTGAGATTTAAATTTTCTAATTGATTTTAAGTAATCTAATGATGTGTATTTCTGAAATTCAGATTCGTATTTATTCACAAATTGAATAAGATTATCAAAAAAATTATTTAACTTATTTTTATCAAAATCATCATAGATTTTTATAATATCTGTATTCATAATAACCTCCTATGGTTTTGGAATCGGAAAAGTTGTAATAACATTTCCAGCTTTATCTGTTATCACTTTTAACCATGTTGTCTTTTCTCCGCCTAAACTAGGTTTGACAGTCCCAATACTTTCACTAATGTCTACTACTCTTTCAAATCTACCTTCACCTAAATTAACTACAGTTGTATTTACCGTTTTTTTGGATTGCAATATAGCCTTTAACTCCAATTCAGATATTGAGAATTGTCCAGCATTTTTTAATGGATCAAAATGTCTATCTCTAACATGTTTCATTCCAGCATTATTAGACGGACTAAATCTTGTTGGATTTTCAGCCAAATTAATTCTAGATTGAACAATTCCCACATGTGGTTTTGGAGTATCCAACTTACTGACTTCCTTAGTCACAGCCTTAGAAACCAGTTTTGTGCCACCTTTTCCTCCAACTTTGACTAAAAATCCAGCAATTAATAGTTCTTCTGGACCCGGTATGACAAGCATAAGTGCATAAGTGCTCCATTCACCTATTTTCTCAGAAACTTCTGCGCTTTTTTCCTTATCAATATTTCCGTTAGCATCGAAGGCCCATGCTTCATCCGGTCTCGGATAACCGGCTTTGTAGTCGTAGGTTGGATCGCTATAGCCTTTCTTTTGACTTTCTAAGAATTCTTGGTTTTTACATAAGGCTTCTTTGGCTGCGGCTTTTCGATCAGCTTTTTCTTTTTTTGCTTTAGCTGCGGCTTCTTTACTTGCGGCTATTTTTGCATTGGCTTTTTTGCCGACTGTTTTGATTTTGCTAGTAGCTTTATTTATTACTTTGGTTCCGGCTTTTTTGACTGTTTTAACAACTTTTTTAGTAGTTTTCTTGATTTTATTTACTTTTTTCACGACAGTCTGTTTGGCTTTTTTATAGACCTTCTTGACTGTTTTTCGAGCTTGCTTAATCGACTTCTTAGCTGCCTTCTTAAATTTCGTCACTGTTTTTTTGACTTTTTTGGTTACTTTTTTGACAGCGCGTTTTACTTTTTTGACGGTTTTTTTGATGACTTTTTTTGACTTTTTGGGTTGCTTTTTAAAGCCATTTTGAGATGTGCTTGTATTAAGAATCAACGTAATGCATTTTTTTATTTGAATCTTAATTTAATAAAAGTATTACTTTATACGCATTTAAGAGAGCTCTTTCAAGCTCTCTTAGATGAATCCTTATGCGCTAGCTTTTATTTGCTATTGGCAACTTGATTACCCGTCTTGTGTTTGAGTGTCTTTTTTATTTTTAGAATGGTTTTTCATTTACAATTTCACATTTAATGCTTTTACTTGCAATAATTATTGGAGCCGTTTCAAAATCTTCAGCGTTAATTTTAAAAATATAATTACCTTCTTCTACTTGATATTTATTGATAATATCCCACATTTCATCACCTTCTACTAATTTAATAAAAGGATTAGAATTATCTAACTGCCAATAAAATAAAGTTGTAGCATAAAAAGGATTACCAAAATCAATATTAATAGCCCATTCATCATAGCTTACATCTTTTCTACCACCTATAGTTACATTACTTGCGTTCATTTGAGCAAATTCAAAATCCATCCACATACATTTTTTCAAATATTCATTAATTTTGTCCAGTTCATTTATAATTTCATTTTTTTCCATTTTAAATTCTCCTTTTATTAGTTGTTAGTCTGTAGGAATATGAGTATTTTTTGCAGCATCCTGATTAAAGAGTGGATTAAGAGTACCATCTCCATTAAATTCTCTTAACTCACTTTGATGCCACCATTTTCCATTTTTATCCATATACTCCACACCTGACCCTTGTTTTCCCTGGACTGGTTTTGCCTTTCTTGAAACTCTATATATTGTTTTAGCATCTGTATATTTAGGGTCTCCAGGATGTACTCTCACCTCATAATTATAATCACCGTGTTCCCATTTCTGTTTCAATTTTTCAGGTACTTTATCTAACCCTTGTTGCTTCAAAGCATCATCTAAATAATGTTTTGGTTTTGAAAAATCAGCCTCACTAGCTTCCTCTGCCGCTTTTGTGGCGTTGTCACTTTTCGCTTTGTCTTTCCCTTTCTTAATATTCGAAAACAAATCATTCGCGTCTTGGACAAAGTTGGCTCCGCTGTTTGAGGCTAGTGCTGCTCCTCCTGTGGCTATGGCGACTCCTGCTATGTTGGCTGGGACTCCTGCTACTGCTCCTACTCCTGTTGTATCTAGTCCTACACCTACGCCCGCAAGTGTTCCGCCTCCTACTATTCCGCCAATGCCAGTAAGAAAGCTCTTTGATTAGTAAAAAGTTAAAGCTTTACTTTCCTGGCAGCAATTGGGATTAAGGTTTCTTTTTCATTTGAAATCTGGTTTTATCCACAAAGATTTTAAATGCTGCTCATTATCAATAACAGCCACTACATTTTTAAGAAACTCAACGCATTTATCATCACTATTATTTGTAAAATTCCCAAAGCATAGCCACTTTTGTTCTGAATCATAGTAAGCAAGCCACATTTCTTTTTTATCTAACCTCCAAGATCCTGGTTCAAAATCCTCTTCTAGACTGATTTCTCCCTTCTGTATGTTAGACGGTAAAGTTAATTTTTCTTCATGCCAACTTTCTCTTGGTGTAAACCCCCATACTTGATTAGCAGTCATTAGAATAGAGTCAAATCCTATATTTATATAACTGATAAGTAATGAAATATCCGAGTTTACTCTAGGGATAAAATCTAAACTTCCATCTTCATTATTGTACTCTACCTGTCCACTAATTATTTTATCCTCAAGTTTCACATTTAGTTTAAACATTTTCTCACCTCATTAATTTACAAAATTAAAATGAACGATTGTATTTGTTGACATATCAACGACTAGTTCCCATGTACCTTTAGAATTTCTAAATACCCCTTCCACATCCCATCGAAGGCCATTTGATAACACACTGTCTTTCACAGGGGAAGCTGCATTCATTATCTCGTCTAAAAGTAAAGTTGTCCCATCCGTATCAATATAAGGCCTTGATAGCTGACCCTTATTAGCACCTTTCTTAACAATTTCCTCTATATGCTTTTGAACTGTATTACTATTTTTCAAATCAGTTGCTTTTGGAATGATAATTTCGCTAGCTTCCTTAGTTGCAGTCTTAGCCGCTCCCTTAGCTCCAAACTTAGTCGCTCCCCAAGAAGTTATTTTCGAACCAATCTTCCCTCCAACTTTAACTACAATTGTGCCTGCAACCTTACCTAATACTATTTCTAGTGGTCCTGGAATAAATCCAACTGCAATAGAGCTCCAAAAGCCCATTTTTTCAGCAAGTTCTGCGCTTTTTTCCTTATCAATATTTCCGTTCGCATCAAAAGCCCATACTTCATCTGGTTTTGGATAGCCCGCTTTGTAGTCGTAGGTTGGATCGCTATAGCCTTTCTTTTGACTTTCTAAGAATTCTTGGTTTTTACATAAGGCTTCTTTGGCTGCGGCTTTTCGATCAGCTTTTTCTTTTTTTGCTTTAGCTGCGGCTTCTTTACTTGCGGCTATTTTTGCATTGGCTTTTTTGCCGACTGTTTTGATTTTGCTAGTAGCTTTATTTATTACTTTGGTTCCGGCTTTTTTGACTGTTTTAACAACTTTTTTAGTAGTTTTCTTGATTTTATTTACTTTTTTCACGACAGTCTGTTTGGCTTTTTTATAGACCTTCTTGACTGTTTTTCGAGCTTGCTTAATCGACTTCTTAGCTGCCTTCTTGAATTTCGTTACTGTTTTTTTGACTTTTTTGGTTACTTTTTTGACAGCGCGCTTGATTTTTTTGGTGGTTTTCTTGATGGCTTTTTTGACTTTTTTCACGGCGCGTTTTACTTTTTTGACGGTTTTTTTGATGACTTTTTTGGCTTTTTTGATGCCTTTGCTTACTTTTTTCGCGGCTTTTTTGACTTTTTTGGTTGCTTTTTTAAGCCATTTTGGTATGTTTCCGCTTGGATCGCCGAATGACATCGGGTTGTTGACACCGTAAATGTAGCGGTTTTGGCTACGTGGGTCGTCTAGGGATCCTCTGTAGTTATCGGCTTGTTGGAAACGACCGGTGTTTGTGTCATAATTTCGAGCACGCAAGTTTTGTGTATCGCTTGTGTCGTGCATTTGCGCGCGATAACCGATTTGATTCGCAACTGGAGCTGTCGCAAGTGCGGTACCATAGTCGGTATAATCATAGTCGGTACTTGTTTCGCCGTCAGTTGTTGTTGTGATGTCGGTTAGGCCGTTTTCGTGATAGCTTTCTTCTTCGGTGCCGATTATTTGATTGTCGTCACCAAAACGGAAAGCGGTCTTGGTAGTGCTTGTTTCGCCGTCGTCTTCTGTCGTCTCGTTAAGCTGAGCGACTTGGGTGTACTCTTGCGTTAAATCGTTGACATAGCGAATGGTATTTACCGTTTGATAGCCAACTGTTTGGGTCATTTTCGTGGTGCGCTGACTGGTTTTGCTTCCGCTGCTATCGCTTGCTTTAAGCTCGGTTTTCCCTTGCATGCCATCTTTAGTAACTTTTTGTGTACTTGCTTCTGCATACGCTGAGCAACCTTTAGATGTTTCATTGGCGCGAGTTTCTATTTGTGCCGCTAGTGTTTCTGTTTTGCCTTTTTGACTATCTTTGTCGTATTCTGTAATCCATTCACTGAGCGACCCTTTGAAGGACTTAGTTTTGTCTGTGATGGTTTGTTTGCCTATGCGATTACCAAATGCGTCATATGTGTATGTCGTCTGGTTGCCTTCGTTGTCGGCAGATTGAATCAGTTGGTTTTCGCCATTGTACGTGTATGTTTCTACTTTACCACTTCGTAAGGCTTTTTTGGTAATGTTACCGTTTTTGTCATACGTGTAGGTTGTGTCTTTATCACCATCTGCTTTAATCATGGTGAGCGCGTTGTCATCGTCGTAATGATAGTTTTCCGTGGTTTTCTTACCGTTTTTATTACGTAAAAGTTTACTTCGGTTGCCGTTAGCATCATAGATATACGTAATTTTTTCGGTAGTTTTTCCTTTGGTTATTGTTGTTTCCATCAGCTGGTCATCGGCATCATAGGTGTGGCTCTTGGTTTGTTTTTCGCCACTTTGATTGATGGTTTCTTTGGCTACGTTACCGTTTTCGTCATAGTTGTAGTCAAATGACGCGATGGTTTCTCCAGCTTTATTTTTGGTGATGACTTGCTCGGTTTCGCCAGTTGCTGTGTATTTATAGCTGGTCGTTGTGCCATTGCTGTAATGAATGGTCAGTGGTAGGCCGTTCGCATCGTAAGTGTAGCTGGTTTTTTTGCCGTCTGATTCGATGACATCGGTTAGCAAGTTGGCGTCATTGTAGCGGTAAGATACGCGTGTGTTATCTGGATAAATGAGCGCTGTTTTGCGGCCGATTGTATCATATTCGTATTTCAACGTTTCGCCGTTTGCATCTTTGACTGATAGTACGTCACCGAATTTATTGTAGGTAAACTTGGATGTTCCGTCTTTTGATGTGGCGGTTTTTACGTCGTCATTACTGTCATACGTGTATTTGTAGCTGCCACCATCAAATTGTTGCTCGACTAAATTGTTTAATTCATCGTATTTGAAAGTTGTTTTTTCACCATCTGGCTTCGTTTTAGACTTTAAAGAACCATCTAATTGGTATTCGTATTTTTCGGTTTTGCCTTCTGGTGTTACTTCTTTGACGAGGTCACTGCGATCGTTGTAGCTATATTTTGTGACAAAACCTTTGGCGTCTTTGATTTCCTTGACGTTATCTACTTTGTCGTAAGTGTAAGTTGATTTTTGTCCTAATCGGTTTTGTGCTGCTGTCATGCGATTTAGTGCGTCGTATTCGAAGCGTTCTTTGTTTCCTTTTGCGTCTGTTGTTTCGCTAAGATTCTCGTTGCCATCGTAAGCCATTTTTGTTGTGTGACCTTTGGCATCTGTTATAGAAGTTAGCAAGTTACGCGCATCATATTGGTATTTAGTTATTGCGTTTGTTGGGTCTTTGATGCTGATAACTTGGTCGTTTTTATTGTAACGATACTCTGTGCTTGCTGCGAGTGGGTCGATTTCTTTGGTCATGTTGCCTTTTTTGTCGTAGGTATATTTGTAGACTTGGTTACCTGGATCAATCATGGAGGTAACATTGCCGACTTTGTCATACTGAATTTTAGTATCATTGCCACGAACATCTCGCATTGTAGTAACACGGTCTAGTTTATCGTACGTATAGCCGACCGCAAGTTTATTTGGATACGTAATTTGCGTCATGCGCTGGGTATCGTCATATGTGTAGCGCGTGATTCGACCTTGAATATCTTTTTTCGTCGTTTGCTGACCCAATTTGTCATACGTATAGCTGGCAATCGCTTTTTTCTGTTGATTATCACTTTCTTCAATAAGGTCGCCGTATTCGTTATATTTGTAGCTTTGTTTATAGCCAATCGGGTCCGTTTCAGATAAAAGTTGATCGTCTTTATCGTAGCTATAAGTGGTCGCATTGCCATTTGCATCTATTTCTTTGGTCACATTACCACGTAGATCATATTTAAATTTCGATGTGGTACCATAAGGCTCTTTGACTGTCAAAATGTTATCTGCGTTGTCATACGTGTATTTCGTTGTGTTGCCGCGCTTATCTGTTTCGGTGATAAGGCGTCCCGCTGCGTCATAGCTGTTCAGGAGTTTGAATCCTGCTGCATCTATTTCGGTTGTTAGGCGCCCTAATTGGTCATAGCCGAATTGTGTTTTATTTCCTTCTGCATCTGTCTGACTTGTGACTAAACCTGTTGCGTCAAAAGTTTGTTTTGTTATGCCGCCATTTTCATCGGTAACTGCTGTGACATTGCCATTTGCATCGTAAGTTACGCTAGATTTAGCGCCTGCTGGATTCGTTGTCGTAATCAGCTCATCGTTGCCATTGTATTGATAGCTTGTTGTTTCGCCTAGCGGATTTGTTTCTGACAACAAATTACCTTCTGCATCGTATTTATAAGTGTATTTCCCAGTATTTGGTAAAACTTCCGAGGTAATATCGCCACGTTTGTTATAGTCGATGCTTTGCGCCTTGCCTGTTGGGTTTTGTTGCTTCACTAGGCGATTGGCTGCATCATATTCGTAGCTTGTTTTATTGCCTCGCATGTCGGTTTTACTGCTGACATTGCCGAATGTGTCATAGGTGTAGGATTCAGTGCGACCTTTACGATCGGCAATACGGGTCACATCACCAGTTGCGTTGTATGTGTAGCTCTCTTTTTGACCTGTATTGTCTTGTTGTTCTAGCAGTCTGTCCATTTTGTCATAAGTGTACGTTGCTTTTGTGCCATCTGGATTTTTTTGTTCGATGATACGGTCCGCCTTATCGTAACTGTAGGTTGTTTTTCGACCGAGTGGATCAGTACTTGTTGTCAAATTGCCACGATTATCGTAGTCATACGTTGTTTCGTTACCTAGGGCATCAATGATTTTAGACACTTCGCCCGTTTTTGTGTAACGATAGCTTGTTTCGTTACCGTATGGATCTATTTCTTTGATTAAATCGCCGTTTTTGTTATAGCGATATTGAGTGATATCGTTTGTTGGTGAAATTTCCGTTTCGACTAAATGGAGCGCATTATAGGTATATTTTGTGGTATTACCTTCTGCGTCCGTTTGGCGAATCATATTACCAGCGTTATCATATGCCATTGTTATAGTATGACCATTTCCGTCCGTAATTTTCGTGACATTGCCGTCTGCGTCATATACATAGTGGGTTTTTTCGCCAAGTTCGTCGGTTTCGATTTCTATTTGATCAACTTTATCAAAACTATAGCGCTTTACTCCTCCAGCTGCATCTTGTTCTGAGGTTACACTACCATTTTCATCGTAGCTGTATGTCGAAACACGTCCGGATTCTTTTAATTTTGTTGTGTTTCCGTTCGCATCAAATTCATACGTCTGAACGTTACCAGCCTGATCGACAAAACGTGTAATATTGTCCATTGCATCATAGCTAAACTCTTCTGTTGTCCCGTCTGGATAGGTGATTTTCGTGACATTGCCGTCTGCATCATAGGCATAGCTTGTCTTGTTACCAAGTGGGTCTGTTTCTTGTGTCTTATAGCCTGATTTTGCATCATATAGATAGCTTGTTTTTTGACCATCTTCGGTTTCCTCGGATAATTTTTGACCAAGTGCATCGTAACGATAAGTAATGACCGAGCCGTCTGCCGCAATCGCTTCTATCATCCGATTTTGCGAGTCATACTTAAATTCCTCCGTGTTACCGAGTGGGTCTGTTTCGCTAATTTTATTGCCATTTCCGTCATATTTATACTTTGTCACGCCGCCTAGTGGATTCGTTTCCTCACTCAAACGACCAAAAGCATCATATTCAAAAGTAGTGCTATTCCCGTTCTCATCGGTTTCGCAAGTCTTATTACCATTTGAATCATAGGAATATGTTGTCGCTGCTCCATTTGCATTCCATTCGCGCACAAGCTCACCGCGCGCGTTTCGTTCATATTTTTCCGACTTACCATTTGCATCTGTAATGCTACTCAACATCGACAAATTATCATAGGCGTAGGTTGTCTCATTACCGCGGCCGTCCGTTACTTTTGTCGGATTTCCTTTCGCATCATAAGCGGTCTTTGTTACCGCACCATTTGCATCAGTCTCTGTAACCACCTGACCATCTGCATTATGCGTAAATTTCTTCACACCACCGTTTGGCTCCGTTATTTGTACGACATTTCCATTAGAATCATAGGTATAGCTCGTTACGCCTCCACGGCTATCCGTCACGCGTATCAGTTGGTTTTTCGCGTCAAATTCGTTCGTTTCTGTTGTTTCATCTGGATATACGGTTTTTGTTAGATTTCCGTTTGCATCATTTTCAAAAGTTGTCGTGTTTCCCAATTGGTCTATAGAAGCGACTAATTGATGTTTATCGTCATATTTATTTTCAGTCGTTGTATCATCGGCATACTCAATTTTCGTTGTTTGGAAGCGCTCATTAAAATAAACCACTTTCTTATTACCGTTGAAGTCTGTTGTCGTTGTTTTACCTTCCTCATATTTCAGTGTGGCAGTATTGCCTTCTCCGTCCGTTTGTTCCGTCACACGACCGTCCGCATCAAATGTATTTTTAATCAATAATTTTCCGTTATGGTCTTTATACGATGTCATATGATGTTCTGAATCATACTGATATGTAATCACTTTTCCAGTTTGATCCACTAGTTTTGTCAGATTTCCATCGTCATCATATGAATAAGCCAATTTCCCGCCATCAGGCAACACAATTTCTTTCAAGTGCCCATCTGCATCCCACGTATACTGCAACACCTTCCCAGAGCCAGTGACCATTTTCACCAATTCCCCATCAGCATTGTACGTATAGTTCGTTACATTTCCATCCTTACTTGTCACTTTTAAAAGCAGACCGTTTGCAGCGAAAAGAGAGATTTTGCCTGTTTTTGAATCTACAATTTCAAATTCACGCGCGCCGTTTTTGTTCACTTTTTTTGTAAGTGCTAGTGGCTCATCTTCTTCTATTTCAAAAGTGCCATCCGGCTGCTTCTCAAAAAACACACTTCCGCCATCTGAGCGGGTCAACATAACGGTGCCGTCTTCTAAGAAACCTAGCTGATCAGCTAAATTAAATGTCCAATTCCGTCCGATTGGGCTATCTTTGCCTTGTGCCATCGAATTATAGGTCCGCGTAATCGTCTGTTCCTCATCGAAATCAAACCATTTCGCATCCTCCATGTTATAAAGCAAGTTCCCACTATCAAAATTAATTGGTTCATATCCGAATGTACAATGCTTACCACGCCCTATAGCAAGCGCATCAAGCCGCATTTTCTCCGCTGTATCGTAATTTCCCGATTGGTAGGCTTTACCAGCATTCTTTTGCGGATTCCGAATAAACACAACGTTTCCTTGAACGAGCAATTCATCCTTCATATTATTATCCAGCATAAACTGCGACCGTTTATTTGCAATCCCGTAGAATTTCAAAAGGCGAGGCAACGAGTCTAGACCTGTCACTTTATAAATCTGAAACGTATCGTATTTCTTACTTACAGATTCGTTTCCATCTTTAATCTCCGCTTCTACTTGATACAAATGATTTTCTTTCAAAGCGCCTTTTAAAAGTAGCGTGTTTGTCTGCCAGTTACTCATTAACTCACGATATTCCTGTGTTTCACTACTTAGTTTCGGATAATTCGGGAATAAATAGTCTCGACCAATTGAAGGATCCGTTCCGCTAAATGCTACCTTGTTTTTATCCGATGTATCGATAATTTTATAATTAATTTTCGCATCTGGTCGACCAACGCCGTCCATTCCAAGCGCTGTAAAATCCAATTTCCCATCATTATTCGCACTTACAAACGGACGCAAATAAAGCTTTGTATCTTTCAGTGGCATGTCCGCATCAATCGGCGGACGCTCACGGTGTTTAAATACCACATACGGCGACTCGCTCGTCACCCCAGACTTAGGCGCAGCAAATACATCAGCTTGCGAATATGGTAGTTCAAATCCATTCACTTTTGCTGTTTTCACAATTACACCGTTGTTTTTACCGCCATTCACCCAGTCCTTCGCAACATTTGTAATATCAAAAGAAACTCGGCGATTCGCATCATCAATTTTTCCAATATACGTTTCTTTTCCGTCTACATTTGCAGGCGGACCATACGGAAAACCAAGATTTTTAAATTTACCATATGTTAAATCGGCAATATTACCAACATCTTTCGTAATTCCATGCACTTCAAATAAACGTTTCACAACGCTTCCTTTACTATCTTTTGCCCGGTCTCCCCAAAAGCCTTCCGTACCGCTTCTAAAAAGAGACAACTCTGCTGATTCAATTTCACGGTTTGTGCCAATTTTTTTAATCTCGCTATCTGGCACTTTTACAACACCATAGGTAATAAAATGTGCTGCTCCAAGTGTCCCCGAGTTATTCCCATCATCGTAACCAATATACATGTATGGTTGGAAAGAATACGCCACATCATCTCGATATTGACGTAAACTAGTAGCTTGAATTCCATTTGTAATTTTTGTGCTCACAAAAGAAACAGCCACCTTGGCCAAATTACCTTTAAGGTTTGTCGTATTAAACTTCGCGACCTGCAACAGATACCCGGTTTCCGTCTTCACCGTTTTCGCGGTTAACGTATCCAGAATCGAGCCCGTCTCATCTTCTAAAACTGGACTTGGAATCGCGCCAATCAAATCTTCGCCACGATAAATTAATGTTGCCGCGCGCTTTGCATCGTCTTTCAAGGTCACGTCACTTGGAACCGTCAAATCAAATGTAACCTGTTGTTCCGTATCTTCTCCCGGCTTCACGTACTGCCCGAGCTCCATACCAAAACTATCAGCTTGCAACGTGAACGGCTCCGCTTTATCATCTTCACTCGCATACATGATTCGGTTATCCTTGGCTACAACCTGAGTCAAATCAGCCTCACCACTCGGACGAACAGCCACATTCGCGCCGTCTAAGCTAAGTGTTGGCATCGCATCTTCCGTCACCACTTTTGGCGTCGTAATCTCTTTCGCCGTCTCACTTGCAGCCCAAGTCTTCTCGCCATCTTTCACTAGCGTTGCATCAAAGTCCGTCCACTTGCCCGCATCATCCTTGAAATGCACAGGCTCTGTAAAATAATACGTCTCTCCCTCACCCGTATTTTCATTTACAAAAGTTTTCGTATTCTCCGTCCGTTCCGAAACAACCTCCGTCATGCCAGCAGCTGATGCATCTTCTGCTAAAGTATCTGTCACATTCGGCGTCTCTGCTTCAAACAAACGAACAGCATCCGCATTCTTATCACTTAAATCCTCATCAAGCGTTGTATCTTTCGGTGTACTCTTATCCTTTAATTGCTCCTGCGCATCCTCATTTAAGTCCGCCACAGTCACTTTATCTTGCGTAGAAAGTTGCTTTCCATAATAATTTCCAAACTCACTCTCAACATTAACCGCTCCTTGCACAAATTGCCACGGTAACAGTGGAAATAAAAGTAACGTCACCAGTAAAATTTTTATGCCCTTTTTCATATGTAATCCCCGTCTCCCTTTTATATCTCAGTTTCTTTCTTTACACCTTTCTCTATCTCTAAAATCTTTGTCAGAACTTGCTTGGCTTGTTTAAAATCCTCGGCCTCAATCGCATCATTCATAACTTTTAGCTCTGAAGCCACATCACCATATGCAGTATAAATGGCCTGGTCCTTTTTCGATAAGCCATCCCATATTTTCGGTTTTTTAGCCTCTACATAAACTGTTCCGAAACTCTTTTCCATCTCCCTTAACTCCGCTAAATACAGTGGATTACAAATGTCCCCATTCAACTTTAAATCCGACCATTTTGCGTAATTTCGTTTGAAGTCTAGTTCTACTTTTAACGGTCCTGTTCCTTTTTCATCATGTGCACAATCTTGAAGCACGAATAAAAGTATCCCAATCAACACTAAAAGCATTGCTAAGACTATCCATAGCTTCTTCTTTTTTGATAAATTTCTCATCCCATATCCTCCCGTTTTTCACAATCTCAGCAAGTATATCATAAAAACAAGTTGATTTTGTGTGCTTGAAGCAACGTTCGATTTTCTGTCACATTTGCGTTTTATCCCAGCCATAGCTCCCCTCAAAAAAGTCCCATCAATCTATCAGCTGAAGCAAAGTAAATATGCTTCAAAACCTTTTTTTGGCGGGCTTTTTCACCACACAAAAAAAGGTAGCACTCCGTAGAATGCTACCTTTCTTATCCATATCATCATAAAAAATATGGAAAAATCTCTATTAGTAAAGCTATTTAAAATCATAAAAAAATCATTTCATCACTAGAATTATGTCATTTTGCTTAGATTTATAATTCACAAAATCACTGCTATCTATAAATTTTCAACTAAACCAACCTTGCACACCATTAGAAACGTAGCTTCCAATGCCTTTAAAGAAAGAACCTACTGCTTGAGCGGAAAGTGCAAACCAGTTTGCCTTTTCGACATCGCCAGCAGTTAGTACTTTAATATTTTCTGTTTGTGTTCCATCAAGATAACCTAATTTGTCACCATCTTTTAAGGATACTTCCATTTCGCCAACTTCCGTATTCTTTTTAACTGGTGCTTCTAAGGTTTTTTCTTTCAGTTTAACTTTAGTGCTTAATTTAGGTTCATTGTCGTTTTTTGGTACAACTAGCTTCACAGCATCTTTTGTGATAAGTCCAACTGTGTCTTCCTTACCTTTATCTACAGCGATTGTAGAAGGATTTTTCACTTTCGAGCCTGCTTTTTGTACTTCTTTTACTTTGAAATTGTTAAATGCATAATCTAGCATTTTGTTTGTTTCGTCAAAACGAGCACTCGTATGTTCACCTTTACCACCGCCGTTAGCATGAAGTACCACGGTAACAACTCGCATGCCGTCTTGTACAGCTGTTGCAGTCAAACACATTCCAGCGTAATCAGTAGTTCCGGTTTTCAAGCCATCGACACCTTTACGACCGTAAATTAATCCTGGTAGTAACCAGTTCCAGTTCGACATGTCAATTTGGTCAGATGTGCCTTTACGGAATTCTTTTTTCGTTGTACTAGCTGTTTTAAGAACATCAGGATAATCATCAATTAAGTGTTTCGCAAGCTTTGCCATCCCGCGAGCCGTCATCTTGTTCTCATCTGTTGGACCGCCCACTTGCTGGCCACCTTTTAAATCTTCATTGTTAAGTCCAGTCGAGTTAACAAATTGGTGATCGCCTAGTTTTAATTCTTCTGCTTTTTTGTTCATTAAATCAACAAATTCTTTTTCAGAACCCGCTATTTTTTCAGAAATGGCAATTGCAGCCCCATTCGCGGAATAAATCGCCATAGCTTCATATAATTCTTGAACACTATACTCTTCACCTAATCTAAGTGGAACATTCGATAAGGAAGTATCTTGAGAAACTTTGTAGGCATATTCAGAAATAGTTACTTTATCGTCCCATTTCAATTGTCCTTTATCAATAGCTTCAAGTAATAAGTATTCATCCATCATTTTCGTCATGGATGCGATTCCCATTAGCTTATCAGCATCTTTTGAATATAAAATTTTACCAGTACTCTCTTCAATCGCGATTGCTGCGTTTGCATTTACATTTGGTGCTTCCGCGGCTTGTGCTGCTTTCGGACTTACTAAAAAGCCACTTACTGCAAGGGATGCTGCCATGATTACGATCCCTGTTTTTTTAATTATGTTTTTCACTGCAACTTCTCCTTCATTTGAGCAAATTATTGACTCATTTTATCTATATTTTAATCAAGAAACCTATTTTAAAATTCCCTTTTTGAATAAGTTTCATTTTTTTGACGGATACTTTCATATTTTACCATGATTTAGTAGTGCCGTATATAAAACTTTTCGCCCAAAAACCAAATTTTCTAGCGAACGATTGGCAGAAGAATATGTGACGGAAATTCAGGACTATGATAAATCGTTTGGCTCGCAATTTGGCTTTCGGTTGAATTAATAAAACTACCGCCCGTATTTGGGTTTGGATCGAATCTAGGGAAGTTACTTGAAGAAATTTCAACGCGAATTTGGTGCCCTTTTTCAAAAAGATTACTTGTTGCCCATAAATCAATTGTATATTCATTAATTTTGTTTTGCACATTATCGCCGTGTTGTTTGTTAGCCCGGATAATGCCGTCTGCTAGGTTAAAGGCTGTCCCATCCGGGAAAACATCGACTAATTTAGCGGTGAAATCAGTGTTTGGCGCATCTGTTTTCGCCCATAGTTTTACTTGGATTGGTCCTGTAATTTCTAGCGACTCTTCAAGTGGAGCAGTTGAATAGCAAAGAATATCGTTGCGCAACTCTAGGTGTTGTTGATCTCTGGGACCATCCGCATGTAGCTCTTTGTGTAAAGTTCCGCCGCCGTTTGAAGGCACCGGATTTTCCGGGTCATAACTGAATTTTGCTTCTGACTCTTTGGTTGGCGGAGTGAATTCTGCGCTTACTGTGCCTGTTTTAAAATAAAGTGGTGTCGAAACTGTATTTTCGGGTGGCCAAGTTTCAGCTGTTTTCCAATCGTTTAAGCCCATAACAAAATAATTAACTGCCGCCATTTCAGGTAGTGGCTCTTGTTTTAGCCAGTGATTGAACCATTCTATATGTCTTGCATGCATACTTGCCTCGCCCCATTTAGTAGCAGCTATGCCAAAGTCTCTATCTCCAATCATTTGTGCAAAATTGGCATGAGTCCATGGTCCGATGACTAATTTATCGCCAAGCTTACGGCTGTGACCATTTTGGAAATTAGTGATCGTTTTATCTAAAAAGCAGTCGTACCAACCGGCCACATGAAGCCCTGGAACATTGATTTTATCGTAATTGCTTTTCGCATCGATTTTTTGCCAGTGATTGTGGGTTGGTTCATAATTAAGTAACTCTGAAAAATAAGGCATTTCTTCCCGCCCAATTGCTGGCCAGTCTTTGTATGGTTTAAATTTATATAATGATTCGAGATTATCTAAGTTTTTCATTAATGTATTTGCTGCTTGTTCTTGCTCTTCACGTGTACTGTATTTGCGAGTCAGCATGTTTGGAAGCATTGATTCTAAATTCCACGTTTCCCACATACCAAGCTCGAGCGCACCGTCATGGTCGTTAAACACGTCAGTCATACTATTTTGCGCCATAATTGGAGCAATAGTTTTTAAATGCTTATTACCGCTTATCGCAGCTAATATTTGCGTATAACCATAGTACGACAACCCGAACATTCCGACATCCCCATTAGAATAAGGCAAAGTTGCTGCCCATTCAATTGTGTCATATCCATCATCTACTTCTGCTATGTAAGGTACAAATTCGCCTTCTGATGTGTATCTACCACGAACATCTTGAACTATCACAATATAACCTTGCTCTGCCAAAATATTAGGACGGAGAAAATGGAGCCCATATGATTTGCTATAAGGCAATCTTGTAAGCAAAACTGGGTATTTTCCTTCATCGGCTGGACGATATATATCTGCGTAGAGAGTCACCCCATCTCGCATTTTGGCTGGAATATCTGTTTCTATTATTAATTGATTATGTTTCACGTGAAACATCTCCTTTTTAATATTGATTGCCATTTTATTGTTTCGTATACAGCAGACTATGTCAAACAAAGCGACCCACTCGATATGAGTGGGTCGCTTTGTTTGTGCTTATTTATCTAGCTTTAATTTTGCTAAAGCTTCGGCCATTGGGTTGTTAAAAGGTTCATCATCTTGCTTGTTTTGTTTTTTCATAAACTTGGCCACATCTGTTTTGGATACATTTTTGTTTTTCTGTTTATTACGGCGCTCTTGGAAGGCAGTTAGCTTTTCACGATGTCCGCAAACACATACAAAAATCTGTTTATCCCCTTCGCCGCGCAATTCCATACGTTTATGGCAGTTTGGACAGCGCGCATTAGTCGTTCTTGAAACTGATTCACGATGACCACATTCACGGTCCTGACAAACGAGCATCGTTCCGCGCTTGCCTTTCACTTTTAGCATAGGCTTACCGCAATCCGGGCATTTTTGTGATGAAATGTTATCATGACGGAATTTTTTATCGTTTTGCTTTATTTCTGTTACTGCTTTTTTAGCATAATCCCGCATTTCCGCAGTAAATTTACGATAATCTAGTTCTCCTTTTGCGATTTTGGATAGCTTTTGCTCCCATCGCGCCGTTAGTTCAGGGGATTTTAAATCTTCTGGAACTAATTCGAGTAATTGCCGTCCTTTAGATGTAATGTGAATTTCCTTGCCTTGTTTTTCTAAGGCAAAACTATTGAAAAGTTTTTCGATGATGTCTGCTCGTGTAGCAACTGTTCCAAGACCACCTGTTTCGCCAAGAGTCTTGGCCAGTGCTTTACTCGTTGTTTCCATATATTTTGACGGATTTTCCATTGCTGACAGTAAAGTTGCTTCATTAAATCTTGCTGGCGGCTTTGTTTTTCCTGTTTCTAAATTTACACGCTTAACAGGAATTTTGTCGCCTTTTTTCATTTTAGTCAGTTGATCGGGTTCACGCGCCTCACCGTATATGCTTTTCCAGCCTAGGGACTTAACAACCTTACCTTTTAAAGTGAAGTCTTCTTGACCGATTTTCGCTTTTACAGAGGTTTCTTCATAAATATATGGGTCCGAAAGTACTGCTAAGAAACGTTTAACTACCAAATCATAAATTTTCCGTTCTTTATCGCTTAAATCTCCGAGTGAAACGGGTTGCTCGGTCGGGATAATGGCATGATGGTCACTTACTTTGCTGTTATCTACAAACGATTTATTTGCTTTAATTGGTTTACCACTGATTTGGCGGGCAGCTTTGGCATTTTCGCCCACACCACAAGCTTCTAAACGCTCTTTTAGAGTAGGGACAATATCAGTTGAAATAAAGCGTGAATCAGTTCGCGGATAAGTTAACACCTTATGCCGTTCGTACAAGGTTTGCATAATATTAAGCGTTTCTTTCGCTGAAAAATCATATCTATTATTGGCATCACGTTGCAATTCGGTTAAATCATATAGCCCGGGTGAAAAAGTTTTCTTTTCTTTCATAGCAACGTCTGTAATTAACGCCGTTTCGCCTTGTAAAGATTTTACTAGTTTTTCAGCTAAATCCTTATCAAAGGTTTGTCCATTGTTCCACGTGAAACTTTCTTGCTCTGTTAACGCGGTAATTCTGTAGTATTCACGCGGTTTAAAGTTTCGTATTTCTTCTTCACGATGCTGAATCATTGCAAGCGTTGGTGTTTGCACGCGACCACAGGATAGTTGTGCATTGTATTTGGTTGTTAACGCGCGTGTAGCATTAATCCCTACTACCCAGTCAGCCTCAGAGCGCGCCACAGCAGAGTGATACAGGTTTTCGTAAGCATTTCCTGGTTTTAAATGTTCAAATCCTTCTCGTATCGCCTTATCTGTTACGGAGGAAATCCATAATCTTTTTAGAGGTTTTTTGATTTTCGCATAATCAATAATCCAGCGAGCTACTAGTTCTCCTTCTCGCCCTGCATCTGTTGCAATAACAATGGTAGTTATATCAGTACGGTTCATCAATTTTTTAACTGTTTCATATTGCTTTCTTGTTTGTTTAATTGGTTCTAGTTTCATTTTTTCTGGAAGCATTGGTAAGTCTTCCATGTTCCAATTCTTGTATTTTGGGTCGTAGCGTTCTGGATCGGCCAGTGTTACTAAGTGTCCTAACGCCCATGTTACTACGTATTTTCCGCCTTCTAAATAGCCATTTTTTCCTTGCTTAGCCCCGAGCACGCGGCCTATATCTTTACCGACAGACGGTTTCTCTGCCAGCACTAGTGTTTTTGTCATCTGTCAAACCCTCTCTTCTATCTTATTTTGCTGCCTCTTGTTGCAATACTGCCAAGAATTCAGCACCATATTTATCACGTTTCATCGCACCAATCCCTTTAACTTCAAGCAGCGCATCTTCCGTTTGTGGCATATACGCACACATTTCACGTAAGGTTTCGTCTGAAAAAATGATATAAGGCGGTACTTTGTGTTTCGCTGCTAGTTCGCGCCGGACCTCTCGTAATTTTTCGAAAAGCTCACTACTTACATCCATTTTAACTTTTTCGGCACGTTTTGCTTGTTTACGCTCTACCTTTAACTCGCCTCGTAGTACAGATATTGCCCTATCAGTAAGTTTAAGCGAAGGAAATTGACTATCTGTAGGCTGTAAATATTTTTCTGCTGTAAGGTAATCGATTAGTTGCAATACATCTTTTTGCGATGCATCTTTCATTAATCCATAGGTGCTAAGTTCTTCAAATCGCCAGTCTTTCACTTTTTGGTCAGCAGAACCTGTTAGAACCTTGGCAATTAATACTTTTCCGAAACGTTCGCCCATTCTTTTTATACATGAAAAAACTTGTTGCGCTAAAATTGTAATGTCTGTTGTCTCTCGCGTATCTAAACAATTGCTACACTTCCCGCAGTTTTCTTCGTCGTCACCAAAATACTGAACGATATACTTCTGCAAACAAATTTCTGTATAACCATAACCCGTCATTTGGCGTAACTTAGCGAATTCATTTTGTTTACGTTCATCATCCATTTCGGATTGCTCAATTAAAAACTGTTGAATACGACTATCTTGCGGAGAAAAGAGCAGAATACAATCGCTTGGAACGCCGTCTCGACCAGCCCTGCCTGCTTCTTGATAATACGCCTCGATATTGCGGGGAATATTATAATGAATGACAAAGCGCACATTGGATTTGTTAATGCCCATTCCAAAAGCATTCGTTGCTACAATTACGCGAATATCATCATATAGAAACTTCTCCTGCCAATCTTTTCGAGCTATATCAGTCATTCCGCCGTGATACATACCAGATTCCACGCCTTTTTTAAGCAAGAAATTGTGTATCCGCTCTACTTCTTTTCGTGTAGACGCATAAATAATACCTGATTCCGTCGAATTTTTCGTTAAATAATCAATTAAATATTTGTCTTTATCTTGACCTTTTACTACTTGAAATGCTAAATTATCTCTGGAAAATCCAGTTTTGATAACAGAATTTGGTTTTATTTTTAAAAGACGGCAAATATCGTCTGAAACAGCTTGAGTTGCTGTAGCAGTAAGCGCGATAACAAGCGGACGCCGAGTCATTTTATCTAAACTATCGCAAAGGCTCAGATAGCTTGGTCTAAAGTCATTACCCCACTGAGAGATACAGTGCGCTTCATCAATTGCAAATAACGCAATAGGCACTTGCTCGATTAATCGCTGAAAACCTGGCGTTTCAATTCGTTCTGGAGCAATATAAAGCATCTTTAGCTCCCCAGAAAACGCAGCATCTAACCGAATATCTATTTCTCTATTAGTAAGTGTACTATTAATAAAAGTAGCTGCAATGCCATCTGAGACTAGCGCATCTACTTGATCCTTCATAAGTGAAATTAGCGGAGAAACGACAATGGTTAAACCGTCAAAAAGAAGTGCTGGTATTTGGTAACAAAGTGACTTCCCGCCGCCAGTTGGCATGATTGCGAGCGTATCTTCACCAGCTGAAAGTTTCGATATAACATCTATCTGTCCATCTCGAAAGTCTTGATAACCAAAATTTTGCTGTAAAATAGCTCTTGCTTGTTCTATCATTATCTTTTTTCACGCCTCCTCTATAGAAACAGTATAGCGGTTTTAAGAACTTAATTGAAGCTTTTTGAGGAAATTCGTTTTTTCTCAGCGTTTTCTTATTTTATAGAAGAAATTAAAAAGCAGAAACCTCTTTTGGAAGAGATTTCTGCTTTTTCGACCTTAAGAAATGCTATAGTTCGGTGCTTCTTTTGTAATTTGAATATCATGTGGGTGACTCTCGCGTAGTCCGGCACCAGTCATACGAACGAACGCCGCCTCTTCACGAAGATGTCTTAAATCAGGTGAGCCAGTGTAGCCCATGCCTGAACGAATACCGCCAACTAATTGGAAGATAATATCTGCCACGGAACCTTTGTAAGGAACACGCCCTTCGATACCTTCAGGAACAAGTTTTTTTGCATCAGCTTGGAAATAACGATCTTTAGAACCGTGCTCCATAGCTGCCAAACTACCCATACCACGATAAGTTTTGAATTGACGACCTTGGAAAATTTCTGTTTCACCAGGACTTTCATCAGTTCCAGCGAGCATACTTCCTAGCATAACTGCATTTCCTCCAGCAGCCAACGCTTTTACGATGTCGCCAGAGTATTTAATACCGCCATCAGCGATAATCGTTTTACCAAATTCGCGTGCAACAGTCGCGCAATCATAAATAGCTGTGATTTGTGGTACCCCAACCCCTGCAACAACACGTGTCGTACAGATCGAACCAGGACCAATACCAACTTTAACAATATCAACGCCAACTTCAAATAGAGCACGTGCTCCTTCAGCTGTTGCAACGTTTCCGGCAACAATTACTACATCTTTAAAAGTTTGACGGATTTCAGATATTTTATTAATAACGCCTGCTGAATGTCCGTGCGCAGTATCAATTACAATCGCATCTACACCAGCTTCGATTAATTTTTCAACACGAACAAAAGTATCATTTGTAATCCCAACAGCAGCTGCTGCAAGGAGTCTACCATGCTTGTCTTTAGCAGAGTTCGGGAATTCAATTACTTTTTCAATATCTTTAATAGTGATGAGACCTTTTAGGATGCCCGCTTCGTCAACAAGTGGTAATTTCTCGATGCGGTGTTTTTGCAAAATCTGCTCAGCTTGTTTTAAAGTAGTGCCAACTGGTGCTGTCACTAGGTTTTCTTTTGTCATAACATCTTTAATGACTGTAGAATAGTCTGAAATAAAACGTAAATCACGGTTAGTTAAAATCCCAACTAGTTTGCGCTCCTTCTCGTTATTGACGATTGGAACACCTGAGATACGATATTTACCCATCAAATGCTCTGCAGCAAAAACTTGGTGATCTGGAGTCAGATAAAATGGATCAATAATAACGCCACTTTCGGAGCGTTTAACTTTCTCGATTTCTTCTGCTTGTTGTTCAATACTCATATTTTTATGAACAACACCGATTCCGCCTTGGCGCGCAATTGCAATCGCCATTTTAGCTTCCGTAATTGTATCCATTCCGGCACTCCAAATTGGTACATTTAATTTGAGTGATGGAGCCATTTCTACACTTAAATCTACATCATTGGGTAATACGTCCGATTTCGCTGGAACGAGTAGAACATCATCAAATGTTAAGCCTTCTTTTGCAAATTTTGTTTCCCACATGGGTCGCAAACACTCCTTTTTTTATTGGTATTAGCTTTTTTTATATAGAAAAAACGCATCATCTTCTCTTTATTTGTATAAAGAAAAAATGGTGGAAAATATCCACATCATGCGACTTGTCTTCTATAATCATGTTGAAATAGCCAATGTATATTTTTAGTTATTGAATATGATGTTACAAGAAGCTAGGGGCTATGTCAAGAAGGTTTTCCGTTGTTGTTTTATTCAGAAAATATAGTAAAAAATGTTTCACGTGAAACATTTTAAAAAGCCGTCTAAGATTGTTATCTTAAACGACTTCACTGTTTATTAATTTGTTGTATAATGTTAGATTTTCTTCATCAAAACAAACAAATCGTACTTCTTTTATACTTGAGTCATACTCTTCTTCCGCCCATTTGCGAACGGTATAAAGCGCGACTTCAGCTGCTAGTTTTTTAGGAAAACCATATACACCGGTAGAAATATTAGGAAAAGCAATCGTAGTTAAGTCTTTTCCGGCCGCTAAATCCAATGCTTTCCAGTAACAAGATGCTAATTTGTTAGCTTCTTGGTGCTCACCGTCTTTCCAAATCGGTCCCACTGCATGAATGATAAAATGCGCTTTTAAATCACCTGCAGAAGTGATTACCGCCTCACCCGCTGGACAAGAACCAATGCGATTAATAACTTCTTGGCATTCTTTTAATAAATCAGGACCAGCTGCTTGATGGATAGCACCATCCACTCCGCCCCCACCTAGGAGTCCTGGATTAGCAGCGTTCACAATGACGTCCACATTTTGTTCTGTAATATCGCCTTTTACAACTGTTATCTCCATACCATCACCTCTTTTCTTCATTCTAATTTATTTGAAGAGTGATTTCCAGCAAGGCGATTATCCTCGTTTACTAATGGCATAGCTGTAGTTACCTTCATACACTGTTAATTGCTTATTTTCGAGCCAAATTACTTTAGAACAGAGCTGATCAATAAAATAACGATCATGTGACACAGTAATAATTGTCCCGGTAAAAGTCCGGATTGCTTCTTCCAACACTTCACGAGATGCAATATCCAAGTGGTTGGTCGGTTCATCAAGAATAAGTGTATTCACAGGCATATTAATAAATTGAGCTAATCTAAGTCGCATCCGCTCGCCGCCGCTAATATTCGCCACTTTTCGGAAAACCATCTCCCCGTAAAACATGAAGCCAGCTAGCATTTGCCTTGCTTCTCCCTCTGTCACTGCAACCTTATCTCGAAATGCTTCAAGTACTGTCATTTCTTCATTCAACTCTTCCATTTGTTGTGACAGCGAGGCGATTTTCACACTTGCTCCGACCTTCACTATTCCGTTATCCGGCTCCACTTTTCCTTCTATTATTTTTAGTAAAGTGGATTTTCCGGCACCATTTTCACCAATAATCGCCACTCGCTCGCCTTGTCTAATTTGTAAAGAAACATCCTGCACAATTTCTTTTTCTCCAAAAGATTTATTTAAATTCTCCATCACAACTACGTCTTGTCCACTTCTGCTAGCTTCGTCAAATTGTAATTGCATTTGTTTTTGTGTTAATACAGGGCGCTTCACTTTTTCCATCCGTTCTAATGCTCGTTCCATATTTTTTGCCCGGCGGAACATGGCGTCGTTCGGCGGATTGGCTTGCATAGCCCACTGGCGCAATCTTTTTATAGCTTGCTGCATTTTTTTAATTTTCTTTTGTTGATCTTTATAGTCTTGGAATTCGCGTAATAGTCGTTCTTCCCGTTCTTTTAAATATCCGGAAAAATTCGTATGATAAACGATTAACTCGCGGTTCTCGAGCTCTACCATTTTCTGAACTACTTCATCTAAAAAGTAGCGATCATGGGAAACTACCAACACAGTTCCAGCATAATGTTGTAAATATGTCGTCAACCACTCTACTGCCATTAAATCCAAATGGTTTGTTGGCTCATCCAAAAGTAACAAGTCCGTTTTCTGCAATAATAAATGGGCTAATGCTGCTTTTGTTTTCTCACCGCCACTTAAATCGCCCCATTTTTGAGGCAGTAATGCTCCAATACCAAGTCCATTGACCACTTTGCTCAAGTTAGCATCCATTTCATATCCACCAAGCTCACCAAACAAAGCCATTTTATCTCCGTAGCGGTTCATTAATTTTTCGCTTGAATTTGTTGCCATTTCTTCTTCTAATGCTCGTAATTCTTTTTCCAAATCCTCTAACTCGCCAAAACTAGTTCGTAAATATTGTTCTACTATTATATTAGGATCCACCGTGGATAATTGCTCTAACAGCCCAATTTTCGCACCCTTTTTGCTGGTTACAATCCCGCTATCAACGCCCTCAGTTCCTTTTAAAATCTTCAAAATAGTACTTTTCCCTTCGCCATTACGACCAATTAAACCGACACGCTCGCCTTCCTCTAATTGAAGAGATACTTTCTCTAAAATAATATCTCCGGTAAAACTTTTAACTACATCATTCATTGCTACTATTGTCATTTTATCCTCCATTTATCCAAGGAAGCATGGCAAAATGTTTCACGTGAAACATTTTTTTAGACAACAAAAAAGCGTCAGACAAGCGCCCGACGCCAATTATAAGTATAATACTAATTTAGCACTATACAAACCGATTGCGTGACTCCATGCTTCTCTCATTTTTTCTAGTTATACAGTTTTTTTGGCAGACTTCACCAATGTAACTGCAATACCGGAAAAAATTGCACGGACAATATACAAAAATTTAGCTATACTAGTTCGCGCATTCAAAAGAAACATGTCATCTCACCTCTTTTCATTAATACATATAGAATAAGGGATGCTGCCTCAAATGTCAATTGTTCTCCCAATCACATGCACGAAACACAGCGTTTCAACTCAGAAACTTATACCATTGATATGAAACACGAACCCAAAGCATCAAAATCTATTTACCAATTAGTCGAAACCGTTTACATTAATAAGGCAAGCAAAACAAAAAACAGACTAATCGCACATAATTTTTGGAGGTGCCATAATGGAACATAATAAGTTGAAACCTTTCCCAAAAGATTTTCTATGGGGATCAGCTTCTGCAGCGTACCAAGTAGAAGGTGCCTGGGATGAAGATGGCAAAGGACCATCTGTATGGGATGAATTTGTTCGTATTCCTGGAACAACATTCAAAGAAACAAACGGAGACGTAGCGGTGGATAATTATCATCGTTATAAAGAAGATGTCGCGCTAATGGCTGAACAGGGCCTAAAAGCATATCGTTTCTCTGTCGCATGGAGTCGCGTTATCCCGCATGGTAACGGGGAAGTTAATGAAGCTGGACTAAAATTCTATGATAATTTGATTGATGAACTTCTTTCTTATGGAATTGAGCCAGTCGTTACACTTTACCACTGGGATATTCCGCAAGGGCTGCAAGACGAATATGGTGGATGGGAGTCGCGCCAAGTTATTGAAGATTTCACTAACTACTCCGCCCTTCTATTCGAACGCTTTAACGGCCGAGTTAAATACTGGGTAACACTTAATGAACAAAACGTATTTATCTCACACGGTTATAAATTAGCGTATCACCCACCTGGTGTTTCTGACGACAAGCGTATGTTTGCGGCAAATCACAATGCGAACTTGGCGAATGCTTCTGCAATTGCTAAATTCCGCGAGTTAGGTATTTCTGGAAAAATTGGACCAAGTTTTGCTTACGGACCAAGTTATTCTATTGATGCCAACCCCGCGAACGTGTTAGCTTCTGAAAACTCCGAAGAATTCAATGCCCATTTCTGGATGGATGTTTACACATGGGGTGAATATCCTACCGCTACTTGGAACTGGCTGGAAGAGCACGGTCTTGCACCGGAAATCTTACCAGGCGATACCGAACTTCTGAAAAAAGGGAAACCTGATTTCATGGGAGTTAACTATTACCGCTCAATGACTCATGCATTTAATGGGAAAGACGGCGTTGGTTCTGGGAAAATGAATACAACTGGCGAAAAAGGCACTTCCGAGGAAACTGGTGTACCGGGGTTATACAAAAACACCAATAATCCATACTTAGAAAAAACGAATTGGGACTGGGACATTGATCCAACTGGCTTGCGCATTGGCTTACGTAGAATTACTAACCGCTATAAATTACCAATCATGATTACAGAAAATGGTCTTGGTGAGTATGATAGCTTGACGGAAGACCACAAAATCCATGATGAGTACCGGATTGAATACATTCGCGCCCATGCTCTAGCAATCCAAGAAGCAATCACTGACGGTGTAGAAATGCTAGGTTACTGCACTTGGAGCTTCACAGATTTACTAAGCTGGCTAAACGGCTACCAAAAACGTTACGGTTTCGTATATGTTGACCGCGACGAAAACGATGAAAAAGAATTGAAACGCTATAAAAAAGACAGTTTTTACTGGTATAAAAAGACAATCGAAGCAAACGGAGCTAATTTAGTAGAAGAACAGGGCAAATAAGCCTTGTTCTCTCTCTGCTTCAACCATTTTGGGAGGGAAATTTTAATGAAAAAAATATTACTTGTATGTGCGGCCGGAATGTCGACAAGTTTGCTCGTAACTAAAATGAAAGCGCACGCAACCTCTATTGGGGAAGAAATTGAAATTGAAGCATTGCCAGTATCAGAAGCTAGCAGCGTGGTAGATAAAATGGATATTGTTATGCTTGGACCTCAAGTCCGTTACCAAAAACCGCAAGTAGACGAACTCGTACAGGGACGTATTCCGGTTATTGTAATTGATATGAAAGATTATGGTATGTTAAATGGGAAAGCCGTTCTTGAAAAAGCTTTCGCGGAGATTGGGTAAGGAATTTTCATTTAAAAATAGGGAGGTTTTAAAATGAGTATAATGTCAAAATTCGAACACGGCATGGAACGTGTTTTAGTACCAGTAGCGAATAAATTGAACTCACAACGCCATATTGCAGCAATTCGTGATGCATTTATTTTAGTTTTCCCATTAATTATGGCCGGTTCAATTATCACTTTGATTAACTTCGCAGTGTTATCACCAGATGGCTTTATTGCAAAAATTTTATTCCTAGGGAAAATCTTCCCTAATTTAGCCGATGCACAGGCTGTATTTTCGCCGGTAATGCAAGGTTCTACCAATATTATGGCGATTCTGATTGTATTCTTAGTCGCACGGAATCTCGCCATCTTCTTTAAACAGGATGATTTGCTCTGTGGGCTTACCTCGATAGGTGCATTCTTTATCGTCTATACGCCTTATACAGTTGTTGATAACGCATCTTACATGACAATCAAATTCTTAGGTGCACAAGGGCTTTTCGTTGCTATTATCGTAGCGATTATTACTGGGGAAGTATTTAGTCGTCTAGCTAGATCCCCTCGTTTAATGATTAAAATGCCTGACCAAGTACCACCAGCAGTTGCTCGTTCTTTTAAAGTATTAATTCCAGTTATTATCATCACGATTCTTTTCTCTGTAATTAACTACTTAATCACATTAATCGCTCCTGAAGGTTTAAATGACCTTGTTTACACAGTTATTCAAGCGCCACTTAAAGACATGGGAACTAACGTATTCTCTGTAATTATCATTGGACTTGTTTCTAACTTACTTTGGGTTCTTGGTATTCACGGACCTAACACAGTTGCGGCTATTCGTGACACCATCTTCACTGAACCAAACTTAGATAACTTATCTTACGTAGCACAACACGGCTCTGCTTGGGGCGCACCTTACCCTGCAACATGGGCTGGTTTAAATGACGGATTTGCAAACTATGGTGGATCTGGTATGACTCTAGGTTTACTGATTGCTATCTTTATTGCTTCTCGTCGTGCAGACTACCGCGATATTGCAAAACTTTCTCTTGCACCAGGGATTTTCAACATCAACGAACCTGTAATTTTCGGTTTACCAATCGTATTAAACCCAATTATGGTTATTCCTTTCATCATTACACCAGCAATCAATACATTAATTGGTTACTTCTTTATCTCAACAAAACTTATTCCACCTGTCGCCTATCAAGTGCCTTGGACAACTCCAGGACCACTGATTCCATTCCTTGGTACAGGAGGAAACTGGCTCGCGCTTCTGGTCGGCTTACTCTGTCTAGCCGTCGCAACAGTCATTTATCTACCATTCGTACTTGTATCTAACAAAATTGCCGCGAGTGATGCTGCAATGGATAAAAATGCAACAGCCTCAACGGAACAATAGGATGTGACAAAATGAAAATTGCAGCATTTGATATTGGTGGAACGGCCCTTAAAATGGGGGTCGTTTTGCCGCATGGTGAAATTATATTAACAAAATCAGCCGAAATAATCGCTAGTGATGGTGACCAGATTTTAGCAGAAATGAAGCTGTTTCTTGCTGAAAATACGGACGTGACAGGGATTGCCGTTAGCGCACCCGGCTACGTCAACCCAAAAACCGGACTCATCACAATGGGCGGCGCTATCCGCAGATTTGATAACTTTAATTTGAAAGAATGGCTCGAAGCGGAAACCGGTCTTCCTGTTGCCATCGAAAATGACGCCAACTGCGCCCTACTTGCTGAAAAATGGCTTGGAAAAGGACAAGATTTGGATGATTTTCTTTGTTTAACTATCGGAACTGGGATTGGTGGCGGCATTTTTTCTAATGGCGCATTAGTTCGTGGTGGTCGTTTCCGGGCTGGTGAATTTGGTTATATGTTTAGTGAACGCCCAGGTGCTTTTCGTCCTGGAAAATATACATTAAATGAAACTACTACTATGCTCGTTCTTCGCAGACAATATGCCCAGCTAACCGGACGACCGTTGAAAGAAATTACTGGAGAAGAGATTTTTGCAAATTATGATGCGCATGATCCTATCTCAGAACGACTTATTAATGAGTTTTATACCGGAATTTGTACGGGACTTTATAATTTAATTTACCTGTTCGATCCAACGCATATCTTTATTGGTGGCGGAATTACAAGTCGCCCTACTTTTATCACGGAGCTAAAGCATCATATGGCGAGCTTTGGGCTTCGTGACACGATTATCGAAACAGCAACCCATAAAAACCAAGCTGGCCTACTCGGCGCAGTGTATCACTTTTTACAGGAGGAAAATAGACATGAATGAAATGGAAACAGTAATTTTTGGCATGATTAGTCAAGTTGGTTCTGCGAGAAGCAGTTACTTAGAAGGGCTTCGTGCAGCTCGTGAAGGCAATTTCGAGGAAGCGGAAGCAAAACTACAAGAAGGCAGCGAAACTCTTGCAAACGGTCACCACGAGCATCATAAGCTAATCCAAAAAGAAGCTTCCGGTGAAAAAGTGGAAATTCAGTTATTGCTAATTCATGCAGAAGACTTACTCATCACAACAGAAACATTAAGAGAAGTTGTCACTGAGTTTGTTCACGTATACAAGAAAATAAGCTAATAAAAAAGCGTGTAGACGACAAAATCTACACGCTTTTTATTATTCTAGCTGTTCTTGATTATAATTTTTCTTCGCCATCGCTTCTAGTAAAAACAACACCGGAATTTGCGTCGTAATATTCGTCTTATCAACCATTTCTTGCGTGACATAATACGGAATATTGACATCAGATAGCTCGGCAAGCGTATTATGGCTCGTATTGGTGATACTAATAATCCGACTGCCATATTGCTGCATATTTTGCGCCTGTTCAAGAACCTGGTCCGTCTCACCAGACACAGATAATATAATCATCACTGCTTTATTTTTAAATTGCTCTCCCGGGTTAGGATAAAATGGATCTTTAATATAAAAAGTTCGCTTCTTCATATTGGAGAAAAAACGACTGCCATATTCTGCTAAAATTCCTGAGGTTCCGATTCCGAAAAAAACGACTAAATCGGCTTCATTAATAATTTCCGCCGCCGCGTCTAGTACATGATCGTAATCTCGATTCATTGTCCGTTCAAAGAATTCCTCTAAAACTTCCACTGTATCTGCTGTTTTTTTCTTTACCTCGCGTGTCGCTTCTTGTTTTAGCTTCACTTTAAATTCCGAGAAGCCCTCACAGCCCAATTTTCTAGTAAAACGAACGATGGAAGCTGGCGAAACATGCGTTACTTCCGAAAGTTCGCGCACTCTCATAAACATAACTTTGTCCCGATTGTCCATTATGTAACGGTATAAATGGTGTTCTGTCTCTGTAAATTGCCTAATCACTTCATACGAAAACATAAATTTATTCACCTCATCTGTATCAGTATTTCCCGGGAAATAAAAACAGGTGACCACCTCGCAATATGCAATTTAGGTCACCTGTCCGTGTCCATCTTCTTATAAGGATGGAATATTTTTCTTTTTCTTCACATAGAAACGTAGGGCAATAATAATTGCACCACCAACTGTGTTAACAATCGGACTTAACGCTACATTGATATTTGGAGGAATTGTCACTTGAACAATTGTCATTACAAACATCCATACCGCAATGACTCCAACTGCTACTAGTAAGTATTTTATCGTTCCACCTTTTTGGCCTGCACGCATATTAGATGCGTATTTACGTAAGATAAGCATTGCAAAACCACCGACAACAGCAGTGATTACTAAGACAATAATTCCTAAAGTTTGTGCATTTTTTTGGAAATAAGCACTAATTCCAGAAATCAGCATCATCGCTCCAAGTACAAGGAGTCCGCCGTCAAGTACAAGCCACCATTTGTCTGTATTTTGCTCAACTGGTGCAGCTTTTACATCTAAAGAAACAACATATTCTGTTGGTGTTAAATTAAATAATTTTCGCGCTGTTATACCTTTTTTCTGTTCGGCTAAAATCTTTTCACACATTTCGTAAATAATGATTTCTTGTTGCTCTTCATCGTAATGAGTTCCTCGCAAATGCTTTTCAACTTCCATTACGTATTGCAAATTCCGCTTTGTTAAACTAGCCTTTAAATCAGCTACTGGCGGTTTATTCATTTCTGTGGTCAATGCTAAATCCTCCCTCACTTATTCTACCCTCTATTATACCGGACTTACCTACTATAAAAAAGCTATTTTTTTAATTCGTTTTAGACATTTGGAAAAGTCCGCGCATTTTGTTTAAAATGTAAAGTGCTAAAGCAAAACTAGCAATCGTCGCCCCGATTCCCCACGAAAGATAACCAATAAAACTTAATTCTGTATCAGCCACCGCTAGATTAGCTGTTGCCATACCAATAAACAGTGAGAACAAGATAAGAAACGGCCATTTCACCCAAGAAAAAGCAAATAAATAACCATTACGCTCGATATGTTGTTTTTTGTATAGAACTAAAATAGCAAGGACCATACAAACGCTTAACACCCCGCTAAAAATAACCGCTCCGAGCGAGGCCGATTCAAAAGAAAATGGAGAAAAGACGTTCACATAGTCCTCAAATCTAAGGAGATTAGTCATACCAGCTTCTCCTCCGTGTGGCCAAATATATTTATATAGATTATCCAAAGTTGGATTCAACACATTTGGTAGTAACATTACACCAAACGCCACCACAGCAGCTGCAATAGGCGATCCAATTAGTAGTCCAATTAAAATAGCGACTAAAAAGATAAGAATATAAGTAAATAAACCACCCACAATATCTGTCCAAAATTTCGCCATTTCTAACTGTATATACTCTGTTGGTATATGCCTGAAAAAGTAAGTTAAACCAATTCCAATAGACACAAGATAACTAAGCGTAATCGTAGCTATCCCCATAATCATTTTAACGCCAATAATATGCGTCCGCTTATATGGCAAAGATGCCGTAAATCGATTTGCCCGAGTATATCGCTCAAAGATAACCGCTAACACCCCAAGAATAAACACACTTGCTTTAATTAAAGTAAAAAACATCTCTAATTGAAAATAAAACATAAAAGGCATGTACTCAACATATTCTTCTTGCACAAAATTTGTATACATCGGAATAGCTAAATAAGCTACAGTCAAACTCGTTTTCATTTCTTCATCAGAAGTTTTAAATTCCGGGTTTTCTTTTTGTTGTTTTATAAAGTCACTAGATTCGTAAAAATCCTTTTGACTTTGCCACCGTTCTGCATCTGAAACGAGCCCTAAAGCAATCCCCAGAAAAAACAATATCGCTACGCCTAGAAGCATCCATCTCATATTACGCCACTCTCGATACCATAACCCTCGATTAAACATTATTCGCTTCATCCTCATTTATATGTCTTTAAATCTCGTAATAATCAATCTTGTCATTCGCTAAATGCACCGTAAAAATATCCTCTATAGAAATAGCCATTTCTTCAAATAAAACTGGTTCCTCTAATCGCAATTTCCGAACAAATTCACTGGCATTTTTTGTAACTAAAAGCGTGTAAATTCTCCCATTTCGATATAATAATTGCGCATTGTTTTTTACGAAATCAGGTATTTTCTTTGTTTTAAAAGCTACTTGGATTTTCACTGCATCATTTCGCATGTCATCTAAATAATAATCAAGCTCCAAATGAGCCCCTTTTAAAACAATGACCCGATTCGCAATAGCTTCTAGTTCATCCAAACGGTGAGAAGCAATTACCACGCTCATTTCGCGCTTTTTCACCGTGTCTTTTATAATCGCTAAAATTTGCTTTTTAATAATAACATCTAGCCCATCCATAGGTTCATCTAGTAATAAATAACGAACATCTAAAGAAAAAGCTAAAATAATGAAAAATAAAGCTTTTCGCCCTTTCGAAAAAGACATTAATTTCGCCTTCATTGGTAATTCGAATTGTCGCATTAAATCATTGAAAAAAGTTTCATCAAAAGTCGGATAAATTTTCCGATAAATCTTGACGACGGTTTGTACACTATATGTATTAAAGTGATTCATATTGTCTTCCAAGAAAAACAACTGCTGCTTGACTTCAGGATGTTCAAAAATACTTTTCCCGTCTAAAAAAACATCTCCCTCATCAGGCAAATAAATTCCCGTCATTGTGGAAAAAAGCGTCGTTTTCCCAACACCATTTCTTCCTATAAGTGCTGTTATCTCTCCTGCTTTCAAACCAAATGAAATATCCTTCAAAACCAAGTTGTCTTCCATCTTTTTAGTTAAGTTCCGAATCTCCATTTTTTCACCTCTTGCACTCATTATATAAGTTCAGTAGTATTTTTTCTACATTTTTTAAAATTTTCTGCACTATTGTAAATCACAAATCAATTATTATACTAATTTCACATATTGCGGTAAAATATCTCTATATGAACTTATTTAAAACCCCTGAGGTGAAAACATGATAAAACTTGATATGACGATGCTCGATTCTTTTAAAGAAAACGAAGCTCTCCGGAAATACTTATTTTCTGGTCATTTTGGTTTGGAAAAAGAGAATATACGCGTAACTTCTGATGGAAACTTGGCTCTTACGCCTCATCCAGCAATTTTTGGCCCAAAAGAAGATAACCCCTATATTAAAACCGATTTTTCGGAAAGCCAAATTGAAATGATTACGCCAGTGACCGACTCGATTGACGCTGTATATGAATGGCTTGAAAATCTTCATAATATCGTTTCACTACGCGCAGAAAACGAACTGCTTTGGCCTTCTAGCAATCCGCCAATTTTACCAGCAGAAGAAGATATTCCCATCGCAGAATACAAAACGCCTGACAGCCCTGATAGAAAATATCGCGAGCACTTGGCTAAAGGCTACGGTAAGAAAATCCAATTATTATCCGGAATTCACTATAATTTCTCTTTTCCTGAAGCGCTAATTGACGGGCTTTATGCCGAAATCAGCCATCCTAACGAATCTAAACGCGACTTTAAAAATCGCTTATATTTAAAAGTAGCTAAATATTTCATGAAAAATCGTTGGTTGCTTATTTATTTAACTGGCGCGAGTCCAGTTTATCTCGCTGATTTTACAAAAACAAAAAGCGAAGAAGTACTAAACGATGGTAGCAAAGCTCTTCAGCGCGGGATTTCCCTTCGCAATAGTAATGCCGGCTATAAAAACAAAGAATCACTTTTCGTCGATTACAATTCATTTGACGCTTATATTTCGAGTATTTCCAACTACATTGAAGCTGGTAAAATCGAAAGTATGCGCGAATTTTATAACCCAATCCGTTTAAAAAATGCCCATACTGATCAAACTGTTGAAAGTTTAGCTAAGCATGGCGTAGAATATTTAGAAATTCGCTCGATTGACTTAAATCCACTTGAACCAAACGGAATTTCCAAAGATGAACTTATTTTTATCCACCTATTTTTAATCAAAGGTTTGCTTTCGGAAGATCGTGAGCTATGCGCGAACAACCAACAACTAGCCGACGAAAACGAAAATAATATCGCGTTAAACGGCCTTGCACAGCCCGCAATTAAAAACTGTGATAACGAGGAAATGTCCCTTGCTGATGCAGGACTTTTAGAATTAGACAAAATGAGCGACTTCATCCAAAGTCTAATTCCTAACGACAACCATTTCCAAGCAATCATCGAAAAACAAAAAGAACGCCTGCTACACCCTGAAAAAACGATTGCTGCACAAGTACAAGCACAATCAGCTAAAGAAGGTTACGTCGAATTCCATTTAAACCAAGCAAAAATTTATATGGAAGAAACAGAGGCGCTAGCTTATAAACTCGTTGGCGCAGAAGACATGGAACTTTCCACACAAATCATTTGGAAAGACGCCATCGCACGCGGCATCAAAGTTGACGTATTAGACCGGGCAGAAAACTTCCTTCGCTTCCAAAAAGGCGACCATGTGGAGTATGTGAAACAAGCCAGCAAAACTTCTAAAGACAACTATGTATCTGTGTTAATGATGGAAAATAAAGTTGTCACCAAGCTTGTACTAGCAGAGCACGGCATTCGCGTACCATTTGGCGATAGTTTTAGCGTTCAAGCGCTTGCACTTGAAGCTTTCTCTTTATTTAAAGATAAGCAAATCGTCGTTAAACCAAAATCCACCAACTATGGTTGGGGTATCAGCATTTTCAAAAACAAATTTACGCTAGAAGATTACCAAGAAGCTTTAAATATCGCATTCAGTTACGATAGCTCCGTCATTATCGAGGAGTTCATTCCTGGCGACGAGTTCCGTTTCTTAGTCATTAACGACAAAGTTGAGGCTGTTTTAAAACGCGTACCAGCTAACGTAACTGGCGACGGAATCCATACAGTGCGCCAACTGGTTGAAGAAAAAAACACCGATCCATTGCGCGGAACGGACCATTTAAAACCACTTGAAAAAATCCGTACTGGCCCTGAAGAAACTTTAATGCTATCCATGCAAAATCTTTCTTGGGATAGTATTCCTAAAGCAGAAGAAATCATCTACCTTCGCGAAAATTCCAACGTCAGCACAGGCGGCGACAGCATTGACTATACCGAAGAAATGGACGATTACTTCAAAGAAATAGCTATTCGCGCCACCCAAGTCCTTGACGCCAAAATTTGCGGCGTAGACATAATTGTTCCACGTGAAACAATTGACCGCGATAAGCACGCTATCATCGAGCTAAACTTCAACCCAGCAATGCACATGCACTGCTTCCCTTATCAAGGGGAGAAGAAAAAAATTGGTGATAAGATTTTAGATTTCTTGTTTGAATAAAAAAATCCCAGCTACGAGACTCGTAGCTGGGATTTTTGTTATTTAAGCCCTAGATAACAGCAGCCTATTCGTAATTAAATTCAAAATAAAATAAATTAATACAAAGGAGCCCCAATAGATAAACAAGTTTTCATATCCAAGCAATAAAACTCTAAAGAAAACTTTATGAATAAGTACCACTAAGAGTATTAAAAGGCTATTTACTAAAGAAATACCGATAATTTTCATCTTATTTCTCCCTTCTCAATATAAATGACCCGATCTGCTTTTCCGGATATTTCCGGGTCATGCGTGACACAAACGATAGTCTTACCTTGCTTTTTCAAGGCTAGAAATAATTCAATAATTTTTTGTTTGTTTTTATCATCTAAATTGCCAGTTGGTTCGTCCGCAAGTAAAAGTTGAAATGGTTTGAGTAAAATGCGCACAATAGCAATCCGTTGTTTTTCTCCACCACTTAATTGGTATACTTTTTTTGCTAAATAGCTCTCATCCATTCCTACTTCTTCCAAATGCTCTATCATCAGCTTGCGATTTTCCCCACCTGAAATGGATAAGTTTTCAAACACTGTTTCATTTTCCATCAATAGATAATTTTGGAATATAAAACCTAACACCTCTTTTTTTAGAGTCATAACTTCTTTTTTCGTCTGATATTCCATCTCGTTAATAATAACTTGCCCACTATCTTTTGAATCTAGGTGTCCGATAACATTTAGCAGCGTTGTCTTCCCACTACCACTCTCGCCGAGGACTGCAATAAATTCACCAGCTCCAATAGAAAGAGAGACTTTTTCCAAAATCAATTTATCTTGTATCTTTTTACTAACATTAACTAACTCAATCATATTTTTCACCTTTTAGTATGGCTTTAAAATCTTTATTAATTACTTTTTCCTTTAAGAAGTAAATAACACATAGCTCTATGAGGAGAATAACTACACTAAAATATAAAGCAATTGGTTCTTTAGTAATAATGAAAGTAACGACTTCCGAAAAAGCACACACGGCCAAATTACTTATAATAAACCATTTACTACTTTTCCAAAACGAATATCCAAATACATGGTAAATAAGTTGTTTATATAAGTTCTCCCGGTAATATGATAATACAAGCAATATCATAAAAGAATAGGAGCTTATCGCTAAAATAATCGTACCTATCGATTGCTGATATATTTGCCATTTTAAAGCAGTTAATTCGCTTGATACTTCTTGATAAACACTCGTTACATTGGTAATTTCTCTTGCATTTGAATTATTAATAAGCGGCAAAATAGCATTAAACGCATCACCCTTCGTTTTATCAACAAAATATACAGAAGAAGTTACAAGAGCGCCAATACTAGATGAATCAATGTTCCCTGTATAGATAATCGCTATTGGATCTGTGATGTTCCCCGTTCGTAAATCCCCCGCACTACTATCATAGGAAAAATAGTCTTGGTTATTTTGAGCATAAATAATATTGATACTTAAGTCGTCCTTACCTAGCTCTAAAACAGGACGATTCAAGGCCTCATTGTACATATTAGCTAGCTCTACCTTTTGAAAATAGAAGTGATCAAGATAAGCTTTTTTTATGTCTTTCTCGAATTCCTTTTTGCTTATAGGAACTATAATATTCAAAACTTTATCATTGATTATTGCTTCATTTTCCACGTTCTGTCCTTGTACACTTTTAATCGGGTTTAATTTTAAGTAATTAAAATCAATCTCTACGCTGTTCCCTTCAGGCGAATTTATTTCAGAGTCCTTATTCAAATAGGTTTCATAAAAAAAAACATCATTTTCAACCCGCGTAAAATTATTCGAATACATTAAAAACATCTCTTTTTTAGCTGTTCCTTCTTTATAAAAAGCATTTAACTTATCGTTTAATTTTCTATCAGCTTTTAAATCGTCTTCAATATTCTCGGGTAAAACTCCTACATTTACTTTAAAAATGTTCTTTGCATCATTCCACACGTCCATATTAGCTAGTCTTGTATTTAACATCTGCAGCGATTGATAGGAAGCTATAATCGTACCAATAAATACACAAAGCAGAGCAAATTTAATAACTAAATTGATAGCCAAATGTTGTTTAGCCGACTGCATATGTTGGTCAGACTTTGGTTGATCGATTTTCTGTATTCTAAGTAATCCAAAGAAATACGTCGGAAACAGAATAAAAATCAACAAAAATACATTAAACAAAAGCAACTTCCATACTATTTCTACTGAGTATGCGGATAGCCCTCTTACTAAAACTATGCCAACAAAAACCACCAAAATCACTAACTCACTAAACAATGTAAATTTAATAGTTTTATTGAACAAAGACTTTAATGTAACTAACTTAGAATTCCCCCATATACGATTAACAAATAACCGCTGTTTGGAGTATCTTAAATAGTAATATGTAAAAATAAATAAAATGACAAAACATAAAATCAAAGTCATAAGTAACGGGATATTAATATATTTCCACCAGCTCACGTCAACACTTTTCGTAGTTATTTCCCCGTACTGCTCAAATTCCTTTAAAAAAGCCTGATAAGTATCCTGGTTATCTAAGCCACTTACATAAAAAGTATCACTTAGACCCACATTTTTAATTTGTCCAAAGTCATAAACCTTTAAAGACCAATACTTAGAAGGATGATAAATCACACCCGATTGTTTTTCATCGCCACTTTCCCGATTCGCCAAAAAACGGTTTTTATCGGGATAATCTCCTTTTTTAAGCTTTATATTTGGCGAATACTGGGAATTAGAGGCATAAATATTCAAATCACGTTCATCTAAAAATGTATACTGCGCTATGTTAATATTTTTAGCTTTTGAAAATTGCTTTATAGAATTATTAATTTCTAAAACCTGAAAGTCATCTTTATATTTAAACTGCACTTCTGTCTGGTCTTTAAAAAGAAAATCACGCGACAAGGTATTAGTAATAAAATTTAAAAACATTACATTACCAATGACAAGTGTTACTAAAATAATAGTGGAAAGAAACTTTTTCATCACATCATCCTTATCTTAATTCTATTCTTTTAATGTATCATGAATGGACAATGTATAACCAAAATGGTAATGAAATGCCTTATTCTCATCATTAATAGCTTAAATCAAAACAATTTATTATTATTCCTGCTCAAATTGTGTAAAAAGCAGCAGAAATTTAATAGATTTTCTTTGAATTAGCTCATTATTCATTTTTCTAATCATCGCAAAACCAATTAGTCACAAAAATTTCGATTTACGCGCATTTTCATAAGTATTTAATTTAAATTTTTAACATAAATACTCAAATTTCGGTAATTTTTATGTATAATTATCCAAACTATCAACCACCCCTTTATCTTTCCGCCCATATATACTACAATAAACTTTAACGAAAAAACGGAACCATCTCCGTTTAAAATAGAAAGGGGTGACTGCATGCTTTTTTATGAGCGAATAAAAATCATGGTCCCACCATTTCCCTGTGAAGGATGTTTTTTTCCCAGATAAATAAATTATTCAGGAGAGTTTTTTATGGAAAAAAACATCGAAACAAAGAAAATCAATTTGGCATTACTTGTTTGTCTTGTAGGGTTTCCGCAAATTAGTGAAACTATTTATACACCTTCTTTAACCGAAATTGCTAAGGGCTACGGGGTATCGTTAAACCTGGCTCAGATGACTTTAAGCATTTACTTTCTTGCTTTTGCAGTTGGCGTGTTCTTTTGGGGTGTTAGTTCGGATTATTTAGGACGACGCAAAGCAATGAATTATGGGATATTCATCTATATTCTTGGTTGCTTAGTTTGCCTTCTTTCAAATAATATTACTATGCTTTTTATTGGCCGATTTGTTCAAGCATTTGGGGCAAGTACGGGTTCTGTTACAACACAGACGATTTTGCGCGACAACTATCACGGCAATGATCGCCACCATTTATTTGCAAAAATCTCGGCCGCTTTGGCATTTTCACCAGCAATTGGGCCATTAATTGGTGGGTTTATCGGACAATATTACGGCTTTCGCGTGGTATTTTTATTTTTAGTAGTTATGGGAATGGTATTGCTGTTCTGGAGCTTAAAACGATTACCAGAAACAAAGACAGCGAACGCTACCTCCTTTAGTGTACAGAAAATGGCAGTAATTGGTAAAAAAATGATATTTGACCGCTATACAATTGCTTTTGGGGTGCTAATTGGGATTTTTAACGGGATATTATTTAGTTACTACGCTGAAGCTCCCACTATTTTTATTGAGAGGTTTCATTTTAATCAGAGTCAGTATGGCTTTATGGGTTGCGCAGTGGCCGTTTCAACTATATTAGGTGCTTGGCTATCGAACTGGCGCTTAAAGCAGAACTCACCTCATAAAATCATTCAAGAAGGTATTTTATTAGCCCTTATCGGCACACTAGCTCTTAGTATGGTCGCGATTTTTCCGCTAATGAGCCAAGTTGTATTGTATATTATTTTCATCTCTATTATCTTGGCAGGAATCGGCATGGCTTTACCAAATTGTTTAAGTCTAGCACTAGTAAAATTTCAAGAAGTTGCAGGTACGGCTGGTGCCTTTTTAAGCTTAGGTTATTATGTAATTGTCAGTATTTGTACTTTCTTCATTGGCATTTTGCATTCGGGGTCAATGCTTGTATTTCCCGCATTCTGCCTAGTATTACTTCTAATTGCCTTGCTTTGTATAAAAATAGCTACTAGAAATTCTCGCTAAAAAAACCGGAACCGTTTCTAACTTGAAGCGGTTCCGGTTTTATTTTAAATGTCATCCCAATTTAAAAATATTTTATATTTCCCGGGGAATAAAAAAAGTATTAAACTCCTAAAAGTCTAATACTTCTTTGATTAAGCTAATTCTCCATCCATGCTTTCCATTTGAGCAAGGAAGGCTTTTTGCCATTTCTTCTCGTTAAGGAATTCAATTGGAAACTGGGGATCGATTGTATTTAGGATTTTAGCCCAAGCGTCTGTACGTAATGAAGATGCTTGGCGAATCGCTATTACAAACATTATTATTGTTCCGGCAATTAAAAACAGAACTAAAAAAATACCTACAATGATTGTAGCTGGGAAATTTTGGTTTATTGCAAAAAAGTACGTTAGATAGCCTAAAATAAATGCTACTACAAAGAAACTACCGATAAAAGCAAAAGTCTTTTTACGGCTACCTCTATATGTAGAAATACCTAGAGCTTTTTCCAGCAAAGCCATTTGACGAATTGGGTTATTTTTCTTTTCAACTTGAATACCATATCTATCAATTAGTAAATGCGCTGCTGTTCTCTCCTCTTTGTTATTCTTTGGCATAATGACAAGAAGAACAATTAAAAATGCTATAACCATTAATTGTATCAAAATAACACTCCTATAATAAAAATTTATAGTTAATTATAGCATTATTACGCCCCTGGCAAATTGTATATTTTGTGAATTAATTATCGCGAGGAACTCTATAGAAGTAAATAAACTCTTGACAAAGCAACTTTATACTGTAATTGTTTCACATGAAACATTTAGTTCTTAATTTTGGCATCACTAAAGTAACCTAGCGTTTCATCCGTAAATTGACACTCTTACCCCAAATCAGTTAAAGATAGTTCTATTTCTTCCAGTAAAAATTCGCCAAAACTATTAGCAACAACTTTCTTTTCTGTATTGTCTTTGAATGATAAGTTAGTTTCAACTATTACAGGCTCGCCCTCACTCCCAATAATTGAAGTGTCTATCGAGAAAATCGAACCATATCCTGAATTTTTTATCATAATCATCTCTTTATTTATATCCCCAAATGTACGCGCCTGCTCTGTTGCAAACTTGACATCAGGTATGGATGCCGCACTCAAGCCTCGTTTAGAGATACCATAAAAAGATACACCATTAAAAGTTAACGTCCCATATTTTTCTAAAAAAAGCTTATATGTCTCTGGAAATTCGTTTCCTAAAGCATCTTGGTAAATTTTAATTAATTCAGGTGTTCCAGTACCACTAGCATGAAACGTTATTCCACTTAAAGTTATTAACCGATCTACTTCCTCAAGAAAACTACTAGCCATCATATACACTCCTAAACGAACTTTTATTGTTTTAAGATACTTTTATTATATCACTCTAGGTGTTTATAAAGCTTGTAGAATTCGCGAAAAATATTACAAGAATCGCACTATTTCTATAAAAAAACAATCTTTTGACGCATCTGCTCATCAAAAGATTGTTTCACGTGAAACATATTAAACGTTAAAGCGGAAATGAACGACATCTCCATCTTTCATTTCGTATTCTTTACCTTCTAAGCGTACTTTACCAGCTTCTTTTGCTGCTTGTTCTGAACCGTATTCAAGTAATGCATCATAGGCAACAACTTCAGCACGAATGAATCCACGTTCGAAATCAGTATGAATGATTCCGGCACATTGTGGAGCTTTCATTCCTTTGATGAAAGTCCAAGCGCGAACTTCTTGAACACCTGCTGTGAAGTAAGTCGCTAAGCCAAGTAATGTATACGCAGAACGAATCAATTGGTCTAAACCGGATTCTTCAATTCCAAGCGCTTCTAAAAACTCAAGCTTGTCTTCATCTTCTAACTCAGCAATTTCTTCTTCAGCACGAGCACAAACAACGATAACTTCGGAGTTTTCACTCGCAGCGAATTCACGCACTTGTTGGACATATTTGTTATCGTCCGGGCTAGAAACGTCTTCTTCACTTACGTTAGCTACATATAAAACAGGCTTTCTTGTAAGCAAGAAAAGGTTACGAACGATTTTTTCTTCTTCTTCATTAAATTCAATTGCACGAGCTGGCTTATCATTTTCGAAAGCCTCGCGTAATTTAACTAAAACATTATATTCAGCGACCGCGTCTTTATCTTTTTGTTTAGAAAGCTTCTCAACACGCCCAATACGCTTCTCTACTGTTTCTAAATCCGCTAAGATAAGTTCTAAGTTAATCGTAGAAATATCATCCAGAGGGTCTACTCGGCCTTCTACGTGGGTGATGTTTTCGTCATCAAAACAACGAGTTACGTGACAAATTGCATCCACTTGGCGAATATGAGATAAGAATTTGTTTCCTAGTCCTTCGCCTTTACTAGCACCTTTTACAATTCCAGCTATGTCTGTAAATTCAAAAGTAGTTGGAACGGTTTTTTTCGGTTTTACAAGTTCCGTTAGTTTATTTAATCTGTGGTCAGGAACTTCAACAATTCCTACGTTCGGGTCAATCGTTGCAAACGGATAATTCGCAGCCTCTGCTCCTGCTTTTGTGATTGCATTAAAAAGTGTCGATTTCCCAACATTAGGAAGCCCGACAATACCAGCTGTAAGTGCCATTATATATAAACTCCTTTTCATTAACTTCATTTTGAAACGCCCGTCAAATGGACATTTTTTCACTAACGTATATTATAAAGGTTTTTCAAATAAAAAGCCACCCACCAAAAAACGAAAACCCTAAAAGGATTTTCGTTTTAAGCTTACTCATTTTAAATCTGCTACATGTTCCTCAAGATTAATACCAGTCCCATCAGCCACTCGATTAGCGAATTCTGGTTCTATTTGGTAGAAGTTTCGCAAATTGCGGATTTTAATATCATCGCGAACGCCAGACCAATCATCAACAATATTTTTCACAAGCGCCGCACGTTCAGCATCTGAATAGCGGTCCCATACTTCTTTTGCATGCCCAAAGTTATTTGGTTTTTCAGCAATAAGTCGGCCAGAAATATCCCCACGAATTTCTTGTTCTTGTTCAATAAAAGCTGGATTTTCTTTTGGTTCAGTCTCGTAACTATTTGGCTCATAATTAATTGAACTCGTTTGTTGTTTAAACGGCATATAGCCATCACGTTGGTTGTTGGCAACAGGTGCTTTCGGGCTATTAATTGGCAGTTGCAAGTAGTTAGGACCTACGCGGTGTCTTTGAGTATCGGAATAAGAGAACAATCTCCCTTGAAGTAAACGGTCCTCAGAAGGAAGCATACCACGAACAAGTACCCCTGGATTAAACCCAACAGATTCAGTCTCTGCAAAAATATTATCCGGATTTCGATTAAGTGTCATTGTCCCTACATGTTCATATGGGAAAACGTCCTCGAACCAATCTTTTGTTGCATCTAATGGGTTAAAATCAAAGCTGTCTAAGTCTTTCGGATCTAGCACTTGCACATATAAATCCCATTCAGGGTAGTCCCCATTTTCAATTGCTTCATACAAATCACGGCTCGCATGGTTAAATTCTTTTGCTTGAATTTGCGCAGCCTGCTCGGTGGAAAGGTTCACAATTCCTGCTTTTGGTACCCAGCGTAGTTTTACGTAAACAGTTTTCCCCTCTTCATTAATCCATTTAAACGCATGAACACTAGAGCCACGGATTTCGCGGTAAGAAGCCGGAGTTCCTTCATCACTAAATAAATACATAATCATAGTTGTAGCTTCAGGACTCAAGCTAAAGAAATCCCAGTAGCGGTTACCATCTTGAATATTCGTGCGTGGATCAGGTTTCAGAGAATGAATAACATCCGGAAACTTAATCGCATCACGAATGAAGAATACCGGCAAGTTATTTCCGACAAAGTCATAATTTCCTTCTTCAGTATAAAACTTAACAGAGAATCCACGCGGATCACGTAAAGTTTCTGGTGAATGTTGACCATGAATTACCGTTGAAAAACGAGCAAAAACCTCTGTTTCTGTCCCTTCTTCTTGTAAAAAATTAGCGATAGTATATTTTTTCATGCTTTTTTTAGTGACAAATTTCCCGTGCGCACCAGCACCTCGAGCATGCACAACTCGCTCCGGTACACGTTCTCTATCAAAATGCGCTAATTTCTCAATTAGAACATAATCTTCTAATAAAGTTGGTCCTTTAAGTCCCGCAGTCATCGAATTTTGGTTATCGCCAACTGGCGTGCCTTGGTTCGTTGTTAAATTTTTTCTCTCTGTCATATGTAAATACCTCCAATAAAATACTATATCATTTTAATTATAATAATTATTAAATGATACTATTTATATTTTAAAGAAGAAAATACTAAACTTCAACTAAAAGGCTTTAAAAAAAAGAGCAGACGACTGTATAAATCGTCTGCTCTCTATTACTCTTCAGCCTTAACTAAAATTTTCTTTACTTTTCGTTCAAATTCACGTCGAGGAATCATGACGCTATGTCCGCAACCTTCGCACTTAATCCGAATATCCATACCCATACGAATAATCTTAAATCGATTGGTACCACAAGGATGAGGCTTTTTCATTTCTACTATATCATTTAAATCGAAATGCTTTTTTTCCATAAACATCACAACCTATTCATCATCAAACTGAATATCTAAAATCTCTAAAATACGATCCAAATCATCATCTGATAAAAACTCAATTTCAATTTTACCTTTTTTATCACGACGTTTAATCGAGACAGCCGTACCAAATTTATCACGTAATTGACTTTCACTTTCACGAATAAAAATAGGCACTCTGGCAGGCTTAATTGTTTCACGTGAAACATTTTCGTTCAAGTTGTTCACAATATCTTCCAGTTGGCGAACTGTTAAACCTTGAGTCGCAGCCTTTTTAGCTGTTGGGATAATATTTTTCTTAAGTTTCAAACCTAGCAACACTCGGCCATGTCCGGCTGACAACGAGCCATCGCGTAACATTACTTGAACTTCTTCAGGCAATGTCAAAAGACGTACAAAGTTAGCGATATATGGTCTACTTTTCCCAACGCGTTCTGCTAATTTGGCTTGCGTTAAGCCCAATTTTTTCATAAGGAACTGATATGATTCAGCTTCTTCAAGTGGAGATAAATCTTCACGTTGTAAGTTTTCAATGACGGAAAGCTCCATCATCTCTTCTTCGGTTAAATCACGTACAACCGCTGGGATTTCTTTTAATTTAGCTTCTTTTGCTGCGCGGTATCTGCGTTCACCAACAACAATTTCATATCCTTTATCTGTATTTCTTAAAATAATTGGCTGTAAAACACCGTGGATTTTAATGGAATCACGTAATTCATTGATTGCTTTCGTATCAAAAATTTTACGTGGTTGATATGGATTTGGCTTAATTTCTTTGATAGCGATATTTTGTACTGTTTCTTCATTCGTATCGACATTGTTAAATAGCGCATTAATTCCTTTACCTAGACCTTTAGCCATGTGCAACCACTTCCTTTGCTAATTCTAAATAAACTTCTGCCCCTTTTGATTTTGCATCGTACAACAAAATCGGTTTTCCGTGGCTAGGTGCTTCACTTAAACGAACATTACGTGGGATGATTGTATTAAATACTTTGTTTTGGAAGTATTTTTTCACTTCTTCTATTACTTGAATACCTAGATTTGTTCTAGCATCAAGCATTGTTAGTAAAACACCTTCAATTTGTAAATCCTCATTAAGATGCTTTTGGACGATTCTTATTGTATTTAGTAACTGGCTTAACCCTTCTAACGCGTAATACTCACATTGAACAGGAATCAAAACAGAATCTGCGGCTGTTAAAGCATTTAAAGTCAAAAGCCCAAGTGATGGCGGACAATCAATAATTACATAGTCATAATCATCACGAATTGAGTCGATTGCTTTTTTTAATCTAATTTCACGTGAGATAGCTGGAACTAGCTCTACTTCAGCCCCTGCAAGTTGAATTGTAGCTGGGATAACATTTAGATTATCTAAATCTGTTTTTTGCAACACATCTTGAATCGCCACATCATCAACCAATACATCATAAATGCAGTGTTCGATTTCACCTTTATTTACACCAACACCACTTGACGCATTTCCTTGTGGGTCAATATCTACTAGTAATACTTTTTTACCTAAAAAAGCTAGGCTAGAGCTTAAATTAACGGATGATGTCGTTTTACCAACCCCACCTTTTTGGTTTGCTAGTGCAATCACTTTGCTCAATCTTTTTCACCAACCCTTATTTTGTACCGAGATTTCCGGTTCTTTTATCTTCTATTCTACCAAAAGATTTTCATTTAGTCTTACAAAAAGTAAAAATAAATTGAAATTCGTATTTTGAAAGCTTAAAAATGGTGAAAATGATATTCTCAAAACCTAGAAATGTTTCACGTGAAACATTTTAAAATAAAAAAAGCAACCAACCTAAGCTGATTACTTTTCTATCTTCAATCTACAGAGAATGTTGTCTTAACACCTAGAACCGTGCAGACTTTTTGATACATTCGCAGAGTCAAATCTGGATCCCCTGCTTCTAAACGACCAATAATAACAGGAGATAAATCTGATTTAAGTGCCAAATCTAGTTGCGACCATTTCTTCTCCATTCGCTTAGAGAAAATATATTTACCTAGGCTTGCTGAAAAACTATCTAAGTAATGAGCAATGCCTTCATTTGCTAAAGCTTTATTTTTTAGTGTTTCGAATTGATAGTCTGCGTGACCAATACTTGTTTCTGCTTCGATACGACGTAAGAATACGCGTTTGACTTCTTCGCGGTAAGCGCTCATTTGATCAGTGAACGGGTTTTTATCTTTAAAATAGCCTTTAACGAAGCAATAATATGTTTCATCTCCACTAAATGCAGTGAAGTAAATTAAACGACAATTTTTATCTTTAAAATGTGCTTTCATTTCTTGAATCGGTTGGTCTACAGTTGTTTCCACTCGAGTTGTTTGCAGTGAGTAAGCTTGACTTTTACCGATAATTAAATGGACATCGGGGAGAATTTGCTTACCAGTGCTGAGTTTTCTTGTTTCTGCTGTTTCTAGTTGTAACAGGCCTTGAAATACTAAAGTGGCCATTAGTGGTTCTTCCACAATTAAATTTTGTAAGAAATCATACGCTTGGAACTCATTTTGTTCATCTTTCACAAAAATGATCTTTGCCATTCGTTTCGTGATTCCACCCAGAGTTGAGTGAATCACTCCCTCCTTTACAACTTTACCTAATTCTATTGTACTTTTTTCTGCTCAAAATTGCACTTATTTTCTCTAATTTTTGTAAAACCGTAAGAAAGTTTATATTCCACTCAAATCGAGTTGGTTTAAATTAAAAAAGAAAAACCCTGCTTTAGTAAGCAAGGTTCGTAACTATTTTTTCGCTTCTTTCGCGATTTGGTACCAACTGTAAATCTTCACGATCGCAAAGAACGTATAGCCAAACGCGATGAGATATGCCCCGTAATTAATTAATAGAATATTGAAGCCACTTCCCCATCCAGACTCTTCTGCTACGGCTACTGCTCGGGCATAGGGGCTGGTGAAAAAGTAGGTAATATATAATGGATTAAAACTTATAATAGCACTTGTAATCGCTATTACGAAAGATGGAAGTACCATCAAACAACTAATGACACCAACTGCATGTCCAATTATCTTCAAAAACCTCACTGCTACACCTCTTATTTCTTTTTAGGAATTTGAATGGTAATTTGATAAAAATCATCTGTCTCTTCTTCGGTGAAATCTAGGTCCATTCCGTTATCTTTAACCATTGTGACCGACTGTTTAATCGTGTTCATAGCGATACGTACGTCACGACTAATAGCTTGGCGTTTTGGTTTGGTTTTTTTAGTAGCTACTAGTTTTTTCACGCCTAAAATTTCTTGAATTCTTGCTTCGGTTTGTTTGACGTTCCAGTGATTTTCTTCTATTTCTTGTAAAAGGCTCACTTGCTGTTCTTCCGTTTCTAAAGCTAATAAAGAACGAGCATGGCGCTCTGAAATTTGTTTGTTAAGAACGGCTTCTTGGATAGTTTCTGGTAGTTTTAGAAGACGCATTTTGTTTGCGATGGCAGACTGGCTTTTCCCGACACGTTGCGCAAGGGCTTCTTGTGTCACGTCCTGCATGTCTAGCAAGCTCCGATATGCTTTTGCTTCTTCAATGGGCGTTAATTCTTCACGTTGCAAGTTTTCAATTAACGCTATCGCAGCTACTTCTTCATCATCTAAATTCTGAATAATTGCTGGGATTTTTTCCAATTTCAAAGAAAGTACAGCACGAAAACGGCGCTCTCCTGCAATAATTTCATAATAATCCGGTTCCATTTCTCTAACCACTATCGGCTGAATAACACCGTGAATTCGGATAGTGCGAGCAAGCTCATCAATTTTATCTTGATCAAATACTGTCCGTGGTTGGAATTGGTTCGGGAATATTTTATCCATAGGAAGTTCTAGTACGCGTTGTACTCCTTCTTCTACTATATCATCCATTTGATTCTTATCTTTTTTTCCAAATAAACGTGAAAAAGGCATCTGGGTCCTTCCTTTCCGGAAAATCTTGGGCGCTTCTTTAAATATGTTACTTATCCGCAAGTCTCTTAAACTATTTTAGCAGAAATGTCAGAGAAAAACACGCTTATTCTACAGTTTAAATGCGAAAAAATAGACAGAGCTGCTAAAATTCCCCAGTTCCATCTATTTTCCTAATTTATCTTAATGAAATTCGTCCGTTACCGTATTGATAGTTTTTTCCATATTTTCTCGGTAAGATTCATTTTGTAGTAGCATCATCGAAATAATGTCCATCACATACATTATCGAAAACTGGCTGTTGGCAAAATATCTTTTACTTACGAATAAAGTATTGTAAACCGGGATAGTTACGTCGCTGATTTCGGTCATTTCACTATTTTCAAAACTTGTAAATGTAGCTACTTTACTTTTGTTTTTCTTAGCGATTTTTAGCGCCGTGACTAGCTCTGGGGTATTCCCTGAATTGGAAATACCGATAACGAAATCTTCTTTTGTTGTAATCGAGCTGGTGATAATCATCATATGCGGATCGTTAACACTAATAACATTTAACCCCATCCGAATAAGTCGCTGTGACATCTCAACAGCTGTGAGCCCCGAACTTCCGACGCCGCAAATATAGACACGCTTAGCTTCTTGAATATACTGCACCACTTCACGAATCTTCGCTGGTTCAATCAGCTTCACCGTATTATCAATCACTTTATGGTAAAACGAATAAACCTCTTCAAAAAGGTCATCATAACCAAGTGACGGAACCATTGTCGCTGCCGTATTAACCCGCATTTTCAAATCCACAAAACTATCACAACGCACATGGCGACAAAATCTCGTTATCGTCGAAATGGATGTGCCGGTTTCTTCAGCTAGCTCTTTAATATTAATATTCTTGAGTTCATCACTTTTTTCTAAAATATATTTCGCGATTTGCTTTTCTTTATTCGGTAATCGATTGTAATTTTGCTGAATTTCATTTAAAATCGTCATCTTTTTTGGCCTCTTTCTGGTTTAAGAAATGATAGAGCGCACCAATCATCCCTGCTTCATTTCCCAGCTTTGCGAAAGTAAGATCTGCTGTATCGAACATTGGTGAGATTAATTTAGCTGAAATAGCTTTTTTTAGGCGAGGTTTGAAGAATGACTCTTCTTCCATTAATCCCCCACCAAGCACAATCACTTCTGGGTTGAAAATATAGATTAAGTTTACTACACCTTCGACTAAATTCTCAATCCATTGCTCTATTTCGGTCAGCACAACCGCATCTCCGCTATAAGCCCATTCCATGATTTGACGACCATTTAACGCATTTTCCTCGATATTTTTTCGCGAGGCAACTTGTTTAATTAATGCTTTTGTTGAAGCCACATCTTGGAATTTTCCTTGCGAAAGCTGCATATAGCCCACTTCACACGCTGTAAAAGAGTAGCCATTTATTAGTTCATCATTTAAAAGCATTGCTCCACCGATACCAGTACCAATTGTCAAACAGAGCACGCTCGTTCGTCCCCGTGCTCCGCCTAACCAAAACTCGCCAAGACAGGCCGCGTTTACGTCATTTTCTACTGCGCACGGAAGGTTAAATCGGTGCTCTAATTCTGCTTTTATTTCTGTCCCTGTGTATTCGGGAATTGTATAGCCCGCATAAATGATATTGCCGTTCAGAGGATCTACAACACCCGCTGAAGCAACACAGACGCCCGCTATGCCCGTTTTTTCCTGTTCGACAATCTGAATAAGCGCCGGCATGATTTGATTCGCTCCGTCGCTTATAGGGGTCGCACAAGACATAAGCTCACCTATCCGCTTGCCTGCTTGGTTAAACTTGGCATATTTAATACTAGTTCCGCCAATATCAACACAAAGATAATTTTCCATTTCTTCACCTCTTTAGTGAAATTATTATCCTTCTTTTGTTAACTCCTCGTAAAATGCCTGCTCTGAGTTCGCTGCAATCAAACGAGCTACTTTTTCCTCGTCCATGAGTACTTCAGCAAGCTCCGACAATACTTCTAAATGGCTTTCTGAATCTGTTGCCGCGAGCGTAATAATTAGTTTCACTGGGTCGAACATTTCACTCCCAAAATCCACGCCGTCAGCAAGTGTTGCGAAGGTTAAACCGCCGCGAATGACGCCAAATTCTGGTCGCGTATGTGCTAGGGCGATATGTTTAGCAATCACTATATATGGTCCATTATTTTCTACACTTTGAATCATTCCGTCGATATAGCTTTCTTTGATGGCACCTCGCTCTAGTAGAAGTCTCGCGGACGTTTGGATGGCTTCACGCCAATCTTTTGCTTTTAAATTTACCTCAATATCTTCCAAAGTTACTCGGTCCAATAACATGCTCGTGCCCCCTTATTTATTATATTTAGCTATTATTTCTGTTAAATCTACATCCGCCAGCGACTCTCGTTCCATATAATTCGGCGTTAAATCGCTATGTTTCGTTACTTCATTTGGGATGACAAGAACATTTACACCTGCACTATTCCCCGCCAAAAGGCCATTGCGCGAGTCTTCTACGATAAGCGCCTCCGAGGGTTTTACATTAAGCGCTCTTAAAGCTTCTAAAAATAAATCTGGTTCCGGCTTAATTCGTGTAACATCCTCGGCTGTAATAATTGCGTCAAAATATTCGAGTAAACCTAGTCGTTCCAAATGATAGAGCGGTTTTGGTCGCTGCGATGATGTCGCAAGCGCTAACTTTAAGCCGCGCTCTTTTAATCCACGAATAAAACTTTCCACGCCTTCTTTGGCTGGTAAGCTTTTACTATTTTCAATGAAAGTTGCTTGTGTTTCTGCTTCGAATACTTGGCGATTAATATCCATTTGCTGCGTCTCATTTAATTCACGGAATAAATCGTCCACATTAGATCCGACGCACTGTAAAAATTCCTCAATAGAAAGATCATAATGTTGTTTTGTTTTAAACCAATCTTTAAAAATTTCGTACCAAACTACTTCTGTATCAATAACAATTCCATCAAAATCCATTACAACTGCTTTTAACATCATTTTCCTCCTACCCACTTTACTATTCAAAGCGCTCCTAAAAAGAAGCGCTTACAAATAAGTTAATTCTTTTGTTCTCGGTCTGCAACTATTTTATCTATTAGTTCTTGATATTCTGGTGCGCCGAGGTAATCCGTTATTTCCACATAATACGCATCTGGTTGCTTTTCTTTGGCTCGGTCGATAAGGGATTTATGCGTCACGACCACATCGCATTCGGTCGGCAATTCGTGGATGGCGATGTGGAACACTTTAATATCGTCTAAGCCAGCGTTTTTGATTTTTTTCTGCAGCACGGTCGCGCCCATCGCACTGGATCCAAGCCCAGCATCGCAAGCATAAGCGATTCTTTTAACATTTTTAAAATTAAAATCATCTACTGGAGTTTCGAAAACAGAGGAAATGCTACTTTTTTTGCCTTTAAGACCTTCCATTTTCTTCGCCGCGTCTTGTAGTTCTGAATCTTTGTTCCCCATGCGTTTAATAAATGGTATGGCGGTAATGAATGTAACAAGCGCCGCACATAGCACCGCGATAATGATTTTAATATGATCGCCGGGTGCTGCCATCATCATGATTGTGATAATACTACCAGGAGAGGCCACACCAACAAGTCCCGCATTTGTCATTGTTAAAATAAATGTTCCTGTCATCCCACCAAGAATTAGCGGTAAAATAAGAATTGGATTCATTAAAACGAATGGGAAGTAAATTTCGTGAATACCACCAAATAGGTGAATAACACTTGCCCCGTAGGAAGATGCTTTGGAGTTTCCTTTACCAAAGAACATATAACCGAGTAAAATTCCAAGACCTGGTCCAGGATTTGATTCTAGTAAGTAAAGCACCGATTTTCCTGTTTCGGCGAGTTGCAAGGTTGCTAGCGGACTAAGAATACCTTGACCGATCGCATTGTTTAAAAATAAGACTTTAGCTGGCTCAATAATTAAAGCCGTTAGTGGGAGCAAATGATTGTTAATTAACACATCCACGCCACTTGCTAATACTTTTGTTACAGCTTCGACCATTGGAGCAATTGCCACATAAGAAAATAGTGCTAATCCCGCTCCAATTATCCCAATCGAAAAGTTGTTAACTAATAGTTCAAATCCAGCTGGAATTTTTCCATCAATACGTTCATCAAATTTTTTAAGTACCCAAGCAGCAAGCGGACCCATTATCATTGCGCCGATAAACATGGTTATATCCGAACTAATAATTGCTCCCATTGTTGCAACGGTACCAATAACTCCTCCTCGGTAACCGTGAACCGCTCGACCTCCAGCAAAGGCAATAAGCAGTGGTAACAAGTAATTAAGCATTGGTGCGATAAAGCCTTTTAACATCTCAGAGCCTGTTGCGACCCCAATCGCCGTTAAAATCCCCCAAGCCATAAAAGCTCCCAAATTCGGAATGACCATACCACTTAGCTTACTCCCAAACTTCTGTACATGTACCCGAATAGACATATTTCCCCCTCCAATCATATGTGTGGCGCTATTTTATAGTGATACTTCTTTTCCTTCAGCAATGGAACGTTCAATCGCATCTACTACTCGTAAGGAATCATACGCTTCTTTTGGTGTAATGATTGATTTTGTGTTATTCGCAACGTTATTAATAAATGCCATCACTTCTTCTGCCAAATCGCCGGAAACTTCGCCATTTGTATAATACCAGTGTCTTGAATCCGGATAAGACACCCCTTTTTCACTAACAAAACGAACGCCGTGATCACATGAGTCTACATATGCTACGCCTTTTGTTCCGACTAATTCAAGTTTGTCGTCAATGATGGTTGGCGAGTTTTCTGGTAGCACCCAGCAAGCTTCAAGACAAGCAATTGCGCCATTTTCGTACGTAACAATGGCATAGATTACGTCATTCATGCCGTATTCTTTAAGTAAAACACTGCGGCTTTTGGCGATAACTTTGACTGGCTCGCTATCCATGTACCAGTTAATATAATCAATATCGTGAATCATTACGTGCATACTTAAATCAGAAGCACCTATGTAACGCTTTGGTCCAGTAATTGGGCTGTTACGACGACAATAAAGATGAATAATATCGCCTAATTCGCCGTTATCGAGGCGCTGTTTAATCATATTGAAACGAGGATCAAATCTGAGTAAAAATCCAACTGTAAATACTTTATCGTAGTCTTTTGTCAGTTCATACATTGCTTTGCCATCTTCTAGTTCTTTTGCAAGTGGTTTTTCAAGTAAAATATGTTTTTTGTGTTTTACAGCTTCCTCCACACAATCACGGTGCATATTATCAGGTAAAACAATGCTCACAGCTTCAATCTCAGTATTTGCTAGGAGTTCGTGGTAGTCTTTATATGCTTTACACTGAAATTTTTCTGCCATTTCTGCGCGTCTTTCATCGTTAAACTCACAAATTGCCACTAACTCAACTTGCGGAAGTTTTTGATAAATTTCTGCATGATACTGCCCCATTTGTCCAACACCAATTACGCCAACTTTGATTTGCTTTGTCATGTCACTTACCTCTTTCTTCTTAGATTTTTTTAATTTCATTTGTAAAGCGGGTGGTTATTTCCTGTGGCCGAGTTACTGCGCCGCCAACAACGACGGCATAACAACCTAACGTAAGAACTTGTCGTGCTTTACTAGGCGAATCGATTTTCCCTTCTGCAATTACTGGGCGCTTCGTACTTTTCAATACTTCTTTCATATGGGAAAAATCGTCGTCGCTGATATTTTTATTCGCTGTTTCCTCGGTATAGCCGTAAAGTGTCGTGCCAATTAAGTCAAAGCCAAGGGAATCAGCGTAATAAACGTCTTCAATACTGCCTGTGTCTGCCATGAAAAGCGTGTTTGGAAACTCTTTTCGAATGGCGCTTAGTATGTCTTTGAGGTCTTCGTTATGTGGTCTTTGTCTCGTTGTCGCATCCATCGCAACAATTTCTGCTCCCGTTTCACATATTTCTCTGACTTCTTTTAAGGTTGGTGTGATAAATACGTCGGAATCATCGTAATCTTTTTTGTAAATACCGATCATTGGGACATCCACCTCGCTTTGAATTGCCCGAATATCTTTTGCGGTATTTGCTCGGATACCAACAGCACCACCTTGAACTGCGGCCAGAGCCATTTTCGACATAATAAATGCACTATGAAGTGGTTCGTCTTCTAGAGCTTGGCAGGAAACCACTAACCCGCCTTTAATTTTTTCCATAACAGAATTACCCACTGATACTCCTCCTCTATACTGTGTTTCAGTGTAAAGTATGCGTTTTCAAACAGACTATATCATAAGAAAATGATTTTATCAATATCGATTAAATGAAAATGATTTTCATATTTGGGTGTGGTTGCTTATGGAAACTAGCTTTAAAAAATGACGTTGCTGTTAAAAATAAAAAGTCCTTTCGTTTGAAAGGACTTTGTTAGTTTATTCGATTGGTAATTTGTTGGGTGTTCCGGGTTTGCGCGGATATTTATTAGGGGTTTCTTTTGTTTTAGTGATGACGTAGATGTTTCGTTCGCTTTCTTCTACTGGTAATGCGAAAGCGAAATGTTCCTCGACTTTTCCGCCGAATAGTTTGATGGCTTTTTCGGCTGTTTGCAGCTCTTGTTCGGCTTGGGCTGCTTTCATTACTAGGAATGAACCGCCTTTTTTTACAAGTGGCATGCACAGTTCGGATAATACGCTCATTCTTGCTACGGCACGTGCGGTTACAAGGTCGTATTTTTCGCGGTGCGCTTTGTTTTGCCCAAATGTTTCGGCGCGATCATGGTAGAAATGCACATCGGTTAGGCCTAATTTTTCTGCTAGCGCGTCAAGGAAAGTCATGCGTTTTTTCAAGGAGTCTACGATGCTTACTTTTAGATGTGGGAAGCAGATTTTAATTGGGAGACTTGGAAAACCAGCGCCAGCCCCGACATCACAAATAGTATCGAATTTAGTAAAGTCTACATAAAACGCGGCAGAAATAGAATCGTAAAAGTGCTTTAAATATACTTCTTTTTCGTCGGTAATAGCTGTTAAATTCATTTTTTCATTCCAGTCTACTAACATTTCGAAGTAATCATGGAATTGTTTCATTTGGTCGTCGCTTAGTTCTATTCCTTTTTCAGCGAGCGCCATTTGGAATTGCTCTGGATTCATATTTTTTCCTCACTTTATTTTCGCGATTTTTGCCGTGTTTAGGATGATAGACGGGTTTGGTTTATACTTTTAAACAGGCTTGTACCGTTGATTTTCTATATTTTTAGCTCATTATTTTCAAGTATAAATATTTTCGTGCTATTTAGCAAGCTCGTATTACGTTTAACAATTATCAAACTTGTTGGCATTCTCTTTAAAACTTTTTTTGGCTTGATTTACCCATTTTCCTTTTGCTGTGGTGGAAAGTCCATCTATGTAACCCTGACAATTGCTTTTGATATCGGCTATTTTGTCCCGCTTGATCATTTTTAACATCCGTTTGCGATTTTCTGATGTTGCATGAGTTTGACTCGCCACAAACATCCCAATAAGATTTTTTTCTAGATTTCTGCGTGACTCTAATAATTCTGCTTTTAGTTTATCTATCATGTTATAGATCACGATCCTTTTTTAGCTGATGTAGTTCTTCTTCATAAGAATTCGCTTGTTTCTTATAAAGTGCTTGATGCTCTTCGTGTTCATTTTCTAGTTTTGTTAAAGTGTTTTTTACTGTCCAATCGCCTTCTTCTTGGATAGAACTGATTAAATGGTAGGCTTTTTGCAAGTCTTCAGATGTTTCGTAAGCTCTTTTTTGATGGATGTACCTGATTTGTTCAGAAAGGTTTTCTAGTTCTTGGTGAAACCGCCATTTTTCTTGGGATGCATCGTCCATCGCTTCATCCAATTGACGTCTTTTTCTATTAAACTCATCGTCCAAATTTTCTAGTTTTAGCAGTAGTTGTCTTTGTTTATCCATACATGCTCCCTATCTGTTTGGCTAATTCTTGGTCGGTTTTTAGCTGGCTTTTTATCGCTTCGTTGATTTGTTCTAGTAATTTATCATATTCTTGCTCTATCTTGGTTGCTTCGACTAAGGATTTTTCGCAATCTTGCACTGTGTCTATCACAATTTTCGGCTCAGTCGCCCCGCCCCAAGCAAGGGCGGCGAGTATTTCTGACTCAGATAGATTGGAGCCGATATCCCTTGCATCTGAAAGCGTATCGCGCCACAACTCTTCAGCATTCTCGATTTCTTTATCAAAAACATCTTTTAAAGCTCTAATTTCGCCTTGAATCGTTTGTTTCATCCCTTGCGTAATTGCTAGTGCTTCCGCTGCATCCAAGAATATTTCTTCGGATGAGGATAAGCCACCACCGCTTTTTGTAAAACTGGTTCGCATGATGTTGATTGCTGCTAATTGTTGAGCTGTTGCGTATTTGGCTAATTGAAGGCTGCCTTCTTTATTTGTTAGGATGTTTCCTTCTTTGTCAAACTGATAACCACCCCACATATGCCGCTCAACCAAACCAGCTTTTTTCGACTCAACCTCTATTAAATGACCAATTGTCGGGTCTCCAATACCATAACCAATTGCCACATAATCCTTCCTATCAATAAAATTAAATAATCTATCTAAAGCGTTTATTGCTTTTACTGTGTCTTGTTGTTTTGGCGTTAGGTTGGAGTAGATATTCGGACCTTGGTAGAAGAAACCGCCGCTGATGCGTTTGATGTCTTTTTTATCTAAGTCTGCGATAGCGTACTGGGCGTTCATGGATCCTAAAGAATGGCCGTATACATAGATTTGGGCGTTTGGGTAGAGTTTCATTGTTTGTTTTAAGGTTTCTGAGGAGGATTTTAGTTGGGGTGTTACTGTGGATCCTCCGCCATGTGTAATTTGGATTGCGGTTGGAATATCATTTAAGCCCCAATCCGTCCACACATCAAGACTATCCTTATGAAACGGCGTAAGACCACTTGCCAGAGTGGGCGCAGTGGAACCTCTGTAAAGAATTGTTAACTCTTTTACTTTGCTTCTCTCAGTATGGGAAGCTGTGGGTGGCGTGTATTTTTCTGTGATGATATAGGTTTGCTGTCCGGCTGCTTTGTTGTTGATTGTTTGGGATACGATTCCGATTGACTTCCTTTCTTCATTGTTTTTTGAGATAGTTACTTCTTCTGTAAGGTATAGATCATCATACTCTTTTCGCGCCAGTTTCATTCTTTCGTAATCGTTATTCGGTAGACTCATTAATATTCCTCCCAACGACCTAACAGCTTGGAAAGTTTTCCAGCTATACTTGCGCTTCCACACTCTAATTTGCCATTAAATTTATCCAAAGTGTATTTTATATACAATTCTGGATTTTCGTTTATGATTACTGTAACATTAATACCTCCCATAGGATTGTGATTAATGCTTTTTTCATAAATTTCATATGATTGAATTACGCCTTCTTCAGTAAATGCTTTTGTATCTAAATCTTTTAAGTCTGTGTAAAAAGCATTTTTCGCTTCATCACTATAAACTATATTCATCATTTCTTTATTTAATCTCTCTTCATCCATATAGAATTTCACCCCTAAACCAAAAATGGTTATTACTGTAATTGCTACTACTATTATCCATCTCTTTTTCAACTTTTCACCTCTGTTGTATGATTTTTATTTGTAGGTCTATTTTATCACATGTTAGAAATTTTCACTTTCTTTTTTTTCAGTCTTTTAAAGTTTGTTTAATTTCTTAGTTAGTATTGGCTGGACTATCTTAACTCCCTTTAAGTTCTAATTTCTTTGTAAGGTCTTTAGATATGCTAGCGCCACCACCGTCTAATTTGCCGTTCTGTTTTCCTAAAGTATAGGTAATATACCACTCTAAATCCTTATTTATAATTAAAGTAACATTTATTCCTCCCATTGGATTTCTCTCTATACTTTCTTTATTAATTTCATATGATTGAATTATACCTTCTTTCGTGAATGCTTTTGCATCCAAGTTTGTCAGCCTCTTTTCGAATACTTCTTTTGCTTCATCACTATAAACCACTTGCTTCATTTCTTTATTTAATTTCTCTTCATCCATATAAAATTTTACCCCTAAACCAAAAATAATCATTATTACAATTCCAAATAGTATTATCCATCTCTTTTTCAAACCTTCACCTCTGTTGTATGACTTTTTATTTGTAGGTCAATCTTATACATGTTAGAAGTTTCCACTTTTTTTCAGTTTTTGGTAATTATTTAATCAAAATCATTCTTGTTCCCAACGACCTAATAGTTTAGAAAGCTTTTCAGATACAACTGACGCACCACCACTTAATTCTCCATTAGAATTGCTCATAGTATATGATACATTCATTTCTGTATTATTATTTATTATTAACGCAACTTCTATCCCGCCCATTGGATTAGATTCTATGCTTCCCTCATCAATTTTGTACGATTGAATTATGCCTTCTTTAGTAAATGCTTTTGCATCCAGATTTGTTAATCTTTTTTCGAATACTTGTTTTGCTTCATCACTATAGACTATTTTTATCATTTCTTTATTTAATTTCTCTTCATCCATATAAAATTTTATCCCTAGACCAAAAATAATCATTATTGCAATTCCAAATAGTACTATCCATCTCTTTTTCAAACCTTCACCTCTGTTTTTATTTTCTTAGTTGTCTAATAATTTTTCTAATTTTGCAGAATTTCCGCCACCATCATCAATTAGTTTTTTATCATCAGCTTTATTCAATGTAAAAAAAACATATAACTCAGAATCTCCATTAACATGCAAAGTAACATTTATTCCTCCCATAGGGTTTTGTTTGATACTTTTCTCATCAATTTCATATGTGTTAATTACACCATTCCCAGTCAATGCTTTAGCATCCAAATTTTTCAACCCATTTTTAAAAACGCTTTTCGCTTCATCACTATAGACTACTTTCAACATTTCTTTATTTAATTTCTCTTCATCCATATAAAATTTTACCCCTAAACCAAAAATAATCATTATTGCAATTCCAAATAGTATTATCCCTCTCTTTTTCACACATTCACCTCTGCAGTATGTCTTCTTCTATGCAATCCCATTCTACCTTAATTAAAAACAAGAAAAAACCACATTATTCAACGGAAACTTTCAACTTAAACGGCAAGTTTGAAGTTTCCGTGAACATGTGGTTTCAGTTATTATAGTAATCCGTGTTCTTATTTACTTATTTTCGCTATCTTCCCTTGCTCGATGTAAACTAGCAATATAGATATATCGGCTGGGTTTACCCCGCTGATACGGCTAGCTTGGGCGATGGAAAGGGGTTCGATTTTCTTTAATTTTTCTAGGGCTTCTGTTGCGAGGCCGCTGATTGCATCATAATCGATGTTTTCTGGGATTTTTTTGTCTTCCATGCGTTTCATTTTTTCTACTTGAAGGTTTGATTTTTGGATGTAGCCTTCGTATTTAATTTGAATTTCTACTTGTTCAGCGATTTCGTCGGTCACAAATGTTTCACGTGAAACAATTTGGGCGATTTTGTCGTAAGTTATTTCTGGGCGGCGAAGTAAATCTGCTGCTAGAATTCCGTCTTTTAGTTCACCTGAGCCGATTTCTTTTAGCATTGCTTGAACTTCAGCAGTTGGTTTAATGCGTGTTTTTTGTAGTCTTTCTTTTTCTGCTTCAATCGCTCTTTGTTTTGCTAAAAAGCGTTCATAACGTTCGTCGCTAATTAAGCCGATTTCGTGACCGATTTCTGTTAAACGTAAATCTGCATTATCATGACGTAATAGTAAACGGTATTCGGCGCGAGATGTAAGTAAACGATATGGTTCTTCGGTTCCTTTTGTTACTAAATCGTCAATTAAAACGCCGATATAAGCTTGATCGCGACCGAGGATAACTGGTTCTTTTTCAAAAACTTTGCGTGCTGCGTTGATTCCTGCCATTAAGCCTTGTCCGGCTGCTTCTTCGTAACCACTTGTACCATTAATTTGGCCGGCTGTGAAAAGTCCTTCAACTAATTTAGTTTCAAGTGATGGCCACAGTTGGTCTGGCATAACTGCATCATATTCGATAGCGTAGCCAACACGCATCATTTCTACATTTTCAAGTCCCGGAATAGTTCTTAGCATTTCGCGTTGCACTTCTTCTGGCAAACTGGTGGAAAGACCTTGGACATATACTTCTTCGGTGTTTTTGCCTTCTGGTTCAAGGAAGATTTGGTGTCTTGGTTTGTCGCTGAAACGAACAATTTTATCTTCAATGGACGGGCAATATCTTGCGCCAGTGCCTTTTTTCGTTGCTGTAAACATTGGTGAACGGTGTAAATTTGCTTGGATTATTTCGTGAGTGGTTTCGTTTGTATAAGTTAACCAACACGGTAATTGTTCTAGCATCATTTCTACTGTATCAAAACTAAATGCGCGCGGATGATCGTCACCCGGTTGTTCTTCTGTTTTTGAATAGTCAATCGTACTTGATTTTACACGCGGTGGTGTTCCTGTTTTAAAGCGGCGCAGTTCAAAACCTAGTTCTTCCAAGTGCTCTGAAAGTTTCACAGATGGTTGTTGGTTGTTTGGACCGCTTGAATAGCGCAGTTCACCGACAATAATTTCGCCACGTGAGAAAGTTCCGGTAGTAATAACGACTGTTTTCGCGTAGTAAATTGCGCCACTGTTTGTAATAACGCCTTTACACACGCCATCTTCAATCACTAAACGGTCAACAAGACCTTGGCGCAAAGTGATATTTTCTTCTTTTTCAATTGTGTGTTTCATTTCGTGTTGGTAATCCCATTTGTCTGCTTGGGCACGTAATGCGCGAACAGCGGGACCTTTACCTGTATTTAGCATCCGCATTTGAATGTAAGTTTTGTCTGTATTACGGCCCATTTCTCCGCCAAGTGCATCAATTTCGCGCACAACTACTCCTTTTGCTGGGCCTCCAACAGAAGGATTACATGGCATAAAAGCGACCATATCTAAATTTATCGTTAACATCAGCGTTTTGGCGCCCATTCGACCACTGGCAAGACCTGCTTCTACTCCCGCATGGCCTGCACCAACAACGATGACGTCAAAAGTTCCTGCATCATAGGTTTGCATTTTATAAAAACATCTCCTAAAAAATCATTTTCCAAGGCAAAATTGATTGAACAACTGATCGAGTAATTCATCCTGGACAGAATCACCAGTAATTTCACCTAGTAAATCCCATGCACGAGTCATATCAATCTGGACAATATCCACTGGCATGCCGAGCTGAATCCCTGTTGTAACGCCATTTAAAGCTTCAAGTGCTTGATGAAGGAGCGCAATGTGTCGAACGTTCGAGACATAAGTTGCATCACCCGCATCAATATCACCAGCAAAAAATAGTGTTTTAATTGCTTCTTCCAAAGCCTCTAAACCTTCATCGTTTACTAGCGAAGTAGAGACAATTGGATTTTCTCCCGCAAGTTCACGAACTCTATCTATATCAAGCTTTGTTTCCAAATCTGTTTTATTTAAAACGACCACATAATTATGACCCGCAGCTGCTTCAAATAACGCTTCATCTTCCACTGTCAGCTCTTCGTTTTGATTTAATACTAGCAGGATAAAATCGGCATCCGCCAAGGCTTTTCTTGAACGTTCTACACCAATTTTTTCCACAATATCTTCTGTCTCACGAATTCCAGCTGTATCAATCAAACGCAGTGGTACGCCGCGAACATTGACGTATTCTTCTATAATATCTCGCGTCGTCCCAGCAATATCTGTGACAATCGCTTTTTCTTCTTGAATTAGTTGGTTAAGCAAGGATGATTTCCCGACATTTGGTCGACCGATAATGGCTGTTGCAAGGCCTTCACGTAGAATTTTCCCTTGGCTTGCTGTTTGTAAAAGTTGCTCGACGGAAGCGCGAACTAGCTCTGTTTTCTCCAGTAGCATTCGCTGGGTCATTTCCTCTACATCATCGTACTCCGGATAGTCGATATTTACTTCGACTTGCGCTAATGCATCCAAAATTTCTTGGCGCAAATTGCGAATCAACCGTGAAAGATTCCCGTCCATTTGTCTAATTGCCACACCCATCGCCCGGTCTGTCTTGGCGCGAATTAAGTCCATCACAGCCTCTGCTTGCGATAAATCAATTCTTCCATTTAAAAATGCCCGCTTTGTGAATTCACCTGGTTCAGCTAAATTGGCACCATTTCTTAGTAATAGTTGCAAGACGCGATTGACCGAAACGATTCCGCCATGTGCATTTATTTCCACCACATCTTCTCGTGTAAAAGTACGCGGAGCACGCATAACCGTGACCATTACTTCCTCAATTACTTCGCCGTCTTCTTTTATATGACCGTAGTGAATTGTGTGACTTTCTGCTTCACTTAAGCTATTTTTGGCATAAAAAATACGATCCGCTATCTGAATCGCCTCTGGACCGCTTAATCTAATAATAGCAATGGCCCCTTCTCCCGGCGGTGTTGAGATTGCAGCAATAGTATCAAATTCCATTCTTTACTCATCCTTTCTCATTAGAAGTTCAGCTCAAATAAGCCTTATCCTATTTTGAATAAATTTTGGCACGTGATTTTGTGCATTTTCAACAACTTACGCTCCGCTTTGACCAAAGCAATTAAATTGTTAGTATTTTGAAGGTTATCCATAGATTTATTAACATATCCACAGAAAAACCATTAATAAAAATTCATCCCTACTATTTTAACTTATCCACATGTGAATAACAATAGTTTTATCTCTACTAGTTAAGAAAACTTAAATTTTCTCGTTAAAGCTTTAACATATCCTTCCACTTCCTTGGATTTAACTCAACTCTTTTACTCTATACTAAAGTCAAAAGGAGGAGAAATAATGAAACTACATAAGCTAACATGGATACTACTAATGGGGCTATTACTACTCTCAGCGTGTTCCACGAAGCAACCGAATGTATACTTATCAGCAAATGCCGCTGCGGTTTATTCGACCGAAAATGGTAAGGCGTTTTACGAAAAAAATGCCGATAAAGTTATGCCAATCGCGAGTTTAACAAAATTAATGACGGCGTTTTTAGTACTTGAGGCTGTGGATAACAAAAAATTATCTTGGGATGAGGAGTTAGATCTCATTCGTCTGGATGATCCTTCCGCGGTTTCACTTTACGCAATTACACAAAAAAGAACATGGTCAGTCAGGGATTTATATAGCGCTATGCTCGTTATGTCAGCAAATGATGCCGCAGAGACACTAGGCAACCGTTTAGATGATGCTAATTTCCCCCAAAAAATGAATAATGAAGCTAAAAAATTAGGATTATCGAGTAAAACCAAATTTGTCAGTGCCAGCGGACTCGATGTTGACGGTAAAATGGCTGTTTCTACCACAAAGGATTTATTTTTGCTATCATCTAAATTAATTTCCACTCATCCTGAAGTGTTAGAGACAACTTCCAAATCTAGCATCATAACCGAAGAAGGAGCAACCCTTGAATCAACCAATGACTCTATCGGTTCAATACAAGGTTTAGATGGACTGAAAACTGGTTTTACGGATGAAGCTGGTTATTGCTTTATCGGAACAGCAAAGCGCGATGGAAAGCGTGTTATTTCAATTGTTTTGGATGCGGATACTGCGGAGAAACGTTTTAAGGATACGGAAAAATTGATGGGGATTGGGTTTAAAGGACTTTAGTCACACAAAAAAGGGATTCGGCTTTTTAGCAAAATCCCTTTTTTGATGGCTTATTTTTTTTGAAAAAGTTGCATTCGCGTCATTGAATCCGCTAATTCTTCGTCATGATCTATACAGAAAAATTTAAAATCCGCTGTTTTATTGATTTTTTGGAAGGTTTTTGTCTCCGAAAATTGAATTATACTTTCTGTAAAAGCATCTAGCAGCTCATTTACAAATGCTTTCCATGCTTGATAATCATCATCGACTTCATTAGGGTATATTTTATTAAATATCTCGCTCAGTTCTTCTTCAGTAAAAACATAAAATGTATCAAAACATTGGTATTTCCAGTCGCCTGTATTAAATTTCAAGTCTTGAATATTTTCTTCCGTTTGATAGTTTTCACCATACTTGCCACTTTGATAATATGCCAGTATTTCAGCAAAAGCTTCTTCCGTATTTACGCATAAATTGATTTCCGCATATTCAGCATTACAATCGAATGCAAAAGCATAATATGTTAACTCAGGGTTTTCTTGCAGGAATTTTTCCACCCCTTCAATCGCGAAATTAACGATTTTTTGTGTATCAATCTTCATGTTGCTCTCGTCCTCTCTGTTTGTTGTTAGATTTTTAAAGCACAAAGATACTTCTCCATGTACGTATCTTTATTTTTAGAATTATATTGCATAATAAAACGTGGATGTTCTAAAGGTATAATCGTCTCAAAAAAATGATGTTCTTCATTTATTCTTGATAAAAATTTAAAATTCTCTCCGCTACCAATGCAGTAACAAACCGAAGTATCCATTCCAAAGTCTATCTGACTACGAATCGACTCTAAAATAAACGGCATTAGCGCTTCTCGTAATTGCTTGTTCTCGTAATAGTTACAATTGACTTCATTACCTTTTGCATTTATACGAACGATCCCTAGCGGACAGACAAAATTCATATAAAAATCACTATAAAATTGCTCACAACCCCCGTATTCATTCATAACATCATATAAAAAATCTGATGAAGACTGATTTATATAAAATGTATCAATAAAAATGCCTGTTTCACTTTGGAGATGTTTGGCATCTTCAAAAGGAACGCCTGTCACAGCAGAACCTCGGCGAGCAGGTGAACTTCCGAATATTATCCGGCGTGGTTTTGTATCATTGTAGTATTTCTGATAAAACCTAGTCGTTATATTTCGCACTAGTTCTTTTTGATCGCCCTCATATGGGTTAATTACGCGATAACCGGCCGGCAAATCCATTGAGTTACTCGAAAGTGTTTCGTTAAAATGTAATATTTGTTTAGCCAAAGTTGCTTTTTCTGTCATGTAGCACTCTCCTCTCTTACTATCTCACAACCTGCCAAACACGCTCGAATAATTCCACGTATCCCGCTTTTTCCCAGCGGCTCGCAAAATAAGGGTTGTGAAAATAAATAAATGCCGTAATAATCGCGTCACCTTGGTTCACCCGGCCGCTAACTTCCTCTGCTTTTTGCGCGAGATGTTCAATATGATTTTTCACTAATTCTTCCTTTTGTTCAATATAATCTGTGTAAAGTAAAAACATTTTTCGGTCGGTTTTATACAGTTTTTTCTTGGTGTCAGCTAAGAGCCATAACCAGTCGTGGAGCGCATCGTCCGGGGAAGCATCTTTTTCTTTCGTCCAAGCAAAAATCTCCCGCGAGGTCTCCTCTAGCCACCGTAACGCCAGCTTTTGAAATAAATCTTCCTTGTTTCGATAATGCTTATAAAGCGCCGCATGCGTGACGTTCAAATTTCCCGCAATATCATAAAGCGTCGTTTTTTCCATCCCTTTTTCATAAATAATTTGTTCAGCCATATCTAAAATAATTTCTTGGGATAATCTCGCCATTGTAATACCTCGATTCCACTCATTCTTTGTTTCTAATTATACAGGAAAATTAAAAAGTTACAAATCCTTGACAAAGTAACCAAAAGGAGTATACTTCCAACTATAAAGTTACTTAAAACAAAAAAAGTAACTAATTTGCAATTGAAGGAGCGAATAAATTATGACTAATAAACGTGTCGCATTTATTTTAGGGGGATCTGGCGGTATTGGGAAAGCTATTGCCGAAAAGTTAGTCGAGCAAAACTTTGCGGTTGCTGTTCATTATTCAGGTAACAAAGTAAAAGCAGAAACACTTGTCGAGGAAATAGTAAAAGCTGGTGGTGAAGCGATTAGCGTTGATGGTGACGTGGCTGACGAAGCGCAAATGATTGACGCATTTGAATTAATTACAGCCCATTTTGGTGGCGTAGATGTTGTAATAAATACGGCAGGTATTATGAAATTAAGTCCCATTGCTACTTTGGATATGGAAGATTTCGATTTGATTCATCGTACCAATGTAAGAGGAACTTTCGTCGTTTCCAAACAAGCTGCCCTAAGCGTTCGAAAAGGGGGCGCGATTATTAATTTCTCCACTTCGGTAACGCGCACCAGTTTTCCGGCATATGGGGCTTACGTTGCTAGTAAAGCCGCAGTCGAGTCGCTCACTTTAATTTTAGCGCGCGAGCTTCGTGGGAAAGATATTACCGTTAACACCGTCGCACCCGGACCAACCGCAACCCCGCTATTTTTAACCGGAAAAGATGATGAAACAATTGAAAACTTAGCAAAAGCCACCCCGCTAGAACGTCTAGGACAACCTGATGATATTGCTGAAACAGTGGCTTTTTTAGCTGGACCGGCACGCTGGGTAAATGGCCAAACAATTTTCACCAATGGCGGATTAGCTTAATAAAAATAGGAGGAAAACCTAGTCTATCTGGTCTTCCTCCCATTTTTTATTCACTGATTACCGAACGTTTTTTTATCGCTAGAACAATAATTCCTGATACTAAGAAAGTGAGCGCCAAGAAGAGAAAAGCTGATTGATAAGAGTTCGTCGCATTTACTAAATCCCCAATAATCATCGGTGCGAAAAAGCCACCTAAAACCCCGCCCGAGTTAATAGCAGCGTATTTTGTCGCAATGTGGCTCTGTTTAAATAATTTATGCGGCAACCCCATTAAAGTCGTAAAGGCCATAATTAGAAAAATATTACATAAACACAAACAAATAATCGAAAGCATCAACTGATCAAACAAATACACCCCGTAAACCGTAAACGCTCCGAGCACACTAAATGTAAAAATGACGATTGGCTCTTTCCCTTTGAAGAAACGACTAATAAAATAGCCACCAATAACACCCGCAATTAAAATACAAAGTCCAGCTAAAGAACTAATATAGCTCACTTCGCTAATAGAAATTCCCCTCGCCTCATTCAAATAAGAAGCAAGCCAACTTGTTAAACCGTAGTTCGCTGCATTTATAAAGAGTGCAGATAATAAAAGAATCCACAACTGTTTATCCTTTAAAAGCTCTGAGAAAGGTACTTTAATTTTTTCTTTTTGCGTACTTTTATCTATTTTTGGCGCTTTTGGAACTACTAATAAAATTAATAATCCAATGAAAATCACCACAATACCAATCCAATAATAAGTATTACGCCAGCCAACTGATAGCAATAGTTGCGCAATCAAAAGTGGACCAATAAATGCCGCAAAACCAGAGGAAGCGAGCATTGCTGACTGCGCAAAACCTCGCTTGTTTAATGGAATATGAAGAGAAATATAGTTGCTAACAGATGGCGGATAACCCGCATGCCCGAACGCTCCAGACAAGAAACGAATCACAACCAAAAACAGCAAGGAATAGCCGAAACCAAAAATAATAAGAAACAGCCCAACGATAATTATCGATATAGCAAGAACAGGACGCGCACCAATCCGATTATTTAAATACCCCATTGGAATTTGAAAAAGCGTGTAACCAAGAAAGAAGGCACTTAAAATCAACCCCTTTTGACTTGGATCAAATCCTAAATCCTGAGAAACAGTCACAAGTGAAATTCCGATAGTATATTTATCCACGTATACACTGGTATAGCCTATAAATAGAACAAGTAATACCATTAACGAATGCTTTTCTCCTTTTACCTGATTCATTTGACCTCACTCCACTCTTCTATAGTCCCACTACTAAAAAAAGAGCATACCCAGATTCATTTTCTGACTATGCTCTTTTCAAAGCTATTATCCATTCAATTTAAAATAATCTAAAACGACGTCGGCAACTGATTTAGCAGCAACTAACAACGCATCTTCATCAATATCAAATTTCGGATGATGATTAAAATAAGCGTGCGGGGTGTTTTTCGGTTTCGCACCAATATAGAAAAAGACACCCGGGATTTTTTGTAGATAATATGCAAAATCTTCTGACCCTGAAAGCATATCATACATGGAGATGTCTGTTAAGTACTCTCCTAGACCTTTTTGCAAACTAGCGACAACTTGTTCTGTTACTACTGGGTCGTTGTATAGCGGCGGGTAATCGTTCGTATAAGTGAGTTCCACGCTCACGCCAAACATCGCCTCAATACCAGCAACAATACGGTGAATCTCTGCGTCTATTTTATCACGATTTTCCGTGTTCATATAACGCACATCGCCTTCTAACTCAACCGCATCCTTAATAACGTTAAAACTACCTTTACCGTCAAAAGAACCAATCGTTATAACGCCAGTATCAAATGGGTTCAAACGGCGGCTCACTACTGTTTGAATGGCTGTCACAAAATAAGCACCCGCGACAATCGCATCATTTGCCATATGCGGGGATGAACCGTGCCCACCAACACCTTGGATTTTAAGTTTAAAATAAGTGCGACCAGCCATCGCGTAGCCACTATGATAATAAACTTGCCCACTTTCACCAAATGGAAATACGTGAATACCAAAAATTTGATCCACATCATCTAAAATACCAGATTCAACAACGCTTTTTGCTCCGCCGGGTGGTGTTTCTTCAGCATGTTGATGAATAATTTTTATCGTTCCAGGGATATTTTCTTTTAGTTGAATTAAACAATCTGCCAAAACGAGTAAATAAGCAGTATGTCCATCATGACCACATGCATGCATTACGCCAGGATTTTTAGATTTAAATGGTAAATCAGTTTGTTCTTCGATAGGAAGGGCATCAAAATCGGCACGTAACGCAATTGTTTTCCCCGGTTTCCCGCCTTTAATCGTTACAACAACCGCATGGCCATTACCCACTTCAGTTGCCACTTCCACGTCTTTTCCTTTGTAAAAATCTTGGATGTATTTTGTTGTTTCTGTTTCATGAAACGATAATTCAGGATGTTCGTGCAAATGCCGTCTAATCTGAGTGATTTCATCTTTTCGTTCCTGAAGCATATTCATTAACTGAGTACGCATGATAAATACAACCTCCTATTCTTTTGCGGCTTTTAATTCGAGCGCTTTTTTCGCTGATGGAGTTGTTACAGCGACGGAAATAAGTGAAACGACACAAAAACCGACGTTAGTTAAAAGCCCCACCATTGCAGCTAAATCAATATTTCCAGAAAGTGCAATTACACCATAAATCGTAGCGGAAATTGCCACACCGAATGAGCCACCTAGCGAACTTGCCATTTTGTAAATACCAGAAGCTACTCCGACTTTATCTTCTGGAGCATTAGAGATAGCTGTATCTGTTGAAGGAGTTGCATACATACCAAGTCCGATACCAAATAAAGCAAATCCAACAAACACAAGCACCGTATACAATGTTCCTGGAATAAAAGTGAGCGCCATTAAAGCAATACCAACCGCCGTAATCCCAGAACCTAAAATCATTGGTTTACGCGCGCCAACACGTTGAAGAATTTTTTCACCTATCCGAATCATTCCAAGCACACAGACAAGGTAACCGATAGAAAGTAAACCGGATTGGAATGCTGTAAAACCGCGACCAATTTGCACATAAGTATTTGCAACAACAAGCGTTCCAGCAGCTGCATTTAACAAGAAGTTGGAAAGTGTCGCGCCTGTATAAGCTTTATTTTTAAATAACGAGAAATCAATAAATCCATTTGCTTGTCGTAGTTCCACTCGGAAAAATAATCCCGCAGAAATAAGGAAAACAACGAGCATCGCGATAGTAATTGGGCTTGTCCAACCAAATGTAGCCCCACGAGTGATGATAAGGTTTAAGCAAACCATTGCGATAACAAAAAGAACAAGACCAAATGAATCAAATTTTGCTTTTGTATTTTGAACGACTTTACTTTCTGGAGTACCTTTAATTAGTAGCATTCCAAGTAGTGCGAATACGATGGAAATAATGAAAATCCAGCGCCAGCCCATGTATGTTGCGATTGCGCCACCTGCGAACGAACAAATACCTGATCCGCCCCATGAGCCAATTGACCAGTAACTAAGTGCTCTTTGTCTATCTGCCCCATCAAAATAAGTTTTCATTAAGGCAAGAGTTGCTGGCATAATACAAGCAGCTGAAAGACCTTGAATAATCCGGCCGATAATAAGTAGCGTCGACCCTTGAGTAACAACAAGTAGCAGTGAACCGATGATACTAAGAATAAGTCCGATATAAGTTAATTTCACGCGACCAAATTTGTCAGCCATACCACCCGCTACAACAATAAAAATACCTGAAAATAGCGCGGTTAAGCTGATGGCAATACTAAGTAAATCAGAGGAAATTCCAAGGTCAGATTGCACGGCCGGAACGATATTCACCATTGATTGAGCAAAAAGCCAAAACGTGATAACCCCAAAAACAATCCCAACGATTAGTTTATTTGTACCTTTATACGCTGTTGAAGTCATTAGTTATTCTCTCCTTTTAAGTAATCTACAACACAAGCTCCCATTGCTTTTGATGCAATTAATAATGAATCTTCATTGATGTCGAATTTTGGATGATGATGCGGATAAAAATGACCATCTGCCGGCATTGCTCCCACATAGAAAAATGAGCTTGGGCGTTCTTTTGCATAATAAGCAAAGTCTTCTGAAGGTGGTTGCGGTTCACAACGCACAACATCCGTGATTTCAGGGATTTTCGCCCCTTTAATAGATTTAACAACGAAATCAGTCAAAGCTTCGTCATTATTTAAAACCGGATAATCATTTTTGTAATCAAGTTCACAAGTAACGCCAAACATTGCTTCTATGCCGCTAACGATACGGGTAATTTCTTTTTGAATAATGTTGCGTGCCTCTTCAGACATCGAGCGCACATCGCCTTCAAGCTCAACCGCATCCTTTATAACATTAAAACTACCTTTTCCATCAAAAGAACCAATCGTAATCGAGCCAACATCAAATGGGTTTAAACGGCGACTAATAACAGTTTGCACAGCTACTACAAATTCACTTGCTGCAACAATAGCATCATTCGCTAAATGCGGAGATGAGCCGTGTCCACCTTGACCTTGTACTTTAAGTTTGAAATAAGAGCGCCCAGTTTGAATCGCACCCTCACGGTAGAAAACTTCGCCTGTTTTCATTGTAGACATCACATGAATTCCAAGGACATTATCCACACCATCCAGCGCCCCGTCTTGAATCATTTGAATCGCGCCACCAGGAGGAGTTTCTTCCGCATGCTGATGTAAAATAACAAGTTTTCCTGTTAATTCTTCTTTCATTTCAATAAGTGTTTCGCCTAAAATAAGCATATAAGCAGTATGACCGTCGTGACCACAAGCGTGCATTACACCAGGATTTTTAGATGCAAAAGCTAAGCCAGTTTCTTCTTGGATAGGAAGTGCATCAAAATCAGCGCGAATTGCCAGTGTCTTGCCCGGCTTGCCTGTATCAATCGTTACTACAACGCCATTCCCGCCAACATGCGTCCGCACATCGCAGTCCATTTCTTTATAAAAATCCGCAATATACTTCGCCGTATTCTCCTCTTGAAAAGAAAGTTCAGGGTGTTCGTGTAAGTAACGACGAATTTCTATCATTCGATCTCGTTTTTCGTCTAGTTTTTGAAATAACTTCTCTTTCATTATCCAAACCTCCATTTTTAATACATCTGCTGGCCAGAACATCCGTATTTTTAACTACACCTTTATTATAAAAAAAAACAAACTAAAAGAAGTTTGCTTTTTTGCTTAGTTTTAGCTTGAAATTTTCTTCTTTTCTAAACCGCGTCAACCAATGTCAAAAATTCGGTGTTCAGGGCATAAAAAAAGCTCAACTGCAAGAGTTGAACTTTTTAAATCGTACTTCTAAACTCATAAAAGTGAATCGCATTAATATCCAAATACGCATAAAACGACCAATCTTCCGTAATCGTCTCATCACTCACCGTAAGTGTCGGCTGAGAAGCATCAACAATATAATCCAAAATCTCTTTATCCAGTCCATACTTACTATTAAGCTGCCAATACTTCGAATAAAGTGCCCCATTATCGCGGTCGAATTGCCATTTGCACACTTGGTATTCACCCGCTTGAAGCCCCGTTATTCGAATATGCATTTCTTTCTGCTCTTCCTTAGTAAATCTCTCTTCCACAGAATATCTCGGGTTAATATTCGCACAGTTCATCAGAATAAGTTGGTATCCGTCTGTATGCTTCGTCATAATGAAATCCGCACCCTCAGCAACAACAACACCCTTAAGCCTCCTCAAAAACTTCACCGCATAAAACGCCGGTCTTTTTCCGTCAAAAAAGTGGAACATTTCAATCCCATCTAAACTAATATTTAACTGGCTGTCATCACCTTCATGCAGTTCTGTATTAATCCAAAACCCTAACGCATCCACTTCTGGCGCCAAATCTAGCATTGTTTTTAAAACCAACGCACCTCGGAAAAACGTACCATTCGTATACCGCGTATTTCCCGTTAGCGTATTCCAGTTCACCAGCATAAGAGGTTTATTAATATGATGATGTTTCAAAAAAGCCTTCAACTTCCGCGTTTTAGATAAACAATAATCTTCGGAAATCATAAACGACTTCATATCTTCTTTCGAAAAATCCACCGCTTCATTTTGATTCGCATTATAGGCCACAAAATCAATTTCATCAGCCATATCTAAAAACCACGTATGCCGTTCTGGAACTTCATTTTTAGAAAGTGAAAACGGGACAAAATTTCCGACTCGGATAGCTGGAAAACGCGATTTTATAATATGATGTATTTTCAAATAAATTTTTTTCAGTTCTTCTTTATCAGCATATGTATTTTTCGGTTCAAAAAACATAAAATGCCACTTAGAAACAAATTCCCGCCCAAAAACTTGCATACAATGCTTTAAAAAATGATCCAAGCGCTCAAAAACAGCGGCTTCCTCACCTACAATATCTTGATACTCTATGCGAATGAACAACTGTAAATTTTGCTGTTTTAAAAACGTGAGCGCCAAATCCGCATTAGCGTATGGCGAAGATGTCGGCACTAGCTCGTCCGTTTCCGTTTCAGGCAAGAATGTCGAACCTCTAAACAAATGACGAATGCCAATATAATTAATCCCAATTTCATCGCGTGTCGTAATAATCTGCTTTTGCACGTTAGCTTTAAGCACTTCTTTAAGCTCACCAATGGTTAAAATATTCATATTCTCGCTAAGGCAACGAGCCGCCTTTTCCGTAATATCAATTTTCTTTTTCTCAAATGGCGCTTTATTTAATTCCTTACCCGGCTCCACATCATGATAAAGCCGCGACAAATTCACTAAAATTTCCGGAGATGGCACAATTTGCTCTATACTAGCGCCCAGCTCAGATGTCTTATTGTCTAGTAACAAATTCGTTTCCACATGATGTTCGGATCGGTACTCACTTGGCGTTAGCTCAAAATGAAACTTAAACACTTCCGAAAAATGCTTTTGACTCGAAAAACCGTTTTTTAACGCGATTTCCGTAATACTTTCCGCCGAATGTAGTAAATCTTGAATCGCATGCTTCAATCGAACTTCTGTCAAATACTGCAAGAACCCAAGACCAGTCGTCTTTTTAAAATAACGTGATAAATACGCCTCACTTAAAAACTCTTTTTGTGCAAACTCACGAAGCGACAAGGCTTCATCAAACCGCTCCTCCACTTCTCGAATAATGCGCGAAATCCGTTTATCATTGACTTCTTTCCTAGCAGAAGATGGAATCCCTTTTTTCAAAAAACGCGTAAGTAATAATAAGATTTGGAACAACGCCGATTGCGCTTCTAATTTATTCGCTCGTTTCTTCGTCGCCGAAGCAATCAAAAGCTCACTCACCGACTTCCTCAACGACCCAACAACCCGCTCTCTCCCAGGGTCACTCTCCTTCGAGAAAAATTTAAAAGAATGCTGAAAATAATCCTCATAATAATGCGCAAAAAATGTATCTGAAATCGTTAAATCAATAATTAAGTTAGCTTCATTTCCTTCAATTGTATAAAAAGTGTTGCGATCAAGGACTAAAATATCGCCTTCCTGCAAGTAAAATTTTTGCTCAGAAATCTTAATTGTTATTTGTCCAGAAATATCAAATACCAATTTAGTTCCAAGTGAAATTTCCGACGTCAGCTGCTTTATGTGTTGAATACCAATCGTATAATCTTTTAAATGAGACACTCGATTCACTCCTTCGTTTAACTTAATCGGGCACTTTTATATTATCATAAATAGCGGAAATTGATTGGTTTGTTTTAATTTACTCAGGCAAAAAACCAGCCGAAACTAATTCCGACTGGCTCCTAATCTCAATCTTCTTCCACTTGAATAGAAACACCCACATCCAGTAATTCCTCAACCGCATCAATCACAGAAAACTCCCCATAATTGTATATCGCTTCATCTACAACTAAAATCGGCAAAGCTTCCATTCCATTCTTATCAATTAGCGCTTGAACCCGCTCTGGCAAGTCCACTTTCCCGACTTCTCCTAGCTGAATATCAAACACAATACCTGTATAATCAAAATGGAGTTTTCGCTCAGCTTCACTTTTATTCATAAACATTTTCCATATCTCTAGGTTAATCTCAGACTCATTTTCCGCAGAATAATAGTAACTAATTCGCTTCATCTTAAAACTACTTACTTTCTAAATCGTGGACAAACAGCCCACTTAATAATTTCGGTTCAAACCAAGTCGATTTTGGTGGCATAATCTCCGCAGCATCCGCTACACCAAGTAAATCGTCCATTGTCGGCGGGTACATCGCAAATGCCACCGAATGACTGCCATTATCCACCAAACGAGTTAGCTCTTCTAAGCCACGTATTCCGCCGACAAAATCAATGCGGTTGTCGCGACGAATATCTTCAATTCCAAAAATCGGCGTTAAAACTTGCGATTGTAATATCGAAACATCCAGCTGACCGATAACATCACTTGGAATCACATCGCTTTTCGCCGTAAGTTTGTACCAATTTCCATCTAAATACATCCCAACTTGTTTTGGCTTCTCTGGTTTAAATGCTTCTTTCCCAACCTTCTCCACGTCAAAACTAGCTTCTACTTTACTAAGGAAATCCGCTTCAATTGGCACATTCACAACCCGATTATAATCAAGAATTTCTAATTGCTCTTCTGGAAAAACAACCGATAAGAAGAAATTAAATTCTGCTTCTGGTCCAGCCTCTGGAAACTCTTCGCGCCGTTTCAAACCAACTTTTACAGCAGATTCCGTTCTATGGTGACCGTCTGCGATATATAGTGCTGGGACTTCCGAGAACGCCGCTGACAGGTCTTCTAGAATATGAGCGTCCGTAATTGCCCAAGCCTTATGAGTGACCCCGTGGAAGCTCTCAAAGTCGTATTCAGGTTCATTTTCATTCACCCAAGACTCAATAAGGGTATTAATCGCTTCTTTTCCACGATAAGTAAGGAAAATTGGACTTGTATTCGCATCACAAACATCTACGTGGCGAATCCGGTCTAACTCCTTCTCTTCCCGAGTCAGCTCATGTTTCTTAATCTTGCCGTTCAAATAATCATCAATCGACGTACAAACAACCAGCCCTGTTTGCGGACGACCATCCATCGTCAGTTGATAAATATAAAATGCCGGGTTTGCTTCTCTTCCAAGCCAACCATCCAGCTCAAATTGCTCCAAATTATCAGCCGCTTTTTGATAAACAGCTGGGTCATAAGGGGAAATTGCCGGATCTAAATCAATTTCCGCCTTATCAATATGTAAAAAAGAATACTTATTTGCATCGCCAAGTTCGCGCGCCTCTTCCGAATTAAGTACATCATATGGCAACGAAGCCACTTTTTCCGCTAGATTTTTAATTGGACGTAATGCTTTAAATGGACGTATATTTACCATTGTTATCCTCCTTTTTAGTAAAAGAGCATGAACCCGTCTGGCAATTACCATAAAGTTTCATGCTCTAATTATTTCCCGGGTAATAATTTTAAACTGTCACACCTAATGGTTCAATAACTCGAACACGCAAAACCCCTTGGACAGCCAATAAATCACTTTTCAGTTGTTCCAAATTAGCTTGCGTTTCCTTATCAATATCAATTAATGTGTAGGCATATTCATTTTTACTACGGTTGATCATATCTAAAATATTTAGGGAATATTTCCCAAGCTCTGTCGTGATTTGCCCGACCATGTTCGGAATGTTTTTGTGGCAAATACCAATTCGCGGATGCCCGTTATAAGGCATTTCCACATTTGGATAGTTAACAGAGTTTTTAATGCTACCAGTTTCAAGGTAATATTGTAATTCTTTTGCAGCCATTTTAGCACAGTTGGTTTCGGCTTCTTCCGTTGATGCGCCTAAATGAGGAAATACATGCACTTTTTTATGGTTTAATAATTCTTTTGTCGCAAAATCTGTAATATATAAACGTAAAAGTCCATCATCTAAAGCTTCTTTCACAGAGGCTGAATCCACTAGCTCACCGCGTGAAAAGTTTAGTAAGACCGCATTATCCTTCACTAATTGTAACGTTTCTGCATTGAACATGCCACGAGTTTTATCCGTTAATGGCACATGAACCGTTAAATAATCGCATGTTGCTAAAACTTCTTCAATCGTCATCGCGCGTTCCACTTCTTTAGAAATTCTCCAAGCAGTATCTACGGAAACGAATGGATCATAACCGACCACGTCCATCCCAAGAGATAGCGCATCATTTGCCACTAAAGCTCCAATTGCACCTAGGCCAATAATTCCAAGTTTTTTGCCAGCAAGTTCTGTTCCCGCGAAAGCTTTCTTCCCAGCTTCAACTTTTTGTTCCACATCATCTTCGGCCGGTAGTTCTTTCACCCATTCCGTACCTTCCAAAATTGGACGCGCCGAAACGAATAAACTTGCAAGAACCAGTTCCTTTACAGCATTGGCATTCGCGCCAGGCGTATTAAATACAACAATACCTTTTTCAGAACAATTTTCTACTGGGATATTATTAACTCCTGCACCAGCTCTAGCAACTGCCTTCACTGTTTCTGGAAAGTCAAAATCGTGTAAGTTATAACTCCGTAGTAAAATCCCGTCTGCTGGCTGGTTCGCATCGATCACATATTTCTCAAGATCAAATGTCTTTAAGCCTTCTTTAGCGATAGCATTAAACGTTTGGATATTAAACACGTACTTCTCCCCCTTTTCTTGCATTTGCAAATTTTTCCATAAAGGCGATTAGTGCTTCTACCCCTTCAATTGGAAATGCATTGTAAAGACTTGCTCGCATACCGCCCACGGAGCGATGTCCTTTCAAGTTTTTAAAACCATTTGCTTCAGCTTCTTTAACAAAAGCTTTATCAAACTCTGCAGAATTCGTCACAAAAGGAATATTCGTAAGCGATCTTGCAGAAGGTTCGACCGGTGAAGAAAAGAAATCCGATTGATCGATATAATCATATAATAATGCCGCTTTTTTGCGATTTAACGCTTCAATTCCAGCAACGCCACCTTGTTCTTTAATCCATTCGAATACTAATTTTGCTACATAAACAGCAAAAGTTGGTGGTGTGTTGTACATGGAACCATTTTCGGCCTGTACTTTAAAATCTAACATAGAAGGAAGTCCCTCTACTTGCCCGATTAAATCTTCACGCACGATGACAAGCGTTAACCCAGCAGGACCAATGTTCTTTTGCGCTCCTGCATAAATCAAACCGAATTTTTTCACATCATAAACGCTTGATAAAATATTAGAGGACATATCTGCAACGACCGGGACAGCTGAGTCTGGCACATCAAACATTGCTGTTCCTTCGATTGTATTATTTGTTGTTACATGTAAGTAAGCAGCATCATTTGAAACTGTAGGAATTTCAGGAATATAGCTGAAATTACGGTCTTCCGATGAGGCAATTACTTCCACCTCAACACCCTGAATTTTTTTAGCTTCAGAAATTGCTTTCTTCGCCCAAGATCCAGTGTTTACATAGACTGCTTTTTTACCATTTGCAAGATTCATCGGCACCATATCAAACTGCAAACTCGCGCCACCTTGCAAAAATAGTACTTTGTAATTTTCTGGAATCCCCATCAATTCTCGAATTAAACTCTCCGCATCGTCTATGATGTTTTGAAATAATTCTGACCTATGACTCAGCTCCATTACTGACATTCCTGAACCATTATAAGAGAGTAGCTCCCTTTGAACCTTTTCAAGTACCGGTACTGGTAAAACTGCCGGACCTGCCGAAAAATTATAAACACGTTCCACTCAACATCTCTCCTGTCATCAAATTTCCCCAATTACTTACAAAAATTTTTCACCAGTAATTCATAACTACTGGCCGGATATGAGCCTTCCTCGTTACACTTATGCTTTTCGAAGTTCTGTTCTTAAGAAATAAAAAAGCCGAACCTGTGATATTCTACACAATATTCGGATTTTTCAGCGCTTAAAAGTAAACACTGCCTTTTGTACTTTTGTATATTATAGCAGAAATAGAGCTGTTTTTCAGAAAATTTATACTAAATCTCCAAATAAATGTGATGTTTAAACATTCTGACATTAAAAAAGTGCGAGAATCCGCTATTTAAAGCGATTCTCGCACATATAAAATTTGAAAACAGCTTCACAAGAGATGTCAGCTATTTTTCACTTTTCGCCCTAAAGTTAACCAATAAACCACAAAAAATATGACAAGCGCAATAATTGCTGTGCGGTACATAATAGCATAATTGTAGTAAGTCGCCACAATACTTAAACCAAAACTACCAACAGCCATCCCAATGTCCATTCCCGAAAGAAAAGTACCGTTCGCAGTTCCTTTGTTATGTGGCGCAGCTCGGTCAACAGCAAGTGCTTGGAGTGCAGGTTGTGCCATCCCGTAACCTAGTCCAAAAAACAGTGATGCGATAAATAAGCTGATTGCCCCGGTTGCAAAAGAAAGAATTAATATTCCAATAATCATGGATAGCGCACCCGGAATAATAACAAAACGATGTCCTTTTGTATCATAAAGACGCCCAGCAAACAACCGACTAATAAGCACCATAATCGCTTGCCCGATAAAATAAACCCAAGTTGTCGAAATCCCAATTTCCGTCCCGTACACCATCATAAATGTCTGAATACCACCAAGCGGAATAGCCATTAGCAAACATAGCCCTGCCGGAAGTAGCGCCGTTTTCTCGAATAATTTCATTTTTTGATGGACGATCTTTTCTGATTTTGGAATTTTCACTTGTGTCATTAAAAGTAAAATAAACACCATCAAAACAAGCGAAAAAGTCACTAAAACATCAAAAGAAAAATAATTCATGATTAAAATAGCAATAATCGGCGCCAGTGACATTCCAAGCGCAGTCGTAAGCCCGTAAAAGCCAATTCCTTCTCCCGTTCTGCTCGGCGGTACTAATTTAGACACCCCTGTCGCAATTGACGTCGTGCCGATACCCCAGCCAGCCCCGTGAAAAAGCCGTAATATAAGCAAAGCCGCAACCGCCGTCGACCAATAAAAGTTCACAGTCGTTAAAATTAAAATCAAAAAACCTGCAATAATTAATACTTTAGGTCCAAATTTGTCGTTCCAACTTCCAGCAATCGCCCGCATAAGTAAGGCGACAATTGAAAATAGCCCCACCGCTAAACTAGCTTCCATTTGTGTTCCGCCAAGTTCAATAATTCGGGCTGGTAACGTTGGCATAAACACCATAAACCCAATATATAAAAGCACACTGCCTAATAATAAAAATACGTAGTCCTTCGTCCAAAGTCTTGTCTTATTTTCCAAAATTTACCCCTCTTTACTCTATATTAGTAGAAATGTTCTTTAAAATAGCCGTGAATTGCTCCAAATCCGCGCGAGTAATCCCAGCAAACATTTTTTCACAACTCGCCTCCACAATATCCCGAAGTTCTGTCGTTTCTTTTCTCCCTTTATCCGTTAATGACAAAAGCGAAATTCGTCTATCTTCTGTGCTAATTTCCCTCAAAATAAGCTCTTTTCGAAGCAAAACGTCGACAATCCGGTTCACTGTGGGCGTGTCTTTTTTTGTCCAAAGCGCAATTTCTTTTTGAGAAATCGGTTCGTTGGCCTCAATCCCCTCCAAAACTGACCACTGCTCAGGCGTTACATCATAGCTTGCAATAGAACGCATCAAAAATAAGTGCATTTTCTTCGCAGTCGTATTCACATCAAATGAGATTTCATCATAATATCCGCGCATTTCCAACCTCTTTTCCATTGTCGTAACAATAATTGTCATAACAACCATTATACATATGGATTCCTTTTTTGACAAGAAAAAACAGCCGAATAAACGACTGCTTCTATAATAATTCAACATCTATAATATCTCTAAATTCAATTACATATTCATGTCCAACAATATCTGTAAAAATAACTTCTTCCGTTAACATGTCGATTTCAAGTGGCACCAAATCTTGTTTTTCAATTTCTCCTAGCCCAAGAAAGGCGGAAGGATATTCAAATGGTGCTAGACGTAAAGAAGAAACATCTGCTTCTTGAAAAAATTTTAGTCGAACGACCCATTCTCGCTTCATGGCGTCTTTTAATGTGATAAAGAAGCTCTCGCGTTCTAAATAATCCACTTCTGGCCGACTCGTTAAAAAAGCAGCATTCTTCTCTGTCCGCACTTGCTCTTTCTGAATTGCCGTAACCATAATTATCACCTCTTAATTTTATTATACGAACAAATGTTCTTAAAAGCAAGTTTTTTACTTAAAAAGTTTTTTTATATGGGCTGTAATCGGTTTAGCGCTTACATAATCTTTTTCCGACAAAAACACTTGCAAATTAATAAATAGTTGCTATACTTATGTAAGTAAATAACATTAACAAAGGAGTTTTATTATTATGACTAATACATTTTTAGATTCTATTAAAGTTCGTCGTTCCATTTATGCACTAGATAAAAACGTTTCCGTAGAGGATTCCAAAATTGAAGAAATCATTAAAGACGCAGTTAAATACAGCCCATCTTCTTTCAACTCTCAAAGTTCTCGCGCTGTTATTCTTTTAGGAGAAAACCATGATAAACTTTGGAATATCGTAGAAGACACATTACGCGCTATCGTACCTGCTGAAAACTTTGCAGCTACTGAAGAAAAAGTTGGTTCTTTCCGCGCTGGATACGGAACAGTTCTTTTCTTTGAAGATACTGCTGTTATTGAAGGTCTACAAGAAAACTTTGCACTATATGCAGATAATTTCCCTGTATGGTCTGAACAATCTTCAGGTATTGCACAACATTCAGTATGGGTTGCTCTTGCAAACGCTGGAATTGGTGCATCTCTACAACATTACAACCCACTAATTGACGATGCTGTTAAAGCTGAATGGAATATTCCTGCAAGCTGGAACTTACGCGCTCAAATGCCGTTTGGTAACATCGTTCAAGAAGCTGGCGAAAAAGAATTCATCGATGACGCTGACCGTTTCCGCGTTTTCAAATAATAAATGTTTCACGTGAAACAAAAAATTCCGCGACCATTAAATTGGATCGCGGAATTTTTATTTTGCTAGACTATTAAACCTACTTCTAAGTTCATCACAACTGACAATACCAGCAATTGCGCCTTTAATTTCTCCATCAACAAGAACAAGCGAATTTGGTATTCCTTTTACATCAAACTTTTGAGCTAATGCACGTTGTTTATCTACATTAATTTTCACAACTTGGACATTACCTTCTTCCACCTCAGAGAATTGCTCAAGCGTTGGCCAGAAACAGCGGCACGGAGCACACCACTCTGCCCAAAAATTAAGTAATATTTTAGGATGGCTACTAATAATCTCTTCCAAGTTCTCTTCTTTTGCAAAAATAATCGCCATACATATCCACCTCACATTCAGAATATTCCAAAGTTGTATCGTGGTCAAGCAAAGGGTTTTAGAATAGCAATATATCTTGCTTTTTGTTCACTTTTTGACACTTTTGTTTCACGTGAAACATTTTATTTGCTATGTAATATCTCTAAAATACGTAAATCTAGCAAACCAGTATTTTTCACTGTCATATCCGCATCACGAAGTCCAGAACCAACACCCACGCTTATAATTCCAGCTGCGTTAATTGCTTCAATTCCAGCTTGGGCATCTTCAATTCCAACTACTTCTGATGGTTCTAAGCCTAAACCGCGACATGCTTCCACAAAAATTTCTGGATCAGGCTTTGATTTAGTAATTTTAGCAGCATCAACAATGTAATCAAATTCTTGTTCCATTTCAAGCGCACTCAATACCGTACGAGCATTTTTTGAAACAGATGCAATCGCGCATTTAAGATTTTGCTTTTTAAGAGCTACTATAAGTTCTTTTATTCCTGGTAAAACATCTGCCGGCGTAATTTCTTCGAGCAAGCTCACATAGAATTCATTTTTATCTGCTGCAAGTGCTTCGATTTGTTCTTGTGTGAAGTCATTTTCGCGGCCGTCTTTCTTTAAAATAAGAAGTAGGGAGTCAATTCTACTCACTCCTTTTAAATTCTCATTAAATGCTTCATCGAATTCAATTCCAATGCTCTCTGCTGTTTTTTTCCAAGCCAAGTAATGGTAATGCGCTGTATCTGTGATGACACCATCTAAATCGAATACTACTCCTTTTAATGCTGTTGTCATTCTACTCGTCCTTTCCAAACTGCCGCAACATTTCGTGCGGTTCTTCTTAGATTATTTGGGGTTTCTTTAAGTATTTTTTCTAAAGTTGTTGGACTCGCAATTGAGGGAAATACCGCGTGGATTCCGGCCTTATAGACAGCTTCAAGACCCTCTCCTACGCTTCCACAAATTGCAAAAACAGGTGTTCCATCAGGTACTTCTTTCGCCACGCCCACTGGTGCTTTTCCTTGAGCAGTTTGTCCGTCCATTTTCCCTTCACCAACGATGACTAAATCGGCATCTTTGCAAACTGCTTTAATTTGAAGCGCCTCGATTACAAAATCAATGCCAGACAGCAAATTCGCCTCTGCAAACGTTGCAAGTCCAGCGCCAATTCCTCCTCCAGCACCAGCTCGTGCCATTGTTATCATCGCTGGATTGGCCAGCTGATAAAAATGATGCATTGCCTCGTCTGCGCTTGCGAGATCAGTGGCAGCTAACCCTTTTTGTGGGCCGAATACATAGGATGCGCCTTCTTTTCCACAAAGCGGATTTTCAACGTCGGTTACTATATTTATCGTGTTGTTTTTGAGCTCAGTAGGAACATTTTCAGAGCGGATGGTTGCGATGCTGGCTAAATTTGCGCCGATTGGATTTACGACATTGTTTTCTAAATCTAAAAATTCATAGCCAAGCGCGCTAGCCATACCAATTCCGCCATCATTTGAAGCGCTTCCACCTATGCCAATGATAACCTCGGTCGCACCTTTTTTCATTGCGTGCAAAATTAGTTCGCCCACTCCTTTTGTGCTCACTTGAAGTGGATTACGTTTAGTTGCTGGAACTAGATGCAAACCGCAAACCTCAGCCATTTCGATCAGCGCTTTTTTATTGCCCTCTGTAAAGGCAACTTTTGCTGAAACAGGCTCGCCAAACGGTCCAGAAACATTGATTTTCGTCGTTTTCGCATCCAAGGCTCTACTTAAAACATCAAGCGTACCCTCGCCCCCATCGCCAACTGGGAGTAAATGGTAGTCTGCATGCGGATAAACTTCTTGAAAGCCCTCTTTAATATACTCTGCCACCTCGTGCGCCGTCAAACTTTCTTTAAATGAATCCGGTGCAATGACAATTTTCATAAAGACACATCCTTTTGTTCCATCTTAATCGTTAATGTATCCGTTAATTGCTGTTTTTCTCCGTAGATAACTAATTCTAGCATGCTTTTTGTGTTTTTTGAAAGTTGTAATGTGTTTGGCGCTATTTCCACTAGAATTGTTTCACCTTTCCACATGAATTCAAATTTCACAAATCGCCAAGCATCTGGCAAATCTGGCGCTATTTCTAATAATTCTCCACTAGTATCAATGCCTGCAAACCCAAAAACCACTGCCAGCCAAATTGCCCCCAGTGAAGCCGCATGAAGCCCGTCATCTGATGAATGTGGTTCGTCCCCAAGATCAATTAAACACGCTTCTTGGAAAAATTGATAGGCTTGCTCGCGGTTTCCCGTACGATTTTCCACAATGGCATGAATCGCTTTACTTAAAGATGAATCGTGAATGGTTCGTTTTTCATAATAATTCAGGTTTTTCTTCACAGTTTCTGGCGCAAACATCTGAGGAAACAAATAAAATAACATCACTAAATCAGCTTGCTTTAAAATCTGTAATTCATTCACTTCTTGCCGCGAGTAATCTAGTAAAATCCCTTGTGTTCCTTGCGCAGCCTTATATTTATCTAAATTTATCCAATCTTTTTGTAAAAAAGTATCATCTTGCGGAATTAAGCCTGTTTCATTTGCGACCGGTAAATATAAGTTTTTAAGAAACGCTTTCGCACGTGACTCAAAAGCTTCATTATCGCGATTCCATTCCAGCGCCATTTTCACATTATAGTGCGCCATGTAGTTGGTGTAAGTATTATTATCGATGTGCTCTGTATATTCATCCGGCCCAATCACATCGAGAATTTCCAGTCGACCGTTGCGGTTAGTTGCTCGACTTATCCAAAATTCTGCTGTTTCGAGGAGCAGTTCAGCACCACAGTCACTCATAAACTGAGCATCCCCTGTTGCAGCTTCATATTCACAAACGGCATAAGCAATATCCGCCACTAAATGATGCTCTGAGATGGCAGAAGCTACTTTTTGCCGCGTTCCAGTCCGAATGTTAATCGCTGCAAATTCCGGCGTTTCTTCCTCACCAGAGAAGGCACTTTCCCACGGGTAAAGCGCTCCGTTATATCCATTTTTCACCGCTTTTTCTTTCGCTTCTTTCAAATGAAGATAACGATATTCTAGCAGTTGTTTGGCAATTTCCGGCTTATTATAAAGGAAAAATGGCATAATGAAAATTTCCGTATCCCAAAAAACGTGTCCTTTGTAACCTTCCCCGGTCAGCCCTTTCGCACCAACACTACAACGAAAATCATCTTTCGGCGTCATAATTTCTAAATGATAGCACGCAAAATCTAGTGCAAACTGGTCAAAATCATTCGTGCTCTCAACGCGAACGCCCGCATGCTCCCAAAAATCTGCCCAAGCTTTTTCTGAATTTGCTTTCAGTTCAGCATAGGTTGCATTTGGAAACTCCACGTCCACCTCATCAAGAGATGTTTTAACCAGGCTTATTTTCTCCAAAGCAAATGTTTGATTAACTGCGATTTCTTGCTCAACTTCAGTCATTAATTGGCGATTTTTAGCAGTGAAAACCCCTTTTTGACTGACTTTTGTTGCCACTGTAATTCGCTGTTTGCTTTCAATCGTTTCATATTCACCAACCATCAGCTCTTCGTCAAAAATCCGTAAGCTAGATTCTGCCAACTGTTGCGTTCCAAAATTGGTTTGTTGTGCATCAATACCCGTTTTTATTTTCACTTTCGCACATCCACTTAAAGGCGTTATCTCCACTCTTGCCGCGATAACATGTTTCACAACCTTTGAAGCAAATCGATAAAAATTTAGTTGATACTTGTCGCCGGCGCTGTTTTCCCAAATGATTTTCCTAACTAATTCTCCTGTATTTATATCTAAAAATCGTTCATATCCATGGACTTTCCCTGCTTGCATCGAAAAAACTTCCCCGTCAAGCGTCACTTGGAACCGTGTCACATCCGGCAAGTTCACTAGCTCCGAACTCACTGAACCGCTCGGACGATTGTAAATTCCTGCCACATACATACCACGAACTTGCTCCGGATATTCTTCTTCAAGAGCACCGCGCACACCCAAATAGCCGTTTCCGACAGTCATTTGGCTCCCATATTTATTTAGATAATTTAATGCAAATTCCTTCTCGATTATTTTCCTCATAAAAAAACACTCTCACCTTTTTCTGCCGATTCGTATAAACTTTCAACGATTTTTTGTATTCTGTAACCTTGTTCAGCGCCAGCAAGTTCTAAATCCCCCTCGCCAAGAACGCTATCAACAAATGCTTTCATGCTGTTATCGTGTTTATTTTCCTCCAGTTGACCTAAGCTTTCCAACAACTGAAATTCCCCTGCGTTATCCGTATAAATTTCAGCCGGATATAAACTTCCACCAGCCAAATCCCCAAAAAAGTCGACATTTAATGCGCTCTCTGGTTTAATATGTAACGCAAAAGAAGTATCCAGCTCAATTAAACCGCCATTTTCCAGTTCAATAAAACCAAATAAAGCATCCTCGACTGTATATTTTTCTGGATCCCATGACCCGAATGTTCCCGCGCTTTTCTTTGTTCCGATTTTTTGAAAACTTTTTGCCGTTACTTTCTTCACTTTTGGAAAGCCAAGGACAAACATCGCCGCGTCGAGCATATGAATTCCCATATCAATCAGCGGACCTCCGCCTTGCATTTCTTTATTCGTAAAAGTTCCCCAACCTGGCACACCAGAACGACGAAGCGCGGTTGCTTTCACACAATAAATTTCACCTAAAAGCGCCGAATTTTTCTTTAAAAACTGTGCTTCACTAGAAAAACGATGATGAAAATCATACGCTAAAATAGCTTCTTTTTCCTTAGCAAGATCCCACATCGCCTTCGCTTCTGCTGCACTCATTGCGGGTGGTTTTTCACACATAACCGCAGCCCCGTGCCTAAGAGACAACATCACATTATCAAAATGAAACCGATTAGGCGTACAAATACTAACTATATCAATTTTTTCTGTAGCAAACATTTCCTCCGCCGTAGCATAATGCTTCAAAAAACCATTGTTCAAACGAAACTCTTCGCCTCGTTCCATACTAGGATCACAAACTGCCACAAGTTCTAACTCATTTCTTGTCTTATAATATGCAGCATGAACCTTCTCAGCGACTTGTCCTGCTCCTATGATTGCAACTCTTTTCTTCATATCCGAAACTCCTTTTAGAAAAATCCGTCCGCTTTGATTGGGACGGATTTTCTATTTTAAATTAAACAGCTTTTTAAATGTGCCAACGCATCTCTATAAGCTTGTTCTGGATTCTCACTACGAACACGACATTCAAAAGTTAAAAATCCGCTGTAACCATTCTTTTTCAGTTGATCAAAACTTGTTTTAAAATCAAGGCTGCCGCTTCCTGGTTGATAGCGATGATTGTCAGCAACATGAATATGACCGATGGAATCTTTATGCTCTTCAAGCGCAGTTGGAATGCTATCTTCTTCAATATTCATATGATAGAAGTCAGCGATAATTTCTACATTTTTAAGTTCATTTTCATCAATATATTTCTGCGCATCACTTAGCAAATTAATCATGTGATCTTGGTATCTGTTAAGTGGCTCAAGATAAACCTTCGTCCCAGTTTCACCAGCAATTTTATCCAAATAAATTAACGACTCGCTCACTGCTTTGAAATCTCCGGCTTGGCTACGCGGCGAAACCATTGGTGGAAGACGATAAGTGAACATTCCCCACGCCGCTGGAACAACAATCCCTTGCCCACCAACTTCTGCTAAAGCTTCTAAAATCGCCTTAATTTCTTTTAAACCGTTCAGTCTGCGCTCTTCAATGAAGTCACCAATCCAGCCGTCATAGCCACCACATGCAGTACTAACAGGTAGCCCTGTTTTTTCGATAGCTTTCTTCACTTCGTCCAAATTTTCAACAAGTAATTTACCATCAATTTCAAAACCTTCAAAGCCCATTTCTTTTACATAAGCAAATTTTTCTTCTATATTTTCCGGGAAAAATGCTTGATTTTGTGTGCCTAATTTCATTATTATCGCTCCTTAAAGGGTAATCCCCATTTTAATACTTAAATCAGGTTGTTGGTCGACATATTTCATATAACTTTCAGCAGAATCAGCGAATGGAACAACTGGATCAATGATGTCCGTACAATCCAAGTAACCGTTCATCAGTAGTTCCCAACACGTTTCCTCGATACGCTTACGATCCCAGCGCGGATAATCCGGATTTGGTTCACTAGCCGCACGTGAAAAGACGATTTTCGCATTGTTGAAATGAGCTTCCCGACCAAGGTTAAATCCTTCTGGGAAAGGTTTCGCGAAGGCTACATAAGAAATTGTTCCACCGTAAGCTATTCCGCGTAGTGCTGCTTGAAGTGCTGCCGCGTTCCCGCTTGTTTCAATAATCGAATCCGCACCCAGCTTACCAGTCAGACGTTTTACTTCTAAACCAACATCTGTCGTAATCGGATCAAAAGTAGCATCTGCTCCGTGTTTTTCAGCAATTTCACGACGGTGACTAAGAGGATCCACCCCGATAACAACACTAGCACCAGCTTTTTTCGCCAGTTGAATCGCAATTTGGCCAATCGCGCCAAGTCCGACAACGACAACGTAATCCCCCGCACGAACATGTGCATCTCGCACGCCACTCATCGCAAATTGAGCCGGATCATAGCACACCGCATTTTTCCAATTAGCACCTTTTGGCAATTTACGTAGTTTATAATTATCGACAGCTTTTACAATAACAGTTTCCATAATCGGCCCGTAAGTACAAACGATATCTCCAAGCTCGTATTCTGTCACTTTGCTCCCACATTCAACTACTTCACCAACGACCATATTGCCTAGCTGAAACTCGCCAAATACAATGCCTCGCGCACTATTTGTTTCACGTGAAACAAATAGATTCCATTCAGGAGAAAATTCTTCATCAATAAAAGGACTAATTCCTCTAAAATCAACTACTTCTGTTCCATGTTTTGGAGAAGCGAACTGTACTTTAATTTTTACTTCATCTTCTACAACTTCACGATCATGATATTCTACTAATTCCGCCACACGAGGGGCAGTCGCAACTAATTTTTTCATTTTAAAAAACTTCCTTTCTTATCCTTTAACTCCACCGTCTGTTAAGTTTCCTTTGATAAATCGTTCTGAAATTGCGTACATAATAACAACCGGAAGCGCCGTAACTAGCGAGGCCGCCATCATTCTACCCCAAATATAATCTGGTGTACTAAATAGTGTATTTAAGCCGATTGGTAACGTGAATTTCTCTGAGCTAGATAGGAAAATCGATGCAAACAGATAATCATTCCAAGCCACCATGAAGCAATATACAAACACAGATACAATACCTGAAATCGCAAGCGGAACAATAATTCGTAAAATAATCTGGAAGCGATTTAGCCCATCCATCATTGCGGCTTCTTCAATATCAGTTGGAATCGTATCGAAATAACTTTTCAGCATAAATACCGCAGTTGGTAGTGTTTGTACAACCATCGTGATAATTAAAGCTGTTTCTGTATCATATAACCCCAAACTCGAAATTATTTTAAACAACGGAACAATTAACAAAATTCCGGAGAACATATAAACCGTGTAAAAACTCGCGTTAATCGTCATTCGCCCTTTAAAGCGTAATTTAGACAACGCATAAGCTCCTAAAATCCCCAAAACGACCGCAATTCCCGCCGCAAAAACCGAAACAACCAAACTATTTTTAAAATACGTTAAAAACGGAAAAATATCTGGATTAAAAATATCGATATAATGCTGGAAAGTGAAATCTTTCGGGAAAAATGTTGGATGCGTAGAAATGGCTTCTTTGCTGCTCTTAAATGAAGTCATTAACATAATCGCAAATGGGAACAATGTAATACATAAAAATGCAACCATCGTCACGTAAAACGCGATTTTCTTTGTTCTTTTTGACTTTTTACTACTTACCGCCATTCAAATCCACCCGCTTTCTTGCAAAAATAATCACAACAAAAATAATGACAAATAATATGACAGAAATCGCTGCTGCTTTTCCTAAATCATTGAATGCGAATGCTGTTTTATATAAATAAACTCCAAGGATATTTACTTTATTCGTGAGTAAGTATACATCGGTGAACATATAGAACATCCAAATCGCACGAAGCGTAATAACTGTAGCAAGTACCGGCATAATCGCTGGCAAAGTAACAATTTTGAATTTATCCCAAATGTTCGCTCCGTCCATATCAGCCGCCTCATAAAGCGACTTATCGACCGTTTGCAAAATCGCCAAAAACGAAATAAATGCATACGGGAAATAACGCCATATCGCAAAAAAGGTTACTAAAAAGAAACTAGAAACTGGATTATCAAACCAGAGTGGTGCTTCTTTAAACATATGAAGCACATCTACAGTCATAAAATTAATCACACCATAACCATTATTAAACATATACTTCCATGCAAAAATAAGAGAAATAGATGGTGTTACATACGACAAAATAATAAGCGACCGAGCCGTTCTTCTAAAACGAAATTCACGATTAAAGAAAATCGCTACAAGTAGCCCCATCCCCGTACTCCCAATTACTACAAGTGCTGTATAAGCCACGGTAAGACCTAGTGATTTATAAAACTCTGGATCCTTCAAAATATCTATATAGTTTTGTAAACCGATAAAGACCGATTTAATATTCGGATTTAGCGGCATATCTAAAAAACTAATCTGGATATTTGAAATCATCGGATATAACACAAGTGCTGCCAGTAAAACAAAACTTGGCGCAAGTAAAATCATTGCTAACTTAAAGTCGGACCTTTTATATACTTTTGTTTTCATAATGCCTCCTTAAATCAAAAAGCGACGTGCTAAACTGTATAAAAAGACGGGGAGACTCACCTCCCCGCTATTTGATTATTTACCTTCTTCTGCCTTTTTCTGTGCTGCTTTTAAGTCCGCTGAAACATCGCCACCGCCAACAGTTACGTTGTTAACCATTTGTGCGATAATACCTGAACTAGTTATATCACCCATTTTTGTTAGGTTTTTACCATCAACAAGTCCGAAAACTTGGATGTCGTTGAAAGATGCAGCGATTTCGTTTGGAAGTTCACCAAATGATTTAATTACTTCATTTTCTTTGTATGCTTTTTGTTCTACTACTTCTTTATTTACTGGTTGTGCGCCACCTGGAGACATTAATACCCACGTTGCCATATTTTCTGGTTGAGACAAGTATTCAACAAATTTCTTCGTTGCTTTCTTTTGGTCATCATCCAAACCAGCAGAGATAGTCAATCCGGAAACTGTTCCATAAACTGCTTTTTCTTTTTCTTCTGGAATAGCGAATCCGATGTTAGATGGGTCGCCTTCTTCATATACAGATGGAAGAATATACGTAGAGTACATTGCCATTGGAACAGTACCATTCATAAACGCATCTTTAATTTCAGTTACATCATTTGAACCAGGCATTGTGTACGCTGAAAGATCTTTGTAATACTGAAGAGCCTCTTTCATTTCTGGTGTATCAATCGTTACATTTCCTTTTGCATCTAAAACATTGGCTTTGTTAGAAAGTGCGAATTGAGAGAAAGCTTGCTCACTCATCGTACTTTCTGCTGTTGGAATTGCAATACCGTATTTTTTATCAGCTTTATTCGTGAATTTTTTCGCTACTTTTTCAATATCCGCCCAGTTTTTCGGTTCTTCAAAACCAGCATCGGCTAAAGCTTTTTTGTTGTACCAAATACCTTGAACCCAACCGCTTAATGGTGCTGCGATATAGCTTTTACCATCTTCAGAACGCACTAAGTTTGTTGCACCTTCATAGTATTTATCTTCTCCAACCGAGTCGATAACTTCTTTCACTGCATCTTGGTCAATTAACTCATCTTTATCCATTACTTTGGCAAAATCTTGGCTTACTTCCATAACTGCTGGAAGTTTACCAGAACGAGCAAGTGTGACAACTTTTGTATTAAAAGCATCTTCTTCAACTGGAATTTGTTTGATTTTAATAGTTGGATTTTCTTTTTCAAAATCAGCAATTAATTTATTAATAACATCTAAACGCTCTTTTTCAACAGATGAATGCATAAATTCAATTGTTACTTCCTTACTACCAGACTCTTTTCCTCCACATGCAGCTAATACCGCACTTAGAACCAACACAACAACAAGTAATACAAGACTTTTTTTCTTCATTTTTGTTCCTCCCTGTAATTTTTGGTTTTTAGCCAGCAGAATTCATAGCCTCTAAGCTTTATGGAATCGCTCCCAGTTACTGCAGAGCCCGTATAAAGATTTGTATAAACACCGCTGTCTAGTGAATAATGCACTTCTTTTTCTGATAAATTATGAATCAATATAATCGATTCCGCGCCGGATGAACGTTTGACAACAAACAATTCCGCCGTAGATTCTAAAACTTCCATCGCGATTTCTGGATGGAAAAGTGATTCCGCTTTTCGTGTGCTAATTAATTTCGTTAGCGCATCATAGGTTTCTTTTCGTAAGGAGTCAGCCTGATTCAACTCTGCTGTAATTTCCGCCAAGTCGTATTTTTTTCGATTAATAGAGCGATTATGCCCCGTTGTTTCTACGCCTGAATAATCATTGCGACTTCCTAAAATACTTTGAACATAAACAGCCGGAACGCCTGGGATAGACATTAGTACTGCATGAGCGACGAGAAATCTCGCCAGCCTCAAGTCATCAGTATCCGCTTGTTTACTTAACGCATCCATGTAAGTCACATTAATTTCATACGGACTTTTCGTACCATCTGGATTTTGTTTATAAGAAACGAGTGCTCCTTCTTTTTCCAAATCATCTACCAATGCTAAAATGTCTGCTTCTGGAATAATTCCGCGCACTGGATTTAAGCCAATTCCATCATGTGAAGCGAGGAAATTAAAGAATGTGCGCTTGCCTTCTGGGAGCTCTAAACCTTTCGCCCAATTGCTTAAAAACTCCGCATTGCCATGATGTATCGCATGGAGCACAAGTGGTGGAAGCGGGAATTGATAAACCATATGCGCTTCCTTTTCACCATTTCCAAAATAACTAATATTATCAACATGCGGCACGTTGGTTTCGGTTATAATAATCGTCCCTGGTGCTGCCATGTCTACTAAATCTCTAAATAATTTCACGATTTCATGCGTTTCATCTAAGTGAATCGAGCTCGTTCCCGGCACTTTCCACATAAAGCCAACCGCATCAAGTCGCACATATTCCGCACCTTCTTCTAAATAGAACATCAAAACATCAATCATCTTGTAAAGCACTTCCGGACAAGCAAAGTTTAAATCAATCTGATCCTCACTAAACGTCGTCCAAATATAACCCTCTTTACCAGAAGCAAATTGAAACGGCGTGAGCACTGGTGTTGCACGTGGTCTTGTAACCGAACTAAGGTCAGTATCAGGATCCATTTCCACAAAAAAGTTTTGAAATTCCTTATCACCCGCTAAATATCGCTTAAACCACTCACTTTTCGCCGACATATGATTACAAACAAAATCAAACATCAATCGCGCCGACTTTTCCATTTCCTTAATATCTTCCCAATCACCAAGCTCCGGATTAACCGCTTTGTAATCAATAACCGAAAACCCATCATCCGAGGAATAAGGATAGAAAGGTAGGAAATGTACTACCTCAAAAGTCGATTTTAAATAACGATCATACATTTTCTTAAAGGTTGGTAAAGTTTTTTTGGATTCCTCTTTAAATTGGTCTCCATATGTAATTAAAACAATATCTTTCTCGTCCCATTTGTCTTTTCGTACTAACTTTCTTTGTTTCGTTTGGTTTACCCGGGCTTCAATTCTCGTTGCTAAACTCTCAACTACATCTTCAGAATATAACCGCGAAAGTCGTTTTCTTAAATTCGTCATCATTTACCTCCTAACCGGGAGCGCTCCCACAAAAAGAATTATAGTATGGAAAGCGCTTTCTGTCAAACACATTTTAAAAGGAATTTCCTAACATGTTGACAGTATTGAGTTTTTATCCCTATATAACATCTAGTTGGACATTTAGGGTAAAATTGAGTAATATAAACATGGATGATAATGACCGGAACCGATACCGGAAACAATAGAGAAAGGAAGATTACCTTGGCAGCTACCATTTATGACATAGCAAAACACGCGGGAGTTTCAAAATCAACGGTATCCAGAGTACTAAACAATCAAGCTAATATTTCCAAAGAATCAAGACAAAAAGTATTAGAAGCGATTGATGAACTCAACTACCAGCCCAGCAAACTAGCTCGCGCACTTACTTCTTCAGGCTTTGATGCTATCATGGTTATCTCAAATCGCTCCACAACCACAACAACAGGAAATCCATTTTTTTCCGAAATAATTCAATCCATTTCCACTCAAGCTGAGTTGGAAAATTTCGACCTTATTCTTCAGACCGCCAAAAACAGCGAAGACGAACTCAAAAAATGCCTCTCAAAAATCCAAGAAAAAATGATTAAAGGTATAATTATGCTAAGTTCCCCGGCTGATGAAGATTTTTTCCATCAATTAGACCCGTATAATATCCCCATTGTCGTTACCGGAAAAGTAGAAGGACATTACAAAAATATTTATTCCGTTGACACAGACAATTTTGGTGATAGTTATGCTCTAACTAAACATTTAATCAAGCAAGGTCATAAGAAAATTGCTTGTATCCACGCGCCACTTGATTATCATGTTTCGATTGATCGCCTTGCTGGTTTTCGAAGCTGCCTATTTGACCACCAATTAGACCTTCGCAATGACTGGATTATTGATAGCGGTTATAGCATTGAAGACAGTTACAAAGCCGCATTACGCCTAATGGAAAGCACCGATAAACCAACCGCAGTTTTCGCAACCGACGATTTAAAAGTACTTAGTATTTATAAAATGGCAGCCGATAAAAATTTACAAATACCTGCAGATTTTTCTGTCATCGGCTATAATGATAAAGTAGCATCATCTTTCTTGTCACCGCCACTTACTTCTATTGATATACCAATTAATAAACTAGGAAAAAAAGCGACTAACTTATTATTTCGCTTAATCCACCAAGATAAAAACGTACCAAAAACAACCATCATTAAAACCGAAATGATTGAACGTGAATCCATTCAGAAAATAAACGATTAAGCTTATTTTCTGAGTTTACTTGGTCCTGTAGCTCAGTTGGGAGAGTATCACCTTGACATGGTGGGGGTCGCTGGTTCGAGACCAGTCGGGACCATTTATAAAAAAGCACCCCTTATAGAAAGGGATGCTTTTTTTACGTTTATTTAAATAGCTTACCTAATTTCTTAAACAGACCATCTTCAATGATATCAATACCAATTCCCCAGTTACTATCTAGAACTTTTTTATTAGCTTTAATATATTCTTCTAAATCTTTCCCAGAAATAGTAAGGTTGTGATATGGACGATACTCTAAATAACACGAAGCACCGTTTTTGTGAATTTTCTTCGTCACACGATGATTTAAATACTTAGACTTGATGTCACATTCTTGACGTGTATAGGAATCCGTCTGATCTATCGAGTGGTCAGTCGTTAAATGAATCTCCATTTTGATGATATTTCGATCAACCCAATACGGGAAATCTTTATGGAAATGTTTTTCCGCGCCATCATCAATAAAATTACCCCAACTCCAAAAATGTAAAAAGCGTTTTTTGTTTTCTACAATATATGGGTCAGTTATTGTTGCTTTATAAACTAGCGAAATCTCATTCATTTCCTTATTATCTTCCACAATTTGAATGGACGTGTTATTAAAGTGCTTATCAATCTCATTTTCTTCATATTTTTTATATAAAGTCATATTGCTATAAATCGCGAAGTTATAGCGATTAACAATATCTTTATTTGATTCATTTTTAAACATTTCACGTGATCCGTTTGCCATTCCACCGCGTAATTTTCTTTCAAAAACAACCTCGGCTTCATTTCCTTTAACATCACATCGGAAAATTTCTTCAACAGAAGGCGTTCTATCTTGAAAAGGCTCTTGTTTTTGTAATTCGGTTCCTGGTTTAATTTCCAAATAATACATGAAACTATTTCTTTGGCGGTTAGCTAAAAAGCCTTGGTCACTACTCATTGTGGCATCAATAAAATAAACTTGATTATCATCTGTTACTTTTAAAATCGCATGGTTAAAATTAAATGGTGACGGCGTATAAACCGGTAAAAAGACATCACTGCCATAATTAACCAAAATCAGCTCTGAATCGACTTCTAAATAATCTAAAATAACTTTTAAAAGAACCGTTTTCGCCTTGCAATCACCTTGTTTCGTCTGATAAGTTACTTCTGCCGCTTGAGGCTCATGTCCATCCATTTCCGTTTCATTATACAAATAGTATATTTCTTTTTGAACAAAATCAATCGCATGCCTAATTTTATGTTTTAAAGAAGGTAATGCATCTAATTCGGAAACCAAATCACCAGCAAAACTGGCTAAATCCACTTGATAGAATTTCTGATAAACGTCACTGATTGCTTTGGTAATTTCTGGATAAGTCTTTTCAGTAACAAAATCAATAAATGGCGTAAGTTCAAACTCTTTTGGATCATTTCCAATATAGTCTTCTTTTTCGATTGTATAAGATTGGCTATTTTCAATAATAACTTTTTCTTTATCTAAAATTGCCCCTGCTTCATCGCGGAAATAATGGAAATTCGTTTCTAAATTCTGTCCTGTCTCGTTCTTCAATTCAAAACGATACTTTCCGTAAGCCCAGTATGAATTTGGAGCCGAATAAATCCAGCGGAAAAATTGGTTACGAATGCTGCTTTCTTCATATTTACGTTCAATAGTTGTTTCAATTAAGAAAATATCATTTAAATGTAAATCACGAATTAGAACCGTTACTTTTTTCTCATCATTAAAACTAGCTTGATTTTCATCACGAACATAATCCAAGACTTTCACATTAATATCATTTATTTTATCAATAACTTTACCGTCGCGAATGACGGACAGAGTGTGTATATATAACACTTCATCTTCTGCCAAAATAAAATTGGTTTTTGCAGCGGAGTTGAGCATATTAGGATCATTCAAAGTATAAGCCATAGAAGTATAACTTTCCCGTGAATTCGTTTTAGCCGTTTCTACAATATCGCACCAAAAACAATAATCCCGTTCTTGGGCAATTTGAGCATTATAAAAATCTGTATCTTGGGTATCTAACCAAGAAGAAATGTTTTCTTGCTTTGTTTCAGGAGAGCTTAATTCAGGTTTTATAAAATAATATTCTTTTGTCATTGGATAATCTCCTTGAGTTTGTATTTTTTATAGCTCCTTTTATTTTAGCAATAACTAAATATAATAAACAAGAAATAATCTTATATGATTACTATCTTTCCATTTTTTAGTAAAAAATTCGACACATTTATCATTCTTATGTACAAAAAAAGAGCTCTATACAGCGCTCTTTAAATGTAGCTATTTACCTGTATCTAACCAAGAAAATAACTTCAAACTTTGATATTCCGTGCCAATTTTTTCATAATCTCTAAGTAATCCTTCTTCTAAAAAACCAAGCTTCTCTAGCAAAGTAATTGACGCCTCATTTCTCGGGTCTACTTTTGCTTCAATCCTGTGTAATTTAAAGGATTCTCTTCCCCATTCCATCAAGGCTTTTACAGCTTCTGTAGCATATCCTCGTTTCCAGAATCGTGTCCCTAAATCATAAGCGATTTCTGCTCGGTGATTTTCATGATCAATATAGTTAAAGCCACATGTACCAATAATTTCTCCTGTTGCTTGCAAAATAATTACACATCTAAGTGCTTTTCCTTCTATCTCTAGTTGCCTTAGCATCCGAATCATTTCTTCTACAGGCTGTAAACTTTGGAAAGGCTCAATGTTCATATATCTAGTAACTGAATCATCTGACCAGTATCCAAATAAAATTTCCGTATCAGCCAACGTCATTTCACTTAAAAAAAGTCGTTCGGTTTTTATCATTTGTTTACGATTTTCCATACGTTTACCCCCGTATTGTTAATAAAAAAAGCTTATCAAATCTTGCCCTCAAAGTAAAATGTTTCACGTGAAACATTGGCTCTTTCTTTAATATAGTAACGTTTAGGTTTATAATGAAAAATATCTCAAAAAGCTTCAAAAAGGAGAATGATTCATGGAACAGACGGATAAACGTAAAACTTTAGCACTTATTTCAATAATGCTTGGAGCTTTTATTTCATTATTAGATACAACCATCGTTAATGTGGCTTTGCCTGATATTACGACAGCCCTACATGCTACAAGCGAAACAATTGAGTGGGTTATTTCAGGTTATGCTCTTGCATTTGGACTTGTACTTATTTTAGCGGGACGACTTGGGGATAAATTTGGTCGGAAAAACATATACATTATCGGGATTACCCTATTTCTAATTATGAGTGTTACTGCCGGTTTTGCGGCTTCGGAAAATAGCCTAATTATTTCCCGGGTAATACAAGGTCTTGCTGCCGGGTTATTTTTCCCGCAAATCAATGCGACGATTATGGATATGTATTCCGGAAAAAGCCTTGGGAAAATTTTCGGGATTCTTGGCTCAGTTATTGGTGTTGGTACTGCCATCGGACCTCTTACAGGAGGACTTTTAATTGAACTGTTCGGCACTACAAACGGTTGGCGCGCAGTTTTCTTCGTTAACGTACCTTTTGTGTTAGTAACACTCGTCCTAGCAATGCTTTATCTTCCTAAAAGAACCGTCTCCACGAAAAAAATCAGCTTTGATTTGCCTGGAGTTGGCCTACTGACAATCGCACTTTTACTATTACTTTTCCCACTTATTTCAAATGGTGCAAATGATTTCAAACCAATAGATTACCTTTTAATGGCGCTTTCTATTCCACTCTTCATCATCCTTTATAAATGGAGTGTTTACCAAGAAATGAAAGGCAATCAACCATTAATTGCGCCAAACTTACTTAAAAACAATCAATTTGTCTCAGGAATGCTCTTATCACTCGTATATTTTGCTGCATTTACTAGTATTTTCTTCGTTCTATCGCTAACTTGGCAAACTGGTTTCAATCGTTCAGCTATTTTATCTGGGCTTGCAATTAGCCCCTTTGCATTAGGTAGCGTACTGGCAGCGTCTAATAGCTATCGATTTATACCGTTACTAGGAAGAAAACTGTTAATGCTTGGGGTCTCGCTCGTTATTGTCGGTCTTGGCACCGTTTCTATAGTTTTCCATCTCAATGACGGCGCTTTTTCTGCTTGGCTCTTATTCCTACCACTTTTCATTGCAGGGCTTGGCAGTGGTTTAACTATTGCACCATTGAATAGTTTTACCCTTTCCACCGTGACTGGGCTAGATCGTGGCGGAGCTAGTGGTATGTTTAATACAGCGCAACGAATTGGTTCGTCCTTTGGGATTGCAGTTGTTGGATCAGTATTTTTCCGCACTCTCGGTAATACTACAGCCACCTCAAAAGCAAGTGCCTTTTCCGATAGTTTGCAAATGAGTATGTACGTTAATATTTTTCTACTCGTAGTTTGTTTCCTACTTATATTCCGTTTACCAAAAAATATTTAGAAAAAGAGACATGACTTTGCGTTAAAGTCATGTCTCTTTTAATGTTTCACGTGAAACATTCTATTTATAAACAACCTCAAATTCTTCACAAACCACTAGAGCATCTTCTTCAAATGGAATTCCAAGCTCGTCGCATTCATTAGTGAAAAAGGATGTATGTACTTCTCGCCAATATTCTAGAGTTCTGTCACCTTCTCCTTCCAAATAAGCAAACGTTTCAGGTACTTCATTAAAAGGCATAATTGTTACGTTTATTAATTTGATAATTCCTATAGCTTCTTCTTCTCCATCTAAAAGTACAACATGGGAGCCAACAGACGGCATCGTTTCTCCGCCTTGATCATACCAATAGAACAAGCTGCTCGTACCGGTTTTTATCCCATCCATAACAAGCCCACCAAGTTCATTTGCCATCTGAGCAGAGTTACCAAATGCCCATGCCTCAAATTTATTGGAAATCATCGGGTGTTCTGTCCGGTATTTCTGCCACATTTCATTAACTGAATCCTTATAAATCGCCATTTAAGTCTCCTCCTAAAAAAAGACTGAGGTTCGTTAAAACCTCAGTCTAAGAATTTATTTTCGAACTGGCTTAATCACAATATAACGGTAAGGATCGCGTCCTTCAGAATGTGTTTCAATTTGTTCATTCTCGCTTAAAATAGCATGAATAATTTTTCTTTCAAAAGAAGGCATTGGTTCTAAATGAACAGCGCGCTTCGTTTTAAGAGCTTTATCCGCCATTTTATTTGCTAAAAGTACTAACGTTTCATGACGTCTTTCACGATAGTCCCCTACATTAACAATAATGTTTTTGTATTGGCTCGTTGTTTTATTAGCAATTAATTGTGTTAAGTATTGAAGTGCATTAAGAGTTTGTCCATGTTTGCCAATTAGCATTCCTAGACTTTCACCTTTAATTTGCAACTTCACGTCTTTACCAACTTCTTCTACATCAATCGTGATTACTGCACCCATCTTGGTAGCAACATCTAAAAGATAATCAATCGCTACTTGGATACCATCTTCTTTTTCAATTACTTTTACCATAGCTAGTCTTGAACCAATTCCGAAAATACCTTTTTTACCTTCGTCTAGAACTTCTACTTCGACCTTGTCGCGTGTTGTTTCTAAAGTCGCTAATGCATTTTGGATTGCTTCTTCAACATTTGAGCCTTGCGCAGTTATATCTCTCACTTTCTTTTCTTACCTCCTTTTTTGGAAGCTTTCATGTTAGCTGCTTTTTTCTTCAAACGTTCTTCTTCAAGTTGAGCAACCGCCAGCGCCTCCTGTTCACGTTTGTTTTTAAAAGGATTATTTATTAAAAGTGTTTGGAATACGGTGAAAATGTTACCGATAATCCAGTATAGAGCAAGTGCAGAAGGTAATGTGATACCCATAAATAGAATCATTACTGGCATGATATAAACAATCATCGCCATTGATTTATTTTGCTGTGTTTGCCCCATCATAGAAATTTTTGATGATAAGAATGTTGTTAGTGCTGCTACGATTGGTAAGATATAATATGGATCTGGATTTCCCAGCTGCATCCATAAGAATGTATCTGTTTTAATTTCAGCAGTTCTACTAATCGCTTGGTAAAATCCTAGTAAAATAGGCATTTGTATCAATAATGGTAAACAACCCATCATTGGATTTACACTATTTTCTTGATATAGGCGCATTGTTTCTTGTTGTAATTTTTGTTTTGTTTCATTATCTTTAGACGAGTATTTTTCTTGTAGTTCTTTGATTTTCGGTTGTAAGCTGGTCATAGCTTTTTGGCTTTTCAGTTGTTTGATCATTAAAGGCATAATTAGTAGTCGAATTAAAATTGTAACGACAATAATTCCGACTGCATAATTTCCCCCGAATAAATCGGAAAACCATGTAATAACCCAAGATAACGGAAACACGATGTAGTGACTCCAAAATCCAGTTGAATCTTTTGTAATTGGATCAGTTGAATAGCCACAACCCGAAAGTACAGCTACTAATCCGATTACAAGACTTGCGATGAGCAACTTCTGTTTGAATCGCTTTTTCTTCTTCAAATTGATGTAACCTCCAATTTCGCCTTTTTCAAATTTCCACTCATTTTGAATTGTTTGGTTTTTGTTTTAAAACACGCCCTACTTTTAAAACATGAATCAAACTTTTCTTAACTTCATGAAAATCCATATTGGCCGCCGGTTTTCTGGCGATGATAATATATTCATTTTCAGGATTGATTTGGCTTTCTAGCTCATGGAAAGATTGTCTTATGTATCGTTTGATTCTATTTCGGCAGACAGCGTTTCCAATTTTTTTACTAACGGATAAACCAATTCGAAAATGACTTGCTTCTTCTTGCTTTAAAGTATAAACAACAAATTGACGGTTAGCAAAAGATTTTCCTCTTCGGAATACTTTTTGGAAATCGTCATTTTTTTTAATTCTATATTTTTTTTTCATACATTCTCCATCTTCTTACATATCTTAGTATAAGGCCGTTTGACTCAGAGATTTTTCAAAAAAAAAACCACTGAGTCGTTTTCAGTGGTCTACGCAGATAAAACTTTTCTTCCTTTACGACGACGACTTGCTAAAACTCTACGTCCGTTTTTAGTACTCATACGCGTACGGAAACCATGCACTTTTTTTCTTTTACGTTTACTTGGTTGATATGTTCTTTTCATTAATTACACCTCCCATGAAAGGGTCCAATCGAATTTATCTATTAGACAGTCTTAGATATTGTACGTGAACTGGTCATTTTTGTCAATACTATTTAGACGAATTTCTATTTAGACTCCGTTCACTATCATATCATATTTTTATAGAGAGAAAAACCATTTTTCTAAATTTATTGTGTCAAATAGATATATTTTTCTCTAGTAGTATCCGGAATAGCTATTTTACGTCCAGAAACCTCTACTAAATATCGCGCAAACTCACCAATTTTCTCAAATTCAGCAGGATATTCAAAAATTAGTTTTTCCTCTATTAAATAATTATCGACATAATGGCTCGTTTCAGGCTGAAAAGATAGAAGTCCTTCTATAAAACGAATTACTTTGGTAAATTTCGGAATTTCCTGTTCTTCTTCTAAATCGGTAAAGTGAAAAAACATCGTGTAAACATGATTTTTTTTTATATTTACGGAAAAAGCTTCTTTATTTATATTACTTTTCGCAAATACTTTAAAATCATCAATTTCTGCTGGTTCCCGTTTGTCGTGAATAAGTAAATAACCAAACACGTCATCAATGTTCCCGTTTTGTATAACTCGATAAAACTCTGTATCTCTTGTTTTCAAAAGCCGTTGAAATATCATTTTTCACAACCTCATCTTTTGTCTTTTTTTTTCGTATTCTGCTAAATAGTTTAACACATTGTCGCAATGAAATCCTTTCCCAGAAAGTGTGGATAAGTAGTTAATAACGGCTTTTTATTGTGGATAACCTTTTATTTAAGTTTAAACTTATACACAATTAGTGGTTATTTACACACATTGACTTGTGGATAATTAATTCTAACAATTTCGTTACAGATTTCTTTACACACAAGTTATACACAAGTTAACTGGCTGTGGACAACCGTTTTTCACATCTGGACAGTTTTGTGGATAGATTTTGTAAGTCCTTGCTATCAGAGTGATTTTCTGATATTATAATTCCTGTCGAATAGAAATATAGCTGGGGAAAAATAAAGTTATCCACAATACATTTTCACTTTGTGGATAATTTTTTAACAGTGTTTGGATAACCTTATCCATGGCTTTTTCTATCTGTGGATAACTTTAGAGCATCCATTTACATTACATAAAAAAGGGGGGTTACTAGTGCAATCAATTGAAGACATCTGGCAGGAAACACTGCAAATCGTCAAAAAAAATATGAGTAAACCTAGTTACGATACATGGATGAAATCAACAACCGCTCATTCACTTGAAGGTAACACGTTTATTATTTCAGCGCCCAATAATTTTGTACGCGATTGGTTAGAGAAGAGCTACACACAATTTATCGCTAACATTTTGCAAGAAATAACTGGTCGCTTATTTGATGTCCGCTTTATTGATGGCGAGCAGGAAGAAAACTTTGAATACACTGTGATTAAACCAAATCCAGCGTTAGATGAAGATGGTATTGAAATTGGAAAACATATGCTTAATCCGCGTTATGTTTTTGATACATTTGTCATTGGTTCAGGGAACAGATTTGCCCACGCAGCATCACTTGCAGTAGCCGAAGCACCAGCAAAAGCGTATAATCCGCTTTTCATTTATGGCGGAGTTGGCCTTGGTAAAACACATTTAATGCACGCAGTTGGCCATTACGTTCAACAACATAAAGATAATGCCAAAGTAATGTACCTTTCCAGCGAAAAATTCACTAATGAGTTTATTAGCTCCATCCGAGATAATAAAACCGAAGAATTCCGTACAAAATACCGGAATGTTGACGTCTTACTTATTGATGATATTCAATTTTTAGCCGGTAAAGAAGGAACGCAAGAGGAATTTTTCCATACATTTAATACGCTTTATGATGAACAAAAACAAATTATTATTTCCAGTGACCGACCACCAAAAGAAATTCCTACACTGGAAGATCGGCTTAGATCCCGCTTTGAATGGGGCTTAATTACTGATATTACGCCACCAGACTTAGAAACACGGATCGCCATTTTACGTAAAAAAGCAAAAGCAGACGGACTTGATATTCCAAATGAAGTCATGCTATATATTGCAAACCAAATTGATTCGAATATTCGCGAGCTAGAAGGTGCACTCATTCGAGTAGTTGCTTATTCTTCCCTCGTTAATAAAGATATAACAGCTGGTCTTGCGGCTGAGGCTTTAAAAGATATTATCCCCTCTTCTAAATCACAAGTTATTACGATTAGTGGGATTCAAGAAACAGTGGGCGAATATTTCCACGTTCGTTTGGAAGATTTTAAAGCAAAAAAACGGACGAAAAGTATTGCATTCCCGCGCCAAATCGCAATGTATCTTTCAAGAGAACTTACAGATGCCTCATTACCAAAAATCGGTGATGAATTTGGTGGACGAGATCATACAACCGTCATCCATGCACATGAAAAAATATCGCAACTACTAAAAACCGATCAAGTGTTGAAAAATGACCTTGCTGAAATTGAAAAAAATTTAAGAAAGTCACAAAATATGTTTTAATAGACCTGTGTACAATGTGGATAACTGGAACATACTTACCCACAAGTTATCAACATGTGGAAAACTTTATGTCGCATGGCTTAAAACATACTTATCCACAAATCCACAGTGCCTATTACTATTACTACGATTTTTTATTAATTAATTAAAGGTTTTTGAGGTTTTACAAAATATAAAAAAATGGGGGATACTCATGAAATTTGTTATTGAGCGTGATCGTCTTGTCCAAGCAGTCAATGAAGTTACTCGTGCCATCTCTGCAAGAACAACGATTCCAATTTTAACGGGGATAAAAATAGTCGTAAATGATGAAGGTGTTACTTTAACTGGTAGCGATTCTGATATTTCCATTGAAGCATTTATTCCATTAATCGAAAATGATGAAGTAATTGTAGAAGTAGAAAGTTTTGGTGGTATCGTCCTTCAATCCAAGTACTTCGGTGATATTGTTCGTCGTTTACCTGAAGAAAATGTCGAAATTGAAGTTACTACAAATTATCAAACTAACATTAGTTCTGGCCAAGCTTCCTTTACACTAAACGGCTTAGATCCAATGGAATACCCTAAATTACCAGAAGTTACAGATGGTAAAAATATTAAAATTCCTATTAATGTCCTTAAAAACATTATTAGACAAACTGTTTTTGCTGTTTCTGCTATCGAAGTTCGCCCAGTGCTTACAGGTGTTAACTGGATTATTAAAGATAACAAACTTAGCGCAGTTGCAACTGATAGCCATCGTTTAGCATTACGTGAAATTCCACTTGAAACAAACATTGATGAAGAATACAACATTGTTATTCCAGGAAAAAGCTTAGCTGAACTAAATAAAATTTTAGACGATGCAAGTGAATCCATTGAAATGACACTCGCAAACAATCAAATCCTATTTAAATTAAAAGATTTATTATTTTATTCTCGTTTACTGGAAGGTAGTTACCCAGATACATCACGCTTAATTCCAACTGATACTAAATCAGAACTTGTCATTAATTCCAGAGCATTTTTACAAGCGATCGACCGTGCTTCCCTACTTGCTCGCGAAAACCGTAATAACGTTATTAAATTAATGACCCTTGAAAATGGACAAGTTGAAGTATCCTCTAACTCTCCTGAAGTTGGGAATGTTTCGGAAAATGTCTTTAGTCAAAGCTTTACTGGTGAAGAAATTAAAATATCCTTTAACGGTAAATACATGATGGATGCATTGCGCGCATTTGAAGGCGATGATATTCAAATCTCCTTCTCTGGCACAATGAGACCTTTCGTACTTCGACCAAAAGATGCTACTAATCCAAATGAAATTTTACAATTAATCACGCCGGTTAGAACTTACTAATCTCGCAAAAAAGCACATCCGTCTTGGTTTCAAGGCGGATTCTTTTTTTGTTATAGTACAGATTTTGAATAAAAATGTATATTTATGCAAATGGAGGTAATTCTTAGCATGATGAAAGACATGACAACAGGTAACCCGACAAAATTAATCTTTTTATTCGCGATGCCGATGTTGATTGGAAACTTATTTCAGCAATTTTATACGATGATTGATGCCGTTATTGTCGGGAAATTTGTAAGTGTAGATGCCCTTGCTGCTGTTGGGGCGACAAACTCAGTCAATTTTTTTATGATTTCTTTGATTATTGGACTTATGAGCGGTATTTCTGTCGTGGTGGCGCAGTATTTTGGTTTTAAAGATTATGATCGTTTAAAAGATGTAATTGCTACTGCAACGTATGCGGTGGTTTTTTCGGCGATTATTTTAACTATTGCTGGCGTTTTACTTGCGAAGCCACTTCTTATTTTACTTAGAACACCTGCTAATATTTTGGATGATTCTACTATCTTTTTAACCACTCTTTTTATTGGGATTTTACCGATGAGTCTGTATAACGGGATGGCCGCGATACTTCGAGCTCTTGGAAATTCGATTACACCGCTGATTTTTTTGATTTTATCGTCTTTAATGAATATTGCATTAGATTTTTTATTTGTTGTTTACATGGGTATGGGCGTTCGCGGTGCTGCGATTGCAACGGTTTTATCCCAAACAGCTGCAGCAATTGCCGTTATTTACTATGCTTATCGCCACGTGCCTTTTATGCGAATAGAGCGTGCCAAATTCAAGCTTTCTACCCCACTACTTAAAGAAATGGTGCGAATTGGGCTTCCTTCTGGTTTACAAGGATCATTTATTTCTATCGGGAATATGGCACTTCAAAGTTTAATTAATGGTTTTGGTTCGTCCGTTGTTGCGGCATATACTGCAGCGAGTCGAATTGATTCACTTACATATCAACCAGGAATTGCCTTTGGAGCTGCCTCCTCGATGTTTGCTGGTCAAAATATCGGTGCTGGAAAAATTGATCGTGTGCGCGAAGGTTTTTGGTCAGGAATTAAAGTAGTTACAGCTATCAGTATTGGAATTACAATTTTAGTTCAACTTTTCGCTCGGCAATTTTTATTACTATTTGTAGATTCTAGCGAGACAGAAGTTATTAATATTGGTGTGAGTTACTTACTTATAGTGTCGCTATTTTACGTCGTTGTAGGGATTTTATTTGTTGTGCGGGAAACGCTACGTGGTACTGGAGATGCGATGGTACCTTTAGCAATGGGGATTTTCGAGTTAGTTTCAAGGCTTGCTATCGGATTTATTTTATCCCTTTATATTGGTTATGTTGGGCTTTGGTGGGCGACCCCAGTTGCTTGGATCACCGCGACAATGCTCGGAGTATGGCGATATAAATCAGGTGCTTGGCAAAAAAAGGCAGTTATTCGGCGAAAATAACCATTTTAATAAAAAAACGCCACAGAAGCTCATATTTTCTTTTTTTTAATAAATAATATCCCCCCATTAGTTTTGCTAAAAAAAGCTGAAAAACGAATATATGAAAATATTCTTTGTATTATTAGCAAAACTTTAGTAAAATAGAAGGTAGTGATAAAAAAAGATTGGGCGTGAAATTTTTGGCTGAAACAGTAAAGATAAATAGTGAGTTCGTAACGCTTGGTCAACTTTTACAAATGATTGATGTAGTTTCAACTGGAGGAATGGCAAAAGCGTACCTTAGTGAAAATACGATTTACATCAACGGAGAGCAAGATAATCGCCGGGGGAAAAAGCTTCGTAATGGCGATGTTATCTTAGTTCCTGGTGTTGGAAAAGTGAAAATTGAGCAAGGATAATAGCAGATGCATTTAGAAAGCATTGTTTTAAGAAATTTCCGTAATTATGAAAACTTAGAACTAGAATTTTCCCCGTCTGTGAATGTTTTCCTTGGAGAGAATGCACAAGGTAAAACCAACCTTTTGGAAGCTGTGTTGATGCTTGCTCTTGCAAAATCACATCGGACAACCAATGATAAAGATTTTATTATGTGGGAAAAAGAAGAAGCCAAAATGGAAGGGCGAGTAGTGAAGCGCGGGCAAACAGTGCCTCTAGAGCTTGCTATCACCCAAAAAGGCAAGCGAGCTAAGGTCAACCATTTGGAACAAAAGAAATTGAGTCAATATGTTGGTAATTTAAATGTGGTTATTTTTGCCCCAGAAGATTTATCACTTGTGAAAGGTGCTCCAGGAGTTAGGCGCCGATTTTTAAATATGGAAATCGGACAGATGCAGCCGATTTATTTGCATAATTTAAGTGAATATCAGCGGATTTTGCAGCAACGAAACCAATATTTGAAGATGTTGCAAATGAAACGTAAAGTTGATCCAATGTTGCTTGATATTTTAACAGAGCAATTTGCAGATGTCGCCATTAATTTGACGAAAAGACGAGCTGATTTTATTCAAAAACTAGAGGCATATGCAGCGCCAATTCATCACCAAATTTCACGAGGATTAGAGACACTTAAAATCGAGTATAAAGCTTCTGTCACCCTTAATGGGGACGATCCCGAAGTGTGGAAAGCTGATTTACTTCAAAAAATGGAATCAATCAAACAAAGAGAAATCGACCGTGGTGTCACACTTATTGGGCCACATCGGGATGATTCTCTGTTTTATATTAATGGGCAAAATGTGCAAGATTTTGGTTCACAAGGCCAACAGCGAACAACGGCACTTTCTGTGAAATTAGCGGAAATCGACCTTATCCATGAAGAAACTGGTGAATATCCGGTTCTCTTACTCGATGATGTGCTCAGTGAACTAGATGATTATCGTCAATCGCATTTGCTCGGAGCTATTGAAGGAAAAGTACAAACCTTTGTAACAACCACAAGTACGAGCGGGATCGACCATAATACGCTTAAACAAGCAACAACATTTTATGTAGAAAAAGGTACAGTAAAAAAATCCTAATTTAGGTTAATATAATTTGATGAAAAAGAAAGTGCGGTGGAATAATTAATGTCAGAAGAAAATATTACAAATGTACATGAAAGTGCTTCAGATTATAACGAAGATCAAATACAAGTACTAGAAGGCCTAGAAGCAGTAAGAAAAAGACCTGGTATGTACATTGGTTCAACTAGCCAACGTGGACTCCATCACCTTGTATGGGAAATTGTTGATAATGCAATCGATGAGGCCCTTGCTGGTTTCTGTACTGAAATTGAAATTACAATTGAAGCTGATAACAGCATTACTGTTCGCGATAACGGACGTGGAATTCCAACTGGGATTAACGAAAAAATCGGTCGCCCAACAGTAGAAGTAATCTTTACAGTTCTTCATGCCGGTGGTAAATTCGGCGGCGGCGGCTATAAAGTATCAGGCGGACTTCACGGAGTTGGTGCATCGGTAGTTAATGCCCTTTCCACATCCCTTGAAGTATATGTTCACCGTGAAGGACAAAAATATTACCAACGTTTTGAACGCGGTGATGTAGTCATGGATATGGAAGTACAAGGTGAAACAGATTATCGTGGAACTATTGTTCACTTTACGCCAGATCCACAAATTTTCACTGAAACAACAGAATTTGATTTTGATACGCTTCGTACTCGTACGCGCGAACTTGCTTTCTTGAATCGTGGCTTAACTATTTCGATTGAAGACAAACGTGAAGAGCACAAAGTTCGTAAAGATTTCCACTATGAAGGCGGAATTCGTTCTTACGTGGAGCATTTAAATAAAGCAAAAGACGTTATCCATGAGCCACCAATTTATTTGGAAGGCGAACGCGATGACATTATGGTTGAGATTTCCATGCAATATAATACTGGATTCTCAAGTAATATCATTTCATTTGCGAATAATATTCATACGTATGAAGGCGGAACTCACGAATCTGGATTTAAAACGGCTTTAACGCGGGTTATTAACGACTATGCGCGCCGAAATAAATTATTTAAAGACAGTGATGATAATCTTTCCGGTGAAGATGTTCGTGAAGGTTTAACTGCTATTATTTCTATCAAACACCCAGATCCACAGTTTGAAGGACAAACAAAAACAAAACTTGGAAATTCAGAAGCTCGTTCTATCACGGATAAGCTGTTTTCTGAGGCTTTAAATAAATTTATGATGGAAAACCCAGATGTAGCTAAAAAAATCGTTGAGAAGGGCGTTGTGGCTTCTCGTGCACGTCTGGCTGCTAAGCGCGCCCGTGAAGTTGCTCGTAAAAGCAGTGGTCTAGAAATTTCTAGTTTACCTGGTAAATTAGCTGACTGTTCTTCCCGTAACCCTGAAATTAGCGAACTTTACATCGTTGAGGGTGACTCAGCTGGTGGTTCAGCTAAACAAGGTCGTGACCGTTTATTCCAAGCGATTTTGCCGATTCGTGGTAAAATTTTGAACGTGGAAAAAGCTCGTTTAGACCGTATTTTAGCTAACGAAGAAATTCGAACTATTTTTACAGCGATGGGTACTGGTTTTGGTGGAGATTTTGATGTTTCTAAATCTCGTTACCACAAATTAATTATTATGACTGATGCCGACGTTGATGGTGCACATATTCGTACACTACTTCTTACGCTATTTTATCGTTATATGCGTCCTCTGCTTGATGCAGGTTATATTTATATTGCACAACCACCGCTTTATCAAATTAAGCATGGTAAACAAATCGAGTACGTATATAGTGACGGACAATTAGAAGATTATCTAGCAAGCCTTGATGGAGACACTAAATACAGCATTCAACGATATAAAGGTCTTGGAGAAATGAACCCAGAGCAACTTTGGGATACAACCATGAATCCAGAACACCGTACACTACTTCAAGTGAATATCAAAGACGCTATTGATGCCGATGAAACTTTTGAAATGTTGATGGGTGACCGCGTGGAACCTCGTCGTAAATTCATTGAAGACAACGCGCAATACGTTAAAAACTTGGATGTTTAATAAATATTTCCCGGGTAATAATTGGGTTATTAATTGTTTTTAAAAGGTATGAACTAGATTCAGCCTTACTTTTGAAAGGGAGGTTTCTCTAACAATGGCAGAAACACCAAATCAACGAATAACAGAGATAAACTTGAATAAAGAAATGCGGACATCATTCTTAGACTATGCGATGAGTGTAATTGTTGCCCGCGCCCTACCAGATGTTCGTGACGGATTAAAACCAGTTCACCGTCGTATTCTATATGCGATGAATGACCTCGGTATGACTTCTGATAAAGCGTATAAGAAATCAGCACGTATTGTTGGGGAAGTTATTGGTAAGTATCACCCCCACGGCGATACAGCGGTTTATTTTACAATGGTTCGGATGGCGCAAGATTTTAGTTATCGTAATATGCTAGTTGATGGACATGGTAACTTTGGTTCTGTCGATGGTGATATGGCGGCAGCGATGCGTTATACAGAAGCACGTATGTCAAAAATTTCGATGGAACTACTGCGCGATATTAACAAAGACACAATTGATTATGCTGATAACTATGATGGTTCAGAACGTGAGCCAGTTATTTTGCCAGCACGTTTCCCTAACTTACTTGTCAATGGTTCGTCAGGTATTGCGGTTGGTATGGCTACGAATATTCCTACCCATCATCTGGGTGAAGTAATTGACGGCGTTTTAGCCCTTAGTCATGATCCAGAAATTAGTATTCGTGATCTAATGGAACATATTCCAGGACCCGACTTCCCTACTGCTGGGATGATTATGGGTCGTAGCGGAATTCGCCGTGCTTATGAAAGCGGTCGTGGTTCTATTACCGTTCGTGGTCGTGTCGATATTGAAGAAAAGAAAAATGGTAAAGAAACAATCGTTATCACTGAAATTCCTTACCAAGTAAATAAAGCGCGCCTAGTTGAGCGTATTGCCGAACTAGCTCGTGAGAAAAAAATTGATGGAATTACTTCTCTAAACGATGAATCTGACCGTTCCGGAATGCGCATTGTTATTGAAGTTCGTCGTGATATTAGCGCAAGTGTTATCGTGAATAACTTATTCAAAATGACAGCACTTCAAACCACTTTTGGTATTAATATGCTGGCACTTGTCGACAATCATCCAAAAGTACTTAATTTAAAAGAAATCCTTTATCACTATTTAGAACATCAAAAAGTAGTTATTCGTCGCCGTACGGAATTTGAGCTTCGTAAAGCAGAAGCGCGTGCTCATATTTTAGAGGGTTTACGAATTGCGCTTGATAATATTGATGCGATTATTAAATTAATTCGTGGATCAAAAACTTCTGATGTAGCCAAAGAAGGCTTAATGACTCAATTCAACCTTTCTGATAAACAAGCGCAAGCCATTTTAGATATGCGTTTGCAACGTTTAACAGGTTTGGAACGCGAAAAAATTGAAGAAGAATATCAAAACTTAGTGGCATTAATTAACGATTTAAAAGCCATTTTAGCTGATGATGAACGTATTCTTGAAATTATTCGTGAAGAATTAGAAGAAATCAAAGTTAAATATGCGGATAAACGTCGTACTGAAATCTTGGCTGGTGATTTAGTGAGCCTTGAAGATGAAGACTTAATCCCTGAAGAAGAAGTGGCGATTACGCTAACTAAACGTGGCTATATTAAACGTTTACCATTATCAACTTATCGTAGCCAACGTCGTGGTGGTCGTGGTATTCAAGGTATGTCTACTCATGAAGATGATTTCGTAGAGCACCTTGTTGCAACGAGCACGCATGATACGTTACTATTCTTCACTAACACGGGTAAAGTTTACCGTTCAAAAGGTTATGAAGTACCTGAATACGGTCGTACCGCGAAAGGTATTCCAATCATCAACTTACTTGGAATCGAAAGCCAAGAACAAGTGAATGCCGTGATAAATCTATCCGAATTCACTGATGACAGCTACCTATTCTTCACTACTAAACACGGTGTCGTGAAGCGTACCACCCTTTCTCAATTTGCGAAAATCCGTCAAAGTGGTCTTCGTGCTGTAGAACTTCGCGAAAACGATGAACTAATCTCTGTTCAAATGACAGATGGTAGCAAAAACATGATTATCGCAACGAAACATGGCCAATCTATCTACTTCCCAGAAGAAAATATCCGCGTAATGGGCCGTACAGCTGCCGGTGTCCGTGGTATTAGACTTCGTGAAGACGATGAAGTTATCGGTATGGAAGTACTAGAAGACGATGAAAAAGTACTCGTTGTAACAGAAAAAGGATATGGTAAACAAACGCCAGCCTCCCAATATCCGCTACGTAATCGTGGTGGTATGGGTGTTAAAACCGTTACAATTACTGAGAAAAACGGTAATTTAGTAGCAATGAAAACTGTTACTGGTGAAGAGGACTTAATGTTAATGACCGTGAGTGGAGTATTAATTCGTTTTGAAATCGATACTGTTTCTCAAACTGGTCGTAGCGCAATGGGTGTCAAACTAATTCGCCTTGATGAAGATGAAAAAGTAGCCACTGTTGCAAAAGTGCCAAAAGAAGAAGATGAAGTTGAGCTTGAGGAAGAAATCGACGAAACTCTAATCACACAAGTTCCTGATGAAAGTTTTGAAGATGCTCCTGGAAGCGACATAGAAGAATAAAACGAAGCTGGAAATGACTCTAATTTATGAATTAGAATGATTTTCCAGCTTTTTTTCAGCAGTAAAAAGCGCTTTTTGGCTGTATTTTATGTATAATATCTTTAATACGTCTAAAAAAGAGAAGAGTTGAAAAAATGCGCAAACTGGTCCAATTTCTGTTTATAGCAGTAGTTTTATTTTTAGTGGAATATGTTTTAATCAACCAAGCAGCTATCTTATTCTTAATAACAAGTGGAATCATCCAACTATGCGGGGTTATTATCGCAATTCGGCTACTTCTGTTCGATCAGCGGAATACTAGCTCAAAAGTCGCTTGGATTGCCGTTATTTTCATTTTGCCAGTGCTTGGAACAATTAGTTACCTTGTGTTTGGTAGAAATCCAGCAACTAGAAAATTCAGTACAGCTCAAGTAATGGAAAAAGCTAAATTAATTAATGCGATTCATGCAATTCCAAACAACACCAATGAAAAATTACCAAGGCTTTCTAAAAGAATTGCGCATTTAACGTCCATAGAGCCGATTAAGGGAAATAAAATTGAAATATTAACAAATGGTGAGGAAACTTTCCCAGTGCTCCTAGACGCGCTTAGAAAGGCTGAAAACCATATTCACATTCAATATTATATTTTTAAAACGGATGCGATTTCTACAGAGATTCGTGATATTTTGGTGGAAAAAGCGAAATCCGGTGTTGAAGTTAGGTTTATGTTTGACGGTCTTGGATCAAGCAAACTGAGTAAAGCCTTTTTAGCTCCTTTGAAAGAAGCTGGAGTTAGTATTCACGCATTTGACCCAATTGCCTCCCCTTGGATTGTAAGAACAGCCAACTTAAGAAATCACCGTAAAATTGTTGTGATTGACGGACAAATTGGCTTTACAGGTGGACTTAACATTGGGGAAGAATATCGCTCTAATACACCAGATTTTCGTGTCTGGCGTGATACACACATGAAAATCACAGGACAGGCTGTTATCGAACTCCAAGAATCTTTTCTAAATGATTGGATTTATATGGAAAATCAGGCTGGGGCTGCTGATCAATTTATTAGTGAAGCTGGATTACAACAATATTTTTCACCAGTTGATGTAGGTGATGAATGGGCGCAAGTGATATACGGCGGACCATATGATAAAGAAAAATGGGTTCGTGATTCGATGCTTGATTTGATTGATTCCGCTAAAGAATCAGTTTGGATTGTATCGCCCTATTTTGTTCCAGATGAGGAGGCTCTTGCGGTTATTCGCCGGGTTGCAATGAGTGGTGTCGACGTGCGAGTTATTATTCCTGGAAAAGGCGATCGCGGGATTTCATTCCACGGAAGTAATGCTTATGTAAAAACGATGATTGAAGCAGGAGCGAAAATGTATGCTTATGCCGATGACTCTTTTGTTCATGCAAAAGCAATGCTTGTGGACGGAACACGTGCGGCTATTGGAACTGCTAATTTTGACGTGCGTAGTTTTAGATTGAACCATGAATTAATGGTATTCTTATATGATGAAAGTGAGGCTATGCTTCATTTAAAACGTGACTTTAAGAAAGATTTTGAAGATAGCCGACTATTTACGATGAAAGATATGGAAAACAAACCATTATTGACTCGTATAAAAGAAGTCCTATCCAGTTTATTATAACCAATTTTATAATTTAGGAGTGGAAAAATGAGTGGAGATTTAAAACTTAGACCGCTTGAACGAGAAGATTTAAAATTTGTTCACCGGTTAAATAATGATGCGAAAATAATGTCTTATTGGTTTGAAGAGCCATATGAGGCGTTCGTCGAGCTTCAGGAGCTATATGATAAGCACATTCACGATCAGTCAGAACGCCGTTTTATTTTAGAATTAGATGGTCAAATGGTTGGACTAGTTGAGTTAATGGAAATTGATTATATTCACCGGAGAGCGGAATTTCAAATTATTATTGATCCTAAGTTTCAGGGTCATGGTTACGCTGTTTCTGCCACAAAACTCGCGATGAAATATGCTTTTCACGTACTAAACCTGCATAAACTATATTTAGTAGTTGATAAAGTAAATGAAAAAGCAATTCATGTCTATGAAAAAGTTGGTTTTATTCGTGAAGGCGAGCTAATTGATGAATTTTTTGTTGATGGAACATACCACGATGCAATTCGGATGTGTATTTTTCAACATCAATATCAAGAAATGGATATTTAAAAGGTGATTGGCGTGGGAAAAGTTGCGCCAGTCATTGTTTTGGGTCAAAAAAAGTTCTATAATAAGGTTTTAGTGAAAAAATTATGGTATCATGAAGTATTAAAGTTTGTATTATTTTGATGGAGAAAGGATTGGCGTGCATTGGCTACAGGCATTGGGACAGCTAAAATGATATTATGCGGAGAACATGCAGTTGTATACGGAGAACCGGCGATTTCAGTCCCATTTACACAAGCAATAGTAACGACAAATGTAGAAACTTCTACAAAAACCAAATTTTCTTCGGCATTTTTTACAGGTGATTTAGAAAATATGCCTGATTTCTTAGCAGGAATCAAAGCATTAGTAGTAGATGTTTTAAATGAAATTGGTAATGGTGAAAATGTATCTATTCATGTAACTTCAGGCGTTCCGATTGGCCGAGGATTAGGTTCAAGTGCTGCAGTAGCAACAAGTATTGCGCGTGGCTTATATAAATATTTCAATCAAGAATTAGACTCTAAAAAACTATTAGCAATTGTAAATGCAGCAGAAAAAATTGCCCACGGAAATGCTAGTGGAGTTGATGCGATTACAGTCGTGAGTGAAAAGCCCGTATGGTATGAGCGAGATCGAAAACTAGAAATTATGCATTTTCCTAAAAAAATTACTTTTGTAGTAGCAGATACTGGCGTTCCAAGTGAAACCAGAGATGCAGTAAAAGATGTGCAAATTTTATACAAAGAAAATCAAGCTGAAATAGGGAAAATAATCCACCAACTCGGTGATATTTCCCGGGAAATAAAGTTGCATTTAGAAGGCGATGCTGACACTGTGAAGATAGGTGCTGCAATGAATAAAGCTCAATCTTATTTGGAAACTTTGACAGTTAGTGATAGCAGTTTAGAGAAATTAATTAAAGTAGCTAGAAGTAATGGCGCGGACGGGGCGAAACTTACAGGTGGCGGTAGAGGCGGATGTATTATCGCTGTAGCAAAAAATCAAGAAATCGCTAAACAAATAACGACGGCGCTTCATAATGCTGGAGCTGCACAAGAATGGATTTTTACGATTGGAGAAGGTAGTTATGAGAGCGACAGCCATCGCACACACGAATGTGGCGCTAATTAAATACTGGGGAAAACGCGATGAACACTTGATTCTACCTGCAAACAGTAGTTTATCCTTCACGGTAGATAAATTTTATACAAAAACAACGGTAGAATGGGACGAAAACTTAGCCCAGGATACATTTATTCTAAATAATGAACAAAAAACGGATGCTAAAGTAGCTCGTTTTATAGATAAAATGCGTGAAGAATTCGGTATTTCAGCAAAAGCAAAAATTACTTCCGAAAATCACGTTCCAACTGCGGCCGGGCTTGCTTCATCGGCTTCTGCATTTGCAGCTCTTGCACTTGCTGGATCTAGCGCTGCTGGCAGAAAAGACACAAAAGAATACATTTCCAGACTGGCTCGTTTCGGGTCTGGTTCTGCTTCTCGTTCCGTTTTCGGCGATTTTGTCATTTGGGAAAAAGGTGAGCTCGCGGATGGTAGTGATTCATTTGCCGTACCTTTTACCAATAAATTATGTGACAAAATGTCTCTTGTAGTCGCAGTCGTTTCTGATAAAGAAAAGAAAGTTTCTAGTCGGGATGGAATGCGCCTAACTGTTGAAACATCTCCGTTTTTCGAAAAATGGGTTTCTGCTGCTGAAACAGACTTGGAAGAAATGAAACAAGCTATTTTGGAGGAAGATTTCATCAAAGTTGGCGAAATCACAGAACGAAATGGCATGAAAATGCATGCGACAACGCTTGGTGCAGAGCCTCCTTTTACTTATTTTCAACCTTTGTCGCTAGAAATAATGGATGCTGTTAGAGAATTGCGTGAAAACGGCATACCAGCCTATTTCACAATGGATGCTGGTCCAAATGTTAAAGTTATTTGTGAGCGTCAAAATGAAAATATTGTAGCAGAGAAGTTGTCAGGTTTGGCTAAAAACGTTCTAATTTGCCACGCTGGTAAGGAAGCGAGTGTTATATCAGATGAAAAATAAACTACAAGTTAAAATACCTGGAAAATTATATGTTGCTGGTGAGTATGCGGTGGTAGAATCCGGTCACACAGCCATTCTAACTGCAGTTAATCGTTATATAACGCTAACTCTTGAAGATAGTGAACGCAATGAATTATGGATTCCACATTATGAAAATCCAGTTTCATGGCCAATTGGCGGAGAACTTAAACCAGACGGGGAACATTGGACATTTACAGCTGAAGCAATTAATATCGCGACAACTTTCCTAAAATCAGAAGGTATAGAACTAACTCCTGTGAAGATGGTCATTGAAACAGAACTAATCGACCAATCTGGCGCAAAGTATGGACTCGGTTCAAGCGCAGCGGCAACGGTTGCTGTAATCAACGCGTTAATGACGAAATTTTATCCAGAAATATCAATGCTTAAAAAATTCAAACTAGCTGCCCTTTCACATTTAGTTGTGCAAGGTAATGGTTCTTGTGGTGATATTGCTTCTTGTATGTATGGTGGCTGGATTGCTTATACGACCTTTGATCAGGAATGGGTGAAGCATCGTTTAGCTTATAAATCACTCGAATGGTTTATGAAAGAGCCGTGGCCAATGCTTCAAATCGAAACATTAGAAGAACCAGTACCGACTTTTTCTGTAGGTTGGACGGGCACACCGGTAAGTACCGGAAAACTAGTTTCGCAAATTCATGCATTTAAGCAAGAAGATAGCAAGAATTATCAACATTTTTTAACTAGAAATAATGAGATTATGAAGCAAATAATTCAAGCTTTCCATACGAAAGACGAGGAATTGCTTTATTCATCTATTAAAGAAAATCGTCGCATTCTTCAAGAACTTGGAACAAAAGCTGGCGTAAATATTGAAACAAGCTTGCTAAAAGAACTCGCGGACTCAGCTGAAAATATGGGCGGCGCAGGCAAATCTTCTGGCTCTGGTGGCGGCGACTGCGGAATAGCTTTCTCGAAAACGAAAGAACTAGCCGAAAAACTTGTCAATGAGTGGGAAAAGCTTGGTATTAAACATTTACCTTTCCATACAGGGAGAGTTCAAATTACTGAATAAATTTTAAGCAGCAAACTAAAATAAATAGTTTGTTGCTTTTTTGTTTCAAATTTCACAATCTAGGGAATAGTGAACAGAATAAAAGTTTGTGAAATATTTAATATATCAGGTTTTTGAACTAAGGTATTAAATCAGATATAATGAGTTAGAGTATGAACATAGTGATTCTAAAAATGCTAATCAGTTCAGAAAAAAGTTTGTGAGCTTTTTAAAAGAATCAAATAGTAAAGCATTTTTTCAGTTACATAGGAGTTCTAAAAAGCTTCTTTCAGCACTCCGGTAATGGTATTTTTGCGCAAAAATACACATTAGAAAACATCAAAAGGAAAAGAGGGGATTCGGGTGTCAAAGGTACTTAAATCTTTGCTACTTACGGCACTACTTGGGGTTACCGGCCTTATAAGTGGTTGTGGTGACTTGACGGTACTTAATCCAAAAGGACCAGTTGCAAAAGGTCAGTCGGACTTAATTATTTATTCGATTATATTTATGCTGGTTATTGTTTTGACGATTTTTGTATTGTTTACGATTATGTTGGTTAAATACCGCGAACGGAAAGACATTTCAAACTATGAGCCAGATATGCATGGTAGTAGAAAACTGGAAATTTTTTGGACATTAATTCCAGTTGCTATCGTTATTGCTCTGGCTATTCCGACTGTAAAAACAATTTATGCAGGGGAAGAAGCACCAAAAGTGACTTCGCATAAAGATCCAATTGTTATTTACGCAACAAGTGCAGACTGGAAATGGATTTTTAGTTATCCAGATGAGTCAATTGAAACGGTCAACTATGTAAATATTCCAACCGACCGTCCTGTTCTGTTTAAATTAACTTCAGCAGATACGATGACAAGTTTTTGGGTACCACAATTAGGTGGACAAAAATATGCGATGTCTGGAATGACGATGAATTTATATTTACAAGCAGATGAGGTTGGTACGTATAAAGGCCGTAATGCAAACTTCAATGGTGAAGGTTTTGCGGATCAACGCTTTGACGTAGTAGCTCAATCTGAAAAAGATTTCAAAAAATGGGCAAAAGAAACAAAAGCGAACTCGCCAGTTATTACGCAAGACACATATGACCGTCTTTTAATTCCTGGAAGCTCCAAGAAAAAAACTTATTCTGGTACGCATTTAGCATTTGTTGATGTAGCAGCTGATCCAGAGTATGTTTTCTATGCCTACAAACGTTTTGGTTATGAAATGACAAATCCACATAATCCGAACACAAAATCAACCATTTCTGATAAACCAATGCTTCCGGTTCGTCCTGTGACAGTAACTAATCCGCAATTTGAGCGTCATGATATGAAGCCACAAATTATTAAAAACGGCGAAGGTTACCATGAGGATAAACACCGCGAAGATGAAATGAAGAAAATGGAAGATGACATCCAAACAAATGAATTCAATAAAAAAGAATCGGATGACGCAGGGAACTAAAAGGGGGGACATAAGGCATGAAATGGAATGAGTTTATCGTAACTGGCGACCCAATGATTTTAGGTGCGCAGATTTCTATCGTACTTGTAAGTATTGGTGTTGTTGCGTTACTAACTTATACAAAAAAATGGAAGTGGCTCATGAAAGAGTGGATTTCTTCCGTTGATCATAAAAAAATAGGTATTATGTACTTGCTTGCTGCTGTCTTAATGTTTTTCCGTGGTGGTGTGGATGCGCTAATGATGCGTACCCAGCTCGCTTTACCGGATATGAAATTTTTAGACGCACAGCATTACAATGAAGTATTTTCTACGCACGGAACAATTATGATTTTATTTATGGCGATGCCGTTTATCATCGGACTGATGAACATCGCAGTACCACTTCAAATTGGTGCGCGTGATGTTGCATTTCCGTTTTTAAACAACTTAAGTTTTTGGACGTTCTTTATGGGAGCGATGCTATTTAACTTATCATTCGTAATTGGTGGTTCACCAGATGCTGGTTGGACAAACTATGCGCCACTTGCGACAGATTTTAGCGCGGGATATGGAATTAACTTCTATCTTCTAGGCGTTCAAATCGCTGGTATTGGTACGCTGATGACGGGGATTAACTTTTTCGTTACGATTTTAAGAATGCGTACAAAAGGTATGACGTTAATGAAAATGCCAATGTTTACTTGGTCTTCATTAATTACAAGTTTGATTATTATTTTCGCTTTCCCAGTTTTAACAGTGGCACTTGCTTTGATGTCATTTGACCGACTGTTTGGGACAGCATTCTTCACACTCACGAATGGCGGGCTCCCAATGATGTGGGCCAACTTGTTCTGGGTTTGGGGGCATCCGGAAGTATATATTGTTATTTTGCCAGCTTTCGGTATTTTCTCAGAGATTATTTCTACTTTCTCAAGGAAAAAATTATTTGGTTATCCGGCGATGGTTGCCGCGATGGCAGTTATTTCTTTACTAAGTTTCCTAGTTTGGGTCCATCACTTCTTTACAATGGGATCAGGGGCGCTTGTTAACTCCTTCTTCTCCATTACAACGATGATGATTGCGATACCGACCGGGATTAAGATATTCAACTGGCTCTTTACAATGTACAAAGGGCGAATAACCTTTACAACGCCAATGCTTTGGTCGCTTGCCTTTATCCCTAACTTTGTTGTCGGTGGGGTAACTGGGGTTATGCTTGCGATGGCTGCGGCCGATTATCAATATCACAATACGTACTTCTTAGTATCCCATTTCCACTACGTATTAATTGCTGGGACAGTATTCTCCTGCTTTGCCGGGCTTACATACTGGTATCCAAAAATGGTCGGTTACAGACTAAATGAAAAAATTGGTAAATGGTTCTTCTGGATTTTCGTTGTTGGATTTAACGTTTGTTTCTTCCCGCAGTATTTCCTAGGACTAGATGGCATGCCGCGTCGTATTTACACTTACGTACAAGGCGATGGCTGGACAACGCTTAACTTTATTTCCACAGTGGGCGGATTCTTGATGGGTGTAGCATTCTTAGTTCTTTGCTACAACATCTACTACAGCTATAAAAACTCTAAACGTGAAGTTACTGGTGACCCGTGGGATGCTCGTACGCTTGAATGGGCTACAAGTTCCGCAGTTCCTCCAAAATATAACTTTGCTGTTTTACCAGAATGGAATGACTTGGATGATTTCTGGAATAGAAAACAAAAAGGCGATCCATATGTAAATGATAAAAATTATAAACCAATCCATATGCCAAGTAATACCATGGTTGGGTTTGTAATGTCTGTCTTCTTCTTCATTGCAGGTTTCGGACTAGTCTTCTACTGGTATTGGATGGGAATTCTTGGTCTAGTCGGTATTTTAGGATGTATGATTTACCGTTCGTTCCAAAATAACGATGGTTACCACGTCGAAGTGGACGAAATTAAAGAAACAGAAGAACATAATGCGCGCGAACTTGCGACTGGTGTGAAGGAGGGTAACCCATGGAATCTGTAGAAACAAACAAAAATCTGCCAATTGAATATAGATCAGAACAAGGTCGATTAAATATTCTTGGATTCTGGATTTTCCTTGGCGCCGAAATTGCATTGTTTGCGACGCTTTTTGCGACTTACTTTGTTATGAGAAAGGCTGGCTCGAATGCGGGTCATCCGCCAGCAGAAATGTTCGAACTTTGGCTTGTACTAATAATGACATTTTTACTATTAGCAAGTAGTTTTACGTGTGGTCTAGCAATTGGTGAGATGCGTAAAGGCAATGTGAAAATGTTGACGATTTACTCGATTATCACACTGATTCTTGGTGCGGGTTTTGTTGGCTTTGAGCTTTATGAATTTGCACACTATGTGACAGAAGGCGTTACAATGCAAATCGGTTCTTACTGGTCAGCATTCTTCGTTCTACTAGGGACACATGGACTTCACGTAACAGTCGGGATTTTCTGGATTAGTTTTATTCTGATTCAAATTAAAATGCATGGTTTGACGCCAAAAACAGCATCAAAAGTATTTATTTCCAGTTTATACTGGCATTTCCTTGATGTTGTGTGGATTTTCATTTTCACCGGTGTCTATTTGCTAGGGATGGTGAACTAATATGACACAAAATAATAAATCAAATGCAGCTCATGCTGAAGGTGGCATTCCTTGGAAACATATTGTTGGTTTCGCGCTATCGATTATTTTGACGCTTCTAGCAGTCTGGGTAGCCATTTATTCGACGCTAACAACAAATGTTAAGGTAGTTATTATTTTCATCTTTGCGTTCATTCAAGCAGCCCTACAGCTTCTGATGTTCATGCATATGACTGAAGGCCGCGATGGTAAAATTCAAATTGGTAACATTTTATTCGCAGCATTTATTGCGATTGTCGTAGTTATTGGTTCTTATTGGGTAATGGAAATTGGCCATATGAATCATTTGTTATAATTTAAAAAAGACTGGTATGGAATTCATTTTCTGTACCAGTTTTTTTGCATTTTTAAAGGGATTAACAGCTCTTCTAAAAAAAATTTAAAATTATTGCTTGCTATGTAATGCATTACATATTCTATAGTGGAGAAGTAAATTATATTCGTGAGAGGAGTTACACATAATGACAGAATCAAAATTTCCTAAAGGCTTTTTGTGGGGCGGTGCAGTTGCTGCAAACCAATGTGAAGGCGCTTATCTTGAAGACGGTAAAGGACTTTCACTAGTAGATATAGTACCAACAGTAGAGGACGGACGTTGGGATGCACTTTTCAATCCAACGAAAGCGCTTTCCACTGATTATGGTTTTTACCCAAGTCATGAATCAATTGATTTTTATCATCGCTATAAAGAAGACATTAAATTAATGGCAGAAATGGGCTTCAAATGTTTCCGTATGTCCATCAGCTGGCCACGTATTTTCCCAAATGGTGACGAAACGACACCAAATGAAAAAGGTTTAGCATTTTATGACAAAGTTTTTGATGAATGTCATAAATACGGCATCGAGCCAGTAGTTACAATCAACCATTTTGATACTCCACTAGAAGTTTTCAAAAAATATGGTGGTTGGAAAAACCGTAAATGTATCGACTTTTACTTGAATTTCTGTGAAGCTATTTTCACGCGTTACAAAGATAAAGTGAAATATTGGATGACATTTAACGAGATTAACATGATTCTTCATATTCCATTCTTTGGTGGCGGTATGGACGTTACAAACGAAGCAAATCCAGAAGAAGTGAAATATCAAGCGGCTCATCACCAATTAGTTGCATCTGCTTTAGCAACAAAACTTGGTCATGAAATCAACCCTGAAAACCAAATCGGTTGTATGCTTGCAGCTGGGAACACATACCCAATGACATGTAATCCACAAGATGTTTGGAAATCCATTCAAGCGGACCGTGAAGGCTACTTCTTCATTGACGTTCAAGCGCGCGGATACTACCCAAGCTACACTAAACGTTTCTTCAAAGAACACAACATCAACATCAAAATGGAAGATGGCGACTTAGACGCATTACGCGATCACACAGTTGATTACGTGGCATTCAGCTACTATTCTTCTCGTCTAACAAGCGCCGATCCAGAGAAAAACAAAGAAACAGAAGGCAACGTTTTCGCAACACTAAAAAACCCATACCTAAAAGCAAGCGAATGGGGTTGGCAAATTGATCCACTAGGTCTACGTATTACAATGAATACAATTTATGACCGCTATCAAAAACCTCTTTTCATCGTTGAAAATGGCTTAGGTGCAGTGGATACTGTGGAAGAAGACGGCTCAATTAATGATGATTACAGAATTGACTATATGCGTGAACACGTTCGCGAAATGGGCGAAGCAATCGAGGACGGCGTGGAACTTCTTGGTTATACACCATGGGGCTGCATCGACCTTGTCAGCGCTGGCTCTGGCGAAATGAAAAAACGCTATGGCTTCATCTACGTTGACCGCGATAACAAAGGCAACGGAACTCTAAACCGCTCGAAGAAAAAATCATTCGACTGGTACAAAAAAGTAATTGAAACAAATGGTAAAGATATCGACTAGGATATAGTAAACCCCCACTTTCATCATCGAAAGTGGGGATTTTATTTTAATAAGAAATCGCACGTTTTGATTGCTTACTCCAACAAGTATTAAAGTAACTTTGCGAAATTCGCGCATTTTTTTGACCAGACCAGCTGTCGTTATAGTAAAAATTGTTTTTATCATAACCGGTAATGGTAATCGCGTGAACGGAAAAACCGTGGAAATTACTAACCCAAGCTACGACCGGACGTTTTTTATTCAGCTGATTTTTAATACCGCCCAAATTCGTTCCAGTCATATTCTTTGCAGTACCAGTATATTTTTTCACTTGGTTTACTAAAGCAGGAGGATAAATCGTCCAGCCACTTTTAGAGAACGGATTCCCGACAAAACCATAATTTGGATTGGATTTATGACGTTTCATTTCTTTGGCAAGTTTGACTTTATCGACATTTTTCCCAGCGTAGCGCAGCATCATGGCGATATTAGTAATCTCACAGCCCGTTGGTAATTGTGGACGCTGAACGATTAATGGCACGTTCATTTGTACAATTTTTGGCGTTGATGGCGCTGGAGCAGGCGCAGCGGTTGCGGCTTTTACATATTTCCCAGATACATAGCCATTTTTCCCTTTAAAACTAAAGCGATACCAGTTGTTGGATGTTTTTGCAATTGCTTTAAATTTAGTATTATTTTTAAGCCAGCCGATGACTTTCCCAGATGTCGCATTAGTTGAACGGACATTAAGGCTTGCGGTTGTTACCATTTGTTTATTAATCACAGTTTCTTTCGCCGCTGCCTGACCGGTCGTTGCTACACTAAATACACTTAAAACTAACCCAAGAACAAGTATCCATTTCCCCCATTTACCAAAAAAAGTCCCCATTATATCCCCCTTTGATTCAGATTACTTATTTATACCCTATTTTTTTAAAATGAAAAGAAAACGCTTGCATAAATAGAATGGCCGTGGTACTATGAAAATGAACTTAACGTGTTAACCGGTTATTAGTATAAAGTTCAGTGATAGCAGGCGAATTCAAGTTTGCAATCAAAAATGTATCATGGTACCATTAACCTAAAACTTAACGTGTTAACGCGCGGGATGCTTTAGGGGGAAATTGTTATGGCAGAACCAAAATACGCTATTATAATCAATGATATTAAGCGATTAATTAGTGACGGAACTTTTAAGCCAGGAGAAAAAATTTATTCAGAAGATGAACTGAAAAAGAAATACAATGTTAGTAATACTACAGTTGTTCGCGCTTTACATGAATTAGTCAGAGCTGGAATTTTAGCGCGTTACCAAGGAAAAGGAACTTATGTTAGTAAATCTATTATTAACGAAGAAGTTATTTTTAATGAATATACGACCGTTCCTAATGGTAAATTCAACCGGAAAACAAAAATTGCTAACGAGCACACAAAAGTTGTAGCTATTAATGAAATTCAGGATGCGAGAATTGCTAAAAACTTGCAAATTCCACCTGAAAATATGATTGTTCATTTTCAACGAATTCGTCTGATTGATGATGTGCCTTGGACAGTACAAAACAACTATATGGCAAAATCCAATTTGATCAACGTAGATTTAACCAATTTCGAAAGATTTAATTCTTTATCAGAAGTAATTAAAGAGCTTTATGGTATTAATATTCTGCACGAAGCGATGAAAGAGCGAATTCAAGTCGAATTTCCAGTAAAAGACAAAAATAATTTTAAATTACTCGAAATTGACTCCGAACTACCGCTTTACCACATTGAAAGAATAACTTATGTGCCAGAGGGGCAACCCTATGAATATATTGAAAGTTATTTACGGCATAATTTTTACTCTATTGAAATCGAAAAGAAAAAACAATAGAAGGGAGTTAATTACTTGGATTATATTATCGCAGCACATGGCCGGTACGCGCAGGAAGTGAAGAATAGTTGCCAAATGATTACTGGCCAAACAACGAATATCAAAGCAGTTACTTTTACTGAAGAAATGGGGGTGAAAGATGTATTAGAAGCATACGCGGCAGTTTATTCACCTGGAAATGAAACCGCTATCATTGTGGATATTGTCGGTGGAACTCCGTGTAATGCCGCGCAAATGTTTCATGCAAAACACTCAGAAGTGAAGGTTGTGTCTGGGTTGTCACTCGGATTAATCATTCCGCTTAGTCTAGGGGAAACTTTAGAAGGAGCAATGCTTGGCGCGCAAGAAAATATTCAATTTGTGGAATTAAAAGTAAATAATACGATAGTAAGCGATGATGGGGAGGAAGAGGACTGATGGGAAGTAACGGAATCAAACACGTTCGCGTAGATGAAAGACTAATTCACGGCCAAGTAGCGACAATGTGGACTAATACAATAAAAGCAACTCGAATCATGATTGTTGACGATGCCGTTGTAAAAAATGACATGGAAAAAATTGCGCTAAAAACAGCAGTGCCCGCTGGAGTAAAACTAAGTATTTTGACAGTAAAAGGTGCTGCAAATAACATTAATAACGATAAGTACGTAGGTCAGCAAGTTTTCTTAATCGTAAAATCGCCACATGCACTTCGCGGTTTAGTGGATGCGGGTGTAGAACTTCCCCAAATCAACGTAGGAAATATGTCAACCAAAGCAGGGAGCCGTCAAGTCAAAAAATCAGTAAGCGTGACGGATGAAAATTTGGAAGATTTTGATTATTTGGCTAAAAAAGGCATTAAAATCACCGCTCAAATGGTTCCGAGTGAGGATGCAGTTGAATTTGCAAGTTTATTAAAAAAATAAGTAATAAGAAGGGAGAACTACAATGGATTTAGCGGTTTGGCAGATTATATTGTTAGTTATACTTGCAGCTTGTACCATTCTTGATGCTTTAACTTTAGTAATAGGGCTTAATTTCCCTGTAATAACAGGAACACTTGCTGGAATCATTATGGGTGACATGGTGCTCGGTCTTGCAATTGGGGCAACGTTACAGCTGATGGTGCTTGGTGTCGGTACATACGGCGGCGCGTCGATTCCTGACTTTACAACGGGAGCAATTGTAGGAACGGTATTTGCGGTTTTATCTGGTCAAGATGCGGAATTTGCGATTGGACTTGCAATTCCAGTGGGGCTTTTAATGGTTCAATTAGACATTTTAGCAAGATTTACAAATACATTTTTCTTACATCGGATTGATTCTAATATCGCTTCGGGCAACATTTCGGCGGTAAAAAGGAACATTTGGTATGGGGCGCTACCATGGGCTTTATCACGCGCGGTTCCCGTATTTATCATGTTGACTTTCGGACAAAGCGTGGTTGATTTTATTCTAAATGAAATTCCAGAATGGCTAATGGGCGGTCTTCGTGTAGCTGGGGGAATTCTTCCAGTAGTTGGTATCGCGATTCTTCTTCGTTACTTGCCAACAAACAAATTCGTCGCCTATTTAATTATCGGTTTTGTAGCAGCGGCTTATTTAAAAGTACCAATGCTAGGTGTGGCGCTAATTGGCGTGGCTTTGGCAATCATCTACTTCAAACAAAATTTCAAAAATCCAGTGGCTGCCGGAGCAAATGGCGCAGCGCTAGTTGGGGAGGAGAATGAAGATGGCGAATACGAAGACTGAGCAGGATTTTGAGAAAGTCCTCAAAAGACGCGATTTGATAGCAGCAAACTTTCGTTGGTTGTTTGCCAGCCAAATCTGTTGGAATTACGAGCGAATGATGTCGACTGGTTATCTTTATAGTATTTTGCCAACGCTTCGGAAGCTTTACAAAACAGATGATGATTTAAAAGATATGATGAATATGCACAATCAATTTTTCAATACGAATCCGATGGTTGGTGGTTTGATTTTAGGGATGGATATGGCGATTGAAGAGCGAGAAAAGAAAGCTTCAAAAGAGGTCGTAACAGGTTTGAAAACGGGTTTGATGGGACCATTTGCTGGTGTTGGTGATACGATTTTCGGAGTTATTTTACCAACCATTTTTGGATCAATTGCAGCGTATATGGGCCTTCAAGGTAATGTAACGGGTGTAGTTATCTGGGTTTTAGTTAATATTTTAGTTGTAGGAGCTAGATTTACTTTACTTCCACTTGGATATAAGCAAGGTGCGAAACTAGTAACTGAATTTGCAGACCGACTTAACGCGTTAACCGATGCAGCAATATTACTCGGTGTCACAGTCGTGGGAGCCCTCATACCAACCGTAATCAAAGCAACGGTCCCATTCGTTTATAAATCAGGAAAAGTAGAACTGAAAATGCAAGACATGCTCGATCAAATTATGCCTTCACTTGTACCAGTTTTACTTGTAGCGCTAATCTATGCACTTTTAGGCCATAAAAAAATGACATCTACGAAGGCGATTTTATTAGTAATGGTTATTGCGATTATTTTATTCAACCTAAAAATTCTAGGTTAAAATATAAAAATTGGAGGAGTAGACAAAATGGGTTTAACATTTTTTGACAAAGCGCGTGAATTAACGGAAGAACTAGAAAAAACGCAGGCAGAAAACATTCATCAAGCAGCAGAATTGGTGGCGGAGAGCATTATGAATGATGGTATTATCCAAGCTTTCGGTAGCGGACATTCTTATGCCGCGGCGATTGAAGTTTGTGGGAGAGCGGGTGGACTTATTCCGTCGAAGGTTATTATGGATCCCGCGGGTGGATACTATGAATCTATTGAGGGCGTTGGTTCTTTATTGACTCATAGATTGCAAGCGAAACCAAACGATATATTCTTTCTTATATCTAACTCAGGTCGCAATCCAATGGGAATAGAACTTGCCGAATGGATTAAGGCACAGGGTTGTAAATTAATTGTTGTGACAGCGCTCGATGCCTCGCAAACAGCAGCTTCAAGGCATTCTTCAGGAAAACTGCTGTATGAATTTGCGGATGTAATTTTAGATAATCGCTCGGTTCAAGGCGACGCGGCACTTGAATTAGATGGCTTAGAAGGAAAAGTTTGTGGAACATCGTCTTTCTCCGCCGTATTACTTCTCCAGCAAACGATTTATGAAGCGGTAGAACTGATGCTTGAAAAAGGCTATACTCCACCAGTTTATCGTAGTGCTAATATTGATGGTGGTTACGAATACAATTTTGCGATTGAAGATAAGTTCGCTGATCGGATTTTCCATTTATAATAAAAATACGCGCGAAAATGAATACTGTTTTCGCGCTTTTTTGGAGGCTATATGATGGTTTTAAAAGAGGCTTGTATTGAAAACACTACTAATTTAGAAGGAGCTATTCTGGCTGGGGCGAATCGAATTGAACTTTGCGATAATCTAGCGGAGGGCGGAACTTCGGTTAGCTACGGGGTTGCGAAACATGTGGTGAAAATTTGCCATGAACAAAATGTAAGTGTAATGGCAATGGTCCGTCCCCGAAAAGGCAATTTTGTTTATACAAAAGAAGAAATTTCGATTATGATTGATGATATTTTGATGTATAAGAAAATGTCAGCTGATGGCGTGGTTTTCGGCTGTATTACGGACGCGGGATTACTAGATAAACCAGCCATAAATGAATTATTGAAAGCTGCAACAGGTCTGGAAGTAACTTTTCATATGGCGTTTGATGAGTTAATAGAAAAAGAAAAATTATCGGCAATAGACTGGTTAGCTGAACAAGGTGTTACGCGAATTCTCACGCACGGTGGTGACGGAGCTAAACTTCCCGAAGAAACCTTTGTTCATTGGCGAAAATATATTGATTACGCAGCGGGACGAATCATTATTTTACCAGGCGGAGGAATTAAATCGCACAATATGGAATGGATTACAAAAGAAACAGGAGCGGCTGAAATACATGGTACAGACTTGTTTGGGGAGCGCTAAAACTCCCCAAATAAAAAATTTTTAAAAAAAGGCTTGCAACCGTTTTCTTTATATGATATATTTATCTCATCACAAAGGATTGTTACCAATTCATTGGGCAAAACCTAAGCTGATTTGTAGGACACGTGTATACGTGAAGTCCTCGAATGAGCTTAGGTTTTTCTTTTTGCCCAAAAAACCAAAAAGAGGAAGGAAGTCGTCAAAATGAAATATGAACAGTTAGCAAAAGACATCTTGAAAAATGTCGGCGGAAAAGAAAATATCAACAGTGTTTTCCATTGTATTACCAGACTTCGGTTTAAACTGAAAGATGAGAATATTGCGAACACAAAAGAAATTGAAAAGCTTGATGGAGTAATCTCCGTAATTAAAAGCGGTGGCCAATATCAAGTTGTTATTGGTAACCACGTACCAGACGTATTCAAAGCAGTATTAGAAGTTGGTGGTATTTCAGCTGAAGGAGACGATAGTAATGTTCCGGCAAGTGGTAATATCTTCAACCGTTTTATCGATATGATTTCCGGCGTATTTACACCAGTTCTAGGTGTATTAGCCGCAACAGGTATGATTAAAGGTTTCACAGCAATGTTTGCAGCATTTGGTTGGATTACAGTTACTTCAGGTACTTACCAACTACTTTATGCAATTGGGGATTGTTTATTCTACTTCTTCCCAATCTTCCTAGGTTTCACAGCGATGAAAAAATTCGGCGGAAACATATTTATCGGGATGGCAATAGGTGGTGCCCTAGTTTATCCGACGCTTGCAGGTATTTCAGCAGGTGACCCAATTTACACACTTTTTGCAGGAACAATTTTTGAATCTCCAATTCACGTAACTTTCTTAGGAATTCCGGTTATCTTGATGTCTTATGCATCTTCTGTTATTCCAATTATTTTAGCAACATACTTTGGTTCAAAAGTAGAAAAAGGCTTCAAGAAAATCATTCCAGATGTAATTAAAACTTTCGTAGTTCCATTCTGTACACTATTAGTAGTAGTTCCAATTACTTTCCTTGTAATCGGACCAATCGCAACTTGGGCTGGTCAATTACTTGGAGCAGGAACAATTTGGATTTATAACTTAAGCCCAGTTGTTGCTGGTTTAATCTTAGGTGGTTTCTGGCAAGTATTCGTTATCTTTGGACTTCACTGGGGTCTTATTCCAGTGGCAATCAACAACTTAACAACACTTGGAGCAGATCCAGTACTTGCAATGATGTTCGGTGCTTCTTTTGCCCAAATCGGTGCAGTATTAGCAGTATTCTTCAAAACTAGAAACAAAAAAATCAAATCTCTTAGTATTCCAGCATTTATTTCCGGTATCTTTGGTGTAACTGAGCCAGCGATTTACGGGGTTACTTTACCACTGAAAAAACCATTCATCATGAGCTGTATCGCAGGTGCAATCGGTGGCGGAATCATTGGTTTTGCAAGTGCAAAAGTTTATATTATGGGTGGACTTGGAATCTTCGGTCTTCCTAACTTCTTCCAACCAGGTGCTGGTATTACAAGTGCATTCTGGTGGGTAGTTATCGCAATTGTTATCAGCTTCATCCTTGGTTTCATCTTAACTTATGTAGCAGGATTCAAAGATCCAGCTGAAGCAGTTGTAGAAGAAACTAACGTAACAGAAGGCGAAACTTTAATCGAACGTGAAACAATTCCAGCTCCAGTAGTTGGCGAAATCGTAACTTTAGCAGACGTAAAAGACGAAGCATTTTCATCCGGTGCACTTGGAAAAGGTGTAGCAATTATCCCTACTGTCGGACGCGTTGTAGCTCCAGCAGCAGGAACAGTAACAACTATCTTCCCAACTGGTCATGCAATCGGTATTACAACGAATGACGGTGCAGAAGTATTAATCCACATCGGTATGGATACAGTTCAACTAGAAGGTAAGTTCTTCACAGCACATGTTAAACAAGGCGATGTAATCGAAAAAGGTCAATTACTAACTGAATTTGATATTGAAGGCATTAAAGCAGCTGGATATGACGTTACAACTCCAGTAGTAGTAACAAACTCCAATCAATATTTAGACGTAATGATTACAGATGCAAAAGAAGCTAAACTAGAAGAACGTTTAATCACATTAGTCATCTAAAATTCATTAATAAACAGCTTGGGCGTAAAACTGCTCAAGCTGTTTTTATGTTATACTGAGGGAAAAATAGGCGGTGAGCGGATGTTAGCAAAGGACGATTTGATAGGGATCATTTGTTGTTCTGATGGTAGGAAAAAAGAAGACGAGAAGGATTTGAAGCGCCTTAAACAAGTCTTAGAAAAGGAATTTGGACTTCAGGTGGTTTTTGCGAAAACTATTTTTCAAACAGATGATTCGCCTTTTAGTGGCACTCCTGAAGAACGAGCAGCCGAATTAATGAAACTATATCAAAATGTGGATGTAAAAATGATTTTTGACATTTCAGGAGGGGATGCGGCTAATCAAGTATTACCATATCTTAATTTTGACATTATAAAAAAAGCAGCCAAACCTTTTATTGGCTATAGCGACTTAACCGTAATATTAAATGCAATTTTTGCGAAGACGAAGCAGCCTGGCTTTAATTATTTACTGCGAAATTTAGTAAGTGAAGCTAGCGAGATACAACGAGTGCAATTCCAAAAAGCGTTTTTCGAGAATCAAATTGCGATAAATGGAAAATTCCTTACTGAGATTGAATGGAGCCCGGGTGAGGTCGTTGGTGGGAATATCCGCTGCTTTTTGAAACTAGCAGGAACGGAATTTATGCCTGATGTCTCGAATAAAATAATTTTGTTAGAAAGTTTAGGTGGAAAAGAGGCGAAAATTGCTTCTTACGTAGCGCAATTAGAACAGTTAGATGTGTTTTCGAAATGCTTAGGAATAGTTGTGGGAGAACACACTGAGGCTGAGAAAAACGGAGAATACGACAGAATAGGCATCTTATATCAACAGATTGGATTAAAATATAAGTTACCTGTTTTCCGAACTAAGGAAATCGGTCATAGTGTCGAAGCAAAACCATGCCTAATTGGAGCAAAAATTAATGTTTCACGTGAAACATTAACAAATTTTTAATATTTTTATTGCGAAATGTTCATAATTAACCTTTAATATAGAACTTGTAAGCAAGGAATACAATTAGTTTTACTCCCTTTTTGCTAATTGTAGAATTCCTTAAAATCCTAAACTCCCTTTTTGGACCGACTTGATTGTCGGTCTTTTTTTAATTCTCCAAGCTGAAAACTATTCAATTTTTTGTTAAAATGATAACATAAAAGAAAATGCGTATGAAAAAGGAGTTTTTATCATGAAAGTTGAAGGATTACTTGGCTTTTTAGGGGCGGCAATGGGTATTGGATTTAGTTTGATGGTTCTTGTTATTCCTGATATTTCACAGGCTTTAGAAGAGGAATCGTTTTTCTTCTATATGTTAACAATTGGTTCGCTTGTGCTTTCAGGAGTGGGACTTGCAGGATCGTTTGTTGTTTCGCATAAACCTCGTCTTGGTGGAGCAATGATGGTTGCAGCTGCAATTGGTTGTACCATGTCGATTTCCATCATGTTCTTACTACCAATCGTATTACTTGCTGTTGGTGGATTAATTGCACTAATTAACTATGAAGAAGCTGCTTCAGTAGAAGAATAAATGAAAAAAAGCTGTCCACTTGGGCAGCTTTTTTTATTAACGATTAAGATATTTTTTTAAAAAGTAGTAAATTCCATCGGCGTCATTTGCAGTAGTAACAAAATCAGCGCTTTTTTTCACTAATTCACTCGCATTTTCCATTGCGACTCCAGCACCAGCTACTTCAAGCATTCCAATATCGTTTTCACCATCACCAAAACTAATAACATTTTCTGGTTTGATGTCTAAATGTGCAGCGAGGTTTTTCACGGCATATTTTTTATCCATATCTTTGGGCAAAATTTCGATATTGTTAGCATGAGAAGAAAGAATAGAAACGTCAGATAGTTTTTCTAATTCGTTTCGAAGGATTGCAAGTTTATCGAAATCCTCTTCTTCAATGACAATGCCGTTAATGAACTGATTAGCATGCTCCAAGAAGGTTTCTTTTGTTTTAATTGCAACGAGTTTTGTTGCATTTACGCGACCTTTATCTTCTTCATCGGTAAAATAATAAGGTGGATTTTTAGTGTAGTAAACCGTGTCAGTCGAGAAGAAAAATACAGGTAAATCATGGTCTTGGCATAATAAAAATGTTTCTAGTAATGCGGATTGTTTCATTTTTTCTTGTTGAATGATTTCGCCGGAAACTGCCACTACGCCACCATTTGAGGCGATAACGTCTGCTTTTGGATGAACCAGTTTGGCGAAGTCGGTTGCGGAATTATACATTCGGCCAGTAGAAACGGCGAAATGATGCCCTTCTTCTATTAATTGTTGCAGTAACCCTAGTGTTTTTGGTGAGATTGTTTGATTTTTTAGTAGTAATGTTCCGTCTAAATCAGAACAAATTAAGTATTTTTCCAAGTAAACCTTCCTTTCATTATAGCTTGGAACCGCATGATTCGCGGATGATTAATTCTGGATTATGATTAATTATCATCGGCTCAACTTGACCGTTAATTGCGCTAATCAATTGCAAAAGTGCCATTTTTCCAAGATATTCATTGTGTTGATCCATTGAAGTTATGCGCGGGGTTTGATAATCGCCATTCATAAACTGATCGCAGCTGACAATGGCAATATCTTCCGGGCAAGAAAGTTTCGCGTCATTAATCGCTCTAATCGCTCCAATTGCAACATTATCATTGATTGCTACAAGTGCAGTGGGTAAAGTAGTGTTATTTTCCAGAAGTTTAGTCATCGCCGTGTATCCATCAGCTGTATAGTAGTCAGAAAGAACAATCCAATCTTCATTAACCGAATGATTGTAACTAGCCATAGCAGCCTTAAAAGATTCCAATCGGTAGGAGGTGATTTTTACACCAGCTTCCCCGCCAATAAAGCCAATATTTTTGTGATCTAGCGCTGTCAGATGGCTAACTAAAGTTGTTATGCCTTTTTTTAGATTACGTTCAATAAATAAACAGTTGAGTTCGGGAATTTTTGAACCAATAACGACAACTGGAATTTCTCTATTTAGCTGATTTAAAGCATTGATGTAGTCTTTTGAAACAACTTCTTTATCAATTTCGCCACCTAAAATTAGTAATCCATCCACTTGTTTTTCTAAAATAATTTTTAAGTAATCTTCTTCCGTCAAAGGATGTTTGCTATTCTTATTATTTGGCTCGGCAAGCATCGTATTGAATAAAATTGTCGAAAACATGTAATCTAGCGCGAATTTTTGGATTTGCGTTATGAGTGAAATGAAATAAGGATTGGAAATATCCGGTAAAATTACGCCAATATTTTTTGTTTGTTTATTGACCATTCCACGCGCAAAGACGCTAGGTGTGTAATTGTGTTCGTCTATAATTGCTTGGATTTTCTTGCGTTTCGCTGCTGAAACCGAGGGGCTATTATTAATCACTCGAGAGACAGTTGAAACGGAAACACCACTAAGTTTTGCAATTTCTTGTATAGTTATTTTTTTCATTAGGAATATTCACCTCGTAAGCGTTTTTAGCTATTTTAAGTGTAGCTTATTTGGGTCTAAATAACAAGTGAAATTTGGTAACGTTATCAAAAATAAACAAAAAAGTGTTGACATATTAAATTTATCCGGTTATTCTATGTTAGAAAGCGCTATCAACAAACGTTTTAATTTGGTAACGTTACCAAAAATGAGGTGGAATAGTTGAACATACAAGAATCTGTCATCGGCATTGATCTAGGTGGCACTAAAATTTTAATCGGTGAAGTAACAAAAGATGGGGAGGTGCTGCGGTCCAAAAGCTACCCGAGCAATACAGAAAATCAAGCCAAAGCGGTAGAAGTTCTGCTAAATGCGCTAGATGATTACTCGGAAAATATTGGTTTTATAGCAACGAAACAAATTGGGATCGGTGTGGGCCTAGTAGGGCGCGTAGATTATAAGGCGGGCATTTGGCTGGAAATCGAACCAGGAAAAACAAATCCGATACCACTAGCGAAAATGTTAGAAGCGAAAACAGGATTGCCAGTGAGGCTTGGTAATGATGTAGTTTGCGCAACAATGGCTGAAAAACAATTTGGTTGGGGGCGAGAAACAAATGATTTTATTTATTTAAATGTTGGTACTGGTCTTGCTGCTGGATTTGTTGTAGACGGGCGCATTACACAAGGCGGGCACTTTAACGCTGGTGAAATTGGTCATGCCGTTGTAGATATTCATAGCGATGTACTGTGTGGTTGTGGCAGATACGGCTGTGTGGAGCGTCTTGCTTCTGGTCTTGGAATAAAAGAAGAAGCGCTTAGACATTTAAATGAATACCCTACATCCCTTCTTGCTAATAATAAAACCGAATTAACTGGAAAAATGGTTCTTCATGCAGCAGAACAAAAAGATGAATTGGCTGAAAAAATCATTGATAATGCCACGCTTCAGCTAGCTAATTTGATTATGAATATGGTTCGGACGACAGATCCAGAATGTGTCATTCTAGGCGGCGGCGTGACAAGAAACGAGCATTTTTTCCAAAAGATAAAAGCTAATCTTCAAAGTAATACAATCCGTTTTGTTACGAAAGGCGTTGTTCGCTCACAGCTTGAGAAGGATAAAGTTGGCTTAATTGGGGCGGCAGTTATTGGAATGAGACTAGGAAATGAAGGAGGACAAGAATGAAGCCGAAAATGAAGCAACAAATTATGCAAACAGGTATTATTCATCGACCACTTCCAATTGAAACGGAACATGCGCTAGAAACGATAGCGAAAAAGAAACAAGTTTTATCAAGTAGAACATTATTTAGCTCTGAAAAACAGGTTTCCTTAGATTTTACACATCAAGGCGCTGGCGATTTTGCTATATCTGATCAAGGTGAGATTAAGTTGACTTCTCCAGTTGTTATGCCACATTGGCCAGCAGGTGCGCCAGATGACGGTGACTACACCAATTTTGGTAACGTTCTCATATCTACACCACTTCAAAATGAGAATTGGAACAGCTTTAACCGCGTGAGAATTCAAGTTTTCCCAGATTTTCCAGGTGTAACGAATCCATATTTAATGATTAGCTTTAAAAATGATGGAACCGTGAAAGTACCTGATATATATGGACGTGAAGGCGTTCATGGCGTGAATTTAATCAACCATGAATGGAACGATGTCATTTTTGAAATTGAAGGATTGCCACGGGATAAAATGACAGAAATTAGTTTTAGCTATTATTTGAATGGCCCAGAGCGGCTGACTGCTGGAACAATGGAGTTATTAATTAGTGAAATTAAACTAGAGCAAATCAGTGAGCCGGAAATCTCCAAGGGCTGGGTTCCGCAAGATAATTCGCTAATTTATTCCCACAACGGCTACACAAAAGACATGCCCAAAATAGCGTTTTGTGCCAATAAACTTGAAGCGAATTCCTTTACAATCCACGAAAAAGAAACAAATAAAGTCGTTTTCACCGGAAAAGGGTACCAAAATACAACCGAAACTGGCAATTTCATTATTCTTGATTTTTCAGATTTACAAACTGTGGGTGAGTATTATTTGAAATTTGCTGAGATGCAATCGGAACCGTTCCAAATCGGGACTTCCGAAGTGATTTGGGAATCTTCTATCTGGAAATCACTTAATTTTATTTTCTGTGAACGTTGTGGTTGCCCGATTTTTGAAAAACATACGACTTGTCATGCGGATATTATCGCTGAACATAATGGAAAACAGCTGTCATTCAATGGTGGTTGGCATGACGCGGGTGATGTTTCGCAACAACTTATTCAAACAGCCGAAGTAACGATGGCTTTATATGAAATGGCTGCGAGTTTATCTGAAAAAGATGAAATGTTACGGATGCGCCTTTTAGAAGAAGGTGAGTGGGGATTAGATTTCATATTGAAAACCCGCTTTGGAGATGGTTTTAGAGCGACAAGTGCTGGGATGACACGGTGGACGGATGGCCTTGTTGGTGGCATGGATGACGCAATCGCGCGGGTTCATAATCAAGCTTATGAGAATTTTTACTGTGCGGGGATTGAAGCGTATATCGGCAGCCAAATCCAGGATAACGCCACTATGCAGAATCATCTACTACGAATTGCGGAAGAAGATTTACTTTTTGCGATAGCGGAACTTGAAAAACATGGAACTGGGCAAAAACCGATTTTCTGGGAGCATACGTATCAAACCTCAGAAAGTTTGTATTACGCAACGGCTTCATGGGCGGCTTCGATGGTTTATCAATTAACAAACAAAGAAATATACGCAGAAAAAGCGGTCGAATGGTTAGATTTGATGTTAGAGGCACAAGAAAAAACTGGGATTAAAGACAGCGAAACTAGCGAACTTTACAAAGGATTTTTCTACCGAGATAAAACGCACAATGTGATTCAACATTTCAATCATCAAGCGCGTGAACATCTTTATTTAATGGCACTTGAGGCGGCTCTTGAAACGCAACCAGGCCACGCTGAAAAACAAACTTGGCTACAAGCGGTCGAAATGTACGGTGACTATTTGAAAAAAGTAACGCGTTTCACTAAACCGTATCCGCTCATTCCAGCCGGACTTTACAAAAAAGACGAGTATTTAGACGAAGCAAGTTTCCACTTACAACATTTACTCATTGATGAACGAGCGATAGAAGAATACCAATTACAATTCGAACAAGGCATCAAAATAAATGACGAGATTGCGTTGCGGAAATTCCCGATCTGGTTCTCGTTTAGAGGCAATAACGCCATTTTACTTTCGGCAGGAAAAGCGGCATCAATTGCTGGGAAAATTTTGCAAGATAAGGCGCTGTTAAATATTGCAGAAGGTCAATTGCAGTGGGTAATAGGAATGAACCCATTTGGACAATCAATGATGCACGGCGAAGGTTATAGGTACGCGCAGCAGTATAGTGTGCTTAACGGCGAAATCACAGGGGAGATACCAGTCGGAATGGAAACCTTTAGAAATGAAGATGAACCATACTGGCCGGAGTTTAATAATGCAACTTATAAGGAAGTTTGGGTCGGTAATGCCGGCAAATGGATGTCAATTGTAGCAGATTTAAACAAAATAACAGGAAAGTCATAGGAGGACAAAAAAATGAGTTCAGAGAGAAGTTTATCTAGTCGGTTTATTGAAGGATTATCAATTTTTGCCCAAAAAATTTCATCGCAAAAGCACATTATGGCAATTCGTGATGGCTTTGCAGCAATGATTCCGATTACGATTATTGCAGCATTTTTCTTACTTGTAAATAATGTTTTGCTTCAACCAGAGAATGGTCTGCTTAAATTCATTCCAAATGTAGAAAATTATTTGGGTGTAGGTGTGCAAGTTTATAATGCGACACTTGGTATTATGGCGATTTTAGCAGCGTTTCTAATCGGGAACTTTTTAGCTAAATCATATGGAATGGAAGGTCGTACGGAAGGAATGGTTGCAGTTGCAGCTTATGTAGTCTTAATTCCCGCGTCTTCACACTTAATGTCTGTTGACGGAAAAGCGTTTGAGGCTGGTGGCGTTTTAACACAAGAAATGACAAGTTCAACTGGGATGTTCCTAGCGATTATTGCTTCTTTAGTTAGTATTACAATGCTTGCAAAATTCTCGAAAAGTAAAAAATTAAAGATTTCCATGCCAGAAAGTGTTCCACCTGCAATTGCAAAATCATTTAACATTTTAATTCCATCTTTCTTAGTTTTAAGTATTTTAGCAATTATTGAAGTGCTCGTAGTTAGTTTTGTATCAATGAGTATTCCAGAAATTATCGTAAAAGTACTACAAATTCCACTAGTAGGTGGTTTCCAAACGTTACCAGGTATTCTACTTTATGTATTTTTAGCGGGATTCTTATGGGTATTTGGTATTCACGGTGCATTCGTATTAGGCGCAATTTCAGGGCCAGTACTATTAACTTCCTTGCAACAAAATATTGATGCTGTCAATGCAGGATCAGCTTTACCAAATATTGTTACACAGCCGTTTTTAGATGCGTTTGTTTATATGGGTGGTGGCGGAACAATTATCTGTTTAGTTATCGCGATTTTCATTGCCTCAAAACGACCAGATCATCGCATGGTAACAAAATTTGGCTTAATCCCTAGTATTTTCAATGTCAGCGAACCACTTATGTTCGGTTTGCCAGTTGTATTCAACCCGATTTACGGTATTCCGCTAGTTATCGCACCACTTGCTTCAACAGCAATGGCGTATTTTGCAACTTCATGGGGCTGGATTAGCCAAACGTACATCTTGATTCCTTGGGTAACACCGCCTGTCCTTTCAGGGTATCTTGCAACAGGTGGGGACATTCGCGCTTCCATCTTACAAATCGCAATTATCGTCGTTGGAACGCTCATTTACCTACCATTTGTACTTGTAGCTAACCGCGCGTACGTTTTAGAACAAAAAGCTGCTGGAAACGTTGAAGCAGAAACAGTAACGAATGGAGAAGTTTAAATGAAACCAACAATGATGACTTATATTAACGAAGAAGAGGAAATGTGCAAATCGATTTTAGCTAATTTCCAAAAAAATGCAGAGCAATTAGAAGCTCTAGTAAAAAATGGCGCAAAAGAATGGCTGATTTTAGCTACTGGATCAAGTTTAAATGCAGCCCAAAGTGCCAAATATTACATTGAAAATCTAGCTGACGTACGCATTACTATTGAAGAACCATTCAATCATCTCTATTACGAAAAATTATCAAGTCACCTAGATTTAGTTATCGGTATTTCACAAAGTGGTCAGAGCACATCGACTATTTCCGCGCTAGAACGCGTGAAAAAAGAAGCTTCCGTGCCAGTAGTTGCCTTAACCAGTGATGTAACAAGTGAAATTGCCGAGTTTGCGGATATCACACTTGATATAGGTTGTGGAAAAGAACGGGTTGGTTACGTAACAAAAGGCTTCACTGCAACAGTCTTGACATTAATGCTAACAGGCCTTCATTTCGCTTATAAAACGGCGCAAATTGATGGGACTCGTTTTAATAACGAAATTAGTGCATTCCGTCGAGCAACTGACGCCATTCCAGAAACAATTGCCCGAACAGAAGCATTTTATGAAAAATGGAAAAATGAATTTGCTTCAGCACCAAAGTTTACTGCGATTGGTTATGGTCCAACAGTTGGAACGTGCAAAGAATTTGAAACAAAATTCTCAGAAACAGTTCGTGTACCATCGCAAGGTCTTGATTTAGAAGCGTTTATGCATGGCCCATATTTAGAAGTAAACCCGCAGCATAGAATTTTCTTCATAGAAACAGAAAGCGCAGTTACAGAGCGATTAGTGCTATTACGCGATTATGAATCCAAATACACGCCATTTACGTATACTATTAAGTTTGGTACAGCTGAAAATGACCGTACGCTAACGATTCCAGCTGATTTGGATGAATTTCAAGCACCGTTTCTAATGATTCTTCCTTTCCAAATCTTAGCTCATCACATTGCAGAGTTGAAAGGGAACAAATTAACAGAACGTATCTACACAGACTTTGGCGTAGCAATGAAAAGTAAAACAAAACCTGGAGACTACGCTTAAAAATTACTAAAAGACTGGAAAACCCGAAGTAAGTAGGGATTTTCCAGTCTTTTTTCGCTCAAATAGGAAAACTAATAGCAATTAATTGTTAAGAATTAGTAAATACATCACAAGTCTGATACAAGTAATGTTGATCTGTGGTAAAATGGAATTTGAGTTTTTAAAAAAAGAAGAGGAAGTGAGTACCTGGTGGATTTTATTACCTACATCATTGATTTCATTTTACACATTGACCAACATTTAGTGGAGATTATAAATAATTTTGGAATTTGGACTTACATCATTTTGTTCTTGATTGTTTTTATAGAAACTGGGTTGGTAGTATTTCCGTTTTTACCAGGAGATTCATTGCTTTTTGCGGCTGGAGCATTATCCGTATTAGATGGTTCAATCTTACATATTGTTCCCCTAATCATTACTTTATGGTTAGCTGCGGTTCTAGGTGACACAGTGAACTACCATATCGGTAAAAAAATTGGCACATCGATACCAGAAGATAGCTGGTTTGGAAAACTAATCAACAAAGAAAAGATGGAAAAAGCAGAGGCGTTCTTCAATAAACATGGTGGAAAAACAATTTTTATTGCTAGATTTATGCCATTCATTCGTACCTTTGCGCCGTTCGTAGCTGGAGCAAGCCGTATGAATTATCGTTATTTCTTAAATTATAATATTTTAGGAGCAACTGTATGGGTTCTACTTTGTACACTTGCAGGCTACTTCTTTGGGAATTTCCCGATCGTTAAAGACAACTTCTCATTAGTTGTGATCGGAATTATCGTAGTTTCCGTTATCCCAATGGTAGTTTCATTCATTAAAAGTAAGATGGACAAAAAAAGCGCAGAATAATTTCTGTGCTTTTTTATTTCCCGGGAAATCAAGATGAGAAGTTGTTAGTTAATTTTAGATAAGTTTAGTAAAATATAAAGTAGTTTTGACCTTATTAAATGCAACAATAAGAATATATATTTAGTTTGAGGAGAGATAGCGGTGGAAGTATATTACAAGCGTATGATTGAAGGGATAGCGATTCCTGCTATTATTCATAATATGGAGTATTACCTTATATCTATGCCAGTTTTTGAAGATGGATCAATGGACTGTTGGGAACGAATTAATTTAAAAGGATTACAAAATAAATTAGCGAGCAATAGGCTAGTCACGTCTATTCCTGAGGGCAAAAGTATTAACATTCACGGGTTGGGCACTTATACCATTCACGGTGCAAGGTGGCAACACACACCGAAAACTTACTATAAATTTGTATATGAAAATGTCCGAAATATGAACCATAAAATGATTAATTTGTTTAATGAAACGAGCGAACAGAAACAGAAAGGGGAAAATCACAAAGTTGCGTGGTCAACCAATGCTAATCCATATAAAGTGGCGGGAGAGATTGGCTATGATGTAATAGATGGTTCATCTACCCAAGTGCTCTATCATTCGGAAAACGAAATGATTCTTACAGCACTTGTTATATATGAGGATGGTACGTTCTTTTTAGAAGAGACAAAGAGCACGCATTCTTTAGATGAAATTGAAAAAATGTTTTCATCTGGCTTATTAGCTAGTAAAGTTTCAGGGATTTTTACAATGGTCATTCCTCACCTAGCGACACTTACTGTCTCAGCAGATTACCAAACTTCATCTTACAGTAAATTCAAAGAAATTAAAGATTTAGCTGCAAAAACCACTAAAACGAAAACATCTTTAGAAATTTGCCGGGAATCATATTATCATTATTTAACACATCCTTCTGAGATAACTCGTGAAAGCTTACGAAAGGCATACGAAGCTGTTCCGGAACATCAACGCATATACCTTGGAGATATGGATTCAAGGGATACAGATTATATACGTATTATTTATAATCCAAATGATAAAAGAGAAGTATAGATATATTGATCTTATTAGAAAATTTAAAAGAATCAATACTAAAAGCCGTCAACCTAAGATGTCTAAGAAGTAGCAGAGCCTAGTCTAAACAAGCGAATAAATAATAAACTTTTGGGGTAACTAATTAGGAAGAGGTGATCAAAATGGAAAAAGTATTAAACATTACATCCGAAATTGGCAAACTCCAGACAGTTCTTGTAAAAAGACCGGGTTCTGAACTTGAAAATATTACACCAGAATATCTCGAATCCTTGTTATTTGACGATATACCATATTTGAAAATGATGCAGAAGGAACATGATTTTTTTGTCAAAACAATGCAAGACTCGAATATTGAAGTACTCTACTTAGAAAAATTAGCAGCAGAAGCTTTAAAAGAAGCTAGTAATAAAGAAAATTTTTTAACGAAAATGATTAAAGAATCCAATCAAATGGACGAAAGCGCATTATATGTGCGAGATTATTTGATGTCTTTTGATGAAGAAGAAATGATTAGAAAACTTATGTCCGGATTGAAAAAATCAGAAATTCCAGAACGCAAAAAGAAACATTTAAATGAAATGATGGACGAACAATATCCGTTTTTCTTAGATCCGTTACCTAATTTATATTTCACACGTGATCCAGCTGCAGTCATTGGCAGTGGCGTAACAATTAACAAAATGTTCCAACCTGCAAGAAGAAGAGAGTCGCTATTTATTGAGCTTATTTTAAAACATCATCCGCGTTTTAGTAGTCAAGAAATCCCGATATGGTCTGGTCGAGAAGAGCCGTTCCCATTAGAAGGCGGAGATGAGCTTGTATTGAATGAAGAAACAGTTCTCGTAGGTGTTTCCGAGCGAACTGATGCGCGTGCGGTTGAGCGCCTAGCAGAAAGCTTATTTAGTCGCGCTCCAAAAATCAAGCGAGTACTAGCAGCTGAAATACCAGAAACAAGATCATTTATGCATTTAGATACAGTTTTTACAATGGTCAATTTTGCACAGTTTACAATTCATCCTGCTATTCAAAACCAGCAAGGCGAACTAAATGTCTATATTTTAGAAAAAAGTGAGAACGGGCTAGAAATTACTCCGCGTAGAGATTTTAAGCGTGTAATTGCCGAAGTTCTTGGTGTGCCAGAAGTTGATTTTATTCCTTGTGGCGGAGAAGATGTGATTGTTTCAGCGAGAGAGCAGTGGAATGATGGTGCTAATACGCTTGCGATTGCGCCGGGAGAAGTAATTACATATGATCGAAATCACGTATCAAATGACCTTTTAAGAAAAGCTGGTATTAAGGTTCATGAGGTAATTAGCTCGGAGCTTTCTAGGGGGCGCGGAGGTCCTAGATGTATGACAATGCCGATAACTAGGGAAAATCTAAAATAAGCTTTGAAAAACTGGTATTTCCCCTCAAAATACGACTTTCACAAAAAGTATTGTCGCTGTTTTTAAGATGTGCTATAGTGTTTTCAAACCAGAATTTTCGAGAAATATCTTGCTGGTTAGTTTGCGCTATGATATAATATTTTATTGTGAGTAATTATAAATTATTCCTTGCTCGCTCTTGATTTTAAGGCTTGCTAAAGGCAGTCTGGATTTCAGGGATATGGTGTGATTACATACCTTATCAGAGCCGCTTAAGACCACAAGGAGGTGTAGAGTAGATGGCTAGAAAGTACGAAATTATGTACATTATTCGCCCAAACATTGAAGAAGATGAGAAAAAAGCTGTTGTTGAACGCTTTGACGGAATCTTAACTGAAAATGGCGCGGAGATCATCGAATCAAAAGAATGGGGTAAACGTCGCTTAGCATACGAAATCAATGACTATCGTGATGGTTTTTACCACATCGTGAAATTGAATGCTGACAAAGCAGATTCTATCAACGAATTTGACCGTTTAGCAAAAATTTCTGATGATATCGTTCGTCACATGGTAATTAAAGAAGAAGCATAAGAATTTATTCAAGGCTAGGACCTTGATTTACTAAACGAGAGGAGGTTGGTTTTGCATGATGAATCGTGTAGTACTTGTAGGACGCTTAACAAAGGATCCTGAATTACGTTACACTCCAGCTGGTGTGGCCGTTGCGACTTTTACCTTAGCTGTAAATCGTACGTTCACTAACCAACAGGGAGAACGAGAAGCTGACTTTATTAATTGTGTTGTTTGGCGTAAACCAGCAGAAAACGTTGCTAATTTCCTGAAGAAGGGAAGCATGGCAGGCGTTGATGGCCGGGTTCAAACTCGTAATTACGAGGGAAACGATGGCAAACGTGTTTATGTGACAGAAATTGTAGCTGAGAGTGTTCAATTCCTTGAACCGCGCAATTCTAATGGCGGTGGCGGAAATAATAACTATCAAGGCGGAAATAACAACAATAATTATAATAACGGTGGAAATAACTTCGGACAAGCACCTACTAATAACGGTGGATTCGGACAGGACCAGCAACAATCTCAAAATCAAAATTATCAATCCACTAACAATGATCCTTTTGCAAGTGATGGTAAGCCAATCGACATTTCTGATGACGATTTACCATTCTAAATTCATTTTAGCGGTTTGAACTTTAAGATAGGAGGAACTTTCAATGGCTGGAGGACGCAGAGGCGGACGCCGTCGGAAAAAAGTATGTTACTTTACTTCCAATGGTATTACGCATATCGATTATAAAGATGTAGAACTTCTTAAAAAATTCGTTTCCGAACGTGGTAAAATTTTACCTCGTCGTGTAACTGGAACAAGCGCTAAATATCAACGTAAACTTACTGTTGCTATCAAACGCTCTCGCCAAATGGCATTACTACCATTTGTTGCTGAAGAAAAATAAGTTAACTATTAACAGTCTAGAATTTATTTCTAGGCTGTTTTTTGTTAAATGGAGACTTTATGCGGAGGAAACTTAGGGCTTAAGTTGGACGTTTAGCATCTTACATTCATGTTATTCTTAAATAGAAGTAAAAAAATACACAGGGGGAAACAAAAATGTATAAAAAATTAGCAACAGTAGGGATGGCAGTATTATTAGTAGGAGCACTTTCTGCGTGTAGTTTTAATGATGATAAGGATACTTCTTCAAGTAATAGCAGTAAAGAAACTACTAGTAGCAAAAGTAACAACGATAAAAGCTCATCCGATAGCTTGCAAAATAAAAGCTTCGATATGAGTTATGAAGACGCGGTGAAAGCATTTAAAGATAAACATAGTGATGCAGAAATTTCTAGCGTTGAATTAGAAAAAAACTTGGGAAAATATATTTATAAAGTAGAAGGTATCTCAAACGATAATGAGTACGAAATGAAATTTAATGCAGAAACAAAAGAAGAATTAGCTGACGAAACCGATAAATTAGATAAAGAAGATACAGGTGGAGTAGAAAAAGAAAACGAAAAAATCAGCTTAGATGGAATTAAATCACCAAAAGAAGCAATGGACAAAGCCGTTAGGGAGCAAGCAGGCGATGTAACAAGTTGGAAAATAGAAAGAGAATTAGATACAACTTATTATGAAGTAACTGTAAAACAAGGTAACAATAAATACGAAATTAAGTTAAATTCAAAAACATTAGATGTCTTACAAACAGAACAAGATGACTAAAAACACGAAAAGTTACCTGTGATTATTCTTTCGCAGGTAGCTTTTTTTATGAATAATATTACTAAAGTTAAAGGTTAATATAGTCTTTTGTTACTATTCAGAGGTACTTTTTACACGTTTGAAAATTCTGAAATGTATCCAAAAAATCGGCATTTTTGCTGTTTTTGAGTCGTTCATGACAAGAATCGGACATTTCATTACATTTTTGGTTATAATGGCTAAATTCGTTGTAAAATGTTAGTGGAGGTGAATTAGTTGAGTAATTTTACTGCAAAAGTACCTTTGTCAGAAAGAATGGCGGATGTTTTGATTTCAAAAGATCGCTGGAAAGATGACGAAGAAGGTTATTTAAAAGTAAAATATGGGCTGGAGATAATTTTAATTAACGTCATGAAGTTTGCAATCGTATACGGTATTGCCTTAGTAACAGGGTTATTACTGCAAACAGTGACAGTGCATCTGTCATATTTATGGCTCAGACGGTATTCTTTTGGATTACATGCGACCAAAACATTGAACTGTACACTAATTAGCTTAACAATGTTTGTGCTTGCACCTTTTATTTTCCAAAATATACCTTCTAATAATTGGATTGTTTTAGGCACATTTGCATTTATACTACTCAACATGTTTTTATTCGCTCCGGCAGACACAGAAAGTTTGCCTTTAATCGGTGAAGAACACCGGAAAACACTAAAAAGAAAAGCGATGATAGGAACGCTAATTTTAACGGGAATTGCGTTACTAATACCATTCGCAGAGATGAAAACATTAATCATGGTAGGATCTTTGTTTCAGGTGATAAGTATTAATCCACTTACTTACAAACTATTGAAAAGGAGGTATCGGAACTATGAAAAATATGAATAAATCAGTTGGTAAATTCCTTTCTAGAAAGCTAGAAGAACAATCCATGAAAGTTGCGGATTCTTCTATGAGTAAAGCTTGTTTCATGTTTGTATACGAACCAAAAAGTCCATTTGTGAAAATGCAAGAAAAAAACGAAAATAAATAAATTTAAAACTGTATAACATCAAAATTCATGCTAAAATAAAAAGAAGGCAAACTTACATATTTAAACATAGATATTTTAGACAGTGGAGGATTAATATGTTTAGTATTTTGATGGCAATTATACAGATAACGGGTATTTTTATAGCAATCCAGATTTTGACAAACAAAGTTTTTTCAATTAAAGAGGGATTGGTTACTATAGCAATTGCTATGCTAGCCTTCCCTTTATTTACATTAGTTCAATACTGGTCGATGATTTTTGTATTGATTGTTTTTGTAAGTGCCTTATATTGGAAAAATAAAAATGTGATAGTTTCAGGTTCTATTACGCTTGTGGTCATTATTTTGCTTACTATCAGTGATTCTATAGTAGGTTTTATTTTAGTACCGGGCTTGAACTTTAAATATGATGAAATATTTAATGAATTGTTACCAACACTAATTTACTGTGCGGGAATGCTGGCGAACTTGTTGGTATTTTCGTTTATTCTTAGAAAATTGATTGAAAAAGTTAATATTTCTAGATTTGTTGAACATAGAAAATATGCGTACATTATTTTTTCTATCGTGGCTCTTACTGTCTTAGCGTTCTATATGAACATATATGCGGGGTCAATCGCAGGTTTCGATGGATCAGTTTTGAAAATTAATACGCTTATTTTTACAGGATATACCATTTTGTTAATAGTTATTGTGACGGTTGTGATTAACACTGCAACCAATGAACTTAAAGTACAGAATCAGAAGGAACAGCTAGAACAGTTACAGGATTATGTTACTACATTAGAGTCCCTGCATAGAGAAATGCGCGTTTTTCGTCATGATTATGTGAATATCCTGTCAACGCTTGTAGGATATATTGATAACGATGATATGCCGGGTTTGAAGTATTACTTTGAAAATAATATCGTACCTATAAATAAAACAATTGAATCTAACAACTATAAAATTTCTTTGCTTCAAAATATTCATGTGATTGAACTGAAAGGCTTATTGGCGGTTAAGTTAATACGAGCTCAAGAGTTGAAAATTGATGCAATTTTAGAAGTAGTTGAACCGATTGATAAGATTTCGATGGATAGCATAGATTTATGCAAAGTTGTCGGGATTTTACTGGACAATGCTGTTGAAGCGGCGCTAACTTGTGAAAATCCAGTTATTCGAATCGCGTTTGTGAAGAAGGGTGATAGCATTATTATTGTGTTTGCGAATAGCTTGCCAGTAAATATGCCACCGATTTATAAAATATTTGAAGAAGGTTTTTCCACAAAAGGAGAGGGTCGTGGTTTAGGACTTGCTAGTTTGCGGGAGATTATGAAGAAATATTCGCACGTTGCCTTAGATACAAAAGTGACTAATAGAGAAGTTATTCAAGAATTAGAAATTATGTAGAAGAATGGGGATGATTTTATGCTACCGGTTTTTATATGTGAAGATAATAGAATGCAGCGAGAAAGGTTAACAAAATATATTGAAGACTATATAATGGTTGAACATTTTGATATGAAGTTGGAACTTTCAACAGGTGATCCGTTTGAGTTAGTATCACGAATGCCTAGGCATCAAGGTATGGGACTGTATTTTCTTGATATTGATTTAGGACAACCGGACATGAATGGCTTTGAATTAGCTCAAGAAATCCGGAAATTCGATCCACGCGGTTTCATCATTTTCATTACGACACATGCGGAACTGAGTTATATGACTTTCACGTACAAGGTGGAAGCGCTTGATTACATTATTAAAGATGATATTGATATGTTGCATGACCGTGTTTTAGCTTGTATGAAGCAGGCAGAAGAACGAATCTCTAACGACCAAGATATGCAGAAGTATTTTACCTTTAAAGTTTCCGATAAAAAGATTATTCATGAACTTTTAGACGATATTTTGTTTTTCGAAACAGCGCCTACGATTCATAAAGTGATTTTACATGGCAAAAATCGCCAAGTGGAATTTTATGGTAAGTTGAAAAGTATTGAGAAAATGTTGGATGAATCTTTTTATAGGTGCCATCGCTCGTATATTGTGAATAAGAAAAATATCCACGAACTCGATACGACAAAAGGCGTGGTGAAGATGTCTAACGGAGAAAATTGTTATGCATCATCGAAACTAATTAAAAGTTTGAGTTTATAAAAGTGGCCTTAAGGGTCGCTTTTTTTGTACGAACGTCAGCTTGAATTTGATGAAATGGGGAATTATAGGTAAAATAATAGTGATGAATTGTTAGTTAATTTTATGTTATGATATAGATACTCAAATTCAGACAAAAGGTATGTAAAAAAATGGGGAGCTGGATGAAATGTCAGGCTATTTTCAAAAACGAATGCTTAAATATCCATTATACGGTCTGATTGCAGCGACAATTATTTTGAGCGTAATCACGTTCTTTTTTTCGTGGTGGTTATCGGCGTTAGTAGTTGTTGGCGGAATTATTCTTACAGTTGCGATGTTTTACTTTGAATATCGCCTAAATGAAGACGTTCAATTATATGTTTCTAATTTAACGTATCGGATTAAGCGCAGTGAAGAAGAAGCGCTAGTTGAAATGCCGATGGGGATACTTCTGTATGATGAACATTATAAAATCGAATGGGTTAACCCTTTCATGTCCAAATACTTTGATAAAACTGAGCTAATTGGTGAATCTTTGGAAGAAGTGGGACCAGAATTTCTGGATGTAATAACTGGAAATGATGAAAAAGGAATTATGTCAATTGCTTGGCGTGAGCATCGTTTTGATACGATTGTAAAGCGAAAAGAGCGGATTTTGTACTTATATGACCGAACGGAGTATTATGATTTAAATAAGAAATTTCAAGCGAATAAATCAGTATTTGCGGTTATTTTCTTAGATAATTATGATGAATGGGCGCAGGGTATGGATGATAGACGCCGTAGTGCCCTAAATAACTTAGTGACATCGATGTTGACTAACTGGGCCAGGGAGCACCGTATTTATTTGAAGCGAATTTCGACAGACCGATTTATGGCTTTTTTGACCGAAGAAATGTTGAAGCAATTGGAGGAAGAGAAGTTTCAAATCTTGGACCGAATTCGTGAGCGGACGTCAAAACAAAATATTCCGCTGACTTTAAGTATTGGGATTGGTTATAAGGAAGATGATTTGATTAAGTTGGCAGATTTGGCTCAGTCAAGCTTGGACCTTGCTCTAGGGCGAGGCGGAGATCAGGTCGTAATCAAACAACCTGAAGGAAAAGTGCGTTTTTATGGCGGGAAAACAAATCCAATGGAAAAACGGACTCGAGTTCGGGCACGCGTCATCTCGCAAGCTTTGCAAGAACTAATTACGCAAAGTGACCAAGTTTTTGTTATGGGACATCGCTATCCGGATATGGACGTAATTGGATCAAGTCTAGGTGTAATGCGAATTGCTGAGATGAATAATCGGAATGCTTATGTTGTCGTTGAACCTGGCAAGATGAGTCCTGATGTGAAGCGACTAATGAATGAAATTGAAGAATATCCAAATGTGATTAAAAATATTGTGACTCCACAAGTTGCGCTGGAAAATATCACAGAGAAGAGTTTGCTTGTCGTAGTTGATACGCACAAACCTTCGATGGTTATTAATAAGGAACTGCTTGATTCTGCTACGAATGTGGTCGTTGTCGATCATCACCGTCGTTCAGAGGAATTTGTTGGCAATCCGGTTCTGGTTTATATTGAGCCATATGCGTCATCTACAGCGGAACTGATTACGGAGCTATTTGAGTATCAGCCTGATTTAGAACAGGTTGGGAAAATTGAAGCGACAGCATTACTTTCGGGAATTGTTGTTGATACGAAAAACTTTACGCTTCGAACTGGTTCAAGAACATTTGATGCGGCAAGTTATTTACGATCGCTTGGAGCAGATACAATTTTAGTGCAACAATTTTTAAAAGAGGATATAACTACTTTTACACAGCGGAGTCGTTTAGTAGAGTCGCTTGAAATTTATCATGATGGTATGGCAATTGCGACTGGACATGAAGACGAGGAATTCGGCACGGTTATTGCAGCTCAGGCAGCAGATACGATGCTTTCAATGGAAGGTGTGCAGGCATCCTTCGTTATCACGCTACGTCCAGATAAATTAATCGGAATTAGTGCAAGGTCGCTTGGACAAATCAATGTGCAAGTCATTATGGAAAAACTAGGCGGTGGTGGACATTTATCGAATGCAGCCACACAGCTTAAAGATGTTACAATTGCAGAAGCAGAAAAACAATTAATTAGCGCCATTGATGCGTATTGGAAGGGAGAAACATAATTATGAAAGTTATTTTCTTAAAAGACGTAAAAGGTAAGGGTAAAAAAGGTGAAACAAAAAATGTTGCAGATGGTTATGCAAACAATTTTTTAATTAAAAATGGTTACGCGGTTGAAGCTAGCAATGCGGCTTTAAGCACACTTTCCGCTCAAAAGAAAAAAGAAGATAAATTAGCTGCTGAAGAATTAGCTGAGGCAAAAGCTTTGAAAGAAAAAATGGAAAAATTAACAGTGGAATTAAAAGCGAAGTCTGGTGAAGGCGGTAGATTGTTTGGTTCCATTACATCTAAACAAATTGCTCAAACACTTGAAAAAACGCATGGTATTAAAATAGATAAACGTAAAATGGACTTACCAGAAGCAATTCGAGCTTTAGGACATACGAAGGTGCCGGTGAAATTGCACCACGAAGTAACGGCAACACTTGATGTACATGTAAGTGAAGAATAATTTTTCTTAAGGGAGCGTAAGACAGTGGATAATAATTTCCAGGACAGAACACCACCACAAAATATTGAAGCCGAACAAGCTGTACTGGGCGCGATATTTCTTGAGCCAAATGCGCTGATTACTGCTTCTGAAATTTTAATGCCGGATGATTTTTATCGAACTGGTCACCAAATCATTTTTGAAACGATGCTTGATTTGAATGACCACGGGAAGGCTGTCGATGTTTTAACAGTATATGAGGCACTTGCTGCCAAAGGTAATTTAGAAGATGCGGGCGGTTTGCCTTATTTGACGGAATTATCCGGTGCTGTACCAACTGCGGCTAACTTGGAATACTATGCCCATATTATCGAGGACAAGGCGCTTCTGAGACGTTTAATAAGAACTGCTACCCAAATTGCAACAGATGGTTATTCGCGCGAAGACGAGCTCGATATGCTTATGGACGAAGCGGAAAAGAGTATCTTGGAAGTTTCGCAACGTAAAAATGTTGGTGCATTTAAGAATATTAAAGATGTCCTAGTTAAAACTTATGATGATATTGAAATTTTGCATAATCGTAAAGGTGATATTACTGGTATTCCGACTGGATTTAACGAGCTGGACAAAATGACAGCTGGATTTCAGCGGAATGATTTAATTATTGTTGCCGCGCGTCCTTCTGTTGGTAAAACGGCATTCGCCTTAAATATCGCGCAAAATGTTGCGACAAAAACAGACGAGAATGTAGCCATTTTTAGTTTGGAAATGGGTGCGGAACAACTTGTTATGCGGATGCTTTGTGCGGAAGGTAATATTAATGCGCAGAATTTGCGGACAGGTGCTTTAACGAGTGATGATTGGCAAAAGCTGACAATTGCGATGGGTACACTTTCTAATTCTGGGATTTATATTGATGATACGCCGGGTGTGCGGGTGAATGAGATTCGTTCCAAATGCCGTCGTTTAAAACAAGAAACAGGTCTTGGTATGATCGTAATCGACTACTTGCAACTTATTGCGGGGAGCGGTCGTGGCGGCGAAAATAGACAACAAGAGGTTTCTGAGATTTCTCGGTCGTTAAAAGCTTTGGCGCGGGAACTTGAAGTACCAGTAATTGCCCTTTCACAGTTGTCTCGTAGTGTAGAGCAACGTCAAGATAAACGTCCAATGATGTCAGATATTCGTGAATCGGGTTCGATTGAGCAAGATGCGGATATTGTAGCCTTTTTATACCGGGAAGATTACTATGATCGGGAAGGTGAAAATGACGGTACGATTGAGATTATTATTGCAAAACAACGTAATGGTCCAGTTGGTGACGTGAAACTAGCCTTTGTAAAAGAATACAATAAGTTTGTGAATTTAGAAGTGCGTTACGATGACGCAATGGCTTAATAAGGAAACCTTGTGAAATTCTAATTAGATTTGGAGTTTGCAAGGTTTTTATTTTATGCAAAAAGGTATCGTATTACTAAAAATGTACTTTGGTTTTCTATTAAAATGATTAAAAAAGCGAACGATAAAATTACCTTACAAATCAATGTTCGTAAATCCATTGACTATTTTGGTGGCAAACGGTACAATGTATAGTGGAAAATGAAGAGGCTATGAAAAAATCATAGCTATCAAAGACCAATTAAATGAGGTGTTTAAATGTCTTCAGTTGTTGTTGTAGGAACACAGTGGGGCGATGAAGGAAAAGGGAAGATTACAGATTTTCTTTCCGAGAATGCAGAAGCGATTGCTAGATATCAAGGTGGAAACAATGCGGGTCATACAATTAAGTTTGATGGCGTAACGTACAAATTGCACTTAATTCCATCAGGTATCTTTTACAAAGAAAAAATTAGTGTTATTGGTAACGGTATGGTTGTTGATCCAAAAGCTTTAGTGGAGGAATTAAAATATCTTCATGATAAAGGCGTGGATACTTCTAATTTGCGTATTTCTAACCGCGCGCACATTATTTTACCGTATCACATTCGCATTGATGAAGCTGACGAAGAACGTAAAGGCGCAAACAAAATCGGTACAACGAAAAAAGGTATCGGGCCGGCATACATGGATAAAGCAGCTCGTGTTGGTATTCGTATTATCGATTTACTAGATAAAGAAACTTTTAAAGAAAAATTAGAGCATAATCTTGGTGAGAAAAACCGTTTACTAGAACGTTTTTATGAGCTAGAAGGCTTTAAATTAGAAGATATTTTAGATGAGTACTACGAATATGGTCAACAATTTAAAGACTATGTTTGTGATACGTCAGTTGTTTTAAATGATGCATTAGATGATGGCAAACGTGTGTTATTTGAAGGAGCGCAAGGGGTTATGCTTGATATTGATCAAGGAACATATCCATTTGTAACTTCAAGTAATCCGATTGCTGGTGGCGTAACAATTGGTAGTGGCGTTGGCCCATCGAAAATCAATCATGTGGTTGGTGTTGCAAAAGCATATACAACTCGTGTTGGAGATGGTCCTTTCCCAACTGAATTATTTGATTCTATTGGTGACACTATCCGTGAAGTTGGCCATGAATATGGTACAACTACTGGTCGTCCGCGTCGTGTAGGTTGGTTTGATAGTGTGGTTGTTCGTCATGCTCGTCGTGTGAGCGGATTAACCGATTTATCCTTAACTCTACTGGACGTTTTGACAGGAATTGAAACACTTAAAATCTGTGTAGCGTACAAGTTAGACGGAAAAACAATTACAGAATTCCCAGCAAGCTTGAAAGACTTAGCTCGTTGTGAACCTGTTTATGAAGAACTTCCTGGTTGGACAGAAGATATTACTGAAGTGCAATCATTAGATGACCTACCAGTAAATTGTCGTCATTACATGGAACGCATTGCTCAACTTACAGGTGTGCAAGTTTCTATGTTCTCTGTAGGTCCTGACCGCGCGCAAACTCACGTCGTTAAAAGCGTGTGGCGTTTAGCTTAATATTACTACAACCTAAACTCTCTGAGGATTTTCCTTGGAGAGTTTTTTGATGTTATTAATAGGAAATATTGCTCCTGGCAAGGGCTTTTTCTTTAAAATCATTGTGTATCATTTGTGTATTTAAAAGTTGTAAAAGTTAACAAAAATAAGTTTTGTTTGTGAAAAACACATCTTTTTATAGAAATGGGATTCCACAAAAATACCTAATAACGTTGAAATGAAGTGGTTTTGTTCGTTTTTATGTCACAATTTCTTTTGTGAATTCATGATATAATTTGATTGTGATAGCTTATTCACAATAGATAATAAGAGGAGATGAAGTGAATGTCAGGTCAAATTCGTATGAGTCCAAGCGAACTACGTGATCGCGCGAAAACTTACGGTCAAAGTGGTCGAGATATTGAGGATATTCTAAGTCGTTTAAGTCAACTACAAGATCAACTACGTAGCGAATGGGAAGGTCAAGCTTTTATGCGTTTTGATGATCAATTTGAGCAATTAAAACCAAAAGTAACTGAATTCGCAAACTTAATGGATCAAATTAACGATCAACTTGAGAAGACAGCAAACGCAGTAGAAGAGCACGATCAACAACTTTCTCAAAACTTCGGATTCTAAAAATCATTAAACAGTAAAGCATACATACAAATATCGTTGGATGCTTTACGAAAAGCCATGCAGTTTTTTGCATGGCTTTTTCTAAAATAGAAAGCTTATGTCTAAAAAGGCATTTATATAAAAAAAGACACAGCGGGAGTGGACATGAATGAAAAAAGTAAAATGGAGTATTTTACTCTTTTTAGTCTTGGCGATTTTTTTATCGGCAGGAATTACTTATTTAGCCTTGAATCAAGGGGCTAGTAAGGGTGATAAAAATAATACGGAAAAAGCGCATAAAATGACTATCGCGCTTGTTAATGAGGACCAAGGAGACACATTCCAAGGAAAACGGGCAGAATTTGGAAATCAATTTGTTAAAAGTGTTGAAAAAGACGAAGAACATGAATGGTACGTTGTAAGTCGCGGTGTTGCGGAGAGCGGCTTAAAACGAGATGTATACAATATGATGATTGTTATTCCGAGTGATTTTTCTAAAAAAGCATTATCTATGACATCAGAGGCGCCAGAAAAAGTAACCATTAGTTACAAAGTAAATGACGTTGGAAATAGCGACCTAAAAGCAGAAGCAGAAAAAACAGCTGCGTCTGTATTGGAAGATTTCAACACGCGTATTATTGATGTTTATTTTGCGAGCATTTTAACCACGTTACAAGAAGCACAAGACAATATTGGCACATTAGTAAAAGAAGAGAAAAAATATGACGCAATTTACAACAAAGATATAAACAATCCCCTTTCAAATTACACAAAACAATTTAAAACAGTAGAAGATTATACCGGAGCCTCTAAAGAGAGTTTTCAGGGTTTTCAAGAGATTATGAAGGCTTTTGAAGAAAGCTTAAATCTCGCTAAAAAAGAAAATGCGGAACATATGAAGAATATGGATGCTTTTACAAAAACGCAAGAGGAAAATGGTCCACTTCGAGCCGGATTCGCGGAAAATTTACAGACATTTGATGGAACTTTGAGTGCGGAAGATATTAGAACACAAACAGTCGCTTTAGAAAGAACCAATGATCAGATGACTTCAGAATTCCAGATTATAGAAGGAAACAATTCGTTACTCACCCAGACTCAAGCGTTACAAAGCTACATTGCAGAAACGAATGCTCGTATTGAAGCGTTAGATGCTGAGATCATCGGAACGCTCGAAAATGATTTCCGTACAGCAGTATATAACGACTTGTTACGTATTCTACAAGAAAACGAGTACTCTGATAGATTGAATGAAATTGGTCTTAAAGACTTGGCTGGCGAGGATATTAATGCTGGTTTTAACAATATGATTGTGAAAACTATCAAGGCTTTACCAACATACAATACGGACCAATTAGCTTCAATCGGACTTGACGAGGAGTTATATAAAAATATTGTAACCATTTCAAAAAAATATTATAGCAGTCATCGCAGTGCTTTTGGTGATAATTTTAGCATCACAAATGAAATGAAAACTCTACCAACAGATACGCTAAAAAGTGACGCTATAAACAAGCTGAAATCAGAAGGAGTGGCGCTGGAGAGTAGTGCAATTACTTTAGAAGGAAGTGAATATGCTTCTGAAATTCTCCTAACATTAGATGAAAATTTTTCATTTGAAAATGTTGTTGGGGTTGTAAATGGAGATGCTCAAACGGGATTAGTTCAAGTGGCTCCTTATGGTGAAAACGGCTTAAGACTTACCATTCCAGCTCTAGGGACGCCGGTTGAGATTAAGGTTATGGGGACAGCGAAATTAAAAGAGGGCGCAAGTGTGCCTTTAGTTGGGGCAGTTAATTGGACAGCTTCCTTGCAACAATATGAAAAACAAGAATATCCTCAAATGCCTACGATTCCAATTGGTTTAGATCCCTCTACTCCAGAAAGTTCGCTCGTAGTTAGAAAAGAAGTTGTACCTATTAAAGTCACAGAGCCTACGTATCTTAACGAAACAAAAACCTCTGTAAAAGCTATTACTAATACAGTGAAAGATTATTATAAGTTGCAGGCGTTGTTTGATTTGTATTACGGAATTGATGCAAGTGACTCTGCACAGCTACCGGATTTTAGTAATTATAGTATTACCTTAGAAAACTCTGCGAAAACGTCTTCGTATTATTACATTTTTAATAAGGAAGATGTTATTAGTAATTTTGTAAATCTTACAACAGACCGATTTGTAGCGGATTATAAGAAAAAAATTAATGCATTCAAACAACGGATTGATGATTATAAATATACAATGGCCGAAGCGAATTCGCGCTCAGAAGATGTCACTAACAGGCTCACTGAGACAACCGAACAAGCAATAAATTTAAATACCAATTTAGCACTAACTTTAGAAAATCTAGAATCTTGGCGAAATGCAAGTAAGGATTTAATAAAAGAAAATGATGTAGTTTTAGATAAATCGGGTGAGGAAGCTACGATGGCGCTTCAACTAAATTCTGAATTTGCCGGACTTTTAGCGGAAAGTGAATCACTTGCTGGGACGTCTGAAGGTAACTTAAAGTCGGCGGAAGTTGTCTATGAAACTTTTGATGCGATTGATAAGGAAGCGAAGAATATTCAGCAAAGCGGTGAAACCCTAGTTAAAGAAGCTTCTACTTTGTCGGAGGACTTAGGAGAAAAACTGAAAGATGATGAAACTTTCCAGAAAAATTTCGCTAAAGTTATGGAAAATAGCCGTATTGGCGATCGGCAAAATGAAAATCTCTACAGTTTCTTAAGTAATCCAGTAGATAAAATGAATGCGGGAACTATTGTTGCTGGAGATAAATCAATGCCATACTTTATGGTTCTAATTTGTACAATTTTGGCGATTTTCACAAGTTATGTTATTTCTCATCAAGAGAAGAAACGCCAGCAGCTAAATGAATTTGAAAAAGAAATGTCCATTGTCTTTAAAAATATTCCAATTACCTTTTTGATGATATGTGTTGGAATAATTGAAGGCTTAGTAATCGGTGCTATTTCTGGCTTTATTTTTGATTTAGGCGAAATTGGGATTTTCCTGTGGATTGGGGTTTGTTTACTGATTATGATGGCACTTGTTACTGCATTTTCGTACGTACTACGCCAATTAAACATGATTGGAATGTCGATTGTTTTACTCGTTTTGAGTTTGTATCTATTTTTAACAGATGCGGTTGGACTTAATATCGATAATGAATCAATTTTTGCGACCTTTAGGAAATTTTCACCACTACAATATATGGAACAGTTGCTGAATGGAATTTTAAGTATGCAACAAGATTACATTATTATTGTATACAGTTTGATTGGCGCGACATTAGTGTTTACAGGGCTTAACCTGTTCGTTTGGCACCGTTCTAACAAAGAAGATGCAGAGGAGGATTCAGATGAAATTTAATATTGCAGTATTTATTGTATTGATTTGTTTCGCTTTTTCTCCTAGTGTCCTCGCTGCGGATTCGGATAGTTATCTTGAAAATAGTGGAAAAATGGACATTAAAACAGATCGTCTTCAAAAGACAAATGAAGAAAAGACCAAAGAACTGGAAGATATGGAAGAAACAGAGCTTGATAAACAAGGTATTCCACTTTTTACAGATGAAATGGATGAAAAGATAGCGAAACAAAAAGCAACCGAAAAAGCTGAGTATGACCGGATTAAAGAGTCGTTGTTTGAAGAAGAGCCAACTGCTGGTGAAACGGTTAAAAAGACAAAAGAAAAATTATTTGCTGAAGAATATGAAACGAAGGCTGCAACAAATGAAACGACGGTTACGGAAACAATCACAGAAGATGAAACTAAAAAGACAAAGCAAAAAACAGTTGGTGGAGCAATTGCTGGAACACTTTTGGCTTTAGCTGGCGGAATTTATGTGGCGGCGCGTAATGTATTTGAATAGAAAGCGGGGAAAACGAAATGGCTAAAAATACGCATATGAATGTGACGGTTGATTTCACTAATTGGGGCGCGGATAAGTATGATTTACGCATCCCAGTCCATCAACCAATTAAAGCATTAATTATTAATTTGGCAGAAACACTCAAAATAGAATATAAAGATTTATCCAAATGTACGATAAAAACGACGAATAAAGCTATTTTACTAAGCGATGATGATAAATTAACTAATTTTCAAATTGCTGATGGCGACATTTTAGAAATTTTATAGAAAAAAAGGAGAATGAAAACGATGAATAAGACAACAGAAATGGACGGAACAGCTTACGATTTTTCTTATGAGGATTTAGCGTGGAGTGTAACGTTTCCTAAATCAAAAACACATGCAAAAGAACTAGCGCAACTAGAATTATTAGAAAAACCAGCTGCTCATTTTGTTCCGGCAAAAATTACGAGCGATAGCGATTCCTATACGATTTCTTATGAGATTGCTCAACATACATATGGCTTTGAGCAAGTTCGCAAAATGGAACGTGAAGACAAGCTACGAGCGTTGCGGAATATTGCGGATTTAAGTGAATTACTGAATACACGCTATACTTTTTTCTTACATCCCGATAATTTGATTTTTGATATAAATTTAGTCCCGAGCATTGTTCACCGCGGGATTAAGAATATTTTACCACCATATGAATTGACCGAAGAAATGTTCTTTAAGCAATATCAGTGTTTTGCGATTGCGCTGTTTTCCAAGAAGTTTTCTTTTGAAAATTTATATAATGGCTCGCTTTCGGGTGCTAGAGGAACTCAGTTTGAAAAAAGTATTTTAGATGCAAAAACGATTCAAGATATTGCTGATATTTTAGAAGAAGCTTATGTGAAAGAAAATAAAACTGTGAAAAAGAATATGGCAATTGTTCCAAAGAAAAAATACGGAACTTTTCGCGGACTTGCGGTTGGTTTTATTATTGTAGCGATTTTACTTGCCATTCCAGTGAGCTATTTTGCATTCATCAAAGTACCACTTCAAAACGATTTACTTACAGCGAACGAAAATTTTCTTAAAACAGACTACGACAAAGTAATTACGGGGCTTGAGAATGTGGATCCTGAAAAAATGCCGCAATCAGTGCAGTACGAGCTTGCTTATTCCTATGTTAACGGCGAGAAAATGAGTGATAAAAAGAAAGAAAACATTATGAATACCATCAGTTTGAAATCAGATCAGAAAAATTTACTTTACTGGATTTATAATGGTCGCGGTGAATTTGGTAAGTCACTAGATATTGCGAAACTTTTAGATGACCCAACGCTTGCAATGTACAGCTTAACGAAACAAATTGAACAAGTCCAAAGTGATACAAAACTTAGCGGCGATGAAAAAGTAGAAAGACTAAAAACGCTAGAAGAAAATTTAAAAGAATATGATGAAAAAGTAAATGCACAAACGAAAGAAACAGATGCATCAACAAATACAGAAGCAAAATAAGGGAGACTGAACCATGAATAGAGAGGCTTTATTAATTGTTAGTAACGGGCAGCAATGTCATAAACACCATTTGTCCCCTGAAAAAGTCGTGACAATTGGTAATACAATCGAACACGAAATTACTTATCCAGAACTAGTTGAATCAATGGAAGTTAAATATGATGAAAACTCGTGGAATGTCGGTACAACAGCACTTCAAGTGAACCAATCCGTGAAAGTGGACAATCTAGCATTTTATCTTTGCCAAGATTTGGATACGCAAGTGTATGATGTCGTCATGAATATTTCTGTAGCATTTGGCGCGGGAACGGAGAATGATGTTACGATTGATGGCACAAAATCAGACTTTTTACTTTTGCGTGATGCGAAGGAGAAACTGTTTAAATTACAAGTTTTAAATGGCGAAATTTATCATAATTTTTCTTTAGTAACAGAAGACTGCGTTCTAGAACCGGGTGATCAGCTCTATACGGACGGTGTGACGATTACAATCGGAAAAGAAGATATTAGTGTGCTTGCTGTGAAAAATCGCGTGACGAGCAAATTAGCGCCTTTATTCGCTGCGGACAATTCGTTCGGTGAAGACTATCCAGATTATCACCGTTCCCCGCGGATTATTTACCGTGCTCCAGAAGAAAAAATCAGCATGGCGAAACCTTCTAGTAAGCCCTCCAAACCAACAGATGGCTTAATTAAGATTATTTTACCGCCGCTTATTATGGTTGCGATTACTGTGATGATTTCTATTTTCCAACCTCGTGGGCTGTATATTATTATGACCATCGCGATGTCGGCAGTAACGATAACGATGGCGATTATTAATTACGTAAAATCACGCAAAAAATACAAAATTGATTCAAAACAAAGAATCGAGAGCTATGATCTATATTTAAAACGAAAAACAAAAGAATTACATGAAACAAGCGAGAAGCAACGCCACGCCTTAACTTACCATTATCCGGATGTAACTGAACTGGAAAAAATGGCGCTTCGAGTGGATTCGCGTATTTATGAAAAAACAATGTTCCACCATGATTTCTTGACTTTCCGAGTTGGACGCGGCGCCGAAGCAAGTAGTTTTTCCGTCGAATTTCAACAAGAAGAATTTAGTCAGGACAAAGATGAACTTATTGATGAAGCTGTGAAAATCAAAGGACAATATTTATCTATTAATGAAGTGCCAGTTGCGACAGATTTAATGCACGGACCAGTGGGTTACATTGGACCGCGCCGTTTAGTATTAGAGCAACTTCAAATGTTGGTAATGCAAACATCCCTTTTCCATAGTTATTATGATTTGCAATTTATTACCATTTTCCCAGAAGAAGAAAAGGCGGATTGGGACTGGATGCGCTGGTTACCGCATGCGAATATGCGTGATGTGAATGTGCGTGGTTTTGTTTACCATGAACGTTCGCGCGACCAAGTGCTGAACTCGCTTTATCAAATTTTAAAAGAACGTAAACAAGCGCTCACTGAACAAGCGAGCAAGCAGGAAAAATTATATTTCACGCCACATTATGTAGTTTTGATTACAGATGAAAAATTAGTACTCGACCACACAGTGATGGAATTCTTCAATGAAGATCCAAGCGAACTAGGTGTTTCTTTAGTGTTCGTACAGGACGTGATGGAGAGCTTGCCAGAACACGTGAAGACGGTCGTGGATATTCGTGATGCGAAGAGCGGGAACATTATTTTGGAACAAGGCGATCTAGTAAACCGAGCATTCGTGCCGGACCATTTGCCAGCAGATTTTGACAAAGAAGTAATCAGCCGGGCTCTTGCACCACTGAACCATCTACAAAACTTGAAAAACTCTATTCCAGAATCCGTTACTTTCCTTGAAATGTACGGTGTAGAACGCGTCGAGGAGCTAAACATTGCTGGACGCTGGGCGAAAAATGAAACGTATAAGAGCCTTGCTGTGCCACTTGGCTTGCGCGGGAAAGACGACATTGTTCAACTGAATTTACATGAAAAAGCACACGGTCCGCATGGTTTGGTAGCCGGAACAACTGGTTCTGGTAAATCAGAAATCATTCAGTCTTACATTATCTCACTGGGCGTCAATTTCCACCCATATGAAGTCGCATTCTTGCTAATTGACTATAAAGGCGGCGGAATGGCGAACTTATTTAAAAACATGCCCCATTTACTTGGAACAATTACAAACTTGGACGGCGCGCAATCCATGCGTGCACTAGCTTCCATCAAAGCCGAATTGCAAAAAAGGCAACGGTTATTTGGCGAGCACGATGTTAACCACATCAACCAATACCAAAAACTATACAAACAAGGAAAAGCGACCGAACCAATGCCGCATTTATTCCTGATTTCGGATGAGTTTGCCGAGCTGAAATCAGAACAACCAGAATTCATGAAAGAACTCGTTTCGACAGCACGTATCGGGCGTTCACTCGGAATCCATTTAATCCTAGCAACCCAAAAACCAAGCGGCGTCGTGGATGACCAAATCTGGTCCAACTCCAAATTCAAACTGGCCCTAAAAGTACAAAACGCCAGTGATTCAAACGAAATTTTGAAAACACCAGACGCAGCAGAAATTACACTACCAGGTCGTTCATACTTGCAAGTTGGTAATAACGAAATTTACGAATTGTTCCAGAGTGCTTGGAGTGGCGCGGATTATGTGCCAGATAAGGAAAGCACGGATTATATTGATACGACGATTTATGCAATTAATGACTTGGGTCAGTATGATATTTTGACAGAGGATTTGAGCGGATTAGATAAGAAGGATGATTTGACGAAATTACCGAGTGAACTTGATGCGGTGATTGATCATATTCATGCGTATACGGAGGCTTCTGGGATTGAGGCGTTGCCGAGACCTTGGTTGCCGCCTCTACCTGAACGAATCTTCGCCCAAGACTTACATCCAGTCAATTTTGAAGAAGCATGGAAAGAACCAAAAAAACCACTTCAAGCAACAATTGGTTTACTGGATCAACCCGAATTACAAGCACAAGTCCCACTAACACTAGATTTAACAAAAGATGGACACGTGGCTGTATTCTCAAGCCCAGGGTTTGGGAAATCCACCTTCTTGCAAAGTTTAGTGATGGATTTAGCGCGTCAACATAATCCAGAGCTATTGCATGTTTATTTGTTGGATTTTGGGACGAATGGGCTTTTGCCACTAGTAGATCTGCCACATATTGCTGATACTATGATGGTGGATGAAGTTGAGAAAGTGCAAAAATTTTTACGAATCTGCCTAAATGAAATAAAAACAAGGAAGAAGCTTCTTAGCCAATATCGTGTTGCCAATATAGAGCAGTATGAAAGAGCAAGTGGAAAAGAACTACCTAATATTATTATTGTTCTAGATAATTACGACGCTGTAAAAGATGCAGGCTTAGGGGATGATTTTGAAAAAATCATTACTCAAATTACTCGTGAAGGTGCATCCATTGGAATGTTTATGATTATAAGCGCATCAAGGCATATGAGTTTGAGAACACAAATGGCTACTAATATTAAACAAATGATTGCCTTATATCTAATTGATAAAAATGATATATCATCAACTGTTGGTCGAACGGATACACCACTTGAAGAGTATCCAGGAAGGGCGCTTGTGAAATTAGAAACTGTTACAACATTTCAAACGACCTTACCATCGCTAGGAGAAGAAACAATTCAACAAATTGAAGGTATTCGAAATGAAGCGAAATTAATGAGAGCAGGTTGGCAAGGAGAACTTCCAGAGGGCGTACCAATGATTCCAGAAAAAATTAAACTAGCTGATTTTTGTGAATGGATGGAAACAAAAGAGGTCGTTGCAAATGGAAATATACCTATCGGAGTTGATTTTGAATACGTAAAACCAGTTGGCATTGATTACAAGCAAACCGGAGTACTAATTATTGCAGATGCAATTGGACGAAACTTAGTAAGCATAAATAAAAATGTAGCTAATTCTCTTGTACAAAATCCAAATATTTCTCTCTTAATTAGCGACACAGCGAATTTTGATTTAGTGGAAATGTCTACTAAAGCCAATTTGTACAGTAACAACACAGAGGATTTGAAGCAGAATATGAAAAAAGTACTCTCTATTTATCAATCCAGAACTGAAAAAGCAGATGAACTTCGAAAAGCAGGAGATAATTTAGGTGTAACTTCCATGATTCAAGGATTAAAAGATATAGTTGTTTTCGTAGGAGATTACGATATCTTACTAAAAACTCTTGATGAAGAAGACCAAAAAGTTCTAATAGATATGATTAACAATGGAAAAACATATGGTTGCTATTTAATTTTAAGTGGTTCGATTCAAGCATTTAAAGGATATGGTGATTTGAATAAAGCTGTTCAAGCTCAAAGAAACTATATATTCTTTGATCGACTATCAAATTCAAGCCCATTCTCCTTCTCGTTTAATATTTATAGAGAACAAGAATTATTGCCTGAGGAAGGTTATGTAATAGCAGGACAAGAGTGGCAAAAAATAAAAATTGCAAAATATGAAGAAGAGGTGTAAGGAAAATGCTAACAAAAGAAATATTACCTATTGGAAGCGTTGTTTATTTAAAAGAAAGCCTGAAGAAAGTTATGATTACGAGTAGATTAATTACAATTCAGGGAGATGAAGAAAAAGAATTTTATGATTATGGAGGTGTAGTATATCCAGAAGGGACAAAGGATGACAATATTTTGGCATTTAATGCAGAAGATATAACAGATGTGAAGTTTAGAGGTTTTGTAGATGATGATGAGGTAGTCTTAGTGAAGAGAATGAGAGAATGGCAGAAAGAAGAATTTGGCGTTTCTCCAGAAGAGGAGGATGAGATACTTGAATTATGATGAACGTGTACGAGTTTTAATTGAGCTGAAGGTTGATTTGTCCGGAAAATTAGAAATGATGGAAAATGAAGAAGAGTTATTATGTAGACAAAAACATGATTTTGCAAGTGCCTGGTCAAATGCAAAAACAGAGGATGCTTACAGAAAATTAAATGAAGCAGTTAGAAAGAAAATCAAAGAAACAACGGAATATGCAAGAGAAATTGATGAAAAAATTACTGCTCGTATCAAACGAATTGAAGCAGCATATAAAGCAGAATATCAGAGTAATAGGAGCTATACCTGGCGTATCGCAGAAATAGACCCAATTAAATTTAAAGAAAAGTATAATGAAAGATTAAATCAGTTAAGCTACTTATCATGTGATGGCAGTGTAAAAACACGTTTAATAAAAGAGTTTCGGCAAAATAATTTCCTGAGATAGGAGGATGAAATATGGTAAGTCCAATGCCAGATAAAACAGTGAAAATGGATAAAGGAAGTATTAATCCTAAATTAGATAAACTAATTTCAAGTCTAGACAATTTTGATAATATCAATAAGAAAATGGGCACTATAGTAGGTAGCCAGGAGATTAGTGGGGAAGCAGCAGATGCTTTATCTGAGAGCCTATTAGTGCTAGTAAGTTATGGGGAACAATATAGTTTAGTAATTAGAAACCTAAAAGAAGTGATAGTCGACTATTGTAAAAGCGTAGAAGAAATTGATAAAACAGCAGCAAACGCAGTAAGTAAAGGTGTTTAAAAAGAAAGAGGTTAAACTATGAAAAGTAGAAATTGGTTAAAAGGATTAGGAGTAACAATGATTGCCGTCACTTTAATTTTAACGGGATGCGGAAATGGAGACGCTGAAAAGACAGATACAAAGGAACAGACTAAAAGTGTTGAAGAAGAAGGAAAAGAAGTAAAGATTGAGAGTAATGAAGGGAAGCCCCAGCATGAACAACTTATAACAGTGAAGTTGCCGCCAGAAGCAGAGTATTTAAATGATGAAACGTTAGAAGTGTATGAGCAAGATAAAAAGAAGTATGACCAGACAGAGCAACTAATTACTAATAACTCAGTTACAATTCTATTAGGTGATTTTTGCTATTATGAGCCGGCATGGAGCAGTCTTACATGTTCTGCAATTCTTGTGAATGGAACTGACACAAATATTGAAGACCTTAGCTTCAAAGCTGAAATAATGAATAAGCCAATGTCAGGAAAAATTTTTTCAGATGACAAAGTTCCAGAACTTACAAAAGCAAAAACAGGAAAATTCCAGCCAAACGAGGGTATACCAATTATTTTAGTTTTCTCAGAAGAGAACCCGAAAAATGAGGAAAATGCGGAGCCTCAAAAAATTAACATTAAAGATATAAAGGTTAAGATAAAGGATATTCAATATAAAGCAGTTAAATAGGAGGGAGAAAGATGGCAAAAGAAATTAAGGTAAATCCAGATTTTTTGAAGAAGGTTGAAAGCAATGTAACAAATTACATTGATGCCCAGAAAGAGGTTTCTGTTGAATTACTAGCAGTTAGGACCAACTTAGCAAGTAATTTTTCAGGTATTGCTTGCGACGAAATAAAAAATTATATAACAGAATTAATGAATGATCTAGAAAAAGAATTTAGTGTATTTATTACAAAGAATCATGAAAAAGTTAAGGCATTAGGGGAAAGTTATAAAGAACTTGATGGTCAGTTGGGACAAACCTTTAACTATGGAATGGAGAGGACTAAATGAGCGGAAAAATAAAATTCAATATCGCCGAAGCTCAAAATATTAGTCTTGAGCTGAAAATTGCAGCAGGTAGGTATACGCAAGAAACAGAAGAGCTATTAAAAGTGCTGAAAAATAATAGTTTATGTGATAAAGACCAAGATGTCGTTGAACAGAGGGGGCGAATAGAGAAGAATAACCAAAGACTTATAGAATATGAGAAATTTGTAAACACAAATCTCGCTAAATCTAATTCAGTTATAGAAGAATTGTTTATGAGTGTAGAAGTATTGTATGCACAGCAAGTTTCTGAGTTTAGAAACCCTAATTCTGCGGGTTATAAAGAATTAATGGGAAATGTGAAAGCGATATCATATCAAAAAATTTCACAGATTTCAGGATTGGGAGAAATGCTTACATCAAAAGGTTCGGTGGGAGCAATTAAAGATATCAGAGACACACTACTTGGAACATTGGTAGATGATACTTACTTGAAATTAATTGATGATACAGTTGAATATCAAGGAGAAAATAAAAATATAACTGATTTATATGGGGATAAAATATCTAAAGTGGGGTCAAGGAGAAAAAAATTGGACACTCCAACCAAATACCTTTCAACAGCCTACCTCATTTCAGACACGCTAAAAAGTTTTAACAGTTATGGAAATAGCAAAGATTCCTCTCGACTTGCAGGAGATCTAACCGGTATAGCAATAACAAAAGGTGCTGATTTTGCTGTTGGGAAATTAGCTACTACGGCATTAGCTGGTTTTGGTGTAAGTGGTGTTAAAGGCGCTATCGCAGGCGCCATTATTTCCGTTGCTGCAGATAAAATTATTGATCCGATGGTTGAATATGTTAAAGAGAGCAAGGTAGAAGCAAAGAGGGATGACTGGGAAACAAAAGGTATATATAAAGGCTGGAAAAAAATTCGAGATTTAAAACTAGAATATACAGTGGGTAACTATCAAGCAAGTTAACAGTTAAAAATATAAGATTTTTTACCTAATAAAAATGACATCAGTATCTATATGAGATTACTATCAACTTCACCATGTGCGTTACAAATAAAAGGAGGAAAAAATGTATATTAATTTAAAATCCAGTGATGGAAATGTGATTACAACAAAGGTTGGTTCTTGCTGGACCTGTGTATTTCTTTCGTTCTTTGGTCCTTTACTCCGAGGAGACATTAAATTCTTCGTTCTATATGTAATATTAGATGGAGCGGGGCTTTTCATCACTTTGAATTATGATAGAGATATCGGAATAGCTATCATGGCTATGGTAACTTTACTCTTTGAATCTAATTATAATACATGGTTTATTCGCGGGAAGATGAATAACGGGTGGGAACCAGAAACAGAGAAAGATCGAGAAATATTGTTAGAAAAAGGCGTCATTAAGACAGAGGTATAGTATATAAATCCAATTCGAAAGGGACGCAATAAAATGAATTCAAATGAAATTTCAGAGATTATAATTCAGCAGAATAAAGGGAAAACAATTATTAAATTGCTTTATACCTTGCCTATATTATTATTTGGAATTTTTATTTTATTTAAAGTAAAAGAATCGTTATTACTAGGTGCTTGTGGAATAATCCTTTTAGTTATCGTGGCACCAACTTATTTTACTGTAGCTAAGCATTTTTTTTCGGGTAAGCCACTGCTTAAAGTGAATCAAGAAGGTATTGAGGGATGGGGTAAACGGTTTAAGTGGAATGAAATTGAAAAAGTAGCCTTGCGTAGAGACTGGGGTGCCGTATATCTGACTGTATATGTACGGAAGAATGGCGGAATTCACAAATATAATATAAATACAAAAGAAATAGAACGTTCTGCCACAGAATTAATCAAACAAATAGGTTATTTAAAAAACAAATATGAATGATTAATTACAAGGTCTAAGAAACAGTGGTAAATGAAAGTAAGGGCTTTAGTGAAATATTATGCTGAAATCATGAACGATATGGACAGCAAGTTAGCGTTCATGGTTTTTTTTTAGCAGCACAAATTATTACAAAAATATGGGACTGGTAAAAAGAACGAGTATAAAGGCAAAAACTTGATTGATGTTTGGTGATATATTGCTTTTTATAAAAAATATAGAAAAAGAGATAGAGTTTAATCCAAAGATTAATCGAACGGAATAAAATCGCTCCAACAGATTTCAAACTCTGATTGTGTAGAGATATAAAGTGAATCGGGTAGTCTAAGATGAAAAATTTATCTTAGGCTACTTAATGTACATAAGGATTTTGAGGTTTGAAAAGAATGTTTTTTGGTTGAAAACAAAGAAAACTAAAAAATTATACATAATATAATTATAAGTTCAAATTTGAATAAGAAGAGTAGTGAGATTTTCTAAAGTATTGAAGGAAACACGAATTAATAGTATCAAAATTAACTGAATGAGACACAAAAGATAAGAGGTTACAATATGAAAAGTAGAAATTGGTTAAAAGGATTAGGAATAATAATGATTGCCACCACTTTATTTTTAACGGGATGTGGAAATGGAGACGCTGAAAAAATAGATACAAAGGAACAGACTAAAAACGTTGAAGAAGAAGGAAAAGAAGTAAAGATTGAGAGTAATGAAGGGAAGCCTCAGCATGAACAACTTATTAAAATAGATTACCCCCTAAAGCAGATTATTTAAATGATGCAACGTTAGAAGTATACAATCAAGCTAAAAAGAAATATGACCAGACAAATCAACTAATTACTATTGATTCAATCACAGTACTGGTAGGAGATTATGGTTACGATGATTCAGTGTGGGAATTATTAGATTGTTCCGCTATTATTATAAATAGAACAAACTCAAGCATTAAAAATCTTAGCTTTGAAGTTAATGTAGAGGATAATGCAATACCCGGAAAGGCATTTCTAAATAATGAGGTAAAATAATGAATTTTAATTTAATGGAATATAAAAAAATTTTAGAAGAAGATATTTATTTATTGGGTTATCAGGAATTAAGATACGCTATATTCGAAGGCGAGAAAAATAATCGACAAGAATATCAAGTTAGAATTGAAAAGAATGAAGCTAAATTTGAAGTATACATGACAGCTGATAGAGCTAGTGTAATGGGGAAATATGAATTTGAGGATGTTTTCCAAGCATTTAACCAATTTTTAAATATTATGCAACTTACAGTCTTGTCAAATCGGAAAAGAGTGAAAGACGGGGAACCGCCAGAATACTCCTGTCCATTATGGGATAATTAAGAGTAGAAAAAATATCTTAAGTGGATATGGAGAGTTATATTGATAGAAATGACCCAAGGACTGGTGAATATTCTTATGTTATTTTCCTCATTTCACTTGTGTATTTTTGAGCATATGCTATTTATATGGGGAATTTTCTTTCAAAGCCATAAAGGAGTAAAGATAGTGAACAATACCAGCATATACAATAAAATTGAAACAGAGTTTTCTATTATAAATGATGCAAATAGCCTAATTTCTATTGCTGTTCGAGGAATAAATCACTATCCAGAGAATTTTGTTAAAGTAATATTGAACAAGCGAAGTGGTTACTTTGACTTAATGAATATGGTAAGAGGAAAAGAATATACGGTGGTTTCGTTTTCAGAAGAGGATAGGGCGATAATAGCAGTATACATTTATGGAAAGAATAAACTGGAGTTTAAAGATTATAATTCGAATATTAAAGATGAGATTGATAAGGCGCAGTCACTTGAAGAAATTAAAACAATTTTTATGCTTGTTTTTGGAGAGCGATACTACTCTTTTTTTGATAGGAGAAAAGGTAGAATCGTATTAGAAAAAGAAAATAATGACAGGTACAATGTTTTGTATTACGGGAAAGATAAATCCGTAATATATATTACTAAATCAAGAATATTAAACATTGCGGCTAAAGTTTTATGTAACTATAGTTTAGATTTAAAACATTTTTATGAAATAATTGAAAAACTTGAGCTAGAGGAAGATTTTAAGTTTATAGAAGAATTAAAAAAGCTATATTTATTTGGTCGCAGTGACTGTAATTCAATAGATTAGGTATATAGAAAATCGATTCAAAAAGTTAAATGGGATGTTAACCATATTGATTAATGTGAGCTCCAGAAGAACTCAGACAAAAACCGCTATTCCAACCTAGAAAATCGGAGGCCAGATGAATGAAAGAAGTCAACTACCGAGAAGATGGCTGGCATGAAGCCAAAAGTGCCCTCGCCCCATTTGCCGCAGCGAACTGGCTGGGCGGCTTATTCAATAATTTAGAAAAAGTATCGAAAAATATGGAAGAAGGTATCCAAGAACTGGACTCTGACCGCGCGATTTCCTTTCAACACACCAACTATCGTGGGAAGTACAGCGCCATCGAAGACGATTTGATAGTGGTGGGCTAACTGCGTATACAACTGAAGCTAAAGAAATTGGCGCACAATATTTTGAATTAGACAATTGGGATGAATTAAGTAAAGTGTATAGTGATAAAGAAATATCAAATTGTTTTTGAATATGAAAGGTTGCGTTTTACGATTAAAATAAAATGGGAAGGAGCTTTTTCGAATTTCAAAAAAAGGCGAGATAAAGAAAATTGAAGTGAAGCTCATAGATGATGTGAAATTTTAACCTTCAAACATTAGAAACGATCTAGATGATGCAATGAAAAATTAAGCTTAATAAAGGAGATTAAATAATGGATAAAACTGAATTAAATAAACTACGATTGGAACTTGAAGAGGAAATTGAAGCTTTAGGATATCAAACTCTGAGATACTCTTTATTTAATCCAGAAAAAGAGTATCGAGAAGAATGGCAATGGCGTATTGAATACGAAAATGGGAAGTACTTCATTTATGGATTGGCAGACAGAGCTAGTATTTTAGGCCGTAAATTTGAGTTTGATGATTTCTCATTAGCAAAATCGGAATTTATTAATCGTTTAGAATACATGGTCAGAAGTAATAAGCGTAGAATTGAAAATGGTGAGTTTCCTAATTATTCCTCACCACTTTGGAATAAGCAATGAGGAAATTAATGGAAAATTAGTTTAGTAATATTATGCAATAAATAAAACCAGCAATTAAAATAGTGAGCAATGTTAGAAGAAGGTTTGATAGTTTGAACAGAACTAGTATTTAGTTATATCAAATGGAAACTTGTGAAAATGAGATAAAGCGATATAGTATTTTTTGCAAAGGGCTATAACAACAGTTTAAATCAAGAATTATAGACGAATTTTTAATGTACAACGGATGGAAATAGAAAACTACGCATTTTAATTTGATGAAAACTCTATCTATTGAGTCCGGTTTAATATAGGGCAAAAAATGTTAATAAAAGAAGTTACTGAACTTAACGGCAAGATAGAAATTATAGTTGACTTATTATAATGAGAGAGTGAAGCGAATGCGAGGACAAGAAGAAATAGATAAAGTACAATACCAAGTTCTCTTTATTAAAGAAAGACTAATTCCTTGTGTTTTAGGTGCATTAATTGGAGATTGCTTACGTGCCCCATTGGAGTTTAAAGACAGAGAATACTTAAAACAAAATCCGATTGTTGAAATGATAGGATATGGAACATACAATCAACCTAAGGGAACGTGGTCAGATGATAGTTCCTTAACATTTGCATTAATGGAAAGTCTAATTTCTGGGTATGATATTAATCGCATTGTAAATGACATGGTTAGTTTTATGGATGATAGTTTTTGGACGCCGTATGGAGAAGTTTTTGATATTGGAAGTGTAACGCGAGAATCTTTAAATAGATATAAAAATGGTGTATCTGTGTTTGAGTGCGGGGGAAAAGACAATTTTGATAATGGAAATGGTGCTATTATGCGTATTATGCCATTGGTTTTTTATCTTGGTAAAGATTTTTCGTTCGGTAAAAAAAATAAAATTACTGAGGAAGTAACTAGAATTACCCATGCACACCCAAGATCTATACTGGGCAGTTATGTATATATTGAATTGCTTCAAAATTTGTTTGCTAACATGGATAAGAAGTTGGCATATGAAGAAATGCAAAATTATATCAGGAAAAATTATAGTGATTATCCTTTTAAAGACGAATTACAATACTACAACAATATTTTAGAAGGAAATTTATATGAATTGAAAGAATCCAATATTAAATCTAGTGGATATGTAGTGGATACTTTAGAAGCATCTATTTGGGCATTCTTAACCACGAATTCATATAAGGAAGCTGTTTTAAAAGCAGTGAACCTAGGCGGAGATACAGATACAATAGCTTTTATTACAGGTAGCCTAGCAGGTATCTACTATAAAATGGAACAAATTCCTGTTAATTGGGTTGACCAAATCGCTAAAAAAGAAGATATCTTAAACTTATGCAATCGATTTATTGAATCCTTGATAAAGCAATGATTGATCACCGTATTCTTTTGTTTTTGATGTAAATTTGGTTGTGGCTTGAGCGGGCTGAATTAACTAGGGAAACCATTGAATAAAAAACAAATCTTTTGAAGGACGTAATATAAATGATAGATGAGTTAAAAAAATATAAAAAGATAATTGAAGACGCAGTGGATTTGTTAGGATATACTCCATTAAGATATGCCATTTTTGAAGGGGAAAAGAATAATAGGATTGAGTATCAAGTAAGGATTGAATATATAGAAAACCACTATGAAGTCTATACAACGGGAGAGCGCGCTTCCATTTCTGGGAAAAAACAATTTGAAAACTTTTTTGAAGCGTATCATAATTTTTTGTTTAAATTACAACTTAGTATTTTGCAGAATCGTAGACAAGTGAGGGGAGAGCAACCTCCTGAATATCATTGTTCATTGTGGGACAAGTGCTGTAGATGATATTAAAATACTACATGGGAGAAAGTTGAGAGGAATAAATACGGACGGGTCTCTGTGTACATTAAATGTCTTTACGGCATCAAAAAAATTGATGGAGCTAATCTTTATGGAGTATTAGATGGAGTTGAAACATTGGCGGATTTATAGCTCTTGAACTTTAACTTAGAAAGAAGTAGTGAACATAATGATAAAATCAGGAGAATATACTTGTATAAACGGGAAAGAATATAAAGTGATTTTAAAAGATAAAAATGGAAAAAGTTATATAATAAGTGATAAAAAAGAGCCTGATTTCCAAAAGTATGCTGACGGTATTTATGAAAAAGAAATTGATTTAGAACAATTAGAAAATCTGTATTATATAATTCCGAAAGCGGTGTACGAAGGAAATAATTTTATGATAAGACCTAATATGAAAAATGGGGAAATTTGTTTGGGAACAAATGATTCTGAGTTAGCAAAAGAATTAAAATTTGAAAGAACAGATAAATATTTATATGAGAAATGGGTACCTGAGTCTGAGATAGAAATCATGGAGGAACGAAAAAATATACCTTTAAATTAACTAAATGAGCAATCATCTTAAATAGTTGGTTGCTTCTACTGATTAATGGAAACATACAATAAAGCTTGGGCGATAACCATGAAGAAAATGCGAGGATTCATGCAGAGTATGGAAAAATGGGATTTTAATTTCAAAAACATAGCTAGCGTTCAACTTTCACATAAACCTAATTTGGAGCAATATAAAAATAGTTATTTAGCACAAGAATGGACGTATTTACAAAAAGAATATGGTTATTCCAAATTAATTCAAAGAGGAGATGTACGGTATGCAATTAAGTAAAGCAGAGGTATTAGCTTCAAAAGTTAGTGATGAAATAGAAGAAAGATTAGGGGATAAAATTTGTTCTTCTTTTTCAATTTGTAAAACACAAGATGAGCCATGGATAGAGTTTAGTATAGAATTTTCGGCATATAATTTTTTTAATATCATATTGAATTATGATCGCGGTTCCTTTGGATGTAGTATTGTAAATGGGGGTTTAGGTATTGCTCTACCTAATACCCAAAAATGGTATGACAAAGCAGACATGGATATTTTTTGCAAAGAACTACAGGAACAGCTTGAATTAAGAATCCCAGATAAATTTTTAGTGTACAACGGTTGGAAGTAAATAGACTTGTTAATTTGATGAAAGCTACAATGTAGGTGGTATTTATACTTATGATAGAATCCTTAACGAATTTTTTAAGTACAGACTATTTTATAACAGACAATAAGTCCACGAATAGTATAGAGGTAAGAGAACGATTAGAAGGTACCGTAAATCAAGATATTATCTTTGTTTTAGCCTGCAATGAATTAAAATACGAGCTATTCAAATTGTCTAGAGGTACTAAAACAAAAATTATGACATTACATGATAAAGAAGTAGCCATCTTTTATTTTGGAATAATGATTAAAATGAGCCGATTTAAAACGATTTGTCCTAGACCAGAACTTAAGAACACTATTTCCAACGAGATAGAGGCAAAGAACTGTCTGTCAAGATTTCTGGATTCTAACTTGTTCGAGATAGAAAATTATAAGAAAGATGCCATGTGCCTTATTAATGAAAAAAATACTTATGTAGTGGGTTATTGTGATATAGATATGATTTTTCATACAATAAGTAATGATAACTCTAGTTTGACAATGGGAGCTAAAGTTCTAGCTAATTTCACCTGGAAATATATGTATTTTAAACAAATGATTAAAGAATATGACATAGAATTAGATCAGAATCAAGTGGATTATAAGGCTATTTTACGTAATTTGTTGAATCTTAAAAATTAGGGCTTAAGTAAAGTGAGCCTAAGGACGGATATAATAAATTTTTTGATGGTTGTAGAAGTGTTATTTTTTGTTAATAATTATAGAGAAAAAGAGACTAAAGTAGCATTAAAACTAACTACATACGAGAACAAGTAGCCTAAGATGAGGGAGAGAATCTTAGGCTGCTTAGCGTATACAATGGTTTATAATTGTACATACATCTACAAAAAAACATCCATGTTAATTTTCCTCGCACCCCCAACCCCCGACACCTGCTATACTAACCCCATCCTAACAAATGGAGTTGAAACCAATGACAAAAAACTTTAAAAAACTAAAATCCCTACACGAACTCCCCGCCCCACTAATCCTCTACAACTGCTGGGACGTCGCTTCCGCCAGAGCCATCCAACAAGGTGGAGCACCAGTAATAGCGACAAGCAGTTATGCGATTGCTAAGTCACTTGGCGTAGTGGACGGGGAGCATTTAACTTTTGACGAGATGTTTTCAGTTATTTCGCGCATTGCCGAGAATGTGAGTTTGCCGCTGACGGTGGATATGGAGACTGGGTATGCCAGAAATTTGGAGGAACTGGCTCAGAATGTGGAGCGGTTGCTGGCGATTGGCGTTTGTGGCGTGAACGTGGAAGATCAGCTTATTGGTGCTGCAAATCCGGGGTTATGCAGTACTGAGACGCAATGTGATAAAATCAAGACAATCAAAGAAACGGCGGCGAAAATGAGCAGGGAAATTTTTATCAATGCGCGTACAGATGTCTTTTTCCAAGGGCGAGATGAGACGGTAGACTTGGTGGAAGAAGCGATTGACAGGGCAAAGGCATACAAGGAGGCTGGGGCAGATGCTATTTTTATTCCGGGTCTGTTATCACCAAAATTAATTCGCGCATTTGTTGAGAAATCCCCACTTCCGGTCAATATTATGATGATGGATGGGATGCTCTCAGTCGAGGAATTACAAAAAATCGGTGTGAAAAGAATCAGTTATGGACCGCTTAGTTTTTTTCAGGCTAATTTAGCGATTCAGCAGGAAGTTGAGCGGATTTTCGAAGGAGGGAGAGCCTTATGATAACAAATCAGCGGGATATTGATAAATATTATGATATGTTAGTGGAGAAAAATTCGAATTATGAAGGCGTATTTTTTGTCGGAGTGAAAACGACGGGAATACTTTGTCGTCCAACGTGTCCGGCGAAGAAACCTTTGAAAGAAAATTGTGAGTTTTTCAGTACAGCCAAGGAGGCGTTACTTGCATCTTACCGGCCTTGCAAGCGTTGTGAACCGCTCTCCAATCCGACGAAATTGTCTCCAGCTGTGAAGTTACTTGTCGATGCAATTGAGAAAAATCCGGAGAAAAAATGGACTGATAAAGATTTTGATGAATTATCCATTAGTGCAAATACGGCGCGGCGCCAGTTTAAGAAGCAGTTTGGGATGACTTTTATTGAGTACGCGCGTTCGCGGCGGCTTGGACTTGCTTTTAAGCATATTCGGAGCGGGGATTCGATTATTAATGCGCAAATTGAAAGTGGTTATGAGTCTGGAAATGGGTTCCGAGATGCTTTTTCAAAAACGATGGGGGAGGTTCCTCATAAATCAAAAGATATCACCATTTTATACTCCGCTTGGCTTGAAACTAAACTTGGATCAATGCTCGCAATTTCTGATGATGAAAGTCTATTGCTTCTGGAATTTGTTGATCGAAAAGGATTGGAAACAGAAATTAAAAAATTACGAATGCGCTTAAACGCGGCTATTACACCTGAAAAAACAGTAATAATTCAACAAATAGAAGCCGAATTAGCGCGATATTTTAATGGAGAGTTGATTGATTTTAAAACACCGATTCGCTATATCGGGTCAGATTTTCAACAAAGTGTTTGGAATGAACTGCGACGAATTCCGGTAGGCGAAACGATTTCGTACAAAAGTTTGGCAGAAAAACTAGGGCGGCCAACAGCGAGTCGAGCCGTGGCAAGAGCAAATGGGGCTAACCAATTATCCATCATCGTCCCGTGCCACCGTGTAATCAATACTAACGGAGCATTAGGAGGTTACGGCGGCGGTCTTGCCCGAAAAGAATGGCTAATTAAACATGAAAAGATGGTTCCAAAGTAACGCGGAACCATCTTTTTTCAATTATTTAACCCGTATTCCAAACAACGGCATCAAGGCAGGTGCATGAGAATAATCAATGCTCACACCCTTCAAATCTTGCGGCATCGCAGTGATAGACTCAAAAATGCAAGAACTAAGATCGATACCATTTAGCGCACAATTTAAAAACTGAGCTTTATTCAAGTCAAGTCGTTCCAAATAGGTGTCGACCAGTTGAGCCCCGCTAAAATCGCTATTCGTATACGCACCCGCTTCAAATGCCACCCATTTCAAGTTGGAATAGCGAAAGGCAACATAATCCGCATAACAATCAACAAAAACGCAATTTCTAAGCGTAGCATCACTGAAATTCACACCAATTAATTTACAATTTTCAAAACGTACCCGATGAATAACGGCGCCCATTAAATCTAAATTCGACAAATCGCAATTTTTAAATACAACATCAGTCAAATTCGCGCTTACAAGAGAAACCGAATCAAAAACACAACCATCAAAAATAATTGTTTCTAAATGAAAATGCTCGAAAATTTCCCCAGTTAGCGTCGTTTTTCTGAAGATTTGCTCACTAACTTCTCCAATATCTTCAATAAAATATGTATCATTCGGATAAACCGTCAAATCCCCATCAGGAATCCGCGGCGCAGTAATTTTTTTCATGATTTCAAACCTCGCTTCCGTTTCCATTATATCGTATTTTGCTTGGAAAAGGTGCGTAAAATTGTTTACCTTTCATAAAAAACGGATTACAATGAAATAAGGGTAAAAATGGCACTTGAGGAGTGAAAGAGATGACAGCAAGCGTATTTGTAGCAGGAAAATTACTACCAGAAACGATGGAAGCTCTAGATAAATGGGATGTAAAAACGTACAAAGGCAAAGAAAATATTACGGAGTCTGAGCTAATAAAAAACGTTACGGATGTGGAAGCAATCATTTGCCCACTTTCTTCACCAATTACAGCAAAAGTACTGGAATCTGCTAAAAACCTTAAAATCGTAGCGAATATTGGCGCTGGTTTTGACAATATTGATGTAAAAAAAGCGCAAGAGCTGGGCATCGCGGTAACTAACACACCGGATGTATCCACGGAAGCGACAGCGGAATTAACTCTCGGATTGATTTTAGATGTGGCGCGAAGAATTTCAGCAGGTGACCGTTTATGTCGTGAAACACCTGAGCAATTTAAAGGGTGGGCGCCGACATTCTTTTTAGGTACGGAATTAAGCGGTAAGACTCTAGGAATTATAGGTTTAGGGAGAATCGGTCAGGCTGTTGCAAAACGCGCGGCTGCTTTTGGAATGAAAATCATTTATTCTGGGCACCACCCGAAAGAAGCAGCGAAACAGTGGGATGCGGAGTTTGTAAGTCAGGATGAACTATTAAAGCGCAGTGATGTTGTGACGATTCACGCAGCATATAGTCCAAGCTTGAAACATTTACTCAATGAAACTACACTAAATACAATGAAGTCGAGTGCTTTTTTAATCAATGCGGCTCGCGGTCCTGTTGTAGAAGAATCTGCATTAATTAATGCGCTCGAAAAAGGTGTTATTGCTGGTGCTGCGCTTGATGTATTTGAATTTGAACCTAAAATTGGAGCTGAACTAGGCAAACTAGAAAATGTCGTTTTAACGCCGCACATCGGCAATGCGACCGTAGAAACCCGCACAGAAATGGGTCGAATGGCCATTTCGAACGTTGAAGCAGTTTTAGCAGGAAAACAACCATTACATTCCGTTTACTAAGTTAAGAAATACAGTCATGGCAAGGTGCTGTGGCTGTGTTTTTACACCAAATTATGGTATAATGTTTTTTGTCGGAATACGACGAGGGTTGTTAGCTCAGTTGGTAGAGCAGCTGACTCTTAATCAGCGGGTCGGGGGTTCGAAACCCTCACAACCCATATATGAAAACCGCCTAAACAAAGCGTTTAGGCGGTTTTTTGTTTGCAAACTTTTAAAGTAGCTGGTATATGTTGAAAAACATTCCATACATCATATTTTAGTTGTACAGTTCGTCTTCCTGTTATATCCTTATATAAGTACATAAATACATCATAGAAAGAGAGCTAATCCATGAAGATGAAGAAATGGTTCACCGTAATTTTGGTAGTAGTAATTATCTGTGCAGTAGTATTCGGAATAAAGTGGTTGTTATATAGAGACAACCTTGTAGAAATGATGAAAGTTGACGACGTTCTATATATAGTGACGTACGAACCGGCACAGAAAGAGGATGCTTTGGAGAAAATTGGTGAGATAGAGCATAGAATTCGCCATTACCGAATACCAAATAAAAATTTCACCTCTAATTATTTAAGTGAAGGAACAGAACTTTATAAAGCGAAAAATGGGGATGAGTTTCCAAGGACAATTCTGTTTAAAGAGAACGGAGAATATTACATTGCATCGGAAACTATGGAGCAAAAATAGAAGTTTTTTAGCAAATTTTGATTGAAGTCAAGCTTAAAAATGGTGCTTCTAGTTGTAAAAAATGGAAATTATTAATAAAAATATAACAATATAAACTAATGGAATAGTACAATAGTGATAGTTTTAATAAAAAAAGAAGCGTTATTTGATGAAATTTTATCGAATATCGCTTCTTTTTTAGCTATTTTGATATTGTTTGAGGAAATCGTTTTTTTTTGGTTCTTTTTGTTAATTAAGTTCTATCAATGATTTTGAAGTTTTCTGAGATTTTGTTCAAACGGTAAATGTTACGAAATAGTGTCTAAGAGAGTATCTTTTCTCGTAAATTAGGTGTAATTGCCTGTACGAAAATATTTTGTTTTCTAAGATAATAAGTTTGTGGTGGAATTTCAGAAAGGATGATTACACAAATGAAGTATATTGAATACCATGATTACATTAAAAGAGATGCGATTATTTACGCTTATTTACTTGATAACTTTTCTTATGTTTGCAAGCAAATTAAAGCATGGGAAAGCATTACGATAGATAGAGAACACGTATTGTTAGTAAAAAGCGGAACATTAATTGAAGAAAGTGACGGAAAGAAAAAGGGAATCGTTCGCTGCTTCTTTCAAAAGAATCTCATTTTCCCAACTAGAAATCCAGTGGTATTAAAAGCTCTAGAAACATCTGAAATTTGTTTAATAAGTGCAGAAGGTGTATTTGGAAAGTTGGAAGAAGATCAAATTTTATCAAACTTCTTCTTACAAATAGCAGAAAAAAATGAACAAGATTTAAAGAGGCAAGCGTTACTTGGTATTGAAAACTCGAAAAATAAAGTTGTCTCTACTCTCAATTTTTTATTAGAAAATAACTTATCTAATACCACATTACCAGTTTTCCCAGAATGGCTTCAAATAAATATTCTGGCCAAATTAGCAAACTGCTCCATTTCCACGATATCTTCTACCGTAAATGAATTACACAACAAAGGAATGCTGGATATTAAATCTTCTCCATGGAAACTTAAAGGACGCGAAATGAGACTTGAATACTTTGAACGAGATGTTCAAAAAGTAGCGGATTAATTTAAAAAGAAAACAAGAAATGAATGTTTTCTAATGGTACAAGACTTGAAGCAACATCTCAAGTTCTTTTCCAAGCATAAAAAATATACACACAAACGAGGTGGAAGTAGGACTTGAAGAAAAATATTTTAGTCGTAATTATTGTTTCAGTACTTGCTATAAGCGCAATTGTTTCAGCATTTTTTCTAACGCGAAATGATGCTTATGCTATTGAAACGGAAGGGTTTACCTACAGCCCTAAAGGAAAACTAGTTACTTTTTCACCGGATGCAAAGTACAACGATGCTTGGCTTAATAACGAAAAAACTATTTCGGATGGAAAAGAAGTAAAGCCAATCAATTTGGCGAGAACATTATTTTTAAAAGATGGACGAATTCAATTTTTAGGTAAAAGTGTAGCTATTAAAAGTGCATCAGACCTAATTGAGATGCCGTCAAAAACATCTGTCACTGAAAGCAAAGGAACGTATAAAGCAACAGACACAAAAGACAAAGCGATTGCACAACTTCCAAAAGGCACAGTAGTTAAGCTTGCTGAAGGACGTTACATTATTTTAGATAATGCCTATTTGAAGAACAAAAAAGGACTTAACAAAAAATTACCCAAAAACACAATAGTTTCCATTGACGAGAATAAGAAAGTTTTATTAATGGGAGAAAAAACTTTAGAAGAGTTAGCTGGCGATGATGCCTATATTGAGATGGAAAATAATCGTTATCAATTTGATTTAAGTAAAGAAATATTAGTTAGTCAAACGGATAATGAAGAAGATATTGATATTCGGTCGATTAAAGTCGAAATAGATGACAAAGCTGAAAACCGTAATCTAAAAGAGACAAAAGAAACAACAGATAAAACAACAAAAGATGAAACGAAAAAACAAGAAGAAAAAAACAACGAACAAACAAAAACAGAAACAAATACAAATACAAATCAAGCTACAAATGATAATACAAATAAGGCAGAGGGAGCAAACGGATCTGCTAATGGCGGGGACACTGGAACAACTACTAAGGGTAACGCAAATGAAGGTGGAACCACAAAAGACAACCAAAATACTACAGATGTCGATAAAGCGAATGAAATTATCAAAAAGCTAAACGAGGCTGAAGGACTAAAGACATTCCAAGTACCAATTGTCGATGTTGAATTAGCAGTTGAAGGACAAAAAGCTTCAGCAAAATTAAAGCTAACAGATTCTTCCGAACGACTGCAATCCTTGGAAGCAATTCTTTACGACAGTGAAAATAAAGTTGTGAAGAAAGTAGCATTAAGCTCTTCAAAAGCAAATCAAACTTTTGATTTTAATAGTTTGAAATACGGCGAAAGCTACCAAGTCGTTGTGCAAGGGAAATATAAATCCGCCAGCGACAAAATACAAGAGACGATTTTCTTCCGCCAAACAGTAGAAGCTAAACCAGTTGTATTAACGCCAAAAGTTATCGAACGCGGCGAAAATTATTTAACAGCTGAGCTAACTGCAACAGAGCTATACGGCAAAATAGATGAATTAGTCTTAAGAGTTAAAGAAAACAACAGTAATGTAGCTACTTCGAAAACGGTGAAAGTTGATGCTAATAAGCTAACGCAAAACGGCAAAGTAGACGTTAAATTTGATTCGTTAAATAGTAGTAAAGAATACATTATTGAGATGGAGAAATTAGTAGTTGATGGTAAAGAAGTAACTGATGATAATTGGTATTTCATTGCATCTACACTAAAAGCAAAACCATCAATGGCAGGAATAGACCTTTCATATAGTACTGAAAAAGGTGAATTCACTGCCGTACCAATCAATCTAATCGATACAGATAATTCTATTACTAATATACGCTATGTAGCTTATTTAGAAGAGGATTACAAAGCAAACGGCCAGAATGCAAAAGAATATGCTTATTCTGTTGTCAATGCAAGTCAAAAGAAAACGGCGGTAAAAGTTGGACGTACGGTTGATATGAGCGATGGAAATTACGTTTTTGTAGCGTACATTTCTGGTAATAATAATCAATCTGACTTTACGTTGGCTACACCAGTTTCTAATGCCGTAGTGGTCGGATTGAAAAGTAAACCAACTGTAGAATTTTCTTTGAAAGAAGCAGAGCAGGACAAACTAACAATCAATTATGAAGTTTTTGATGCAGATAATACATTACTTTACGATAATTTGACGCATCCAACCTTAAAACTTTATAAATCTGATGCACAAGGAATGTACGATGGAAGTCCAGTTGCTACTGTGGATCTTAGAAATAAAAACGAGATTACAAACTTACTTGAATTCGGCGGTTTAGAGAGTGAAACTTATTACGTTGTTGTTATGACAGCTTCTTATAACTTAGATGATGGCGCAGGAATTATGGTAGATCAGCTTATTGGTCAATCCGGAGCGTTCCAAACGAAAGAAATCGCGAAAGTTAATGCTACTTTCACGTTGAAATCCGTAACGACTAACCAAGCAGAAGTTAATATCAAATTATCTGAAGCCGCGAAGAAACTAAACTCCGCGAACTTAAAAATCTATGATAAGAGAAATAACACATTAGTAAAAACAGTTCCTCTAAATGATGATTTTAACAAGTTAATGACTGAAGATGGCGTGACCTATCTTTTTGAAGAACTAGCTATTAATAAAGAATATCTAGTAAAAGTAGAAGATGGTTTAGACAGCGGCATGAACCAAGTCCCAGTTGAAGGTCAACTTGTTTTCAAAACGAAAAAGGCATCACCAATAACTGATAAAGTGCTACTTGATTATCAACCGAATAAATTGAAAGTAGGCGGACTAGCAGGTATTGAAGCTACAGAAAAACCACTGATTGATGATTATAATGCAGTTAGTTCCATCACTTATCGTATCTATAAAGTAGATGACTTAAATACGCCACTTGTTGAACAAGAAGTTTCAACAGCGGCTGAGTTTGAAAGACACTCTTACTTTGATCTAACGAATAATGCTTTAGGTCGTGGTTTTGATTACGTAATTAAAGCAGAAGTAATTTGGAACGATAATTATGAAGATCATCGTATTGAAATCAGTTCCGAAACAATTCAAATCAAAAAAGAAAAACCAACTGTTGAATACGAAATTTTAAGAAGAACAGCGACAGAAGTAAAACTAAATGTTTATGTAAGAGACATTGAGGGCGCTATTGTACCTGGAAAACTTGAAATTACTAGCTCAACTGGTGGTTCTGAACAACTTAAAAATGGTAAAAATACAGTAACATTGCCGCTTTCAAGTGAAGGTGCGACAACTATTAAAACAACTGGAGACTATGTTATTACAGCGGGCGAACCAGCAGTAACAACTGACTTTATGACAAAAACTTTGGTAGCGATGAATACTACTGCACCAAAAGCTAGTGCGCAAATCGCATTAGATGAAACTGGTCGGTCTCTAAAAATAACACCTGAACCTGATGATGTGGCAAAAAGTAATGTAATGAAAACAACCTACAGTCTTCAAGAAGCAAAAAGTACAAGCCCAGATTATACAGAGGCTAAAATTGGTGACGAGCAATTTGATCCACAAAACCTTAGCTTGCCATTCGGAAATGTGTGGTTTAACAAATCGCATGAGTTAACACTCGATATGAAAATGAACTACTCAGAAAACCGAATGAACAATGAGAAGTTATTTGAAAACTATTATGTTTCTATTGATAATAGCTCGGCATTTGTAACCTCGTCTAACGGTGGCTTGTCTACAACGAGAAACCTAAATCGTGCAGATGTCTACCGAGTAACGAAAGGTCCAACTGACTCAGAAGGTAATATCGCTGGTGTTAAATTCAAAAACATCTGGACAAACAAGTACATCGCATATCGCGGTGGGGTTATGATAAGCAACAGTGAAACAGCCGATCCATTTAGCTTTAGACGTCAAGAAGACGGAAGCTATGTAGCAGAACTAAATGGTCGTTATGTTGACTTCTCGTCAGGGCTTGTTTCTACGGAAGCAGCGGGCTCAAAAATTGATCTTTATTCAGCACAAGAAGGCGTTTCACAAGTCTCGCAAGCAATTACTACTAAAGCTTTAGTAGAACCAAATATTACTGCTGAAGAGGTTAGTATTTATGACAGACGCGTTAAGTTAGATGTTGTTGGTGAAGATAAAGATAATACAACAGTTAAAAAAGATAACGAAAATGAGTTATTTGTTAATGCGTACAAAGAAGATGGAGAAACACTTGTCAAATCTGTTCGAATTGACGGCTTACCAACTCGAGACATTTTCGTTACAGACCTCTCTCCTGACAAAAAATATGTCATCAAAATAGAAGGTAAATATGATTTGTTAGATGGTGAAGGTCCACAAAATAAAGTTTATTATACTGAAACAATAACTACAGAGAAAAGTCTACCGAGCATGGAATCAACAAGCTACTCATGGAGCCCAGCTTATGGAGCGAGAACAATCAAAGGAAATAACAATTTTATCGATGAAAGTAGCGTTTTAACTAATATTGAGTATCGTTTATATGATGCTTCAACAATAAATGCTGATTTATCCGATTTAGTAGCGCTGGAACAAGAATTAGGTACTAAGACGCCAGCTGCAACTTTTGAAAGTTTATCGAAAACGCCAGAATTTGATCTGTATAACAGCCTTGGTGCTCAGAACTATTCTGCCGGAAAAACTTATGTAATTGCAGCCTTTATGAAAACAAGCCTAGCTAAGGCACCAATTTTCTTAAGTAATGCACAAGCAATTTATATTAATCCGCCAAGAGCAGTTTCGGCACCAATCAAGTTAGAAAACGTTTCTACGAGAGAAGCAACATTGAAATTCTCTTATAACGATCCTGACAGTTACTTTGTTGGTGGAACAAATAAACAGTTCCAATATGTATTAAAAGAAACAACGACTGGTAAAACAGTTAAAAAAGGTGCCTTCACAGGTGGAAATACAGCAAGTTGGCTAAACACCTTCGAGAACTTAGAACCCGCAACAGGTTATACATTAACAATCAGTACAAAATACGATAACTTGGGTGGAGATGGAAGTCAGTCATGGAGTAATAGTTTAAACTTTACGACTGATGCTGAATATGTAACCTCGAACTCACTTACTATTCAACTTGATGCAGCAACTAAACAAATCAAGTTACAAGCAAAAGAAGTGAGTCCAGGATCAACAACCATTGAAAAAATCCAAATGGAGTTCTACGAGTTACTTGATTATGGTGGTAATAACGAGCGAACAAGTTTAGTTGAAAGAAAAACAGTTACTTTACCAAGTTCTTATCCTGGAACAGTTTCTGCAAACTTCAGTGTCGCTGGTAAGAAGCAAAATCAAAGTTTCTTAGGTAAGATGGTCATCACTTACCGCACACAATTAAATGAAGTTAAAACTTATGAAAAAATGTCCAACTTTATTACCTTGCAAGAAGATATTGCGGCGAACTTAAAATCGTTTAGAAAAGTACAAACTACTGACGAAAAAGTAAGCGTGGCTTTAGATGCGAAGGAAATGGACAAAGAAGACAAACAAACTTACACGTTTGAACTAAAAGATGAAGCTGGCAAAGTACTAGATACAGAAAAAGTTGCAGCGAAAGATATTGCAAAAACAGTTGATTTATCGATTAAACCAACTAGCAATTATGCAATAACTGTTACTGATGAGAAAGATAAGCCAGTTGCTCTTTACCAAGGAAATAACGATGAAAATAACCTTAAAGCTAATATTACTAAAGATAGCTTTACATTGATGACCGAAGATACCGGTGATGCAAAAACAGAACTTACTGTCACTATTGAACCAAAAGAACTTACTACTATGGAAAAAGTGCAGTCGTGGTTCGGAAAAGACTTCAAAGAAACAAAAACGATTAAAAAAGAAGATCTAGATGCCGGGGTCGAAATCGATGCAAATTATCATGATTCGAAAGTTACTGTTAAAGAAAAAGAATCAGGAAAAACTTTTGGGATTATCGAACTGGAGGCAAGTAAATGAAACCTACATGGAAAATAGGTCTAATCGTTGCAGCTGTTCCGTTAATCATTATTTCTGTAATCTTATGGGGGTCCTTTAAGGAGGCAAGATACGATCTTGTCTCCCTCCCTAGTAATGGTGTGGTTCTAAATAATGAACAAGAAACATTGCAATTTCAAAAAGGCCACACGCTTTACCGAAGCTGGAATGATGACCAGCTAATCGCTAAAAATGATGAAGACGATACGCGTAACCAAATTATGCAAAGCACGATTCTTTATTTAGACAAAGATGCATTAATGTTCACTAAAAACGTCCCAGTCATTGATATAAACGGCGTGAGTACTAAGTTAAAAGGAAGACAAGTATATGAACAAAAAGCCGCTTCCTATCTATATAAAAACTCTGAAATCGCCGAAAAAAGTGTTGTTAAACTAGCTAATCGTCAATATTTCTTGAATGCAGATGCAACACTGTACCTTGGTGGAAAAGAAATTAAGAAAGTTTCTAAACCGCTTCTACTAATAGATAAAACTGGTAGTGTCACTATTTATGAAAATAAAAAGAAAAGCCGTTATTTAGGCCATATGACATTAAAAGTTAACGATGAGACGGTTTTAGATGCTAGTAATGAAACTTATACAATTGGCGAACGCAAGATTGACCTTGCTAGTTTTGGTGGAACAGACAATAAAAAAATCGTTGTTAAAAAAGACGAAAAAGAAGCCGAAAATAAAAAAGCTGCTGAAGATAAAACCGAAGCAAGCGATAAAACAGCGGCTAATGACAAAGATTCAACCAATAAAGCAAGTAACCAAAATGGATCATCAAATGGTGGTCTAAATGCAACGAAGAAATACGGAAATGATTTAAAGGCTGGCAGTGGTTCATCAGAAACAGCCTCTAAAGGTAATACGGGTGGTTCACCTGGAAAAGCTCAAAAAGATTTAGAAGAAATTGATAATTACGAAGCAGTCCTTAAAAAAATCGAGGAATTGAACAAGAAATTGGAGCGAAATATTCCAGTACTCAGAATTGGATATATTGCGCCTGGCGTAACTAGTGCGAAAGTTAGCTATAGTTACTCGGATCCAAATAATACCTTGATTGGAGTAACTAAAATCAGTGTTGTAGACGAAAAAACTGGTAAAACAGTTAACACTCGCTATGTATCAGCTGTTGATACAGAAGCAACACTAACAGGTCTTTCTCCAAATGGGAAGTATCATCTTGAATTCACTTATCAGTACGATTTAGGAACAGATAAAGGCATTCAAGAAGTTAAAATGAAGAGCGAATCTTTTACAACCCAATCAGTTTCAGCAGTTTACCAAATGCAAAGTGTTACGAGTACGTCAATGAAAGTAAACATTTCTCTAGATGCACAAATAGAAGATGTTAAACGCGCTCGTATCAAAGTTAAACAAGCAAATGGTGATTCTTTCTATATGAATGTTGGTACAAACTTCATTAACGGCAACGGAGAACTTCTAAATGTAACAGACTTATCTCCAAGTACCGCATACCAATTCCAAGCCATCATTGAAATGAAAAATGGCGAAACAATTGAATTAAATAGCTCAGAAAAATACTACACAATGCAGGCAACTGTATTAAGAAGTTTACGAGCTAATTTATCAGTAAATAAAGTTGTTCAAGTTGAGTATGACTGGAATTCCACAGATTACACGATAAATCAAGCTACTGTTGAATTAAAGGATGAAAAAGATCAATCCAAAGTAGATTACAAAATCGTTAATCAAGAAAAAGGAAATATTCGCTTAGTACCAATTACTGATGAAGAAAAAGTTGATTTAGAAGCTAAATTAGTTCTTAAAACAACCAAAAACAACACAAATGAAACAAAAACTTTTGAATATCCAATTAAACAAGACATTGAATATGACAAAGATGCGAAATTCACTATTTCTCTAACACCGTTCCAAACAGAAGATAATAGTGTAAAACAAACAGAAGAAACGGAACAAGAAAAGGCACAAAATGGCGGCTTAACAACTCCAATAGAAGAAGTTCTGGCCCCGCAAAATGCCACTTATGACATGAAATTTACCATGCAGCGCAAAGCAGGCGAGACTTATCGGATTGCCATTGAAAGACGTGCAGCTGGAACAGAGAATAGTTGGACTGCATTCAGTAGTAAAGAACTGCAAGCTGACGAAGCTGGTCTAGTCAATCACATGGAGACAATCTCGAAAATTGCAAAAGAAAATTTTGATTACCGTGTTGCAGTTTATGATACTAATGGCGCACTGCAACTGTACGTATATCAAGAATAGTAGAGGGGCACATCTTCTTCGTGCCCCAATCTCAAACAGAAAGTAGGAAAATAATAATGGATTTAGTAGTTGCATGTAGCGTAATTGGCGCCGCACTAGCAATTGGGCTTGCGACTTTAGGAGCTGCAATTGGACAGGGAATCGCGGTTAGTAGAGCAACAGAAATTATCGGAAAAAACCCGAATGCAAAAAAAGAAGTTATGGGAGGTCTCTTTTTGGGACTCCTAATGATAGTTGCATTAATGCTTTTTGCACTGGCAATTGCAGTCATCTTGCTTTGGGTTAACCCGTTCATATGATAGGTGAGAGCATGGAAAAATTGATTCAAACAATAGTCCTTTACAGTATTTTTGGAGTGGGTTTCTTATATTTACTATATTTTACCTTGCAAAAACTGGAAAATATTTTAACTAGCTTTTTTTACGAAGTTAGCCAAGATAAGTCACTTGAAAAAGAAAGTTTATTACGTCGACTAAAAAGACAAAAGGTCGCTACAAACAAAGAAGAGCAGAAAAATAGGCAATTAGCTATTGAAGCTGAACAAAAAGAGACTATTTTTCTTGAAGAAATCGATCAGTTAGTTGCTCGAAATAGACAATACGAACAAGAATTACAAATGTGGCAAAATGAAAAACCTAAACAAATTGTTGAAGTTCCTAGTATTGAAACAACTCCACATGCACCTTATAAATCACTAAGTAGCTGTGTTAATGAAATCTTGCAAAAAGTATTTGTTGAGTCAGAAGAAGAGGAAGCGCAATTATTTACAGAAGCAATTCGTGAATTTGATGCACTAGTACGGACCGAAAAAATCCGTCTAGCACTTCCATATAAAGTACTTTTACGTTTGTTCGAATTGCATACTTCAGAAGAGCTACATGCATTTACAAAGTCGTTCGAAATGTTCCATGAGCGTGCAAGTAAGCTTTCTGTTAAACAAATTTATCAAAGTAGTTACTTGTCGCCGGAACAAAAGCTTAAAGTTATGCGTGAAGACGGCACATTAGATAAATTAAATCATGAATTTGTTGAGTTCCTATTCTATATGTTGACACATTTCTCTTATCGTCAAACTCGTGGACTTTACAGAAATTATTTAGAGGTTTATAACATTCACTTTTATACAGGGCTTATTCGTGTAGATGTGGCTAGTGATGATGCAGCAAATCATTTTGACAAGCTGTGGCAGCCAACCCATACAAACTATAAAATCGAATATCAAGTACAAAAAGAATTAATTGGTGGAGTTATTATCAATTATGGAACAAAGTCGATTGATATGAGCTATCAGGAACTAATCAAACGCACAACAGAAAAAATGGAAGCGGAAGTGAGACTTTGAAAAATATTCATTTTGATATAAACAAATACGAAGCCCATGTGGACTTGGAATATTTAAAAGAAAATGGCAGGGTTGAGAAAATCTCTGATGGTGTAATTTTTTCTTCAGGATTAGAAAATGCGGCACTCCACCAAGCCGTTACAATCGATGGCAGATATCGCGGCGTAATCCTAGAACTAAATGAAGAATTTGTTGGTATCGGCTTAATTGATAAAACAAATGACATTTTAGAAGGAATGAGTGTTTCTGTTACAGATCATTTTATAGAAGTAAATCTTTTTGAAGATATGGCTGGCCGTATTATTGATACTACAGGAAAAATGCTATACGACGTAAGCGATGAACAGCCAACTGCTAGCAGCCCGCTATTCTGTGTAACGCCAGCGATTATGACTATTGATAGTGTAACGCGTCCGCTCAATACAGGACTTGCGGTTATTGATTCGATAACACCGATTGGTCGAGGTCAGCGTCAGTTAATCCTTGGAAATCGCCAATCAGGAAAAACGCAGATTGCTGTAGATACAATAATTAATCAACACAATCAAAATGTGCACTGTATTTACGTAGCAATTGGGTTAAAAGCAGCCTATATTGCAGAGGTTATTGAAACTCTTCGTAAGCATGGCGCAATGGATTATTCCACAGTAGTAGCGACAGCAGCAAGTGATTCTCTTACTGCACAGTATTTAACTCCTTATGCTGGAATGGCCGTTGCAGAAGCGCTACGTGATCAAGGAAAAGACGTTTTAATTATTTTTGATGATTTAACTAAACATGCGGATGCTTATCGAGCGATTACGTTGCTCTTTAATCGTCCACCAGGAAGAGAAGCATATCCTGGAGATAGTTTTTATATTCACTCGAGTCTCTTAGAACGAGCGGTACAAATGAATCAGGATCATGGCGGCGGCTCAATCACAGCTATTCCAATGATTGAAACACTATCGGATGATGTAACAGCGTATATTCCAACAAACGTTATCTCTATCACAGATGGTCAGTTATTCTTAAAATCCGATTTGTTCAACCGTGGTCAAAAACCTGCAGTGGATGTCGGTGTATCAGTTTCCAGAATCGGTGGAGACGCGCAACATCCAATTATTCGTAAACTTAGTAAGAATTTAACGCTTATCCTTTCTCAGTACGAGGAATTAAAAGAATTACTTGATTTTGGTAATGCACTTGATGATGGAAGTATGAAAATGGTAACAGATGGCCGTATGCTAACAGAGTTATTTAAACAAAACATTTTGAGCCCACTATCTGTGACTGAATTAATCACCATTTTATATGCTTTCCAAAATGGCTTTTTAACAAAAATGGCGCCTGCTAATGTTCAATCGTTCAAAGGCTTGTTATTAGAAAAAGCTCATGCGCATCAGAATTTTGAAGAATTCTCGAACCAAATAGAGGAAATTAGTGAACTGAATGAATCACATGTCAAAATGTTAGAAGAGATTATTCAGGAAGCGGGGAGGCCTTTCAGTTGAGTAGCATAGATCAAGCGCGAAAAAAGATTAAAGCATTGAACTCAACTTATAAAATTGTCCACGTAACGGAATTAGCAACCCTTGGTAAACTTTCTGGACTACGGACAAAAGCCGAAGCAGCAGTTAGTTATTACGAAACTATCTTGAAAAGTTTGCGTTGGGTTAGAAAAACAATGTACAACGGTAATAATTTACAAACAACCGAAGAGAAGAACGTCACTGCCCTTGCAATTACATCTGAACGAGGACTATGCGGAGCCTACAACAGTGAAGTATTTGCTGAAATAGACCGGCTGATTGAAACACTTGGAAATCAAGTTACAATCAATTGGATCGTAGTGGGCGAACAAGGTCATCGCTATTTAACGAAACTAGGTCAGAATATTAGTGAATACTTGCAGTTCTCACTTGAAAATATTGATTTGGAAACAACTACAGAAGTAACAGCAGATTTTATTGACCAAATCAATAAACAAGAAATGGATGCTTTATACGTTATCTTCACGAAATACTTCAATGCAGTTCATTCAGAAGCAATGTGCGAAAAAATATATCCAGACATTCCTGAAGGACCAGATGCAGAAACCATTGAAGTTGATTATGTGCTAGATATTGAGACAGATGATGAACAAGTAGAGCAATTGTTACTAGAAAATTATCTATGTGGTCTGCTTTATAGTATGTTTCGTTATTCGGTTGCAAGTGAGTACTGTATGCGCCGGATTGCGATGAAACAAGCAAAAGATAATATTCATAAACAGCATGAAGAAGCCGTTTTTGATGCTAGAAAAAAAGCATTGCAACAAAAAACAGGCGAGCTATTAGATATTATCAGTGGCGCACAGACGATCAGGAAGGAAGAAGAATAAATGAAAAAAAACATAGGAACCATTATTAGTATTAGTGGTTTTGTTTTAAAAATCGAATTTAATGAGAGCGAACTACCTGAAATCAGCCATGCGCTTGAATATAAAACACATCAAGGCACCTATTTAGCAGAAGTTGTTCAACATACAGGAATTAACACTGTTTCAGCGATTGCGATTGGTGAAGTTAGTGGTCTAGCCCGAGGAGCAGAAGTTATTAATCTAGGGCATCCTATTGAAGTTCCTGTTGGAGAAACTGTACAAGGTCGTATGTTAAATGTTTATGGAAAGGCAATTGATGGCTTACCAGAACCAGAAGCAGAAGTTAAATGGCCAATTTTTCGGGAACAACCTTTACTTCGCGAACTTGATACAAATAAAGAAATCCTATATACAGGCATTAAAGTTATAGACTTGATTTGCCCCATTTTAAAAGGTGGTAAAACAGGACTTTTCGGTGGTGCTGGTGTAGGAAAATCAGTATTAATGCAAGAGTTAATTAACAATATCAGTATGATGGGCGGAAATTCCGTTTTCACTGGAGTAGGTGAGCGCGTCAGAGAAGGTATTGGTTTATATAATGAATTAGAATCAAGTGGGGTTTTACCTCAAACAACAGTTGTACTCGGGCAAATGAATGAATCGCCTGGCGTACGTATGCGTGTAGCACTTACTGGCCTTACGATAGCGGAATATTTGCGTGATGAAGAGAAAAAAGATGTTCTATTGTTTATCGATAATGTTTTTCGTTTCATTCAAGCGGGTTCTGAAGTATCTTCCTTACAGGGTAAAATCCCAATTACAGGTGGATACCAATCGACCCTTTCAAAAGAAGTTGGTGACTTCCAAGACCGCATCGCGTCGACTAAGAATGGTTCGATTACATCCATTCAATGTGTATTTTTACCAGCTGATGATATTGATGATCCTTCCGCAGTTGCAACATTTAGCCATTTAGACTCAACGATTGTACTTGAGCGTTCGATAGCAGCATTAGGTATTTTCCCAGCTGTTAACCCGCTTCAATCGTTCTCACGGGCACTTAATCCAACTTTTGTTGGGGAACGTCATTATCAGTTGGCAGTTCAAGTCAAATTTATTTTACAACGTTACATGGAGTTGCAAGAAATTATCAACGTTCTTGGTATGGCTGAGTTGAGTGATGAGGATAAAAAACTCGTTCATCGCGCAAGGAAAATTCGTAACTTCTTATCACAACCATTTTATGTTTCTGAAAAATTCACTGGTACAGAAGGAATATTTGTGGAAATTGAAGACTTGTTGAGTAGCGTTGAACGTATTTTGAATGGTGAATATGATGAACGTTCTGAGCGGGAATTCTTGTTTATCGGATCCTACAAAGATTTGAAATAGGAGGAGAGGCAAATGAAACTTAAAATCGTCTCGCCGATGGGCCAATTTTTTGAAGGTGATGTTGAGGGCTTTGTTATTAACACTAAAGAAGGCCAGCAAACTGTATTAGAAGAACACATCGATTGTTTAAGTTTTTTCGACTATAGTGAAATCATCATTTTAGATAGTGCAGCTACAGAGCCTATCTTTGTCGCCCTCGGTTATTTACATCTCGTTCAAAATGAAGCGAATATCATGGCTCAGTATGCTTCAAAAGATGCCGATCAAGCTGAACGAATTTTTGAAAGGCTCAACAAACGAAAACAAATGGAGAACAGGAGGATCACATGATAAGCGGATTTTTTGATACACTGCTACAAATTATTGCTCTTCTGTCCGCATTTTTTCTTATTGTTTTGCTCCTTCTTACTGGTATTCGATATTTTCTATCAAAAGATGAAGTTCCATTAGAAAAAATTCAACGTTACCAATTGTGGCATAACCGCTACCAATTTGATGCAGAGGTGACAGCCTTTCTTGTCGTTATTACTGCGACACTTCTAGTATGTTTATCTGCAGTCCAAATAACCGCCATTCCGTTCCAATTTACATTATTAATGTTTTGGAGTAGCTGGCTGTTTCATCCATTTTCTTATTGGAAAAAAATGAGTACGCCACAAAAACTCAAAAAAGAAATTATGCAGCTACTCGGCTTAGTTTTAATTACAGCTTTGTACTTCGCTGGATACTTTGCACTTAAGTCAATGTATTTAGTACTTGTGCAGGTAGCAGAAGCCCCTTGGCATATCCAACTCGGCGTAAGAAGTTATTTAATTATATGTAGTTTACTTGTAGCCAGTGGAGCACTAATTGTATGGCAACGAATTTACGCTAATTTACTGAAATAGTTTAATAAAAGTCTCTAAAAATCCTGTGTACAGACCGTTTCTTGCTAATGAAAACTTACGAGATTTAATGGGATTAATTAAAGAGAACGGGACTTATATCACTGGAAAAATGGTCTAAAAAATTTTAAAGGAGATAACTTTATATGATGAAACTTAAAAGCTTGAGGCGTCCATTATTATTTGTCATGGCAGCTTTACTGATTATCGGTCAATTGAATCTTTCGTCCTTCCGAGTATTCGCGGAAGAAAAAGGTAACGAATCAGTTTCTTATGAGATACAAAATGAACTTTCAAGCGACAAGAAAAAAGCTAAATTGAAGATTAAAACAACCCCTAAAAACGAGGAAGTTAAAATCTTAACGATACAAACACCAGATGGTAAAAAAGTAGAAGGTCAAGAAGCAGAATATACAGCTACGAAAAATGGTACTGTGGATTTTGTAATTAACTATCAAGACCAAGATAAAACAGAAAAAACTTATACTGCTTCTTATGAAGTAAATGATATTTCTGAAGAAGTACAAAATACACCGAAACCGACTGTCACGGAAGGAAATACTCCTAAAAAAGGATCTAACTTGCTTAAATCAAGCGCTCCTACCGTGTCAATGAAAATCCCTGATTATAACAAAACAAATTGGAATAATGGAGACATTAAAGACGTTTCTGTAACAGTTGAGTTTAACAACAACAATGCTTCTGGTAAAAAGGTTAATTTCACTTTGCCAGACGGAATGCGTTTTGTTTCTCTACCAGTTCCAAGTAGTTATCAAGCACCTAGTAGTGTAGACTCGAATATTTTAAGTTATTTTGGCGCAGGTAATCCAGTTGGAGATTCGATTACTTCAGTAACTGTTCCAGATAAAGAAACAGGCTACAATAAAGCAACTTATGGTACTTTGAGTTATGAACTAGATCCAGCTACTGAAAAACTAACTCTAAACTTCTCTGTACAAGTAGATGCAGCTAAATACTATGGTCCTACTGACTTGAAGTCTCCAATTAAAGTTGATGCTTATATGGGAGAAGGAAGTACTCCAGCAGCATCCTCAGAGCAAAGCATTCGTGCCGAGGGTAAAACTGTTGTCGGCTATGCAAATCAAAAACAGGTAGACACAATGTTTAGAAACTGGTATACATCTTCATTTTTACCAGAAGTAAGTCCAAGTACAGCCACTGAAGATTCTTATAACTACACTAAACCTTATTCAGTTGTAAATGGTATCAGCCAAATGGATGGACGTGGTTCAAAAATCTTTGTTCCTAAAAACGTTAAAACTACTCTTTATTACCCAGAAGGTATGGAGTATGTAGGCGTAGTTAATGAAAACAAGAGTTTATTAACAAACAACGAAAATAGAACAATCACGCATTATCCAAACGAAAATAAAGTAGAAATTGACTTTAAACAAGAAAATTACTACGGTATTATTGAAACTATTTTAGCAGTAAAATACAAGGTACCAGAAGGAACAGAAGAAGGGACTTATACTTCTCCTAAAGTACCGCATGCTGTTATTACGACATATGATGATAAAGTGTTTGAAACAGATGCATTAACTAATGATGCAAGCGATACAACAACACTAGCAGCAAAAGACACATGTAAAGTAGTAGGTAAAGCAGCAAATAAAATGGTTATGCTACCAAGAAACTACTATATAAATCCAGAAAACGAATCTTGGGCGGGGCTTATTCAAATCAATAATAGGCAAACTGCCGGAGTGAAAACAAACCAAATTTACCAAATTAAATTTGATGAAAACTGGGAAGCCTATACTGTCAACATACCTTTTGATGGAACTTACCCAGGTAATAAGGTAAAAGACGTACAGTATAAAACGAACTTAAATTCGGAATATCGAACTTACGATGGAACTCTTCCGAAAACAAATGGTAATAAAATGCTTACTTTAGATTCGGCAGCAGTTGGACTTCAAGAAGGCGAGTACTTTACAGAAGTAAAAGCTAACGTTGGAGACTTCTCTGTAGGTTTTACTAATATTGACACAGCTGCTCCATTTAAAGCAGCAAATTCTGCTTCATACGGGATTGTTAAACCAGGTATTACATCTGTTCAATTTGACGTGAATATTTGGAACGCAGATGATGAAGAAAATACAAAAGTTTCAGGATCATCCACATATACAGTTGCTAATAATATAAGTACGGCAGCAAATGGTACGGCTTCATTCTATAATAGCGAAGGTTCGCCAATTAAAACTGCTCGTGCAGGAGAAACAGTAACAACTAAAGCATCATTAGTTATGCATGATTATCCTTATGGAACAAGATCTGTTCTTAATAATCCGGAAATTTATCTACGCCAAATAGAAGGAACTACGGTTAAACCATCTTCTATTAAATTGACAGATCAAGATGGCAAAGAAGTTGATTTCACAGTAGAAGCAAAAACAGCTAAAACTGGCGATAAAGTTTATGTCATTAAAACAAAAGATGTAACAGTAGGGGAATTTGTTGGTTACCCATCCAAAAAACAATATTTGAATATCAGCTATAACACCACATTTGATATGACATTAAGTAAAAGCATTCACACTGATATTCAAGAATTACTTGCTTGGGGTGGAAGTAACGTAACTTCTGCACTAGGAGCGAACGTCTTCCCAGATAATGGATTAGACGTAAACCAAAATGGTAGAGATGCGGAACGTTTACTTTCAACTAATACAAGTACTCTAAGTGTTCCGAAACAAGATACAGTTGCCGTAGAGACTTTCTTAAATGTAGCCGGAGAAGGAATTAAAGCTGGTTATGTAGAAGGCGATGACAGTACTGTTTCCTATTTCACACCTGGAACTGACGCTGATTATATGGTTAAAATTACGAATACTTCTAGCGGTAGCGCAAGTAGCTTAGATATTTTTATCCCAATTCCAAAAACTGGACAAGACTTTGGTACAAAATTCCAAAGTGAACCTTTCAAATGGGACATGAAGCTAAACGGAGAAGTTCCTATGACAGCTCAGCAAAAATCTCAGTTTGATTTAACCTATACTACTGAAGCCACTGCAGATAATTATACGTCTGATAGCATTTACAGTAATACACTCACTGATTACGGAAAAGCTAACATGGTTCGTATCAAAGTTAAAACTAAAATTGAGTCAGGCGAATCTCAAACAATCAAAGTACCGCTGAAAGTAGATGAAACATTTGATTCTGCTACAGCTGGTAACAAAATTGGTGAACGTGATATATACAACCCTTACTATACAGTTGAAACTAACACTTATTCTGGTTCTATCGCAGGAACTCGAGTAGGAGCAGAGTTAGTAATTGTAGAAGTAGCAGGTAAGTTATTCAAAGATAAAAACGCGAGTGGTATTTATGAAACCGCACAAGGCGATACTCCACTAGCAAATGAAACGGTTGAATTATACAAATGGGATGAAGCTACATCCACCTATGAACCATTCACCAAAGATGGACAAAATGTAACAACGACAACCGATGCCGATGGAAAATATAAGTTTGATTATAATTTAGGAATTGGTTACGGAAAATATGCTGTGAAATTCCCTGAAAAAGCAGGTTACAAGCATACGTTACAAAATGTTGGTAGAGATAAAGACTTAAATAGTGCAGCACCAAATATGGGTACTGAAATTGGTTGGGTTAAAGATATTGATCCAGCACAACCAGATGCTCAGCACATTAATGCAGGGTACATTTCTTACGTTCCTGAAACAGATTTAAAAGTTAACTTAAATGAAAAAACAGTTCAAGAAGGTAAGAGCCTGAAAATCACTTTACCAAAAGTAGCTCCTACAAATGGTGAAGCAGCAGAAGATACAATTGAACCAGACATTTTCCAAAAAATCCAAGCTAACACAGATGGGTATAAGTGGACTACAGCTGATGCTTCCGTAGCAACAGCAAAAACACTAACTGATGGTTCTGTCGCAATTGTAGGTGGTTCTACGAATGGAAAAACAATTAGGGTTACAGATTTAACAATTGCTCTTAAAGATATTTTTGGCACAGAGAAAAAATCAACTGCCCCTCTTTATGTAACAACAGCAAACGGTAAAGTTGCTCAAAAAGATGAACTTAAAATTGGAGCAACTAACTTCACATTAGAATACAAAGATGCAGTTGTCCTTAGTGAAGCACAAGCAGTAACTAAAGCCAAAACAGCAGCATTTGAAGAAGTGAAAAACGGTGTGAATTCAGACGCTGAAGATCGCACTGATGTTGTCAAAGTAGACGAAAACCAATTAAAAGCTCTTAAAAACGGTTCTAACCGCGGTGGTACGTATCCACTAACATTTACTCTTGAAAAAAATGGTAAAGAAGTTGAAACAGTTGTTGATGTAAAAGTAGAAAAAGACCTAACAGAAGTAAATGCTCATGATTCTACTATTTATGTTGGAGATAACTGGCGTGCGGCTGATAACTTTGATAGTGCGCTAAATAAAGAAGGCGAAACGCTTACTTTTGCGGACATCGAGGCTACTGGAACAGTTGATACAACAAAAGCGGGTGAATATCCGGTCACTTATAAATACAATGATACTACTAAAACAGTAACTATCACGGTAAAAGATGATGCGACCGAAATTAACGCGCATGATTCCACAATCTATACAGGCGATACTTGGAGTGCAAAAGATAACTTCGATAGCGCTGCAGATAGAGATGGAAATGAAGTAGCTTTATCAAAAGTAACAGTTACTAATACAGTTAATACAGCACAAGCTGGCACTTACCCAATCACGTATACGTATGGTGGTGTATCAAAAACTATTACAGTAACAGTTAAAGAAAATAAAAAAGGAATTAATGCCCATAACGCTACAATTTATGTAGGAGATAGCTGGACAGCAGAAGATAATTTTGATAATGCTGTTGATAAAGATGGCAATCCAGTAGAATTTTCAAAAGTGACAGTAACTGAAACACCTAATGTTAATACTAATAAAGCAGGAACTTATCAATTGAAATATACTTTTGATGGAGCTTCCAAAACAGTTACTCTTACAGTTAAAAATATTCAAACTGCTGTTAATGCCCACAACTCCACAGTTTATGTAGGAGAAACATGGGAAGCGAAGGATAACTTCGACAGTGCACGAAATAAAGACGGAGAAACAGTCGCTTTTGCAGATGTAGAAGTAGAAGGAAATGTGGATATGACCGTAGCAGGAACATATTCAATCACATACAAATACGACGGTTTTTCTAAAACAATTAAAGTAACAGTTAAAAATCCACTAACTGCAATAACTGCACATGATTCTGTGGTTTATACAGGAGACAATTGGAGTGCTAAAGATAACTTTGATAGTGCAATTGATAAGGCTGGAAAACCAGTAGCTTATAGGGATATTACGGTGGAAGAAGATCCAACAGTGGACTTAAATACACCAGGAACCTACTCAGTAACGTATAAATATCAAGGTATATCTAAAGTAGTACAAATTACTGTGAAACCAAGACAAACTAAAGTAGAATCTCACGATAGCACGATTTATGCAGGAGCAAGTTGGAACGCCAAAGACAACTTCGATTCAGCGATAGATAAAAAAGGCGATGACGTCAAACTATCTGATGTGACTGTAATTGGCCGTGTTGATAACCAAACACCAGGCACATATGAAATCACTTATCGTTATGACGGTGTAACAAGCGTTTCTCGCGTGACAGTTTTACAAAATCATGCCAAAATCATTGTTAATGATAGTAAGCTGAAAACAAATGCAGATTGGGATGCGAAAGATAATTTCGTTCGCGCAATGTCTAGAGACGGTAGCGAAATTCCAATGTCTAAAGTAAAAGTTGAAGGTAAAGTTAATACGAAAAAAGCTGGGAAATACCAAGTAACTTATACAATTGATCCTAATGAAGGAACAGTAGATGCTGGTAAAGAAGAGCTTTCTGTTACAGCTACAATCGAAGTAGTAGAAGGAAAAGTAGCGATAACCCCATCAGAAAATAGCAATTCAGATGTAAAACCTGGTAAGCAAAAGACAGCAACATACCAACAAGCAATACCAAGAACAGGTGACCAAATGAATTTATGGGTTGTTGTAATGGGCGCTTGCCTAGTAGGATTTGCGTTGTTCTTATGGACGTTTAGACAAAGAAGACGTCACGGATAATTGAAAGAATAGTTTCGGGGAGGTAGGTATGTCAGGTTTAGACTAGCCTACCTTTTCCGGACATTTAAACAAGTTTTTCTATAGAGAGTTAGTTATACAGATAATACGGTTCAACCGATAGCCAAGGGTTTTAGACATCTAGGAGGAAAGGAAGTAGAAAAATGACCTTTTTAGAATTTCATCAACTAATCAGCCAAGATTCACTGATTTATTCATGGATTAGGAAAAATTTTTCTTTTGTTCACCAGGAGTTGGAGGCAGGTAAGGAACTTAAAATGCAACATGAACAACTAATCATCATGGAAAAAGGTCTGCTGATACAAAAAAGCGAAGAAGATAAGAAAAATACGATTCAACGAGTATTCGCGGATCAACGGATTATTTTTACGACAGGTGGAAGCCTTACGCTAGCTGCTCTAGAAGATACGGTTTATAGCGTTATCCCTACAGACGAATTGTTTGAGAAATTGGATGAGGATCAATTGTTACCTAATTTCTTTTTACAAATAGCTGAAGATTTTGAGCTAAGTATCGAATGGCAAAGAAAGTTAATGTCATCTTATCCAGAGGAACGGGTCAGAATGGTTTTGAGAAGAGTAATTGAACGATATAAACTAGATCCTGTGCACAATCCAGTATTTCCAAGATGGCTTAAAATTTATGTTCTAGCAAAGTTCGCAAAATGTTCCGTCTCAACAACTTCTATGATAGTAAATGATTTAGCTGAGAAGGGTGAAATTAATGTTAAAATGACTCCTTGGGTATTAATGCAGAATTCACCAGCATATTGTGTCTCTTAATAAAACTATAAAAAACTACTCAAATTTAATTTTTGAGTAGTTTTTTTGTTTTTTAGTAGGGTTAATATGAAATTAATAACTTTTTTCAATATACTTTGTTCATTTTTTAGATACACTAAAATTTGAGTATCTATTTTCTGTATTAATGAGCGATACACTATTTAATATCTTTATAATTTAGAATGATAAAGTATTGGTAAATAAGGGTTTTGGGTGCAATACTAATAAGTTGGCACAGAACTTGCAATATATTAAGCGGGTAGCAAAATAAATGAATTATATTAGGAGGGAAAAAGATGGTAGGAATTATCCTCGCAACTCACGGTGAATTTGCTGAAGGTATTTTGCAGTCCGGAACAATGATTTTCGGCGAGCAAGAAAACGTTAAAGCAATCACTTTGATGCCAAGCGAAGGTCCAGAAGACATCAAAGCTAAGATGGAAGCTGCAATAGCATCCTTTGATAGCCAAGATGAAGTTTTATTCTTAGTGGATCTTTGGGGAGGCACACCATTCAATCAAGCAAACGGTCTTTATGAATTACATAAAGATAAGTGGGCAATCGTAGCAGGACTTAATTTGCCAATGCTGATTGAAGCTTTCTCATCACGTTTCACAATGGAAAGCGCACACGAAATCGCAGCAAATATCCTTGCGCCAGCTCAAGAAGGTATCCGTGTGAAACCAGAAGAACTTCAGCCGCAAGTAACAGCTACTGAACAACCACAAGCAGAAATCGCTGCAGTTGGTGATGGCAAAATTGAATTCGTTTTAACTCGTGTTGATTCTCGTCTCTTGCATGGTCAAGTAGCCACTGCTTGGACAAAAGCAACACACCCAACAAGAATCATCGTCGTTTCAGATGCAGTTGCAAAAGACGATCTTCGTAAAAAATTAATCGAACAAGCAGCACCACCAGGAGTAAAAGCTAACGTTATCCCAGTCCAAAAAATGATTGAGATTTCAAAAGATCCACGTTTCGGCAATACAAAAGCACTTTTATTATTCGAAAATCCTCAAGATGTTTTACGCGCAATTGAAGGTGGCGTAGAAATCGAACAAGTAAACGTTGGTTCCATGGCTCACTCTGTAGGTAAAGTTGTTGTTAGCAAAGTACTTTCCATGGGGAAAGATGATGTAGCCACTTTTGAAAAATTAAAAGAAAAAGGTGTTAAATTCGATGTGCGTAAAGTCCCTAATGACTCAAGCGCTAACATGGAAGACATCATCAAAAAAGCAAAAAATGAACTAAAGACACAATAAAAAATTAAAATAGGAGGTTTATTATGTCTGTCATATCAATAATTTTAGTAGTACTTATTGCATTTTTAGCAGGTATCGAAGGAATTCTAGATGAATTTCAGTTCCATCAGCCATTAATCGCATGTACATTAATTGGTCTCGTAACAGGTAACTTAACAGCATGTATCATCCTTGGCGGAACTCTACAAATGATCGCACTTGGATGGGCAAACATCGGAGCAGCCGTAGCACCAGATGCCGCGCTTGCCTCAGTAGCTTCAGCAATTATATTAGTTTTAGGTGGACAAGGGGTAGCAGGTATTCCGTCCGCAATCGCAATTGCAATTCCGCTTGCAGTAGCAGGTCTTTTCTTAACTATGATCGTTCGTACATTGGCAGTTCCAATTGTTCACTTGATGGACAGAGCCGCTGAAAAAGGGAATATTCGCACCGTAGAGTGGTTACATATTTCAGCAATTTGTATGCAAGGTATTCGTATCGCAATCCCTGCAGCAGCACTTTTATTCATTCCAGCAGACAGCGTTCAATCTTTCTTAGAAGCAATGCCAGCTTGGTTAACAGATGGTATGGCTATCGGCGGAGGAATGGTAGTTGCCGTTGGTTATGCGCTTGTTATCAACATGATGGCTACTAAAGAAGTATGGCCGTTCTTCGTTATCGGTTTCGTAGTAGCTGCAATTTCTCAACTTACACTTATCGCAATTGGTGCTCTAGGTGTTGCACTTGCTCTTATTTACCTTAACCTATCTAAAATGGGTGGCGGTAATTCAAATGGCGGTGGAGGCGGAAACTCACGCGATCCACTCGGCGATATATTAAACGACTATTAATAAAAAAAGGAGGAGAATAGAATGGCAGAAAAAATCGAATTATCAAAGAGAGACCGTCTACGCGTAGCATGGCGCTCTACGTTCATTCAAGGTTCATGGAACTACGAACGTATGCAAAATGGTGGCTGGGCATTCTCTATGATTCCCGCTATTAAAAAATTATATAAAACAAAAGAAGACCGTTCATCTGCGTTAAAACGTCATTTAGAATTCTTTAATACACATCCATATATTGCATCTCCAATTCTTGGGGTAACACTTGCACTTGAAGAAGAACGTGCAAATGGTGCAGAAGTTGATGATGTAGCAATTCAAGGGGTTAAAGTTGGTATGATGGGACCTCTAGCTGGTGTTGGTGACCCAGTATTCTGGTTTACAATTCGTCCAATGTTAGGAGCATTAGGTGCTTCTCTTGCCTTGAGTGGAAACATTCTTGGACCTATCTTATTCTTCGTTGCTTGGAACGTAATCCGTTGGGGCTTCATGTGGTATACACAAGAATTCGGCTACAAAGCTGGTTCTAAAATTACTGATGACCTTTCTGGTGGATTACTGCAAGACATTACAAAAGGTGCTTCGATACTCGGGATGTTCGTCCTCGCCGCCTTGGTGCAGAGATGGGTAAATATCCAGTTTGCGCCAATTATCTCGAAAGTTAAACTTGATGAAGGTGCGTATATTGATTGGAGCCATCTTCCACAAGGTGCACAAGGTATCAAAACTGCTTTAGAACAACAACAAGCAGGATTAGCTCTTTCTGAAATTAAAGTAACAACCTTGCAAAATAACTTGGATAACTTAATCCCAGGACTTGCAGCAGTAGCTCTTACATTCCTATGTATGTGGTTACTTAAGAAAAAAATCAGCCCAATTATCATCATTCTAGGTCTATTCGTAGTTGGTATAGTTGGTCACTTAATCGGGCTTCTGTAAAAATAAGCTGATCGAAAAGAGGCTGGTGCAATATTCACCGAGCCTCTTTTCGTTTAGATATATGACACAGATAAACGAATACGGTATAATAAACAAAACAAGCGAAAAGAAATGGAGCGAATACAGTTGGTTCAATCGATTAATACAAAGGTAGACTTAACAATAGATGCCACCGCGTATACTGGACTTACAGATTACGGGAAAATTATGATTGGCGACAAAGGTTTTGAATTTTTCAACTCACGTGATGTGCGTAAATTCGTCCAAATCCCTTGGGAAGAAGTAGATCAAGTTATTGTATCCGTTATGCTAAAAGGTAAGTGGATCCCTCGCTACGCCATTAAAACAAAGCGCAACGGCACATATACATTTGCTTCTAAAAAGCCTAAAGAAGTTTTACGTAAAATAAGAGTTTATGTCGACCCAGCCAATATGGTGAGCTCGCTAAGTTTCTTTGATGTTATGAAGCGCTCGTTTCGGTCGATATTTAGCAAGAAGAAAAACAAAAATAAATAAGCCGATTTATACCGAAAAGCTTCAATGGACTGATGTCTGTTGATGCTTTTTTTCGTACATAATAATTGAACAAACAGCGCATTTTGGTACAATAGAAAGTGAAATCAAAAGTAAACGAAGGAGGAACACCAACATGAAAAAACCAAGAATCTACACGATGTCATTCGCTAGTGTATACCCTCTTTACATACAAAAAGTGGAGAAAAAAGATCGCACAAAAGAAGAAGTGGATGAAGTTATTTTTTGGCTAACTGGCTATGACCAAGCTTCCTTACAAAAAGCCATAGATCAAGAAATCGACTTTGAGACTTTTTTCGAGCAAGCACCAAAAATGAATCCCAATGCCTCTTTAATCACCGGAGTTATATGTGGCTACCGAGTGGAAGAAATTGAAGATAAACTTATGCAACAAATACGATACCTAGATAAATTAGTTGATGAACTTGCAAAAGGAAAGAAAATGGAGAAAATTTTAAGAAGATAAGTAAAAAGCAGCCGTTTTGAATGGCTGCTTTTTTGTTGGTTAGCTTTTAGAAACTTTCTTTTTTAAAGCTGCTAATGAATTCGCTACTTTTAAAGTCGTTTTCACAGATTTTCGGTTTAATGTGCCTTGATAATGTCTGATTTTATTTGTAAGTTCATGATTTTTCTTTAGCGTCAACTGTAATTTTTGTTTAGTATCTGTCAGTTGTTTTTCTAATTGCTGATTTTTTTCTTGTGATTCAGTAATTTTCTGTTGGTATTTTTTGTTTTGCTCAGAAGTTGTTTTTTTCAGTTGGGTGAGTTGATTATTTACGAGATTAACGCGGTATCTTGTGCTAAAATCATGTCTTTCTTTTAATAAGTTGGTGGAGATTTTTACTCGGTTTAGCATTTCTTGAGGATTTAATATGGAAATGGGGTCTGGACTTGATGGGAAAGTAATGGAGTTTATAAGTTCATCCATAGGAGCTGATTTTCTGTTTTTATCGTGTTTGTAGATATGATTGAGACCGTTTGTATCTAAGAAATCAATATAGTTATCAAAATTCCTTGCTTGGACTTTTTCGGCTGATTTCAGGTCCACTTTAGTTAGTAATTCTTGGAGGTTGCTTGTTTTTTCCAATTCATCGATGGTGACGTGAGGAAGCGCATGGTAGGAGGCTAGTTCACGCATTCTGGCATCTTGGACAAATGAAATATTAGGTGTTCCGACTATTGTTGGAATGACATTTCCATGTAAGCGAGAGCCAATGCTAAAATCAATATTCTTCACAAAATCGAACCAACTAGGCATGCTAGTGAAATATTTTACTCGACCTTCTTGGTAATACTTATGTTGGATATTTGTTGGGTAGCCATTGACATCACTAGAGATGTCTGGACCGCCAGCATACATTAAATGGAATTCGTCTAGGTGTTGAGGGATAAATTGGTAATCTTTATATGTATTAATCAAGTTGTTTAAGAACTCGATAGCTATATCTGAAGAGGTTGGAGATGCATTGATAGCAATGGAGGATTGTTCTGTTAAGTGGAGTTCTCTGATTTTTATTTCTCGACCAAATGTATAAAGGGAAGGACAGCCAATTACTCGATAGTCTATATCTTCATTAAATCCGAGTTTTTTTAAATAATCTGCTGTAATCTGTCCTCGAACTCCTATTTGAGCCGATTTTTCAAGGACTGCTTTTACAAAATTAGTAACATCTTCATCAAAAGTGAAACCTTCATCTAACTGAGGTTAATAGTTTGCTCGTAAACCTACCCCTGTGACTACAACCGGGATTTTCAGCTTACGAATCAACTGTGTATAATTACGGAGCACGGGTCGAAAATCTTCACGGAAAGCATCAGCTAGAGGCACAATGTACAAATCGTAATTTTCATTAATTTTTTCTGCTAAATTAGGATTAGAAGATAACCCATCAGCGTGTATTTCTACATTGTCATTCCATAATGTCCTATAAATGCTGTATTGGTAAGCTAGATTACCATTGTTAAATCCAGTTCGATCCTTTAAATAAATATCTTCAGGCATGTATACGTTTGTAGGGCGCATACCGGACCTAATGAGTATTCTTTTCACTAAAAAACCACATCCTTAACCTAGTTAATATTTAAAGTATATCAAAATATTAATTAAGTTAACAATTTCCGGGATGAAGTTATTTAAGTTTATTTTTACACGAATCAAAGAAGAAACCGATTTGTTCCACTAGTCCTTCGTTAACCGAATAAATATGCGTTGTCCCTTCCTTTCTTAAATTAATTAGTTGTGCTTCTTTAAGCAGTTTAATGTGGTGTGACATGGTTGATTTGGAAATATTGTATGTTTCGCCAGAGAAACGTTTTTCTTTACTTTTTAGTAAACATAGGAAAATATCCAGGCGAATTGGATCGCTTAAGGCTTGGAAAATTAATAATAAATCTGATTTTGATAGCTCATTTAACTTTTTCATATGATTATCATATCATAACTTACATTTTAATTGCGCGGAACTTGCTGTTATGTTATATTATGATAGTTCGAAAAAAATCGAACTATCAAATCCGAAAGAAGTTGTTGGTAAATGTTGCATATTGAAGCACAAATGACGATAAAAAAAGAGCAAATAGAAGCTTTTTTGCAGGCAGCTAAGGAAGTTATTGCCGCGTCACAAGCAGAAACAGGAAATCATGGCTATGAATTAGTACAATCTACTGAAAATGAGACAGTTTTTTATATGCTGGAAAAATGGGCGGATATGGATGCTATTCAACAACACAATGAAAGCGAGCATTTCAAAAAATTTCAGAACGCCGCTACTAATTTTGTTGCAAAACCACTTGAAATTTCAGTTTTAACGCCACTTGCGCGATAAGGAGGAGAAAGAGATGACTTATTTAAATAATGATTTTGAAGATTTAATGAAAAACCGTCGTTCGATTCGAGAATACGATGAAACGGTGAAAATTAGCCAAGAAGAAATGAAAGCTATTTTGGAGGATGCGGTAACTGCTCCGTCATCTGTAAATATGCAGCCGTGGCGCTTTGTGGTTGTAGAAAGTGATGCTGGTAAAGAAAAATTAAGTTCATTAGTACGCTTTAACACACGCCAAAACGAAACTTCTTCCGCAATGATCTTAATTTTCGGGGACCTACAAAACTTTGAAAATGGCGAAAAAATTTACGGGGAAGCTGTGAATCGCGGTTTAATGCCCGCCGAAATAAAAGAACAACAAATGGCAAAATTAAGCCAGTACTTTGAAACAATTCCGCGTTCGGAAGCAGAACGAGTTGTATTAATTGATGGTGGTCTAGTGGCGATGCAGTTAATGTTGGTTGCACGTGCGCATGGTTATGATACAAATCCAATTGGTGGTTTTGAGCGTAAAGAAGTGGCCGAAGCATTTAACATGGATCCAGAACGCTACGTCCCAGTGATGCTCGTTTCTATCGGAAAAGCTAAAAATTCCGGTTACGAGTCTTATCGTTTACCAATCACAGACGTAACGACTTTCGCTTAAAGGGTGGAACGAGGGAATAGCCGATATTTCCTTGTTCCTTTTTGTTCTTCTTGGTATAATAAAAGCAACATAAAGCCGAGGAGGAAAAGCAACTATGACGATCAAAATAACTCGTAAAACAGGTATTGGCGGCGGTATTACTCCAGTGAAAGTTAGAATCGAAAATGAAGAAATTGTAAAACTCGACAATCATCAGTCTCATTTTTTTATGCCTAAGATGGAGAAAACAAAGGTTCGCGTGACTGATTGGTTCTTTGGGAGTCAGGAAGCAGTTTTGGAAAATAGTAATGATGTTATTGTGCGGATTAACCGTAAAGCACTAATATTAAATTATTCAATGTTCCCGTTTCTTTTTTACGGTTTCGTAATGACTAGTTTGGCTTCTACGTTAATTGCACTCGGTCTCTTTTTGGCATCAATTTTTTATTCGCGAAAGCATTGGTTTGAATTTGTGAAAATTAAATAATAATTAATCGATAGTATGAGCCAAGTGCTTGTACTATTTTTTATCTGTGTAAGTTTTTATTCCATCTGTGTAGCTTAGGAACAAGCTTGAAACCGCTAAATGACAACGCTTTCTTTTGGCATGATAATTGCATGTTATACAGTTGCTCAGAATGAATCTTTAATTGGAGGGAGGAACTTAGAGAAAAGAAACATTCTGGCAACCACACAAAAAGGGGTACAGAGAGACAAACTTAGAACTACCGAAATGAGGTTTATAAATCAAAAATCGGGGTGAAGAGATGAATAAGAAGATGAAAAAGCTTTTTAGTATTACTTCTGTTGTGTTGTTAGTATTATCGTTAGTGGTTGTATCAATTGGTGCAGAGTCAAAACGGGCGAAAGCGGCTGAAAATGTACCACAGTATCGAAATGTTATGTATTATGGTGATTGGTCGATTTGGGGAGGAGAAGGGAATTTTTATCCGAAAGATATTCCAGCTGATCAATTAACACATTTAAATTTTGCTTTCTTGGATTTTAATAGTAATGGAGATTTAGTTTTTACTGATAAAGATGCTGCTGTTGGAGCGCCTGTTGGACAAGAGGGAGTTCAGTGGGGCGGAGCGAATGCGGGTGTATTGAATGCGATTCAAGATCTACGCGCTCAAAATCCGAATTTGAAAATAGGGGTTTCGGTTGGAGGCTGGTCTAAGTCGGGTGATTTCTCGACAGTTGCAGCAGATCCGACAAAACGGGCTAATTTTGTCAAAAATGTGATGAAATTTGTGAAATATACTAATATGGATTTTGTTGATTTGGACTGGGAATATCCTGCTTCGGTACGGGATGCTGACCTTGTTGATAATAAAAACGATGAAGGCACGCCAAATGCAAAACCTGCGGACAAACAAAATTTTATTACACTTTTACAAGATTTAAGAACAGCTTTGGATAAACAAGGCGTTGAAATTAACAAGAAATACGAGTTATCGGTCGCTTTACCAGCTGCAAAATCTACTTTAGAAAATGGAGTGGATGTAGCGAATCTGTTTAAAGTAGTCGATTTTGCGAATGTGATGACCTATGATTTAAATGGTGCTTGGACACCGAATAGTGCGCATCATACAGCGCTTTACGGCAATCCGAAAGACCCGAATTACAATAGTGGTTTTTCTGTCGACCAAACCGTAAAATACTTAAAAGAAAAGGGAGCAGTTTCGAATAAAATTGTTGTTGGGGCAGCATTTTATACTCGAGGTTGGAATAAAGTAGCTGAGGGAACAGACACTGCATTGCCAGGACTTTTCCAAGCGGCTGAAAAAACGAATAAGGATGCAGATGGCTCGCTCACTTATGGGGCAAACAATGAAAACCCAATTAAAACTGGTGATGGGGGCCGTGCTGGTGGAGTTTGGGCGTATAGAAGTATTGATGCTCTAAAAGCCAAGACGCCAACTTTAAAAGAATATTGGGATGATACTGCCAAAGCGCCGTATCTTTATAGTAAGGAAACTGGGGAGTTTTACACATATGACAATACTCGTTCAATTGGCTATAAGGCACAGTATGTAAAAGATAATAATCTTGGTGGGATGATTTCTTGGATGCAGTCGCAGGATAAAACCACGACTTCAACTAAGCGCGATGAACTTACAAAGGCTATTAAAACTGGATTGTTCGGTACAAGTGCAATCCCGCAAAACGCAATCACATATGCGAATTTAAATGTGGTAGCAACTGTAAAACCTTATAGTGAAAATGGAGTCGGATACGAAATTACGATTACTAATAATGAAAAAGCGGATGAAACAAATGAAGTCTTGAAATCAACAGAGCTATCTTTTGAAACAGTAAAATTACCTAAGTTTTATATTCCAGTAAAAGCCGGCGAAACGCTTACTGCTGGAGATTATAAAGCAGGTACGGTTACTACTTCAGGTGGCAATACAGTAGTTGATTTAGCTTCGGTGTATGATGCACAGCAAATTCCGCAAGGCGCATCTTATACTTTCCGCTTAAAATCGAGTGCATCTAGTGTGGATGTAAATAATATTTCTAAAATTGATTTAACACAACGGATGGTAAAATCGAGTGTCGAATTTGGTAAACAAACTATTTTTGGTGGGGGAACTGTTGTACCTGATCCAAGCGATACAGAAGCTCCAACAGTGCCAAAATCACTCGCATCTTCTAATGTAACAGACAAATCGGCTACTCTAACGTGGACAGCTTCAACAGATAATAAAGCAGTGGCTGGATATAAAGTGTACCGAAATGGGACCGAAGTTGGCTCTGTTTCAGGAACTACTTTTACAGATAGTGGCTTAACTGCAAAAACAGCGTATTCTTATACAGTAAAAGCATACGATGCGGCAGGAAATTTCTCGGCAGCAAGTTCTGCCTTAACTGTAACAACGCTTGATGCGGCAACACCACCAGCAACTCCAGCATGGGACGCTGCAAAAACCTATAATAAGGGAGATAGGGTTTCTTACAAAGGGAAAACATACGAAGCACAGTGGTGGACTCAAGGAAATGAGCCAGGAGCTGAACAGTGGGGTCCTTGGTTGTTAATAAATTAATAGACAAAAACAGAGATTCTCACCTGAGAATCTCTGTTTTTATTTAAAAATGTAGCCATTAATAGAGCGTTTCCCTAGGGCTCCAGTGGATTGCGAATATAATTGGGTGCTTACTGTTAATTAAAAAATTATTTAGAAAAGGAAAATATAACAAAAAACAGCTAAAAAATTAATTTTGGTTGTTTTTTCTATAACCACTTTAACCATGCGCAAGGGTGTATTAAGTGTTTTAAAACGCGCGAAACGTTGGCACAGCTGAAACTAGCTAGTTGGTGAAAAAATTTATGTTTGTCCGTGAAACGCATTAAATTCGACAATATGAAATAAATAAGACACAAATTCGACAAAAATGGTCAACGGATGGTCTGTTTTTAATAGAGCTACTTTTTTACAAGCAGTTATAATATAAAACTGAGGAGTCGGATTGTGAAAAAACTTTTATAACTCCATTTGTTAGCGCTGTTAATAAAGGTTTTATCCAAAAGAACGATCGATTACGTGGAAAAATATGTTAAAGGAGGAAAATTACTATTTTAAAAAAATTGTGGATCATCATGATAGCTACACTAGTTGTAATTAACACGGTTAGTTTTACAACAGTTTCTGCTAGCACACCTACATGGTTAGAGGAAACCATGGATAATAATGAACCGTTTATACAAGCGATTGAAAATGCTACTAGTAAAACGCGAGCGAATATCACACAAACCGATTTAGAAAATATAAAGGAACTAACAGTAGTAAAAGCAAGTGAAATTCCTGATAATATCGATTTGCTGAAGAACGCAACTAGGTTAAATGTTACAACAGGGACGGTTTCCTCATTACCTGACTCAGTGGGAAATTTAAAGGAGTTAAAAGAATTAAATCTTAGTAATAATAATTTAAGTACATTTCCGATGATTGCTTTTCAACTACCTAAGTTAGAAAACTTACAACTCAATGGGGGGACGATAGAAGAAATCCCTGAATCAATAACAGAAATGGCAAGTCACTTAAAAATCCTTGGGGTATCGAGGAACCGTTTAGTGAGGCTTCCAGACAAAATTTTCAATACTAAGTGGACAAATGCTGGAGATTATCAAAATTTACTTGTACATTTTGGTGACAATCAAATTACATCGCATATTCCTCCTGGTGCTAGTGCATTTAACAATGGGAATAATATGGCCGAATTTTATGATGGTCAATTCCAAAAACAAGACCAACTAACAACTACTGACGGGTATACTCTCGATGTAACTGTTGGGACTGATTTTAGTCAATTAACACCAGATAAAACAAAACTTGAATTAAAATCTGGCCGAGCTCTATTCGATCATCACGAATTTGAATTTTATGATGATGGTTCCAGCCAGCTTATCCAAAATGGAGTGGCAACAGCACCAGGGCAAACCAGCATTTACGTTAAAAGTAAATTCTCAACGAAATCGAACAAATTTGCCAAAACAAAAGTCACTGTAAATATCGCCGGACCTATTACAGTGAAGTATGAAGATACAGACGGCAAAGAATTAGCGTCACCTGTCATCTTGAATGGTAAAGTGGGAGATTCTTATACATCAACAGAAAAAAGTTTCCCAGGATATACATTAGTAGCTGCGCCAACAAATCAGAATGGAACATTTACTTTAAACCCGGCTACAGTCAACTACGTGTATAAACTAGACGATTATACACTCACTTCCACCTACAAAGATACGAATGGTCAAGAACTGAAAGCGCCAGTTGTAGATGCGAAAACATACCATTATCAAGATACTTATGCAACAAATCCCGAAGTTTTTCCTGGTTATACATTAGTCGAGACACCAACGAACGCTAAGGGAACATTTGATACTTCAAACATCACTGTCGATTATGTATATCAAGCAAATGCCTATCAATTAATTTCCACTTTTAAAGATCAACAAGGGAAGACGATTGCGCCAGATGCTGTCGATACTAAAACGTATCATATAAACGATTCCTATACAACAAAAGCCAAAACTATCCCTGGTTATACATTAGTCGAGACACCCGCTAATGAAAAAGGCGTTTTTGGAGCAAGTGATGAAACCGTCAATTACGTATATAAAGCGAATGATTATACGTTAACAATTACTTACAAAGACGACCAAGGCAAAGAACTAAAAGCACCCAAAGTAGATGAGAAAAAGTATCATATCCACGACACCTACAAAACAACAGCCCTAGCGATTCCTGGCTACACCTTAGTAGCGACACCCGCTAATGAAGAAGGTACTTTTGGAGCAGGGGATGAAACTGTTAATTACGTATATAAAGTGAATGATTATACGTTAACAACCACTTACAAAGACACAGAAGGCAAAGAACTACAAACACCTAAAGTAGATGCGAAAAAGTATCATATCGAAGACGCCTACAAAACAAATCCCGAAGTTTTCCCGGGTTATACATTAGTCGAGACACCCACTAATGAAGAAGGTACTTTTGGAACAAGTGATGTAACCGTTAATTACATATATAAAGCGAATGATTATACGTTAACAACCACTTACAAAGATACGGAAGGCAAAGAACTAAAAGCACCTAAAGTAGATACGAAAAAGTATCATATTGAAGATACCTACAAAACAACAGCTCTAGCGATTCCTGGCTACACCTTAGTCGAGACACCCGCTAATGAAGAAGGTACTTTTGGAGCAAGTGATGTAACCGTTAATTACGTATATAAAGCGAATGATTATACGTTAACAACCATTCACAAAGACACAGAAGGCAAAGAACTACAAGAGCCTAAAGTAGATGCGAAAAAATATAACATCCAAGACACCTACAAAACAACTCCCGAAGTTTTTCCAGGTTATACATTAGTAGCCACGCCAACAAATGCTAAAGGAACATTCGGTTCTCAACATGTGACCGTTAATTATGTATATAAAGCGAATAGCTATCAATTAACGTCTACTTTTAAAGATCAACAAGGGAAGAAGATTGCACCAGATAAAGTCGATACTAAAACGTATTATATGAATGATCCCTATACAACCGAAGCCAAAACTATCCCGGGTTACACCTTAGTAACGACACCCGCTAATGAAAAAGGTATTTTTGGAACAAGTGATGAAACCGTTAATTACGTGTATAAGGCGAATGATTATACGTTAACAACCACTTACAAAGATGCAGAAGGCAAAGAACTACAGGCACCTAATGTAGATACGAAAAAGTATCATATTGAAGACACTTACAAAACAACTGCCCTAGCAATTCCTGGTTATACATTAGTTGAGACACCCGCTAATGAAGAAGGTACTTTTGGAGCAAGTGATGTAACTGTGAATTATGTATATGCAGAGCAAATAATTAGTAAACCGGTTGTTCCCACAACACCAACTATGATTACTATAGAAACGCCTGATGTTTTCACCATAAAAGCACCAGAAACAACACTTGATATTTTTACAATAAAAACACCTGAAAGCCAAGAAAGTATAACTAAAGTAGAGAAGAAAACCCTACCTAAAACGGGGGATGATATTGCCTTATCAAATCTGCTACAAATTATAGGAATAGTACTAATTTTGGAATTATTCTTAATTGTTGGTAGAAGAAAATTAAGGTAGATATTGAATAGGCATAGATTTAGTAACGCCACAAATCAATTTTGTGGCGTTACTTTTAAATTCAAAATAGAGCTTCTATTCATTGGATGTGGTTTAAGTACAAGAAAGGTAACTAGAATCTCTAGTTACCTTTTTTCTATAGAGCTTGCAACATATCAAATTGTGATTGGTATAAATTATAGTAATAACCATGTTGTGCCATTAGTTCTTCGTGGCTGCCTGCTTCTTGAATGCGACCATTATCAATGTAAAAGATGCGCGAACTGTTTTTGATTGTAGAAAGGCGATGCGCGATAATGAAAGAAGTCCGTCCTTCAAGTAGCCGCTCTAGTCCTTCTTGCAGCAAGATTTCAGTTTGTGTATCAATACTTGAAGTCGCCTCATCGAGAATGAGGATTTTTGGATCAGCCAAAAGTGCTCTGGCAAAGGAAATCAGTTGCCGCTGACCCGCAGAAAGAGTGCTACCCCGTTCTTTTACCTCCGTATAATAGCCATCTTTTAATACGGAAATGAAATCATGGGCGCGGACGACTTTGGCTGCTGCGATAATTTCTTCTTCGGTTGCATCTAGTTTGCCGTAGCGAATATTTTCAATAATTGTTCCGGAGAAAATAAAAGTATCTTGGAGCATGACGCCCATTTGTGACCTAAGCGACCTGAGCGTTACTTTCTCGACATTTTCCCCATCAACTAAAATCTCCCCGGAATTAATATTGTAAAAACGGCTAAGCAAATTAATAATTGTCGTTTTTCCAGCACCAGTCGGCCCAACGAGTGCAATTGATTCGCCCGCGTCAACATGAAAATTAATTCCTTTCAAAATGTCTACGCCTTCCTCGTAACGGAAATAAACATCTTTAAAGTCAACATTTCCGACGATTGGTGGCATTTTTTTCGCATTTGGAACGTCTTTAATATCTGGTTCGACATCCATCGTTTCGAAAATCCGCTCCAAATAAGTAGTAGCTGTAATAAGCGAATTATAGAAGTTACCAATATTAATAACGGGATTCCAAAAATTACCCACATAACCGATGAAAGCAATAAGTGTCCCAGTTGAAACATCCACCCCGTAGCCTTTAATTCCAACAAAATAAATTAAGCAAGTCGTCATTACGGCAATATTCTGCACACCGGGCCAAAGCAAGAATTGAATTTTCACGGCTTTCATCCAAGAACGACGATATTCATTACTAACTTCGGTGAAAATCTCAAAGTTCTCTTCTTCCCGCGAAAAACTTTGCGTTACTTTAATCCCAGCAATGCTCTCGTGGATATAAGCGTTCATGTTGGATTGTTTATTGCTAAGAACCTGATACGCCTTACGTTGAGCTGTTTTAATGACCATGACAATCACGAAAAGAACTGGAATAAGCGCTAAACTATACAACGTTAAAACGGGATCAATCATCAGCATAAAGCCAAGTGTTACAATGACACTTAAAATATCAGAAATCAAATTAATAAGCCCGTTAGATAATAAATCACTCAGCATATTGATATAATTAACAACTCGAATCAAGATTTTTCCGTGCGGACGACTATCAAAATAAGAAAAAGGAAGTTTTTGCAAATGACCGAAAATTGCCGTTCTCATATCCTTTAAAATATCTTGTCCAATAAGCGTAATCGACCTAATTCGGTATCGCATACAAAGCCCAGTTACAATGACAGAAACAATGAAAATAACCGCAATCCAGAATAGTTGAGTCATGTTTTTATTTGGGATCGTTTCATCAATCACGACTTTGGTTAAATATGGTCCAATCATTGTCGCAACATTTGCCAGTAAGATTACAAAAAGCGTGATATAGATAGATTTTTGATAGGGTTTTACATATACTAGAATACGTTTTAAATGTGCGGCGCTGAATGCTGTTTCTAGTTCTTCATCAATATCAAATTTATTTCTAGCCATTCACATTCGCCTCCGTCCCAAGTTGTTTATTGTAAATATCAAAATAATAACCTTTTTCCGCTAATAAACTTGCATGTGTTCCACGTTCAATAATTTCACCATGGTTTAAAATTAAAATTTCATCAGCTTCTTTTACAGAAGATATGCGGTGCGCGATAATAAAGGTTGTTGTATTTTCGGTGATTTTCTTTAATTCGCCTTGGATTTTCACTTCTGTTTCCATGTCAACAGCAGAAGTGGTATCATCCAAAATCAAAATAGATGGATTTTTTAAGAGAGCACGAGCTAACGATATACGCTGCTTTTGCCCGCCGGAAAGTCCAACCCCGCGTTCACCAACAATCGTGTCATAACTCTCTGGCATTGTCTCAATAAAGTGGTCGGCATCAGCAATTCGCGCCATTTTCCGGACATCTTCCATCGTTGCTTCGGGTGCTCCAAATGCTATATTACCTTCAATCGTATCGGAAAACAGGAAAATATCTTGCATCACCGTAGCAATGTGATTTCGAAGTTCCCGGACATGCCATTTTCGGGCATCAACCCCGTCAATTAAAATTTCACCAGAAGTCGGATCGTAAAAGCGACAAATCAAGTTGACGAGCGTTGATTTCCCTGACCCAGTTTCTCCCAAAATAGCCACCGTTTGACCCGGAGAAGCTTTCAAAGAAATATTTTTCAGAACGTCCGTATTTGGGTCATCTTCAAAATGAAAACTAACATTATTAAACTCAACATGACCTTGTAATGATGGCGCCGGTTTTTCAGCGTGGATAGGAATTTTAGCATTCGTTGCCATCATATCTTGAATTTTAAACGAAGAAGCGATGAAACGTTGTACGTCATTAATAAGCCAGCCACTCATGCGCATCGGGCCATTCAGCATCCATAGAAATCCATTAAAGGCAACTAGATCTCCCAGCGTCATTTGTCCTTTGATTACTAAATAACCACCGAAAATAAGCGTGATAACAACTAGAATTCCAGCGAGCGAGTCAAGCACTGGCAAGTAGGCTCTAGAAACATCGGCTGAATCTAAATTGCGTTTTTTGAAGTCTTCGTTATGCTCGTGGAATTTCTTCATTTCAAAATCTTCCCGCGCGAATGCTTTTACGACGCGGTTTCCACTTATATTTTCTTCTACCATTGAATTAAGTCGCGAAAAGCTTTCTCGAATTTCATAAAAAACTGGTTGTGCTTTACTCGACATTTTCATCGTTAAAATGGCAATGAGTGGCGTGATGATAACCAGTGCGAGCGTTAGTTTCCAGTCAATCGTGGCCATAATAATAATTGCAAAGCTAAACAGGAACACGTTTTCCAAAATATTGTACGATACCCATGAAACAAAATGGCGGATCGCATCTGTATCACCAGTCATCCGCGCCATAATATCTCCAACACGCGTATTATTGAAAAAATCAAAATCAAGTGACTGCAACTTTTTATACAAATCTTCCCGAATCTGAAAAAGGGAATTTTGCCCAATTCGCTCGCACATAATCTGATAGGAATAACGGCAAATAGTTCGAATAATGGTCGAAACTATCATGATTAAAAGTAGCGGGATAAGCAAATTCGGTTTGTTTTGATAGACAACATCATCAATCACTTTCCCGCCTAGTAACGGATAAATAATGCTAATACCAGAAGCAATAAAAATTAAAATAAATACACCAACCATAAGTAAACGATATTTCCGGACATATTGCCAAATCCATTTCATACTCTCCATTTTTTCACATCCTTTAACATTCATATATCCATTTAGTTTACACTCCTAATTTCGAAAAAGAATGGTTTATATTCGCTGGAAGCATGGACAATGTTATATAATTAAAAGATAATTGTAAGCGTTATATTTAGGAGGTGAAACGATGCTGAAAATAAACACAACCACATTTAACCCGCAAATTTTGTATATAGCTAATTGCTATACCAACGAAGTACGAGTGGGCGAAAATCATCATCATGACTTTTTAGAAATCTCCATTATTTGTGAGGGAAACGTTATTTATGATATTGAAGGGGAGCGAGTCGCATTAGAAAAAGGGGATATGTTGATTTTTAATCCTGGTGTAAACCATTACGATATAACCGAACCTGGTATGACAAATGCGCAACTTCACATCGGTTTTCGGAATTTTGCACTGGAAGGATACTCGCGAAACACTTTCCCATTTAAAAAAGCCTTTTTACGGAAAAAAGAAGATGAATCTGCTATTTTATCCATTTCTAAACAAATTATAGAAGAAAAAGATGCTGAAAAACCTGGATATGACTTGATTTTGAAAGCTTTTGTCATGCAGTTAATTATCCATGTTTTGCGGGAAGCTACGCCCGAACAACTTGAAAATAATGGCGTGAAATTATCCACCGATGAGCAGCAAAAACAAATGCTCGTCAATGAAATTATTCATTATATGGAAAAACACCACACAGAAGATGTCTCGCTTTCGACACTCTCGCAAACAATGTACATCAGCCCAGCCTATATTTCCAAAGTTTTTAAAGAAGAAACTGGCGAGTCGCCAATTAATTATCTAATCAAAATCCGCCTGACACGTGCGGAAGAGCTACTGAAAAATAAAGATGTAACTGTGAAGCAAGCTGCTAACATGGTCGGCTACAACGATGCCTATTATTTCAGTAAACTTTTCAAAAAATATTATGGCTTTCCACCATCAGAAAACTGGCGCAAATCAAGTTAATTTAAAAATGCTGAATGATAAAAGCGGTATTTTGAAGGAAAATTAGCAGGTGTTTTTCGAAATGCCTGCTTTTTATTGGATTAAATTTTGCGATTAGTACTAAAAATGTATTAGAATAGAAAAGAGAAATGGGAAGGGTGATGGGACGCAATGAAATTTCAACTTTATATTCAACCAAAGTTAGATATTCTTCAAGGTAACATTGTCGAATACGAAATACTTTTACGCGACGATAGTGAAGTTCCTAGATTTCCTTTGTCGGAGTTAGAAGCTGTACTTGCGGACGAAGAATTATACCTTACATTTTGTGAGTGGTTTAGTGACGCTTTCTTTGATGTTCTAAAAAAATATCCAAATGATCGCTTTGCAATAAATATAGCGCCGCAACAACTTTTTTATATGGAAACGCTCCATATGTTAGACAAACTAAGAAGTGAGAGTCATCGTATTACTATAGAAATGACCGAAGATATTTTTGATGTTCCCGCTCATAAGCGACATTTAAATGCTGATGATAAAGATGCTTTTATTTTAAACAAAATTAAAATAATTCACGGCTTAGGTTACCATGTTGCAATAGATGACGTGGGGTGTGGACTCAATAGTTTAGAGCGCGTACTGAGTTATCTCCCTTACATAATCGAGCTCAAATTCTCTTTGATTCATTTTAATAATATTGATTTAGAGGATTTACTTTTATTCATTAAAGCTTGGGCGAATTTTGCGCATAAAAATAACCTCGATTTTGTGGTCGAGGGCATTGAAACAAAAGAAACCATGGCAATCTTAGAAAGCCATGGCGTCTCCATTTTCCAAGGTTATTTAGTTAATAAACCATTTCCTGTCTGAAAACTATCTATTTGATCAAGGAGTTTTTCGTGTGAGCTAATAGTAATCGGTTTTTTGGATACTAGCAGCCCATTTATGAGTAATTCTTCTAATGATTCAGTGATTCGAGCGCGACTAGAACGGCAATAATCAGCTAAAAATGTTTGTGTGATATAGGAAGGTAAAACGATCGGGCCTTCTGTTTGATGGAGATTCAGTAGTTCAATAATTTCCACAAAAATACGAGTCACTTTGATTATTGGTGGTTGATTAATATTTTTATAATTTTTGGCAGTAAATAAATATCTAACTATTACATCATCAAGTACCAGATGGAAGAAATGTGGGTTTGCATACAAGTAATTAAGGAAAAACTCACGATCAATGAACAGCGCCCGCCCGTTTTCTAGTGCGCGAACACGGTATTCAGTAAGCTCTGGAGCCGTTTTTGTTTCGAGTAAACTTTCCATTCCAAAAATTGCGTTCTCAGAAATAAGTGCATTTATCATCCAGCGTCCTTCATTAGTAGGTCCCTCTAAAACAGCAGTACCTTCCAAAATCACGCCTATTTGAGGTGGTTTTTTTTCGTAATCTTTAAACGAATGAATAATATCTCCTTTTTTAAAAGACACCTTGCTAGAGTAATCGCTCGAAAAAATATCAGAAAAATCGGTAGTGTGAAGCATGGTTAAAACTCCTATACGAATGAAATTTTTATCTACCATTTAACTGTACTTCTATTCCTATGAAAAAGAAACTAAATCAAAGCTGCTGTCACAATTTAGACAAAAAAAAGACACTCATTCGCTACATTTGAGCAAAAATATATAATAAAAAGACTCTAGTGGTAGAGTCTTCGTTAAAATTTCTTATAAACATCAATAGAGTTGCCAAAATTGATTAAATAATCGCCGCAATCATACATTGGACCATATTTTTCCGCATAATGAGAAACGGTACGGCGCAAAAATTCCTCGGTCACTTCTAAAAATTCAGCAACCTCGAAATACTCTTTTAAACCAAGATAAAAACAAGTAATGATGTCTTCCAGTGGAATTAATTCTTCGTAACCCTTGCGACGAGCAAAAAGTTCTTGTTTTTTATCTGAAAGGCTTTCTTGTTTTGTAATATTTCCTACCGTGTACTTATAATGCATCAATTCTTCCACTAAAATGCAGCCTTTTTCAATGGAAGATTTATCTTTACTTATAAAAATCATTCCATTCAAATATAAGCCAGGTAATTTGTAAGGCATTTTTTCTTCTCTAATTGTTACCTCATCTTGGTATTTGTTTACCAATTTTTCGTACAATAAAATCACATCCCGCGATGGAGTTTTTTCTTCATCTCTATATAAGCTAGAATATCTCGCATTTCTTCCTCTGTAACATCGTCATCAATATGGGCCGCAATCGTCACCGAGCGTTCGTCAACAGGTGGTAAATTTCTTTCAGGAAAAAAGTCATCTAATCGCTTGTTGAAGATTTTTGCAAGTTCAAATAAAACATCTTGATTTGCTTTACGGTCGCCATTTTCGTAACGACTAATAGTTTGGCGCGTCGTATGAAGCTTTTCTGCTAGTGCTTCTTGATTTAGGCCTCGTTCCTCACGATATTGTTTTATTTTATTTCCTACAAATTTATTTAACTCCATAATAATTGTCCTCCACATGTTTATGGCTCCAGTATAGCATTTTTAGCACCAAAATGGAACTTTTTCGAACATATTTGTCGGATAAAGTTTACCTGTAACCAAAATGGTGCTATAATATGTTTAGAGCTAGAAAATAAAAGCGGCTGATTTTGCATCGATAGCACCGAATTGGTGACAAAACTACTATATTAATTTATGAGATGGAAGTGGGAATGGATGGATAGAAAACTTTTAAAAGAAAAGCAAATCCAACTAATTTTTCAACTGGAACAAGAAGAAAATAGATTTATTCGGAAACGTTTAATAGAAGAGTTGGAGTTTTTTGAAGCACTAGGGGATAGAGAGAAAGGACTTTTAACGGCGGAACAAAAACTACTTATTTTAACACCAAATGAATACCGCGAACATAAAAAAACAAAGTCAGATGTAGAAATCAGCAAATTAATTGGAGTATCAAGGTCCTCACTTGCCGAATGGAAACGAAAAAACGGCTTGAACAGAAAAAAGCAACGGCCGGTTCAGCAGGAGATGATTGATGTATTGGCTTTTCATTTGGATAAGACGAAAGAAGAGATTGGCTCTTTACCGGCTTCTGCCATTGAGTGTCAGTATGAAGCGTTTGTAATTAATGAAGCACACAATTAAGGAGTGATCAAATGCAAGTTTTAGTTTTACCAGAAAATAAAGATATTAATTATATAAAAACTGTCCAAGAAGTGAAACGATTTTTTGCAGACTTTCAGCGTTTCCGCGTGATGACGGGATTATCCCAAAAGCCATTTATAGAAAGTAATGGTTTACTGGAGACGCCACATTTTGGTTCGGTGGCATTTTCTGCAAGGCATAACATAGAATTAATAAAGGAAGCGCGTTTGTTAGTACAAAGATATACAGAAATGTTAAATCAAATGGATGATTTATATCGAAAAATTTTAATAGAGTGTTATGTGGAAAAAGAGAAAGATATAGCAGTAATGATGAGTCTGCCTTATGAAATAGCTCAGTTTAAACGTATAAAAAGACGAGCAGTTCTAGAACTTGCAACAATAATGGGAATTTTAGTAAGGAAATGATGATACTTTTTTGATATTTTACAGTAGCATTTTACCGTTAATATAAAAGTAAGCCAATTGTCCAGCAAGCGGATGACAATAAAAGCTGCGTCAGAATGAAGGTGCACCGATTTTCTGATATACATGAGGTTTTAAAAGAAATTTGTTTTTATTATTGGGTTTTAAATCCGTTGAGATAAACAAATATTCTATTTTTGGAAAGTAAAGTTTGGAGGAATAAATTATTAAAAATGGTCTTGACCGAATTTTACTTTCTATTTTTAAAGGAGTGAGCGCTTGGTGAAGAGTTTGAGCTTCGTGAGAGTTTTGGAAGCAGTGAGAACAATGCTTCAGGAAAAAGGCGGACTAGATGTTTCTATTGTAATGCATGACCAAGTGGAATTGCCTTCAACGATGATGGAGATGATTGATCAAGAGGAAGAAGAGAGCCGCACTTCCTGGAAAGAAAAATACCGCTTTGCCGTTCATCATTATACAAATGAACTGGATTTAGCGGGTGTCGAACAGATTGATAATTTTATCCAAGCGGGTTTTAATTTGCCTGAAGGATACAAATTAATCGCAGTTCGTCATTTCGGAAAACAAAATTTAGTTAAAGAAAATACGTTGATTCATGCAAAAACTAGTTTTGAAGTAAGTATTTGTCGTGAATTAAAAGTAAAAATTTAGGAGGAATTATTAATGGCATTTGAAGAAAATTTATATTGTGATTATACACCGGGAGCTGCTAAAGCGGTCGCGGGGAAAGACGTAATCTTAGCAATTTTTAACGCAGCAGGAGATAAATTATTAGCGGTTGCAGGACAACAGGGTCTAACTGTTAACCGTTCAAAAGATAGTATTGAAATCACATCTAAAGATACATTAGGTGGATGGAAGTCTAAAATCGGCGGTATGAAAGAATGGTCTATTGAAAATGATGGTTTATACGTTGCTGATGCGGATTCTCATAAAGAATTGGCGAAATATTTCGAAAGTGATAGTCCGGTCTGTGTGAAAGTTATTAACCAAGCATCTAAAAAAGGTCTTTTTGGCGGCTTAGCAATTGTAGCAGACTACAGTTTTGAGGCTCCTTTTGATGAAGCGATGACTTATTCTGTAAAACTAGACGGAATGGGAGCGCTTGTTGATTTAACTATTACTGAGGGCGGAGATCAAATGCCCGGCGAAACACCAGCAGAATAAAATAGAAAGCCACTGAAATAAGTGGCTTTCCCTTAGGAGGAAAATAAATGTTTGAAGTGAATGATACTAATTATATTTTACGATTCAATAAACAAAAAGTGAAAACGGTGGAACTAACGTCAGGAATTAGTCTAGTAGCGGCTTTGACTGCAAATAAAGGAATTTTGAGTTACCAAGTGATTGAAACTCTTTTTGCTTCTGGACTAGTGGAAGAAAAAGGTTTAGTGCCAGTAAAACAAAAAGAAGCTTTGGAGATTTTTGATAAGTTAGTGGAAGAACAGGGCTTAATTTCGCTTAATGTAGCAGTTATTGAGAAATTACAAGAGGACATGGGTTTTTTGTTCCGTTAAAGCAGATTGAGTTTGAATATTTTGGCGCAGAGAACGAAGAATCTGATAGTGAAAGCAACCATGATTTTGACCTCGAAAAACAATTCGCGTTTTTCGTTGTTAATTTTCAAATGTCAAAACATGATTTTGAAGCATTAACAGAAGTTGAGAAAAATTTCATCATGAAAGAATGGGAAAACAAGGTCATTTTTGAGTCTACTATGCTTCGAAATGCCGTCTTGAATGCTGAACAAAATCTCAATCGCAAACGAAATTCGCGTTTTATTGATTTGCATAAGAAGCGCCAGAAGAAAGCAGATGTTAATTATACAGTAAATGCACTTCAAGCAATTTCTGAGAATGAAGCGCTTGAAGGTAAAGCGTGGATTGACCGGATTTACGGTGCAAATGGCCTACGCAGACCTAAAAATAAACAAGAAAGGGGGAAAACGAATGGCGGATTCTAAAAAAATTACATTTGAAATGAACGAGAGTGTCTTAACAGCTCAATTTAGTAGGTTAGATGAAATGGCAGGCGTTGTAGAGCGACGATTTTCAGAATTAAAAATGACGATTGAAGATGTTGGAAATGCCGATCCAGGTTCGAAAATTACCGAGTCTTTGGGCGGATTGCAATCTGGTCTCGGCACTATTAGTTCAGCGTTTGGGCAATTAGGTTCTAGTAGCGAGGCAATTACATCAGGATTTGGAACAGCGGTTGGTTCTGTTGGCGGAATTACGGATGCTTTTAAAAACCTAGGTTCAAGTGTCCAAAATGGTACGTTATTTTCAAGCTTGTCCACTGGAATAGGTGGTATGAGTACAATGCTTGGTGGAGTAACTGGTGGAGTTCAAGGAATTACGAATCTAGCTAGTGGTTTTATGGAATTGAAGAATCACTTGGGCGGCTTAATGTCTTCTATTGGCGGTGTCGGAGGAATTATGGGCAAACTGACTTCTCCAATGGGGTTGGTTATTATCGGGATTGTAGCGTTAGTCGCTGCATTTACGTACTTGATGACGACGAATGAATCATTCCGAAATACTGTTATGTCAGTTGTCACGCAGGTAGCTCAGTTGTTTGGTCAGCTAGTGGCTAGTCTGATGCCGATTATCATGCAAATTATCACAGCAGTCATGCAAATTGGTGCGGCTTTAATGCCAATAGTTATGCAATTTATTAGCTTTTTCGCTCAATTGTTAGCTCAATTAATGCCATTTATCAATATGCTCATTGCGATGCTCATGCCAGTAATTATGCAGATTGTTCAAGTTGTTATGTCGCTAGTTTCGGCGCTTTTACCAAGCATTATGACGGTTATCCAAGGCATTATGAGTGTTATACAATTCTTGATTCCTATAATTATGCAAATTGCCACGGTCGTTGTGCAAATTGTTGTAACAATTATTTCTTATATAAGTAAAATTATGCCGATTGTCATGATGATTATAGGTGTTATTATTTCGATTATTACTACGATTATTAGTTATATTGTTGTTATTGCAACGACAATTTCAAATGTTATTGGGAAAATTATAAGCTTTATTGCAAGTGTTATTACGTCGATTATCGGGATTGTGCAGCCGATTATTGGTTTCATTACCAATATTTTCAGCTCTATCGTTACAGTTATCGGAGCAGCCTTCCAAATGGTTTTTGCAGTTGCATCAAAAATTTGGAATGCAATAATGGCAACAATTTCAGGTATTATTGATGGAATAAAATCAGTTATTACTGGGATTTCTACGACAGTTTCTTCCGTATTCAATGGAGTCAAACGAATTATTACCGGTGTTTTTGATGGAATTAAAAGCGCTTGGGGTGGTTTAACAGAATTTGTTGGAACTATTTTCGACGGGGTTTCAAATGCAATTCAGACAGTTGTAGATAATGTCAAAGGGTTTGTGAACGTGGTAATTCGAGGGATTAATTCAGCGATTGGTTTAATTAATAAAATCCCTGGCGTTGAACTTGATAAAATCCCGCAATTAATTTCAGGAACTACAAATTTCCAAGGCGGTTTTGCACGAATGAATGAAGGCGGTCGCGGTGAAATGGTGGTCTTACCGTCTGGCTCTCAAGTAATCCCGCACGATGCAACGATGAAATATGCAAGAGAAAGTGCGCGTGGTAATAAATCAATGCTCTTTACAAACCAAGGCACTGATTTAGCTAGAGTAGAAAACCTTCTAGAACGTTTACTACAAAAAAATCCAGTTATTAAAATGGACGATAAAGTTGTATCTGAGGTAGTTAGTCGTAACCAGGCAAACTCGTTTGATCAATACAATTATACAATGGGAGGTGCGGCTTATTCATGAGTGACTTATTTTTAGAACTAAATGGAAAAATTCATTCGCTTAGTGAAACATTTCCGGGACTTTCCGTTCAAGAAGTAGCGAGGCAAAGTCCGCAATTGAGTATGGAAACTGCTGAGATTTCTGGAACGGACGGAGTTATTCCAGGTACTATCCAATTTAAACCTTTTATTTTTTCAGCAAAATGCAATTTACAGGCACTTGATATACCGGATTATCATTTAGCAGTTAGAGAAATTTATGAGTTCTTATTTCAGCGAGATAGTTACTATATTTGGAGCGATCAAATGCCGGGAATTCGGTATGAAGTGCATCCAAAACCATTTGATTTTAGTCGAGAATCAGATCGGGTTGGGCTTCTTAATTTAGAGTTTGATGTGTTTAAAGGCTATGCGGAATCTCGTGGTACAAGCCTGGACCCAATGACTTTTGAAGTAGATTTATGGCAAATGGGCATGAATTTATCTAACCGAGATGATTTGTTTTATGTTTTTAAAGAGAATACATTTCGCGTTTATAATGCAGGAAGCGATCGAGTTAATCCGTTGATGCGACATGAGTTAGACATAGCTATGACGGCAAATGGAATCCCGACTATTAATAATTTAACAACCGGTGATTCATTTCAATATCGTAATGAACTCAAAAAGACTGATGTTTTGCTGTTAAATAATATCTATCCGCTTGTAAATAATCGTCGCGTTGGAAAAGACACAAACCACGGCATTATTACCCTTGAAAAGGGATGGAATGAATTTGAAATTAAAGGTGTAACGGATGTAACTATTGCTTTTAATTTTCCGTTCATTTATCGGTAGGTGATAACTATGGACTATTTAATTATTCAAAGTATGGATAGAGAAGTAGAAGAGATTTTAACAGATATTGATTATGGCTCTTTTTCTTATGATTATGAAAAAAACACGAGTCGTTCCATCTCGTTTACAGTTAATAAAACAAAACAGAATGCTGATGTATTCAATCTGGTTGGAAATGAAGCAATTCTAACCTATCAAGGTCAACAATTTGTCATAAAAAAATGTACTCCTAAGGCTGTTGGAAAAACGATTTCTAAACAAATAACTGCCCAGCATATAAGTTATACAGTGCAAGATCATGTTCAGTATAACGTGAAAACTGGGCGGAAAAAATATTCGATTCAGACGGTAATGGAATTTGCCCTAAAAGACAATGAGCTAGGATTTTCTCATGAAATACAGGGTAGTTTTCCATTAGTCGAGTTAGAAGATTTAGGAAATAAAAATGGATTAGAATTAGTGAATTTATGTTTGGAAGAATTTGGAGCAATACTATTTGCGGATAATAAGAAACTTTATTTTTATGATGAAGCGAGTTGGTATTTGAAAACAGAGAAGCAATTACGCTATTTATACAATACAGAAGATGTTTCAGTGGATACAAATACTGATAATTTAAAAACAGAGATAAAATGTTATGGCAAACAAAAAGAAAATGCCGACAAGCTAACGGGTGATAATAAATATATGGCGGTTGTTACTTATACTTCGCCCAACGTATCTATTTATGGAAAACGAATGGCTAATTCAAAAACCGACGATAAAATTACGAATAATAACGACTTATTGATTTTTGCCAAAAAACAGATTCTGGATGTTCCGGAAACCTCTTTAACGATTACTTATAGAGGAGATGAAGCAGTTACAGAACGAGATATTTGGTACTTTATTCATGAACCAATGGGATTTGAAACGGAAGTGAAGGTTACGAGAATTAAATCAGCTCATCCGTGGAGTAAGAAATTTCAAGAAATCGGTTTTAGTAATTCGCGGCGTGATATGGTACGAATTCAGACTCAAATTGCAAATCAAGTGAAAAAGGCTAGCGTAGATACAAATAAGATTAATTCGTTTTCAAGCATCGCAATGAATGCATATGATTCGCGGATTTTAACGGAAGTAGTAGGTGTTGTAGATGGCGACTGAAATTAGAGTTTTAAAAAATGTGGATGAAACAGTTTTCTATCCGAAAACACATGTAACTGCTGTCGAGGGTCTGAATGAAGTTTCAACAAACGCTTCTGGATTAATGACTCCAACTGATAAAGTCAAATTAAATGGAATTGAAGCAAATGCAGAAAAAAATAATGTGACTGCAAGCGATATTTCAAATTGGAATAAAAAACAAGATGCGATTTTAGTTTCGGAAAATGGTTCTAATTTCAAAATAACAGTGACGAATACAGGCGAACTAAAGACAACGAAATTGGAATAGGAAGGAGGTTGCATATGAAGTTAGATTTGTGGAAATGGGAAATGCTTCTTCAAGGTCGTGAATTTAGAAATAAAACCAATGATAATTGGCAGAAACTAATGGATTGGTCTAACTTTATTTCTACGGGAATAGATACGATTTATACCTACGTAAACAAAGCAGATGCTACCTTAAATGCCAAAATTGAAACAGTTGATAAAGCAGTGAATGCAAGAGTTAACGAGTTGATTAGTGGGACAGAACAGCTAAGTGAAGTTGTTGATGCCAGAGCAGATGCATTTGGCACTAGGTATCCGGTTTTAAGAGAACGTCTAAACCAAGAACAGCAAATTTTTAACAAGAAAAGTACGGCACATTTTGATGTGGATAATGTTATAGGTATGGATAAACAAGATATTGGTTTGTTGACCAGTAAATCAATTACTGAAGCGCAAACAGTTTGTTTTTTAAATATATCAAGCTTCAATGAGAATGCGGATATTGTTCTTGAAAAGACTAGTGAAACGAGCTTTTCAGAAAGTTTAACAAGTTTAGTTTTTGCAAAATTAGGGACGAATGAACGTTACCAAATGGAGTCAACTGGTGCGTAAAGGAGGAGTGAAGAATGACTGAAATTAAACGAATGCTACAAACAAAAGACGATAATTCTAAAGAACAATTTTATCCAGAGACACATGTGGCGGGAATTGTTGGACTTACAGAATATGTTTCTGGTCAGATTCCGACTGGTGTCGTTAGTGTCAATGGAAAGGCAGGCAGAGTATTACTAGAAGCAGAAGACCTTCATGCTGCTAAGAAAATCCATGAACATGAAGTCGCAACGTACACAACAGATGGATTTATGAGTTCTTTTGATAAACAAAAAATAGATCAATTAGTATCTCCGGAAGCAGGCGTAACAAGTGTAAACGGTAAAACAGGAATTGTCGACTTATTTGCAGCTGATGTAGAGGCGGCGGAATTAAACCATACTCATCCAGAAGCATCAGCTAGTGAAAGTGGCTTTTTATCAAAAGAAGATAAAGAAAAACTAGATGCGATGCCAGTAATCGCACTGGAAACTATTAAGGAGGTTATAGAATGACTAAAATTGTAAAAATGTCAGAGAAAAATGAACATGGAACGTTGGAGCAATTCTATCCAGAAACACACGCCGAGGCTGTTAAAGGGCTTGTGAGTGTTACAGAGGAAGAAAAGACGACTTGGAACGAGAAAGAAACTACTGCGGGTGCGGAACAAAAGGCGAATACAGCTTTGAATAGTGCGAAAGAATATGTAGATACGATTGGGAAAGGAACAGTGATTTTTAAGGGAGCAAATATTATGGGTGCGGGTCAAGCTTATACATGGAATCCTGATAAGGTGAAATTAGGAGTGACTTTACTATTCAGCCGTTACGATTCCGCCAATAACACACCGCAAGATTACTATTACCATCCAGTTTTCATATCCAGAGCACAACTTTTGGAGGTAGCAGGTGGAGGAGTTTTAATGCAAATGCCTTCATCAACATATGGGGAACGAAAATATTTCTATATCTCCATAACTGGTCTTTCAGGACATGCTGATAATTCGAAGTATAATTCATGGGCACTTCGTCAAATCACAATCATGTAATCAAAAAGGAGGTTTTCCATGGAAGTCATACTAAAAATTGGGATTTTAGGTTTTGGCGCGGTGTTTGGATACTTGTTTGGGGAAGTGGATTTATTGGTAAAAGTGCTGGTGTGCTTTATTGTAGCTGACTATATTTCTGGGCTACTCGCTTCAGGGTATCTGGGGGAACTTAGCAGCAAAATGGGTTTCAAAGGAATCGCGAAAAAAATCGCTATCTTAATTTTAGTGGCTATTGCGCATCAAATAGATTTGATTCTGGGAACGCATAATACGACGCGGGATGCGGTTATCTTTTTCTATTTGGCGAATGAGCTGATTTCTATATTGGAAAATTTCGTTCGAATGGGAATGAAGGTCCCGGAAGTATTGAAAAATTTAATTTTGATTTTTGATGCGAAATCAGGAGACGAGGAGGAAAAGCATGACAAAGATATGGATTGATGCCGGTCATGGCGGCAAGGATTCTGGTGCGACTGGTAACGGACTTGTTGAAAAAAATTGGGTACTATCAGTTGCGAATCAGCTTCAATTAGAATTAGTAAAAGCTGGTTTTGAAGTAGGTATGACTCGAACAAATGATACATTCTATGAATTAAGTGACCGAGCTAAGAAAGCAAATAGTTTTAAGGCTGACTTATTTATTTCGATTCATTTTAATGCTGGTGGTGGCAAAGGTTTTGAAGATTATATTTATACATCAACACCAGCTGGAACAGTAGAAGCACAGAAAATAATTCACAAAAATATTATCGCTAAAATTACCAAACATGGTATGCGTGATCGTGGAATGAAAAGAGCTAATTTTGCTGTGCTGCGAGAAACGGCAATGGATGCAATTTTGCTGGAGGCAGGTTTTTGTGACAGCAGTGATGCAACTATACTTGCAAAAAAAGCATATCAAACGGATTTTTGTGCAGGAATTATCTCAGGAGTACAAGAGCTTTTTGGTACTCCCGTAACGAAATATCGAGCAGGGAAATATTTGACAAGTAATGATGCTATTTCCGGCAAAAATATTAAAGGTTATTTAGAAGCCGGGACAAAAGTTTTTGTTTATAAAGAAACAGCAAAAACACTCAACCTAACTACTACAAAAGGAGTTCCGGGAAGCTGGGTTCTAAAAACGGAAGTAAATACGGGTAAAAGATAAAAAAAGGAGCGACTGATAGGTCGCTCCTTTTTTATTAACTTCTCTTACGCAAAGTATAAAGCGCGGTAGCTGTTAAAATAACTCCAAACACAGTTGCAAGTCCAGCTGTGTCACCAGTTGTTGGTAGGGAAGTGTTGGAAGATGTCCCTGAGTTAGATGCATTTGGTGTGGAGGTTGTTGGGTCTTCGGTAGTTGTAGTTCCGCCAGTATTTCCGGAACCATTACCGTTATCTGTACCACTATTTCCATCTGTTCCGCCGTTATTTCCGTTGCCATTGTCCGTTCCGCCATTACCGTTTCCATTATCTGGAGGGGTAGTTGAAGCTGCTTCTTGAACAGTTGCTTGGAAAGTTGTGCTGTAGCCGTTTGTGTCAGTGATTGTTGTTGTTACTTGGTCGCCTTTTTTAAGGTTTAAAGAAGTAACATCTACGGAGAACTTACCGTTTGCATCAGCTGTTGCGTTAGGTCCGGCAGCGAGTGCCATTCTTGCATTAGCAGTTGCTTTTTGAACAGAGACAGTTGCACCTGGTAAAGTAGTTCCAGTTAGATTTTTGTCTTTTTCAGCTAATTTATTGATTTTTGTAGCGTCTTTAATTGCTTTGATAGCTGCATCTTCGGTTTCTTTGTCGATTTCAGCTTGGGATTTGTAGACTTTACGTCCTTCTTTTTGAGCTGTAATGACTTTTCCGGCAGCTTTTTGGTCTTTAATGTAGTTGATGAATGTTTCTGTATCTGGATCGATTGCAGTTACTAGATTTGCTTTTTTGAAGGCTGAGAATCCATCGCCACCGCCAAATAGGAAGTCATTGATTACGACTTTGTATTTTTGGTCAGCTTTTAAAGGAGTGCCGTCTTCTGTTGTAACGCTCGCAACTTTGTAAGCATGGTCTAGATCATCTGTATCAGTGAAAGTATATTTTAATCCAGAAATTTGTAGGAAATAAGTTTGGTTGCTTAAATATTGTTGGTTTAGAGCTTCCAGAATATCAGCACCAGTCATTTCGACTACTTGAAGAATGTTACCAAATGGTTGAACAGCTTGTGCCGCGCCCCATGTGATTTCGTTTTGGCCATTTGCAAGACGAGTAGTAAGATCAGAACGAATTCCGCCATTGTTAGTCATAGCAAAGTCGACATCGGCGCCGGCTTTATTTGCCATGTAACGTTGCGCATCCGTAATCATGTTACCAAGCTCAGATTCTTTATCATCAATTGCTTTGTTGTCTGGATTTGTGTCACGAGAAATAACGTCTTTGTTTGCTAGTCCGATAGTTTCGTTAATAACACCTTCAATGCGGCTTTTCGCATCTTCGGTTACTGCGGTAATATCGGCATTTGGTGTGACGCTTCTCGAGTTATATGTAATTTTAGCGTCAGGTGGTGTAACGAAATCGCCGGTAGTTTTATCAAGTTCGCCAGTTACATCTGAAAAAGCTTTACCATTGTTGTAACTTTGGACGATACGAGTTTTTCCAACTAATCCGTTTGTGTATTGGTGATTGTGCCCTGCAAGGACTAAATCTACCGAGTTATTTGGGTCTAATTCATTTGCTTTTGTCATCATATTCGCAGCTTCCCCGGCTACATCTTGTTTTGTTCCGGTGTTTGGGTTCCCAGTGGAAAGTGCTGGAACGTGGGATAGAACAACGATTGCGTTAACGCCTTGGCCTCTAAGTTCAGCAGAGTATTTAACGATTGTTTCTGCTTCATCAAGGAAATCGTAGTCTTTAATATGATTTGCAAGAACTAAATTAGGAATTTCTGTTGTAACGATACCGATGAAGCCAACTTTGACACCATCAATTTCTTTTACATAGTATGGTAAAAAGCCTTCTGCGACTGTGTTTGTTCCTTTGTTGACCACGTTAGCTGCGACGATTTTCATGTCACTTTTAACGCGTGGATAAGCTTCTACGATTGGTCCGAATTTGTTTGTAGAAACTCCGTCCAAAATTCGTTTGTATTCAGGTAATCCTTCATCAAACTCATGGTTACCTAATGTGCCGACTTCGAAATTCATTTTTTGGAGAACTTTCATTGTTGGCTCGTCTTGAAGTAAACCTGATACTGCTGGACTTGCGCCGACCATGTCACCCGCTTGAACACGGATAGCATTGTCAGTTGTCGCCCCAGGATTTGCCTGTAAAAATGAGTTAGTGGCATTATCCAAATTGGTAGCTAAGTAATCTGCTCCGCCAATTGGTGAGCCCGATGCATCTTTAGAGGCTGTTTCAAGCGCTCCGTGGAAATCATTTATTCCCAAAATTTGAATGGGAACGGTATCCGCTGCTGCTTGTGATGTTGTCCCGGTGAATGGTGCTGTAAGTCCGATTGTGAGCCCTGCTACGAGTAAAACATGTGTGGTTTTCTTGAAAAATTTGTTCACTTTCACACTCTCCCTTTTTTCGCCAGTGGCAATTTTGTAAGCGCTAACTCAAAGGTGCCTAGCTATAATTGTAGCAAAGAGGAATCACCCTAGCAATAGGAAATGTGGATTTTGTGTAAATGTAACGATAATTTTTGGCTATATTTTCATTTCGGTTGAAAAAAGGGTAAACTATAGATAAAGGAGGGATAAGATGGATATCTCTAGTACGGAAATTTGGGATGCGATTAGAAGAAATAGTTTCTTACTGTATTATCAACCAAAAGTAGATGCCAAAACGAATGAGCTTATCGGATTTGAAGGTTTAATTCGACTAAAAACAGCGACGGCGATTCTAGCTCCAGCGGATTTCTTTGAAGATATTGCCCTTTTAAATGCTACGCGAGAAATGCAGGATTTCGTGGCTGAAACAGCAATTGAACAAATTAATCAGCTAGGGGGACGTTTTTCGATTTCGATTAATATTCCGGCACATTATGTTGTAAGTAGTAATTATATGGCTTTTTTATATGATTATGTGAAAGAACATTTAAAGTATCCGGAGTGCTTAGAAATAGAAATTATCGAACGGGGCGAAATTACGGAGCTAGCTGTTGCAGATAAAAACTTACGTAAAATTAAAAAACTCGGTGTCACAGTGAGCATGGATGATTTTGGAAAAGGCTATAGCTCGCTGGCATATTTGCGAAGTTTACCAATTGATATTGTAAAAACGGATATGTCATTTATTGCTCTTTTAAAAACGGATCGAAAGCAACAAATTATTATTCAAGCAATTGTTAATTTATGTCATGATTTAGGCGGGAAAGTCGTTACAGAAGGCGTAGAAGACATCGAACAAGTGAAGACGTTACGCAAAATGAAAGTGGATTATTTCCAAGGCTATTATTTTAGCCGCCCACTACCAATGAAAGAAATTAAAGAAAAATATTCGATTGTCTGAGATGCCTAAATGAAAAAATTGGTTGGTGTGAGAATGGTAATTTACCAAATTCACACCAACCAATTTTATTTTATTTGATTAAATTGTTTGAAGCATCTTTTACAACAACGTCATGCGCGCCACCTTCTACGATAGAAGTAGAAGAAACGAGCGTGATTTTTGCTTTTTGTTGTAATTCAGGGATATTGAGCGCGCCGCAGTTACACATAGTAGAGCGGACTTTGCTAAGGCTGATGGCAACATTGTCTTTCAAGGAACCAGCGTAAGGAACATAAGAATCTACGCCTTCTTCAAAAGATAATTTCTTATCGCCGCCAAGGTCATAACGTTGCCAGTTGCGCGCGCGGTTAGCTCCTTCGCCCCAATATTCTTTCATATACGTGCCGTTTAAATTCACTTTATTAGTAGGACTTTCATCAAAACGAGAGAAATAACGACCAAGCATGATAAAGTCAGCGCCCATTGCTAGAGCTAGCGTCATATGGTAATCATAAACAATGCCGCCATCAGAACAAATCGGAATGTATACACCTGTTTCTTCAAAATATTCATCGCGAGCTTTAGCAACATCAATTAGGGCGGTTGCTTGTCCGCGGCCGATACCTTTTTGTTCACGCGTGATACAAATGGAACCACCACCAACGCCAACTTTAACGAAATCTGCGCCAGCTTCTGCAAGATAACGGAAACCATCGCGGTCAACAACATTTCCTGCGCCGACTTTGACTGTATCGCCGTATTTACCGCGAACGTAGTCAAGTGTACGTTTTTGCCATTCGGAGTAACCTTCAGAGGAATCGATACACAAAATATCTGCGCCAGCTTCTACTAGAGCGGGAACACGTTCTTCATAGTCGCGTGTGTTAATTCCAGCTCCAACTACATAACGTTTGGAGGAATCAAGTAATTCTAATTTATTTTCTTTATTTGAGTCGTAGTCTTTGCGGAACACCATGTGAACCAAGTGTTCGTTATCGTCTACAAGTGGTAAAGCATTTAATTTGTGGTCCCAAATAATGTTGTTAGCTTCTTTTAAAGTGGTCGATTTTTTAGCAGTAACTAGTTTTTCAAAAGGCGTCATGAAATCTGCTACTTTTTCATCAGGACTCATACGCGTCACTCGGTAGTCGCGACTTGTCACGATTCCAAGTAATTTACCGTGCGCTGTGCCGTCTTCTGTAACTGCAACTGTAGAATGACCAGTTTTTTCTTTTAAATCAAGAATGTCTTGGAGGGTTTTATCTGGGCTGATATTAGAATCGCTAATGACGAATCCAGCTTTATGATTTTTCACGCGAGAAACCATTGCAGCCTCACTTTCGATTGATTGAGATCCGAAAATGAAGGATACGCCGCCTTCTTTAGCGAGAGCAATTCCCATGTTATCATCAGAAACAGCTTGCATAATTGCGGAAACAAGCGGAATGTTCATTGTGATAGCAGATTCTTCCCCTTTTTTAAATTTTACAATCGGTGTTTTTAAGCTAACGTTTGTTGGTACACATTCAGCCGATGAGTAGCCTGGAACTAGTAAAAACTCACTAAATGTGCGGGACGGTTCTTCAAAATAAAATGCCATTATTTCCACTCCTTCTTCTATTGTTAAATGTACTTATAAAATATCTTTATTATTTCAATAACTGGCTTGAAAGTCAATGACTGGGATGCTTTTTCGGGACGTTTTCTTTTAGTAGATGAGTGGAATATACTAAAAGTAAGGAAACTTTGGCGAAGGAGGTAATCAGATGGAAGAAGAAACACTATTAGAACAAGGCTACCGCAAGTATCGCGGGGCAGATGTAGATATTTATTTTAATACGAATATTTGCGCACATTCCGGTAATTGTGTAAAAGGTAACGCAGAACTTTTTAATTTGGATAGAAAACCATGGATTATGCCAGATAACGTACCAAAAGAAGAGGCAAAACGGGTGATTCATACTTGCCCAAGTGGAGCGCTTCAGTATATAGAGAAATAGGAGGATAACAAATGGAATATAAAAACGGTGAAAACAGAATTTATGCAGTAAATGAGGAAGGTGTAGAGGTCGGTGAAGTGACTTTTGTGCCAACTGGGGAAGACATGTTTATTATTGACCACACAGGCGTTGATGATGCGGCTCGTGGTCAAGGAATAGCTCAAGAACTTGTGAAACGCGCTGTCGAGAAAGCAAAAACGGAAGGAAAGAAAATTATTCCGCTTTGCCCGTTTGCAAAAGCTGAGTTTTCTAAGAAGCCAGAATATCAGGAAGTTCAAGCCGATAAATAATTAAGCGTAGACTGGGAACAAACCCAGTCTATTTTTTTATAAAATTATTTTTAAAAATCCAGTTTTCTCTTCTTGACATCTGGTTCTTTTCAGTGTATCTTTAATTCACAGTAAACTTATAGGAATAATAGTATTACAATTTCTTATCCAGAGTGGTGGAGGGAATCGGCCCAGTGAAACCCGGCAGCGGAGCGCAAGTTCTATGCTAATTCCGATCAGAAGTAATATTCTGGCAGATAAGTAGTAGCTTTTAATGAGGCGCTTCGATTCTGACCAAAAAACAGAGGAAGCGTTATTTTTAGCGCTTAAAGAGGGGAGTTTTTGTTAGATGAAGAAATTTTTATTAGTAGCGGTTATCTCGGTTTTTGCCTTGGTGTTAACAGCTTGCGGAGGCTCTGGCGCTAGTTCAGACAAAGCAAACGGTTCAGGCAAAGCGAAAGACGGCGGCTCTCTAATTATCGGCGTTACTGGGGATCCAGAAGTTATCAATCCGAACTACGCTTCTGACCGTGTAACATTAACGATTCAACAAGCTGTATACGCACCGCTATTTTGGGAAGTTGACGGGAAACCGGCACTTGCAAAAAGCTTAGATATTTCAGACGACAACTTAACTTACACTGTGAAACTAAAAGATGGTTTAACTTGGCATGACGGTAAGCCTTTGACTGCAGATGACGTAGTATTTACTGTAAATTCTATTTTAGATACAAAACAAAACAGCCCGAACCGTGGGAACTTTGTTTTTGATGATAAACCTGTAAAAGTAGAAGCAGTGGATGCCACAACAGTGAAATTCACTTTACCAACTGTTGCTCCAGCCTTTGAAAATACAATTAAAACGTTCTTCCCAATTCCAAAACACATTTTTGAAGGGGTAGAAAACATCGAGAAAAGTGATAAAAACAAAAATCCAATCGGCTCAGGTCCGTACAAATTTGTTGAATACAAAACAGGTGAATATGTTTCCCTAGAACGGTTCAACGACTATTTTGACGGCAAACCAAAATTGGATAAAGTTACTTTCCGAATCACAAAAGACCAAAACGCAGCTAATTTAGCACTGCAAAATGGCGAAATTAACTTAAAATCCATTCAACCTTCTGATAGAAAAAAAGTAGAAAAAGCGAGCGCGGTAAACATTATCACTTACCCGGAAAACCGCTTAAGCTATGCAACGTTCAACGAAAACCAACCAGCTCTTAAATCAAAAGAACTTCGCCAAGCCCTTTCTTATGCGCTTGACCGTGAAGAAATCATTGATGCAGCTTACGGTTCAGATGAATACGCAAAACCAGCTTCTTCGTTCCTAACAGAAAACACGAAATACTTCACAGATAAAGTAGAAACATACGACCAAGACATTGCCAAAGCGAAAAAATTAGTAAAAGAAAGCGGTTTTGATACAAGCCAAAAACTAACTGTTTACTATTTAAACAACAGTAAATCACAAGAAAGTATCGCGCTTTACTTGCAACAACAATACAAAGAAATCGGCGTGACACTTGACTTGAAACCAACAGATCCAAATGCACTAAGCAACATCACACTTGACCGCAAAAACGCAGACTACTCTATCGCACTAAATGGTTATATCATGGGGAACGATCCTGATGCGTATAAATCCCTATACCTAAGCGATGCGCCATACAACTATTCGAACTACCACAACAAAGATCTAGATGCACTTTGGGAAAAAGGTGCTGTAACTGCGGACGATAAAGAACGTCAAGAAATCTATGAAAAAATCCAAAACACCATTGCTGACGATGCTGTAATTTATCCAATTTCTTATGATAATGCAGTGCTAGCTCTTGATAGCCGTTACGGTGGCCAAAAAGCTGCAACACCACAACCAGTAACAATGTTCCGTGATCTTTCTAAACTATATTTAACGGAATAATAATTAAAAATCATTCGTAAAAAATCTGGCCTGCCATGCTTGTTTTTGGCAGGTTCAGGTTTTTACTTGTCATTTTTAGTGTTTTAGATAGGAGATAAATTATGCTAAAAACAATCATAAAACGCGTATTGCAAATTATTCCGATGCTGTTTATTATCTCGATTATTTCGTTTGCACTTATAAAATTAGCGCCCGGGGATCCCGTGAATTCGTTTGTTACGCCTGATATGAATCCTGATGATGTCGAGCGGATTAGACAGAGCTTAGGGCTGGATCAACCGATTTATGTACAGTATTTTATTTGGCTTGGAAATTTGCTCCAAGGTAATCTTGGTTATTCGATTGTGAACAGCCAACCAGTTTTACAACAAATTTTAGAGAGAATTCCAGCGACACTTGGTTTGGTTGGGACTTCGCTTGTGCTGACGCTATTGTTGTCAATTCCACTTGGTTTAGTTGCGGCGAATTACGAAAATACTTGGATTGATAAAGTGTTAAATGGAATTTCATATATTGGGATTTCGATTCCGATTTTTTGGTTTGGGATGATTTTAATAGATGTGTTCTCGATTCAATTAGGGTGGCTCCCAAGTCTAGGGATGCGAACGATTGGGGTCGACTCCTTCTGGGATATGGCGGAGCATGCGATTTTGCCAGTTATAACGCTGACTTTCCAAGGGTGCGCGGCATATTATCGTTACGTCCGCTCGAATACGATTAACCAATTAAAAGAAGAATATGTTTTATTCGGTTATGCGAAAGGGTTATCCAAAGTACAAATTATGGGGCATCATGTCTTGAAAAATTCCTTGTTGCCAGTCATAACACTACTTGGGATGTCACTTCCGCAAGTCATTACAGGCGCTTTTATTACCGAAAGTATTTTTTCATGGCCGGGAATGGGGTCGCTTGGGATTAATGCGATTTTCCAACTAGATTATCCAGTTATTATGGCGATTACACTTTTTTCAGCGCTATTATTAATTATTGGGAACTTGTTGGCCGATTTAGCTTATATGATTGTCGATCCACGGATTAGGGAAATGGGGTGAGGAATTCATGATGCGATTAGATTTTTCGAAAAAAACAATGCAAGATTTCGAGCGGGATGCGGAGGTTGTTCATGCTACCAGAGAGCGGAGTTTTTGGCGTTTTATGCTGGCTGACCGCCGCGCTGTTTTTGCGACGAGTGTGCTGATTCTTATTACAGTCGCTTGTATTTTCGCGTTCCTTTCGCCTTATGACCCCAATGCTCTTTCCGTTCAGGACAAACTGATGCCGCCAAATTCGTCGCACTGGTTTGGGACGGATGACCATGGTCGGGATTACTTGACGCGTGTCTTGTACGGCGGCCGGGTTTCATTACTTGTTGGCGTGTTTGCGATGATGATTGCCGTTGTCGTTGGAACACTTGCGGGGACAGTTAGTGGCTACTTTGGTGGCTTCATTGACAATATGGTGATGCGTTTTCTAGATATTTTCATGTCAATTCCGTCATTTTTCCTACTAATGATTTTAAATGCGTACTTAAAACCGGGAATTTCAAACATTATCATCATTATCGGATTGCTTTCTTGGATGGAAGTGGCGCGGATTGTTCGAGCAGAGACGTTAACATTAAAAGAACGTGAATTCATTTTGTACTCCAAGTCTTCGGGTGGCGGATTTTTCCACATTATGTTCAAGCATATTATTCCAAACGCGATGCCATCCATCGTCGTTGCAGCTTCATTAAACGTCGCTACAGCCATTTTAACCGAGTCAGCACTGAGTTTCCTTGGCCTCGGTGTTCAACAGCCTAACGCTTCGTGGGGCAGCATGCTGAACAATGCGCAAGGCTACGTCGGAGAAGCAACTTACTTGGCGCTTTTCCCTGGATTATTAATTTTAATGACGATTCTTTCATTTAACGTGCTTGGCGATGTGCTGAGGAAAGGTTTGTCACGTAGATATTAAATGTAAAAACACTTTGATTTTTTCAGTCAAAGTGTTTTTTTGTTTTTTAAAGAAAATGTACTTAAAATAGAAACGTAAAAAACGTGTTTTAGCCAATTTCCAAGGCATAAATTCACAAAACGCTCACAAAACGAGAATGCGTGCGGTGCTATAATTAAAGGACAAGGTTTCATTATTATAGACAGAGATGAGGCGCAGAAATGAGTGAAATAAAAGTTAAAGAAGCAACATTGAAAAAACACGCGACAAAGTTAGAATCAAAAGGCAAATCAACCGAATATTTACCGATGAAAGGTGGCAATATGGCCTATAGTCAAGCCAATTCCATCAATCATTTTCGGACAGCATTGTTTGACTTGGTAGACGCGGTGGACAATTTTCAAGGTGTGGTAGGAACGGATGCCAAAAGATTGAAAGAATTAGGCGCATCATTTACTCACAAAGACCAAGAGCTTGAACGAGGCATGGGATTGGGAGGTAAATAAATGGATGCAAAGAGCCAGCAAGGGGAGGCACAACTGCAACTGCTGAAAAAAGAACAATCCGGGGCCGAAGATTTTTTGCAAGATTTACAACGACAACAAAATGAACAAGAGTGGTTAGCGGAAGATGTTGCGCGTGTTCACCAAGAAGAACGGGAGTCGCTGGAGCTTTTGCGCGAAGTTTGGCAAGGCGCGGAATCACGAAGTTTCGGCTACTATTTGGCGGATTTACAGGAAGAAGAAAAACAGAAGTGGCATAAAAAAATCCAAGCGAACCAAGAGGAATGTAAGCAAAAAATCACCGCTTGCCAAAAAAACATCTACCAATTAGAAAATCAACAACAAGATTTACAAAAGGAGTTGTTACAGTGAGCCGAATTGACATCGGAGAAATACAAACCTTTGCGTACCAACTACATACAGCTAATGAAGCAGCAAGAAAGAGTATCAAAGACATCAAAACTGCCGTGAAAAATTATACCGAAGACGGCAGTTTAAAAGGAAAAGCAGTTGATGCATCGAAAAATTATTACCAAATGACCTATTTCCCATTATGTGATGCGATAATCGAAGCCATGAACGAGAGCGAAGAACGATTAGCGCAGTATATAGCCGATTTTCACGCCCAAGTGGATGGTTCTGCGGATGCGAAAATTGATGCGGACGGTTTATACGAACTCGGGAAAATGATTGATCGTATTGAAGCGAAAAAAGAGGCACTAGCCCAGCGGATGAATACCGGAACAGAAGGGCAAATGCAAAGTTATCGCTCCCAGCTAAGCATCGCCTACAAACAGGAAAATATCTTAGAAAAATACTTGGCTTTTGAACAAAGTCATGGTGGTTTTTTTGATAATTTAACCGATTTAGTCCGAGGAATTCAGCAAACCATTCGCGAACTCCAGTCGAACATTCAATTTAACAGTAAAACGGGCACCTATGATATGAGCAAACTGAATTTCACCACCGTAACCCGGATGCAAAACGCCTTAGGAAAAGCGCTAAAAAATAACGAAAAAACATTCAATTTTGACGAATATCAAAAAACGTACCGTGGTCAAATGTGGGTGTTAATGAAAAATGGTATAGTAGATGTTGAAGCAACGAACGCGTACAATGCCGCCGTGCTTAACGGGGGATTACCGCATGAAAGCAATGAAGCGCAAGAAGAAGCTGAGTTGTTGCAGGCAGTTATTCAATCGGTGAAAGAAGGAATAGACCCGGTTACTGGGCAAGAGATAAGTAAAGCGCAAGGGTTTGGTATTATAAGTGGTCTTGTTTTCCATTATACTGTTGGAGGTTATAAAGGGAAGAAGTTCAAGATTCCAAAAGATTGGCTACGTAGAAGAAAGAAAGCTAGTGGAGCTAAAGGATTTAATATTGACGAAATTCATCCTAAATTGAAAACAGAACCAGATACTGCATTTTTCTGGTCTGGTAGAACAGAAGGCGTTGGTGGAGCTGATATAGCGGCTGATGTAGCTAAAAGTAAAGGTGGCGTTACTTTAGAATCAACAATAGGAAATAAAAATATTGAAATGCCAGACTGGGATTTTAATAATCCTGAGTCAATGAAAGCATGGGATTTGGCTTCTGGTTCTTATGCAGAACAAGTTTCTGGTGAAGTTCGTGCAGTAGTTGGTTCGGATTTGAGAAAAGGAAATATTTGGGAAAATGTTGAGTTACCTAGATTAAAAAATAATCCTAACGTAACGAAGATAACAACGATTGATCCTAAAACAGGACTTGAAAAAATAATTTTTGAAAGGAAGTAAGTGAAATGAAAATTACAGGTAATAGTTCACATGTGAAATTTGATTTAGAGAATGGATATGTAGTGAAAGCAGATGGAGAAATGTTAGTTGGAGGTAAATTTGTTGTATTTAAAGATTCTATGAAGAATTGGGAACCTCCATATGAAAATAAAAAGCTTTCTGAATCTGAAGTGCAAGAAATTATTCAACAGGTAAAACAGAGCACAAATGAAAATACAGTACAAATTTCATTTGAATAAAAGAAATGCGAGAAGTAGAGTAGGTTTGAAAGAACAAATTCAAATATCAATGCAAACGATGGGCATGTTATGCTGAAAAGGCTCGAGGGACAAGTCAAGGTACTAGCTATTTCGTGAGTTCCTCGGGCAAAGGAAAAGACGTTCAAAACAAGTCACAGGGCAACAGGGAATTGTATTCTACGTTGTATTTTCTAGCAATACAACAAATTTATCTTACGAATAAGGGAGAACCTAGAAATCTAGTGTTTCGGGTTTATTTCGAGCGGAAAGTTTTAGATGCTCATATTCCATATAAAAAGTAGGAGGAACTATGAAAAAAATTGAAATGATACAAAAAGTGATTGAGGATACAGAATACTGGGATGCTAGAGTATTTGATTGTAAACACTCTATTTTGGGGATGAATTTCATGTAATATTTGAGGGAGAAGAGGACCAAGTATATATAATTAAATTTATGAATTGTTACAAGGTATCGTACAAAAAAGTTTTGCTCCAGACACTAATATGAAAGTTAGAGATATGAGTAAGGGACAATTAGGATACTTTATGCAAGATATTTCTCTGGAAAAGCATGGAGATAACGAAGAATTTATTGATTCTTTCCTTAATTTATCAATTATGACAATTTCTATAGTTTGTAAAGATATTATTGTGGAAGAATTGGATCAAAAAAATATCTCTTTTTTGGGGGAAGATAAGTAGTAGAATAAAAGCACCTTATTACATGGTTGGTATCATATGAGAGGGCTTTAACTAAAAATTCTATGTCCACAACTACAGTGACAATTAAGAATTCGGTTTTTAACCACTTATCCTGAATGAGTAGGAGGAAAAATAATGTGTTTCATGAAAGAATCAAAAATAGCGATTTAATTAATGAAAAACAATACCCAGTAAAAGTAGTTTTTGATGAAATTTCTGATGAAGAATTTATTTCAATAATAAATTCCGTTTCAAAAGGAGAGGGATTTGGAGTGGAATCGGGTACATGTCTTTTTCCGGAAGATTTAGATGAATATGATATTGCTCAGGGGGAAGGGGTTGACGGAGTAGAGTTTGGATTATACTCTGGAAGTGAAATAGTGATTGACTATAAACAATTTTATTATTATTTGAATATTATATGTAACAGGTATGTGGAATCCTACCCCGAAAAAAATTACTCCTAGATAATGAGTTAAAAAAATATCAAGAATTGTATTCAATATAGATATCTTAATTACATAAAATAAATATGTAAATGGGAGGACAATTATGAATATATCTAATCAAATTAAAGAGAATTTAGAACAACGAAGAAGTATACATGAAGAAGATGACTTTGGACTTGAAAGAAATTGGGCAGAACTAACCAATATTTTATCTATGAGCGAAGATGAAACTATCAATTATTTAAAGAATTGTTCAAAGGAAGATGTATTGTTAATTAGTTCGGTTTTTGATGATGTTTCCGAAAAAATACAAAGCAGGAAATTTATTTCTTGTTTAAGAGAACTAGATAAAAAATTTCCCGATTTGAAATTAACATTTTTTATTGATGATGCTGAAGGTTACATTGAAAATTAAATAAAAAGTATTATATTATCTGGTTGGTGTCGTTAGTAAATGAGATACACGCTTACTTGCAAAGATAAAATTTAATATTTTATACAACAAAAACCCAGCAATTTTTAAAATTGCTGGGTTTCTTCAAAACTGGCGAATTACTTCTCCACCCGAATAAACTTATAACTATAAGGCGAACCAAAAGCATGTTTCTGCACGCCGGTAATATCCGTACGTTGCAACACTGCTGTTTGATGTTGATAAAGTGGTAAAATCGCCGCGTCATCATCAAGCAGAACTTTCTCAGAAGCTACGAACGCATTCCAACGTTCTTCTGGTTTCGTCGCAAGCGTTGTGTCCGTTGATTTTACAAGTTTATCATAAGCGGGACTATTGTAACTCATATGATTGTTAAAGTAATCGGATAAGAATAAACTACTATATGTCCACGGATCCTTAAAATCAGGCATCCAAGCAGCCAGTGACATGTCATAATTACCATCAGAAGTTAGCTGTGTCGCGCTCTTCGAAGGCATGTTTTTCACTTTAATCGTCACACCTGGCAAATTATCTTCAAACTGCGCTTTCAAATATGCGAAAATGGTTTTCGTCGTTTCTTGGTCATCGCCGAGCAGTTCGATTGTTACTTTATCAGTTCCAAGTTCTTTTTGTGCTTGTTTCCAATATTTTAAAGCTTCTTCTTTGTTATAAACTAAATGGTCGCCACTATCTGTGCGGAAATCAGCGCCCGTTGTTGGATTTTGGACGAAATCTTTTGGAAGAAGTCCGTTCGCTGGGAATGAGCCATCGCCGAGAATGCGGTCTGTTAATTGTTTTTTATCAACGGCTAAATTAAGCGCGTGACGTAAGGAATTGTTCGCAAGCGGAGTCGCTTTACCGTCACGTTTTTGGTTCATGCGCAAGTAACTTATCAGCGCATCTTTTTCCGTTTGGAAATCTTTCTTGCCTTTGTATTGTTTGGCGAAATCGCCTGAAAGTGGCACACGGTCAGCCTCGTTTGTATTATAAAGGTTCACACCAGCGTTAATATCTTTCGCAACTTGCACATTGATTTCGTTTACTTTGACATTATCTTTGTCCCAATATTGGTCGTTTTTCGCGTAAGTCCATTTATTCGTAATGTTGCCGCCCCAATCCTTCATGACAAAAGGACCGTTGTATAAAGTGTGCGCACTATCTGTTCCGTATTTGTCGCCTTGTTTTTTCACATAGCTTTCTTTTTGTGGGAAAAATGTTTCAAAAGAAAGAAGTGAAATGAAGTATGGAACTGGTTTTTTAAGTGTGATTTCAAGTGTTGTTGGGTCAGTTGCAACGACTCCAAGGTCAGTTACAGGTAATTTGCCTTCATTGATTTCAGTGGCGTTTTTAATCGAATCTTTAAAGAGCGCGGAATATCCTGGTGCGGTTTTTGGATCAACGGCACGGCGCCACGCATAGACGAAATCATCGGCGGTTACTTGGGAACCATCGGACCATTTCGCGTTTTTCTTTAATTTAATGGTATATTTCGTTTGGTCAGCGCTGATTTCTGGCATTCCATCAGCAACCCCAGGAACAAAGTTATCTTTTTGATCAAGTGTGTATAATCCCTCGAAGACTTGGTTTTGTGCGGTGAAGCTAGCAAAGTCTTCTTCAGCTGTCGTATTTAAAGTCAGTAATTCACTGGTTTCAAGAAATTTAATTTTGTCCGGGGAAGTTTTTGTCGCAGATTTATCATTGTCATTTCCGCAAGCTGTAAGTAAAAGTACTGTCAAAATGGCAAAAATAGGCAATGTTTTCTTTAAAAAATGCATGGTTTTCTCCCCTTCTATCTGTGTATTTATCGTTATTATAAGTATTCCGATAAGATAAGTCAAGTTAATGGTTTCTTGAAAAAACTGCTTGACGCAAAAAAAATCCCATGATAAGATATTTTGTGCAAATAAGAATGATTACGTTTTACGATGCGTAATCAAAATTTACATAGTATGGCTTTAAGGTTTAAATCGTAATCATTACGAAAAAGGAGAGATAATATGAAGAAATGGTCGTTTTTAGTTGTAACAGTCTTGGCGTTCGTTTTAGTTTTGGCAGGATGTGGCGCGAGTGCTGATAAAGCAAGTGGGGATAAGCTCAAGGTAGTGACAACATTTTATCCAATGTATGATTTTACCAAAAATGTAGCGGGAGATAATGCTTCGATTGATATGTTAATTGATGCCGGAACTGAACCGCATGATTACGAGCCGAGTGCCAAAGATATTGCTAAAATTGAGGCAGCTGATGTTTTTATTTATAACAGTGAAGACATGGAAACGTGGGTGCCAAGCGTACTTAAAAGCCTAGATTCGAAAAAATTAACGATAATTGATGCTAGTAAAGGAATTAAACTATTAGAAGGTAGCGAAGAAGAAGAGCACGACCATGACCACGGCGAAGAAGGTCATCATCATGAACATGATCCGCACGTATGGTTAAGCCCTGTCCTTGCTGAAAAAGAAGTGAAAAACATCCAGAGCGGTTTAAGCAAAGCGGATAAAGCAAATGCAGATACATATAAAAAGAATGCAGAAAAATATACGGACAAATTAAAAACACTCGACAATAAATTTAAAACAGCTTTTGAAGGAGCGAAACAACGCGATTTCGTAACGCAACATGCTGCATTCCAATATTTAGCAAACGAATATGATTTGCATCAAGTGGCAATCGCGGGTCTTTCACCTGACCAAGAACCTAGCCCAGCGCGTTTAGCAGAATTACAAAAATATGTAAAAGAAAACAATATCAGCACAATTTATTTTGAAGAAGTAGCATCACCAAAAGTAGCAGAAACGCTTGCTAACGAAACAGGTGCAAAATTAGAAGTACTAAGCCCAATCGAAGGTATTACCGATAAAGAACAGAAAAAAGGCATGGATTACATCGCTTATATGGAACAAAACTTACAAGCCTTGCAAAAAACAATTAAATAAGGAAGCGATAAGAATGAAATATATTGATATAGCCAATATTGGTTTTAAATACGAATCCGAGCCAGTACTTGAAAATATTTCATTTCAAGTCAGCGCAGGAGAATTTATCATACTAACAGGAGAAAACGGAGCAGCTAAATCAACACTGCTCCGTATTATTTTGGGGATTTTACAACCTGATAAAGGTTCTGTTACTTTCTCAATGAAGAATACAAATGGCGGACGACTTTTAGTAGGTTATGTACCACAACAAATAGCTTCATTTAACGCTGGATTTCCAAGTACGGTCCTCGAATTAGTAAGGTCAGGTCGCTTTCCAAATGGTAAGTGGTTCAAACGGCTGACGGAAAAAGATCATGCCCATGTCGAAAAAGCATTAAAATCTGTTGAAATGTGGGATTATCGTCATAAACGTATCGGTGAGCTATCAGGAGGTCAAAAACAGCGGATTTGTTTGGCGCGAATGTTTGCAACTGATCCTGATATATTAATTTTGGATGAACCGCAAACCGCAATGGATAAACAAAGTAAAATTCGTTTTTATGACTTATTAAAGCATGAAGCACAAGTGCACGGTAAGGCGATTTTGATGGTAACGCATGATAGTGAAGAGATGGAAGATTATGTTGATAAGCATATTCGCCTCGTTAGAAAGGAGGATGTGTCATGGAAATGTTTCTCTATGGATTTATGCAAAGAGCCTTCCAAGCTTCAATGATTATTGCTATTATTGCTCCTCTTTTAGGGGTTTTCTTAATTATACGAAGACAGTCACTTATGGCGGATACGCTTTCGCATGTGTCGCTTGCGGGAGTTGCTTTTGGGCTGGTTTTAAATGTGAATCCAAGTGTGACAACGCTTATTGTTGTAGTAATCGCAGCACTTGGGATAGAGTATTTACGCGGGGTTTATGCAACTTACTCGGAGTTGTCGATTGCAATCCTCATGGCCGGGGGACTTGCAGTGGCGTTAGTATTGATGAGTTTGGATCAGGGCGGAATTACAACGAGTGTACAGCAATATTTATTTGGTTCCATCGTGACCATCAGCAAAGCTCAAGTACAGCTTTTAGTCATTCTAGGGATTGCTATTGTTGTATTGTTTCTGGTGTTTAAACGGTTTATGTTTGTACTTACTTTTAGTGAAGATGTTGCGGTCGCTGAAGGTGTTCCTGTACGCTTGATTTCTCTTTTGTTTAGCGTTGTTACGGGTATTGCAATTGCGGTTATTATGCCAATAGCTGGGGCGCTACTCGTATCTGCACTTATCATTCTTCCAGCAGCTATTGGTATGCGGATTTCAAAAGGGTTTCTCATGTGTGTAGTTAGCGCAATATTAATTGGTTTAATAGGAATGTTTTCGGGGCTAGTATCTTCTTATCAATTAGGAACCCCACCAGGTGCTACCATTACGCTGATGTTTATCATTCTTTTCATAATAGCAACCGTTGTATTAAAAATAGCGCGAAAGTAATTTCTATATATATGTTTCTCCATTTTGCAACATTAGGTTTAGCTCTTTATTATGAATTATCCAGGAATTATCCTGTTTTTCGATTTGATTAGTCGTTTTCAAATATTGTAAATCTTTATAAAAACAGCTTTTTGAAAGGTTGCTATACGAAAGCAAGTGACTTGTTTTAATTGCGGGAGGTAAGATAACTGTACCATCCTCAGTAGGAATACCATGAAGTAGAGCAAGATTGGAAAAAGTAAGCATAAGTTTTTCAGAAGCCGGACTACTCGCCATTAAACTTTTAAAGTAAATATGGGTAGTCTGGTTTTTCATGATGAAAAATTGAAAACCGAAATTCTCGGGGAACATAGATAGAAAGTATTCTATATCAAGTTTTGAGTATCTATATAAGAAACATTTCGAGAGCGTTTTATATCGAAAACGATTAATGCTATGGTCTAGTAATGTAAAATAATTTAGAAAAGCTCCTTCACCTTGAATGGAATAAATTTTGGATTGTTCTTTCCCATCGTTTAAAAATAAAGCCACATAACCATCAATAATAAGGTAAACATAGTTGTCTAAATCTGCGCTGTTGTTTAGTAAAATGGCGTTTTTTGGAACTTCTATTTTTTCAAAGGGTATTCTTCCGTCATGAGATAGGTGAATGAATTCGTGGTAATTATACAATGACTTAGGCATAATGATGACTCCAATCTTTTTTTATGTCTTTACTTTTGTATAAATAATTGTATCAGAAACAAAAAAGTCGATTGTATGGAGTAAAGTAGTATTTCACGAATAAATGTTTCTAAAATGTGAATTATTTAAATCGTATAATGCTGATAAGCACAAAAAAATGTTATTTAATTGATAGTGTTGACTATTTTTGGACTTTTGGGAGAAAAAATTAAAATTGATGCGAACGTAGGTTCTGTGTTATAATTCTACTAGAAAATAGAGGAGGATTATTGATGAAAAACGTACAAATCTCAGTGAGGCGCTTAGTAGAATTTGTCTTAAAAAGCGGCAGTATTGATAGCCGAATGACTAGTTCAGATCGCGCTTTGGAAGGGACGAAAATTCATCAATTACTCCAAAAAGAAGCAGGAGAAGAATACGAAGCCGAGGTATCATTAAAGCTTGTACGAGTAATAGATGACATTTCTTTTACACTTGAAGGCCGAGCGGATGGCGTCATAAACGGAGAAATGATAGATGAGATTAAAACTACCGAGGTAGAAATGGATGAAATTACTGAAGACTTTCGCCCGCTGCACTGGGCCCAGCTCATTTGTTATGGATTCATGTTAGCGGAGAAGTCTGATTTAGCAGAAGTCACGCTTCAATTAACGTACTATCAAGTAGCCGATAAAGAAGTGAAACAATTCACTCGAGTCATGAGTCGTGAAGAAATGAGTACTTTTGTGGACGATTTGCTTTCAAAATATGCTATTTGGGCAAAAATGTCTGCAGCTTGGGAAATGAAGCGAAATAAATCTATTCAAGAATTAACTTTCCCATATGACAGCTATAGACGTGGTCAAAGAGAGCTAGCAATTGCCGTTTATCGGACAGTGATGGATGATGAAAAGCTATTTTGTGAAGCGCCTACAGGCATTGGAAAAACAATGTCAACGCTATTTCCCAGTGTAAAAGCAATGGGCGAGGGGAAGGCAGACAAGCTTTTTTATTTTACAGCAAAAACAATTACGAGACAGGTTGCCGAAGATGCTTTAGATGAAATGCGCCGTAAAGGACTAGCGGCAAGAAGTGTCACAATTACAGCAAAAGATAAAATATGCTTTTTAGATGAACGAAAATGTGACCCGGAGCACTGCCAATTTGCGCGTGGCTATTACGATCGCTTGAATGAAGCGTTGTTCGATATGCTGCAAACAGAAGAAACTATAACTCGGTCGGTCGTCGAAGCATTTGCCCGGAAATATACTTTATGTCCGTTTGAGTTATCGCTTGATGTGGCGCTTTTTTGTGATGTAATTGTGTGTGATTATAACTATTTATTTGACCCAGTCGTTTATTTGAAACGTTTTTTTGCGGATGGACCTGGCAGATATACTTTTTTAGTGGATGAAGTGCATAATTTGGTGGACAGAGCTCGTTCGATGTTCTCGGCGACATTAAGTAAATCAATCATCATGCAAGTAAAACGTGAATTAGACAAAAAAACCGATAAAAAACTACTAAATTCAGTAACGGCAATGAATAAAATAATGATTGCCCTAAATAAGCAACTAGCCGAAGAAAATAAAACGATCTATGTAAAAAAAGAAGCCTTGGCCGATTGGAATGAAGCTGTTTTAAAATTTAGTTATGTAGCAAAAGACTGGTTGCCAAAAAATACAGAGGCAAAAGCTCAAGCAGATGTACTGGAACTTTATTTTGAAAGTTTAAGGTATTTAAAGATTGCTGAGCTATACGATAAGCGCTATGTCACTCAAATTACGCGAAACCGGTCCGATATACTGATAAAACAACTATGCTTAGATCCGGCGTTTTTACTATCAGAGAAATTGAAATTAGGTGCTAGTTCAGTACTTTTTTCGGCGACGCTTAGACCGATTGATTACTACACGAATTTACTTGGTGGAAATAATGATACAAGTCGTCTTACTTTTGCGTCTCCGTTTAAACAGAATAATATGCATTTAATGGTAGCGGATTATATTAGTACAAAGTATCAAAGGCGTGAAAATAGTTTGGAATCAGTTATTGATGCGCTTTATGCGATGCTTTCCGGGAAAAAAGGCAATTATTTGTTTTTCTTTCCATCATTCCAATATTTAGAAACGGCATTTGAATTGTTTAGCGAAAAATATCCCGAAGTGCGAGCGCAAAAACAACAATCTTTTATGAACGAAACAGAGCGCGAGGAATTTCTAGCAGCTTTTGAAACGGGGCGTGAAGAAACGTTCGTCGGTTTTTGTGTCTTAGGAGGCGTTTTTTCTGAAGGCGTTGATCTTCGAGGGGAACGCTTAATCGGAACGGCAATAGTAGGCGTGGGACTTGCGCAAATGAATGTGGAATCTGATTTAATTAAAGATTATTATAATGAAACAATCGGGCGCGGATTTGATTATGCGTATCAGATTCCCGGTATGAACAAAGTCCTTCAAGCGGTAGGACGTGTTATTCGCGGCGAAAAAGATCAAGGCGTTGTCTTACTGATAGAAGAACGTTTTGCAACAGATCGGTATAAAGCTTTGTTTCCGGCTCATTGGAACCACGCTAGGACAGTGAAAAATACGCTACAAATCGAGCGAGAAGTAAACGAATTTTGGCGGAACAACTGATTTTCTAGTAGAATGGTTGTAATGAGTCGATTTAGGAGGAAATTATGTATAAAATTATTGCGATAGACATTGACGGGACGCTTTTAAACGATGCGCACGAAATTACCCCAGCTGTACGCGAGGCGATTAAAGCTGCAAAACAAAAAGGGGTCAAAGTAGTGCTTTGTACAGGGCGCCCACTTGCTGGAATTAAAAAAAGCTTGATAGAACTAGATCTTTTAGATATTGGTGATTATGCGATTACCTTTAATGGAGCAGTTATCCTAGAAACAGCGACGGAAGAACCATTAGCAGATATTACTTTAAATAAATCAGAATTAGAGGAAATTTATGCATTTTGTCATGCGCAAGATGTTAATGTAACGTATTTTGACGGAAAAAACATGTATGTACCAAGTCGAAAAATCACCGAAATTACATGCCAGGATGCTTTGTTGCTTCAAACGCCACTCTATCATTTGCCTGTAGAAGAAGCACCTGAGTCAATTCATGTCTCCAAAGTGATGTTATTAGATACGCCAGAAAAAATCACGGATGTTATTAAAAACTTACCAGAGACAATTAAAGAGAACTTTTATGTAGTTCGAAGTGTTCCTTACAACCTAGAATTCTTGCAAAAAGGCGTCAATAAAGGTTCTGCACTGGAACTTCTCGTGAACAAACTTGGCATTTCTCAAGGGGAAGTAATGAGTATTGGCGATCAAGAAAATGATATTACGATGATAGAATATGCGGGAATGGGTGTAGCAATGGGAAATGCAACGGAGCATATTAAAGAAATCGCCAATTATACCACAACTACAAATAATGAAGACGGGGTAGCAAACGCAATTCAAATGCTCGTTCTCGACCGTTAAAAGAAAAACATTCCATGTGAGTTTTTCTTTAGAGGTATAAATATTGACAGCGCTTTATTTAATGAGCGAAAATAGAAGATACAAAACTAACGTACTGTGGAAGTTTTTTTGGTAGGGTTGGCAGAAAATCATTTATTCATGGAAGTTTTTCTCTCGAGGCTATCTTGCCAAAAAAACGTTCCTTTGTTATTGTTTTAGGAATAGTTTGACATTTAAATAAAAAGGAGTGAATGTGCTTGAAAATCACAAAAATTAAAACACACATTTTACCGATTCAGCTAAGTGCTACTTTTAAGACGGCGCTTAGGGAAGTTAGTCATGTGAACGTGGTACGAGTTTATATTCATTTTGATAACGGGATTATAGGTATTGGAGAAGCTGCTCCAACGCATGTAATAACAGGGGATACGGAAGTCAGCATTTTGAGTGCAATAAATGATATTTTCGGTCCTTTTTTAATTAATCGCGAACTAGACGAAGAACTTACAATTTTAGATGAAATGAAATCTTTATTAGTACATAATTCAAGTCCAAAAGCCGCCATTGATATTGCTTTACATGATGCACTGGCAAAAGCTCATTCAAAGCCATTATATGAATTCCTCGGCGGTGGCTTAGCGGGGCTTGAAACAGATTATACCATTAGCATTGGGACGCCAGAAAAAATGGTTCGAGATGCAGAAACCAAAGTAGCGGAAGGATTTCAGTCCCTTAAAGTTAAATTAGGTCTTGATCCAGTTGAAATAGAAGTAGCAAAAATTAGGCAAATGAATGACGCGTTAGGCGGGAAGATTCCTTTTAGAATTGATGCAAACCAAGGATGGACTGCGGATGAAGCCATTCAAATCCTAAATGAGTGGCAAGATATTCCAATTGACTTCATCGAACAACCAGTAAAAAGTTGGGATTTTACCGGTATGGCAAAAGTGACTGCGAACACTAGTATTCCAATCATGGCTGATGAAAGTTTATTTGGCTTTCACGATGCTAAACGACTTTTAGACGAAAAATGCTGTAATTTGCTTAATATTAAATTGATGAAAAGTGCAGGAATCAAAGAAGCGCAAGCGATACATGATTTAGCGGGCAGTTATAATGTGGACTGTATGATTGGTACGATGATTGAAGGATATGCAAGTTTATCAGCCGCAGCACATTTCGCGGCAGCTTCCAAACAAGTGAAGTTTTATGATTTAGATGTGCCGTTTATGTGGGATTTACATGGTAAAAACATGGCTGATATTGGCCTTGAAATTGGTCGTGGACAAGTGCTTTTAACAGAAGAAGATGGGATTGGCATTCCAGCTTATTAAAGAAAGTAGGGATAATATGAACAAATTAGTTAGTCAAAGTAATGCATTTCTTTGGAGGAAAAATGAAATGAACCCGGTTTTAGCCAATATTTTAGAGGCTAGAAAAGAAACTGACTTGGTTCAAATTAACCAAGAAGATGCGATGAAATTATACGAGGATAGCCTTGTTGACTCGGATTTGCTTTATAACGACTTCGTAATTGTCGACGAAATCGAGGGCGACTGGGCAAAAGTAGTCGTTCCTTCCCAACAAAGTTTTCAAGATGAGCGCGGCTATCCTGGTTGGATGCTTCTTTCTGACTTAGAAGATACAGATAAAACTAGCGATATGGGTGAAAAAATCGCAGTTGTCGTGCCAAAAGCAGAAATTACATACGAAAATGGTGAAACGCGCACTGTTTCATTTGGCACACTTTTCACCAAAATTGCTGAAACTGAGGATAAATATACAATTGAAACACCTCATGGACTAGCGAGCATTTTACGAACTCAAGTAGATTTACAACATAAACAAGGCGACAACATTGGCATCACTGTGGTGCAAATGGCGATGCAATTCCTTGACTTACCATACGTTTGGGCGGGAATTAGCAGTGCCGGTTTTGACTGTTCAGGATTTGCGTTTACTCTTTACCGGACATGTGGGAAATATATCGGTCGCGATGCCACAGAGCAATCTTTCACAGGGAAAAAAATTGATTACGCAAACGCTGAACCAGGAGATTTGCTGTTTTTTGCTTATGAGGAAGGCAAAGGGGAAGTCCATCACGTGGGAGTTTACATCGGAAATGACGAGATGATTCATTCGCAAACACCAGGATCTAAAGTAATTTTAACTAAAATCGCAGGCAGTAAGTACGAACCAGAACTTTGTGTGACCTCAAGACATCGATAAAGGGGGTGGATGAAACTGACTAATTATCAAGAAATTAATCAAGATTTCAACATAATTGATTCAAAAGCACTTTTTATATCAGATGGAGAAACGGTGCTTTTTGCAGAAAATGAAAACCAGCTTTTTACTGCTGCAAGTGTCATCAAACTACCGATTTATTTATATTTTTTCGAAAAAATTGCCAAAAAAGAGTTAGACTTACAAACGGATTTCCAAATTCCAAGCGAAAAAGTAGTAGCTGGAGCAGGAATCATCCAAATTCTTCCGCAAAAAAGAATTTGGACATTGGAAGAATTACTACATTTAATGATAGCTGTTTCGGACAATACAGCTACCAACCAATTAATCGAGCTAGCAACTATCACCAAACTACAATCATGGTTACGTGAAAACAACTGGGAAGATGGAATTCAGCTAGAACGGCAAATGATGGATTTCAAGACCGTAAAGCAAAATAAAATCAGTGCTAAGGCAGCCGTGACCATTTTACAAAAAATAATGATGCTTAGTGAAGCTTATCCAGACTTAAAAGAAACTATTCGGCGACCGCTACTAAATCAGCAATTTCGATCCAACCTAGCGGGCACGTTGGAAGAAGCTGGAATTTCGGGACTTCAAATGTTAAATAAAACGGGCGAACTAAAAAATATCCAGCATGATGTGGCCGTTTTTGAGTATAAAGGAAAGACCAGATATGCAGCCGCACTGACGAATAACACGGGATTAGAAGCGAATGCGACAGCTTGGATGCAGACAGTCGGCAAACAATTATTTTCTGAGATGACATAAACCAAAATAGGGGGAACTAAAATGAAAAAAAGATTAGCGTTAGTTTGTATTATGATTCTATCTATCTCAACCTTTTTAATGGCATGCGGGGGAAATAAAGACGAAGCGAGCAAATCACAAGGCAAAAAGACACTGAAAATCATGGAAAACGCTGAAGTTTCTTCCATGGACTCAACTTTATCGCAAGACGTTCCAAGTTTCACTGAACAAGGCCAAGTCTTCGAAGGTCTTTATACTTTAAACGACAAAGACCAAGCAGTTCCGGCAATTGCAAAAGATATGCCGAAGTTAAGTGAGGACCAAAAAACATATACAATCAAACTGCGCGACGATGCCAAATGGTCAAACGGCACGAAAGTCACTGCAAATGATTTCATTTTCGCTTGGAAAAAACTAGCAAATCCAGACACCGCCGCCCAGTATTCTTTCCTGCTTGATGGGACCGTTAAAAACGGAACCGATGTTGTAAATGGTAAGAAAAGCGTGGACGAACTAGGATTTAAAGCCCTTGATGACTACACAATTGAAATTCAATTAGAACAACCAGTACCTTATTTCACTTCGCTTCTAGCATTCAACTCCTTTTACCCTCAAAATGAAGATTATGTAAAAGAGCAAGGCGATAAATACGCGCAGAGCAGTGAAAACATGATTTACAACGGTCCTTTTGTTATGAAAGGCTGGACAAACACAGAAAAAGCTTGGACTTTAGAAAAAAATCCCGAGTACTGGGATAAAAAGAACGTGAAATCCGACAAAATCGAAGTGAGCGTAGTAAAAGCTCCGAACACAGCAGTAAATCTATACGACACTGGAAAACTTGATGTAGCAACACTTTCTGGCGACTACGCTTCACAAAAAAGCAACGACAAAGACTACCACTCTGAGCTAGATGCCTACGTGACTCACCTAAAACTAAATCAAGAACTGGATGGGAAGAAAACACCTTTAGCTAACGAAAACTTAAGAAAAGCACTTTCCCTTGCAGTAGATAAAGAATCGCTTACGAAGAAAATCTTGGCTGATGGCTCAAAAGCGATTTATGGCTATGTTCCAGAAAAATTTGTCACGAATCCAGAAACTGGCGAAGATTTCCGGAAAGAAAGTGGCGACTACATGAAGCAAGACAAAGCTGAGGCGAAAAGCTATTTTGATAAAGCAAAACAAGAACTCGGTGGCGGTGAAGTGACTGTAGAACTGCTTAACTCTGATTTAGAATCAAGCAAAAAAGTCGGCGAGTACCTACAAAGTCAACTAGAATCCGCATTACCAGGCTTAAAAGTAAACTTGAAAACCGTCCCTAAAAAGAACTTATTGCAATTAACACGTGAGCAAAAATACGAAATCGTTTTATCAAACTGGGGTCCCGATTTCCAAGATCCACTTACATTCCTAGGAAACTACACAACGGGAAACACATATAATGCGAGCGGATATTCAAGCGCCGATTACGATAAAATGATAAACGCAACTTCAACAACACTCACAACTAAACCAGAAGAACGCTGGGAAACCTTTATTGATGCCGAAAAATTACTAATAGAAACCGATGCAGCCATGATTCCGCTCTATCAAACTGCAGTATGTAATTTGAAAAAAGATACTGTAAAAGGAATCGTTCACCATAATTTTGGAACAAGCTTTTCCTATAAAGGTGCTTACGTAGAATAAAAGGAGAGAGCAAAATGAAACTTTGGATTTCCGTAGATATGGAAGGGATAAATGGCCTTCCTGATGATACTTTTGTTGATTCTAGTATGCGAAATTATACTAGAGGACAAAAAATAATGACAGAAGAAACTAACTGGGTAGTAGAAGAAGCTTTAAAAGCAGGATATGATGATATTATCGTGAATGATAGTCATTCAAAAATGAATAATATATTGATAGAAGATTTACATGAAGAAGCAAGACTCATCACTGGTGACGTAAAACCTTTTTCGATGGTGCAAGGCTTAGATTCAAGCGCGGATGCGGCTGTTTTTATTGGTTATCATTCGCGTGCTGGTCAACCAGGCGTAATGAGCCACTCGATGACCTCAGGCGTTCGTAATTTTTATATTAATGACGTGGTAATTGGCGAATTTGGCTTAAATGCATATGTTGCGGGAGCTTACGGAGTCCCGGTCATTCTCGTTTCTGGCGATGATTATATTGCTCGTGAGGCGAAAGAGCTTATACCTGGAATTGAGACAGCTGTTGTAAAAGAAGCGGTATCCCGTTCGTCCGCAGTAGCTTTCTCAAAGTCAAAAGCAGAGAAAATCATCCGCGAAAAAGTGGCGCTTGCTTTAAAACATAAACAAGCCGCTGTACTTGTACCACCAGAAAAAACAGTATTAAAAATAGAGTTCTGTAATTACGGTCAAGCGGAGTGGGCAGCACTTGTCCCGAAAACTAAAATCATTGATGAAACTACCGTTGTGTTCGAAGCGGAAGATATATTAGAAGCGTACCAAGCGATGGTTGCAATGACGGAGCTTGCTATGAAGTGCGCCTTTTCATAAAACAAAGCCGAAACTTTCTATAGAGGAGTTTCGGCTTTGTTGTTTAATTAATTACAATCTTACAAATCGCCTCCTCAAACTGTCACTAAATCTCCATAAAGTTGTTAATTATAGTGCGATACTTCCGGAAAGTGAGGTAGATTGGAGTTACTCTATTGTCATATGATATTTGATAATAACAAAACTTCAATTGTAAAGGATGAATTTGTAATGAGTAAAAACGGAAATCTTTTAAAAAGAGTAGGGTTAGCGTTTCTAAGTGTTTTGATCATAGCTAGCACGATTTTCCAAACGACCATTGTAAAAGCAGCAACGAGTTACGGATCTGAGTTTTTAAATACAGTAGAACTTTTAGATAAAGATGGTACGCCTAAAACGGATTTTGGCTATTACGATAATATGAATGTGCACTACACTTGGTCGATTCCTAACTCAACAAATGTAAAAGCAGGCGACTCAATGGATTTCACATTACCAAGCCAGTTAGCACTTGCGACAGATCTTGCTTTTGACGTGAAAGACAGTAAAGGCCAAACAGTCGGAACAGCTACTGTAAAACGAGCAACTAACCAAGTAACAGTCGTATTTAGTGATTATGTTGAAAAACATTCAGATATTAAAGGTGAACTTGATTTTTGGACTACATTTAATCAAAAAGTGATTACTGGGAACGAAAAAATTAATTTAGAATTTCCAATTGAAAATAGCACAATTAATGTAGACGTCAATGTTGGTGAAAAAACACCTGTTAGTCCAACAGAAACGATTTTCAAATATGGCTGGGTTGATGCTAACAATCCGAGTTTAATTCATTGGGTTGTCCGCGTAAACTATGCTCAAAATAACATTCCTAATGCCGTTTTTACTGATATTATCGGTGCAAAGCAGACGTTGAATTTTGACTCTATCAAAGCTTTTCACGGAACCTATTCAACTGATCGCGTATTTACAGCAGGCACGCCGATTTCAAATACCAATTTTTCTAAGACAAGTGATGGTTTTAGAGTAACATTGGGAAATTTAACGGACTCGGTACAAATTTCATATACAACAACTGCGACAGATGGCGGGAAGTCTACTCAATATGACAACACTGCTAAGTTAGCGGGCGAGGATTTTGTAACGAAACAAACGTCTACTTGGACCCCAGCATCCGGTGGTGGAGGTGGAGCGGACGGCACAACAGGTTCGGTTACACTAACAAAACAAGATGCGAAAACGAAAGCAACCCTTGAAGGGGCAGAATTTAAATTAGTCGATGCAAATGGTACTATTTTACAAGAAAATATCACAACAGATGCAAGCGGCCAATTAAACGTTTCTAACCTCAAATTCGCTACCTACCAATTAATCGAAACAAAAGCCCCGACAGGCTATAAACTGGATAGCACGCCAGTAGAATTTACAATTGGCGAAAATAATAAAGAAATTACGGTAACAAAAGAAAATACCCTGAACACTGGTGCGGTAGAACTTACTAAAGTAGATGCCGCGACAAAAGCCACACTTGCAGGAGCCACATTCGAATTGCAAGATAAAGACGGCAGCGTTCTTCAAACAGACTTAAAAACAGATGAAAATGGTATTTTAAAGGTAACTGACCTAGTGCCTGGCAATTACCAATTTGTCGAAACAAGTGCACCTACCGGCTATATATTAGACAGCAGTCCCGTTCCATTTGAAATTATTGCAGATAAAACAGATCAAATAGTAAAAGTAACAAAAGAAAACATCTTGGAAGTCGGCGCAGTAGAACTTACTAAAGTAGATGCCGCAACAAAAGCCCTGCTTGCAGGAGCCACATTCGAATTACAAGATAAAGACGGAAAGACTTTGCAAACAGGCTTAACAACAGATGAGAATGGCGTGTTAAAAGTCACTGATTTAGTCCCAGGCACGTACCAGTTTGTAGAAACTAATGCGCCAATTGGTTATGAACTTGATGCTAGTCCCGTCGTGTTCGAAATTCTCTCTGGAGAAAACAATCAAGTCGTTAAAGTAACCAAAGAAAATAAAGCGGAAACTACACCCCCTCCAACACCGCTTATACCAACGTCACCAGTGCCTATTGAACCAAAAGTACCAATTATCCCTGAAAAGCCAGTGCAATCAGAAAAAAGTGAAGAAAGTCTAAAATTATACAAAATATCCGCAGCTGAAAAGTTACCAAAAACAGGCGATACACAAAACTGGGCGGGATTGGGAATGATTCTTCTAGCCCTGTCAATAAGCGGTTTTCTTATAAAACGAAAATAAAAAAGAAGACCTAGATAAATCATCTAGGTCTTCTTTTTAGGTCAATAATTATTACTAAAGTTCACAAAATGTTCACAAATAGGTGGAATTTTTCCGAAAAAACGTCAATCGAGATAAATTTTACGGTATACTCACAATGAATTAGTAAGAATATTTTATTGGGATTAATTTGAAAAGGATGGTTTTTATGAAAGAGCGCGTCATTTTAAAACGTAATCTAAAGAAAATAGGTTTAGCACTTCTTAGCGTTATCTTACTTGCAAATGTTTTATTTCAAACTAACTTTGTTAAAGCAGCAACTGACTATGGCTCTAGTTTTTTGCAATCAGTTGAATTGTTAGATGCAGATGGTAATCCAACAACTGATTTTGGTTATTATGATAGTGTTCAAGTTCATTATACTTGGGCAATCCCTAATTCGAGTAATGTGAAGGCAGGGGATACAATGCAATTTGTATTACCTCCAGAACTACAAATAGTAACAGATTTAGATTTTTCATTGAAAGACCATAAAGGCAATGTAGTGGGAAATGTAGTCGCAACTAAAGACACCGGCAAAGTAGTCATTACTTTTACAGACTTTGTAGAAAAAAACTCAGACGTTAGCGGTTATCTTGATTTTTGGAGTAACTGGGATAAATCTTTAGTTGAAGGAAACGAAAAAGTTCCATTAGTATTTCCAGTAAATGGCACTACAGAAACTATTACCGTAGAAGTCGGCGGGAAAAATCAAATCGATCCAACCGAAACTTTATACAAATATGGCTGGGCTAATGCCAAAAACCCGGAACTTATCCAGTGGGTAGTTCGAGTTAATTATGCCAAAGAAAACATTCAAAATGCTGTTTATGAAGATTTTGTTGGACCTAAACAAGTAATTGATTTTAATTCTATCCAAGCAGTACACGGCGAGTTTGACCCTGATGATAATTTCACCCCAGGAGCTGCAGTCCCGTCCTCAGACATCATTCAAACAACAGATGGTTTTAAAGTAAACCTAGGGAATTTAACAGATTCTGTAAAAATTTCTTACTATACTACCTCCACAGATAACGGAGCCTCCCCTAGTTATACAAATAAAGGGCAACTAACTGGCGACAACTATGTTACCCAAGAAATCGAAGTGGCGACCCCGACATCTGGCGGTAGCGGCGGCGGAGAAGGAACAACCGGTTCTGTAGAATTAACTAAAACAGATGATACCGCGGAGAGAAACCCTCTAGCAGGTGCCGAATTTAAATTAGTCAACTCAGCAGGAACAGTAATGCAAGAAAACCTTGCAACTGGTACCGATGGAAAACTAGCTATCACAAGCTTGAAGTACGACACATATCAATTAATCGAAACAAAAGCACCCGCGGGATACGTATTAGATGCGTCACCAGTAGAATTTACAATCGATGCCACCCACCAAGCTATATTTGTTTCAAAAGAAAATAAGGCAATTAAAGGATCTGTTTCACTCGTAAAAGAAGATAGTGAAACAAAAGCAACTTTAGCAGGCGCTGAATTTGAATTACAAGATAAAGCCGGTAATACGTTGCGCTCGAATTTAATCACGGATAACGCTGGAAAGCTAAATATCACAGATCTTGCACTTGGGGATTATCGACTTGTAGAAACAAAAGCACCGGTTGGCTATATCCTTGATGCCACCCCGATTAACTTTACTATTAGTGAAGCACAACTTAATTTAACTGTTACAAAAGAAAACACGAAAGAACCTGAAATACCTGTAGTTCCAGAAAAACCTATAATTCCAAGTAAACCTGATATTCCGGAAAAACCTACTGTGCCAAAAACACCAGTAGTACCAGATAAAATAGTAAGTTCAGATGAGCAACCAACAATATTACCAAAAACAGGTGACACTTCATTTGCTAGCGGCTTCGGAATCCTGCTCGTAGCGCTTTCTACCGCTGGATTAATTGCATTTAGAAGAAAATAACAAAAAAGGAACCAAAAGCACAGAGATAGTCGCTTTCGGTTCCTTTTCTTATATTGTCCGAGTTTGATCTTGTAAAACAGCTTTTAATGAGTGATAAGCTGGAATTGATATATTTAAATCCACTCGATTTATTTGCTGCGCCATTTTTGGTTGAATGCCAGAGATGAACGCCTCGACACCTAGAAGCTTGAGAACAGTTACTAAATTATTTAGCATGTCTCCAAGTGCATCGTCAAAGTAAGTTATTCCTGATAAATCAATACAAAGTTGCTCAACACCCAGTTGAACGCATTTCTTAGAAGTAATTTCAGTTAATTTATCTGCTCTTTCACGGTCAATTCCTCCCATTAAAGGAAGTATCGCCAATTTGTCAGTTATAGAAATAACCGGAGTGCTAATTTCCTCAATTAAACGATGCTGTTGTTCTAAATGTTTCACAATATCGTTATAATACATTGCAGAAAAAGCTTCATTGATTCGGTCAAACCCGTGATTAACCATCGCTAAGCTGGAAGAAAAATCACATTTAGAAACCTCATCATTATGGATGCAAAAATCGTTAACTGCCGAAACAAATTCACGGCGTAGTTTATCTAGGGTAGTAATTACTTCAGGCAAAGGAACTTCATTTTCCATACGACGCGCGTACATGTTATCAAGCCATTTATCAAGTTTCAGAAAGAAAGCCTTTTTACCTGTGAAATAAGAAATGATTAGGTCGGCTGTTTGCTCGCTATCTGCGCGAAGTTCATCTTTATATCGCGGGGAATAAACGAAACTCGTATACGTATTTTCATTTTCATAAATTTTCGAAAGCCAGTTGTTAATAATTTCTTCTGTATGGGCCCTTAAATAAAGTTCCATACTTCCATTCGCTTCATTCATACCAGACAACCCCTTTAAGTCTAAGTATAATACTTTTCTTTTATTCTATGCCCAAAAAGGTGTACTGTCCATTTATATTTTGGAAAAAAAGTTAATTTATTGAAAATGTAATATTATTTAACAAATCAGTCGTTATTTTTTTGTTAAAATTCCGAAGCTATTTAAGCCTTGTCATGGTATAATATTACAATATGGATAGAAAGGAAGTTTTTTGTGGGATTACAGGATGAACTTACAATGATGCAACCAGTGGTCATGAAGATTTTTTCAAAAAGTGTCCGCGAAAACCGATTATCTCACGGCTATTTATTAGAAGGGTCAAGAGGTACAGGCAAGAAACGCACAGCACTTTGGTTAGCTCAGAGTCTTTTTTGTTTGGAGCGGACTGAAACCAACCTTGCTTGTGGCGAGTGTGCCAATTGCATGAGAATAGCGAGTCATAATCATCCGGATGTTCATTTGCTAGAGCCAGATGGAGCTAGTATTAAAATAGATCAGGTTCGCGCGCTTAAGCAAGAATTAAGTAAACGCGGGATGGAATCAGATCAAAAAGTAGTTATCATTTACGATGCAGAAAAAATGACTGTGCAATCAGCCAATAGTCTGCTGAAATTTATAGAAGAACCAGAAGGCGGTTTGTTATTACTATTTTTAACGACAAATCCTGGGCAAATTTTGCCAACAATTCAATCAAGACTGCAACCTGTCACGTTTAAATCACTAACTTTTGATAGTCTTGTAGCTTCACTAACGGCAGCGGACATTTCCGAACAAAAAGCGCGGATTTATGCTAGTATTACTGGTAGCGTAGAAGAAGCGAAGACGTTTGAAGAGGGTGACTGGTTTAGTGATGCAAGAAATGTTGTCATCAAGTTATACGAAGGAATACACCATCAAGGAACGAGCCCATTAATTATCATTCAAGAATCATGGATGCCACTATTTAAAGAGAAAGATAAGATGGCGCTTGGACTCGAATTATTGTTACTGCTTTACCGCGATAGGCTGCATCTTACGCTTGATGAGAACTACGAACCTATTTGCACTGCGCAAAAAGAAATGCTCGGACAAGATGCGCTACGTAAGTCACTGTCCGAAACCACAGGGGAAATCGAGAAGATTCTCGCTGCGAAATCAAAACTGGATTCCAATATGAACACGCAACTTCTAATGGAGCAGTTAGTTCTTGAAATCCAAGGGAGGTAATCGCCATGCTTAAAATTGTAGGCGTCCGTTTTAAAGACGTTGGTAAAATATATTATTTCTCACCTGGAGATCTGGAAATCACAGAAAACCAAGGTGTCATCGTTGAAAATGCACAAGGTATCGAATTTGGGAAAACGGTCATTGAGCCGCGCTATGTGGACGAAGAAGATGTTGTTTTACCGCTAAAAAAAGTACTTCGTGTTGCAACAGAAGCAGATTATAAATGTGTCGCTGAAAATGGCGACTCTTGTCAGAAAGCCTTTTTACTGTGTGATGAAAAAATCCGTGAGCGTGAATTAGATATGAGCTTGGTGGATGTGGATTACACGTTTGATCGAAACAAAATTATTTTTTACTTTACTGCGGAAGGTCGCGTTGATTTTCGGGAACTCGTGAAAGATTTAGCGTCTGTTTTCCGGACTCGCATCGAACTGCGCCAAATCGGCGTTCGTGATGAAGCGAAATTGCTTGGCGGAATTGGCCCATGTGGTCGTATGCTTTGCTGTTCCACTTTCCTAGGCGACTTCGAACCAGTGTCTATCAAAATGGCTAAAGACCAAAACTTGTCCCTTAATCCAACGAAAATCTCTGGTTTATGTGGACGCTTAATGTGTTGTTTGAAATACGAGAATGATGAATATGAGCAAGCAAAACGTGAAATGCCAGATGTTGGTGTAAAAGTAAAAACTCCAGAAGGCGTAGAAGCACGTGTTTCGGGAATCAACTTGCTGTCTAGAATCCTACAAGTGAGTTTGCCCGAAGAAGAGACGGTTATAGAATACGAATTGGATGAGTTACGTCCATATAACGAATTTCTAAAACAACCGGCAAAGTCTTGAGGTGAAAAAATTGGATAAAAAAGCTATTTTTGACTCAGTCAGCAATATGGAGGAGCAAATTGGCGAATTGTATCAGCAACTTGGAGATCTAAAGACAAACTTAGGCGAAATGTTGGAAGAGAATAACCGGTTAAACCTTGAGAATGAGCATTTACGACGCAGACTTTCTTTGACGGATGAAGTGGCTCCTGAACCAGTGGCCGAAGAAGAGGCAGTTCATGGAGTGATGGCGCCGAATCGCAAAGAAGCAATGCAACAAATGATTGAACTCGGGGAAGGTTATGATAATCTTGTCCAACTTTACAAGGAAGGATTTCACGTTTGTAATGTACATTTCGGCAGTCCGCGTGGCAATGATGAAGATTGTTTATTTTGCCTATCCTTGCTTAACAAAAAATAACATGACGGGCCTTTCTCGATTCAGGAGAAGGGCTTTTTGCTAGAAAAGGTGAATCATTTGGAAAAACTCAAATTAATAGGCGATGAAAGGCTCGATTATTTACTAGCAGAAAATTTGCGGATTATTCAAAGTCCATCGGTATTTTCTTTCTCGATAGACGCGGTTCTCCTCGCGAAATTTAGTTATTTACCAATCCGTAAAGGGAAAATAATTGATTTATGTAGCGGAAATGGTATTATTCCTTTACTACTTAGTACGCGAACAAAAGCGCAAATAGTTGGCGTTGAAATTCAAGAGCGACTTGCAGACATGGCGAAAAGAAGTGTTGCTTATAATCAACTGGAAGACCAAATCGAAATAATCGAATACGATTTGAACCATATTACCGATTTAATTCCAAAAGAGCGCGCAGATATTGTTACGTGCAATCCACCGTATTTTGCAACCCCATCTACAAGCTTGAAAAACGAAAACGAACATTATCGTATCGCCCGTCACGAAATTATGTGCACGCTAGAAGATACAATTCGAGTTGCCGCAAGTCTTTTAAAACAAGGTGGTAAAGCGAATTTTGTTCACAGGCCAGAGCGCTTACTAGATATTATTGATTTAATGCGAAAATACCGCTTAGAACCGAAACGCATCCAGTTTGTCCATCCGCGAATTGACCGAGAAGCAAACACGGTTCTCGTAGAAGGCATCAAGGACGGGAAGCCGGGCGTGAAGTATGTCCCCCCTGTTATCGTGTACGATGAGCTAGGTGAGTATACCCCGGTTATTAAGGAGATTTTATATGGCGAAAGCGAATGAACATTTCTTTTACGTATTAAAATGTAGCGATAATTCTTATTATGGTGGCTATACGACGGATGTAACGCGCCGAGAAGCCGAGCACAATGCGGGAATTAGATGCAAATACACTAAAACACGCCGCCCAGTAAAAGTCATTCATTTTGAAAAATTTGAAACGAGAAGTGAAGCCACTAAAGCTGAAGCGGCTTTCAAAAAATTATCGCGCAAAAATAAAGACAGCTACTTAAGCGAACGGGAGGAGGAGTCGAAGTGATACAGAGCCAAAAAAGTTTTAGCGGAGACATTCAAGGGGCGCTATACTTAGTCCCAACACCAATAGGGAATTTAGAAGATATGACATTCCGCGCAATCCGAATGCTAAAAGAAGCAGATATTATTGCAGCGGAAGACACGCGAAACACCGTGAAACTATTAAATCATTTTGAAATTACGACCCGAATGACGAGTTACCATCAGTTTACGAAAGAGAATAAAGAAGATAATATTATTCAGCGGATGTTAGACGGTGAAGTGGTTGCGCTGGTTAGTGATGCGGGCATGCCTTCTATTTCTGATCCAGGTTATGAACTAGTCCAAAATGCGCTAAATGCAAATATTCCAGTCATTCCATTACCGGGCGCGAACGCTGCTTTAACCGCCTTGATTGCTTCAGGTTTAGCGCCCCAGCCGTTTTATTTTTATGGTTTCCTTCCTCGCCAAAATAAAGAGCGCACGCAGGCAATTGAAAAACTAGCAGCGCGCGAGGAAACTTGGATTTTATATGAATCACCACATCGTTTAAAAGAAACGTTAAAAGCGATTATTAAAATCACTGGAAATGACCGGAAAATGGTTTTATGTCGTGAGCTTACCAAACGTTTTGAAGAATTTTTACGAGGAACGGTTGAAGATGCGCTTAACTGGGCAACCGACGAAGAAGTTCGCGGGGAATTTTGTATTATTATTGAAGGAAATGCGAACCCGCCTTTAGAGGAAGAACTACTTTGGTGGCAGGAATTGGATATTAAAACACATGTAAGTACCGTGATGGAACAAGAAAATATTAGTTCTAAAGATGCCATTAAAACCGTTATGAAAGCGAGAAATTTACCAAAGCGCGAAGTCTACGCTGCTTATCATGAAATAAAATAAAAAATCATGCGAGAGATCTTGTTCTAGATCTCTCGCATGATTTTTTTAAATCGTATCTCCAAAGCGACGTTTGATTTCTTCCATTAACTCCGCAGCGCCTTCTTTACTAAGAGTCAGTTTACCATCCACAAATTTTTTATTATCAACAGAAAACTCTCCAGTAACATCACAAACCAAGCCAGCCGAATATTTTTTTAATACAATTGCATCTTCATCAGTAAAAATTTCTAGAGGGTCTTTAACGTTTAAATTCATTGTGCGTCTGATTTCAATCGGGATAACGACACGACCCAACTCATCGATTTTTCTTACCATTCCAGTTGATTTCATTTTCTCACCTTCTTGATAATTTTAATTCATTTTAACAGATTATCAATATAATAGGAATGAATTCGAGGTGAAAAGGGTATAGACCTTAAGCAGAAGAATTAGGGGGAATAAAAAATGAACATAGTTATCGCATTAATTCCGGCAGTGATGTGGGGGATTATGCCGTTAGTTGTTTCGAAAATTGGCGGTAAACCGAGGCAACAAATTATTGGTACAACATTCGGGGCACTAGCTTTCGCAATCGGCGTTTTTATTTTTACAAATCCAGAATATACAGCAACAATCATTATTGCTAGTTTTATTTCCGGGGCATTTTGGAGCTTAGGGCAAATGAATCAGTTCCGGGCCTTTACGCAAGTGGGCGTTTCTAAAACAATGCCACTTTCAACAGGAATGCAGTTAGTCGGTACCTCACTGTTTGGTGTTTTTGCTTTCCATGAGTGGGGAACAACATCGAAGCTAATCCTAGGTTTTTCCGCGTTAGCACTTATTATTATCGGGATATTTTTAACGAGTTATCAACAACATAAAGACGAAAATTCCGGCCAAAATATGAAAAAAGGAATTGTCACTTTACTTATTTCATCAGTAGGTTATGTAGGATATGTCGTTATCACTCGTTGGTTTGATATTAGTGGATGGGACGCGATTTTACCTCAAGCAATCGGGATGGTAGTCGCAGGATTATTATTTTCCATCAAGTCCGAAGAAAAACGTTTTACAAAGCAAACATGGTTAAATATGATTCCAGGGGTGATGTGGGCTACTGGTAACTTGGCTCTACTTTTCTCAAACAAATTGGTTGGGATCGCTACAGGTTTTTCACTTTCACAAATGGGTGTTGTAATTTCGACCATTGGAGGAATCCTTTTCCTTGGAGAGAAAAAAACCAAGAAAGAACTTATTCTGGTCATTATCGGGGTTATCTTAGTTATTATCGGTGGTACGATGATAGGAATTGCTAAAAGCTAAGACCAAGCTTCCGGTTTGATAAAATGCTATACTTAAATTAATCTAAATTAAAGGTGGTTATGGTGAAAATGAATGCGAAATTAGAAGTAAATGGTGAGCTTGTAAAAGAATCTTATGTTTATTTATTGTCGCGGTATCTCGTTTTACGTCAAGAAAATTTTGATACGAAAGAAGATAAAATTCCATATAACACACTTAAGCATAATTCGGTAGCTCCAGCAGATGCGAATTTTGTGAATCCTAACTTTGATGTGGTTTATTCAGAAGCTTGGATCGCTGTAGATGACGATAATGCTGTTATTTTAGAAGTACCAGAAATTAAAAATCGCTACTATACTGTGCAACTTTTAGACGGCTGGGGCGAAGTGGTAACAAATATCAATGAACGTAACTACCCAGATCATCCATACGGAAAATTTGCTTTCGTTAAAAAAGGAACAAATCCTTCCGTTCCAAGTGACGCTGTAAAAATCGAATTACCATCAGAGAAAGTAAAAGTACTCCTTCGCGTAGAACAAAAAGACGATCCTGAAGGCGCAGTAAAACTTCAAAAAGCATTCAAATTCGACGCACCAGATAATATAAAAATCAAAGAACCACTTGAGATTCCACATTTCACTAATGCAGACTTTTTATTAGAAGAAATTTATTCCAATTTAGAAGAACTTCTAGCAACGTATCCAGATAAAATGCCAAAAGCGGCTGAATTCCAAGATAAAGCAAGACAAGTTGCAGCTTATATTGAGCTTGGCGACGAGCAAAAAGCAGAAGTAAGAAACCTCATTGTAAAAGAAGCCATTCCTTATTTTACTGACGGGGCAAAAGGTTTCGGAACGCAAAAAGGCGGATGGTCAGTTACTTATGTGGCAGGCGCCTTCGAAAACGACATTTTAGCACGAGCGATTATTAATTACGGAGGTATCTGGGCGAACTCCATCCAAGAAGCTTTATATTTCATCGGGCAACAAGGTACGGACGGCGAACTTTTAAGTGGGGATAAAGTATACAAAATCCATTTCCCGAAAGATCAACTTCCAAATGGCCTTGCAGAAGCTTTCTGGTCCGTTACACTCTACGGCGTTCCAGACTATCATGTTATTCCAAATAAACTAAACAAATTCAGTATCAATGACTATACTGGTCCTAAGACAAATGAGGACGGAAGCCTATCACTTTATATTGCAGCAGAAAAACCAGCAGATGTTGATCCTGGTAATTGGCTGTCAAGTAAAGCTGGCAAAGGATTCTCACTAAACTTCCGACTCTATGTTCCGAAAAAAGAAGTATTAGAAGGAAAAGTATTCTTACCACCACTTGAAGTCCTTTAATAAACGAAAAAAGCTAAGTATGAAACTATCGATTTCAGATAGTAACATACTTAGCTTTTTTTATTTCTTTTTAAATAATAGTAAAGGGGCGCTAATTAAAAGAAGTAGAGCTCCGAAGATAGTGGATGATGTACTTTGATCAGTATCACCAGTTTTTGGTAAAGAGTTATAGGTTGTTTTTTCTATTGAATGACTAGAACTAGCTGGTTTTACAGTGACCGGATTATGAGCTGCCGGGTTATCTGGATTAACAGAGTCAACTGATTTAACGGGATCAACCGTAATAGGTGTTGGTATAACGGCAGCTTTTTTATAAATATAGTCAATTGTTTGTTCAGTATCAGTGAAAGTACCAGTTGCATTTGTAGGTGTGGTTTCTAAAGTATAACCAGCAATTTTCTTGCTTGTTGATTGGTAATTACTATTGAGAACTCCAGTTAATGTATCTGATTCTGCGATTTTATTACCATCGCTATCAAGATAATTCACTGTGATGTTTGCCCCGGCTACTGGAGCAGGAGTTGCTACGTGAACTGTAACGTTTACTACATTTGAAACGTTGCCAGCCTTATCGGTTGCTTGAACATTGACGGAATAATCGCCACTAACTGCTAAATTAACAGAGGAAGTAAAATCGCTTGAGAGGCTAACGGTGGAGTCGTAATTATCAGTAACACTAGCATTAATATCCGTTAAAAATTGTTCTTCCGTAACACTGCTTCCGGGGCTGTACGTGATTTCAGTTTTATCAGCTTTAACAACAGGAGCATTAATATCTTTTGGTTTTAAAGAGCCAGTAGAGGTTGACTTGTTACCAGCCTTGTCTTGACTTGTAATAGTGGCAGTCGCAATTAAGGAATCGATTTTGGCTTCTCCGCCTTCACCTGAATAAGAGGTTTTCCAGTCGAATTTTACTTTTGCTTTGGATAAATTGTCCCAACTTGTTACTTTGTCGAATTTAAAAGTAACGGTATTAGTGGAACTGTCAAAGCTAGTTGTCCCTACTTGATTTGTAATATCTTCCCCACCAACAGAAACTTGTAAATCCGTATAGTTCATGCCGGTTGGTAGAGCTAATTTTATTTCCAGTTTATAGTCTTCTTTGGTTTGATTCGTTAAATCTGGAAATGTAATAGTTGATGTATATTTATATGGAAAATTCTCATTGGTATTTTGTAGTAATGAAATATCATTTGTATCACGAGTATCAGCAAGTGCAGAAACGGGCGTAAGTGCTATTTGGCCAGCCAGAGTGCTTAAAATGATAAGGCTAGCAATAGTTTTTTTCTTAGTAAACATTGTTTAAATAACCTCTTTCCTGATGTTGAAATTTAATACAATTTAATTGTAGCACTAGATTTTGGAGTACAAGTGTACTAGTGGTAGTATAACGCGGGATACTTTGTCGAAATAGTGGCTAATGAGAATCATAAAAATATAAAACGTTCATTTAAACTTTGGCGATTAGCTCTATTAAATACTTTTACTCCGAAAACCTCTATCATCTTCCTGTTATTTCCGCTATAATGAAGTAATTGAAAACTAAATTAAACGGCAAACAAGGAGGAAAACGATTTGAACATTATGATTGCGCTGATTCCTGCATTACTTTGGGGAACAGTTCCGCTAATTATTACAAAATTTGGCGGTTCGACACGACAACAAACAATGGGGATGACGCTAGGGGCGCTCACTTTTGCAGTAATCGTTTTCTTCTTTACTGACCCGGTTTATACACTTAAAACAGTAGGAATTAGTTTTATAACAGGGTGTTTATGGACTGTCGGACAGATGTTCCAATTGCGCGCTTTTAAAATCATCGGCGTTTCAAAAGCGATGCCGATTTCAACCGGAATGCAATTAGTTGGAACAACACTTTGCGGCGTTATTCTATTTCATGAATGGGATACGACGTTACGCATTATTCTTGGATTTATCGCACTTGCGCTTATCGTTGGAGGGATTTTCCTAACTTCCTATGCGGAAAAAGAAGAAGATGGAACTAACGCTTTAAAACAAGGCTTAATTACATTAGTTATTTCATCTTTAGGGTATGTAGGGTTAGTCGTTCTCATTCAAGGGTTTAAAATCGACGGAATTAATGCGATTTTACCGCAAGCGATTGGAATGGTTTTAAGTGCCTTAATTATGACGCATAGTGGTGGCACGGAAAAACGCTTTAATAAACGTACATTGTTGCTCATTATACCGGGAATGATTTGGGCAGCAGGAAATGTAGCGATGGTACACGCAAACCAACTTGTCGGAGTCGCGACTGGTTTTTCACTTTCGCAGTTAGGTGTTGTCATCTCAACTATTGGCGGCATTGTACTATTAAAAGAAAAGAAAACCCAAAAAGAAATGCTTTATGTTATTGTGGGCGTAGTTTTAGTCGTTCTCGGCGGGATTTTAATCGGCGTCGCAAAAGGCGCTTAATTAATTATTTCGTTTAGCGCGAAAAATGATATAATGATACTAATTGTTTTATTTTTAAGGAGGGAATTGTGTTGCCTGAAGAGAAAAATACGTTTTATATTACAACACCAATCTATTATCCAAGCGGAAAAGCGCATATCGGACATGCTTATACGACTGTTGCGGGGGACGCGATGGCTCGTTATAAACGCTTAAAAGGATATGATGTGTTTTACTTAACTGGAACAGATGAACACGGTCAGAAAATCCAAGCAAAAGCAAAAGAACGCGGGATTTCTGAACAAGAATACGTGGATGAAATTGCAGAAGGTTTCCAAGAACTTTGGAAAAAACTAGAAATTTCTAATACTGATTTTATTCGTACAACACAAGACCGTCATAAAACATCCGTAGAAAAAATCTTTGAACAACTTTTAGAGCAAGGCGACATTTACTTAGGTGAATACGAAGGTTGGTACTCTGTTTCTGATGAAGAATACTTTACAGAAACACAATTAGAAGAAGTATACAAAGATGAAAATGGTAAAGTAATCGGCGGAAAAGCTCCAAGTGGTAATGAAGTCGAGCTTGTGAAAGAAGAATCCTACTTTTTCCGTATGAGTAAATACGCGGATCGTTTAGTAGAATATTATAATTCGCACCCAGAATTTATACTACCTGAATCCAGAAAAAATGAAATGATTAACAATTTCATCAAGCCTGGCTTAGAGGACTTAGCTGTATCTAGAACCACTTTTGATTGGGGTATTAAAGTTCCTGGCAATCCAAAACATGTTGTTTATGTGTGGATTGATGCGCTTTCTAACTATATTACTGCGCTTGGGTACAACACCGACAATGATACGAAATTCCAAAAATACTGGCCAGCTGATGTGCAAATTGTTGGGAAAGAAATTGTTCGTTTCCATACGATTTATTGGCCAATTATGTTGATGGCACTAGATTTACCACTTCCAAAAATGGTATTCGGTCATGGCTGGATTTTGATGAAAGACGGTAAAATGTCGAAATCCAAAGGTAACGTAGTAGATCCTTATATGTTGATTGACCGCTACGGCCTAGACGCGCTTCGTTACTATTTATTACGTGAAGTTCCATTTGGTTCAGATGGTTTATTTACGCCGGAAGACTTTGTTGACCGCGTAAACTATGATCTTGCTAATGACTTAGGAAACTTACTTAATCGTACAGTTGCAATGATTAATAAATACTTTGATGGTGAAATTCCAGCTTATCAAGGTAATGTAACAGAATTCGATCAAACATTAGTAGATTTCAAAAATAACGTCGTGAAAGAATACGAAGGTAGTATGGACCATATGCAGTTTTCAGTAGCATTAAACCAACTATGGTCACTAATTTCTCGTACAAATAAATATATTGATGAAACTGCTCCATGGGCACTAGCTAAAGAGGAAGATAAGCGTACAGAACTAGCGAGCGTAATGACGCATTTAGCTGAAAACTTACGTATCATCGCAGTTTTACTTCAACCATTCCTAACAAGAACTCCAGGTGAAATCTTCTTACAACTTGGCTTACAAGAAGAAAACTTGAAGAAATGGGATAGTATCTATGGCTACGGCGAAATTCCAGAAGGTACAACGGTAGTGAAAAAAGGTACGCCGATTTTCCCAAGACTCGATGCAGAAGTCGAAGTTACTTATATTCAAGATGAAATGAAAGGCTCTGCACCAGCTCCTGCTGAAGAAACTGCAGAAGTTGAAGCACTTGAAACCCCGCAAATCGGTATTGAAGATTTCGACAAAATTGATCTTCGGGTTGCGGAAGTAAAACAAGTAGACAAAGTGAAAAAAGCAGATAAACTTCTTTGTTTCCAATTAGACTTAGGTGAAGGTAAACTACGCCAAGTTCTTTCAGGTATTGCAGAATTCTACCAACCAGAAGAGTTAATTGGCAAAAAAGTTATCGTTGTTTCTAACTTAAAACCTGTGAAACTTCGCGGACTAATGAGCGAAGGCATGATTCTCTCAGGAGAAAAAGATGGAAAACTAAGCGTAATTGAAGCAAATAGCGCACTTCCAAATGGCGCAAAAGTAAAATAATAAAAACGAGCCCTAATTCGCTGGAGTTAGGGTTCATTTTTTTATCGAAAAAAACTTTTTAAAAAAAGATTGCATAATGCAAACGATTACAATATAATGTAACTATACTTACTTAATTCAATGAACGAAGTAAGTGCTCATCCAGAAGTAAAGGAGCCGGACTATGGATATCTTAAGAAAAGGGAACAAAGACTTAATTAAAGATATAAATCGCTATACCGTGCTGAATTTAATCCGTGAAAAAGGAGAAATCACACGTACAGAAATAGCTAAAAAATGCGATTTTGGGATGTCTACATTAACGTATATTCTAGATGACTTGCAACAAGAAGGCATTATTCTAGAAGGTGCGGAAACATCATCTACTGGGGGCAGACGTGCCAAACTAGTAAGATTTAATAAAGATTATGGATTTGTTGTTAGTGTCAAAGTAGAAGAGGAACAACTTCTTTTTGCGTTAACAGACTTAAATGCAGAAATTATTAAAAATACTTCCATACCATTTTCATCAGAGAAAAAACCGGAAGATGCAATAGACTTAATTGCTGAAAATGTAAAGAAAATGTGTAAAAACAGAGATATGAAAAACTTGCTAGGCGTTGGGATTGCTATTTCAGGTCTAGTGAATCGTAAAAAAGGAACAGTAATCCGCTCTACTATGCTGGGCTGGGAAAATGTCGCCTTAGAAGCGATGTTACATGTACATTTCCCTGATATTCCAGTGTATGTAGATAAAAATATAAACTGCTACACACTCGCAGAACTTTGGTTAGGTGAAGGGAAACAATCCAATAATTTTGCAACCGTTTCAGTTGGTGCTGGACTTGGTTTATCTGTTGTTATTAACCGTCAAATTTATTACGGTGCGCAAGGTGGAGCTGGAGAATTTGGTCATACAACAATCCAACCAGGCGGATACAAGTGCCACTGTGGTCAAAAAGGGTGCTTAGAAATGTACGCATCCGAATTTTACTTCCGAAACCGCGGCGAAGAAATAAAAGAAGCTTTTCCTACATCTGAATTAAATGATTTTCATTTTGATAATGTAGCAAAAAGCGCGCGTGCTGGTGACGAAATGGCGATAGAACTTATGGGGAAAATGGGAGAATATTTAGGATACGGGATTCGAAATATCATTAACACCTTTAACCCAGAGAAAGTAATTATTGTCGGGGAAGGCTTACACCACAGAGATTTATTCTTAACTAAAATTGATGAAATTGCTTCACAGAACTTTTTTTCAGGGGCTGGCTTTGAAACGGAAATTACAACAACTTCTCTAGAGGATCCTGCGTGGTTACAAGGTGCGGCTTTACTAGTCATCCACCAACTATTCCAAGTGCCAATCTATGAAGAAGAACAAACTTTATTACGTTAAAAGTACATAAATTATTTCGGGAGGTTATTTTTACATGGTTGGTATGACTAGAAAGAAAACACTATTTTGGCTATGCATTTTCTTGTTGCCCAATTTATTAGGTTTTCTCATTTTTATTGCTATCCCAATCCTTGGCTCGCTCGGTATTAGTTTTACCGATTGGGACTTAGTGAGTACGATTCACTTTACTGGATTTGAAAATTACAAACGGTTATTTAATGACCCAGAATTTTGGAAGTCATTTAGAAATACTATCACATTTATCATCGGTTACTTGCCAAGTGTAATGATTCTTGGGCTAGCTTGTGCCTTGATGTTAAACCAAAAAATTAAACTTAGACCATTTTTCCGAGCAGTGTACTTCTTACCCGTGATTACTTCATGGGTAGCTGTTTCACTCGTTTGGAAATGGCTTTTCAACCCTTCATACGGTCTCATCAATTATTTCTTATCGTTAATTGGAATTGCTGGACCGAACTGGTTAACAGATCCACAAACAGCGATGATTGCAGTTATTATAACTAGTGCGTGGAAAGATATTGGTTTCGTTATGGTACTGTTTTTGGGTGGTTTGCAAAATATTTCACCTTCCTATTACGAAGCTGCAAATATGGACGGAGCGTCAAAACTTCGCCAATTATTCTCAATCACCATTCCGCTTCTTACTCCGACTACATTCTTTGTGACGATAATTTCACTTATCAACTCATTCCAGGTGTTTGACCAAGTGATGATTATGACAGAAGGTGGACCAAGTGGAGCGACGATGACCTTAGTCCAAAACATTTACAATCATGCATTTAGATACTTCGAAATGGGCTATGCTTCCGCGATGAGTTGGATATTGTTTATTGTTATTTTCATCATTACAATTATTCAAAATAAACTTCAAAAAAGGTGGTCCAATTACTAATGAAAACAGAAAAAAGTGGTTCACCAAAATGGCAACTAATAAAAAATATTCTTACCTATACGATTATCTGTCTTGGTGGAATTATCATGCTTATGCCGTTTGTTTGGATGATTTCAACAGCCTTTAAAACAGGTGCGGCAAACATGGTTCTACCGCCACAATTTATTCCCAAAGAACCGACAACCGCAAACTTCACTCAAGTATTTGAAATGTTCCCAATGTTAAGATTTTTAATGAACTCAGTTGTTGTTGCCGTTGTAACGACACTTGGTCAAATGCTGTTTTGTTCGATGGCAGCATACGCATTTGCGAGAATACCTTTCTGGGGCCGCGATAAGTTATTTTTACTTTATTTAGCGACAATGATGGTTCCAGCTCAAGTTACGATGATTCCGCAATTTATCTTAATGAAACAATTTGGTTGGTTAGATTCTTATGCAGGGCTGATTGTACCAGCGTTATTCAGCGTTTTCGGCACTTTCTTATTACGCCAAGCTTTCATGGGAATTCCAAAAGAATTAGAAGAAGCCGCATTTATGGATGGGGCAAATCATTTTACTATTTTCCGAAAAGTTATTTTACCACTTGCGAAACCTACATTTGCAACACTTGGAATTTTAACTTTTATGCAATCTTGGAACAGTTATTTATGGCCATTAATCGTGACAAGTTCACAAGAAATGGCAACTTTACCTTTAGGATTATCTCTTTTACAAGGTAGATATGGAACGAATTACGGCTTAATGATGGCGGGTGTACTTATTAGTGTTATCCCGATTCTAGCAGTGTACCTTTTTGCTCAAAAATATTTCATCCAAGGAATGGCAATGAGCGGAATGAAAGAATAAAAAACCAACAAAAAAGGAGTGTTACAAATGAAAAAAGGTTTATTATTGTTAATGGTAGTTGTACTGTCTGTATTTGGTCTCTCAGCTTGCGGCGGTGGTAGTAGCAGCGGCGATAAAACAGAAATAACGTATTATCAATTCTCTGCCCCAGCGGATGGAAAAGCACTTGATAAAATGGTAAAAGAATTTGAAAAGCAAAACCCTGATATTAAAGTAAACGTTCAAACAATCGCATTTAACGACTATTTCACTAAACTACAAACACAAATCGCAGGTGGCGATGCTCCTGATGCCTTTGAACTTAACTACGAAACATTCATGCAATACGCTGAAAAAGGTGTTCTTGCAGATTTAACAAGCTATATCGAAAAAGATAAAGATTTTGATCCATCTACTCTTAATAAACAAGCGTATGATGCTTTCAAATATGAAGGCAAACAATACGGTATGGTAGAAAGTTTCTCCAACGTTGTAACAATTTATAATAAAGACCTTTTTGACAAAGCCGGAGTTGAATACCCAACTGCTGACTGGACTTGGAAAGACGAAGAAGCTGCAGCGAAAAAATTAACAGATGCTAAAAATAAAGTTTGGGGAACTTCCCAACCAGTAACAATGAACGAATTCTTCAAAGTAGCTGCACAAAATGGTGGTTCAATTTTCGATAAAGATATGACAAAAACTACTATTAACAGCCCTGAAAACTTAGAAGCATTAACTCACTTAACTAATGAAGTAACAGAATCTAAGGTTGCTCCTTCACCATCTGATTTATCTGGACAATTACCAGAAGACTTATTCATGAATGGTCAAATCGCAATGCTTCATACAGGTATTTGGTTATTCGATATGTTCCAAGATGCACCATTTAAATGGGACGTACAAGTAGAAGCAGGCAATAAGCAAAAAGCGACTCACTTCTTCGCTAATGGAATCGGTGTTTCTAAAGACTCAGATAAAAAAGAAGCAGCGTTCAAATTTGCTTCCTTCATGAGTGCAAATAAAGAAGCGGCAAAAATTAGAATTGCAAACAACTGGGAACTACCAGCAACCGAAAACAAAGAAATTTTACAACCGTATCTAGATGCGACTCCTCCAGATAACAGAGAAGCAGTTTTCGAGTCCTTACAATATATGGTATTACCTCCAGTTGTAAAAGATTGGAACAAAATTAGTGATTATACAAACTCAGAATTTGAAAAAGTGCTAAACGGCGAATCTACACCAGAAAAAGCACTGAAAAATAGTGAAGATAACATCAACAAAACAATGGGCTTTAAATAAGTAACGAGAGTGGCAGGGACGTTTGTAAGTACCTTTACAAATTAGACTGCCACTTTAGTATATCCAAGAAAGGAAATAAAACATGTCTAAATTCACAAAATTAATGCAGGGTTACTTGCATTTAATAGAAGGAAAAAATGAAAATATCAAGCCAATCCTACTGGAAACAAAACCTGACTTTACAACTGATTCAGTACTTGAAACCGCTTCTTGGCTATGGCTTAGCAGTAAAATCAACCATTATGACAGAGAAGAAGTAGAGCCAGTAATTGCATTTTTAGTTGAAAACTGGAATCGTCCTGAAAAGTCTATTTGGGGTTCAGGTGAAAATGATATTTATTTAGCAACTATTTCAAGTGTATACTCTGCATTATTAGATGTGAAAAACACTTTTCCAAAACCGGAGTTACAACAAACAATTACAATTATCCGCGACTATTGTTTTGATAATTTATTAAAAGGTGATAGCATCCTTACTGGCTTTAACACGCGGAAAGTGTCAACCGACCAACTTCTATCCGTGCTTCCGTTTGGGTTATTTTCGCCCGAAGATCTTGTAATGGTGGCGGCTGTTGGCAAAATGGAACAACAATTAGTGCAAGATGATGGAGTATTGCCTTATTCAGGAGCTCCGAAAGTTAATTCCTTTGCAACGGCTCTAATGGCGCTATATTTCTTAGAAAAAAGTGACCAAGATAAAGCGTTACACTATTTGAATATGGCAATGAAGATGGAAGATAATGATGAACTTGGCACGATTTTTATTCAAATTAATCAAGCTTTCCGGGCGATGGAAAGTGAAGTAACAGCGCATATTTCACACGATCCTTTCGGGAATGAAAATCGCTATGAGCAGCAGTTAACTGAACGTACGCCACATTACCCCGAAACAGAAATGCATTTTTCGGCTGCGTGTGAAGTTATTTCTGGAATCGAAGCAATCCAAGTCGAACTTGTATTAAAAGAAAAAGACTGGACCATTTTATGTGAGAAAAAAGAGAAAAATGATGTCCAAATCTGGGAAGCACTCGTTCCGCCATTAGAAGAAGTTGGCGAATACACGTATTATTTCCGGGCGACAATGAAAGACCAAACCACTTTGACATCAGATGATTATACTGTCGAACCAATCTGGAAACACTGGTCAGAAGAAGCAGCAATTTGTGAAACAGAGCAAGGCTTAATGGTTTTATTTAAAGAAAATCCATCAAGTGTCATCCCGGTCGAGTTCGCCGTGAAATCAGATGAACTTGTAATCGGATTAAAACCTTCATTTGAAGCGAGCAATGTTAAAACAAAATCATCGGGCCAATTGAAAAAAGATGATTTAGAGATTATCGTTTCAAATAATCCAGTGCGTCTTGAGGTTCACTTTAAAGGCAAATTAATTCTAGAATCGCATAAAATTTACCCAGCGTTACAATGGTATACCGATAAAACTGGCACGATTAACAAAGTAAAACTGCATTTAGACGCGCCAAAAGAAGAAGAGTATTACGGCTTCGGTGAACGCTACAATGCATTAGGTCAGCGCGGGAATGTACTTGATTGCTTTGTTTATAATCAATACCGCGACCAAGGAACAAGAACCTACATCCCGATGCCGTTTTATCATACGAATCGTGATTATAGTGTGTTCGTTGATACCGCTCGTTACACAAGTTTTGATTTAGGTAACCAATTAGCGGATAAGCATACGATTACAGTAGAAATAAATGGCTGTGATACGGATATTTGTCTTCTAATGGGAGATATTCGTAGTGCAGTTGCTAATTATATGAAAAAAACTGGCAAGCCTGCAATGGTTCCAGTCTGGGCGCTTGGACCGTGGATGTCTAGTAATAACTGGGACCGTGAATCTGTCGTTCGAAATGAAGTAGAAACAACGCAAGAGCTGCAAATTCCATCAACGGTTGTCGTATTAGAACAATGGAGCGATGAGGCTACCTATTATATGTTCAATGACGCCGAATATGATGAAAAAGCACCTGCAGAAGCATATAGCTACGATGAAATTCGATTCCCTTCATGGGGCAGATGGCCAGATCCAAAAGGGATGGTTGACTACATCCATGACAACAAAATGAAATTAATTCTTTGGCAAATCCCAATTCAAAAATACTTAAATCGTCAACAACACCCACTAAAAGACCGTGAAGAAGCCTATATGATTGAAAAAGGCTATGTGGTAAAAAATCCGGATGGCTCACCGTACCGTATTCCAGAAAACTGGTTCACAGAAAGCTTGATTATGGATTTCTCCAATGAAGAAGGAAAAAAATGGTGGTTTGATAAACGACAATATTTGATTGATATTGGCGTTGATGGCTTTAAAACAGATGGCGGCGAATTCGTTTTTGGAGAAGGATTGCAGTTTGCTGATGGTAGACGTGGCGATGAAATGCGTAATCTTTATCCAAATGACTATGTGGAAGCTTATTATCAATTTGCGCAACAAAACGATGGCATGACATTTAGTCGCGCTGGCTATACGGGCGCTCAAAACTTCCCGGCTCACTGGGCTGGTGATGAAAGATCGACTTTCGACGCGTTTAGAAGATCGCTCATTGCTGGACTTTCAGCTGGATTTTCTGGAATTCTGTTTTGGAGCTTTGATTTTGCAGGATTTAATGGTGACATTCCAACTGCCGAACTATTTATCCGTTCTGCGGAAATGGCTACTTTCTGCCCAATTATGCAGTATCATGCCGAAAGTAAAGCCGAATTCAACCAAGACCGGACACCGTGGAACATAGCTTCAAGGACTGGGGATGACTCGGTAATCCCAATATACCGTCATTTCGCGAATGTAAGAATGAACATTTTACCTTATATTTATAATGAATCGTTAAAATGCGTCGAAACTGGCTTACCGATGATGCGTGCGCTTCTGCTTGATTACAAAGAAGATCCCCGTGTTTCTGATATGTATGACCAATACTTATTCGGGGAAGCTATGCTGATCGCGCCAGTAATTGAAGACGGGGTGCGTTCGAGAGAAGTATATTTACCAGAAGGAACTTGGTATGATTTCTGGAATGGAACTAGAGTAAGTGGGCCAACTTTACGCAAATGTAAAGCGGATAAAGAAGAAATCCCAGTATTCATTCGTGGCGGGAAAGCCGTGCTATGTAACGTTGATGCCACTTTGAAACTCGGCTCATGGGTTGGAAATACAGTGGAGGAATACGATACCCCATTACTCAAAGTTTATTTAGACGGCGATTTCACTGAAGAAATTACTGACCATTTATCAGAAAAATGGCTAGTAAAAGTTACCGAAAATGCGGATGAAGTAACTATCTCCGTTCAAACAAATACGCCAGAATATGAAGTTGAAGTAATTGGAACGACCAAAAAAGTACAAATAAAGAAAGGAAGATAACGATGGATGCTTCCACAAGTTTTGCTATTTTACCATCTAACGTAAAACAAAAAACAGCTTTCCCGAGAAAAATAAACCAAGTGAAAACAGCTAGTTGGGCGAATAATTGCCTAACTGGCACACTTGATGTCGGTCATTTCAGTTGTTATTTTGTTAATGAAAAAATTGCACGCGTAACCGTGAATCCGTTTGGTGAAGCGGATCTGACACCTTCTATTGCGGCAATTAACGACACAGAAAAACAAGCTGCCGTGTTCACTGAAACAAATGATTATTATGAACTTCAATTTGCAGATAAAAAACTTATCGTTTCAAAAAATCCTTTCCAAATTATAATGAAGCAAGCTGGAAAAACCATTTTTCAAACAGAAGGACTGGCAATTAATCGCGATAAAGAACACCAAATTTCTATCCAAAGTAAGCCTGGAACCGCAATTTTTGGCCTGGGTGAAAAAACAGGAGCATTAAATAAAGCTGGCTCCATTATTAGCATGTGGAATACAGACGTATACAGTCCGCATAACAAAGATACAGTGGAACTATATCAGTCCATCCCATTTATGATTGCGGATACGGAGGAAACAACGTACGGTCTGTTTTACGATAATTCACACCGGACAGAATTTGATTTCCAAAGTTTTGAAGAGATGTATACGATTTTAGCAGAAGGCGGGCAAGCAAATTTATACGTTATCTTTGGTGAAGATGTCAAAGAAGTTGTAGCAAACTATACGGATTTAACAGGAAAAACACCACTTCCGCCAAAATGGTCATTAGGTTATCATCAATCAAGATATAGCTACACATCGGAAGAAGAAGTAGAGCGAATTGCCAACACTTTTAAAGAAAAAGAAATTCCGCTAGACTGCGTATTTATGGATATACATTATATGGATGATTTTCGGGTGTTCACTTTTAACCCGGATACTTTTCCAAATGGACCAGAACTAATTGCGCGTCTTCGTGAACAAAACATTGATGTTGTGCCAATTGTTGATCCGGGAATTAAAAAAGATGTTAATTATTCCGTATATCAAGAAGGAATCAAGCATCATTATTTCTGCCGTAAACTTGAAGGTGCGATTTATTATGGTGATGTTTGGCCAGGTGTCAGTGCTTTCCCGGATTTCCTAAGTACGACTGTTCAACGCTGGTGGGGAGATTTGCATCAGTTTTACACAGACTTAGGCATTCGCGGGATTTGGAATGATATGAATGAACCCTCTGTATTTAATGAAAGTAAAACGATGGATTTAGATGTTGTGCATAATCTGGACGGAAAAAATGTAACCCATAAAGAAGCGCATAATTTATACGGATTGTATATGAGTAAAGCGACTTTTGAAGGATTAAAACGTCTTGTGCCAAACGAACGTCCGTTTTCACTCACTCGTGCTGGTTATGCGGGAGTTCAGCGTTATTCAGCAGTTTGGACGGGGGATAATCGTAGTCACTGGGAGCATTTAGAAATGTCGCTGCCAATGATTATGAATTTAGGTTTATCTGGTGTCGCATTTACAGGTGCGGATGTTGGTGGATTTTCTTCTGACTGTACGAAAGAAATGCTAATACGCTGGACACAAGCAGGCGCGTTTTTACCATATTTTAGAAACCATTGCGTGCAAGATAGCATTTATCAAGAACCATGGGCATTCGGGCTAGACTCGGAGAAAATTGTGAAGAAATATATTGAAATGCGCTACACCTTTTTACCGTATATTTATACAGAATTCCAAAAAACTGCGGAGAATGGCTTGCCGATAGTTAGACCACTTTATATGGAGTTTAAAGAGGAACGCGATTTAATTCAAGTGAACGATCAATTTATGCTAGGTGAAAATATCCTCGTTGCGCCAATCGTTCGCGAAGGCCAAGTGAAGCGTTTAGTTCGCTTACCAAAAGGGACTTGGTTTAATTACTGGACGAAAGAGCAAGTAGAAGGCGGAGACTATATTATCGCTGACGCTCCGATTGACGTTATGCCAATTTATATTAAAGCAGGAACGATTTTACCATTAGGTACCAGCGTTCAAAATACAAAAGAAACACAAGATTTGGCATTAGAAATATACTTAGATAACGACGAGGCAAGCGGATACGTGTATAATGATGATGGCAAAAGCTACCAATACGAAAGCGGAAAAATATCCAAAACAGCTTTCACTGCTACTTTCAAAAACGGCGAAGTACAGATAAATGGTGACCATCATGGCGAAGAAAACTTACAACAAAAAGTTACTACTATACAAGTTTTCGGTAAAAAAACAGACAAAATTACAAGGGCGGGAATTTAATCGATGAAAGAAAAAGACTGGTGGAAAAAAAGCGTAGTTTACCAAATCTATCCAAAGAGTTTCAATGACTCAAATGGCGATGGAGTCGGTGATATTCAAGGGATTATTGAGAAATTAGATTATTTAAAAGAGCTTGGTGTAGACGTTATCTGGCTATCTCCGGTGTATGATTCGCCACAAGATGACAATGGATACGATATTCGCGATTACCAAAAAATTTACGAAGAATATGGCGATATGGCAACATTTGACAAATTGTTACAAGGCTTGCATGATCGTGATATGAAACTCGTAATGGATTTAGTTGTTAACCACACATCCGACGAACATAAATGGTTTGAAGAATCTCGGAAATCCAAAGATAATCCTTATCGTGATTACTATTTCTGGCGTGAAGAAAATGAAATCAACAACTGGGGCTCGATTTTCAGTGGTCCAGCATGGGAATTGGACGAGAAAACAGGCGAGTACTACTTACACCTTTTCTCTAAAAAACAACCAGATTTAAACTGGGAAAATCCTAAATTACGCCAAGATGTATATAATATGATGAAATTCTGGCTTGATAAAGGTATCGATGGGTTCCGTATGGACGTAATTAACTTCATTTCCAAAAACACAGCTTTCCCAGATGGACCAGTTGCAGACGGTCAAATTTACGGAGATGCAGGTAACGATTTTTGCAATGGACCACGTATTCATGAGTTCTTGCAAGAGATGAACCAAGAAGTAACTTCCAAATATGATGTAATGACTGTTGGCGAAATGCCAGGTGCTAGCACAACTGACGCGCAAATTTATACAAATCCAGCAAATAATGAAGTGGATATGATTTTTACATTTGAACATATGAACCTAGACTCCGATGGTGATAACAAATGGGATCTAAAACCAATTTATTTACCAGATTTAAAAGAAAACATGTCCGATTGGCAAGTAGCGCTTCAAGAAAACGGCTGGAACAGTTTGTATTGGAACAATCATGACCAACCACGTATTGTTTCTCGTTTTGGGAATGATAATCGTTTCCGCGTTCGTTCGGCGAAAATGCTTGCAACATGTCTGCACATGATGAAAGGAACACCGTACATTTATCAAGGTGAAGAAATCGGGATGACTAATGTTCATTTTGAAACGCTGGAAGAATATCGAGATATAGAAACATTAAACATGTATAAAGAACGTAAAGAGCAAGGACATAGCCACGAAAGCATTATGCGGTCTATTTACACTAAAGGACGCGACAACGCAAGAACACCGTACCAGTGGGATAATAGCGAAAATGCTGGCTTCACAACCGGAACGCCGTGGCTTAAAGTTAACCCGCGTTATACAGAAATCAACAACGAAGAAGCGCTGAAAAATCCAGATTCGATTTTCTACTACTACCAAAATCTAATTAAGTTACGCAAAACAACAGAAATCATCACAACTGGTAATTATCGCCTGTTATTACCAAAAGACGAAGCGATTTTCGCATATGAACGTTATACAGAAAATGAAAAATTAGTCGTTTTATGTAATTTCACAGAAGAAGAGCAAGTTATTACCGATGAAAATATTTTAAACGACATCAAAAAAGGCTCCGTACTTGCAAATAATGTTCCTGATATTATAGAAGGAACTTTACGACCATACGAAGCGATAGTTTATCAAATTAAATAAACAGACTAGAAAAGCCACTTGCGTTTTAAGTGGCTTTTTTTGTTTGCGTCAAAAATTATAGTATAATAGAAGGAAATGATTTTATTAGGAGGAATTCTCGTGCTATTTGATACGCATGTACACCTCAATGACGAGGCTTTTGATGATGATATAGAAGAAGTAATAAAACGCGCAAAAGAAAACGACGTGACCCGTATGGCCGTTGTAGGCTTTAATAAAGAAACAATTGACCGGGCACTTAAATTAGCCGATAAATATGATTTTATCTATCTAATCGTCGGCTGGCACCCTACAGACGCTATTACCTTCACAGACGAAGATTTAGAATGGTTACGCGATTTAGCCCTAACGCACCCGAAAGTAGTTGCTTTGGGCGAAATGGGCTTGGACTATCACTGGGATACTTCGCCAAAAGAAACGCAATTTGAAGTTTTTAGAAAGCAAATTCGTTTAGCTAAAGAAGTGAATTTACCGATAGTCATTCATAACCGCGAAGCTACAGAAGATGTAGTTCGCATTTTGCAAGAAGAACATGCTGAAGAAGTAGGCGGAATTATGCATTGTTTTGGCGAAACAGTCGAAGTGATGGAAGCATGTTTAGCAATGAATTTTTATATTTCATTCGGAGGAACAGTCACTTTTAAAAACGCAAAATTACCAAAAATCGCAGCCCAAGCTATACCAATTGACCGTTTATTAATAGAAACTGACGCCCCGTATCTCGCTCCAACCCCAAATCGTGGAAAAAGAAATGAACCAGGATACGTCAAGTTAGTTGCCGAAAAAATCGCGGAACTGAAAGAAATGAAATATAGCGAAATCGCCACGCACTCAACAGATAACGCGATAAGGCTTTTTAAAATTAAAGACTGATTGTAATATAATTGTAATATAAGGCCGAGTCTGTAACCCAATCTTAAGCTTCTAGAAGATAAAAATCACTACTTGGACAAAAACCCTTATTTCATGCCTACGACCAGAGACGTAGAAAAATGACACATTTCTGTTACATTTGACACTTTTTAAAAATTTTATATTTAAAAATGGCTTTATACCAACGTTTATGCTTTAAGTTTGCGAAGGTGTGAACAAACTATAGAAAAAATTGACAGTTCTTTAGTCCCCTGTATATAATCACTAGCGAAGTAGAAAGGGGAGAAATACATGACCATGGAAAACAGCAGTAACGTAGCCCAATCATCAAAATGGAAATTACCAATCATGATTGCAGGATTTGTTATTGTAGTAGCATTGGTTTTTTATTTCGTTTTCGAAGGAACTAAAAACGATATCACTATAGTAAACGCTGGTGAAAAAATTGAATCAAGAACACATGCTAAAACAGTTTCTGAAGCATTAGATGAAGCAGGAATTAAAGTAAGTGCACAAGATGAAATCGCGCCAGGAAAAAATGCGGAAATTAAAGACGGTATGGAAATTAAATATCTTCCAGCTCGTCAAGTTACAATAAATGATAATGGTACAAAGAAAAACGTTTGGAGCACAAAAACAAACGTAGCAGACTTGCTTAAAGACGAAAATATTACTACTCGTCCACAAGATGTTTTAAATGTTGCATTAGATACTAAATTAAAAAATGGCCTAGAGGTTAACATTAACCGTGCCATTGAACTTTCCTTACAAAACGGAACTAAAAAAGATACAGTATGGACAACTAAGAAAAAAGTTAGTGATTTACTAACAGAGAAAAACATCAAACTTGATAAAGATGACCGCGTGTCACCTGCTAAAGACAGTAACTTAAAGGAAAAAATGACCGTACAAGTTACATACGTCAATTCAAAAGCAGAAAAGAAAAATGAACAAATCAAATTTGAAACAGTTTATAAAGAAGACGATAGCCTAAATAAAGGCGTTGAAAAAGTCGTTCAAGAAGGTAAAAATGGCGAAAAAGTTGTCGAGTATAATGTAACTTTTGAAAATGACAAAGAAACAAAACGCGATATCATTAAAGAAAACGTTACTTCTGAAAAGACAGATAAAGTAGTTGTACGTGGCACAAAAGAAAAAGCGAAAGTATCACAAATCGCAAATGCTTCATCTTCAAAAGCAACCACTTCTAACGCTTCATCAGCTCCATCAGGTGGTAAAACTTATCGTATGGAATCAACAGCATATTCAGGTGGCGGTATGACAGCTTATGGTATTAACCTAAGTGCTAACCCTGGAATGAAAGTAATCGCAGTTGATCCAAACGTTATCCCACTAGGTTCTAAAGTATGGGTTGAAGGTTACGGCGAAGCAATCGCTGGAGACACTGGCGGCGTTATCAAAGGAAATATCGTTGACGTTTATTTCCCAAATGAAAGCCAATGCTACTCATGGGGTAGAAGAATGGTTACTGTAAAAGTGTTAAACTAATTTCGTATAAAAACGAGGCTGACTCATAGGGCCTCGTTTTTTCTTTGCCCAAAATGTGGTATGATGTATTTACTTATTTTATAAAAAAGGATGTTATCAATATGAGCGGGAAGCCTGTAATACATGAGTTTATTGTTGTAGAAGGACGTGACGATACAACTGCAATCAATCGTTCAGTTATTGCAGATACTATCGAAACCAATGGCTCAGCACTTTCACAAGAAACAATTGAAAAGATTAGACACGCTCAAGAACTGCGGGGAGTCATTATTTTTACGGACCCAGATTTCCCAGGCGAAAAAATTAGAAAACAAATTGATTCAGCGGTACCAGGATGTAAACATGCATTTATTAATCGACAAGACGCTCTACCAAAAGCAGGACGTGGACTCGGTGTAGAACATGCGAGCAGCGCCCATATTAGAGAAGCTTTGGAGCACTTTCATACAAGCAGCGTACCGACTGAAAAACAATATATCTCCAAAGAAACCCTGATTCACTTAGGTCTTCTAGGTGGAATCGGAGCAAAAGAACGTAGAGAAAAACTCGGCAACATTTTAAAAATCGGCTATACGAATGGAAAACAATTGCAAACAAGGTTGGAATCATTTGCCATTAGTGAAGAACGATTAGTAGCCGCGTGCCAAACGATTATGCAGGAGGAAGAAAATGAGTAAAGATATTGCAACTCCCGGAAGAACTACGGAAATTTTAAAAAAATATGGTTTCTTATTTAAAAAAAGTCTCGGTCAAAATTTTCTCATCGATAGCAATATTTTGACACGGATTACCGATACAGCTGAAATTACGAAAGAAACGAATGTCATCGAAATCGGACCAGGAATTGGTGCGCTAACTGAGCAGTTGGCCAAAACAGCAAATGAAGTCGTTGCGTTCGAAATTGATCAACGCTTGTTACCGATTCTGGATGATACACTTAGTAACTACGATAATGTGCGCGTTGTCCATAATGATGTGCTCAAAGCCGATGTTGCTGAAGTAATCACTGAACAATTTGCGAAACCTGAACTGCCTCTTAAGATTGTGGCAAACCTGCCTTATTATGTAACTACCCCGATTATTTTGAAATTACTTCATGATAATATCCCAGCAGACTCGATGACTTTTATGTTGCAAAAAGAAGTTGCTGACCGAATTAGCGCAGTTCCAAGCACAAAGAGTTACGGTAGCTTAACCATTGCTATCCAATTTTACATGGAAGCAGAACTAGCATTTATTGTTCCAAAAACTGTCTTTATGCCGCAACCCAATGTCGATTCTGCCGTCATTCATTTAAAACGCCGTAAAGAACCATTAGCTAAAGTAAATGACGAAGAGTTTTTCTTTGAAGTAACAAGAGCATCTTTTGCTCAAAGAAGAAAAACGCTATGGAATAATTTAGCATCCAAGTTCCCGGCCTTAAAACCGCGTAAAGAAGAGTTGGTAGAAGGTTTAAATGCAATTGGTATAGACTTAATTAGACGCGGAGAAACGCTTGATATACCAGAATTCGCTAAATTAAGTAACTTTCTTGCTGATTTCCTCGCAGAAAAATAATTTTTTTCAAAAAGAGCGCTTTCTTAGTTGACAGCTAGCCCTTCCAACTGTTAAAATATTTGGTTATTGATTTCCGAGCCCATCTGTGCTATAATTGATATTAGTGAGGTGGAAAATAAATGCCAAAAACCATTGCAAGCATTAAGACGAATTTAGATTCTAGATTAGGTAAAGCATTGACATTGAAAGCAAACGGCGGTCGTAAGAAAACGATTGAACGTTGCGGTATCCTAGCTGAAACATATCCATCCGTTTTCATTGTGGAGCTTGATCAAGATGAAAACAACTTTGAAAGAGTATCCTATAGTTATACGGATATCTTAACAGACGCAGTAGAACTTGTATTTACAGATGATAATAAAGAATTAGCTTTATAATGAAGCTGAAGTAACCGAACCGTTTAGTATGGTTCGGTTTTTGCTTTACATAGAAACCATTTTGGACCGCTAGCTACATATTTTTTCTTTCATATGATAGAATAGAAAAAGAGATTTTGAACGCGGAGGCCAAGAAAAATGAAAATAAGCATAACAGCACCAGCTAAAATTAATCTTTCACTTGATGCGCTATACAAACGTGAAGATGGCTATCATGAAGTGGAAATGGTGATGACAACAATAGATCTTGCTGACAGATTATTCTTAGAACGCTTAGACGAGGATAAGATTGTGCTAGATGTAAAAGCGCATTTTATTCCGGAAGATCGTCGTAATTTGATTTATCAAGCGGCTCTCCTCTTAAAAAATCGTTTTAACATAAAAATGGGAGTGCGCATCACAATTGATAAGCACATTCCAGTTTCAGCGGGATTAGCTGGTGGGAGTTCGGATGCTGCTGCTGCGCTCAAAGGTTTAAATATCATTTGGGAGCTCGGTCTTTCGATAGAAGAATTAGCAGAAATAAGTTCCGAAATCGGGTCTGACATAGCTTTTTGCGTATATGGTGGAACTGCTCTTGCGACTGGACGTGGAGAAAAAATCTCTGCATTGCCTAATATGCCTGGTTGTTGGATAGTACTAGCTAAACCTAGCATTAGCGTGTCGACACCAACGATTTATAAAGAATTACAAGTAGATAATGTAGAACACCCTAACACAGAAAAAATGATTGAATCTATCAAAAATGGTGATTTAGACGGAATTTTTGCTTCAACAGGAAACGTATTAGAGTCTGTAACGCTAGAAAAAAATCCACAAGTTAAGCGAATTAAGGACCGGATGTTAGCATTTGGTGCTGAGGCGGCTCTAATGAGTGGTAGCGGCCCGACAGTGTTTGCGCTCATCAAACAGTATTCAAGAGCGAAACGTGTCTATAATGGCTTGCGTGGCTTTTGTGAGGAAGTTTATATGGTTAGACCGTGGAGTGAAAGCGAAAACGATACGATTAATTAATGGATGAGAGGGGTCAGACAAATGAAAATTATTTTTAATGCAGATGACTTTGGAATTAGCCCAGGAGCAGTTTATGGTATTTTAGAATCGTATAGACGAGGTGTTGTAAAATCAACGACACTTCTTGCTAACAGCCCAGCTTTTGATTTGGCTGTAGAAGTAGCGAAAGAAAATCCTGGACTGGATATTGGTGCTCATTTGACCCTTACATTCGGTTACCCGTTACTTCAAGGTTTAGAAACTTTAACGGATGATAACGGGCGTTTTCGCAAAAATTATACAGCGCTTGAGTCTGGTTTAGCTAACGTGGATATGGAAGAAGTGGAGCGCGAATTAACAGCGCAAATCGAGAAAATTTTGGGTGCAGGAATCACTATTTCGCACTTTGATACACATCATTCCATCGAACCGTTAATTTATCCAGTTCAGCATAAGTTGGCAGAAAAATATGGTGTAAGTATTAGACGTCATTCAGATGTTTCTGATTTTGGCGCTATTAAAACACCAGATTTATTCGATACATCTTTCTATGCAGATGGAGTATCTTTTGAAACAATTAAAAAAATAGTACAAGAGCATATCGGAACAAACGATGTCGTGGAAGTGATGACTCATCCAGCGTATATCGATGAAACGCTGCGAGAAATATCCAGTTATGTAGAGCCGCGCATCAAAGAAGTTTCCATTCTAACTTCAAGAGAATTACAAGCATATTTAGGCCAACAAGAAGTAGAAATTATTAGTTTCCGTGATTTATAAAAGCATTGGCCTGTCAAAGGATGTTTATTTGACAGGCTTTTTAATACTTTAAAAGAATAAAAGTTGTCAATTTTATAGAAAACGTTTTATAATAGAGAAAATACGGACAAAATACGTGAAATAGCTTTTTAATATACGGAATTTTATCAAAGGGAGAGAGATTATGAAGATTCGTCGCAGTGAACGATTAATTGATATGACGCAGTTTCTATTATCGCATCCGCGAAAGTTAGTGCCGCTTACGATGTTTGCTGAACGTTATGGCTCAGCTAAGTCTTCTATTAGTGAAGATTTGGTTATCATAAAGAAAACATTTGAAGATAGAGGGATTGGGACACTTGAAACTGTTCCGGGTGCTGCTGGTGGAGTGCAGTATATTTCAATAGCGGGGAATGATGATGTGCTTGATTTTGTACATACGTTGTGTAACCGAATCGCGGAACCTAACCGTCTACTTCCAGGAGGGTATTTGTACCTTTCAGACCTACTTGGGGAGCCAGTGACGCTTAAAGCAATTGGTAAAATTTTAGCTACCAAATTTAACAACCAAAAAATAGATGCAATTATGACTGTGGCAACAAAAGGGATTCCTATTGCACAAGCTGTTGCTGAGCATTTGAGTGTACCTTTCGTTATCGTGCGCCGAGATAGTAAGGTTACTGAAGGCTCTACAGTGAGCATTAACTATGTTTCAGGCTCATCTAAACGAATCGAAAAAATGGAACTATCCAAACGAAGCTTAGCAGAAGGATCCAACGTAGTAATCGTGGATGACTTTATGAAAGCTGGCGGTACGATTAATGGGATGAAGAATTTACTAGAAGAATTCAATGCGCATTTAGTTGGTATTGGCGTTCTAGTTGAATCTGAATATGCAGAGGAACGTTTAGTCGATGATTACGTTTCACTTGTCAAAATTAAAAACGTCAACATGAAAGAAAAACAAATTGAAGTAGTTGACGGAAATTACTTTAATAACTAATTGATAAACCCTAGAAAAATTTTCTAGGGTTTTTTATTTTCTTTAAGTGATACTAAAAACAAATCAGACTTGCGATGTACTTCACTCAGTTAACTTTTGTGGTAGAATGAAACCTATCATTGCTACATAAAATACAGGGCTTCTATTCATAAGAAGCAGGAGGAGAACATTCATGAAAAAATGGGTTAAATGGTTAATTGTTATCGTAATTATCGCAGTGGTTGCCGCGGGTGCGGTTTTCTTGCTGTCAAAAAATAGCGGTTCCGTAACACAAGAAAAATTAGTTACAGCCAAAGTGAAACAAGGGGATATGAAAATCAACGCTACAGGAACAGGTGCGATTTCGCCGCAAAACACACAAGTTCCAGATTATGATGAGCTTCAACTAGTAGCGCAAATGGATGAACTGGATATTCCTAACATCAAGAAAGACCAAGAAGTTAAAATCACAGTAACAGCACTTCCTGACAAAACATACACAGGAAAAGTAAAAGAAATTGCAGAACAAGGTCAAGTCCAAAATGGCGTGTCTAGCTTCTCTGTGATTATTTCTCTTGATAAAACAGACGATTTGAAGGCCGGTATGACTGCTGATGCCTCAATTTTAGTAAAAGAGAAAAAAGATGCACTTTACGTACCGATTGAAGCTGTTCAAAAAGACAGCGATGATAAATATTATGTACTAGTTCCAGAAGAACAAGAAAATGGCAAAACGAAAAAAGTGAAGAAATTTGTAGAAACTGGTCTTCACAACGAAGATAATATCGAAATCACTAACGGCGTTAAAAAAGACCAAAAAGTAATCCTTCCTACACAAGAAACTTCCACAGTTCCAGGTGCTCCTAGCTAAGTTTTTTGTATATACGTATTAGATAAATAGTATGAAGGAGGGATAAACATGCCAAAACCGCTAATTGACATGAAAAATTTAACGAAAACATATACACTAGGCGGAGAAACGTTTAAAGCATTAGACGATGTTACTTTTACCGTTGAAAAAGGTGAGTTTTTATCCATCGTTGGTCCATCTGGATCCGGTAAATCAACTTTAATGAATATGATAGGTTGTTTGGATGTTCCAGATGAAGGCAGTTATCACCTTGATAATGTAGATGTATTTAAATTAAGTGACAACAAATTATCCGAAATTAGAAATAAGAAAATCGGTTTCATTTTTCAGCAGTTTAACTTGCTCCCTAAATTATCTGCTTTTGAAAATGTAGAATTACCTTTAATTTATGCTGGGCTAAGTGTTTCAGCACGCGAAAAAGCAGCAATCGAATGCTTAGAAAAAGTTGGTTTACTAGAAAAACGAAAAAACTTACCAACTCAACTATCAGGCGGGCAGCAACAACGTGTAGCTATTGCGCGCGCACTTGCCGGTAACCCACAAATCCTTTTAGCAGATGAGCCAACAGGAGCTCTTGATTCAAAAACAGGTAAAGAAGTAATGGGTATCTTACAGGAATTAAACAGAGCAGGGAACACCATCGTTATGATTACCCATGATCCAACCATCGCTTCTTACGGAACAAGAAGTATTCGTATTCAAGATGGTAAGCTATTCCACGAGGAGGCGACACAAGCATGAATGTTCTCCAAAGTATGAAAATGGCGTGGAAACAATTAAAAGCAAGTAAACTTAGATCATTTTTAACGATGTTGGGTATTATTATTGGGGTTGCCTCTGTTATTCTGTTGGTTTCACTAGGTAATGGTGTGACGAAAGAAGTAGACGACCAAATGGGCGATTTAGGCTCCAATTTAATCACAGTAGTTAATAGTTCGGTGAATCCAAATGACAAGTATACTTATGATGAAGTAATGAAATATCAAAACATCGATGGCGTAAAAAGTGTATCTCCAGAGCTATCTGGTCAAGTGAATGCAACATACGATTATAAAAGTTCAAGCAATAAAGTCATTGGGACGAATGACCAGTACAAAGCGGCTCGTAGCTTAGAAATGAAGGAGGGGCGCTTCTTACTACCGATTGATACGGAATATGGCCAGAAAGTAGCTGTAATAGGCTCTACGGTAGCCAGTGATCTATTTGGTTTTGGTAATCCAATCGGTGAAACAATTAGATTGAATGGTATGCCTTACAAAGTAGTTGGCGTTCTTAAAGAAAAAGGCGCTTCTATGATGGGCTCGAGTGACGACCAAATCTTTATCCCGATTTCTTCGGCTCAACGATTACTAAAAGATACAAATGTCCGTACTATCTACGTAGAAACAAAATCTGCTGAAGATGTTGATTTTGTAGTAAATACATTAGAATCTCGCCTCGCTATTAAGTTTGGCAATGAAAAAGAACAAGAAGAAAATGCTTCTTCTGCTCAAATGGGACCATCTTATCAAGTCATTAATCAACAAGAAATTCTCAACGCGTTCAATACAATCAGCACTACATTAACTACTGCGCTTGGTGCAATTGCGGCCATTTCGCTTGTAGTAGGTGGGATTGGAATTATGAATATTATGCTTGTTTCTGTTAGTGAAAGAACGAGAGAAATAGGTATAAGAAAAGCGTTAGGAGCTAAAAAACGAGCAATTCTGCTACAATTCCTAATAGAATCTATTGTTATTAGTGTTTGCGGCGGGATTATTGGAATTCTTATCGGCGTTTCAGGCGCATTGATATTCGGCTCGGTTGCTGGCATATCGTCAGGAATAACAGCTGGAACCATTATCTTCTCGTTTGTATTCTCCTTATGCATCGGCGTAATATTTGGTATCGCCCCTGCGAATAAAGCATCTAAATTAAGACCAATCGACGCTTTAAGATCAGAGTAACGAAAAAAGAAATCCGGAATTGTGTATTTCGGATTTCTTTTTTTAACTAAAATTAGTGCTTTAAGTTGTCTTGTCATCTATATTTAATGTTTTTGTCACAATTAAGCGTTTTCAAATCGGGATTTAGTTCTTTTTTTTACTAGAAAAAAGAAAAAAGTTCTTGAATCATGCATTAGAATAGGATTTTCAGGGTATACACTATTTATTGACTTATTCAGATGAGATGAATAGAGACATCTAAAATTGTAAATATATGATCTCAGAAAAATCATAAATTCTCCGTAAATTGTATACAATTATTTTTGAGAAATCATAATTTTAACACCATTTTACTAGCGTTCTTGCCCATAAAATAGTATGATGATTACATCTTGATACTGTGCTAGCAATGGTTTCGGCGTTTTTGTTACTTTAGTGATAAAAATTGTATACAAAACAAAAACTTGAAGAAACAATCTGAAAATGTCAATGATTTTCAAAGAAAAACTATTTTTTTTGGTTTACAATTCACAAAGTTGTCAAATTTAGTTTTTTTTATTATTATGTTCATAGGGAAGAATTTTACGTTAATATTGCTTGCTTATAAAAGTGATTTTTTCTATGGGGGAATTTTTCTCGAGTGTGTACTTATGTTGCATGTGAGCATTGTTTACTAGCAGCGCAACTAGAATAAGGTGGTGAAGATAATGGAGATTACAGATGTGAGATTACGACGTGTTGAGACAGATGGGAGAATGAAAGCTATTTCTTCAATTACGATTGATGGTGAGTTTGTTATTCACGATATTCGTGTCATCGATGGCAACGAGGGTTTATTCGTAGCTATGCCTAGTAAACGTACGCCGGATGGTGAGTTTAGAGATATTGCTCATCCGATTAACTCAGGCACCCGTGCAAAAATTCAAGAAGCCGTTTTAGCTGCTTATGAAGTAGCGGACGAGCCAGCAGTAAACGAAGAAAGTTCTGCAGACGAAAGTGTTGTAGAAGAAAACTAAAAAATCCTCGGTTAGGAAGAACGTTGTTGGGAACAGCTGGGGGATACTTACCTGAGATTTTAGCTGGGATAAGCAGATTCTTTTTGAGAGAGGCAAATGGGATAAGGAGTGACTAATAATGCAAGTAACAGATGTGAGATTACGTCGTGTAGAAACTGATGGAAGAATGAGAGCGATTGCTTCAATCACTTTAGATGAGGAATTTGTAGTTCATGATATTCGCGTTATTGATGGGAATAACGGATTATTCGTAGCTATGCCAAGTAAACGTGGTGTTGACGGTGAATTCCGTGACATCGCTCACCCAATTAATTCCGATACTCGTGCAAAAATTCAAGAAGTTGTTTTAGCTGAATATGAGCGCGTTGGTGAAGAAGAAGCAACTGCGGTAACAGAAGAAGAATCTGAATCCGTTTCTGCTGAATAATTAAAAAAATTTCCAAGGGCTAGCTTAGTGCTAGCCCTTTTTGTGTAGAATAACTATGAAAAAAATCATAAATAGCCTTGGTCTTCTATTTTGGCTATGGTATAATTAAAAGCAGATTGTAAAAACAGGGAGGAGATTTTAAGTGATGTTGCAAAAACAGATGTATTCAAGCAAACATTTTTGTAGCACAAGTGTAAAATCCTCTTTTAGTAAGCAAATAAATAACCACACTGTATCTTTCGGAATTTTCAAACAAATAAAACTTTAAATTTCCTCTTTACCTAAAAAACGTAGGTAGGGGTTTTTATTTGGGCGCATTCTTGAAAAAAAGCAAATTTTACGTTATCATTCATAGTGGATGAATAGTGAATATTGGAGGTTCTATATAATGTCAAAACGATATGCTGTAGTGCTTGCTGCTGGCCAAGGCACACGGATGAAATCAAAATTATACAAAGTATTACATCCTGTTTGTGGAAAACCAATGGTCGAACATGTAGTAGACCAAATTTCGACGCTTGATGTTGATAAAGTGGTTACAATTGTAGGTCATGGTGCTGAGAAAGTCCAAGAGCATTTAGCAGGTAAGAGCGAATTCGTGAAACAAGATGAACAACTTGGAACGGCGCATGCAGTACTTCAAGCGAAATCAGAACTTGCAGGAAAAGATGGTGTGACGTTAGTTGTTTGTGGAGATACACCTTTAATCGAAGCTAGCACAATGGAAGCTTTATTAAAATATCACCATGAAAAAAGAGCAAAAGCAACTATTCTTACAACCGTTATTGAAGACCCTACAGGATACGGACGTATTATCCGTGATGATCTTGGTATTGTCGAAAAAATCGTTGAACATAAAGATGCGACAGAAAAAGAACAACGCATTTCAGAAATTAACACCGGCACATATTGCTTTGATAATAAAGCTCTTTTTGAAGCTTTAGAAAATGTCTCTAATGATAATGTGCAAGGCGAATATTACTTACCAGATGTTATTAAAATTTTAAAAGATGCGGACGAAGTTGTTGCAGCTTACAAAATGGAGTCCTTCGAAGAGTCACTTGGAGTAAATGATCGAATTGCTTTAGCTGAAGCTTCCAAATTAATGCAACGTCGAATCAATGAGAATCATATGCGTAATGGAGTAACACTTGTTAATCCGGAAAACACGTATATTGATATAGATGTAAAAATAGGTCAAGATACAGTTATTGAGCCAGGAGTAATGCTTCGTGGCAAGACTGTAATTGGTGATGATTGCGTGGTAACGAGCGGTTCAGAAATCGTAAGTAGTGTAATCGGTGAACGCGTGCACGTCAGAAATTCCTCGATTTTTGAAAGTAAAGTCGGTGATGATGTTCAAATCGGACCATACGCTCACTTAAGACCAGAATCTGATATTCATAATCATGTGAAAATCGGAAATTACGTCGAAACCAAAAAAGCAGTTGTCGGTGAAGGAACTAAATTACCTCATTTCATTTACATGGGAGATGCGGAAATTGGTAAAAACGTCAATGTTGGTTGCGGAAGTATTGCTGTTAATTACGATGGCAAAAATAAAGCAAAAACCATCATTGGTGATAATGTCTTTGTTGGATGTAATTCGAATTTGATTGCACCTGTCAAAGTGGGAGATCGTGCTTTCATAGCAGCGGGTTCCACAATTACAAAAGATGTTCCTGAAGATGCGTTAGGTATTGCTCGCGCGAAACAAGATAACAAACTTGGCTACGCGAAACATTTGAATCACGGTAAATAATTTCCTATTGGAAAGTTTAAAATTTTAATAAAAAATAGTGGAGGCTGATTATGTCAAACGAGTATTTTGATCCAAAGTTGAAGATTTTCTCGCTAAATTCTAATCGTGAACTAGCTGAAGAGATTGCGAAAGAAGTAGGTATTGAGTTAGGGAAATCAAGCGTTACTCATTTTAGTGATGGAGAAATCCAAATTAACATTGAAGAAAGTATCCGTGGTTGTCATGTATATGTTATTCAATCAACGAGTAATCCTGTAAACCAGAATTTAATGGAACTTTTGATCATGATTGATGCGTTGAAACGCGCTTCCGCAGCAACAATTAATATTGTTATGCCTTACTATGGTTATGCACGTCAAGACCGTAAAGCAAGAAGTCGTGAACCAATCACAGCGAAATTAGTAGCAAACTTAATCGAAACTGCTGGTGCAACTAGAATGATTACACTTGATATGCATGCACCGCAAATTCAAGGTTTCTTTGATATTCCAATTGACCATTTGAATGCAGTTCGCCTTCTAAGTGACTATTTCAGCGAACGTCATTTAGGTGATGATTTAGTTGTAGTTTCACCTGACCACGGCGGGGTTACACGTGCTCGTAAAATGGCTGACCGTTTGAAAGCGCCGATTGCTATCATTGATAAGCGTCGTCCGCGTCCAAACGTAGCTGAAGTAATGAACATCGTTGGAAATGTTGAAGGAAAAGTTTGTATTATCATTGACGACATTATCGACACAGCTGGAACAATCACGCTTGCTGCAAAAGCATTACGTGAAGCTGGCGCGACAAAAGTATACGCATGTTGTTCGCACCCAGTTCTTTCTGGCCCAGCAATGAAACGCATTGAAGATTCACCAATCGAAAAACTAGTTGTAACAAACTCCATCGCTCTTCCAGAAGAAAAATGGATCGATAAAATGGAGCAACTTTCTGTAGCAGCTCTTCTTGGTGAAGCAATCGTTCGCGTTCATGAAAATGCTTCTGTAAGTTCTTTATTTGAATAAAATTTAAAACTAAAAAGGATTTTTCTGTGATTATCATAGAAAAATCCTTTTTTAAATTAAACCAATTATGAAGACAGAAAATATACTCATTATATAAAATCTCCCTTTTGAAAACGGCGAGAAAGTCTATTTTTATCATTGTTTTAGATGAAGATGTGATAACTTTAATTCGGGATAAATGGTTGCGGAAAGCAGTATCTAGAATGGTTTTGAACTTGTTTTTCGAGAAGATTCTTACAAGTTTTTCGCAAGGATTTTGGAGGATAAAGTTCACAGAATGTCTATTGTAATGGCTCTGTTTGTTAGGTACCCTTATAATAGTACAAAAGACTAATTAGGAGGAGCATCTATGAAAATGCTAAAAAAGGGAACTACAGTATTATTTGTAATGATTATGGCGGTTATGTTAGTAGCGTGTGGGGATAAGGAAGAAAGTAAGACCTTTGCGCTTTCTCAAAATGGTGTAGATTCGAAATTAACATACACTTATAAAGGGGACAAAGTTACTAAACAAACTGCTGAAAACACAATGTTATATACTTCAATGGGCATTAAAACAAAAGAAGAAGCAGAAAAAATGCTTAAAGAAACAAGTGAGAAATTCCAAAATATTGAAGGATTGAAAGAAAGCATTGATTATAAAGATGATAAAGCTATTGAAACATTAGAAGTAGATTACACGAAAATATCTTCTGAAGACCTTAAGAAATTACCGGGCATGGCAGCAACTGGCGATGTATCTAAAGGTATTAGTATGAAAGAATCTGAAAAAATGTTGAAATCTCAAGGCTTTAAAGAAGTCGAAAAATAAGCTAGTAGTAAAAAAGAAGTATCCGACCAGTCGGATACTTCTTTTTGCTTAATAATCTTGCGCTTCAATAACAACGGCAGTACCGGAAGCAGTAACCATTAACATGCCATTATCTGCACCGAGCACTTCATAATCAATGTCAACACCAATAACGGCATTTGCACCAATATCTTTCGCGCGTTGTTCCATTTCGCGAATTGCTTCCTCGCGAGCGTTAATAAGTTCATCTTCATAGCCTTGCGAACGGCCCCCGAAGAAATTTCTAAGTCCGGCTCCGATGTCTTTCATAAAATTAACACCAGTAATGACTTCGCCAAAAACAATTTTTTTATACTCAATAATTTGTTTGCCTTCAATATTTGGTGAGGTTGTTACAATCATGAGTTATCCCTCCAGTTTTCTTTTATCATACCTCTTAGTACTTTTTCTAGTCAAAGGATATCCGCTTAATTTACCCGATTTCGCGCTTTTTCAATATAAGAAATTGCATCTGGAACTTTACAAGAAGTTTTTCCTAGATTTACGTGAACTTTTCCAACTGATTTTGCGGCTTCAATTGCTTTTTCATGCAAATCGTCTTTGCAAATTCCGCAAGTGATAATAAAGCCGTTCATCGAATAACGAGTTCTGTTTGATTCGGATTGTAATGTTTCTTTCGCGCGTTGTAGTAATGCCTCTGCTTCAGGCAAGTTGTTAATATGCTCGCTATAAATCTGCCAGCCCATGGATTTAGTTAAATCATACTCGCTCTCAATCCACTTCTTTGCAAAAAGGAGTGCATCATCACGTTTGCTTACGATCGATGCTAGTCCAAAGGTGAGTTGTGACCATGTTTCGCGAAAAGCTACATTCCATTTTTCGATTTGCTCGGTAGTTACTTTGTTTGGATTGACCGCAAGTAAACCAAGATAAATTAAGTCGCTGTTATTTGATTCGATTAGCTCTACGGCCAGTTCATGGTTTTTAGTTAATTTTTCACGGCGGATAATTTTCTTTAAGTCTCCAATTTTTAGTCCGTAAAGATCTAATGAATCCGGACAACCGTGATTACGAAAAATTTTAATCGTATTGGGGTTTTCTAAGGCTTGTAGCTCGGTGTCAAGTTGGTCAAAAGTAATCATACGCGTCACTCCTCTCGAATAAATTAAGTATAACAAAAAAGCATGCAAAATCGCATGCTTTTAGGAATTGAGAATATTAGTCGATTTGTTTCATTGCGTCGTCTAGAACTTTTTTAAGTGTATCTGCGGAGTTTTTCATTTGTTCTTTTTCTTTATCGTTTAAGTTCATTTCAACAATGTGGCGAACTCCTTGACGGTTAACTACTGCTGGTGCGCCGATGTAAATATCGTTCATACCATAGTGGCCATCTAAATAAACAGAAAGTGGTAAAATCGCATTTTCGTTATTTAGGATCGCTTTTGTAATACGAGCAAGAGCCGCAGCAACGCCGTAGAATGTAGCGCCTTTTTTATTGATAATTTCATAAGCTGCATCACGAACGCTTACGAAAATAGTATCCATTGCACCTTGTTCGTCTTCGTTAATCCATTCAGTGATTGGAAGGCCACCAACTGTTGTGTGGCTCCATGCTGGGAATTCTGTGTCGCCGTGTTCGCCGAGGATATAACCATGGACGTTACGAGCATCCACTTTTAAGTAATCGGCAATCGACATACGGAAACGTGCTGTATCAAGGCTTGTTCCAGAACCGATAACGCGTTCTTTTGGAAGACCTGAGAATTTCCATGTAGCATAAGTTAAGATGTCTACTGGGTTAGAAGCGATTAAGAAGATACCGTCAAATCCGCTCGCCATAACTTCATCCACAATGCCTTTCATGATTTTGATATTGCGGTTTACTAGGTCTAAACGAGTTTCACCAGGTTTTTGTGCAGTCCCAGCAGTGACAACAACTAAGTCTGCATCATGGCAGTCGCTATAATTTGCTGAGTAGATTTTCTTCGGTGTGGAAAATGGAACGGCGTGGCTTAAATCCATCGCATCCCCGATTGTTCTGTCTTTATCTATGTCAATAATGCCGAATTCTTGTCCGATACTTAAGTTTACACAAGCAAATGCATAACTAGAACCAACTGCTCCGTCGCCAACTAAAATAATTTTTTGATGATCTTTCATTTCGAATTCCTCCTATAAAAAATCTATTTACTAGTACAGTATAACATGTATTTTTCATTTGTGAAGCATTGAACGTCCTAAATTTTAAAAAGTTGTTATAATAAATTTATGAAAACGCTGTAGTACAGTTTGAAAGCGTCTGCATTAGGAGCGGTTCGCTATTTTCTGTTTACCTTTTATTGAGAATTATAAACCTTTTAAAGAGAAATAAGGCTTTTGCTTTGTTTTGCTATTTTTCTAAAGGGTAGATATAATATAGATGTACCAAAATTGAATGAGTGGAGTGATTTTTTATGGCAACAACATTAGAGGTCCAGAAAAGAGAAACAACGCAACATTCAGAAGTAACGAGATTGCGTAGTGAAGGAAAAGTGCCTGGAATTATTTATGGTTACAAATCGGAAAATGTTCCAGTTTCCGTTGATTCTTTGGAATTAATCAAAGCAGTTCGTGACAATGGTCGAAACGCCGTATTTTCAGTTACTGTAGACGGCAAGAAATTAAACGTTTTATTACATGAATATCAAGTGGATCCGTTAAAAGACGTATTAGTGCACGTTGATTTACTAGCTGTTGATATGAATGAAGAAGTTGAGACTGATGTTCGCGTGGTATTAGTTGGTGATGCTCCAGGCGTTAAAGCTGGCGGTGTACTTCAACAAATTATCCATGATGTAAAAGTTTCAGCAACACCAGAAAAATTACCAGAAACAATTGAATTAGACATTTCTTCATTAGAAATCGGTGATGTTTTAACTACAAACGACCTTCCTGAAAACAAAGATTATGTCGTGCAAGCAGAGGAAGAAGAAACAGTTGTTACCGTTTCTGCTCCACGTGCTGAAGAAGAACCAACGACTACGGAAGCACCAGAACCAGAAGCTGTACATGGTAATGATGAAGAACCAGTAGAATAATTTTTTATAAATAAGGATGGAAGATTCGCATTTGTTTGCGATATCTTCCATTTTTTTTGTTATAATAGCTGTATGAAGGAGGCGGTTTCATGCTTGATAAATCAGTACCACATATTTCTGTTGCAATGGTAAATCATAGTGCTACCAAATATCCTGAGTTCAGTTTGCCAGAAGGTTATTCGTTTCGTTTTTATAGAGATGGGCTGGAGGAAGATTGGTGCAGATTGCAACTAGAAACTGGCCAAGTTCCATCGATGGAAAGTATTCGGATGCGTTTTAATACAGAATTTGGAAATGAAAAAGAAAAATTAGCCAAGCGCTGCGTCTTTGTAGAAGCCCCAGACGGCGAAATTATCGGGACCGCAATGCTTTGGGATGGAAATACATTTGGCGAGATGGCAAGCCGCATTCATTGGGTCGCTGTACTCGACTCGCACGGCGGTAAAGGTATCGCCAAAGCCTTGTTATCTAAAATTCTCGGCTTAAACAAAAGTGATTTCCTCTATCTAACAACGCAGACAGGAAGTTACCAAGCTATTTATCTTTATCAAAAATTTGGCTTTGAAAAATTCGTGGGTGAAACTCCTGAAAATTGGAAAACAGAAAACTTTCAAGCAGAAAACGAAAAAGCTTGGCAAATAATTGAAAATAAAATTGCGGAATACAAGGCTTAGTTGGAAAACTTTCAACCAATGGAAATCCGTGTTATAATCAAAAAAACATCGAAACAAAAACCAGTTCATTCGTGAAGTGGTTTAGTTCATGTAAGGAGAAGCTTTTATGAAATTAATCGCAGGACTCGGAAATCCGGGCAAAAAATATGAACGTACCCGGCATAATGTCGGTTTTATGGTAGTAGATGAGCTGAGTTTTCGCCATCAAACCCCTTGGAAAAAATCAAAATTTAACGGTATGGTAAGTGAAATTAATGTGGGCGGCGAGAAAATGATTCTAGTTAAACCACTGACTTTCATGAACGCTTCTGGTGAGTGCATTCGTCCGCTAATGGATTACTACAATATCCAGATAGAAGACGTTCTAATTGTATATGATGACTTAGATTTACCAGTTGGGAAAATTAGATTGCGCCAAAAAGGTAGCGCAGGTGGTCATAATGGGATGAAATCAATTATTCAACACCTCAAGACGCAAGAGTTTAATCGTATCCGTGTGGGTGTCAGTCGTCCTTTAAAAGGGGAAGTCATCCATTATGTATTAGGAGATTTTCCAAAAGCGGAACAACCTGATATTATCGCAGCAATTCAAAAAAGCGCAGATGCTATTGAAGATTTTGCGCAAACACCATTTATTGAAGTAATGAATAAGTATAATTAAAAAAATAGACTATCCGAGAGGCGTGGCAATGCTTTTGCCACGTATTTCGGTCTTTCTTCTAGCGTGTGATTTAATCTTGCATTGCATAGAATGAATTTTCTGACAAAAAAGGAGCTGTTTTCCCTTGAAAGGATTACAACAATTAATATATGAACAAAAAGATATTCGCGCGGTCTTAAACGCGCTTGATGAAAAAGAAAAATCACAACTTGTCACAGGGCTGACAGGTTCTTCGCGCGCACTTTTTGCGAGTGTCGTGGAAGGCGCATCTAAGCGGCCAGTTGTGTTTGTAACGCATAATTTGTACCATGCGCAAAAATTATACGACGATTTACTTTCTTTAATAGATGTGGATAGATTGTTTTTATATCCAGCAGATGAATTAATTTCTTCAGAGTTAAGTATTTCTAGTCCAGAATTGCGTGGTCAACGTGTTGAGGCGCTCGACTTCTTATTATCTGGCAAACCAGGAATTGTAATTGTTCCAGTTGCAGGACTTAGAAAAATGCTTCCACCTGTCTCGTTATGGAAACATTTTAATATATCTATCGTTGAAGGCGAAGAAATCGATCCAGATGTATTGCGCCAAAAATTAGTCACTATGGGTTACACGATGAGTGGAATGGTGAACACCCCAGGAGAATTCAGTGTTCGCGGTGGCATCATTGATATTTATCCGATTACAGAAGAATTTCCGATTAGAATAGAACTTTTCGATACCGAAGTGGATTCTCTTCGTTTCTTTGATGTGGAGACGCAGCGTTCGACAACACGTGTTGAAGAATTCCGTTTGCTTCCCGCGACAGAAATCATCTTAGGTCAAAGCTATTATCCTGACATTGTTACCCGTTTAGAAAAGAAAATGACGCTTACGTTAAATGAACTAAAAGAAAACGAAGATAAACAAGCGCTCGTTGAAAATTTAGAAGAAGATTTAGAAAAGCTGCGTTCTGGCGTAAAACCAGACATGTTCTTTAAATATATTGGTTTAGCTTATCCAGATCCAGCTTCACTTTTTGATTATTTGCCAAAAAACACTGCTATATTACTCGATGAATTTGCGCGGATTTTAGAAACCGAAGAAAGTTTGGAGCGGGAAGAAGCTGAGTGGCAGACTGAAACATTAAGTCGTATGGAAACAGTTCGCGACGTTCAAGTAAGCCATTCATTCAAAAAATTATTAGATGAAAACCATTCGCCCAAAATATACTTAACGCTTTTCCAAAAACAAATGGCAAGTATGCGCGTGTCAAAAACGACCAATATCGTTTATAAACAAATGCAGCAATTTCACGGTCAAATGAATGTTTTAAAAACAGAAATAGAAAGTTGGCACAAAAATAATTATGCCGTAGTTATCTTAGCGCCAAACTTAGAACGCGCTGAAAAAATGCAGCAAACTTTAGCTGATTACGATATGGAAAGCACGATTTTGAAAAAAGAATCGGATGTACCGAAATATGGTATGGTTCAATTTGTCATCGGAACGTTCCAAAACGGTTTTGAACTTCCGCTTGCAAAAGTAGCCATTATTAGTGAAACTGAACTTTTTAATAAAAAAATCAAAAAGGTGAAAAAACGCCAAAAACTTTCTAATGCAGAACGAATACAAAGTTATTCTGAATTAAAAGTTGGCGACTATGTGGTTCACGTTAATCATGGTATCGCCCGTTATGTGGGGATGGAAACACTAGATATTAACGGCGTGCACAAAGATTATTTGCTACTTGTTTACCAAGGTGAGGATAAACTTTTCATTCCAGTGGATCAACTTGATTTAGTTCAAAAATATGTTGGTGCAGAAGGGAAATCACCTAGACTCAACAAACTAGGCGGCGCTGAATGGAAGCGTGTGAAGAAAAAAGTACAAGCTTCTGTCCAAGATATTGCCGATGATTTAATCAAACTATATGCCGAACGAGAAGCTGAAAAAGGTTATGCGTTTAGTGCGGATGACGAAATGCAGCGCGAATTTGAAGAAGCCTTTCCGTACCAAGAAACCGACGACCAATTGCGCTCAATTTCAGAAATTAAAAAAGACATGGAACGCCCGCGCCCGATGGATCGACTTTTGGTTGGAGATGTTGGTTACGGGAAAACCGAAGTGGCTTTAAGAGCTGCTTTCAAAGCAATTATGGATGGCAAGCAAGTTGCGTTCTTAGTCCCAACGACTATTTTGGCGCAACAACATTATGAAACAATGAAAGAACGGTTCCAAGGTTTCCCAATCGAAATCGGACTTTTAAGCCGTTTCCGTACAAAAAAACAACAAACAGAGACGTTAAAAGGAATGAAAAATGGCACAGTTGATATTGTGGTCGGAACGCACCGCCTATTATCAAAAGACGTTGAGTATCAAGATTTAGGCTTGCTTGTAGTCGACGAAGAACAACGATTTGGCGTAACTCACAAAGAAAAAATTAAACAAATGCGTTCAAAAATAGATGTGCTAACTCTTACTGCAACACCAATTCCAAGAACACTTCACATGTCTATGCTCGGCGTTCGTGACTTATCTGTTATCGAAACGCCTCCAGCGAACCGTTTTCCAGTTCAAACATACGTAGCAGAGCAAAATAACGTTTTAGTTCGCGAGGCAATTGAACGTGAGTTGGCGCGGGATGGACAAGTTTATTATCTTTACAACCGTGTTGAATCAATTACACAAAAAGCTGATGAAATTTCTGCAATGGTTCCGGATGCACGCGTTGCAACGGCTCATGGTCAAATGGGTGAATCGGAATTAGAATCGGTTATTTTAAGTTTCCTTGAAGGAGAATTCGATGTACTTGTTACGACAACTATTATTGAAACCGGAGTAGATATTCCGAACGTTAATACGCTTTTCGTGCAAGATGCTGACCGTATGGGACTATCACAACTGTACCAATTGCGCGGACGGGTAGGACGCTGGAACAGAATCGCATATGCTTACTTTATGTATCAAAAAGATAAAATTTTGCGTGAGGAAGCTGAAAAACGCTTATCAGCCATTAAAGAGTTTACCGAGTTAGGCTCTGGATTTAAGATTGCAATGCGCGACTTATCCATTCGTGGGGCTGGAAATATCCTTGGAGCGCAACAACACGGCTTTATTGATTCGGTCGGCTTCGATCTATACTCGCAAATGCTAAAAGAAGCAATTGAAGCGAAAAAACCGAAAGAAGAACAAAAACAAATCGTTCCAGTCGAAATCGACATTCAAGCAGATGCCTACATTCCGGAATATTATATTACTGACGGGCGCCAAAAAATTGAGATGTACAAACGTTTCCGAAATATTGAATCGTTACTCGACCTAGAAGACTTGCAAAGCGATATGATTGACCGTTTCGGTGAGTATCCAGAAGAAGTTGAATATTTATTTACGATGACAGAGCTCAAAGTACATGCGCTTGAAGTTGGAATTGAGTCAGTTAAACAAGAACAAAATAAAATTACGATGTTATTCTCAGAAAGCGGAACAGCTGGAATTCGCGGAGACATCGTCATGCAAATTATTGGCGAATTTGGTCGTATGGTTGGAGTCGGCATGGAAGGAACACAGCTGAAAATCACTATAAATGTCCAAAATAAACCTTTAAAAGAATGGCTATATCAAGTGAAAAGTTTAGCTGAAAAACTTCGTGGAGCTATGAAAGAACAAGTATCTACCGAAAAGTAGTACATTATTAAGACGAAAGGAGGTGGCGGGATGTCAGAACGTTCCATGAAGGGACTAATGAAAGGAGCGGCTTGGCTAACCGCTGCCTCGTTTATTTCTAAATTACTTAGTGCAGTTTACCGAGTACCTTTTCAAAATATGGTGGGGGATGTTGGATTTTATATTTTTCAACAAGTATATCCAATATATGGAATTGCGATGACACTTGCGCTTGGAGGCTTCCCGGTTGTTATTTCTAAAATGCTGGCAGAAGCAGAGGGCGACTTAAGAAGACAGCAAATAATTATGCGCGCTGTCTCCCGGATGCTTCGAATTGTAAGCATCGTGATTTTTGCTTTCTTGTTCATATTTGCAGGTTTGATTGCAATCATGATGGGCGATCCAGCCCTTTCTGAGTTGATTCGCGTTATTAGTTTTGTGTTTTTACTTATGCCACAACTCGCGTTCATGCGCGGATTTTTTCAAGGCGAGGGAGACATGATACCAACCGCCATTTCTCAAACAGTCGAACAAATAATTCGAGTAGCTATTATTTTAATTGGTGCAGGACTTGCGCTCAATTTGGGACTTAATCTATATGATGCAGGCTCGATGGCGATGAGCGGTGCATTTTTTGGCGGGGTTGCCGGAATCTTTATTTTGCGCCACTTTTATAATAAAAAAGTCGCGCTTGGAGGAGGATTACAACCTGCTGTATTTGCAAATAAAGAAGAAAAAGTGGGGATTGGCCGGGCTTTTTTACGGCAAAGTGTAGCGATCTGTGTGGTCAGTTCCATGCTGATTTTATTTCAATTAGTGGATTCTTTTCAAGTTTACCGGTTAATGAGCGATTCGGGAATTCCGGAATTTATCGCTAAATCACTCAAAGGTATATACGACCGCGGGCAGCCAATTTTGCAATTAGGACTTGTGTTATCAACGGGGCTCGCTCTTGCGCTTGTTCCAATGATTACTGCGGCAAGGGTTCAAAATCAACAAAAAGAACTCAAACGCTCCATTTTATTAGCGGTTAAAATTACTTTGATTTTATCGGGAGCAGAAACTGTTGGATTAATCGTTATTATGCGCCCTTTAAATCAAATGCTATTTCAAACGCCAGATGGAACCTTTGTCTTACAATTATTCATGCCCGCCGTTTTCCTAAGTTCATTAATTGTAATGCTGAGTAGTATTTTACAAGGCTTCGGAAAAATCATCGTGCCCGCAGTTGGTGTTGGAATCGGTCTTATTGTAAAATGGATTACAGGCAGCATACTAATACCACGACTTGCAACTATTGGCGCGTCAATCTCAACGTGTATTGGCCTACTGATAGTCCTAATCATCTGTTACGTTTCGTTAAAACAGACCATTCGTGTACCATTTGTAGAGAAAACAATGATTTTAAGATTAGTTGCTGCGTTAGCTTTAATGGCAGTAGTTCCGTGTTTGTTCGAATGGTTCGCACCGTTAAGTACTAGACTCGGAAGTGCATTCCAAGCTATAACAAGTGCTGCTATTGGCGGAAGCGTTTTTCTTGTTTTTGCTCTGAGGTACAAATTGCTCGGCCCGAAAGATTTCGTTTTCCTTCCGTTTGGCTCCAAATTACTCGCACTTAGTAAGTTTGTTGCACGGAAATAATAATATAAAGTAGGTGAATAAAATGGCAACAACTATGCGCTTAGATAAATATTTAAAAGTTTCAAGATTAATTAAAAGACGAACAGTAGCAAAAGAAGTAGCTGAAAAAGGACGCATCGCTGTCAATGGAGTAACAGCTAAACCAGGAACAAATGTAAAATCTGGTGACGAACTTGTGATTCGCTTTGGTCCAAAAATCGTTACAGCAAAAATTGAACGCTTAGAAGAAAATGCAAAGAAAGAACAAGCAACAGAAATGTATACAATTTTAAAAGAAGAACGCACAGACGAAAGTAGATAAAAAATCGTTTGAAATCGCGCACAATAGCCGATTTCAAACGATTTTTTAATGCGTATAATAAAGTACAAACAATTTTTTGCAAAAAAGTCAAGAAAAATATCATAAAAAAAGCGGATTCCAATAGACAAATGCCTGATTTATTGATATTATTTTAAGCAAGAAACGTTTTTTTCTCTACCGAATTTCACAGATAAGAGCAAATAAGAACATGGGAGGGACGATGTATGAAAAAAGCCGAATCAAAAGTAGCGAGAATAGAAAACCGCTATATTAAAGATACCGCAACAATGAAAAAAACTCGTAATCGTCGCCGCATTGCCCTGTTCCGTAGACTTGCTTTTATGGCCATTATCTTTGCAGTCGTTGGTGGACTACTAACTATTACGTATACCAAACAAGTTTTAGCCCTCAAAGACAAAAAAGAAAAACAAGTGCAAGTAGATAAGAAAATGGTTGCAATGAAGGATGAAGAAGAAGCGCTAAATGACCAAATCAAAAAACTTCATGATGATGAGTACATAGCCAAATTAGCAAGAAGTGAATATTATTTATCCAAAGATGGAGAAATTATTTTTAATATTCCCGAAGAAAATTCGAAACAAAAAGAGTAAGTCAAAGCCGAGCCGTCATTCTCCATGGTAAATCAAAGGGAAAATATAGTTGAGTATTTTTGGAGTTTGCGAGTTTGACTGATTGACACTCTTTTTATTATAGCTATAATTAAGCAATAGAGTGATATTTTAAGGAGGACGCATTTTTTTATGTCGATCGAAGTAGGCAACAAGTTACAAGGGAAGGTTACTGGAATTACTAATTTTGGAGCATTTGTGGAGCTAGAAGGTGGCAAAACAGGTTTAGTCCATATTAGTGAGGTAGCAGATAACTATGTTAAAGACATTAATGACATCTTAACTGTAGGGGATGAAGTTACTGTCAAAGTAATGAATATTGGTGATGATGGCAAGATTGGTCTGTCCATTCGTAAAGCAGTCGATCGTCCGGACCGCCCAGAAAAAAGTTATGATCGTAAGCCAAAATACAGCAAAAAACCTGCTGGAAACTATGTGAAACCAGCCGAGAGCTTTGAAGATATAATGTCTAAATTCTTGAAAGATAGTGATGAAAGACTTACTACTATCAAACGCCAAACAGAATCTAAACGTGGCGGCCGAGGAGCAAAACGCGGCTAAAACGCTAAAAACTAATTGTAAAGTATAGAAGGATGCACCGTATTGGATCATAATACGGTGCACTTTTTGATAAAATGTGAGAGCCGAATTTCGAAGGAAGGGTTTCTTGAATGGATGACACCAAAAAACGAATACATAAATATATCGAGAAACATGACTTAATCCGATCCGATGATAAATTGCTTGTGGCAGTTTCTGGTGGGCCGGATTCTTTTGCGTTGCTCCATTTTTTATGGTCAGCTAAGTTAGTTCCAAAAGAAGCTATCGCTGTTGCTCATCTAAATCACCATTTACGAGAAAATGCAGAAAAAGAGCAACTCGCCGTTCAGACTTTTTGCGAAGAGCGGGATATTCCATTTTTTATAGAAGAAGTAGATGTAAAAAAACGCGCGGAGAAGCTGCAAAAAGGCATTGAAGAAACAGCCCGCATTGTCAGATATGACTTCTTTGAAAAAGTAATGGCCGAGAACAATATAAATAAACTTGTGCTGGCGCATCACGCGGATGATCAAATCGAGACAATTCTCATGAGGTTAGTTCGTGGTAGTTCTAGTATCGGTTGGTCAGGCATACAACCAAAACGTGAAGTGAGAGGCGGTTATGCCATTCGCCCTTTCTTACCAATTACAAAAGCCGAAATCATCGAATACGCAAACAAACACACTTTGCCATATGAAATCGATGAATCAAATACCAGCCAAGAATACACTAGAAATCGTTATCGTACACAGCTGCTGCCCTTTCTATCTAAAGAAAATCCCGCCGTTTATGATCACTTCAAAAGGTTTTCCGAAGAAACAAGCGAAGATTTTCAGTTTTTAGAAGAGTTAGCGAGCAATTTATTAAAGAAAAATCTCATTCAAAACGGCAAACAATCAACACTTTTACTCAGTGACTTTAAAAATGAAGCGAATCCTTTACAACGTCGCGCAATTCATTTACTATTGATGTATCTGTACAATGATGATGGCCGTGTTATTACAGTCAATCACATCTACCAGATTATCCAGATGATTCAAAGCGAAAATCCATCAAGCTCTATTGATTTACCAAAAAAACTCACTGTTATAAGATCATACAACGAACTCCATTTTCAATTTGGAGAAAGACATGCTCCTCCTGAGTTTTATCATCAATTAGAACTAAATGACCGCATTGAATTAGACAATAAAGCAAGCATCCGTTTAAAGTTAAAAAGTTCTGTTGTTCAAACAAATGGGCTAAATGGAATGCTACTGGATGCAGAAGACATCACACTTCCATTAATCGTCCGAAACCGTGTGAACGGCGACAGGATGACGATGAAAGGACAAGCAGGTAGTAAAAAACTAAAAGATATTTTCATCGATGCCAAAATACCAAGGCAAGAACGCGACAATTTACCCGTAATTACAGACTATACTGGAAAAATCCTTTGGGTGCCCGGCGTGAAAAAGTCTGCATATGACCGAGAATTTAGTCGTAGCAAAAAGCAATACATTATTAGGTACACTCGAAATATAGGAGGAAACGAGAGCATGCATAATGATATTCAGAAAGTACTGATATCGGAGGACGAATTACAAGAGAAAATTCGTGAACTTGGTCGTGAGTTGACAGCGGAATATGAAGGACGTAACCCATTAGTGGTAGGCGTGTTAAAAGGCGCAACCCCTTTTATGACTGATTTACTTAAAAGAATAGACACATACTTAGAGATGGACTTCATGGATGTTTCCAGTTACGGAAATGGTACAGTATCATCGGGTGAAGTGAAAATTATTAAAGACCTGAATGCTTCAGTAGAAGGTCGCGATGTACTTATAATTGAAGATATTATTGATAGCGGTCGTACACTTAGTTACCTAGTAGACCTAATCAAATATCGCAAAGCAAAATCAGTTAAACTGGTTACTTTGCTTGATAAACCAGCTGGAAGAAATGTGGCAATTGAAGCTGACTATGTAGGGTTTGTTGTACCTAATGAATTTGTAGTTGGATATGGCCTAGACTATGCTGAACGTTACCGTAATCTACCATATATCGGTATTTTAAAACCAGAAATTTATAGCGAGTGAAAATAATTAACAAACAGAACTATTTTTTGTTAAAATGTAATAGATACCTTTTTCGAAAACAAAAAGAAAAAAATTGCTGCCAAACATGCAAAATAGTGGGCAATCTAGATTCGGTATGCTATCATTAGTCTTAGTTTTCGAAGGTGAAAATTGTATCAATAAATATTAAAAAATCTAAATTAATAATAGAATAACTTCGTGAGAGAAAAAGCGAAACGGATATGTTTTTAATAATCAGGGGAAGAAAACATTGTTTCTAAATCTGCTATTAGTAAAAAACAACTTTTAAAGGGGTAAAAGTCCAGAGAAAGTAAGAATCCAAGCTCTTACGTGGGAGGAGGTAAGGAATGAACAGGTTTTTTAGAAATGCGATATTTTATGTCATAATATTCCTTGTTATTATTGGGATTGTTGCTTCATTTAATTCAAATAAAGAGGCAGCCAAAGATATTAGCTATTCAGAATTTGTGAGTAAATTAGAAGATGGTAAAGTTAAATCCGTAGAAATACAGCCAGACCGCAGTGTTTATACAATCGAAGGAGAATTTAAATCAAGCGATAAAAGCTCCGACGACAAAAAAACCGGTCTTGGCCAAAGTAAAACAAGCAGCACTGCTTTCACAACATACGCTTTAAATAGCGATACTTCACTTGGCGATTTGCAAAAAACGCTTGATAAAGAAGACGTGAAAACAACAGTAGTACCTGCCAAACAAAACAGCGGTTGGGTTACATTCCTAACTTCTATTGTACCTTTTGTAATTATCTTCATCCTCTTCTTCTTCCTAATGAGCCAGTCTCAAGGTGGTGGAGGCGGTAAAGTTATGAGCTTTGGTAAAAGTAAAGCCAAACTTTACAACGACGACAAGAAGAAAGTTCGCTTCACAGATGTAGCTGGAGCAGACGAGGAAAAACAAGAACTTGTTGAAGTAGTAGAATTCCTAAAAGATCCGCGTAAATTTGCGGAACTTGGCGCTCGTATTCCAAAAGGTGTCCTTTTAGTAGGACCTCCGGGTACTGGTAAAACCTTGCTAGCTCGTGCAGTTGCCGGTGAAGCAGGCGTGCCATTCTTCTCAATCTCAGGTTCAGACTTTGTAGAAATGTTTGTCGGTGTCGGTGCAAGCCGTGTCCGTGATTTATTCGAAAATGCGAAGAAAAATGCGCCATGTATCATTTTCATTGATGAAATTGATGCAGTTGGTCGTCAACGTGGAGCAGGAATGGGCGGCGGTCACGATGAACGTGAACAAACCCTAAACCAATTACTAGTTGAAATGGATGGTTTCGGCGGCAATGAAGGTATCATCATTATTGCAGCAACTAACCGTGCAGACGTACTTGACCCAGCACTTCTTCGTCCAGGTCGTTTTGACCGTCAAATTATGGTTGATCGTCCAGACGTAAAAGGCCGTGAAGCAGTACTTCGTGTTCATGCTCGTAACAAACCACTTGCTAAAAGTGTTGATTTAAAAGCAATCGCTCAACGTACACCAGGGTTCTCTGGTGCCGATTTAGAAAACTTACTGAATGAAGCTGCACTTGTTGCCGCTCGTTCCGATAAGAAAGAAATAGACATGAGTGATCTCGATGAAGCTAGTGACCGCGTAATTGCTGGACCAGCTAAGAAAAATCGAGTTATATCTGAAAAAGAACGCCGCACAGTCGCATATCATGAAGGTGGTCACGTTATCGTCGGAATGGTACTTGATGAAGCGGAAGTTGTGCATAAAGTTACCATCGTTCCTCGTGGACAAGCTGGTGGTTATGCTGTAATGTTACCAAAAGAAGATCGCTTCCTAATGACGAAAGCTGAGTTAATGGACCGTATTACTGGTTTACTCGGTGGACGCGTAGCCGAAGAAGTTACTTTTGGTGAAGTAACAACTGGTGCAAGTAACGACTTTGAACGTGCAACTGAACTCGCTCGCCGCATGGTAACTGAATGGGGTATGAGTGACAAGATTGGACCACTTCAATTCACTTCTGGTAACGGTCAAGTATTTATGGGCCGCGATTTCGGTAGCGACAAAGGATATTCCGATAAAATCGCCTACGAAATTGATACAGAAGTTCAAAGCTTAATCCGCTACTGTTATGACCGCGCTAAAACAATCATTACAGAACACCAAGAGCAACATAAACTTATCGCGGAAACATTACTAAAAGTAGAAACATTAGATGCTCGCCAAATTCGTTCCCTATTTGATGACGGTGTAATGCCTCCAGATATCGATACGATTGACGTAGAAGCAGAATATCCTTCCGAAAAAGACGAAGAAGTAGCAGGTAAATCTTTTGAAGAAGAAAAAGAAGACTTGAAAGAAGAAAAAGTCGAAGAAACACAAGATGAACCAAAAGAAGTAACTTCGGAAGATGCTCCAAACATTGAGCAAACTCCAAACGATAAAAAAGACGAATAAGATCAAAGAGGCTGGGCTTTCCCAGTCTCTTTTTTGAAGCTATATTATTCGGATTTTTAAGTAAAACATGTTATGATACGTTAGAAAAATCTTCTAAAGGACGGTATTTAAACTTATGATACTTGTAATAGACGTGGGAAACACTAACTGTACTGTCGGAGTTTATAAAGAACAGAAACTTCTAAGACATTGGCGGATGACAACTGATCGTCATCGTACTTCCGATGAATTAGGAATGACAGTCTTGAACTTTTTTTCGTATGCAAATTTAACGCCTTCTGATATTCAAGGAATTATTATTTCGTCCGTCGTTCCACCAATCATGCACGCAATGGAAACAATGTGTGTACGCTATTTCAATATTCGACCGCTAATCGTTGGTCCAGGAATAAAAACAGGCTTAAACCTAAAAGTCGATAACCCTCGAGAAATTGGTTCTGATCGAATCGTAAATGCTGTCGCTGCTTCAGAAGAGTACGGAACTCCGGTAATTGTAGTTGATTTTGGAACTGCAACCACTTTTTGCTATATTGACGAGGCTGGAGTCTACCAAGGAGGCGCAATTGCTCCCGGTATTATGATTTCAACCGAAGCCCTATACAATCGTGCTGCAAAACTTCCGCGGGTAGACATTGCAGAATCAAGCCAAATTATTGGTAAATCTACCGTGGCATCGATGCAAGCGGGTATTTTTTACGGTTTCATCGGTCAATGCGAAGGAATTATCGCAGAAATGAAAAAGCAATCTAATACAAGTCCGGTTGTAGTAGCGACTGGCGGGCTAGCTCGGATGATAACAGAAAAATCTTCCGCAGTAGACATTTTAGATCCGTTTTTAACATTAAAAGGTTTGGAACTTCTCTATAGAAGAAACAAGCCAACCACAGAAAAATAAAGGAGTTTTATATAATGAGCGATTATTTAGTTAAAGCGTTAGCCTACGATGGCATGGCGCGCGTATATGCAGCAGTAACAACAGAAACAATCAAGGAAGCACAAAGAAGACATGATACATGGTCAGTTTCCTCTGCCGCACTTGGTAGAACGATGACTGGAACACTTTTCCTTGGAGCAATGCAAAAAGAAGACCAAAAAATAACCGTGAAAATCGAAGGCGACGGCCCAATCGGTCCAATCGTAGCTGATAGTAACGCACAAGGTCAAATTAGAGGTTACGTAACAAATCCACACGTCCACTTCAGCGAACTAAATGAAGCTGGAAAACTAGACGTCCGCCGCGGTGTAGGAACGTCTGGTATGCTTTCAGTAGTAAAAGATTTAGGCTTTGGAGAAAATTTCACTGGTCAAACACCGATCGTTTCAGGTGAAATTGGCGAAGACTTTACTTACTATTTAGCAACATCTGAACAAATCAATTCATCAGTGGGTGTTGGAGTTCTTGTTAATCCAGATGATACAATCGAAGCAGCAGGCGGTTTCATGCTGCAACTTCTTCCAGGTGCAACAGACGAAATCATTGATGAAATTGAAAAAAATCTCTCTACATTACCAACAGTTTCAAGAATGATTGAAGCCGGAGAAACACCAGAAACTATTCTAGCTAAACTCGCAGGTGGCGAAGATAAACTACAAATTTTAGAAAAAATCCCTGTAGCTTTTGAGTGTAATTGCTCCAAAGAACGTTTTGGCAGTGCGATTATTTCACTTGGAAAAGAAGAAATACGTTCGATGATAGAAGAAGATCACGGCGCCGAAGCAGAATGTCATTTTTGCCGTAACACCTACGATTTCTCAGAAGAAGAATTAGAAAAACTATACGAAGAAGCAAAATGATGAAAAAGAGCGCCTGACTGGGTGCTCTTTTTTTAAAAGTGATTAAACTTGACAAAATAGGTCGGAATTAATTAAACTATATGAAAGACCTAAAAAAGATAGGAGTGCTTTAAAAATGACAATTGTAAATTCGATCACTGATTTAATTGGAAAGACACCTATTGTGAAACTTAATCGTTTGCCAGAAGCAGGTAGCGCCGACGTATATGTGAAATTAGAATTCCAAAACCCGGGTGGTAGCGTAAAAGATCGTATTGCTAATGCGATGATCGAAAGCGCTGAAAAATCAGGTGCATTAAAACCAGGAGATACAATTATCGAACCAACTAGTGGTAACACTGGTATCGGACTAGCAATGGTAGCAGCAGCAAAAGGTTACCAAGCAATCTTCGTAATGCCAGAAACAATGAGTATAGAACGTCGTAAATTACTTCAAGCTTATGGTGCAAAATTAGTGTTAACTCCAGGGCCAGATGGCATGAAAGGCGCAATTGCTAAAGCAGAAGAGCTTGCAAAAGAAAATAATTATTTCGTTCCTCAACAATTCCACAATCCAGCAAACCCAGCTGTCCATGAAGAAACAACTGGACCAGAAATCGTTGAAGCTTTCGGTAAAGATGGCTTAGATGCTTTCATCGCAGGAGTAGGAACAGGCGGAACAGTAACTGGTGTAGGACACGTACTTAAAAAGAACTACCCAGATGTTAAAATCTATGCTCTTGAACCAGAAGAATCCCCAGTACTTAGCGGTGGTTCTCCATCGCCTCATAAAATCCAAGGTATCGGAGCTGGTTTTGTACCAGATACATTAGATACAAAAGTTTATGATGGCATTTTGAAAGTTTCAAGTGAAGATGCGCTTGAAACAGCACGCGAAGTAGCGAAAAAAGAAGGTATCCTAGTAGGTATTTCTTCCGGAGCAACTATTAAAGCCGCTCTAGACCTTGCAAAAGAACTTGGTGCTGGTAAAAAAGTACTCGCAATCGTTGCAAGTAACGGCGAACGCTACTTAAGCACACCGCTTTATAATTTTGAAGATTAGTAATCCAGAGAGCCTAGATTTTCTAGGTTCTTTTTTTATGATAAGAAATAAATGTATTTCTTACTATTTTCTAATCAAATGCACAGCGTAAATTTTCTTTTTCTAGTTAATATGTATTTATAAGCTAACAACAACAAAACATTTGCATTCTTTCCCCTTTTAGAATGGAAATCCCAAACTCCCTTTTTAGCCAGTGTGGTTTACTCCCTTTTTCCACACTGGTTTTTTAATGCAAAAAAATGAAAAGAAAAACCGGAAAATCTCATGAAACTTTAACAAAAATCACAGTGTATCCACCGAAAACTTGGTTAATATATAGTCATAAGCTAACAACAACAAAACATTTTCATTCTTCCCCCTTTTAGAATGAAAATCCCAAACTCCCTTTTTAGCCAGTGTGGTTTACTCCCTTTTTCCACACTGGTTTTTTAATGCAAAAAAATGAAAAGAAAAACCGGAAAATCTCATGAAACTTTAACAAAAATCACAGTGTATCCACCGAAAACTTGGTTAATATATAGTCATAAGCTAACAACAAGCAAAACAATTCATTCTTTCCCCTTTTTAGAATGAAATTCCTAAACTCCCTTTTTGACCAGTGTGGTTTACTCCCTTTTTCCACACTGGTTTTTTAATGCAAAAAATGAAAAGAAAAACCGAGAAATCTCATGAAACTTTAACAAAAATCACAGTGTATCCACCAAAAACTTGGTTAATATATATTCATAAGCTAACAACAAGCAAAACATTTTCATTCTTCTCCCCCCTATTAGAATGAAAACCCTAAACTCCCTTTTTTTGACCGATGCGGTTTACTCCCTTTTCCGCATCGGTTTTTTTGTGCGCTAAAATCACTGAATTCTGCTATAATAAATCTCGGAAAGAGGTGTTGGTGCTTGAAGAAGTGGAAAAGGGATCACCTAGGTATGGTCATGGGAATATTGAATGTTACGCCAGACTCTTTTTCAGACGGCGGAAAATATATGCAAGTAGAAGAAGCTGTAGCTCGAGCTGTGCAAATGGCGAAAGATGGAGCGGAAATTATCGACGTTGGTGGAATTTCTACTCGACCAGGTTTTTCGGAAGTTACACCAGAAGAAGAACTTGCACGAATTATTCCGGTTATTAAAGCTGTTAGAGAAACCCTTCCAAATATATGGGTTTCAGTTGATACTTGGCGAGCGGAAGTAGCGGAACAAGCCGTTTTAGCTGGAGCTGATATGATAAATGATCAATGGGGTGCGAAAAAAGAACCGAAAATTGCTGAAGTTGCAGCGAAGTATGATATACCAATTTGTTTAATGCATAACCGAGAAAATACGCACTATGAAGATTTCTTAGAAGATGTGAAGAACGATTTATTAGAGAGCGTTGCAATTGCCAAAGCAGCAGCTGTGCCAGATGAACATATCATTTTAGATCCAGGCTTTGGATTCGTTAAAACACCAGCTCAAAATTTAGAGGTATTACGCCGTATTGATGAAATTGTCGCACTTGGCTATGAAGTCTTACTTGGAACGAGTCGAAAATCAACTATTGGATTGGTGCTTGGAACTACTCCTCTAGATAGAATGGAAGGAACCGGCGCAACAACAGTTTACGGATTTGCGAAAGGATGTACAATTACTCGTGTACATGATGTTCTTCCGATAGCTCGCATGGTACGGATGACAGATGCAATTACTGGTAAATTAGATATTACAAAATTATAAAGAGGTGCTTTGATTGGATAAAATTTATTTAAATGAATTAGCGTTTTATGGTTATCATGGAGTTTTACAAGAAGAAACAAAATTAGGTCAAACATTTAGAGTATCTCTAATCCTTGGACTTTCTACAAAAAAAGCAGGTCAATCAGATAGTGTAGATGACACTGTAAGTTATGCGGACGTCTATGAAACCGTGAAAGGAATAGTAGAAGGTACGCCGTTTAAACTAATTGAAGCTCTTGCTGAAAAAATCGCATCGGAAGTTTTAACAGACTATCCGCTTTTAGAAGAGATTACGGTCAAGCTTATTAAACCAAATCCGCCAATTCCAGGCCACTATGATTCTGTTGCAGTCGAAATTAAACGTAAGAGAAGTGATTTGGATGGCTAAAGCTTTTTTGTCGATTGGTACAAACATAGGGGAGCGTTTAGATAATCTAAATGATGCGCTAAGAGGCCTAGCTGATTCTGAAAAAATCAAAATTACTAATGTTTCTAGCGTATATGAAACAGATGCAGTAGGTTATGAAGATCAAGCAGCATTTTTAAATATCGCATCGGAAGTCGAAACGGACTTTACGCCAAATGAATTACTAGACTTTTGCCTTGCGCTCGAACTTGAATTGGGGCGAGTTCGATTATTCAAATGGGGGCCGCGCTTAATCGATATTGATATTCTATTATACGACGATGTTAAAATCGATACAGAAAAGCTAAAAATCCCACATCCTTATATGAAAGAACGCGCTTTTGTAATGATACCTTTAATAGAAATTTCACCAGAAAAAAGCAATCTTTTAGAGAATCCAGCAATTTTAGAAGAACAAGGCGTTCGAAAAATAAAAAATCAAGTGAACTGGTAAAATTGGCACTTGCAGAAAAAACTGATTATGATAACATATCACTAGCGCAATTTAAGAGGAAGGGGTTTACCAATAATGTTTAAAATCGGTAACGTAGAAATTAAAAACCAAGTAGTTGTGGCGCCAATGGCCGGTATATCCAATTCCGCATTTCGTCTAACAGTCAAAGAATTCGGAGCAGGCCTAGTTTGCTGTGAAATGATTAGTGACAAAGGAATCGCATACCGTAATGCTAAAACACTTGATATGCTATATATTGATGAAAAAGAAAAACCACTAAGCTTACAAATTTTTGGTGGCGAGAAAGAAACGCTTGTAGAAGCTGCGAAGTTTGTGGCTGAAAACACTACAGCAGATATTATTGATATTAATATGGGCTGCCCTGTAAACAAAATTATCAAATGTGAAGCTGGAGCAAAATGGTTACTTGACCCAAATAAAGTTTATGATATGGTAGCTGCTGTTGTGGATGCTGTTGATAAACCTGTAACAGTTAAAATGCGTATTGGCTGGGACGAAGAACATGTCTTTGCTATCGAAAATGCTCTCGCAGCTGAACGTGCAGGCGCTGCAGCTGTTGCAATGCATGGTCGTACTCGTGTCCAAATGTACGAAGGTAGTGCAAACTGGGATGTGCTTAGAGATGTTAAACGCGAGCTAAAAATCCCGTTCATGGCAAATGGTGACGTAAGAACACCTGAAGATGCCAAACGAATCCTAGAACATACAGGAGCTGATGGCGTAATGATTGGCCGTGCTGCTCTAGGAAACCCGTGGATGATTTACAGAACCGTGAAATTCTTGGAAACAGGAGAACTCCTACCAGAACCAGAACCACGCGAAAAAATGGAAACAGCTATGCTTCACTTAAACCGTTTAGTCGAATTAAAAGGCGAAAACATTGCTGTACGCGAATTTAGACAACACGCAGCATACTATTTAAAAGGAGCTCGCGGTAGTACCCGTGCAAAAGTAGCTGCTAACCAAGCAACAAAACAATCAGAAATGGAAGCAATTTTAAATGAATTTGTTCTTCAATACGAAGAAAAAGCATTAGCAAAACAAGATTAATCATTGTTGCCTCGAGATTTCGGGGCAATTTTTAAATTTATACTAGAAAAACAAGACCAAAAAAGCGTATAATGGAAACATCTGTAGAAATGAATAGAATAGGAGTGTACCTATATGAGTAACGAGAATCATGAAGAACTAAATGACCAACTCATCGTCCGTCGAGAAAAAGTGGACACATTGCGCGAAGAAGGCATAGATCCTTTTGGTGAGAAATTCATCCGTTCCATCAGCCCGGAAGAAATTGAAACAAAATTTGCTGATAAATCAAAAGAAGACCTTGAAGAAGCTGCGATTGAAGTTTCTGTAGCAGGACGAATCATGACGAAGCGTGTCAAAGGTAAAGTAGGTTTCACGCATATTCAAGACCGTTTCCATCAATTACAAATCTACATTCGTAAAGATGCTATTGGCGAAGATGCCTATGCGATTTTTAAATTAGCTGATTTAGGAGACATTATTGGTATAAAAGGAACTATTTTCCGCACTAACACAGGGGAGTTATCCGTAAAAGCAACAGAGTTCACTTTGCTTTCTAAATCATTACGCCCACTTCCTGATAAATATCACGGTTTAAAAGACGTAGAACAACGCTATCGTCAACGTTATTTAGATTTAATTACAAATGAAGAAAGTCAAAACCGTTTTGTTATGCGTAGTAAAATTTTGAAATACACTCGTGATTACATGGATAATCAAGGTTTCTTAGAAGTAGAAACACCAGTACTCCATACCATTGCTGGAGGAGCTGCTGCAAAACCATTTATTACACATCATAATGCTCTTGATATGGAATTATACTTACGAATCGCATTAGAACTACATCTGAAACGCCTAATCGTCGGCGGGATGGATAAAGTCTATGAAATCGGCCGTGTTTTCCGAAATGAAGGAACCTCCACACGCCATAACCCTGAATTCACTATGCTAGAATCATACGCTGCTTATGAAGATTATGAAGATGTTATGGACTTAGTGGAAGGCTTAGTATCAACAGTATGTGAACAAGTAAATGGAACAACAAAAATAACATACGGCGAATACGATGTAGATCTGACTCCAAATTGGCGTCGTATCCACATGGCAGACGCAGTAAAAGAATATGTAGGCGTAGATTTCTGGAATGTAACATCTGATGAAGAAGCACACGAACTAGCTAAAAAACATGATGTAGCAGTAACAGAACACATGACGTATGGCCATATTCTTAATGAATTTTTTGAAACATACGTAGAAGAGAAACTAATTCAACCAACATTTGTATATGGTCATCCAGTGGAAATTTCTCCTTTAGCTAAGAAAAACAAAGAAGACGAGCGTTTCACTGATCGTTTTGAATTATTCATCGTTGGTCGTGAACATGCTAATGCGTTCTCAGAATTAAATGATCCAATTGATCAAAGAGAACGTTTTGAAGCACAAATGAAAGAACGCGAACAAGGAAATGATGAGGCTCACGGAATGGATGCAGATTTCCTTGAAGCATTAGAATATGGTCTACCGCCAACAGGTGGACTAGGTATAGGTATAGATCGCCTAGTAATGCTATTAACAGACGCTCCATCTATCCGGGATATATTATTATTCCCAACAATGAAACATCGCGATTAACAACGAATCCAGAGCTGATTTTACCAGTTCTGGATTTTGCTATTTTTTTAGAAAAAAACAAATTTGCCAAAGAGAAACTTTTTCTTAAAATATGCTTGCAATACCTATAAAAACATGATATATTTATAAACGTTCCAGTTAAACAAAGACAAAATGTTCTTCAGGAAATTAAATTTTTTTGAAAAAACTTCTTGACTTTAACTACTGGATAGAGTAAGATATAAGAGTTGCTGCTAAACACGGCAACGAAGAAAAAGTGACCTTTGAAAACTGAACAAAGAAGAAGACGAAAAGCAATGAGACGTAAAGTCTCACTGGTAATCGCAGGGCAGAAAACAGAAAGCTGTTTTCAACAAAAACAAACTAGTAATTTAATTGCTAGCGAAGTCAATTTGACGCAAGGAATCTTATTCACGGTGTTGAATAAGTATTCAAATTCAATTTATATTTTAAAGAGAGTTTGATCCTGGCTCAGGACGAACGCTGGCGGCGTGCCTAATACATGCAAGTCGAACGAACGGAGGAAGAGCTTGCTCTTCCAAAGTTAGTGGCGGACGGGTGAGTAACACGTGGGCAACCTGCCTGTAAGTTGGGGATAACTCCGGGAAACCGGGGCTAATACCGAATGATAGAGTGTGGCGCATGCCACGCTCTTGAAAGATGGTTTCGGCTATCGCTTACAGATGGGCCCGCGGTGCATTAGCTAGTTGGTAGGGTAATGGCCTACCAAGGCAACGATGCATAGCCGACCTGAGAGGGTGATCGGCCACACTGGGACTGAGACACGGCCCAGACTCCTACGGGAGGCAGCAGTAGGGAATCTTCCGCAATGGACGAAAGTCTGACGGAGCAACGCCGCGTGTATGAAGAAGGTTTTCGGATCGTAAAGTACTGTTGTTAGAGAAGAACAAGGATAAGAGTAACTGCTTGTCCCTTGACGGTATCTAACCAGAAAGCCACGGCTAACTACGTGCCAGCAGCCGCGGTAATACGTAGGTGGCAAGCGTTGTCCGGATTTATTGGGCGTAAAGCGCGCGCAGGCGGTCTTTTAAGTCTGATGTGAAAGCCCCCGGCTTAACCGGGGAGGGTCATTGGAAACTGGAAGACTGGAGTGCAGAAGAGGAGAGTGGAATTCCACGTGTAGCGGTGAAATGCGTAGATATGTGGAGGAACACCAGTGGCGAAGGCGACTCTCTGGTCTGTAACTGACGCTGAGGCGCGAAAGCGTGGGGAGCAAACAGGATTAGATACCCTGGTAGTCCACGCCGTAAACGATGAGTGCTAAGTGTTAGGGGGTTTCCGCCCCTTAGTGCTGCAGCTAACGCATTAAGCACTCCGCCTGGGGAGTACGACCGCAAGGTTGAAACTCAAAGGAATTGACGGGGGCCCGCACAAGCGGTGGAGCATGTGGTTTAATTCGAAGCAACGCGAAGAACCTTACCAGGTCTTGACATCCTTTGACCACTCTGGAGACAGAGCTTTCCCTTCGGGGACAAAGTGACAGGTGGTGCATGGTTGTCGTCAGCTCGTGTCGTGAGATGTTGGGTTAAGTCCCGCAACGAGCGCAACCCTTGATTTTAGTTGCCAGCATTTAGTTGGGCACTCTAAAGTGACTGCCGGTGCAAGCCGGAGGAAGGTGGGGATGACGTCAAATCATCATGCCCCTTATGACCTGGGCTACACACGTGCTACAATGGATGGTACAAAGGGTCGCGAAGCCGCGAGGTGGAGCCAATCCCATAAAACCATTCTCAGTTCGGATTGTAGGCTGCAACTCGCCTACATGAAGCCGGAATCGCTAGTAATCGTGGATCAGCATGCCACGGTGAATACGTTCCCGGGCCTTGTACACACCGCCCGTCACACCACGAGAGTTTGTAACACCCGAAGTCGGTAGGGTAACCTTTATGGAGCCAGCCGCCGAAGGTGGGACAGATAATTGGGGTGAAGTCGTAACAAGGTAGCCGTATCGGAAGGTGCGGCTGGATCACCTCCTTTCTAAGGAAAAGGAAACCTGTGAGTTTTCGTTCTTCTCTATTTGTTCAGTTTTGAGAGGTTAGTACTTCTCAAGTATGTTTGTTCTTTGAAAACTAGATAAGAAAGTTAGTAAAGTTAGCATAGATAATTTATTATTTATGACACAAGTAACCGAGAATCATCTGAAAGTGAATCTTTCATCTGATAAGAAGTATCATCGCTGATACGGAACATCAGAAAAACAACCTTTACTTCGTAGAAGTAAATTGGTTAAGTTAGAAAGGGCGCACGGTGGATGCCTTGGCACTAGGAGCCGAAGAAGGACGGGACTAACACCGATATGCTTTGGGGAGCTGTACGTAAGCGTTGATCCAGAGATTTCCGAATGGGGGAACCCACTATCTTTAGTCGGATAGTATCCTTACGTGAATACATAGCGTGAGGAAGGCAGACCCAGGGAACTGAAACATCTAAGTACCTGGAGGAAGAGAAAGAAAAATCGATTTCCTGAGTAGCGGCGAGCGAAACGGAAAGAGCCCAAACCAAGAAGCTTGCTTCTTGGGGTTGTAGGACACTCTATACGGAGTTACAAAAGAAAGTTATAAATGAAGCGGTCTGGAAAGGCCCGCCAAAGACGGTAACAGCCCGGTAGTTGAAATGGCTTTCCCTCCAGAGTGGATCCTGAGTACGGCGGAACACGTGAAATTCCGTCGGAATCCGGGAGGACCATCTCCCAAGGCTAAATACTCCCTAGTGACCGATAGTGAACCAGTACCGTGAGGGAAAGGTGAAAAGCACCCCGGAAGGGGAGTGAAACAGTTCCTGAAACCGTGTGCCTACAAGTAGTTAGAGCCCGTTAATGGGTGATAGCGTGCCTTTTGTAGAATGAACCGGCGAGTTACGATTTGTTGCAAGGTTAAGCGGAAAAAGCGGAGCCGTAGCGAAAGCGAGTCTGAATAGGGCGCATAAGTAACAGGTCGTAGACCCGAAACCAGGTGATCTACCCATGTCCAGGATGAAGGTAAGGTAATACTTACTGGAGGTCCGAACCCACGCACGTTGAAAAGTGCGGGGATGAGGTGTGGGTAGCGGAGAAATTCCAATCGAACTTGGAGATAGCTGGTTCTCTCCGAAATAGCTTTAGGGCTAGCCTCGAGGTAAAGAGTCATGGAGGTAGAGCACTGTTTGGACTAGGGGCCCTTCTCGGGTTACCGAATTCAGATAAACTCCGAATGCCATGTACTTATACTCGGGAGTCAGACTGCGAGTGATAAGATCCGTAGTCGAAAGGGAAACAGCCCAGACCACCAGTTAAGGTCCCCAAATATATGTTAAGTGGAAAAGGATGTGGGGTTGCTTAGACAACCAGGATGTTGGCTTAGAAGCAGCCACCATTGAAAGAGTGCGTAATAGCTCACTGGTCGAGTGACCCCGCGCCGAAAATGTACCGGGGCTAAACATATTACCGAAACTGTGGATGAACCTCTTCGGAGGTTCGTGGTAGGAGAGCGTTCTAAGGGCGGTGAAGTCAGACCGGAAGGACTGGTGGAGCGCTTAGAAGTGAGAATGCCGGTATGAGTAGCGAAAGAAGGGTGAGAATCCCTTCCACCGAATATCTAAGGTTTCCTGAGGAAGGCTCGTCCGCTCAGGGTTAGTCGGGACCTAAGCCGAGGCCGATAGGCGTAGGCGATGGACAACAGGTAGAGATTCCTGTACCAGTGCTAATTGTTTAACCGATGGGGTGACACAGAAGGATAGGGAATCGCACGAATGGAAATGTGCGTCCAAGCAGTGAGTGTGAGAAGTAGGCAAATCCGCTTCTTGCGAAGCATGAGCTGTGATGGGGAAGGAAATTAAGTACGGAAGTTCCTGATTTCACGCTGTCAAGAAAAGCCTCTAGGAAGAGTAGTACTGCCCGTACCGCAAACCGACACAGGTAGATGAGGAGAGAATCCTAAGGTGAGCGAGAGAACTCTCGTTAAGGAACTCGGCAAAATGACCCCGTAACTTCGGGAGAAGGGGTGCTCTATTAGGGTGCAAGCCCGAGAGAGCCGCAGTGAATAGGCCCAGGCGACTGTTTAGCAAAAACACAGGTCTCTGCAAAACCGTAAGGTGACGTATAGGGGCTGACGCCTGCCCGGTGCTGGAAGGTTAAGAGGAGTGCTTAGCTTCGGCGAAGGTACGAATTGAAGCCCCAGTAAACGGCGGCCGTAACTATAACGGTCCTAAGGTAGCGAAATTCCTTGTCGGGTAAGTTCCGACCCGCACGAAAGGCGCAACGATCTGGGCACTGTCTCAACGAGAGACTCGGTGAAATTATAGTACCTGTGAAGATGCAGGTTACCCGCGACAGGACGGAAAGACCCCGTGGAGCTTTACTGCAACCTGATATGGAATGTTTGTACCGCTTGTACAGGATAGGTAGGAGCCGAAGAGACGTGTGCGCTAGCATACGAGGAGGCAATGGTGGGATACTACCCTGGCTGTATGACCATTCTAACCCGCCACGCTAAGCGCGTGGGGAGACAGTGTCAGGTGGGCAGTTTGACTGGGGCGGTCGCCTCCTAAAGAGTAACGGAGGCGCCCAAAGGTTCCCTCAGAATGGATGGAAATCATTCGCAGAGTGTAAAGGCACAAGGGAGCTTGACTGCGAGACTGACAAGTCGAGCAGGGACGAAAGTCGGGCTTAGTGATCCGGTGGTTCCGCATGGAAGGGCCATCGCTCAACGGATAAAAGCTACCCCGGGGATAACAGGCTTATCTCCCCCAAGAGTCCACATCGACGGGGAGGTTTGGCACCTCGATGTCGGCTCGTCGCATCCTGGGGCTGTAGTCGGTCCCAAGGGTTGGGCTGTTCGCCCATTAAAGCGGCACGCGAGCTGGGTTCAGAACGTCGTGAGACAGTTCGGTCCCTATCCGTCGCGGGCGCAGGAAATTTGAGAGGAGCTGTCCTTAGTACGAGAGGACCGGGATGGACACACCGCTGGTGTACCAGTTGTTCCGCCAGGAGCATCGCTGGGTAGCTATGTGTGGCAGGGATAAACGCTGAAAGCATCTAAGCGTGAAGCCCCCCTCAAGATGAGATTTCCCATTTCTTCGGAAAGTAAGATCCCTGAAAGATGATCAGGTAGATAGGTTTGGAGTGGAAGTGTAGCGATACATGGAGCGGACAAATACTAATCGATCGAGGACTTAACCAAAAAATGAAACGAAGTTACCTAACTGAACCCTTTCTTCTCTAGTTTTGAGAGAGCAATCTTTCAACAACTTCATATTGTCTGGTAGTTATGGCGAGAAGGTCACACCCGTTCCCATCCCGAACACGGTAGTTAAGCTTCTCTGCGCCAATGGTAGTTGGGGGCTTCCCCCTGCGAGAGTAGGTCGCTGCCGGGCAATATTATTTCTGGAGGTTTAGCTCAGCTGGGAGAGCATCTGCCTTACAAGCAGAGGGTCAGCGGTTCGATCCCGTTAACCTCCATTTTTTATGCCGGCTTAGCTCAGTTGGTAGAGCAACTGATTTGTAATCAGTAGGTCGCGAGTTCGACTCTTGCAGCCGGCACCATTAATATTATCTTTATAATAATACATATTTTTATTGTAGAGAGCCGTTAGCTCAGTTGGTAGAGCATCTGACTTTTAATCAGAGGGTCGCTGGTTCGAACCCAGCACGGCTCACTTTTGCGGGTGTGGCGGAATTGGCAGACGCACCAGATTTAGGATCTGGCGCCGCGAGGCGTGGGGGTTCAAGTCCCTTCACCCGCACTTATAAATATGCGGAAGTAGTTCAGTGGTAGAACATCACCTTGCCAAGGTGGGGGTCGCGGGTTCGAACCCCGTCTTCCGCTTGTTTTCAAAAGTTCCAATATGCCGGGGTGGCGGAACTGGCAGACGCACAGGACTTAAAATCCTGCGGATAGTGATATCCGTACCGGTTCGATTCCGGTCCTCGGCATTATTTTCATATGCGCCCATAGCTCAACTGGATAGAGTACTTGACTACGAATCAAGCGGTTAGAGGTTCGACTCCTCTTGGGCGCACTTTATTAAACGGGAAGTAGCTCAGCTTGGTAGAGCACTTGGTTTGGGACCAAGGGGTCGCAGGTTCGAATCCTGTCTTCCCGATTGTTTCATCTTTTATAATGGGGCCTTAGCTCAGCTGGGAGAGCGCCTGCTTTGCACGCAGGAGGTCAGCGGTTCGATCCCGCTAGGCTCCACCAATTATTTTTTTGAAAATGTGTTGACATTGTCAAAGAAATAGAGTAAGATATAAGAGTTGCTGCTAAACACGGCAACGAAGAAAAAGTGACCTTTGAAAACTGAACAAAGAAGAAGACGAAAAGCAATGAGACGTAAAGTCTCACTGGTAATCGCAGGGCAGAAAACAGAAAGCTGTTTTCAACAAAAACAAACTAGTAATTTAATTGCTAGCGAAGTCAATTTGACGCAAGGAATCTTATTCACGGTGTTGAATAAGTATTCAAATTCAATTTATATTTTAAAGAGAGTTTGATCCTGGCTCAGGACGAACGCTGGCGGCGTGCCTAATACATGCAAGTCGAACGAACGGAGGAAGAGCTTGCTCTTCCAAAGTTAGTGGCGGACGGGTGAGTAACACGTGGGCAACCTGCCTGTAAGTTGGGGATAACTCCGGGAAACCGGGGCTAATACCGAATGATAGAGTGTGGCGCATGCCACGCTCTTGAAAGATGGTTTCGGCTATCGCTTACAGATGGGCCCGCGGTGCATTAGCTAGTTGGTAGGGTAATGGCCTACCAAGGCAACGATGCATAGCCGACCTGAGAGGGTGATCGGCCACACTGGGACTGAGACACGGCCCAGACTCCTACGGGAGGCAGCAGTAGGGAATCTTCCGCAATGGACGAAAGTCTGACGGAGCAACGCCGCGTGTATGAAGAAGGTTTTCGGATCGTAAAGTACTGTTGTTAGAGAAGAACAAGGATAAGAGTAACTGCTTGTCCCTTGACGGTATCTAACCAGAAAGCCACGGCTAACTACGTGCCAGCAGCCGCGGTAATACGTAGGTGGCAAGCGTTGTCCGGATTTATTGGGCGTAAAGCGCGCGCAGGCGGTCTTTTAAGTCTGATGTGAAAGCCCCCGGCTTAACCGGGGAGGGTCATTGGAAACTGGAAGACTGGAGTGCAGAAGAGGAGAGTGGAATTCCACGTGTAGCGGTGAAATGCGTAGATATGTGGAGGAACACCAGTGGCGAAGGCGACTCTCTGGTCTGTAACTGACGCTGAGGCGCGAAAGCGTGGGGAGCAAACAGGATTAGATACCCTGGTAGTCCACGCCGTAAACGATGAGTGCTAAGTGTTAGGGGGTTTCCGCCCCTTAGTGCTGCAGCTAACGCATTAAGCACTCCGCCTGGGGAGTACGACCGCAAGGTTGAAACTCAAAGGAATTGACGGGGGCCCGCACAAGCGGTGGAGCATGTGGTTTAATTCGAAGCAACGCGAAGAACCTTACCAGGTCTTGACATCCTTTGACCACTCTGGAGACAGAGCTTTCCCTTCGGGGACAAAGTGACAGGTGGTGCATGGTTGTCGTCAGCTCGTGTCGTGAGATGTTGGGTTAAGTCCCGCAACGAGCGCAACCCTTGATTTTAGTTGCCAGCATTTAGTTGGGCACTCTAAAGTGACTGCCGGTGCAAGCCGGAGGAAGGTGGGGATGACGTCAAATCATCATGCCCCTTATGACCTGGGCTACACACGTGCTACAATGGATGGTACAAAGGGTCGCGAAGCCGCGAGGTGGAGCCAATCCCATAAAACCATTCTCAGTTCGGATTGTAGGCTGCAACTCGCCTACATGAAGCCGGAATCGCTAGTAATCGTGGATCAGCATGCCACGGTGAATACGTTCCCGGGCCTTGTACACACCGCCCGTCACACCACGAGAGTTTGTAACACCCGAAGTCGGTAGGGTAACCTTTATGGAGCCAGCCGCCGAAGGTGGGACAGATAATTGGGGTGAAGTCGTAACAAGGTAGCCGTATCGGAAGGTGCGGCTGGATCACCTCCTTTCTAAGGAAAAGGAAACCTGTGAGTTTTCGTTCTTCTCTATTTGTTCAGTTTTGAGAGGTTAGTACTTCTCAAGTATGTTTGTTCTTTGAAAACTAGATAAGAAAGTTAGTAAAGTTAGCATAGATAATTTATTATTTATGACACAAGTAACCGAGAATCATCTGAAAGTGAATCTTTCATCTGATAAGAAGTATCATCGCTGATACGGAACATCAGAAAAACAACCTTTACTTCGTAGAAGTAAATTGGTTAAGTTAGAAAGGGCGCACGGTGGATGCCTTGGCACTAGGAGCCGAAGAAGGACGGGACTAACACCGATATGCTTTGGGGAGCTGTACGTAAGCGTTGATCCAGAGATTTCCGAATGGGGGAACCCACTATCTTTAGTCGGATAGTATCCTTACGTGAATACATAGCGTGAGGAAGGCAGACCCAGGGAACTGAAACATCTAAGTACCTGGAGGAAGAGAAAGAAAAATCGATTTCCTGAGTAGCGGCGAGCGAAACGGAAAGAGCCCAAACCAAGAAGCTTGCTTCTTGGGGTTGTAGGACACTCTATACGGAGTTACAAAAGAAAGTTATAAATGAAGCGGTCTGGAAAGGCCCGCCAAAGACGGTAACAGCCCGGTAGTTGAAATGGCTTTCCCTCCAGAGTGGATCCTGAGTACGGCGGAACACGTGAAATTCCGTCGGAATCCGGGAGGACCATCTCCCAAGGCTAAATACTCCCTAGTGACCGATAGTGAACCAGTACCGTGAGGGAAAGGTGAAAAGCACCCCGGAAGGGGAGTGAAACAGTTCCTGAAACCGTGTGCCTACAAGTAGTTAGAGCCCGTTAATGGGTGATAGCGTGCCTTTTGTAGAATGAACCGGCGAGTTACGATTTGTTGCAAGGTTAAGCGGAAAAAGCGGAGCCGTAGCGAAAGCGAGTCTGAATAGGGCGCATAAGTAACAGGTCGTAGACCCGAAACCAGGTGATCTACCCATGTCCAGGATGAAGGTAAGGTAATACTTACTGGAGGTCCGAACCCACGCACGTTGAAAAGTGCGGGGATGAGGTGTGGGTAGCGGAGAAATTCCAATCGAACTTGGAGATAGCTGGTTCTCTCCGAAATAGCTTTAGGGCTAGCCTCGAGGTAAAGAGTCATGGAGGTAGAGCACTGTTTGGACTAGGGGCCCTTCTCGGGTTACCGAATTCAGATAAACTCCGAATGCCATGTACTTATACTCGGGAGTCAGACTGCGAGTGATAAGATCCGTAGTCGAAAGGGAAACAGCCCAGACCACCAGTTAAGGTCCCCAAATATATGTTAAGTGGAAAAGGATGTGGGGTTGCTTAGACAACCAGGATGTTGGCTTAGAAGCAGCCACCATTGAAAGAGTGCGTAATAGCTCACTGGTCGAGTGACCCCGCGCCGAAAATGTACCGGGGCTAAACATATTACCGAAACTGTGGATGAACCTCTTCGGAGGTTCGTGGTAGGAGAGCGTTCTAAGGGCGGTGAAGTCAGACCGGAAGGACTGGTGGAGCGCTTAGAAGTGAGAATGCCGGTATGAGTAGCGAAAGAAGGGTGAGAATCCCTTCCACCGAATATCTAAGGTTTCCTGAGGAAGGCTCGTCCGCTCAGGGTTAGTCGGGACCTAAGCCGAGGCCGATAGGCGTAGGCGATGGACAACAGGTAGAGATTCCTGTACCAGTGCTAATTGTTTAACCGATGGGGTGACACAGAAGGATAGGGAATCGCACGAATGGAAATGTGCGTCCAAGCAGTGAGTGTGAGAAGTAGGCAAATCCGCTTCTTGCGAAGCATGAGCTGTGATGGGGAAGGAAATTAAGTACGGAAGTTCCTGATTTCACGCTGTCAAGAAAAGCCTCTAGGAAGAGTAGTACTGCCCGTACCGCAAACCGACACAGGTAGATGAGGAGAGAATCCTAAGGTGAGCGAGAGAACTCTCGTTAAGGAACTCGGCAAAATGACCCCGTAACTTCGGGAGAAGGGGTGCTCTATTAGGGTGCAAGCCCGAGAGAGCCGCAGTGAATAGGCCCAGGCGACTGTTTAGCAAAAACACAGGTCTCTGCAAAACCGTAAGGTGACGTATAGGGGCTGACGCCTGCCCGGTGCTGGAAGGTTAAGAGGAGTGCTTAGCTTCGGCGAAGGTACGAATTGAAGCCCCAGTAAACGGCGGCCGTAACTATAACGGTCCTAAGGTAGCGAAATTCCTTGTCGGGTAAGTTCCGACCCGCACGAAAGGCGCAACGATCTGGGCACTGTCTCAACGAGAGACTCGGTGAAATTATAGTACCTGTGAAGATGCAGGTTACCCGCGACAGGACGGAAAGACCCCGTGGAGCTTTACTGCAACCTGATATGGAATGTTTGTACCGCTTGTACAGGATAGGTAGGAGCCGAAGAGACGTGTGCGCTAGCATACGAGGAGGCAATGGTGGGATACTACCCTGGCTGTATGACCATTCTAACCCGCCACGCTAAGCGCGTGGGGAGACAGTGTCAGGTGGGCAGTTTGACTGGGGCGGTCGCCTCCTAAAGAGTAACGGAGGCGCCCAAAGGTTCCCTCAGAATGGATGGAAATCATTCGCAGAGTGTAAAGGCACAAGGGAGCTTGACTGCGAGACTGACAAGTCGAGCAGGGACGAAAGTCGGGCTTAGTGATCCGGTGGTTCCGCATGGAAGGGCCATCGCTCAACGGATAAAAGCTACCCCGGGGATAACAGGCTTATCTCCCCCAAGAGTCCACATCGACGGGGAGGTTTGGCACCTCGATGTCGGCTCGTCGCATCCTGGGGCTGTAGTCGGTCCCAAGGGTTGGGCTGTTCGCCCATTAAAGCGGCACGCGAGCTGGGTTCAGAACGTCGTGAGACAGTTCGGTCCCTATCCGTCGCGGGCGCAGGAAATTTGAGAGGAGCTGTCCTTAGTACGAGAGGACCGGGATGGACACACCGCTGGTGTACCAGTTGTTCCGCCAGGAGCATCGCTGGGTAGCTATGTGTGGCAGGGATAAACGCTGAAAGCATCTAAGCGTGAAGCCCCCCTCAAGATGAGATTTCCCATTTCTTCGGAAAGTAAGATCCCTGAAAGATGATCAGGTAGATAGGTTTGGAGTGGAAGTGTAGCGATACATGGAGCGGACAAATACTAATCGATCGAGGACTTAACCAAAAAATGAAACGAAGTTACCTAACTGAACCCTTTCTTCTCTAGTTTTGAGAGAGCAATCTTTCAACAACTTCATATTGTCTGGTAGTTATGGCGAGAAGGTCACACCCGTTCCCATCCCGAACACGGTAGTTAAGCTTCTCTGCGCCAATGGTAGTTGGGGGCTTCCCCCTGCGAGAGTAGGTCGCTGCCGGGCAATATTAAAAGTCCTAATTATTTAGGGCTTTTTTTGTTATAAAAAGATAAATAAATTGCTAAAAGGTACAGGTATCTAGTATAATTAAAGTCAAAAATAGTCAAAGTCAGTGATTTGGAAAATATGGAAAGGAGATTCCTTATAATGAAAAATATTTCTGATATTATAGAAGCTTATTTAAAGCAAGTACTGGAGTCTAGTGAAGCTGTTGAAATTAAGAGAAGTGAAATTGCGGATAAGTTTGAATGTGTGCCTTCTCAAATCAACTATGTAATCAATACTAGATTTACAATGGAACGCGGGTATATTGTTGAAAGTAAACGCGGTGGCGGCGGATATATTCGGATTATCAAAGTGAAAATGAATGATAAGCTTCAATTATTAGAAGCTATTATATCTATGGTTCATGATAAAAAGGTATCTCAATCTTTTTCTGAAGATGTAATTTTAAGGTTACTTGAAGAAGATGTTATAACGAAGAAAGAAGCAAGACTGATGGTTGCTGCACTTGATCGTGAGGTTTTAATTTTACCTCTGCCAGATAGAGATATTTTGCGTAGTAGGATACTCGAATCAATGTTAGTTGCTTTGAAATATGATTAAGGTGTGATGGCTATGATTTGTCAAAAGTGTGGGGAAAACAAGGCGATAATTGCGCTTCAACAGTTAAATGAAGCTGGGAAAGTGGAGTCGTTATACTTGTGCGAGAATTGTGCTACTAAGGAGGCGCTTGCTTCTGAAAAAGACCTTGTTAAAGCAATGGATACTTTTAGTGAAGTAGCTCTGGATTTTTTGACGTTATTACAAAAAGAAGAATCTGCTCAGAAAAAAGTGGTTTGTGAAAATTGCAATCTAAGCTTTGAGGAGTTTTTACAAACTAATCGGGTTGGTTGTGCGGAGTGTTATTCAGCTTTTGAGGAGCAATTAGTTCCGATTATTGGTCGGGTGCAAAATGGTTATAAAAAGCATATTGGAAAAGTACCTGTGGAAATTGAACGTGCGGAAGATGTGCAGAATGAGATAAACCGTCTTCAAGATAAGTTAGCAGACTTAGTAAAAAATGAAGAATTTGAGGAAGCCGCAATTATTCGTGATGAAATAAGGGCTTTGAAAGCTGGGGGTGAGGATAAATGAATGTATTCGAACCTCGGCTCAGTTCTTGGTTAGAAAATGCTGGTGATGACGATGATGTTGTCCTGAGTTCACGTATTAGACTTGCTAGAAATTTAAAAGATGAGCAGTTTCCTATTTATGAACAAAAGGAAGAGGTTGTTGATAATATCGCGGAGGTATTTGATGATAATTTCACTTTAATCAAAATGAATCAGATTTCTAAGTTGCAAAAGGCTCTTTTAGTTGAAAAGCATTTAATTAGTCCTTATATGATGAATAAAAGTGAATATGGTGCAGTTCTCTTAAATGAACAAGAAAATGTGAGTATTATGTTAAATGAAGAAGATCATTTGCGGATACAATGCATGACACCAGGGTTAAGGTTGTTTGATGCTTTAGAGGCAGCATTGCAAATTGATGGATATGTGGAAGAAAAATTAACTTATGCTTTTGATAAACAGTTTGGTTATTTAACGAGTTGTGTGACGAATATTGGAACTGGGATGAGAGCTTCTGTAATGGTGCATTTGCCAGGGCTTGTTACTACGAAAAGAATTAAAAGTGTGATTGAAGCGATTAGGAGCCTCGGTTTTGTGGTAAGAGGTATATACGGGGAAGGTAGCATGCCCGCTAGTAGTATTTTTCAAGTTTCTAATCAAGTGACTTTAGGCAAAACTGAGACGGAAATCGTGGAAGATTTAACGCAAGTCATGGAACAAATCATTATGCAAGAACGTGTGGCTAGGACTACTTTGAAGCAAAAGTTTCACATTGCACTTGAAGATAGAGTTTTTAGATCATATGGTTTATTGATGAATTGTCGAATTATATCTATGCAAGAAGCTTCGGATGCTATTTCTGATATTAGACTTGGTGTGGAATTAGGGTTTTTCGAGCATATTTCTCGCCAAAAAATGAATGAATTGGTACTATTCTCGCAACCAGCTTTTTTGAGAAAAGAAGCAGGACGAGATATGGATGAATTAGAAGAGAAAGTAATACGGGCCAAAGTGATTCGCGAGATTTTGGGCGATAAATAATTAGGCTTATGATAAGGAGGAAACAACAATGATGTTTGGACGGTTTACGCAAAGAGCTCAGAAAGTACTCGCGTTGTCACAAGAAGAGGCGATGCGTTTGAATCATAGTAATTTAGGAACGGAACATATACTTCTAGGCCTTGTAAGAGAAGGTGAAGGAATTGCGGCGAAAGCACTCTATGAACTTGGGATTAGTTCTGAAAAAGTGCAGCAAGAGGTGGAAGGCTTAATTGGTCATGGGGAAAAAGCTGTGACAACGATTCAATATACTCCTCGCGCGAAAAAAGTAATTGAACTTTCGATGGATGAGGCTAGGAAACTAGGGCATACTTACGTTGGAACAGAACATATCTTACTTGGGCTTATTCGTGAAGGAGAGGGCGTTGCAGCTCGCGTTTTAAGTAATCTGGGTATTAGTTTAAATAAAGCGCGTCAACAAGTTTTACAGCTTCTTGGTGGCGGAGATGCTACAGGTGCTGGTCGACAAACAAATACGCAAGCGACACCAACTTTAGATAGTTTGGCACGTGATTTAACGGTTATTGCTCGGGAAGAGAATTTGGATCCAGTGATTGGTCGTTCTAAGGAAATTCAACGTGTGATTGAGGTGCTTAGTCGTCGGACAAAAAATAACCCAGTTCTTATTGGTGAACCTGGTGTTGGTAAAACAGCCATTGCAGAAGGTCTAGCACAGCAAATTGTCCGCAATGAAGTACCTGAAACCTTGCGCGGAAAACGTGTTATGACGCTTGATATGGGGACCGTTGTAGCAGGTACAAAATATCGTGGTGAATTTGAAGACCGTTTGAAAAAAGTAATGGATGAAATTCGTCAAGCTGGTAATGTTATTCTATTTATTGACGAACTGCATACGTTAATTGGCGCTGGTGGGGCGGAAGGTGCGATTGATGCATCCAATATTTTGAAGCCACCTCTAGCTCGTGGTGAATTGCAATGTATTGGTGCAACAACCTTAGATGAATATCGCAAATACATTGAAAAAGATGCAGCGCTTGAAAGACGTTTCCAACCGATTAAAGTTGATGAACCGACTGTAGAAGAGTCTATCCAAATTTTACATGGGTTGCGTGATCGTTATGAAGCGCATCACCGAGTTGCGATTACGGATGAAGCTCTTGAGGCTGCTGTTCGTTTATCTGATCGCTATATTTCAGACCGCTTCTTACCTGATAAAGCGATTGATGTTATTGATGAATCTGGCTCAAAAGTTCGTTTAAAATCTTTTACAACTCCAAAAAATGTAAAAGAAATGGAAAACAATTTATCAGAATTGAAAAAAGAAAAAGATGCCGCTGTACAAGGGCAAGAGTTTGAAAAAGCAGCAGCATTACGTGATAAAGAACAGAAACTCAAGAAATCATTAGAAGAAACAAAAGCAAACTGGCAAGAGAAGCAAGGTCTTGATCATAGCGAAGTAACAGAAGATATTGTTGCTGAAGTAGTTGCTAGTTGGACTGGAATTCCGGTTGCTAAACTGGCTGAAACGGAAACAAACAAACTTCTTAATATGGAAAAACTTTTACATGAGCGAGTTATTGGCCAAGATGCAGCGGTAAAAGCCGTATCACTCGCTGTTCGCCGAGCTCGTGCGGGGCTTAAAGATCCGAAACGTCCGATTGGCTCCTTCATTTTCCTTGGTCCTACTGGGGTTGGTAAAACGGAACTTGCACGTGCACTTGCTGAGTCCATGTTTGGTGATGAGGATTCAATGATTCGGATTGATATGTCCGAGTACATGGAGAAATTCTCAACTGCTCGTTTAGTTGGGGCTCCTCCAGGTTATGTTGGTTATGAAGAAGGCGGTCAGCTGACAGAAAAAGTTCGTCAAAAACCTTATTCTGTAGTGCTTTTAGATGAAATTGAAAAAGCACATCCTGACGTATTTAATATGCTATTACAAGTGCTTGATGATGGTCGTTTAACTGATTCTAAAGGTCGCGTGGTTGATTTTAGAAATACAGTTATTATTATGACTTCTAATATCGGCGCTCAAGAAATGAAACAAGATAAATCCATGGGCTTTAATGTGATTGATCCACTTAAAGATCATAAAGCAATGGAACATCGTGTTTTACAAGATTTAAAACAAGCTTTCCGCCCAGAATTTATTAACCGGATTGACGAAACAATTGTATTTCATTCTCTACAAGAAAAAGAATTGAAACAAATTGTTACGCTTCTGACTTCTCAATTAACTAAACGCCTAGCTGAACGTGATATTCATGTGAAATTAACAGAAGGTGCAAAAGCTAAAATTGCGAAAGATGGTTATGACCCAGAATACGGGGCGCGTCCTTTGAAACGAGCAATTCAAAAAGAAGTAGAAGATATGCTTTCTGAAGAATTACTTCGTGGCAATATCAAAGTAGGCGATAACGTTGAAATTGGTGTGAAAGACGGAAAATTAGAAGTTAGGAAAAAAGCAGCAACTAAAAAGAAAGCTGCTCCTAAAAAAGTAAAATCGAAATAAAAATGATGAACCTTCCTTAAATATTTAAGGGAGGTTTTTTCTGAATAAGGGCTAAAAATATAGAAAGAAGCTTGAAAATACGAATTTGGCTAAAAGGCTTAACGCGAACAGATGATCTGTGGTAAAATGAAGCATATGTATGGAGGGATGTAGAAATGGCTAAGGCAAAAAGGACGACCAAATTTGTGTGTCAGTCATGTGGGTATGAATCGGCAAAATGGATGGGTAAATGTCCGAATTGCAATGAGTGGAATCAGATGGTAGAGGCATTAGAGCCATCGAAAAAATCACGCTCAGCTTTTAATCATACAGGAGAACCATCAAAGGCGACTCCAATAACTCAAATTGCAAGTGAAGAAGAAGCTCGGGTAGAAACTAATATGCCTGAATTAAATAGAGTGCTTGGTGGCGGAGTTGTTCCGGGATCCATGGTGCTTGTTGGTGGCGATCCTGGTATTGGTAAATCCACGCTTTTACTACAAGTGTCGGCACAACTTACACTTACTAATAAGAAAGTATTATATATCTCCGGGGAAGAATCAATTAAGCAAACAAAACTTCGTGCGGAGCGACTGCAAGTTTCCGGTGATAATTTGTATGTTTATGCAGAAACTAACTTAGAAGCGGTTCAAGAAACAATCGACTTTGTAAAACCAGATTTTGTTGTCATTGACTCTATTCAAACGGTTTATCACCCTGATGTCACGAGTGCTGCGGGAAGTGTATCACAGGTTCGAGAATGTACGGCTGCTTTAATGCGGATTGCTAAAATGCAAAATATTGCTATTTTCATCGTTGGTCATGTGACGAAAGAAGGCGCGATTGCTGGACCGCGTTTACTTGAACATATGGTAGATACAGTGCTTTATTTTGAAGGAGAACGTCATCATGCTTATCGAATTTTACGCGCAGTAAAAAACCGTTTTGGCTCCACAAATGAGATGGGGATATTTGAAATGCGTGATATTGGTCTTGTGGAGGTCGCCAATCCATCTGAGGTTTTCTTAGAGGAACGTTTAGAAGGAGCTTCGGGATCAACAGTTGTAGCTTCGATGGAAGGGACTCGTCCTGTGCTTGTAGAGATTCAAGCACTTGTATCGCCAACCATGTTTGGGAATGCAAAACGGATGGCAACTGGAATTGATTATAATAAAGTTTCTTTGATTATGGCTGTTTTAGAAAAAAGAGTAGGTTTAATGTTACAAAATCAAGATGCTTATTTGAAGGCAGCTGGTGGAGTTAAATTAGATGAACCAGCAGTTGATTTGGCGGTAGCAGTTAGTGTGGCTTCTAGTTATCGTGATAAACCAACAAGAAGTACGGATTGTTTTATTGGAGAACTTGGTCTAACTGGTGAGATTCGCCGTGTTGCAAGAATTGAACAACGCGTACAAGAAGCTGCCAAACTGGGCTTCAAACGAATTTTTATCCCTAAAAATAATGAAGGCACTTGGAAAATACCAAAAGACGTGCAAGTGGTTGGCGTAGAAACGATTGGAGAAGCATTGAAGAAGGCTTTACCAGACTGAAAATAAATACTTCAGCGATTCCATGAGTACTATTTGCGGTATAGTCTTTTAATAGTGTAGAATAGTGCTATATGTATGTTTGGTAATAGCCCGATTATATGTATAAATATAAAAATGGAAAGGGGGAAACTAAATGCTTACATGGGTAATTCGAGTGTGTTTTTTAATCCTTGGCGGGACTACGGGAGTCTTTTCACTACCAGCACTATGGGTGAAACTTGGGATAGGACACATTTTGCTAATTAACAATCCTTATACTGATGCTTTGATTGGTGCACTTATATTTTATCTTATTACTTTCTGGGCGGTGAAATATGTAGAAGCCGCACTTAATTGGTTAGAGGAAAAATTAGCTAAAATTGCTATTGCAACGCTTATTTACGGAGGTTTAGGTTTATTTGTTGGTTTAGTTATTGCGTTTTTCGCGAGCAATGCTTTAAGTCAAACAAATATACCGCTTTTAAATTCGGTAGTACCAGTTATTTTAACATTAGTACTAGGTTATTTAGGGTTCCGTATTGGAATTAGTCGTCGCAATGAATTTGGGAATTTTGTTAACAACAGAAATGCGAAGAAGAAAACGCCGGAAGAAGAGCAAACTGAAGAGAAATCTAAGAAAACCTATAAAATTTTGGATACGAGTGTTATTATTGATGGTCGTATTGCCGATATTTTAGCTACCGGATTTTTAGATGGAACTGTTGTTATACCACTTTTTGTATTAGCTGAGCTTCAACACATCGCTGACTCTTCTGATACTTTAAAACGGACAAGAGGTCGACGCGGATTAGATATTTTAAATCGAATTCAAAAAGAAGACTCTATCCAAGTGGAAATGTATGAAAGTGACTTTGAGGATACGCCAGAAGTGGACAGCAAACTTGTAAAACTTGCTAAAGTAATGGGCGGGATTGTCGTAACCAATGATTATAATTTAAACAAAGTATGCGAATTTCAAAATGTACCTGTTTTAAATATTAATGATTTGGCTAATGCAGTAAAACCAGTTGTATTACCAGGTGAAAAAATGACTGTTCTTATGGTGAAAGATGGTAAGGAGCATAATCAAGGCGTTGCATATTTAGATGATGGAACGATGATTGTTGTAGAAGATGGACGTAAATTTATTAATGAAACCATTCAAGTAGAAGTAACAAGTGTGCTTCAAACGTCAGCAGGAAGAATGATTTTTGCTAAACCATCCTGATTGGAAGGAGTAAACAAGCATGAATTATGAGCTGATTTTTTTAGCAGCAGGACAAGGCAAACGTATGAATGCGGAAAAAAATAAAATGTGGCTGGATTTAGTTGGTGAACCAATTTTCATTCATGCTCTGCGTCCTTTTTTGGCGGATAATCGTTGCTCGAAGGTGATTGTCGTGTGCCAAGAAACGGAAAGAAAACATGTGAGAAAGTTGATGCAACAACTTGATGTTGCAGAAGATAGAGTCGAGGTCGTAAAAGGCGGAAGTGAGCGTCAGTATAGTGTAGCTGCTGGACTTGAATGTTGTGGTTTAGAGAGCGTAGTACTTGTGCATGACGGAGCTAGGCCTTTTGTGACGCTAGATATTATTGATCGTCTGTTATTAGGTGTGAAACAAAATAAAGCTGCTATTTGTGCTGTTCAAGTGAAAGATACTGTAAAGCGAGTTATTCACGATGTTGTAAAGGAAACAGTTGATCGTGATAATCTCTGGCAGATTCAAACGCCACAAGCTTTTGAATTACACATTTTACAAAAGGCACATCGTCTCGCAAAAAAAGACCAATTTCTAGGAACTGATGAAGCTAGTTTGGTCGAGCGGATTCCATACCCTGTTGCTATTGTCCAAGGAAGCTATTATAATATAAAGCTGACAACTCCTGAAGATATGCCACTTGCGAAGGCGATTTTAGGAGAACTTGGAGGGAAATTAAATGATTAGGATTGGCCAAGGATATGACGTACATAAACTTGATTATGACCGTGAACTGATTATTGGCGGGATTAAGATTCCTTACGAAAAAGGTCTGCTAGGTCATAGTGATGCCGACGTACTACTTCATGCAGTTACAGATGCCATCATTGGTGCAATTGGTGCTTTGGATATTGGTCATTTTTTCCCGGATACGGATATGGCTTATAAAGACGCGGATTCAGCAGAGCTTCTTGCGGAAATTTGGCGACAGGTGGAAGCAGAGGGGTTCAAGCTTGGAAATTTAGATGCGACTATTATCGCTGAAAAACCGAAAATGGCTCCTTATGTGGAGTTGATGAAACGCCGGATTGCTGAGTTACTTCACGCAGAACCATCCCAAGTAAATGTAAAAGCAACCACGACGGAGAAATTAGGATTTACAGGTAGAGAAGAAGGAATCGCTAGTTTAGCGGTAGTCTTACTTGAAAAATAATTAAAGGAGTGAATAATTGTGAGTGAAACAAAACGAGTACGTGTACGTTATGCGCCTAGTCCAACTGGATTTTTGCATATTGGGAATGCGCGTACTGCCTTATTTAACTATTTATTTGCAAGACATAATGATGGAGACTTTATTATTCGAATTGAAGATACGGATGCGAAACGTAACGTAGCTGACGGCGAAGAAAGTCAAATGAAAAACCTAAAATGGCTAGGTATGGACTGGGATGAAGGTGTTGATGTTCCTGGGAAATATGGTCCTTACCGTCAATCAGAACGTCAATCAATTTATGAACCATTAATTCAACAACTTTTAGATAAAGGCTTGGCGTACAAATGTTATTGTACGGAAGAAGAATTAGAAGCAGAACGTGAAAAACAAAAAGCAAATGGTGAGATGCCGCGTTATAGCGGGAAATGCCGTCATTTAACAAAAGAGCAACAAGCAGAAAAAGAAGCACAAGGTTTTAAACCAAGTATTCGTTTCAAAGTACCAGCTAATGAAACAATTACTTTTAACGATATGGTTAAAGATGATGTTTCTTTTGAATCGAATGGTATTGGTGATTTTGTTATTGCGAAAAAAGATGGAATTCCTACTTATAATTTTGCTGTAGCAGTGGATGATCATTTAATGGAAATCTCGCATGTTCTTCGTGGTGATGACCATATTTCGAATACACCAAAACAAATTTTAATTTATAATGCTTTTGGCTGGGAACCTCCAATTTTCGGTCATATGACACTTATTGTGAATGAAAGCAGACGTAAATTAAGTAAACGTGACGGTTCGATTATTCAATTTATCGAGCAGTATCGTGACCTTGGATATTTACCAGAAGCGTTATTTAACTTTATTGCAATGCTTGGTTGGTCTCCTGAAGGGGAAGAAGAAATTTTCTCTAAAGAAGAATTTATTAAAATGTTTGATCCGAAGCGTTTATCTAAATCGCCAGCATTGTTCGATAATGTTAAATTGACTTGGGTTAATAACCAATATGTGAAAAAATTACCGCTAAATGATGTAGTGGAACTTTCTTTACCGCATTTACAAAAAGCCGGTGTTGTATCTACTGATTTAGATCAAGCAGAACTTGACTGGGTGCACAAATTAGTTTCGCTTTATCATGAGCAAATGAGTTATGGTGCTGAAATTGTGCCACTTTCAGAAATGTTTTTCGCTGATGCTGAATCGATTACTTTTGACGAAGAAGAAAAGGCTGTTCTTGCTGAAGAAACAGTGCCGACAGTTATTTCTGCCTTCAAAAAAGAATTAGAAGCGCTAGATGTTCTTGAAGCGGCGGAAGTAAAAGCTGCCATCAAACGTGTTCAAAAAGAAACTGGCGTAAAAGGTAAAGGTTTATTTATGCCAATTCGTATCGTGACAACTGGCGAAATGCATGGTCCTGAATTGCCACTTGCAATCGAAGTCCTTGGTCTTGAAAAAGTACTAAATCGTTTAGATACATGGTTGCAAAATAATTGATTTTAAATAAAAGTGCCTCGGCTATTTACGGGGCACTTTTTTATTTTGATATATTTCAGTTGCAAGGAATTTTATTGCTGTTATAATAGAACTAAATATACGGAAAAAGTGCTGATGGGAAGAAGTACGGAATTCTAAGCTTATAGAGAGAGTCGCCGCGGCTGGAAGCGACTTAGCTGAACACTCCTGAAATGCCTCCCTGAATTCTGATGGGAAATTTAGTATCGTCAGACGAAATGTGGGTCGTTACCCCCACCCCTAGAGTTGGAGTATCTGCTAAAATTAGCAATACTCAAGTCAGAGTGGAACCGCGCAAAGCGTCTCTGTATTAGAGGGGCTTTTTTTGTTGGCGTAGGTTCCAATGAAAAAATGTACGAACTTGAATAAGGAGGCAACAAAATGCCAACTCGCTTAAAAGAAGATATTGCAACAATTATAAAGAATGACCCTGCGACGAAGACTTTTTTTGATGCTTTTTTAACGAATCCTGGATTGCACGCACTATGGTGGCATCGTGTGGCGAACTTTTTTTATCGTCACAAAATGGTTTTGTTTGGAAAAGTATTATCGCAGACTGCTCGTTTCTGGACTAATATAGAAATTCATCCCGGCGCAACAATTGGTAGAAGGCTTTTTATAGATCACGGTGCAGGGATTGTCATTGGAGAAACTGCTGAAATTGGTGATGATGTTACGATATTTCACGGAGTTACGCTTGGTGGAACCGGGAAAGACTGCGGGAAACGCCATCCAACGGTCGGCGATAGAGCGCTTGTTTCAGCGGGAGCCAAAGTACTTGGGCCGGTTGATATTGGAGCAGATGCGCGAATTGGTGCGGGTGCGGTTGTTTTAAAAGACGTACCACCAGGAGCAACTGTTGTCGGCATTCCAGCTAAAGTTGTTCGGCTTAATGGGCGTACGGTAGGGCACGCGGTTCCTAAAATGGATGAACTGACGTTACGAATTGCAGAATTAGAAAATATAGTAGAAAAACTTTTAAAGGAAAAGGAGTAGATCTGATTGTCGATACAAATTTTTAATACGTTAAAACGAGAGAAAGAGCCTTTTAAACCACTCAAAGATGGCGAAGTGAAAATGTACGTTTGCGGACCGACTGTGTACAACTACATTCATATCGGAAATGCGCGGCCGATTATTGTTTTCGATACAGTTCGACGTTATTTTACGTATCGTGGCTACGATGTGAAATTCGTGTCTAATTTTACGGATGTGGATGATAAATTGATTCGTGCGGCAAATGAGCTGAAGTTGACGGTTCCAGAAGTGGCGGATCGTTTTATTGGGGCTTACTTTGATGATGTGGATCAACTGAATGTGGCGAAAGCGACTGTGAATCCGCGTGTAACAGAAAATATGGATGAAATTATTCAATTAATCAGCACGCTAATTGAAAAAGGTTATGCTTATGAGTCAGCTGGCGATGTATATTTCCGTACGAAAAAATTCAAAGATTACGGGAAACTATCTGGGCAAGAATTATCGGAACTACAACACGGAGCGCGGGTTGAATATAATGAGCGTAAGCAAGATGAGCTTGATTTCACACTTTGGAAAGCTGCTAAACCGGGTGAAATTTTCTGGGAAAGTCCGTTTGGAAATGGTCGTCCTGGTTGGCACATAGAATGCTCGGCGCTTGCGAAAAAATATCTTGGTGACACGATTGATATTCATGCGGGCGGGCAAGATTTAGTATTTCCTCACCATGAGGATGAGATTGCTCAATCCGAAGCGGCGACTGGAAAAACGTTCGCAAAATACTGGATGCACAATGCCTTTTTAAATATTGACGGGGAAAAAATGTCTAAATCACTTGGGAATTTTATTACGCTTCATGATGTGCTAAAAGACAATGATCCAAATGTGATTCGCTTCTTCATGTTGTCCGTACATTACCGTAAGCCGATTACATTAAATGATGCTATTTTAGAAGATGCGAAAAATGGGCTAGAGCGTTTGATGATTGCCTATCAAAATATTGACCACCGCATTCAAACAGATGACGGAGAATACGTGGAAGAAACCCACGAAGATGAATGGTTGGAGCAACTGACAGAATTAAAACAAGCATTTGAAGATGATATGGATGATGATTTTAATACTGCCAATGCGATTACTACTTTCCATGAGCTTGCGAAACGTGCGAATATTTATCTTTCAAAAGAAACAGTTTCCATTAATGTTTTGCGTGAATTTTTAAGTATGATGCGTTTATTTGCAGAAGTACTAGGCTTGAAATTAGAAAATACGCAAACTGATTCACTGGATGATAGCGAAGTAGAAGCATTAATTGAAGAGCGTCTGCAAGCGAGAAATGAACGCAATTTTGCACGAGCTGACGAAATTCGTGACATTTTAAAAGAAAAAGATATTATTTTGGAAGATACTGCGCAAGGTACGCGGTTTAGACGGGGGTAAATCATGGCAGAAGTGAAAGACTACAAGCAACTTAATGGCCTCGCGCTTGCCTACATGGGCGATGCGGTGTACGAGAAATTTATCCGCGAATATTTACTTGCTGCTGGTAAAACAAAGCCGAATCAACTGCATAAAACCGCGACAAAATTCGTTTCTGCAAAAGGGCAGGCTGTAGCGCTTAAAGCTATGATTGCAGAAGGTTTTTTGACAGATGAAGAAGATCGGATTGCAAAGCGTGGCCGAAATGCCAAATCTTATACAATACCGAAAAATACAGATCCTGGGACATATAGCATGTCTACTTCTTTTGAAGCTGTACTTGGTTATCTTTATTTAGCAGGTGACATGGAACGACTTCAAGAATGGATGGAAAAAGCGCTAGAAATAGTAGAAAAAGGAGTGGGAAATAACTAATGGAACAAGAAAATGAGCAAGAGTGGATTGGTGGGAGAAATCCTGTCCTTGAAGTATTACGATCTGATAGAGATATTCACAAAATCTATGTACAAGAAGGTTCGCAAAAAGGCGTTTTAAAACAAGTATTAACTTTAGCAAAAGAACGTAAAATTCAAGTTCAATTTGTACCAAAACAAAAAATTGAGAAGGTTGTAAGCGGCGCACATCAAGGGGTTGCAGCTCAAGTTGCGGCCTATCAATATGCTGAACTGGATGATTTATTTGCAGCAGCTGAAGCAAAAGACGAAATGCCGTTTTTCATTATTCTTGATGAGTTAGAAGATCCACATAATTTAGGATCTATTATGCGTACGGCAGATTCTGTCGGTGCGCACGGGATTATTATTCCGAAACGTCGCTCTGTTGGTTTAACTCAAACGGTAGCTAAAGCTAGTACTGGTGCGATGGAGTATGTTCCAGTGGTACGTGTGACGAATATGGTGCGGACAATGGAAGAATTACAAAAACGTGGACTATGGATTTTTGGAACCGATGCGAAAGGTAGTAACGATTACCGGACAATGGATGTGGATATGCCGCTTGCTATTGTTATTGGAAGTGAAGGATTCGGAATGAGCCGCTTAGTCCGTGAAAAATGTGATTTCCTTGTTCATTTACCAATGCGCGGAAAAGTGACATCACTTAATGCCTCTGTTGCTGCAAGTTTGTTACTTTATGAAGTTTATCGGAAACGTTTCCCACTGGAGAAATAATGATGGAACAAATTCTGCTTGTTGACGGGTATAATGTGATTGGAGCTTGGCCAGAGTTGAGTTTCTTAAAAGATCGCGATTTGGAAGCGGCGAGAGATAAGCTAATTGAGTGGATGGCGGAGTACCAAAGCTATACGGGATACCGAGTTGTAGTTGTATTTGATGCGCAGTTTGTTCGTGGAGTAAAGCGAAAAAGCAAGAAGCATCAAGTTGAGGTAGTGTTTACGCATGAAGATGAAACGGCAGACGAATACATTGAGCAAAAAGCAATTGAATGGAAAAATGCGCGGACGCAAATTATTGTAGCGACATCTGATTATACAGAACAGTGGGCTATTTTTGGACAAGGTGCGCTTCGGATTTCTTCACGTGAACTACTTTTTGAAATTCAAGAAATGAGTAAACAAATCGGACAGAAAATCAAACGAATTCAGGAAAAAATGCCAAAATCAAACCTCAATCTAGATTCTGATATTATTTCCCAGCTTGAAAAGTGGAGAAGAGGCGAGGAGTAAGGGATTGACGGGCTGTTTCTGACTATGTATAATGAAGCAACCAAAGAAGAAATCCTGTCGAAAAGGAGCCGATTAGCCTAGTGGAGAATTCAGTAAATCAAGAAGAAATGGCGATGCTTGAACTAGCTAGAAGCGGTGATACGGAAGCGTTAGAGTATTTTTTCAGTAAGTATCAGTCGGTTATTTACTGGAAATCGACGCAATATTTTTTACAAGGTGCAGAGCGAGATGATTTAATCCAAGAAGCGATGATTGGGCTTTTCAAAGCGATTCGTGATTACGATGAGTCAAAAGAAGCTTCGTTCCGTTCTTTTGCGGAAATGTGTATAAATAGGCAACTTCTTTCGGCGGTGAAGCGGGCATCTAGGCAGAAGAATATCCCTTTAAACAATTCAGTTTCGCTCGACACACCAATGGCTGAAGATGATGTAGACTGGACTTTACTAGATGTTATTTCCGAAAAAGCGGCCGAAACCCCAGAAGATTTTTTAATTAAAAATGAAGATTTAACACATGTAGCGCGTCAACTTGAACAAGTCACAAGCGAATTTGAAAAAGAAGTATTAAAACAATATTTAGAAGGCAAAAGCTATCAAGAAATGGCACTTTTCTTCAATAAAAAAGAGAAAGCTATCGATAATGCATTGCAACGAGTAAAAAAGAAAATGATGAAGCAGCTTGAATGAAAAAATAATTGACTAGCCAAGAGCCAAGTGTTATATTTATATGGATGAAATGTGCCTACTTTTTGGCATGGCATATTTAATGATTGCGGAGTTGAGATAATTTATGAAGAAGAAAACATCCCTCGCTTGTTCTGAGTGTGGTTCAAGAAACTATACAGTCAATGTTAGCGGGACGCAGAAAGAAACTCGCTTAGAAGTGAAGAAATTCTGTCGACACTGCAATAAACATACATTACATCGAGAAACAAAATAGACGATATGGAGGTTTTGGTATGTCTGCAATAGCAAGATTCTTTCGGAATGTTTCATCCGAAATGCATAAAGTTACATGGCCAACTAGAAAAGAACTTTTAACATACACAGTAACAGTAGTTATCACAGTTATTTTATTTGCTTTATTCTTTATGTTAATTGATTTTGGTATCGAACAAATTATTAAACTTATCGTGTAGTGCTAGGAATTTTACAAAGATAATGATATACTATTACTTGAGACAAAACCCGTACAACTTTCGGGTTTTTTATTTTGGATTATACTAAAAGGAGGATGGCGGCAAAATAGGATTGCTGCCAACTAAACAATGGAAAAAAATTGGTATGTAGTTCATACTTACTCCGGTTATGAAAATAAAGTCAAAGCAAACCTAGAAAAACGTGTAGAATCAATGGGCATGTCAGATAAAATTTTCCGAGTTATTGTACCGGAAGAAGAAGAAACAGAAGTGAAAAATGGTAAAACAAAAACAATCAAACGTAAAGTTTTCCCAGGTTATGTATTAGTAGAAATCGTTATGACAGATGATTCTTGGTATGTCGTGCGTAATACTCCAGGAGTTACTGGATTTGTTGGTTCTTCAGGTTCAGGCTCGAAACCAACACCATTACTTCCAGAAGAAGCAGATCGTATCTTGAAAAGCATGGGTATGGTCGAAAAACGTGCGGAAGCAGACTTTGAAATCGGTGAAACAGTTATGGTCAAAGAAGGACCATTCGCTGACTTCTCTGGTAAAGTGGATGAAATGGACAACGACAAAGGTAAAGCGAAAGTCATGGTTAACATGTTCGGTCGTGAAACTCCAGTCGAAGTGGATTTCAATCAAATCGAAAAACTTTAAAACTTACAACCTCTACATTATTTGTGGAGGTTGTTTTGTTAAGGAGGCGAACAAATGGACAAGGCTAAGCAAATATATTTGGAATTCAAACGAGAAGCTACATTTTTAGACCTAGATTTCCCTTTATTCTTAGGTAATGGTCCAGGGTGCGGTGAACTTTGTATGGATTATAGCGAACAAGATGGCTATATGCTTTACGGTTATGAACGCGGCGAACGAAACAGTGAATTCAAAACAACTGATTTTGAAGAGTTTAAATATGAAGTTTTTCTGCATATTTGTTGGTATATGGGGATGGAATTTGAACTGCGCCATCGTAAAGAAGACATCGAACGCGACGATAACATTCTTGAAACGGATACCCGTAAAATCGCTTTTGAAAAAACATTGCAGTTATTAAAAACAGTAAACCCAGCTTGGATTGATAAGGCTGCGCAAGGTTACACAGCGTATTTGAACTTATGGCGGAAAGACCAAAACGTCTATTTCGATAAAACGACCATGGAATTCAAAGTAAATATCTAAAAAAATCTTGCAACGAAACGCTTAAGATGGTATCATATATAAGTACGTTTTTGACGTATGTTTTAACGTGGGAGGGGAAATATCAGCCCCAGTCAACCACATCACGGACTTAAGGAGGTATGTCTCGTGGCAAAAAAAGTGATTAAAGAAGTTAAACTTCAAATTCCAGCAGGTAAAGCAAATCCTGCACCTCCAGTTGGACCTGCATTAGGTCAAGCTGGCGTAAACATCATGGGATTCTGTAAAGAGTTTAATGCTCGCACAGCCGATCAAGCTGGTCTTATTATTCCTGTTGTGATCACTGTATTTGAAGACCGTTCGTTTACGTTCATCACTAAAACTCCACCAGCAGCTGTATTACTTAAAAAAGCAGCTAAAGTGGAAAAAGGATCCGGTGAACCAAACAAAACAAAAGTTGCATCTGTAACTCGCGCTCAAGTACAGGAAATTGCTGAAACAAAAATGCCAGACCTTAACGCTGCAAATGTTGAATCTGCAATGCTAATGGTTGAAGGTACTGCACGTTCTATGGGTATCACTATCCAAGACTAATCGTGTGTTTCACAATTTGACAATTAAGGAGGAAAAGAAATGGCTAAGAAAGGCAAAAAGTATCAAGATGCTTTAAAACAAATTGATGCAAACAAAGTTTACACTGCAGAAGAAGCAGTAGAACTTGCTAAAAAAATTGACTTCGCTAAATTCGATGCAACTGTTGAAGTAGCATTCCGTCTTGGCGTTGACCCTAAAAAAGCGGACCAACAAATCCGTGGTGCTGTTGTATTACCAAACGGTACTGGTAAAACTCAACGCGTATTAGTATTCGCAAAAGGTGAAAAAGCTAAAGAAGCTGAGGCTGCTGGAGCTGATTACGTTGGTGAATCTGAATTCGTTGAAAAAATCAACCAAGGTTGGTTTGAATTTGACGTTATCGTTGCTACACCTGACATGATGGGTGAAGTTGGTAAATTAGGCCGTGTCCTTGGACCAAAAGGTTTAATGCCAAACCCTAAAACTGGTACAGTAACTATGGACGTAACTAAAGCAGTAAACGAAATTAAAGCTGGTAAAGTAGAATACCGTGTTGATAAAGCTGGTAACGTCCACGCTGCAATCGGTAAAGTATCTTTTGATGCTGCTAAACTAGTAGAAAACTTCCGTACTGTGAATGACGTTCTACAAAAAGCAAAACCTGCTGCTGCGAAAGGTACTTACGTGAAAAATCTTTCCGTAACAACTACTTTCGGACCTGGAATCAAAGTCGACCCAGCTAGCTTATAAAATTTAACTTGACCAGCCCCTTGTCTTTTGATAAGATAGGCTAGTTGAAACAATCAAATATCCTTACCGTAGACAGTTGGCGCGTTTATCGCTTAAATATGCCACCCGAGGGATTTCTTTTGAAGTGTGCGTTCGCGCGCATTTCACAAAAACCTCTGGCGTCTACGGTGTCAGAGGTTTTTTGTTGCTGATCAAACGGAACTAGTGTCTGTTTAATTAGATTTAATTGTTGGACGGAGGTGGAAAAATGAGTAAAGTTCTTGAAGCTAAACAAAGTGCAGTTGAAGAAATTAAAACTAAATTATCAGCTAGTGCGTCTACAGTAATTGTTGATTACCGCGGCTTAAACGTTGGCGAAATCACTGACTTACGTAAACAATTGCGTGATGCTGGTATTGAATTTAAAGTCTACAAAAACTCACTAACTCGCCGTGCTGTTGAAGCTAACGGTTACGAAGGTTTAGAAGGAGCTCTAACTGGTCCTAACGCAATCGCATTCAGTAATGAAGACGTAGTTGCGCCTGCGAAAATCCTTAACGATTTCGCTAAAGATCACGAAGCACTAGAAATCAAAGCCGGTGTTATTGAAGGTAAAGTTGCTTCTCTTGAAGAAATTAAAGCACTTGCAACACTTCCATCACGCGAAGGATTGCTATCTATGCTTTGCAACGTACTTCAAGCTCCAGTTCGCGGTCTTGCTATCGCTACTAAAGCTGTTGCTGACCAAAAAGAAGGACAAGAAGCATAATCTGTTCTACCCAGGGGAAACCCTACAAACAAATCTCGGTTAAATCCGAAAAAATTATATTATTGGAGGAATTTCAAAATGGCTTTAAACATTGAAGAAATCATTGCTTCCGTAAAAGAAGCATCTGTATTAGAACTTAACGATTTAGTAAAAGCAATCGAAGAAGAATTTGGCGTAACTGCTGCTGCTCCTGTAGCTGTAGCTGCTGCTGGTGGCGGTGCTGCTGAGCAAACTGAATTCACTGTAGAACTAGCTTCTGCTGGAGATTCTAAAATCAAAGTTATCAAAGTGGTACGTGAAATCACTGGTCTTGGCTTAAAAGAAGCTAAAGAATTAGTTGACAACGCTCCTAAAGCTCTTAAAGAAGGCGTTGCTAAAGAAGAAGCTGAAGAAATCAAAGCTAAACTTGAAGAAGTTGGCGCTAACGTAGAAGTTAAGTAATTAACTTAAAGACCTTAGATACTTGTTATCTAAGGTCTTTTTTATTGCAATTAATCAAGTTTAAGATGAGTTACCAAAAATTCCTTTTAATGCTACATCCGAGTAAGATTTTATGCTAAAATAGCTAGAGATACGAAAGGAAGGTGCGGTTCTTGACTAACAATCATTACTACACAAACGACGAAACAATTAAACACAACCGAAAAACATGGCAAGTGATGTTAAAAGGTTTTAATATGAGTTTTACAAGTGACAATGGCGTGTTTTCCAAAAATACGGTCGATTTTGGCTCGAAATTATTGATTGAGTCTTTTGAGTTAGAAACGAAAACAGGAAAGATCTTGGATGTTGGTTGTGGCTATGGTCCGATGGGGTTAACGGTAGCGAAAGCCTTCCCTGATAGCCAAATTGAAATGGTAGATGTTAATTTGCGCGCACTGGAACTTGCGAAAGAAAATGCGGAACTCAATAAAATTACCAATACGCATATCTATGAAAGTTCGGTTTATGATAACGTAACTGCGAACGACTACCAAGCGATTATTAGTAATCCGCCAATTCGTGCAGGGAAAAAGATAGTTCATGCGATTTTAGAAGGTGCTTACGATCACTTGCAAAAAAACGGAGAACTTTGGATTGTTATTCAAAAGAAACAAGGCGGTCCATCTGCTGAAAAGAAAATGGAAGAAGTTTTCGGCAACGTTGAAACAGTCGCAAAAGATAAGGGCTATTTTATTTTCAAAAGTGTTAAAAATTAAGTTGTATCAAGTGCGGAAACGTGCTAATATAGAAATACATTTTACCAAGAAAGGACTGAGGGATATGCTTAGAATGAAAGATATGCTAGAAAAAAACAACCAATCAAGACAGAAGATAATAGGTATTTCTTTAACGTTCCTGCATAGACAACCGGTGTCTTTTCAAGGTAGCGTCCGTTAAAAGTTAGGTCCTTCAATCTTTCTTGATTGAGGGACTTTTTTTATACTTAAAAATAAACTTGAAAGAAGTGAGTCGAATGACAATAGGAGAACTGGAGAATTTTAACAGCTAGGAAGAGAAGTGGAGACTTTCATTTCTCTATTAAACAGAAAATGAGGAATAGAAATGCTAACATTAAAAGGAAAATATAACGAAGCGAAAGTTTATACAGATAATGTGGACGACAATACCATCGGGCAAATTATTACGTTGTGTAATCAACCGTTTGCGAAGGATAGTAAAATTCGGATTATGCCCGACACGCACGGTGGTAAAGGCTGTGTGATTGGAACGACAATGACAATTCAAGATAAAATTGTACCAAATTTGGTTGGAGTGGACATCGGTTGCGGACTATATGTAGTGAAACTAAAACCTGGCAAGTTAAAAATGGATTTTGATAAGCTAGATAAAGTTATTCGCGAACGAGTACCATCCGGAAGCAAAACGCATGATAAGCCTGTAGATGAATTTGATTTGGAAGGTGTAGTTGCGCCAATTCATCACGGCTGGGCAGCTAGGAGTATAGGAACGCTTGGTGGCGGGAACCATTTTATTGAGGTGAATCAAGGTTCTGACGGTATTTACCTTGTAATCCATAGTGGAAGTCGGGTGCTGGGTAAAGAGATCGCGGAATATCACCAAGAAGTAGCTTATAAAAGATTAGACATATTGCGTAAAGAATTGAAATTGGACACTGCTGCTGCGAAAAAATGCGGCAATTTAGAAATAGCCAACAACTTGAACAGTGAGCGCGAGCAAGTGAAATTGGATTATGACTTATCTTATGTGACGGGCTCTGATTTGAACAATTATTTAAATGACATGGAAATTGCACAAAAATTTGCAGCGCGTAATCGATACATCATGGCAGAAACTATTTTAAAAGCGATGAAGTGGGATAAGGCAGTTGTTTCGGCGTTTGATTGTGTGCATAATTATATTGATATTGATAACCACATGCTTAGAAAAGGTGCGACATCTGCTCAGCTTGGAGAGCAAATTATCGTTCCACTTAATATGCGCGATGGCAGCATTCTTGCAACGGGTAAAGGAAATGCAGATTGGAATTACTCGGCGCCACACGGGGCTGGAAGGATGCTAAGTCGCTCTAAAGCAAAAGCGCAAATCAGTTTAGAAAGCTATCAGGCAGCAATGAAAGACGTTTGGACTACTTCTGTTTCTAAAAAAACAATTGATGAAGCTCCAAAAGCCTATAAATCAGCTAAACAATTACTTGCTGATGTAGAAGATACGATGGAGATTCAAGAAATAATTAAACCGTTATACAATTTCAAAGCATGATGGAAAAGAAGCAGCATATATTACTATTTGCTGCTTCTTCTTTTTGTTGTTAGAGTAGCGTTATAAGGAAATAAGTTCTCACTTTTTCTGTAATCTGATATAATAAATTAATATAGATGAATTTGAAATTTTAGGGAGAGAGATATGAATAAAGTGACGAAAATTGGAGATGTAGCAGAGAAAACGGGCTATTCTATAACTACTATTTCTCGAGCAATTAATGGTAATCCAAATGTTTCAGATAAAACAAAAAAGAAAATTTTTGCTGCGATGAAAGAACTGAATTATTATCCTAATAATATTGCTCAACAATTTCGAGGGCAGGGGACTAAGATGATTGGTGTTGTGATTTCCTTTATAACCAATCCTTTTTTTGCGTACCTTGTTGATGCGATTGAACGCTATCTATCTCACAGAGGGTATCAGGTTGTCATGTTGCAAACTTTAGAAAATCCTGCAAAAGAATTACAATTTATCGAGATGTTACAAAAGAAACAGCTAGATGGATTGATTATGGCTAACTTAGAAAATGATACAGAAGAAATTAAATCACTCGTTGAAAGTGGTAAAATTGTTCTTTGTAATCGTTATCTGGGAAATGAAAATTTAACGATTATTAACATTGATGAAACGAAAGCGGCTTATCAAGCAACGAACTATTTAATAAAATGCGGTTATAAACGCATTGCCTACTGTACTGGTGGCATTAAAAATAAAAATGATTACCGTTTTAAAGGATTCATGCAAGCTGTAACAAAAAATGGACTTTCTTTTGATGAGTCATTGTATTTTGAGAAGTTATTAACCATTAAAGATGGCGAAGAGCTTCTGGTTAATATTTTAGAAGAGAAATCTACCATGCCGGACGCAATTTTTTCAAATGGTGATACGGTTGCTGCTGGGATATTATATGCTGCAAAAAAATACGGGATAGCAGTGCCAGAGGAGCTAGGAATCATAGGTTTTGATAATCAACCTATAGCGGAGGTTCTGAATCCGGCGCTGACAACTATTGAACAACCAATTAAAGAACTTGGTGAATATTCGGCGCAAGTTCTATTGGCTAACTTACAAGGAACGAGTGTGCCGGTAGCGCCTGACCTTGAAACAAAACTAATAATAAGAGAGACTACCAAGTAAATTCTCTCTTATTATTTTTATGAAAACGGTTGACATTTTATAAGATAATTGATATTATTTTTACGATATATGAAACCGCTTAAACTAAAATGACAACCGGTTGTCATTTTAAGTGAAGATAAGGAGAATGTTCAAGTATGAAGAAGTTACTTTTGTCCATCAGTATTATTGTCGGTTTAAGTTTGTTGGCTAGTTGTGGTGTAGAAAAGGAGTACAAGCCAGATATAAAAGTAAACGAGAAAAATGTTTCTTTAAAAGTTTGGGTGGATTTAAATCAGGGTGATTTTTATAGGAAAGTGGTAGATGATTTTAAAAAAGAACATCCTGATAAAAATTATGATATTACGGTTATTGAATCTGAATCTGGACGAGCACAAGAATATGTTCAGAAAGATCCAGAAGCTGCGGCGGATGTATTTATAACTCCGAATGACCGTCTAGGACAACTGGTAGAGTCTGGTGCGGTTTACCAATTGACAAAGTATACAGATGATATTAAGAAAAATAATACACCAACCTCCATTCAAGCTGCTACATATCAAGATAAAATGTATGGTTTTCCTGTGACGGCGGAAGCGATGTTTATGTATTATGATAAGCGCGTTTTTTCAGAGGATGATATTAAAACTTTTTCTGGAATAACGTCTAAAGGGAAGCTCGGAATAAATCTTGCGGAAGCTGGCGCGGATTATCGTGAAACACCTTGGTTTATTGCAAATGGTACATATCTTTACGGTGAAAATGGCGAAGACCCTTATGGGACAACCTTCAACACTCCAGAAGGCGTCCAAGTATTGAACTGGATTGGTGAGCTGAAAAATAATCCTAATGTTGTCGCTGTAAATGCAGATGAGATTAGTGCCCTTAGATCCGGTAAAATAAATGCTGTTTTTAGTGGGGTTTGGAATAAAGATGCGATACGAGAGGTTTTAGGTGAAAATATGGGAGTGGCAGTATATCCGAAGGCCGATTTTGGAAGTGGTCAGGTAGATATGATGGCTTTCCAAGGAAGCGGGATATACTGTGTGAACGCATTTACTAAATCGCCATTAGATGCGATGGAGCTGGCTGATTATATTACTAATGCGGATGTGCAGGAAAAAGCTTTTAAAGAGCTAGGGAAAATTCCGAGCAATTTAGAGGCACGAACTAGTTCTACAGTAGAAAAGGACGATGTGGCGAAAGCAGTTATTGATATGACATCTGGAAAGCACTCCGTTTTAATGCCGAAAATACCTGAAATGAACGTTTTTTGGCAACATATGAACCCGCTATTAGTAGATACTTATAAAGGCAAGATTAAGAAAGAGGATTATCCAGAGGCGCTCGATAAATTAGTCAAAGATATTACACCAGCGAAATAGGAAAGTAGGTTAAGTATATGATGGTTAAGAAGAATTATTTTAATATTTTTAAGAATGGTTCTGTTTCTACGAGATTATCTTATGTAATTATGGGGGCTGGTAATTTGGCCCATAAGCAAATTGCGAAGGGACTTCTATTTCTTTTTAGTGAACTTGCTTTCTTGTTTTTCCTTGTGTTTTATGGCATTACCTTAATTCAAGGTATGGCGACATTAGGGACAGTTAACCAATCGTGGAATTTTGATAAGAGTTTAGGTATTATGGTTCGAACACCGGGCGACAATTCCATGCTGATGCTAATATATGGGATTATGACAGTTGTTATTTGTGTACTATTTATCTTCTTGTATCTTGCTAATATTAGAAGCGCTAGCCAGGTGGAGGGCTTCCAGCGGGAAAATAAAAAAATCCCAACATTTAAGGAAGACTTAAAGAGTTTGCTAGACAATAAATTTCATGTAACTTTACTGACAATCCCGATGATTGGGGTTGTGGTGTTTACGATAATGCCACTTGTTTATATGATTTCGTTGGCTTTTACCAATTATGATCATGAACATTTACCGCCAAGGAATTTATTTGGATGGGTAGGATTTGTTAACTTTAAAAATGTGCTAAATGGTGATATTTCCAGTACGTTCTTTCCGGTGCTTGGATGGACACTTATTTGGGCGCTTTTAGCTACTGCTACTTGTTTCTTTTTTGGCGTATTGCTTGCACTTCTTATTAATCATAAGGGTGTTAAATTCAAAAAGTTTTGGCGCACTATCTTTGTTATAACTATGGCGGTACCTCCGTTTGTGTCACTTCTCGTAATGCAGAACTTGTTGCATGCAGCAGGACCGCTTAATACGATGTTACTTAATTGGGGAATTATAGCTGAGCCGATACCATTTTTGACAGATGCTTTGCTGGCAAAGGTATCCGTCATATTTGTTAATATGTGGATTGGGATTCCGGTAACTATGTTAATCGCCACGGGGATTTTAATGAATCTACCGAAAGATCAATTGGAAGCGGCGCGAATGGATGGAGGTAACAGTTTTCATTTATTTAGATACATAACTTTCCCTCAAATCTTAACGGTGATGTTGCCGAGTCTGATTCAACAATTTATTGGAAATATAAATAACTTTAATGTGATCTATCTCTTGACTGGTGGAGGACCTTCGAATAGTAACTTCTATGGTGCTGGGGATACGGATTTGCTCGTGACATGGCTTTATAAATTAACAGTAGAAGCTGCGGATTATAATTTAGCTTCGGTTATTGGGATTGTAACATTCATTCTTAGCGCGGCATTCTCGTTATTTGCCTACACACGTACAAATTCTTATAAAGAAGGGAGCAACTGAAATGAAAAGAGCTACAGTATGGCCTAACCTATTGTTGATAGTGCTCGGGTGTATCTGGATATTCCCGATTATCTGGATTGTTTTGACAGCTTTTAGAGCTGAAAGTGGACAATTTGTTTCGTATATCTTTCCGAAAGAATATACACTAGATCATTTTGCGTACCTATTTGAAAATCATGAAAATTTTCCTTTTATGTTATGGGTTAAAAATACAATGATTGTTGCGGTGTGTTCCTGTTTATTGAGCACTTTTATAACCGTTTCGATGGCTTATGTGTTATCTAGACTTCGCTTTAGATTTAAAAAGACAATGTTAAAAACAGCGCTAGTTTTAAATATGTTTCCTGCTTTTATGAGCATGATAGCAGTTTACTATATTTTGAAAGCATTTGGATTAACGCAATCTCTAACGGCGCTTGTGTTAATTTATTCATCTACAGCTGCATTAACTTTTTATATTGCAAAAGGATTTTTTGATACAATACCAAAATCTTTGGACGAATCGGCAATGATGGACGGGGCGACGAAATTAAGTATCTTTACAAAAATAACTTTACCAATGTCTAAGCCTATTATTGTATACACAGCTTTAATGGCATTTATGTTGCCTTGGATGGATTTTATTTTTGCTAAAGTGATTATGGGAGACAATGTGCCTAAATATACAGTGTCGATAGGTTTATATTCCATGTTGAATCAAACAACGGCAAATACAATGTATACAACGTTTGCGGCTGGCTGTATATTGATTGCGGTACCAATTACAATACTGTTTATTTATTTGCAAAAATATTATGTTGAAGGCATTACAAGTGGTGCTGTTAAAGGATAGGAGATAGATTAATAGTGGAAATAACAGAAACGAAAGAATGGTGGAAAGAATCGGTAGTGTACCAAATCTATCCGCGTAGTTTTCAAGATTCAAATGGGGATGGTATTGGAGATATTAGAGGAATTATAGAACGACTTCCTTATTTGAAAGATTTAGGTATTAATGTGATTTGGCTTTGTCCTGTCTATAAATCACCTATGGATGATGGTGGTTATGACATTTCTGATTACTATGAGATTGATCCAATGTTTGGAACGATGAGCGATATGGATGAATTAATTGAGAAGGCAGAAAAATTAGGAATAAAAATATTGATGGATTTGGTTGTAAACCATACATCTGATGAACATGAATGGTTTGAAAAAGCAATAGCTGACCCAAAAAGTAAATATCGAGATTATTATATTTTCCGAGAGGGTGTAAATGGAAATCCGCCTAATAATTGGCGTTCTTATTTTGGAGGATCTGCGTGGGAAGCTGTACCAGGTGAGGAAAACATGTTTTACCTACATGCTTTTTCTAAAAAACAGCCAGATTTAAACTGGGAAAACATTGTAGTGCGTAATGAATGTATCCAAATGATTAACTGGTGGCTTGAAAAAGGTTTAGGTGGCTTTAGAATTGATGCCATTTTAAATTTGAAGAAAAGAATTGAGTACGGTACTTTCCCAGCAGACGGGGAAGATGGCTTGGTTTTCATCGGTCATTGGATTTTAAATCAGCCGGGAATTGAAGAGTGGCTTAAGGAGATTGACGAACGGACATTTAAAAAACATAATGCATTTACTGTGGCTGAGGCGGATGTACCTGAAGAAAGACTTTCTGAATTTATAGGTGAAAATGGTCATTTCCGTATGGTGTTTGATTTTAGCTATACAGATATTGATACTCCTGAAACAGGCGAATGGTTCAAGAATTCAGAATGGACAGTAAAAGAATTAAAAGAGAAAATAATTACCAATGAACTGGTGACACAGCGAAATGGTTGGGGGGCAAAATATTTAGAAAATCATGATCAACCGCGTTCGATAAATAAGTATTTACCTCAAGAATATCAAGATGATCGTAGTAAAAAAATGCTAGGCACGTTATTTATGATGTTGCACGGTACGCCGTTCATTTATCAAGGACAAGAGATTGGCATGAGTAATACTCGGATGGAAAGTATAGATGATTATAACGATATTGCGACGCACGATCAATACCATCGCGCAATTCTCTCTGGAATGAGTCCGGAAGAAGCGCTTGAAGGAATGTATCGGCGTAGTAGGGATAATTCAAGAACACCGATGCAATGGAATAACCAAAAGAACGCTGGTTTTTCCGACTCGGATGAAATTTGGTTGAAAACAAACCCTAATTACCTTGATATTAACGTAGAGCAGGAACAAACCGATGATAATTCCGTATTGAATTTTTATAAGAAATTAATCCATTTAAGAAGTGATTTTAGTAAATATAAAGAAGTGGCGATTTATGGAGAATTACTGCCAGTAGAATCAAGTGATGAAGTTATTGCTTACAAACGTAAAACAGATGACGCTGAGCTCTTAATCATCGTGAATTTTTCTGATTCTGAAAATCGATTATGCATTGAAGGTACTTATGAACAGGTACTTGCTAATGTAGCGTTGCCAGAAATGGTAGAAAATGTCCTTGAAATACCTGCATATACAGGTGCTGTTTTCTCAAGGGTTTTGGAGGTAGACTGATTGCAAATTAAAAATAAAGCTATGTTAATTACTTATTCTGATAGTTTAGGGAAAAATATGGAAGAATTATCCAAGGTGATGGAAACTTACTTTGAAGATGCTATTGGTGGAATTCACTTATTGCCGTTCTTTCCATCCACTGGAGATCGAGGGTTTGCGCCAAGTGATTACACAACAGTAGATAGCGACCTAGGCTCTTGGGAGATGATCGAGAAATTAGGCGAAAAGTATTATTTAATGTTTGATTTTATGATTAATCACATTTCTCGCGAATCACTCTTCTTTCAAGATTTTAAAAAAGAGCATTTAAGCTCAAAGTATAAAGATATGTTTATTCGTATCAATGATTTCTTTCCTCCGGGTAGACCAAATGAAAAAGACTTAGATTTAATTTATAAGAGAAAAGATAAGGCGCCTTTTCAAGAAGTTGAATTTGCTGATGGGGAAACGGAATTAGTTTGGAATACTTTTGGGGAAGAACAAATTGATTTAGATGTGACAGCCGAAGTTACAAAAGAATTTATTCGTCAAACGATAAAAAACATGGCTGCACATGGTTGTTCTATTTTGCGTCTTGATGCCTTTGCTTATGCAATTAAAAAATTAGATACAAATGATTTTTTTGTAGAACCGGAAATTTGGGATTTACTGGATGAAGTGAAAGCAGAAGCGGCCAAATATGATATGGAATTATTACCAGAAATTCATGAACATTATTCCATCCAAATGAAAATCGCGAACCATGATTATTATATTTATGATTTTGCGTTACCCATGGTGATGCTGTACTCGTTATATAGTGGCCGAGTGGAACGTTTAGCTAAATGGTTAGAAATGAGTCCGATGAAGCAATTTACTACTTTAGATACGCATGATGGCATTGGCGTTGTGGATGCACGCGATTTATTAACAGATGAGGAACTCGATTATACTTCAGCAGAATTATACAAAATAGGAGCTAATGTTAAAAAGATATATTCCTCTGAAAAATATAATAATCTGGATATTTATCAAATTAACAGTACCTATTATAGTGCTTTGGGTGACGATGACAAAAGTTACTTGTTGGCGAGAGTAATTCAATGTTTTGCGCCGGGGATTCCGCAAATTTATTATGTTGGTTTACTTGCTGGCAAAAATGATATTGACCTTTTAGAAGATACGAAAGAAGGGCGTAATATTAATCGTCATTACTACACAATAGATGAAATTAAAAATGAAGTAAAAAGACCAGTTGTTAAAGCGTTGTGCAATTTACTGAGATTTAGAAATACTTCTGAAGCGTTTGATTTGGAAGGAAGTATAGAAATTGAGACACCTAGCTCAAATGAAATCGTTATTATTCGCAAAAACAAAACAAATAAAATTACAGCGACATTAAAAGCGAATTTAAGTACTAAAACATTCCAAATCAGCGAAAATGAAAGAAATATTTTAATTTAACATTTTATAAACACGAATGAGCCTCTTCGTTCGTGTTTATTTCTATTTTCTATTGACATTGGCTAATGGTTATTGTATTATTATATAATGCCAAAAGAATCGAAACTGTTTTTTTGTGTTTATTATTAAGCGAAAATGCTGTCGAAAATCAAGCATTTGCAATCGATTTTGGCAAAATAGAAGACATAGATGTGGCTTTCAAAAATACAAAACGGTATAAACTTTTTCCGTCTTGTACTGACACTTTTAAGGAAAATTATTTTCTAGGGAGTTTCAGCAATATGAAATCCGCTTTCTTTTTGTCTAAATAGAATATTTTTTGTGCGAAAGTTCCACTTATGTTAACTCTGGAAATGCTTCTTGGATGCGCGTTTGCAAGCCAAGATTAGAAACAAAAAGGAAAATTTTGATGCACGGTGTTTAAGCCAGTATATTTTGCACGTAGCAAAAAACTGCTAGCGTCTTAAACCTCGGATACGGAAGGTTCCATTGTTTTCGCAACCATAATTAACAAGTGTGCTTATAAATTTTTTAATTAATTTGAGGGGTGAATAGTTTGTCAGGACATTCAGGACATGATGTAAAATATGGACGGCATCGTACGCGTAGAAGTTTTGCGCGAATCAGTGAAGTACTTGAATTACCAAACTTAATTGAGATTCAAACAGCTTCTTACCAATGGTTCTTAGATGAAGGGCTACGTGAGATGTTCCGCGATATTTCGCCAATTGAGGATTTTGCGGGTAATTTATCTTTAGAATTCATTGATTACGATCTTGGAGAACCGAAATACTCGGTAGAAGAATCTAAGAACCGTGATGCAAACTATGCGGCTCCACTACGCGTGAAGTTGCGCCTAATCAACAAAGAAACCGGCGAAGTAAAAGACCAAGAAGTATTTATGGGTGATTTCCCACTAATGACTGAAATGGGTACGTTCATTATTAATGGGGCAGAACGTGTTATCGTTTCCCAATTAGTTCGTTCTCCAGGTGTTTACTTCAATGGAAAACTAGACAAAAATGGTAAAAAAGGCTTTGGTTCTACTGTCATCCCTAACCGTGGGGCTTGGCTTGAGTATGAAACAGATGCAAAAGACGTTGTACACGTTCGTATTGACCGTACACGTAAATTACCAGTAACTGTTTTACTTCGTGCACTAGGCTTTGGTTCCGATCAAGAAATTATTGATTTAATCGGGGACAATGACTACTTGCGCAACACGCTTGAAAAAGACAACACTGACAATGCTGAAAAAGCACTTCTAGAAATTTACGAAAGATTACGTCCGGGTGAACCCCCAACAGTTGATAACGCTAGAAGCTTACTAGTTTCTCGTTTCTTTGATCCAAAACGCTACGATCTTGCAAGCGTTGGACGTTATAAAATCAACAAAAAATTACATCTAAAAAACCGTCTATTCAACCAAACATTAGCAGAAACTTTAGTGGATCCAGAAACTGGTGAGATTATCGCTTCTAAAGGTGACATTTTGGATCGTCGTAATTTAGATCAAATTATTCCTAATTTAGAAAACGGTGTAGGTTTCCGCACACTTCGTCCAACTGATGGAGTTATGGAAGATAGCGTACTCGTTCAATCTATTAAAATCTATGCACCAAATGATGACGAAAAAGAAATCAACATCATTGGTAACGCGTATATTGAAGAAAATGTAAAACACATCACGCCTTCTGATATTATTTCATCCATTAGCTACTTCTTTAACTTGCTACATGGTGTTGGCGATACAGATGACATCGATCACCTAGGTAATCGTCGTCTTCGTTCTGTTGGTGAACTTTTACAAAACCAATTCCGTATCGGTTTATCCCGTATGGAACGTGTAGTTCGTGAGCGTATGTCTATTCAAGATATGACTACAATTACACCACAACAATTGATTAATATTCGCCCAGTAGTTGCTTCTATCAAAGAATTCTTTGGTAGCTCGCAGTTATCTCAGTTCATGGATCAAACAAATCCACTTGGCGAACTTACGCATAAACGTCGTCTTTCAGCGCTTGGACCTGGTGGTTTGACGCGTGAACGTGCTGGTTATGAAGTACGTGACGTGCATTACTCTCACTATGGCCGTATGTGTCCGATTGAAACGCCAGAGGGACCAAACATTGGTTTGATCAACTCCCTTTCTTCCTTTGCGAAGGTAAATAAATTCGGCTTTATCGAAACGCCTTACCGCCGCGTAGATCCTGAAACAAACCGTGTTACTGATAAGATCGATTATCTAACTGCGGATGAAGAGGATAATTACGTAGTAGCGCAAGCGAACTCGAAATTAGACGAACAAGGTACTTTCACAGAAGAAGAAGTTATGGCTCGTTTCCGTTCAGAAAACTTAGCGGTAGAAAAAGAACGTATTGACTACATGGATGTATCGCCTAAACAGGTTGTATCTGTTGCGACAGCATGTATTCCGTTCCTTGAAAACGATGATAGTAACCGTGCGCTAATGGGAGCGAACATGCAACGTCAAGCAGTTCCTCTTATGCATCCTGAAGCTCCATTTGTTGGAACAGGTATGGAACACGTATCTGCAAAAGACTCTGGTGCTGCTGTAACTGCCAAACATGACGGTATTGTAGAACACGTTGAAGCTCGCGAAATCTGGGTTCGTCGTGTATCTCTAGTGGATGGCAAAGAAGTAACTGGCGGAATTGATAAATATACATTACGTAAATTTGTTCGTTCTAACCAAGGTACTTGTTATAACCAACGTCCAAACGTAGCAGAAGGTGACCGCGTTGTTAAAGGAGAAATCCTTGGTAACGGTCCATCAATGGATTCCGGTGAACTTGCTCTTGGTCGTAACGTACTAGTTGCGTTCATGACTTGGGATGGTTATAACTACGAGGATGCAATCATCATGAGTGAACGTCTTGTAAAAGATGACGTTTATACTTCGATTCATATTGAAGAATTCGAATCAGAAGCTCGTGATACAAAACTCGGACCTGAAGAAATGACGCGTGATATTCCAAATGTTGGGGAAGACGCTTTACGCGACCTTGACGAACGTGGAATTATCCGTGTTGGTGCTGAAGTAAAAGACAACGACCTTCTAGTTGGTAAAGTAACACCAAAAGGAGTTACTGAATTAACTGCAGAAGAACGTTTATTACACGCTATCTTTGGTGAAAAAGCACGTGAAGTTCGTGATACTTCATTACGTGTACCTCATGGCGGCGGCGGAATCGTGCTTGACGTGAAGATCTTTACACGTGAAGCTGGCGACGAACTACCACCTGGTGTAAACCAATTAGTACGTGTTTATATTGTACAAAAACGTAAAATTCACGAAGGCGATAAAATGGCCGGACGTCATGGTAACAAAGGGGTTATCTCCCGTATTTTACCTGAAGAAGATATGCCATTTATGCCAGACGGAACACCTGTTGACATCATGCTTAACCCACTAGGGGTACCATCTCGTATGAATATCGGACAAGTACTTGAGCTGCACTTAGGTATGGCTGCTCGTGCTTTAGGAATTCACGTTGCAACTCCAGTATTTGATGGAGCGAATGAAGAAGATGTATGGAGCACTGTGGAAGAAGCCGGTATGGCCCGCGATGCGAAAACAGTTCTTTACGACGGACGTTCTGGTGAAGCATTTGATAACCGTATCTCTGTTGGTGTAATGTACATGATCAAACTTGCCCACATGGTTGATGATAAACTACATGCTCGTTCAACTGGACCTTACTCTCTAGTAACGCAACAACCGCTTGGTGGTAAAGCACAATTTGGTGGACAACGTTTTGGGGAAATGGAAGTATGGGCACTTGAAGCATATGGTGCCGCTTATACACTTCAAGAAATCCTAACGATTAAATCAGATGACGTGGTTGGTCGTGTGAAAACTTACGAAGCGATTGTTAAAGGCGAAAGCGTTCCAGAACCTGGTGTGCCAGAATCCTTCAAAGTACTCATCAAAGAGCTTCAAAGTCTTGGAATGGACGTTAAAATGCTTTCCGCAGACGAAGAAGAAATCGAGATGCGTGACATGGATGATGACGACTTTACTAATCAAAATGATGCCTTCAATATCGTACAACCGGAAAATGCAGCCGCTGAAAAGACTGAGTAATTCGGTTCGATAATTGAGACTCCAAAACAATAAGAAACAATGATTTGTTTTTTGCAAAATATAAAATTAAGCGATCGCTAAGACTTTCCCTAAAAGTCGAGGAAGTGTGCGGGAATCCCCAAGCGCTTCCTAAAGCGAATGCTCCAAACTAATTTAGGAGGTTGGGCACTTGTTAGATGTTAATAATTTTGAGTATATGAAAATCGGTCTGGCATCTCCAGATAAAATTCGTTCATGGTCTCACGGTGAAGTAAAAAAACCTGAAACCATCAACTACAGAACGCTTAAACCTGAACGTGACGGCTTATTCTGTGAAAGAATTTTTGGACCAATGAAAGACTGGGAATGTTCTTGTGGTAAATACAAACGTGTTCGCTATAAAGGCGTAGTTTGTGACCGTTGTGGAGTAGAAGTAACGAAATCAAAAGTGCGCCGTGAACGTATGGGCCATATTGAACTCGCAGCTCCTGTTTCTCACATCTGGTACTTCAAAGGAATTCCAAGCCGTATGGGTCTTGTTATGGATATGTCCCCACGTGCATTAGAAGAAATTATCTACTTTGCATCTTACGTGGTTACAGAACCAGGCGATACTCCACTTGAAAAGAAACAACTTTTATCTGAACGTGAATACCGCGTTTATCGCGAAAAATATGGTAAAGGTTTCTCAGCTGGTATGGGCGCAGAAGCTATCAAAAAAATCTTAGCCGATATCGACTTAGAAAAAGAAACAAATGATTTAAAAGAAGAACTAAAATCTGCACAAGGTCAACGTCGTACCCGTGCAATTCGTCGTTTGGAAGTTATGGAAGCTTTCCGTAATTCCGGCAACAACCCAAGCTGGATGGTACTTGACGTGCTACCAGTTATCCCACCAGAAATTCGTCCAATGGTACAACTTGAAGGTGGCCGTTTTGCAACAAGTGATTTGAATGACTTATATCGTCGGGTAATCAACCGGAACAACCGTTTGAAACGCCTTCTTGATTTAGGTGCACCAAACATTATCGTGCAAAATGAAAAACGGATGCTACAAGAAGCTGTCGATGCTTTAATTGACAACGGTCGTCGTGGTCGTCCAGTAACAGGTCCAGGTAACCGTCCGCTTAAATCCCTTTCTCATATGCTTAAAGGGAAACAAGGTCGTTTCCGTCAAAACTTACTAGGTAAACGTGTCGATTATTCTGGTCGTTCCGTTATCGTAGTTGGACCTAACTTAAAAATGTACCAATGTGGTCTTCCAAAAGAAATGGCACTTGAATTATTCAAACCATTTGTTATGAAAGAACTAGTTGGACGCGGCTTAGCACACAACATTAAGAGTGCTAAACGTAAAATCGAACGTATGTCACCAGAAATTTGGGACGTATTAGAAGAAGTTATCCGTGAACATCCGGTACTACTTAACCGGGCGCCTACGCTTCACAGACTTGGTATTCAAGCATTTGAACCAACTCTAGTTGAAGGTCGCGCAATCCGTCTTCACCCTCTTGTATGTACAGCTTACAACGCTGACTTTGATGGTGACCAAATGGCGGTTCACGTTCCTTTATCCGCAGAAGCACAAGCAGAAGCACGTATTTTAATGCTTGCAGCTCAAAACATTTTGAACCCTAAAGATGGTAAACCAGTTGTAACACCTTCCCAAGATATGGTGCTAGGTAACTACTACCTTACTTTAGAACGTGAAAATGCTGTCGGCGAAGGTACTATCTTCAAAGATATCAATGAAGCGCAACTTGCGTATCAAAACGGCTATGTACACTTACATTCACGTATTGCTGTATTTGCTGGTTCGATTCCAAATGAACGTTTCACTGATGAACAACGTAACCAATTATTAATTACGACTGTTGGTAAACTGATTTTCAACACAATCTTACCAAAATCGTTCCCTTATATTAATGAACCAACGAAATTCAACTTAGAAATCGAAACACCAGCGAAATATTTCGTTGATACAACAACTGATGTTCGTGCTCATATTGCGGCACAAGAACTAATCGATCCATTCAAGAAGAAAATCCTCGGTAACATTATCGCGGAAGTCTTCAAGAAATTCCATATTACCGAAACTTCAAAAATGCTTGACCGTATGAAAGATCTTGGTTTTAAAATCTCGACTAAGGCCGGCATGACAGTAGGTATTGCGGATATTCTAACACTTGAAGAAAAACATGAAATTCTTGAAAAAGCACATGATACTGTTGAAAAAATCACTAAATCATTCCGTCGTGGTTTGATTACAGATGATGAAAGATACGAACGCGTTATCGGTGTATGGAATGCTGCCAAAGATGAAATCCAAGGAAAACTGATCTTGAGTTTGGACCGCTTAAACCCAATCTTCATGATGCAAGATTCCGGAGCTCGTGGTAACATTTCCAACTTTACACAACTAGCTGGTATGCGTGGACTGATGGCTGACCCATCCGGACGTATCGTAGAATTGCCGATTACATCTAACTTCCGTGAAGGTTTAACGGTCTTAGAGTACTTCATTTCTACCCATGGTGCGCGTAAAGGTCTTACCGATACAGCCCTTAAAACAGCCGATTCCGGTTACCTTACTCGTCGTCTTGTTGACGTGGCTCAAGATGTTATCATTCGTGAAGACGATTGTGGCACTGACCGCGGTCTTACAATTAAGGCTATCCGTGAAGGTACTGAAATCATCGAACCACTTGAAGAACGTCTGGAAGGTCGTTATTCTCGTAAAACAATTCGTCACCCAGAAACAAAAGAAGTTATTGCACGTGAAAACGACTTAATTACAGAAGCAATTGCAACTCAAATCGTTGACGCTGGTATTGAAGAAGTAACTATCCGTTCTGCATTCACATGTAATACAAAACACGGCGTATGTAAAAAATGTTATGGTAAAAACTTGGCAACTGGTACAGAAGTCGAAGTTGGAGAAGCAGTTGGTATCATCGCTGCCCAATCTATCGGGGAACCAGGAACTCAGCTTACTATGCGTACATTCCATACAGGTGGGGTTGCCGGAGACGATATCACGCAAGGTCTTCCACGTATTCAAGAAATCTTTGAAGCACGTAATCCGAAAGGGCAAGCTATCATCACTGAAGTTGGCGGTGAAGTTGTTTCTATCGAAGAAGGTCGTGATCGTCAACAAGAAATCACTATCCAAGGTACAGATGACCGCCGTTCTTACAACATTCCTTACACTGCTCGTTTACGTGTAGAAGAAGGAAGTATTGTAGAACGTGGGGAAGCTCTAACTGAAGGTTCTGTGGATCCTAAAGCCTTGATTCGTGTTCGTGACGTATTATCCGTTCAAGAATATCTACTTGCAGAAGTACAAAAAGTTTACCGTATGCAAGGGGTAGAAATTGGCGATAAACACGTTGAAGTAATGGTTCGTCAAATGTTACGTAAAATCCGCGTAATGGATACTGGTGACACAAACATCTTACCAGGTACATTAATGGATATTCATACGTTTACAGAAGCCAACCGCGATGCTATCTTAAGTGGTAGCCAACCAGCAACAGGTCGTCCAGTTCTTCTAGGGATTACAAAAGCTTCCCTTGAAACTGACTCCTTCTTGTCTGCTGCATCATTCCAAGAAACAACTCGTGTCTTGACAGATGCTGCAATCAAAGGAAAACGTGACGAACTTCTAGGACTTAAAGAAAATGTTATCCTAGGTAAACTTGTTCCAGCTGGTACAGGTATTGGTCGTTACCGCAAACTGAAATCCGAAGTTATCAAGGAAACAGCTGAAGTAACTGACGAAATCACAAATATTTAATTTTACAAAGCCAAGTGTGTCGTTCGCGCGCACTTGGCTTTTTTTGTTATACTCTAGAAAAAGGAGTGAAGTGATTTGATTACACACGTTATTTGGGATATGGGCGAAACATTAAATACCGTACCAAACACAAGATACGACCATCACCCTCTCGATACTTACCCGGAAGTAGTGCTGCGCAAAGACGCCAAAGAAACCCTCGAAAAAGTAAAGCAACTCGGATTCAAACAAGCAATCCTCAGCAACACCGCAACGAGCGACACAGAAGTAATTAAGCGCGTACTAACCAATTTCGATATCATCGATTATTTTGATTTCATTTACGCATCCAATTCCGAGTTACAACCAGGGAAAATGGAAAAGCCAGATAAAGCTATTTTTGATTTTACACTAAATGCCCTTCAAATTGATAAAACAGAAGCAGTCATGGTCGGAAATACATTTGAAAGTGATATTATTGGCGCAAATCGTGCAGGTATCCATGCGATATGGCTGCAAAATCCAGAAGTCTGTCTTCAAGATGAGCGTTTGCCCCTTGTCGCACCACCATTTGTTATCCCAGTTTGGGACTTAGTCGATGTTCCCGAAGCCCTTTTATTATTAAAAAAAATTTCTTCTTGACCTGTAATGCATTACACAGAGTAGACTAAAAAAGTAGAAGAAATTAGCCGGAAGGGGCGAACGAAATGACTGAAGTGAAAAAACAATTTCCAAAAGGATTTTTATGGGGTGGAGCAACTGCTGCGAACCAAGTTGAAGGCGCTTACGATTTAGATGGTAAAGGCCTTTCCACAGCAGATATGGTAAAATTCATTCCAAAAGAAGAACGCACGAAAGATCACGCATTAGATGTATCTAAAGCAGAAATCGAAGCAATTATCGCAGGGAAAGTAGAAGGAAGATTCCCTAAACGTGAAGGCGTTGATTTTTATCACCGCTATAAAGAAGACATCGCATTATTTGCCGAAATGGGCTTTAAAACATTTCGCCTATCACTAAACTGGGCGCGTATTTTCCCGAACGGTGATGACAAAGAGCCGAATGAAAAAGGTCTTGAATTTTATGATAAAGTGTTTGATGAATTATTAAAATATGACATTGAGCCACTTGTGACGCTTTCTCACTATGAAACGCCACTAAATCTAACTTTAAAATACAACGGCTGGGCTGATCGTCGCGTTATCGGATTTTTCACGAACTACGCAGAAACAGTTTTCAAACGTTATAAAAACAAAGTAAAATATTGGCTAACTTTTAACGAAATCAATGTTATTTCACTTAGCGCATATACTGGTGGGGGCGTGCTGTTAGAAGACGCGAAGAATCCACTTGAACTTTCTTACCAAGCAGGACATCACCAATTTGTAGCCAGTGCTCTTGCAACAAAATTGGCGCATGAAATTATTCCTGGATCACAAGTTGGTTGTATGTTAGCTCGTATGGCGACTTATCCTGCGACTAACAACCCAGATGATATCCTAAAAGCACAATACGAAAACCAACAAAATCTATTTTTTACTGACGTACATGCTCGCGGTGAATATCCAAGCTACATGAACCGCTTCTTCCAAGAAAACGACATTAACATCGTAAAAGAAGTTGGCGACGACGAAATCTTAAAAGCACACACGGTTGATTTCATCTCATTCAGCTACTACATGTCCCTATCCGCAACAGCTAGCCCAGAAGGCGACCGCTCTGCTGGGAACTTAATGGGTGGCGTGAAAAATGAATACTTGGAGTCCTCCGATTGGGGTTGGCAAATTGACCCGAAAGGCTTACGCTGGACATTAAACGATCTATATAGCCGCTATGAATTACCACTTTTCATCGTGGAAAATGGCTTAGGCGCTTATGATACAGTAGCAGAAGACGGCAAAATCCATGATGATTACCGAATTGACTACTTGCGCAAACATATCGAACAAATGAAAGAAGCAATTGCAGACGGCGTAGATTTAATGGGTTACACAAGCTGGGGTCCAATCGACCTAGTAAGTGCCTCCACAAGCGAAATGTCCAAACGCTACGGCTTCATCTACGTAGACCAAGATGACTGGGGCAAAGGAACATTAGAACGCTCTCGCAAAGATTCATTCTTCTGGTATAAAAAAGTAATTGAAACAAATGGTGAAGATTTAGATTAATAGAAATTTAGCAGTCCCGCTTTGGCGGGGCTGTTTTTTATTTTTATATCAATTAATGGGATGAGAGCTAAGATAGCCCCCGGGATATATAGTGATGTAGACGTTTGCCTTTTTCCATAACGGGAAAACATAGGGTGGAATTCAAAGAAAGAGGGCGTAAACATGGAACGAGAAAGAAAAATTCAAATCTTAAAAGACATTGTGAATATTGATTCGACTAACGGGCACGAGGAACAGGTTGCGAACTACTTACAGAAGTTGTTTGCTGAGTATGGTATTGAGTCTAAAAAGGTGCAATATGATGTAGACCGAGCTAGTCTTGTTAGTGAAATTGGTTCTAATGATGGCAAAGTTTTGGCGTTTTCAGGGCATATGGATGTGGTTGATGCTGGCGATGTATCTAAATGGAAGTTCCCGCCTTTTGAAGCAACGGAGCATGAAGGGAAAATATACGGACGTGGCGCGACGGATATGAAATCAGGCCTAGCTGCGATGGTTATTGCTATGATTGAGCTTCATGAAGAAAAACAAAAACTAAACGGTAAAATTAAATTATTAGCAACAGTTGGTGAAGAAGTCGGTGAACTTGGAGCCGAACAACTAACGCAAAAAGGTTACGCAGATGATTTAGATGGCTTGATTATCGGCGAACCGAGCGGACACAGAATCGTATATGCGCATAAAGGTTCCATCAATTATACCGTTAAATCCACTGGTAAAAATGCCCATAGTTCGATGCCAGAATTTGGTGTTAATGCGATTGATAACTTGCTGCTATTTTATAATGAAGTAGAAAAGTTTGTGAAATCAATTGATGCTACTAACGAAATATTAGGCGATTTTATTCATAATGTCACTGTAATTGATGGTGGAAATCAAGTCAATAGTATTCCTGAAAAAGCGCAACTACAAGGGAATATTCGCTCGATTCCAGAAATGGATAATGAAACAGTGAAACAAGTGCTAGTGAAGATTATCAATAAGTTAAATAAACAGGAAAATGTGAATCTGGAGTTAATATTTGATTATGACAAACAACCAGTATTTAGTGATAAAAATTCGGATTTAGTAAATGTTGCTAAGCGTGTAGCAAGTGACATTGTCAAAGAAGAAATCCCATTACTCGGTATTTCCGGAACAACCGATGCAGCAGAATTCACGAAAGCCAAAAAAGCATTTCCAGTAATTATTTTTGGACCAGGAAACGAAACGCCTCACCAAGTAAATGAAAATGTTTCTGTAGAGAATTATTTAGAGATGGTGGATGTGTACAAACGAATTGCGATAGAATTTTTATAAATGCTGCGAAAACTAGTTCTGACAGTGCTTTTGGCGATAAACTGAATCTTAATTAAAACACATTTTAGTTTTTTAAAAGAATAAACGGACGAAAAATCGTCACTTTTAAAGAGAATTATGCTCTGAAAGGTCTTTTTTTAGCAAAAAATAATGTGCTCCTCGTGTTAATATTAGTTTTAAATGCAATAACTTAGTACATTAATTATTAGATAGGAGACTACTATGAACGTAAGAACTTTACTAGTTCGTGTTGGAGTAATACTAACTATGGCTTTAGGAATTAGTTTGTGGCTAGGCACGAGTCCGGGAATTGACGCTCAAGCAGCAAGCCTTGCACAACCGACACCGATTAATGAAGTGTTTCCTGATCCTCAAATGGCTTTAACAATGGAGGTAGAACTCGGGAAAACAAATGTTACAGATCTTGTTTCGCAAAGTGAATTGGATAGCCTGACCGAATTGAGATCTAATTTACCAATAGCTTCAATTGAGGGGATTCAGTATCTGACAAACTTAACAGAATTAAATATAAGTAATGCTGAAGTAAGTGATATAAGTGCTTTGAAAGATCTAACAAAATTAACAAAGTTAAAAATGTATCAGAATAATATTAATGATATAAACGTTTTGGAAAACCTGACGAACCTAACAGATTTAGACTTACATGATAATCAGATAACGGATATAAGCCCCGTTAGAAATTTGACTAATTTAGTGGAACTTAACTTAGCTTATAATCAAATAAGTGATATTAGTGCAGTGTCAACTCTAAGTAAACTAAATAAGTTATGGTTTACTGATAATCAAGTAAGTGATATTAGCGCAGTTGCTGGGTTAAACAATCTATCTAGTTTGAGTTTGGGTTATAACCAAATAAGCGACCTTAGTATATTGACGAACTTAACCAATTTAGATGGTCTGAGTATAGACCATAATCAAATAAGTGACTTAACGCCAATAGCGAATTTGACCAATTTAACTTTCGTGGGTTTGCATAATAATCAAATAAGCGACTTAACTCCAATTGCAAATTTAACTAATTTAACAAGAATGTATTTATCAGGTCAGCAAATAACCAACAATCCAATACCTTATCACAGCAATATTGCTATTCCTAACAAGGTGAAAAATAATAAAAATGATGTTATCGCACCACTTGTAATAAGTAATGAAGGAACCTATGACAATTCTAATGTTATTTGGAATCTAGCTGATTATGTTAATAAAGTGAGTTATACTTTTTCACAACAGGTAACGATTGGTAGTGCCACAGAAACTTTCAATGGGACAGTAACACAGCCATTAGAGTTATATACTGTGACTTTTGATGTGGATGGAGTAACAACTAACGATACATTAGAGGCAGATACCCTACTAACCGAACCAACACCGCCAACAAAAGAAGGTTACACATTCACAGGTTGGTATGATGCAAAAACAAACGGTACTAAATGGGATTTTGATACGGATAAAATGCCGGCAAAAGATATTACCTTATATGCTCAGTTTAGTGAGGATAAAAGCCCAGCAGATGATGATACGGACAAAGATACACCAAATGACCCTGCTATAAACGATGGAGACGCGGTGCATTCTCTGGATAGTTCAGAACCACCTGCTGAGGTAAATGTAAATATATCGCTACCAAAAACAGGCGATAGTCAAAACCCATTAGTTATTTTCATGGGACTGTTTCTGCTTGGTACAGGGATTATTTCGCTTCACAAAATACGCAATTAAATAAAAGTCTAGTATTTGTTTGTAAACAGGTGCTAGGCTTTTTTCTTGCTTTTAATACAGTTTAGTACTAAACTGATAATATTAAGAGGAGGGGACGAACATGGTTAAGAAAGAAGAACGGCTAGGGGTTTTGCTTTGGTTTCGATTTAGTCGATTTTATAATCGAAATATGAAGCTGACCAATCAGAATTTGCGAGCAGCAGGGATTTCGCCGGCGCAGTTTGATTGCATTGCCCAGATTGGTTTGGACAACGAGATTACGCAGCAACAGCTTGCCGAAAAATTAGTTGTAACGAAGGGAAATGTCACCCAACTCCTCGCAAAATTAGAGCAATTAGGCTATATTACGCGAACAAAAACGGGACGCGAGAAACATATTGCCCTCACCGAAAAAGGCCAAGCGTGTTACCGCGAAAACGTTCCAAAACAAGAAGCTTTTCAGCAATCTCAATTTGATAAATTAACAAGAGACGAACAAAAAGAACTACTCAAGTTATTAAAAAAATTAGGAGAGTGATTATCAATGAAATTAGCGGGAATTCACCATGTATCTATTTTTACAGCGAATGCACGAGCTAACTTTGATTTTTATACAAAAATAATGGGGCTGCGGTTAGTGAAAAAATCGGTTAACCAAGATGATCCTTATACGTATCATTTATATTATGGAGACGAAATCGGTTCACCGGGAACAGCGCTGACGTTCTTTGAAGTTCCAAATATGGCGAAAAACCACCCATCACGCAATGCGATTTCCGGACTTAGTTTGCGCGTGCCAAATGATGAGGCTTTGCACTACTGGGATAAAAGACTCGATGAGCATCGCATTTTCCACAGCAAACCAATCGACCAATTCGGGCGTAAAATTATTCGCCTAAAAGACACAGATGGCTTACCAGTGAGCTTAATTTCTGATGAAACAAGCACACAATTTACAGAAGTTTCCGCTTGGAAAGATAGCCCAGTTCCAGCTGAATACGCCATTCGCGGACTTGGCCCAGTGCGCTTTTCCGTTTTCAAAAAAGAAAAAACAGATCGTCTTTTGACAAAAATATTAGGCTTTGAGCGGGTTGGTGCCTATGAAGATGATGATAAATTAGTTACAGTATTCAAAACTGGCGACGTTGGACTCGGCGGGGAAGTGCATGTGGAGTCGCGGCCTGATTTAGAACAAGGGAATCTAGGCGCTGGCGGGATTCATCATGTGGCGTTTCGTGTACCGACTGATGGCGATTTAATTGGTTGGACAGAAATGATACAAGACCTTGGCTATAAAAATTCGGGTTATGTGGATCGTTTTTATTTCCACTCTCTTTATTTCCGCGAAAGCAATGGGATTTTAATCGAACTTGCAACCGATGAACCAGGTTTCCAAACCGATTTTGCGAAAGAACATGGCACTTACGTTGATTTACCACCACATTTAGAAAATCGCCGTGAAGATATTTTGGCGCATTTAAAACCACTTGATACGGATAAATAATAAGAAAACCTTGAAAATATGCCCATTCATGATACAATTTTAGAAGAATGTGTAATTAGGAGGCAGAATTTTGGCAGAGGGTTTACGAACGATTTATTTTGTAAGACATGGTAAAACAGAGTGGAATATGACTGGACAAATGCAAGGCTGGGGCGATTCTCCGCTAGTTGCAGAAGGTATTGACGGGGCAAAAGCAGTCGGTGAAGTGTTGAAAGACACACCAATTGATGCCGTTTATACAAGTACAAGTAAACGCACGCAAGATACAGCAGCCTACATTCTAGGCGACCGCGAAGTCGAAATTCAACCTCTTGAAGAACTAAAAGAAATGAGTTTTGGAACGTGGGAAGGCATTCGAGTAACTGAAATTGATGAACAATACCCTGAAGAACGTGCGAAAATTCTCCATAGTCCAGAAACCTACAAAGCAGAAGTGAACGGCGGCGAGACTTATTATGAACTTGCAGAACGACTGCTAGAAGGCGTCCAAAAAATCATCACAGAAAATCCAAGTGGCAACATTCTCGTCGTTTCTCACGGAATGTCACTTACGTTATTATTATACTTGCTACAAGGCGGGACCATTGAAGATCACCGCAAAGAAGCACCAAGAATTTTGAACACAAGTATTAGCATCGTAGAATACCAAAACGGCGAATTTTCTCTTAAAAAATTAAATGAAGTTGGTCATTTAGACTTAAAATAAGTTGAATCTTGGGCATATCTCATTGGAGGTGTGTCCTAGATTTATACATAAGAGAAAGCTAGAAAAAGGGAGAAAACATACATATGAAAAGAATTGTCAAAATTTTTCTACATTATTTTTTAGGAATTTTAGGAATTATTTTAATCAGCTGTGTTCCCGCGATATTTAGCAAAGTAACTTCGTGGTCATCAAGTACTTACTGGGAGGCTCTTAAGTCGATTTTTATAGCGATTTTCCACCCGACTAAATGGGAAATTAGTTACCAAGGAAGCGCAGAAGTTTTTCATATATCGTTGATGGATTTTATCACCGGACCATATTTCTACTCCATGAAAATTATCGTAGCGAGCTTGGTAATTTCCGCACTCCTTGCATATCTACTAGTTATAGCAACGTTCCGCGGGCCAAAATGGTTGCGCCGAGGATTAAACGGATTCTTATCAATACTTCAAGCATTTCCAGATTTTTCCTTTATATTCCTTATTCAAATGGCTGTCGTCTACATATATCAACAAACCGGCGTGTTCACCTTGAACTTTTACAGCTTAAACGGCGAGCAAATTTATGCCGCGCCAATCGTCTGCTTGTCCATCATACCAACCGTGCTCTTTTACAAAATGATGATGCTCCTCATGAAAAACGAATGGCAAGCTGACTATATCGAGTTAGCTCGCGGGAAAGGCTTAACAGATAGAGCGATTTTACTGCGCCATGCCACACCCAATATGATGCAAAGCCTGTTTTACCAATCAAAAACAATCGTTTGGTTTATTTTAAGCGCCTACCTCGTCGTAGAATTTTTATTCGGTATCGAAGGCGTGCTCTACTACTTACTAGCAGGATTTAGCCCATTAAATATTTTCCTAGTATTAGCACTCGTGTTCACCCCATTTTACTTCTTTTACGCACTAATAGACCTATGGATTAGCCGCGGGAAAAATACCGAGAGCGCAAATGTGACTCGAATTCCGCTACACTGGAATAGTTTCCATAAGACCTTTACGGAAAAAGTAAACCTTAAAAGCAAATGGCGCAACTTTGTAGTAGCGACCGGGCAGCTCCTAAAACGCCCATCTTTCAGCATACCGCTGGCAACACTTAGCATCTTACTAATCGCAAGCCTTATTTACGGGCTTATGGGAGACAAAATCAATTCGCTCAAATTTATCAGTGATGCGACCGGACGAGTAACCGATATGGCGCCCTTCAAACCAAACGCGCAAGTATGGCTAGGTACCGACCAAGCCGGCAACTCCATTCTCGACCAATTGCTAGTCGGCATCAAGTATACGCTACTTATAGCGGTCATCATTGCAACGCTACGTGTCGTGCTTGGCTATATTTTGGCAGTACCGCTCGCGTTTTTCAGCAAGCCACGAACCCGCAATTTTGTTCAAGCGATAGCGGATGGGATGCATTATTTACCACTGTCACTGCTCGTCTTTATTATCATGGTCAACGAATTCATCAGCTATTCTGGCGTTTTCGAAACCAGCCTATTTACACGCATAACCTTCCAAATTTTAATCATGGTTGTCATCGTTTTACCAATTACAGCCAACCGAATCAGCAGCGAAATTTCCCAAGTGTTGAAAAAAGAGTTCGTCCTGAGTGCACTCGTTTTTGGCGGAAATGCGCGCTGGATTTTAACCAAGCACATCAACCCACAAATCTGGTCGAAATTAATTCTAATTTGGATTGAACAACTCATTCAAACGTTGCAGATGTTTGTCCATCTAGCTATCTTTGGAATTTTCATCGGTGGGGCAATCATGGGAGCGGATGACGGCATGCTCAACCCAGTTATTCCTGAATTATCTGGTTTAATCGCAAACGCTAAATTCGTGTTCGCCAACCACCAATTCTGGATAATTTTACCGCCATTAGTTGTATTTATGATTTTAATTCTTTGTTTCCAAATGATGGCAAATTCGCTTTTGAAAAGAGAAGAAGAAAGTAAAAAAGCCTAGTTCTATAAAAGAACTAGGCTTTTATTATTTATGGAGTGACTGTTTGATAGACAGTTACTGTGACAGAAGGGATAGTTGGATATTGTTTATTTAAAAAGTAAGCGGAATTATCGCCTGCATTTTCCCAAGTAAGTGTATCATTTGAGTAAGTTCCTGGAGTGTACCAAACCCAATCATGTAATGTTACTCCGAAGTTATCTTTAATTACAATATTAGTGGAATCACCGAGCGCAACATCTGGAAGGTATACATTTTGTCCAGCAGCTTCAAACAATTCTAAGCGATGACCTGCCAATGAGCTGAAATCACTAATCTGATTTTCTTCAATTTTTATTGACTTAATTGTTGGAATGGTACTGAGAGGTGTAACATCTTTAATTTGATTAAAATTAGCATCGAAGTATTCTAGTTGTGTTTTATTTCTTAATGGCTCAATAGAAGTCAGTTGATTGCTTTCGGCATAAAAAAGTTGGAGATTATCGAATTCTGAAAGCACACTGATGTCTGATATATTATTTGCTGAAATAGATAAATTAGTTAATAGAGGAGTATCTTTTAGCGCCGAAATATCTTTTAGTTGATTGCTACTTAGGTTTAATATTTTTAAATTACTTAAATTTTCGAAGGATGGTAAGGTGGAGATCTGGTTAACACCTAATTCTAGGTTATTTAACTTAGGTAAGTTCATTAGCGGAGAAATATCTGTAATTTGATTGTAGTTAAGTGATACTATTTCTAGTTCTGTTAAATTAGCGAGATTATCTAAGTTACTAATGTTATTTTGGCTTAAATCTACAAGTTTTAAGTTGTGTAAATATTCCATCCCTGTTAAATCTTCCACGCCGAAAGCTATATATACCATTGTTTTAATAGTATCTAGTTGTTCTTGGGTGACGACTGTATCCTGGGAAACGCCTAGTTCCTGTGCGACTTTAAAAGCTAGAGCATCGTCTGGGAAAATTTGATCAACCGTGGCTGGAGGAGCTTCTTGTAAATTTTTTTCTGGGGCAGTTGCAATGTTTGTTGTAGCAGCATTTACTTCGACTTGCTCTGCTAAAGGACTAAAACTAATCAAGGCCGTACATGCAAGACTTGCTAGAATAAATTTTTTCATGTCATCCTACTCCTTTTCTATAATATAAATGGAGTATAGCATGCAAATTATTTGAAAATAAAAAGCAATCAGATATGAACATTGCATAAAAAAACCGCTGAAAAGAGTATGCTTCTTTTTAGCGGTTTTTTCTTTATTCAAATTCCTCTATAGACTTATCTAACCATACCTCATACCATTCAAGAAAGCCTAAACGTTCTTCATTGCCAAAGTAAAAATCAGGATAGACGCCATTGTCATTATTTCGGTCATCCACCCAAATTTCTCCATAAGAAGGGCCATTTACAACAAGGTTAATCGAAACGCCACAACCAAAATTAGCGATGCGCAGAAGTCCAAAAACTTCTTTATCTTGGAAGCATAGTTCTTGCCAAGCGTCATAATCTTCATCGGACATTCCTTCTTTATAACCAGGCGCAATCCAGTCATCTGTATGTGGAAAAGGCTCACTTAGCGTTTGCACCCCGTACTTTTTATCCTTGTAATCAAGCGAGGCACAAAGCCCGTCCACTAGTGTTTCTAAGCCATAGTAAGGACCCGTTCCGCCGTTACCAATCTGTTCTAAAAAAGCACGATAATCTGGAGGCAACGTAATTTGATGCTCATTTTCAAACGTGGTAAGAGTTTGATTAGATAAAGGTTCGTTGAGTTTATAGGCGTGGCTTTCTGAACCAAATAAATTCAAATCGGGATCTTTTTCTTTTAACGCAGTGATTTTTGCTTGGATTCTAGCTAGCCGATCTTGAAGGTCAGCCATCATTTATAAATCTGCTCCATTAGTTTCAATCACTTGTTTATACCAGTAATAACTTTTCTTCGGAATACGTGTCATTGGCGCATCATCTTCCACATCACGATCAACATAAACAAAACCGTAACGTTTTTGATAGCCATTTAACCAGCTTAGAAGGTCTGTGAAGCTCCAAGTACAATAGCCTAACATATCAACACCATCACTGATTGCATCGCGAATAGCGGTTGCGTGCGCGCTTAGATAGTCAATACGGTAGTCGTCGTTTACTTCTCCGTCCACTAATTTATCAAATTCACCTAAACCGTTTTCGGTAATTAAAATTGGTAAAGCATAGCGGCTATTAATACGACGAAGCGCAATTTGTAAGCCTTTTGGATCGATTGTCCAATCCCAGTTGGTTGTTTTCACGAAAGGATTAACAACTTTTTTGTAAACGCCAGGGACACCAGTTTCTTTCGTGCTCCCTTTTTTACCAGTGAAGTTCATTTCGTTGTTTTGACCAACACCATCAAGCGGGTTGTAAGCTACAGTTGCGGATTGATAGTAGTTAACGCCCATGAAGTCAGGTTTTGCAGAAGCAAGAAGTTCCATATCGCCGTCTTCAATAACTGGCGCAATATCGTTTTCTTCTAAATATTTCCAAACCGCTTTCGGATAGCGCCCAAAAGCATACATATCCATCCAGAAATAACTGTTTAATTCTTCTGCATCGTCGGCAGCTTGAACGTTTTTAGGATCTGTGTCGATTGGATAATGTGGTGTGTAAGCAAAACTTGGTCCGATTTTTCCATCAGGAACGATTTCATGGAAAGCTTTGATAACACTAGCATTAGCTAAGTTCGCAATGTGGTTTACTGCGTACATTCTTTTTGGATCGCTAACTTTTGGTGGGTGAAGTGCTTGACCGTAACCCATGCCTACAAAGATATTTTGTTCATTCAAGGAAACCCAATATTTAACGCGGTCGCCGTAACGTTTGAATAGTGTTGTGGAATAATTTGTGAAATCTTCAATAACTTGGCGAGATTCCCAGCCACCATATTCATCAAATAATGCTTGCGGGATATCCCAGTGATACAACGTTACAAGCGGTTCAATGTCATATTTAAGCAACTCATTAATTAAGTTATCATAAAATTTCAATCCAGCTTCATTCACTTCGCCTTTACCATTTGGGAAGATACGAGTCCAAGCGATAGAGAAACGGTAAGCTTTTAGACCAGCGTCTGCCATTAGTTTTACGTCTTCTTTATAACGGTGATAATGGTCAACAGCTACATCGCCATTTGTACCTTTGAAAGTAGTTCCAGGAATACGAACATACTCGTCCCAAACTGATTTACCTTTGCCGTCTGCGTCCCATGCTCCTTCGATTTGATAAGCTGCAGATGCAGAACCCCATAAGAAATCTTTCGGGAATGGTGAACGTTTTTGATGTTCCATTAATATAACCTCCATTAAAGCGATTTTTATTAAAAAACTCTACTAATATATTTTAAAGTATATTCTTTTAAAAAGATAGTTAAAAAACGCAGATTCGGAAAGGAATCTGCGTTTTTATATTATTTATCCAGCACAAATTTTTGAATTGCTTTTGCTACACCACTATCATTGTTCGATGCGGTCGTATAGTCAGCTAATTGCTTAATTCTTTCTGGCGCATTGCCCATTGCAATTCCAAGTCCAGCGAATTCAAGCATCGTTACATCATTTTCTTGGTCGCCAATACAGATAACTTCGCTTTGTTTAATCCCTAGTTTTTCGGAAAGTTCTTTGACCGCGTTGCCTTTACTAGCATCGCGATTTAGAATTTCTAAGTAGAAAGGGGTGCTGCGAACTAAATGGTATTTTTCACGGAAGGATTCAGGCATTTTCGCAATACCAGCTTCCAGTTCGGGTGCTTCTTCAATAAACATTGCTTTCGACATAATAAAATCTTCTGGAACGTTTTCGATTTCTTTATAAATCAGTTGGCTTCCAGTAAGATAGGCTTCGACAATTGTGTATTTCCCGATTTCTCGGTTCGGCGTGTAAAGCGCTTTGTCATCAAAGAAATGCATGTGCAAATTACTATCTAAGCTCACTTGATAAATTTCTTTTAAGTCGTCGATGCCAAGCGTTAAGTGAGAAATAACTTCTTTTGTATACGTATCTTGAACAAACGCGCCGTTAAAGCTAATCACGTAATCGCCTTCTTCACGTAATTCAAGGTCAGTTAAATAATTTTCTACACCAACGAGCGGGCGTCCAGTACAAAGAACCACTTTTACACCTTTTAATTTTGCTTGGCGAATGGCTTCTTTTACTTCATCCGTAACCTTATGATCATCTGTCAGTAGTGTTCCATCAATATCAATAGCAATTAATTTATACAATATACTAGCTCCTTTTCCATCATAAACTCATTCTAGTATAGCATAAATTAGGACAGATTTCCGGCTATCTATTGAAACGACAGGGAATTTATGGCATGATTGACATGGAAACTTGATAAAAGAAAAGAGTGAAATAATGAAACGTAATTATCATGTGAAATTTTTAAATGAAAAAGATGTAGAACTTGCAGAGGCAGTTTGCGCGGCATCAGAAGATTATTATTTAATTGAACAAAATAAACCCGCATCAAAAAGCGATGCATTAAAAATTATCACAGAAATTCCAGACGGGAAAACAAGATTCGATAAATTTATACTGGCGGTATTGGATGAAAATGAAAAACCAATCGGCTTAGTAGATATTGTTTCTGATTATCCGAGAAAAGGTCGCTGGTTTATTGGCCTATTATTATTAACACCAGACGCTCGTGGCAATGGCCTTGGAAAAGTACTTCACCAAACTATTAAAGAATGGGCAAATGATGGTGGAGCCGATTCCTTAGCACTTGGAGTTCTAGCTGAAAATGAAAAAGGACGCGGATTTTTCGAACATCTAGGTTATTCGAAACAAGAAACGAAACAAGCGACATATGGTGGAAAAGAGCAAGAAGTTGATATTTACACTATTGATATTAAATAAAAAAGGATGCAGCGTATATGCTGCATCCTTTTCCTTATCTTATAGCATCATTATTTCTTTCTAGAAGTGCTTCCATATTAACATGCCATTGTAGTTTTACTTTTGAAATAATACCAGCTTCTTTTAATTCTTTTAATTGAGAATAGAAAAATGCTTTTGAAAGCGTACAGTAGTTTTTAATAACGGTTGTGCTGACTGCTTTAGGGATTATCGCTACGCCGTCTTCAGGTTGTATATCCAGGATTTTAATAAGCATTTCAAAAACAAAAGCTAATTGGTCTTTTTTATCACGATATTGTAGAAGTGATTTGTAATAGCCGTGTTTAGCAATAGATCGCATAATTGTATACTGGAAGCCAAAGTTTTCAGGGAATAGGGAAAGAGAATACTCAATGTCTTTTTTCTTGTAGATGATGATTTCGCATTCTGTTAAAGTTTGGTACGTCAAAACAAGAGGTCTATTTTGGAAAATGGTGTAGTAACCCATGAAAAAATTAGAAGTAAATATAGAATAAATTTTATCATTGTCAAAATCGATATATCCTGCTAATATACCGGATTTTAATAAATAAACGCAGTCTTTATTTTCGAGAACTAAATCATTTAGTACCGTGTGTTCTGGTATAGTAATGCTGTTGGATTTTAAATTGTACTGTTCCATCATTGTAACAAATTCTTTGTGATTAAATGGATAGGCCATCTTTTATTTCGTCTCCTTCAGGTTCAGTTGTATGTACACAAGTATATTGTATCATCGTACAAGTGAATAAAGGTACTAAAAAAAGACCCTTTAAATAGCTTGTCTTATGCAATTACCCGTTTGTGAGAAAAGTAATCGTAATATTTTTGCCACATTTGTGAGGTAAAACGTCTAAAAAAATAAATAACAGCAAAGAGCTAGGAATAACAGCAGTTGTGCATTCCTAGCTCTTTTAAATAATTTATTTTCCTATTGTATAATTAGCGCCATTACCAGTAACAACGATGGTTTTGTTGCGGTCTGTCCGGTAAACTTTTGCTTTTGCTTTGGTTAATGTGGTAACCGTTTGCGAGGTAGGGTGGCCGTAGCCGTTTTTACCAACGCTTATTATCGCATATTTTGGTTTTACAACATTGACGAAAGCTTTACTAGTAGCTGTTTTTGAGCCTTGAGTGCTTACTTTTAACACGTCAGCTCGTAAAGTTTTCTTCGCTTTTATCATATCTGTTTCTGCTTTTGTTTGAGCATCTCCAGTGAGAAGAAAGGTATTTTTTTTATAAGTTAGGTGAAGGACAGCGCTCCAATTATTGCGATCTGTTTTTCCGTATGTTTTTACAGGACCTACAAATTGTGCGTTTACACCTTTAATTGGTAATTTCACACCAGCTTTTGCCGTTTTGATTGGTAGTTTCTTCTTTTTAGCTGTATTGACAAAATCTTTGTAAGCAGCTGTTGTGTTTGTGGAGTTTGGCGCATAGAGGCTCTTGACTTTAATGCTATTCATCACTTCGGGCAGACCGCCAATATTATCTGCATCTGGGTGAGAAGCAACCATGACTTCAATATCTTTTACTTTTAATTTCTTCAAATAGTTAACTACAATCTTCCCTTTTCCTTTGTTGCCGGCATCGATTAAAATATCTTCGCCACTAGGAGCCTTGATGTAAATGGCATCCCCTTGACCAACATCAATGAAATGCACTTTTATTGTTGGTGTTGCGGCTTCGGCTTGAATGGAGCTTGGTACCGAAATCCCAGCTACTAAAGCTAACACTAGAAACAACTTTAAAATCCCTTTTTTCATCCCTTTTCCTCTTTTCCTATGAAATGAATTCTTTTAGAAATTTGTAAACCCCGTCTGCTTCATTCGTGTCTGTAAGTTGATTTGCTGCTGCTTTGACATTATCGCTTGCGTTAGCCATTGCAACACCAGTTCCTGCATATTGTAGCATGCCAATATCATTTTCACCATCACCAAATGTGATAATTCTTTCTCTAGGAATACCGTAATATTTTCCAAGCGCTTCCACAGCAGTTTTTTTGTCAGAATTAGCAGGGAGAATCTCTAAATTATTATGGTGAGAGGAAAGTACGCGAATTCCATTTGCTTGATTTAACGCTTGACGCACATCGGCTAGTCGAGACGTATCGTCCTCTGAAACTACGATGGCGTTTAAAAATTGATTCATGTTTTCATCAAAAACATGCGAATCATTAATAGAAACGAGTGAAAAACTATTATGTCCAGTATCGAGTCGGCTTTTATCAGCAAGCTCTCGGAAAAACTCAGGTGGTTCTTTTGTGTAGAATAATGTATTTGTAGAGAAGAAAAATAGTGGTAAATCAAAATCGCGCATAATATCATATGTTTCACGAATGGCTTTTTCTTCTAAAGTGGTTTTAAGAAACTCTTCGTCACGAATGGCTGCATAAGAACCATTGGATGCAATAACATGACCAGACTTACTAACTTGAAAACCTACTTCACGTGCGGAACGATACATCCGTCCAGTAGAAATTGAAAAAATATGACCGTCATTTTCTAAAGTTTGGATTAAATCACGTGTTTTTTCAGAAACAGTCTGATCTTGGCGCAGTAGTGTACCATCAATATCCGAACAAATTAAATATTTATTAGTCAAATAAAATCATCCTTTTTAGTTAATAACATAAGTATACCATGTGCGAATCGGAATAGTTATATATGATACAATAGTTTTTGACAAGTTCGAAAATAAATATTTGGGGGAATTCCACGATGAAAAAGCTTAACTGGGCAATTCTTGGACCAGGTTCGATTGCGCACCAATTTGCGGAAGGGATGCAAGGGTTAAATCGCGAAATCTATGCAGTAGGAGCAAGAAGTTTAGAGAAGGGACAAGTTTTTGCAAATCAATACGGGATTGAAAATGTATACGATGATTTTGATGCGATGCTTGCTGATCCTATGATTGATGTAGTGTATATTGCTACACCTCATTCTAACCACTACGAATTTATTATGAAAAGTTTACATAATGGGAAACATGTTTTAGCAGAAAAAGCGATTACTGTGAGCAGTGTGGAACTGAATGAAATAAATGCATTAGCTAAGGAAAAAGGGCTGATTGTTAAGGAAGCCATGACGATTTTCCATATGCCGCTTTATAAGAAATTACGAGAAATAGTTGATTCAGGCGTAATTGGTAAACTTAAAATTATCCAAGTAGCTTTCGGCAGTGCTAAGGAAAAGGATCCGAAAAATCGTTTCTATAATATGGATTTAGCTGGTGGGGCATTACTTGATATTGGTACATATGCATTGAGTTTCGCGCGTTACTTTTTAAGCGCGGCACCTGATGAAGTATTAACGACGATGAAGAAATTTGAGACGGGCGTAGACGAACAATCAGGTATTTTACTGAAGAACAAAGAAGAAGAGTTGGCCGTAGTGTCGCTTTCTTTCCGAGCTAAAGTACCAAAACGCGGTGTTATAGCTTGTGAAGAAGGATTTATCACTGTAGATGAGTATCCGCGGGCAGACCGAGCAACGGTTACTTACACTGCGACAGGAAACGTAGAAGAAATCGAAGCGGGTGAAACAGATAAAGCATTAGAATATGAAATTACAGCAATGGAAGAAAGTATTGCAACTGGAGAAAATACAACCTATCAATTAACGAATGATGTTATCGCGATTATGAGTGATGTTAGGTCGCAGTGGGGAATTAAATTTCCTTTTGAAAAATAAGAAAATCCCCGCCATATGTGGCGGGGGTTTTTTAAGTATATTAGTCAGTTAAGTTATCTTCTGTTTCTGGGTCAAAGAAGTGAGATTTAGACATTTCAAATGCTAAAGTTAATACTTCATTTGGTTGGTGTTCAGAGCGAGCATCAACACGAGCTACGAATTCGTGTGTACCAACGCGGCTATGAAGCATGAATTCAGCACCAGTAAGCTCGGCAACAATAGTAGTCGCTTTGAAAGTGTAACCTGGGTTTGCTTCAATAACGATTGGTTCATCATGAATGTCTTCTGGACGAATACCGAAAACGATTTCTTTACCGTCAAATCCTCTGTCTTTAAGAAGTTTAAGTTTACCTTCTGGAACAGCGATAGTGAAATCATCACCGATAAAGTTAGAACCTTCTAAACGACCTTTGAAGAAGTTCATTGCGGGGCTACCAATAAAGCCGGCTACGAACATATTCACTGGGTGATCGTAAACTTGTTTTGGTGAACCAACTTGTTGGATTACACCGTCTTTCATGATAACGATACGAGTTGCCATTGTCATTGCTTCTGTTTGGTCATGGGTAACGTAAATCATGGTAGTATCTAATTGTTGGTGAAGTTTTGTGATTTCCGCACGCATTTGCACACGTAATTTCGCATCCAAGTTGGAAAGTGGTTCATCCATTAGGAAGACTTTTGCGTCACGAACGATTGCACGACCTAGAGCAACACGTTGACGTTGACCACCGGAAAGTGCACTTGGTTTACGTTTTAAGTATTCAGTTAAGCCGAGAATATTTGCTGCATGCTCAACACGTTTTTTAATTTCGTCTTTTGGCATTTTACGAAGTTTTAAACCGAATGCCATATTATCATATACAGTCATATGTGGATATAATGCGTAGTTTTGGAATACCATTGCGATGTCGCGGTCTTTTGGCGCAACATTGTTCATTACTTTACCATCAATAGATAGTTCGCCTTTAGAAATTTCTTCTAATCCAGCAATCATACGTAAAGTTGTAGATTTACCACAACCTGATGGTCCTACAAAAACGATGAACTCTTTGTCATCGATTTCTAAATTAAAGTCAGATACCGCAGTTACTTTGTTATCGTATATTTTATAAATATGTTCTAATGATAATTGTGCCAACTTACTTCGCCTCTTTCTATTTTTTAACTTGTGTTTATTGTATATGAAAACGCTTTACAAAAACTATGGCAATTTGCACAAAGAAAAAATTCATCTGTTGGGCAACTTGCATAAGTAGCAAAAAAATAAAAAGAAGTAAAGTGACAAAAGACCTTTTATGTGAAAGATTTTTCATGGCTTTTAATTCTTTAGTCCCAATTCAAAAAAATCCCCAGATATCATTACAAAAAAACTTTATCTTGTGTTATATTATTATAGCAGACACAATATATAGTTAGTGGGGGATTATCATGTACGTGGAACAACTTAATGAACAAATGGTGATAAAAAGGGATGGCCGCAAAGCAAACTTTGATTTAATTAAAATTCGTAATGCCGTTGAAGCATCCATGAAAGCAATTGAATTAGAGGACGAAACTTTTTTAGAAGAGATTTTGCTTGAGGTTGTAAGTGAATTACCTAACAAGACAGATATGACCATCGATGAAATCCAGCAATGCGTCGAAAACACTTTAATGAAATCGACGTATCCTGATGTAGCGAGGGCTTACATAGAGTATCGTCACGACCGGGATCACGAGCGCGAAAACATCACAGATATGCACAAAAGCGTAGAAAAATTACTACAAAAAGATAAAACAGTAGTGAACGAAAATGCAAATAAAGATGCGACTGTTTTCAATACACAACGCGATTTGACAGCAGGAGCCGTAGCAAAAAGCTATGCCTTAAAATACATGCTACCAAAACACGTATCGAACGCTCATTTAAAAGGGGAAATTCATTTTCACGATTTAGACTACAGTCCATACCATGCGATGACAAACTGTTGTTTAATCGACATCGAAGGAATGTTATCAAAAGGATTTACGATTGGTAATGCCAACGTAGAAAGCCCGAAATCAATCCAAACAGCTACAGCACAAATTGCTCAAATCATCGCAAACGTAGCAAGTTCACAGTACGGCGGCTGCTCAGTTGACCGCATTGATGAAGTATTATCCGTTTACGCTCGCTTAAACTTTGAAAAACACAAAAAAGATGCGGCTGAATGGGTCGTTCCAGAAAAACAAGAAGGTTACGCAGCGGAAAAAACACGCAAAGATATTTACGATGCAATGCAAAGCTTAGAATATGAAATCAATACATTATATACAAGTAATGGCCAAACTCCATTCGTCACACTAGGCTTCGGTCTTGGGGAAGATTGGTTTGCTCGCGAAATTCAAAAAGCAATCTTAAAAGTGCGTATTGGCGGCGTTGGTAAAGATAAACATACTGCCATTTTCCCGAAATTAGTATTTTCGATTCGTCGTGGAACTAATTTAAATGCGGAAGATCCTAACTATGACATCAAACAATTAGCGCTGGAATGTTCCTCAAAACGGATGTATCCAGATGTACTTAACTACGATTCCCTCGTTCGTTTAACAGGCGATTTCAAAGTACCAATGGGTTGCCGTTCATTTTTACCAGCTTGGAAGAACGAAAACGGGGAACATGTTAACGCGGGACGAAACAATCTTGGGGTTGTAACGCTTAATATTCCGCGAATCGCCATTCAAAGTGGCGGAGACAAAGAACGTTTCTGGGAAATTTTCCACGAACGTATGAAAACAGTCAAAGATGCGCTACTTTTCCGTTTAAATCGTGTTCGTCAAGCTCGTCCAGAAAACGCGCCAATTCTTTATAAATATGGAGCTTTTGGCAAACGACTACAAGACGGTGAAAATGTAGATCAACTGTTCAATAAAGAACGTTCTACTATTTCTATCGGCTATATCGGTCTTTACGAAGCTGCAACTGTATTTTATGGCGGCGAATGGGAAGGCGACAAAGAAGCAAAAAACTTCACGCTTGATATTGTGAAAGAACTAAAAGCCTATGCTGATAATTGGAAAGATGAATATGGCTACTGGTTTAGCGTATATTCGACTCCAAGTGAAAGCTTAACGGACCGTTTCAACCGTTTAGACAAAGAAAAATATGGCGTAATTAAAGACATTACAGATAAAGACTATTATCAAAACTCGTTCCATTATGATGTTCGTAAAAAAATCACACCATTTGAAAAAATCGATTTTGAAAAAGATTATCCAGAATTTTGCTCTGGCGGATTCATTCATTATTGTGAGTATCCAAAAATGGTTCACAATACGAAAGCACTTGAGGCTGTATGGGATTACTCCTATGATCGTGTAGCTTACCTTGGTACAAATACACCAATTGATAAATGTTACGAATGTGATTTTGAAGGTGAATTTGTTCCTACAGAAGAAGGCTTTAAATGCCCAAGCTGTGGAAACACTGATCCTGAAAAAGCAGATGTTGTAAAACGTACTTGTGGTTATTTAGGTAATCCGATGAAACGTCCAATGGTTCATGGACGCCACGTAGAAATTAGCAATCGTGTGAAACATATGGAGAACTTAGGTGAATAATCCAAAACCGTGCGAATGGAAGTCGAATGAATTATCCAGAGGGTATATCGCCGACTATAAAGCATTCAACTTTGTCGACGGGGAGGGTGTCCGGTGCAGTTTATATGTTTCTGGATGTCCTTTCCACTGCGAAGGCTGCTACAACAAGGCCGCGCAATCATTTAAATACGGCAAACCTTACACAAAAGAATTAGAAGACGATATTCTAAAAGACATCGGACATGAGAGCGTTCAAGGTCTGACTTTGCTTGGCGGGGAACCATTTTTAAATACCGCCACTTGCCTGTCTGTCGTGAAACGAATCCGCGCGACATATGGGAAAACGAAAGATATTTGGTCATGGACAGGCTACACTTGGGATGAAATGATGCAAGAAACAACTGACAAACTCGAACTTTTATCCTTAATAGATGTCCTTGTAGATGGCCGCTTTGAACAAAAGCTATTCGATCCAAACTTAGCATTCCGTGGTTCCAGCAACCAACGAATTATTGATGTACAAAAATCACTTGCTGCTGATGAAGTAGTGTTATATGAATTGTGAAAGGAGCCCTCTATCACGGAGGGCTTTTTTAATAAATGTGAACACTTATTTAGGCATAAAATACGCTAAAAAAGCTAGCAATTGACTAATTTTTAACGTAAAGGTTCACAAAAAGCTCACAAAATGAAAACGCATTGATGATATAATGAAAGAAATCGGGTGAATAGTTCGAAAAATTTGAAAACGGTATTGAATGGATTTAATTAACATTATTTCTAGAATGGAGAGAATAATATTTTGGAAGATATTAGTTTGAACATACATAACCTAAAAAAGAAATACGACGACAAGACTATAATAAATAATTTGAGTATTACAATTAATTTTAATCGTAAAATAACTTTAATAACGGGAATGAATGGTTCAGGGAAATCAACATTAGCAAAAATAATAGCGGGAATTATTTTACCTGACGAAGGAACATTACAGATTTCAAACCATACCAATTTTTCAAAATGGACAAAGAGAACTACGTACTATTTATCTAGTGCAGAACGAGGCATGTTTTATAAATTGAACGGCAGACAAAATATTGAATATTTAACATCATTAAAAGGTACAAATAAAAACGATGTGTTAAAAAAACTATCTAATTACTGTGAGAAATTAAATTGCAAAGATATTTTAGAAATGCCAGCAGAAAAGCTATCTACAGGCCAAAAAAAGAAAGTATTTATCTTGTCTGCGTTATGTTCGAACTGTCAGCTATTATTATTGGATGAACCTACAAACGGGTTGGATGATGAGAGTTTTTATGCATTTATTGAAATTCTGGCTAAATTAAGGCTAGAAAAAAAGATAGTATTAATTTCTCATGATAAAAGATTTTTAGATATGCCGAATATAGAGAGAATAATTTTTGAAAAAAACGGTGAGATTTATTGGGAAGGATGTTAGTATAATGGATTATTTTGGGGCTTGTATAGGAACACTTAAAGCAAATATTCTTATTCTTTTTAAGTACAAGAAAAACCTTGTTTCGGAATTAATAATGTTTACTGGTGTATATCTGGCAATATTAATGTTAAATGATAGCAGTTCAGTAACTAAGTTTTATGGCGCTTCTGCAATCCAGGGCCCTATTCTTTTATTAATTGGATATATGTTTTGGGCATTTTCTGATATGGCATTATCGAATACGGCCAACTGGATTAGTACGGATGCCAAGATGGGACTACTGGAACCCAAAGTTCAAAGTATACTACCTTATCCTGTACAATCATTTTTGCTACTTTTAATCAGTATTTTAGAAACGATTATCATTCTTTTGGTAGTTGTCCTTATTTCCATTTTCGCTGACAAAATTAGTTGGTCGCAAGTTCCATTCATCTTTTTATCAATCATCATCCTTTTGCCGTCCGTTATAGGAATGTTTGGAATAGGGCTGGTATTCGGCGGTTATGCGGTTAAAGAGAAGAGTTTAGGGAATTTCGTAAACTTGTTTGCGGGCGCCTTAATCATTTTTTCCAATACATTTATCGTGGGTCTACCAAAAATCATTTATATCATACCATTTACTTCGGGCGTGGATTTTACGAGCAATCTGTATGTTTCTGGCAAAGCCGATTTAGGTCTCCTAAGCATAAATTTATTTATAAATACAATTTGGCTTATTGTAGGACTGATATTCTTTAATTATTCGTTAAAAAAAGAAAGAACTGGTGGTAGTTTTGATACTTTTTAAAAGATAACTAATCGTCTTGTAAGAAAAACGAAAAAACTCCATCTATAACGCAGATGGAGTTTTTATACATCAATTTCTCTTGCTTTTAAATAATCATATACCTCTTTATTCTTAAGAACCCATTCTCTATCGTTTTTCCATATTTTTCCCTGGTCTTTTAAACGCGCTAATTGTTTGTAAAAACTGCTTTTTGAAAGATTACTGTAAGCGGCTATAACACTAGTGCGCATTTCTTTTGGTAAAATGACACTGTCTTTTTCATATGGAGTGCCGTGAAGTTTTCCGATGTTGATAAAAGATAGCTCTAACTTATCGGAGGAACTTGTTTCGGATGAAAGGCTTTTGAAGAAAGCATGGCGAGCCAAGTCACGCATAATGAAAAATTGAAAACCAAAGTTCTCTGGAAACATTGAGAGAAAATACTCTAAATCTTTAAACGTGTATTTATAAACCGTACAAGTCGATATCGTTTTAAATAAAAAGTCATCTACATTTCCTTGGAATAGACTATAGTAATTGACGAAGGAGCCTTTTCCAAGAATCGTGTAAATACTGTTTGATTCTGGGTTCATAGAAATGGAAACAAATCCGTCGATAATTAAATAGACATGACTATTTCTTTGATCGGCTGTATTAACTAATTCAGTGTTTTTTGGAACTTTTAATTTTTCGTAGTTGATGTTACCTTCGTGAGATAACCGAATGAATTCTTTGTGGTTAAATAGTGCATCCATTGTTAGCAGCTCCTTTACTCTTTCGTTAACTATAATATATAATAACAAAATTAACAAAATTTAATCCACATAAATGATACCAAATTGCCACTTTATTGGTGGAAATTTGAAGATTTAATGAGAAATTGTAAAAAAACGCTATTCTGATTTTAGTATAGTTCAGGACGACGGTCGGTAAAAACAGGAATTATCCCTCTAGTTTCAGCGACTAAATTCAAGTCGATTTCAGCATAAATATTGCCCTCTTCTTCGCCACCATGAACAATAACATTTCCTAGTGGATCAATAACGAGCGAATGACCGTTAAAATGATTATTAGGATCATCGCCAACCCGGTTGACAGCAACAACAAAAGCTTGGTTTTCAATCGCACGAGCAATAAGTAGTTGTTCCCATTGTTTAATGCGTTCAGCTGGCCACTGCGCAGAAACAAAAATAACTTCTGAGCCTTCTGAAGTATGTTTGCGAATCCATTCAGGAAATCTAATATCATAACAAATGAACCCTGCGCAAGAAATACCATCTAGTCGAAATAGATTTTTATCATTTCCAGGTTCTAGGTATAAGTGTTCATTCATAAGTTGGAATAAGTGTACCTTTTTATATGAAGAAAGTAGTCCGCCATATTTATCAAAAGCGTACATCGTGTTGGAAAACTTGCTTCCTTCTGAAATAGAAACCGAGCCGCCAATTATAGCGATTTGGTGTTTTTCTGAAAGGCCAGCTAAAAATTCTTTTGTTCTCTCCCCATTTAAATCAGCAACCCCAGCTAATTCATTTAAAGCATAACCTGTATTCCACATTTCTGGTAAAACTGCTATATCGGCCCCATTTTCAGCAGCTTCAACAATTGCTTTTTCAATCCGTGCATAGTTTGCATCCGGATATTTAAAAACTACATCGGTTTGACATAATGCCAACTTCCACATGTTCTTCGCTCCCTTTTTCTTTTAAAAATAACATAAGCTTGGTGGCGAGTCCATACCGGAACACTACGCACCAAGCTCTTAGTAGTAAAATTAATCTTTTTTAAGACGTCTAGATAAGAAATTTCCGAATGATTGTAGTGCTTGTACCATGATAATTAAAATAATAATCGTTGTGTACATGACAGTCGGTTCAAAACGCTGGAAACCATATTGGTATGCAATCGTTCCAAGTCCGCCAGCCCCAACAAGTCCAGCCATTGCAGTTGCGCCGATAAGACCAATTGTAGCAATCGTTAAGCCAAGAACGATACCAGACCGAGCTTCGCGAATAACTACGCTCCAAATGATTTTTGGCGTTGAAATCCCCATTGCTTGGTAGGCTTCAATAACACCACGGTCAACTTCAAGTAGGGCAGACTCCATCAAGCGAGCGATATAAGGTGCGGTGAATACAACAAGTGGCATAATCACACCTTGAATTCCAATTGTAGTACCAACAACAAAACGAGTTACCGGAATCATTAAGAATAATAAAATAATGAAAGGTAACGAACGTAAAATATTAATTACCCAGTTCAAAATACTATATACAACCAGATTTTCTGATTGACCGCCTTTACGCGTTAATGTTAAAAATACGCCAAGTGGCAACCCAATTGCTAGTGAAATTACAAGTGTAATCCCAGTCATTGTAAGAGTTTCTAAAAATCCTTGCCAAAGTATCGGTCCCCATTCTTCAAAAAACAAACTCATAGTAACTCGACCTCCTCAACAACGACTCCAGATTCTTTCAAATAAGCAATAGCTTTACTATATTCGGCTTCGTCCCCTTTTAAATGAACGAGTAGTTTTCCGAGTGTTCCGTTTTTCAAATGATCTATTCCACCAGCTAAAATGCTTGGAAGAACGTCGAATTTGCGTGATACAAGAGCGAGCGCAGGTTCATCAGCCTCATCACCAATAAAATGAAGTGAAACTAATTTTCCGGTTGCAACATATTTTTCAAGCAAATCTTGCGGGATGTCGAAACTAGCTTCCGAGCCAACAAAGCGTTTTGTTGTCGCATGTTTTGCTTTGGTGAAAATATCAAGAACGGTACCTTGCTCTACTAAATGTCCATTTTCCATCACAGCAACCCGGTCACAAATACGTTGAATGACATCAAGTTCATGTGTAATTAAGAAAATCGTAATGCCAAGCTCAGCGTTAATCTTAAGTAACAACTGCAAAATTGCTTCTGTTGTTTCAGGATCCAAAGCACTTGTCGCTTCATCGCTTAAAAGAATTTCTGGTTCATGCGCAAGAGCACGAGCAATCGCAACACGTTGTTTTTGACCGCCGGAAAGCTGACTTGGATAATTGTTTCTTTTATCCTCTAAGCCAACAATCGACAAGTATTTATTTACGCGAATCTCGATTTCGTCTTTTGGAACACCTTCTAATTTTAACGGTTTGGCAATGTTATCATAGACAGTTGCGGTTTTAAGTAAGTTATATCCTTGGAAAATCATACCAATTTTCCGACGAGCGACACGAAGTTCTTTACTTGAGAGGGTAGACAAATTCTTTCCATCAATTAAAACTTGGCCGGCATCAGGACGTTCAAGCAAGTTGATGCAACGAACGAGGGTACTTTTTCCGGCGCCACTGTAACCAACGACACCGAAAATTTCTCCTTTTTCGACTGTAATAGAAACATTTTTGACGGCTTCTACGGTTTTTCCATTTACGTTAAATGACTTTGAAACTTGATGTAATTCGATCAAAATAAAACAACTCCCTAGAATGCAGGTACTACAGACCCATTAAATTCTTTTTCAATAAATGCTTTTACGTCATCAGAATGGTAGTATTTTTCTAATGTTTTAACGACTTCATCATCTTTGTTTTCGCTACGGATAACAAATACGTTTGGATATGGATTGTCTTTTGTTGGTTCATGGTAAATTGCGTCTTTATTAATAGAAAGTCCAGCACCCATTGCGAAGTTAGTATTGATAGCTGCTGCTGCAACTTCATCTAATTGTGCAGGGATTTGAGAAGCTTCAAGTTCAACGATTTCAAGGTCAAGTGGGTTTTCAGCAATGTCTTTTTTCGTTGCTTTTTCTTCCACGCCATCTTTTAATTTAATAATGCCAGCATCTTCAAATAGTTTTAAGCCACGATATTCGTTACTTGGATCGTTTGGAACGGCAATTTTGTCGCCTTTTTTCAGGTCTTTTAAGTCTTTAATATCGTTAGAGTAAACACCCATTGGGAATGCTACTGTTTTAAAAGCAACGTCTAATTTGTAGCCTTTATCTTTCTTTTGTTGCTCTAAGAACGGGATTGTTTGGTAGTTATTCGCATCGAGGTCACCGTCGTTTAAAGCTGTATTTGGTGTATTATAATCATCAAAAGTTTTGATTTTGATTTCAAGGCCATCTTTTTTCGCTAATTTTTGAACTTCTTCAGCGATTTGTTGGTGAGGTCCTGCTGTTGTTCCAATGGTGATTTCTTTTGTGCTTAAGGCTTTGTCGTCACTGCCTCCTCCACATGCTGCTAATCCTAAAACAAGGCTTGATGCAAGTAAAATTCCTAACCCTTTTGTTAATTTTCTCATCTTTTTTCCTCCCTAGTATGTTGTGTGATTATCCAGATTTATTCATGAAAACAATAAAAAACTTCTCTATTTAGAATAGAGAAGTGGAAAGTCGAACATATCCAGCTCCTCTTATCTACCAAAACGGAATACACCATTTTGCTGGAATTAGCACCTTCACTTTACGCTTAAATAAAGTTAGGTTGCCGGGCTTCATCGGGCCAGTCCCTCTGCCGCTCTCGATAAGAGAAAATATTTTAGAAAAACCTGTTAGTTAAAAATATACGCATTTTAAGATAATTTGTCAATGCTTTTTTAAGTTTTAAAAAAATCATACTGGACAAATACTTCAGAAAACTTTACTATTTTAATCAATGAAACTTGAAAAGGACGGGTGCCAAATGAAAATTTCCAAACGCTTGCAAAATTTACCAGATCAATTTTTTTCTAGCCTTGTAGAAAAAGTGGGAAAGAAAGTGGCAGAAGGTCATGACGTGATTAATCTAGGTCAAGGAAATCCAGACCAGCCAACACCCAAGCATATCGTGGAAGCAATGAAAACAGCTTCAGAAAATCCAATGAATCATAAATATTCGTTGTTTCGTGGAAAACAGGAACTTAAACAAGCCGCGGCTGATTTTTATGCGCGTGAATATAATGTAACCATCGATCCAAATACAGAAGTAGCCATTTTATTTGGGACGAAAACAGGGCTTGTTGAACTGCCAATGTGTTTAATGGATCCAGGTGATGTAATGCTTTTACCAGATCCGGGCTACCCAGATTATTTATCAGGAGCAGTTTTAGGAGAAGTTGAGTTCGAAACAATGCCACTTATTGCTGAAAATGACTTTTTACCAGATTTTAATAAAATTCCTGAAGAAATTGCGAAAAAAGCGGAGTTGATGTATTTAAATTATCCGAATAACCCCACTGGCGCGGTTGCTACGACTCACTTTTTTGAAGAAACGGTTGCTTTTGCTAAAGAAAACAATATCACGATTGCACATGATTTTGCTTATGGTGGTATTGGTTTTGATGGGAAGAAACCGATTAGCTTTTTAGAAACTCCAGGGGCGAAAGAGGTTGGAATCGAACTTTATACGCTTTCGAAAACATACAATATGGCTGGCTGGCGCGTAGGATTTGCTGTTGGGAATAAAGACGTTGTCGAAGCAATCAACCTCATTCAAGATCATATGTATGTAAGTTTATTCCCAGGTATTCAAGATGCTGCAATTGAGGCTCTCACAGGCGATCAAACTTGTGTACAAGAATTAAATGCTCGTTATGAAAGCCGTAGAAATGCATTTATAGCTGCTTGTGATAAAATTGGTTGGGAAGCAATTGCTCCAGCGGGCTCTTTTTTTGCATGGATGCCCGTTCCAAAAGAGTTTACAAGTAGTGAATTCGCGGATTACTTATTAAATGAGGTTAGTGTAGCTGTTGCTGACGGAAGTGGTTTCGGGACTTTCGGTGAGGGTTATGTACGCGTTGGACTTTTAATGGATGAAAAACGATTAGAAGAGGCAGTTGCACGAATTTCCAAGCTGCATTTATTTGATAAAGTGGCACAAAATTAAGAGATTATGTGATTTTAAGAGAAAATAGCTTGTAATAATTCAGATAATTAACTGTATGTGTTATAATTGATTAGTAAGTCTATTCTTAGCATGTTGTTTTATGAAGACAGGCCGGAATTTAAAGTATTTAGTGAGATTTTTTTGCATTAAATAAAAAGTATCTGTCCCGGTTAAAGCCGGCGAAATCCAGGAATGAGAGGACTGTAAAAAAATGGCAGAAAAGAAAATTCTTGTAGTAGATGACGAAAAACCGATTGCGGATATAGTTAAGTTTAATCTAAATAAAGAAGGCTTTGATGTATATTGCGCCTATGATGGCGATGAAGCGTTAGAACTTGTAGAAGAAGTTCAGCCAGATTTGATTTTACTGGACATTATGCTTCCAGGTCGTGATGGTATTGAGGTATGTCGTGAAGTACGTAAGAAGTATGATATGCCAATAATTATGGTAACTGCAAAAGATTCCGAAATTGATAAAGTTATCGGACTTGAACTTGGTGCCGATGATTACGTTACGAAACCATTTAGTAACCGCGAATTAATCGCTCGTGTGAAAGCCAACTTGCGCCGTCATAGCCAAGTAAGCTCAAACGCTGCTGAGGAAGAAGAAAACAGCGAATTAGAAATTGGTTCATTGATTATTCATCCAGACGCATATGTTGCTTCAAAACGTGGAGAAACAATCGAACTTACGCATCGTGAATTCGAATTACTTCATTATTTAGCTAAACATATGGGTCAAGTCATGACAAGAGAACATTTACTTCAAACAGTTTGGGGCTATGATTACTTCGGTGATGTTCGTACAGTCGATGTTACTGTTCGACGTCTACGCGAAAAAATTGAAGATAATCCAAGCCATCCAGCGTGGTTAGTTACAAGACGCGGCGTTGGTTATTATTTACGCAATCCAGAACAAGAATAAATAAACAAGAAGTGGTCGCCAAGCAAAAAACTTGGAGGACCACTTTTTTTGGGTATATCCGCATACTTAATAATTATTTTTATAAATAAATTGACCCAAATAACAGGAAAAACAATACGTCTACCCTGCAACATATGGTATACTAATTTAAATATATTACCCCGAATAGGAGTAGAAAGACTTATGCATAAAATGAGATTTTTTCAGTCTGTACAATTTAAGTTAGTTATTATGTATTTGCTATTAATTATTGTAGCAATGCAAGTAATCGGCGCGTATTTTGTACGTGAGCTGGAAGGGCAACTGGAGAAGAATTTTCAAGATTCCATCACGAATAGCATCACGTTGCTGGATTATAATGCTAGAGAAGAAATCATAAAAAATAGCGATAACTCAGTGAAGCTACAAAATGATATTCGAGAGCTTTTGGTCGACTATTCACGTGCAAGTAGCAACATAATCGAAGTAAGAATAGTAGATGACAAAGGCAAAATTCTCGGGACTTCCAATTTAGATAATCAAGGCATCGTTGGGCAAAAAAGTAACGATCCCCTTGTTAAACGAACCTTATCACTCGGAACTACATCTGAGGATAAAATTTATAAAGACGAATCAAATAAAAATAACCGTGTCTGGGTGAACGTATCCTCCATCAAAAATAAAGGACAAGTGATAGGGGCTATTTATCTTGTCGCCGATATTGAAAGTGTATATAAACAAGTGGATGACATTACGAACATTTTCATTACTGGTACTTTGATTGCCATGATCATTACAGCGGTACTTGGAATTTTACTATCCAGAACGATTACGAAGCCAATTATTGAAATGAAACGTCAAGCCTATGCGATGGCGCGAGGAAACTACAGCCGGAAAGTTAAAGTCTATGGCGTGGATGAAATTGGCGAACTAGCTGATTCCTTCAATACACTAACAAAACGAGTTCAAGAAGCACAAGCTATGACAGAAGGAGAACGGCGCAAACTTTCCTCCGTACTTGCCTATATGACCGATGGAGTAATTGCTACAGACCGCCGCGGAAAAGTTATTCTTATTAACACGCCAGCTGAAAAAATGCTACGCGTTAAGCATGAGAGTGCCAATGGTCGATCAATTATTGATGTACTAGATATTGGTGATACCTACCAATTTGAAGATTTGATGGAAGTCGATGGTTCATTAACGATGGACCGTAGCACGCTTGATAAACCATACGTACTGCGCGCTAATTTTTCCGTTATTCAAAGAGAAACTGGATTTAATAATGGCGTTATTGCAGTACTTCACGATATTACCGACCAAGAAAAAGTCGATCAAGAACGCCGCGATTTCGTTTCTAATGTGTCGCATGAATTAAGAACCCCGCTTACAAGTATGCATAGTTACTTAGAGGCTCTAAGTGACGGGGCATGGGAAGATAAAGAAATTGCGCCACGTTTCCTTGAAGTGACTCAAAACGAAACAGAACGAATGATTCGTCTTGTAAATGACCTGCTTAAACTTTCAAGAATGGACGGCGGAAGAGAACAATTAGAAAAAAGTTTCGTGAATTTCACAGACTTCTTCAATCATATTATCGATCGTTTTGAAATGATGAAAAAAGAAACAATCATGTTTAAACGCCACATTCCAAAAGAACCGGTTATCATCGAAATTGATGAAGATAAAGTAATGCAAGTATTAGATAATATTATTTCGAATGCCAATAAATATTCACCGGACGGGGGCCGAATTTCTTTCTACTTGAAAAAATTTGAAGATGAAATTGAAGTTAGTATAGCTGACGAAGGCTTAGGCGTACCAGATGAAGATTTGGCAAATGTATTCGACCGCTTTTTCCGTGTTGATAAAGCTCGCTCGCGGGAAATGGGAGGAACAGGGTTAGGACTAGCGATAGCTCGCGAAGTTATCGAAGCTCATGGTGGCCGAATTTGGGCAGAACGCAACAAGTCCAAAGGTACGATAATTAAATTCACCCTGCCATACAGTGACTTACCGGAGGATGATTGGGAATGATGAAAAAAACAGGATTTCGCTCATTTTTATTAACAGTTCTAGTCGTGCTCAGTATCGTCTTAAGCTACTTTATTTGGAAGGGACAACCTGATTACGAAGCGATTAACGTTAAAGAAGTTGAAAAAACAACCATTGATAAAACCATGACAACATCACAAGTATTTAAACCATATAAATTAGCTGTTAATGCAAATGAAATTAATTACCAAAGCTTAGACTCAGACTTGTTAAATGAGTTAATGGCACAAGGAAAAGCATTTAGTTTCTCAGAAGTAGTTCTTGCCAATAAAAAAAGTAATGAAGAATATGAGAAATTAATCCATAAAAATGGGACGATAGAGATTATTTTCCCTAACAATATTCCATTTTCAATTTTTGCTCAAAATTTCCAAGTGGAAGGAGAAGGGCTAGAATCTGCCTTCTTTAATCGTATTGTATTTGATATAAATAACACGGATACTGGGCTTCATTCCGTTTATTTTGCCAATGATGACCAAGAAAATATTTACCAAAGTTCCTTGCAAAATAAAGATATTGATAAAATAGAAAAAATTGTTAAAAAGAACGAAAGTAAACTCGCGCAAAACGATAAAGTTATTTCCAATAAACGAAATCTGTTCTTAAGCTCCGAAAAAACAAAGCTAAATCGCAAAAAATACATTACGGATTCGCTTGAAATCAATCTATTTACCTCTGCGCTATTTCAAGATTCAGGTACAGTTAAGAGCGAAGGAAATACCTATACGGACGGCTCTAGCGTCATTGAAATGGATACAGAAAATAAGGTTTTAGAATATGTAAATCCTTCTCAAGAGCGCACTAATCCTGAAGATTTAAATAACGTCAAACGAGCTGGATTGATTCAAGATAGTTTCAATTTTGTAAATGATCATGCGGGTTGGACTGGGGATGGCGCTTATTATTTCACCGGTTACGCAGCCGAAAGCGCAACGACCAATTTTAGTTTGTTTATAGATAATTTACAAGTTTATAATGAAGATGGTATGGCTGATATTTCTGTTACAGAAGGCCTTGAAGCAGTTTATAAATACATGCGTCCATTTTTCCGTTTAGATACGGACGTTCCTGGAGAGAAAAAAGAAGTAACTATGGAGTCGTCTTATTCCGTCTACAATGCACTAGTTGAAAATCCTAATGTGAAAGCCGAAGAAATAGAAGATATTGTTCCTGGCTATCACATGAAAAGAAGTGAATCATCTGGTATGAACCGCATTGTTACATTAGAACCAACTTGGTTATATAAATATCATGATAAATGGTTCATCTTCCAACCTGAAGCAGAAAAGGCGGGTGAATAAAGATGGATTGGCGTAAAACACAAATGATTTTTATTGTAACGCTCCTCATTTTAAATGTCTTTTTAGCAGTGATTTTCTTTAATAAACAATTATCAGATGATCCAGACACATTAGGAAATGAAACTTTAGAAGAACGATTAAAAGCAGATAATATTTCTCATCCTGATTTATCAAGTAAGCCAACTAGTGGAGCTATCTTCACTACCGAACAAGCCGCTTTTACGACAAAAGATGTTAGTGATTTGACAGGACAAGCAATTACGCTCAAAGACAACAATAAACAAATATATTCTGTCCTACAAACACCCATAAAAGCTGGCAAAAAAGGCAACAATCCTGATTTTCAAAAATTCATGGAATCCGATGTGTATCGCGGCGAGTCTTATGAGTTTTGGAACTACGACAAAGATGCGCGAACACTTACTTTTAATCAATTAATCAATAATAATATGGTTCTTTTTGACGAAGCTGGGCAAATTATCTTTTATTTAGATAAAGATGATCGAGTAATTTCTTACGAGCAAACGTGGATGTCAAAACAAGATGATTTAAAAGACAAGACAAACTTAATGTCATCCACTGATGCGTTAGAAGCTGTTTACCAACACGGTGAGTTAAAACAAGACAGTGACGTTGTTTCTGCGACTTTCGGTTACTATACGACCGTGCAATTGCCTTCAGGGAATGTCTATTTCCCAGTTTGGTGTTTTGAAGTGAAACATTCCGGCGAGACTAGTTACGTTCTGGTAAATGCAAAAGATGAACAAGTTATTAACCAATCCGAAAATAAAACAACAACCGAGCCAACCACAGAATTATCCAGTCGTCAAAAAGCAAAATAAAATCAGAGTCAACCTAAATACAATAAAATTTAGGTTGGCTTTTTCAACCGATTGGCATGCAATTTTACCGAATTAGCGTTACAATGGAAGATATATAAGCCTTTAGGGGGATAAAAAATGTTCGCAAATAAAATTCTAACTGAAAAAGACACGGACCAAATCCGATTTAGTATATTAGCCAGTGGAAGTTCAGGAAATGCAACTCTTGTAGAAACTGGCGACCAAAAAATTCTCATTGACTGTGGTTTAAGCGGCAAGAAAATGGAAGGTTTATTCGCGCAAGTTGGTCGAGATATGAATGATTTAGACGCGATTTTAATTACTCATGAACACTCAGACCATATTAAAGGGCTAGGTGTGCTTGCTCGTAAATATAAACTCCCTATTTATGCTAATGCAAAAACATGGAAAGCAATGGATAATATGATTGGCGAAGTTTCTTCTGAACAGAAGTTTCAATTTGACATGGAAACAGTGAAATCTTTTGGCAGCATGCAAGTAGAATCCTTTGGTGTATCTCATGACGCGATTGAGCCGATGTTTTACATATTTCATAAGGGGAATAAAAAATTTGTAATGATAACCGACACAGGATATGTTAGTGATCGAATGAAAGGGCATATTGCAGGCGCTGATGCATACCTTTTTGAAAGTAATCATGATGTAGAGATGCTTCGAATGGGACGCTATCCTTGGAATGTCAAACGTAGAATTCTTGGCGACGAGGGACATGTAAGTAATGAAGATGCAGCAATAGCAATGAGCGAAGTAATTACAGATCAAACGAAACGAATTTATTTAGGTCATCTTAGTAAAGACAACAATATGAAAGAACTAGCGCGGATGAGCGTAACGCAAACTCTTATTTCAGAAGGAATCGATGTTGGTGGCAAGCTAGAGATTTTTGATACCGATCCTGATAATGCTACGTCTATCTTCACTATCTAAGTTTCACCATTTTTTTAAAGCTTTTTCATTGTTTTTTCATATTTGCGGTTTACTATGGAAGTATATAAATGCGAAATTTGCAGAGAGGAAGGAAGACATGGACGAGAAAGAAAAAAATTTAAATGAAAACAGCGAGAACGAGAGCACGCCAAAAAGAGAGGTCGAGGAGACTTTACATACAAAAGATAGCTCGCAACCAGTCCAAGAAACTCCTATAGTAGAAGGCGTGACACCAGAAGGAGAGAAATTTGCCGGAGCAACAGAAGAAGCTGCTGAGGCAAGCTCTACCAATGCATTTTTTGAGGAAGCAAGTAGTAAAGAACCTGAACCAGCCAGACCAGCTCCAGGGCCAAGACGTCCTAGTGGTGCAGGTGGTGGCACGATTCCACCGAATAGAGTGAATAACGGCGGCGGTGGCAGCGGGAATCAGCCTCCGAAACGCAACAAACACTTACTTGGATACTTTTTAACTGCACTTATTGGCGTTATTATTGGTGGACTTATTATATTCTTCGTAGCATGGGATAACGGCGATAACGCAGATACAACTTCTAACTCAAATAATAAACCGACTAAAGTAGAAAAAGTTTCTGTAAATACTACCTCTGATGTAACTAAAGCGGTTGATAAAGTACAAGATGCCGTAGTTAGTGTACTGAATTACCAATCATCTTCATCTTTAGACGGAACAACAAGTTCTGAAAAAGAAGCTTCATCAGGATCAGGTGTTATTTATAAAAAAGCAAATGGAAAAGCATATATCGTGACGAATAATCACGTGGTAGCTGATGCGAATAAATTAGAAGTAACATTTACAAACGGTAAAAAATCAGAAGCAAAATTACTAGGAACAGACGAATGGAACGATTTAGCTGTCCTTGAAATTGATGATAAAAATGTCAGCACAGTTGCTGCGTTTGGCGATTCTGATTCATTAAAACTTGGTGAACCAGCGATTGCGATTGGTAGCCCACTTGGAACTGAATTTTCCGGTTCTGTAACACAAGGTATTATTTCCGGTTTAAACCGTGCTGTACCAGTTGATACAAACGGCGACGGAACAGAAGACTGGGAAGCAGATGTTATCCAAACAGATGCCGCAATCAACCCTGGTAACAGTGGTGGAGCTTTAATCAATATTGAAGGCCAAGTAATCGGTATTAACTCGATGAAAATTTCAATGGAAAATGTAGAAGGTATTAGCTTTGCGATTCCAAGTAACACTGTAGAGCCAATCATCGAACAACTTGAAACTAAAGGCGAAGTAGAGCGTCCTTCTCTAGGCGTTTCCTTACGCGATGTTGATACAATTCCAGAAACACAACAAAAAAATATCTTGAAATTACCAGATAGCGTAGATTACGGTGCAATGGTACAACAAGTAGTATCTGGCTCAGCAGCAGACAAAGCAGGACTTAAACAATATGATGTTATTGTTGAACTAAACGGTGAAAAAGTAACTAACTCCATGACACTTCGCAAAATATTATATGGCAACGATGTGAAAATTGGCGATAAAGTCAAAGTGAAATACTACCGTGATGGTAAAGAGCAATCAACAGACATTAAATTAGAAGCAGCAAAAACAACGACATGATAACAAAAACCATCCTCTTAAAAAAGAGGGTGGTTTTTTTCTGTGGAAAACTTGTGGATAGTGATTTTTTTCAGATATAGATATGGTAGAGAACAAGAATTCGGCTACTAAATATAGGCGGTTATTGTGGATATGTGGATAACTTCTGTGGATAACCTGTGTGTAAGCAGTGAATATCTTGTGGAAAAGAACAATTTTGATAATTAAATCAATAAACTCAGATTTATTTTTGAAAAAAACACATTTTTTGCGAAAATATAGGTCAAAAAGCAAAAATGTGGATAGAAAGCCATTTATCCACAATTGAAAGATAAATAAGACGAAAATGTGAAAGCGAAAACAACTTTATTAAATATATAAATCAATGAGAGTGATTGTGGCACAGTTGGTTAGCTTGTTTTCAAAATGTACTTTCGATACAAAATAACAAGTATTTTTGCTTGTGGATAAGCTGTGGATAGTGAAAATGGGGTATCATATATATTGTATGGAATATACGTTCGGACACAAAATAGAGAATCGGCTTGTGGATATGTGGATAGTTTTTGTGGATAAGTTGTGTATAAGGGCGGGATAACCTGTGGAGTAAGTTTTTTGTAGTAATTTCTTTTTTTCATTTTGGCTAGTGTTGCGGGTGTTCTTTGAGGTATGATAAAAGTATTAATAAAGATGAGGGTGACGTTAATGAATATCCAAATTGTGACGGTCGGGAAATTAAAAGAAAAATATCTAGTCCAGGGGATTGCTGAATATTTAAAGCGGCTGAGCGCATATGCTAAAGTGTCAATTGTCGAAGTTCCAGATGAAAAGGCTCCAGAAGTGTTGAGTGACGCGGAAATGAAACAAGTGAAAGATAAAGAAGGCGTGCGGATTTTAGCGAAAATTCCGGATGATGCCCATGTGATAGCGCTGGCAATTGATGGGAAAATGAAGTCGAGTGAAGAATTTGCGGCGGATTTGGATAAACTGGCGACTTATGGTAAGAGTAAGGTGGCGTTTGTGATTGGCGGATCGCTGGGGCTTAGTGAGGCTGTTTTGAAGCGAAGTAATGAGCAAATTTCGTTTGGGAGGCTAACGCTGCCGCACCAGTTGATGAGGTTGGTGCTGGTGGAGCAGGTTTACCGGGCGTTTCGGATTGTTCGCGGGGAGCCTTATCATAAATAGCTAGCTGCTTGAAAGGGTTGTAATCAACAACTTAACTTTTGAAAGCTGGTTTACTTTTTTCGATAAGCCATTTTTCACCATTTGAAATTGTATGATCTGCATGATAAATTAATGTTTTTCGAAGTGCTACATAATCTGTGGGTAATGTTTCGTAGTTTAGAAAGTGATAGTTTAGTGCGATGCTTTCAGGAATAATTCCAACGCCAAGTTCATTATTGCAGATTTCGACAAGTGTTTCGGGAATATTGATCTCTGATATGGAAACATTGGGGATATTAAAATCGTTAATGAGAGAAGCCAAGGCGCGGTATGAATAACATTGTTTGCTGAAGACGTATAATCGTTCTTCAGCTAATATTTTTTGGACTGATTTTCCAGCTGTGTTGCCTGCGAAAACTAGTTTATCCCATGAGAGCGTTTGGGAGATGATTCGGCTATCTTGAAATAAATTTTCTTTTTCGAGTTCAGCGACATAAGCGATGGTTAGTTCTCTATTAGCTATTTTTGGTATTAATTCACTTGTACTTCCGCTAACAATAGATAATTTTTTATTTGGAAACTGTTGATAGAACTCTTTAATGATCGTGTTAAATTCCATGGGCAAAGAAGATTGCGTAATACCGATTGAGATCGTTTCTTCTTCGTTATTGATAATATCAATCGTTTCCTCCCATAATAAGATCATTTTTTTGAATTGCTGATAGATTTTTTCGCCCTCTTTAGTCAATTCCACACCATTCGAGTGCCGGAAGAAAAGTTGAGTTTGGAACTGTTTTTCGATATTTTTTATTTTGTTGGACATATTAGACTGTAAATGATGCAGTTCATTCGCTGCTGCAGAAATACTCTTTAGTTCAGCTACTTTATTAAATGCTTTCATGTTTTCAATATCCATAATTTTCTCCTTTTGGTATCAAAAATAATGATACCGGCATATGATTTACGCATTTCAAATGATGGCGCAGATAGATTATACTTTATTTACAGTACAAATTCAAATGGGGGGTTATGTTATGAATGCAACAATTCAACAATTAGTTAAACATGTTTCAGTAAGAGAATTTAAAAATGAAAGATTATCTGATGAAACCAAACAACATTTATTAACGGCTGCGAGAAGTGCATCTAGTTCGCATTTTGTGCAATCTTTTTCTATTTTAGAAATCACAGATGAAAAGCTAAGAAAGGAACTAGCTGAAATTACGAATAGTGCTTCTTATGTAAACCAAACGGGGACCTTTTATGTGTTTATAGGTGATTTATACCGACAATCAAAACTTTTACTGGAGAATAATCGAACTTTGGATGGGTTGAGAAATATGGAATCATTACTCGTTTCGGTGATAGATGCAACGATTGCAGCTCAAAATATGGTTATTGCTGCAGAGTCTCTTGATTTAGGAATTTGCTATATCGGTGGAATAAGAAATGATATTGAAAAAGTAGCTGAATTGCTAAACTTACCGCCATTTACGATACCTGTTTTCGGATTAACTGTAGGCGTTCCAGAATATAAAAATCAAGTAAAACCACGGCTATTACTAGAAAATCAAGTAGGAGAAAATCAGTATCCACATGAACAATTTACGGATTTAAAAGCGTATGAGGAATTGACCAAAGATTATTATGCTTTACGTGAAAAAAATCAGCATCAAACTTCATGGGGAAACAAGAATGTAGAGTTTTTTGAAGAAATACGAAGACCGGAAATAGCGGGTTTTTTGAAAAAACAAGGGTTTACATTGGATTAATTAGTTTTCGTTGTAAGGTGTATAAAAAATAATAGGATTAAATTTATGAAAAGCTGGAAGAGTATTTTTTCCGGCTTTTTATTTGATTTGGGCTTTTATTTAGTCATAGAAAGCTTAAACTAGATTAGATTGGGATAGATTTGTATAATTAATAGGGAATTTAAATTGCACTATTTTATCCTAAATAAATTTCATAAAAGGAGGATTCAAATGAAATTTCTAAAAAAATACGGGTTTTACTTTTTATTACTCGGCGTTTTGAGTGATTTTCTAACGCCTTACATACTTGGAATCTTTTACCCAGAATTAAACCAAATGACGCGTGTTATGAGTGTGTTTGGGGATGTGGCTAGTCCGGTGCGGGGAGCGTTTTTGGTTTGGTCGGTTGTGTCTGGGGTGTTCTTTGTGCTCGCTTTGCCGGCGATTTATCAGAGCGTTGTTAAAACTTCGCGGACTTTGGCGATTTTGCTTGCTTCTGCGATTGGTTTGTATGGGATTGGCGATTGTATTTTTACCGGGTTGTTTAGTATTGATACGGAGCAGGCGAGTTGGACGTTTTCGACTTGGGTTCATAATATTGGCTCGGGGCTTGGTTATGCGGGATTTTTGATTTTTCCGTTGTTTTTGGTCATTCTTTACCGGAAAACTGGCGATAAAACCCGCAGCAATGTCTATCTAGTATTACTCATTGTCAGTCTGCTGTCGGCCGGTGTTTATGGGCTTGCGCGGATTCCTGCTGTTAATCACTTACCGGTTTTAGACAAAATTGGATTTTGTCAGCGGATTAGTTTCTTTTTTAATTATTTGCCGATTGTTGTTTTTGGAATTGATCGGATTAGAAAACCCTAGATTGTTTAAGAATCTAGGGTTTTTTGTTCGCAAAGTTCGATAAATTGCTGGAAATCTTCTTGTTTGGCTAATTTTTTTACAAAGCTGCGTTCGTTTAAAATGGTTACGAGTTGGCCGAATAATTCTTCAAAAGAGTTGTCGCGTTCTTCTTTCATGGTGAGTAGGAGGACGAGTTTGACGCGATTTCCGCCCCAGTCGATCGGTTTATCAAGCGCGCATACTGCGACGGCATTTTTTTTCGCGCTTCGCTGGATGGCGTGCGGGATTGCGTAGTAGTTTCCGTAACAGGTGCTTGATAATTGTTCTCGTTCGAACACTTTTGAAACATAGTCGGAGTCGCAGTAGTCGAATGCAGTTAACTGTTCGCAAAGAAACGTAATTACTTCTTCTTTTGATTTGAAGTTTTGTTTTGGAAAGAAAAGCTCTTTTTTGAAAAATTTTCTAGAAATCGAATCGGTTTTTGGCTTAGTTTCTAAAATATGCTTGATTTTCTGCAAATCTGCTTCTGTTAAAAGTAAATCGTAATGATAGACTGGGATGTCGGTTGTTAAGTTTAATGGTTCGGCGGTAATAATTAAATGAATTTCTTTATCTAAGGTGAACTGCTTTATATCAAAAATAGATCGAGATACGAGTAAGTCAATCGAAAAATCGGCAATTTTCTTAAGTTGATTATGAATTAAACGTTGGCTGCCCGCGCCGTACGGGGAAACCAAGAGGATTTTTCTTTTTTTACCGTGATTAATCGTTTCCGAAGCGGATAAAAAATGTAGCGCGATATAGGCGATTTCGTCATCTGGGAAAGTAATCGCTAACTCTTTTTGAATAAAGGCTGAGGCATAGACGCTGACGTTATAAATAAATGGAAACTTGTTTTTTAGTTCTTCAGTGAGTGGGTTGGTTAAATATTGCTTATGATTGGCTCTTTTGTATAGGGCTGAGATATGGGCCACTAAATAGGTGGCTATTTTTTCATCAGCGGAAAAATCAATATGAAAATTTTGGTCAACTGCTTCAAGGAGCCGAGTGACAACGCTGCCAAAAACTTGCGCGTCAATGGTTGATGTTGTCACTAATTTGCCGGAATAAAGCCGGGCGATATAGCTTAATTCTTGTGTTGGAATATTGATTTGTAGTTCATTTTCTAACGTTTCGGCTAGTTGCTCTGCCATTTCAAGACTAGTTTTATCTTGTTCTGTTAAAGCTGTTCTTTGAATATAACTACCCATGCTAATTCGCTCAATTAAAACAGCAATATGCAAGATGAACGAAATCGTTGAAAAGTCATTCATAAAAAACTCGTTCTTTTTATGATATGCGATAATGAGCTCGGAAAGTTGTTTTAGATTGCAGTAATCGAAGTAATCCGCGTATTTATCAAGGCTTAATTGATGGTTTTCGATTTCTTGATTGAGGAATAGATTGAAGATGCGTCGTTTTTCTTCTTCGCCGCCCTCGGTTATTAGTTCGTTGTTTTTTCGAATAATACATAGCGACTCATCTTTTTCAGCGATAACGGTGTTGAGCTCTTTAATAATACGAGATAACGTCGATTCGCTAATGAAAAATTGATCCGCTAAATCATAGAAATTGGTATGATCTTGTTCGATAATATGGCGTAATAATTCAAAATGTAGATTTTCGTTATTTTTGGTTAGATTCATTTGTGAAAGTTGCTCATTTGGTGTTAAAAAATAGCCTTTTCCAGCTTTTGATGCGATGATTGTGGAACTAAATGACTGGTTAATTTGAATAATGTCATTTCGCACAGTTTTGGAAGAAACGCCTAACATTTCTGAAAGTGCTTTTGCTGTTACTGTCTTTTGGCTGTCGTTAAGCTTTTCTAACAATGAACGTTGCCTTTCTGAAATAGTCATTATATCCCCCCTAATTCTCCCTTAACCTATTGTTATTATACAACACCAAATAGAGAAAGAGACGAGTTTTTTGTCCCAATCTCTATTTAAGTGGCTATTAATTAGCAGCGATGTTCTCTTCTTCGGCTTCTTTTTCTAAAGCGACGAGATTTTTCTCATATACTTTTAGGAATGGGTAATACATCAGACCGTTTAAGAAAATCAGGATGAATACGAGAACGATGGCTCGCCAGTCCATGGTGGATAGAAATGCTCCAATTGGCGCGGGCATTTGCCAAGAGAAGACGGCGAACGTTTTTCCGACAATCCCGAAATACATACAAAGATAAGTGATAACCCCGTTGAATACCGATGTGAAAATGAACGGGAAGAAGAAAATTGGATTCAGCATTAGTGGTGTTCCGAAAATTAACGGCTCAGAAATTCCGAATATGGAAGGTAAGAAGCCGACTTTCCCGACGGTGCTTAGTTGTTTGGATTTGGATCGCATCATTAAAAAGGCAAGTGCGAGAACGGAACCAGAACCACCAATGATAACGAAATACGTCCAGAACGGTGTCGTGAAAATATTCGTCAAATCTTGGCCAGCCATTTTTTCAGCGGCGTTGATTGAAAGGTTTCCGTCACGAATCGGGCCTAGAATTCCGGCAAGTGCGGCATCGTGCACACCGAAGAACCAGAATAGGTGAACTAGGAAAATACTTAGAATCGTGAATGGTAGGCTATCGGCCGCTTTGAAACTCGGCGCCATTTTTTCATATAAGAATTGGATGGCAGTTGTGTCTAGTAGGTTGAAAATGATAAAGATAATCGAGAAAAAGGTCATTAAAATAATACCAGGAACTAGGGCTGCGAATGTCTCAGATAGTGAGGCTGGGACGCTATCGGGCATGGTTATTCGACCGACGTTTTTCTTGCGCATCCAGTGATAACCTTCTACGGTAACGATGGCGACGAAAATCGAGAGTAATATTCCGCGTCCATCAAGGAAACTAATGTCGACTTCTTTGCCGTCCCAACCCATTTTGATTGGATTAAGTACGAGCATAAAGAAACCGGCGATAGAAAACATAAGTGGGCGTAAGAAATCTTCGTGATAGTGTTTGCATAAATAATACGTGATACCGACGCAAATATATAACGACATGGCGCCAAGTGTGATTCCGCTAATCCAATTTAGGATTAAATCATATTTTTCAGCAAAGTTAGCCCAGGCAAGAAGGAAACCATTTTTCGTATTATCTGTTACTGGAGCCGCTTTCAAAATAATCGGAATTGAACCAAACAATGTAATTGGCAGCATGGACATAAATGCGTCTCTGGTTGCTTTCAAATGGCGTTGCTGGCTAAGTTTGTTAGCCAGCGGGGAAATATATTGATCCATTTTTTCGCTAATGGTATTAAATCGCATGTTTTTATCCTCCTATTAATTTCTGGATGTCTTCGTAAACCCCTTTGCCATCCATGATGCCGTATTTTACTGGTGAAATGGCATGGACCGGGACGCTGACGGCCTGTTTTATTTGTGGCATAAGGAAACGGATTTGTGGGCCGATAAGAACGAGGTCAACACCGTCCAAATAATCGGTATACTCAGATTCACTATAAGCAGTGACGTTTAATGTGTTGCCAGAAGCGGCTTCGATTTTTTTCGCAAGCATTCCTGTAGACATACCAGCATTACAAACTAACATGATATTTTTCATTTTCCTGCTCCTTTTTTTAAAATTCTCTTCGTTTGATGAGTTTTCCCTGACTTTCAATCATTTCTTTGAACCAGTAGTAGGAAGCTTTTGGTTTTCTGATTTGGTTGTTTTCGAAATCAACGGCAACAAGTCCGTAACGCTTTTCGACTCCATTTTTCCAAGAGTAAAGGTCGAACGGGGACCAAGCGTAGTAGCCGCGAACATCACAACCAGCATCGATTGCGTTGAAAATGGCGTTAATATGGTCGTTCATAAAGGCGATTCGGTAGGCATCATCTACTTGTGGTACGGAAACATCTTCGCGAACACCAATGCCATTTTCCGTCACATAAAGTGGTAATTGATAGCGTTCGTAAGCCTCGATTAAGCCATCTTGTAAGCCTTTTGGATAAATTTCTGTATCCCATTCGGTTGTTTCGTTGGCGGGATCTTTCACTTGTTCGAACCAGTTTTTGATGAGAACTTTACTTTCGCCTTTTTTACCGCTGTGGTTAAATTGTAGCTGAGTTTCGCCGCCAGTGTATGGTTTAACGAGCGTGCGCGAATAGTAATTTAAGCCGATGAAGTCGACAGTGTTTTGTTTAATTGTTTGTAGTTCGTCTGTTTTCATAAAGCTGATGTCGTGCGATTTGGCTAGTTCGGCAATGAGGTCAACCGGGAATTCGCCAAGTGCGGCTGTATCGAGAATCCAGTTGTTGCAGTAGTTATCAGCGTAGCGCATCGCAATTTTCGTTTCGATACTTTCATCGACACCGTTCACCGGCGTGTAGCTGTGAACAATGCCAATTTGCCCTGGATAGCCGCCTTCTTTAAAAGTCTTCACGCCTAAAGCACTCGCGTACATCACATTATAAGCGGCAATCATCGTTTTTTGTGTATCTTGATAGCCGGGCGGGTAGTTGCCGATTTTATATCCGTTAGCAATAAACCATTTCGGCTCGTTAAACGTAGTCCAATTCGTGATTTTATCGCCAAAATGGTCATAACAAACCTTGGCATAATGCTCGAATGCAGCACAAACGTCGTGATCCAACCAGCCACCAGTTTCTTCCCAATACTGTGGCAAATCCCAATGATAAAGTGTCACAAACGGCTCAATATCATATTTTTTACACGTATCTAGTAAGTTTTGATAAAATTCTATCCCTTTTAAGTTGATGTCACCTTGCCTATTTTTAATAATTCGCGGCCAAGATAAGGAAAAACGATAGGAATTTTGCCCGCCTTCTTTCATCATCCGAATGTCTTCCTCATAGCGGTGATAGTGATCGCTCGCCACATCGCCATTCTCAAGACCTGCTTCGTGCAAGTAGTAGTCCCACATCGATTCCGCCTTGCCATCCACATTCCAAGCACCTTCACATTGATAGGAGGCCGTGGCACCTCCCCATAAAAAGTTATTATTCATTAGATAAACTCCATTTCCATTGATAAATTTCTCCCAGTTCCCGAATCATTTCCACGGCAATATCCGTAGAAGACAAGTGACCCTCCGCATGAACAAGCAGTAAATCCACCTCTCTCATTCGGTTCTCTGAAGATAGTTTTCGTAAAAGTTCCGCGTGCGCTCGGTGCGCCAGTTTAATCTCATCTTTCGCTTCAGTAATTTTCTGAGTGAAAGCTTCGATGTTTTGCAGTTTTACTTCTTTCAGTGCCTCAAAAGCACAACTTTTCGCATTCCCGGCGTGTAAGATGATCGCCATGGAATCGAGTTCGGTTGTTAGTTCGTTGCTATCTGTCACGTAAAGACCTCCTTTTGATTTGTCTTTACTATAGCTGGAAAAATGGGGGAGGTGAAATTATTATTTGCCACTTTGGAAGTGGAAATTGGTTTAGGAGGATAATATAAATAAAGTGGCTCTTATAGGTATAAAGATGGTAAAATATAATTATGTAAATTGAAAATAAAAATCAGAAAAATATTTTATATAAACTAGATATTATTGTAGTGGGGGATAAATAATGATTACATCAGAAGAAATTAAACGTAGGCTGTGGGACGGAGCAAATGAACTCCGTGGTTCCATGGATGCGAGTCGTTATAAAGATTACATGCTAGGATTAATGTTTTACAAATTTCTAAGTGATAAGACATTAGAAACATATAAATCAATAGCGGGTAAAGGACAGTTATCTGAAGCGGAACTAGTAGAAGAATATGTCAAAGATAGAGCGTATCATGGCGAAAATTTAGATAAAATGATTCAAAGTGTTTTACGCTATTTTGTGCTACCAGAACATCTATATCAAACATGGTTAAAAGATATTGCTATCGGGGAATTTGAGATCCAAAAAGTAATTGATAGCTTGAATAATTTCGAGCGAACAATTGCTGTGTCAGGCGATTCTGATGATTTCCAAGGTTTATTTTCAAGTTCTACCATTGACTTAACAGATACTGCATTAGGTAGCAACTTAAATGAACGTAGTAAAAATATCAAAGCTTTAATTGAGTTGTTCCAAGATTTAAACATGGTTGCTTTGCAAAAAAGTGATGTTCTCGGGGATGCTTATGAGTATTTAATTGGTCAATTTGCTATGGAATCTGGGAAAAAAGCTGGGGAATTCTATACGCCTAGACAGGTAAGTGAAGTTATGGCACAAATTGCGGCTAAAACTTCTAATATTACTTCTATTTATGATCCAACAGTTGGTTCTGGCTCATTATTACTAACGGTGAAAAAACATTTAAAAGAAGATGTCCAAAAAGATTTAAACTATTATGGACAAGAAAAAAACACTGCTACATACAACTTAACTCGAATGAATCTATTACTTCATGGTGTACACCCTGAGAAAATGAGCGTTAAGAATGGTGACACTTTATCAGAAGACTGGCCTGAAGATCCAAGTCGTCCGGCTGAGGGAGTGTTATTTGATGCAGTTGTAATGAATCCGCCCTATTCACTAGCAAACTGGAATAAATCTAATTTAAAAGTAAGTGACCCTCGTTTTGAAATAGCAGGTGTATTACCTCCAGATTCAAAGGGAGACTTTGCTTTTCTTTTGCATGGTTTATATCATTTAGGTCAAACTGGAACGATGGCAATTGTGTTGCCTCATGGTGTGTTATTCCGCGGCGGAACTGAAGGTGAAATTCGGAAACGACTATTGAACAAAAATTATATTGATACAATTATTGGGCTACCCAGGAATTTATTTACAAATACAGGAATTCCGGTATGTGTTTTGATTTTGAAAAAGAATCGGGCAATTAGTGATCCAGTTCTTGTTATTGATGCTTCACGGAATTTTATTAAAGTAGGCAAACAAAATGAACTGCAAGAAAAGGATATTGCGAGAATTGTAGATACTTATGTGGAACGAGCTGAAAAGGCTGGGTATAGTCATTTAGCTACTAGAGAAGAAATTATAGAAAACGATTATAATATGAATATTCCAAGATATGTGGAGTCGATTGATGAAGAAATTCCTCATGATGTAGATGCTCATCTATATGGCGGCATTCCGCAAGCAAACATCGAGAAACTAAAAACATTACAGACAACGGTAAAAAATGTGTTGGATAATGCGCTTAAGCCAGTTCGTGACGGATATGTTCAATTGGAAAAACCTATGGATGAACTAACAAATGAAGTGCTGACTGATAAAAATATTATTGCTAAATCAGCTATTATTCGAGAAAAATCGGAAACTTTTATTGAACTATATTGGAAGAAATTACATGAAATTAATAATATTGTAGATGTAAATTCACTGATGGAGGAAATGCTCGTTAAGATTAAAGAATTACTTTCCTCTTTCGATGGGCTAGATGTGTATGATGGTTATCAAATTATTGCGGAAGTCTGGAAAAATAGTTTAACACATGATGCTGAGCTAATAGCAGGTGGTGGTTTCTATACAATTGGTCGGACACGTGAACCAAATATGGTGACTAAAGGTAGCGGAAATAAGAAGCGTGAAGAACAAGATGGATGGGTTGGTGCGATTGTTCCTAATGAATTAATTGCAAAACGTCTCTATAGTGAAGAACTTCAAATAATTGAGGATAAAAAAGCTTGTCTGACTGCTGTGGAAGTAGAACTTAGTGAGTTAGTAGAAGCGGCTAAAGTAGAAGATAGTGAAGAGAATATCGCACTATTTGAATCATTAAAGAAAAATGCAGAAGGTGAACCACAAGATTCATTTGAAAGTAAGACAATGAAAGCAGAACTGAAAAAAATAACGAAAGAAAGCCCTTCTTATAAGTTGCTGAAAAAAGTAGATGGCTTAATAACTGAAAAGTCTGCGCTAGGTAAAGAAATTAAAGCTAAAGAGAGTGAATTAAAAGAAGCTATATATGAGCGGATTCTTGTTTTAACTGATGAAGAAATTGATGAGTTAGTATTCGAGAAATGGTTTGGCACAACGGTGGAGGATTTAGTGAAGCTTATTGAAATACCGCTTAAGAAGGAACTAGATATTATAAAAGAGTTGCATGAACGCTATGCAGAAACACTTGATGATATAGATGAAGAGAGTAAAAAGTTAGAAAATGAATTAGAAAAATTGATGAGTGAACTGGTGGTGAAGTAAATGTCACATATTAACAAGAGAGTTCCTAAAAGAAGATTTAAAGAATTTAGTAATGCTGACGCTTGGATACAGCGTATATTAGTGGATGAATTTACTTTTTTTACAGGATTAACATATTCTCCAAATAGTATTCGTGAAGTAGGGACTTTAGTGCTACGCTCCTCAAACGTTCAAAATAGTGAAATAGTCGATGCAGATAATATATATGTTGAGAAGTTAGTAGTAAACTCTAAAAATGTTGAAGTTGGAGATATTGTTGTAGTTGTTCGTAATGGTTCTCGCTCATTAATTGGTAAACATGCTCAAATTAAAAAGAATATGCCTGATACCGTCATCGGTGCGTTTATGACAGGTATAACATACAAAGTTCCACAATTTGGAAACGCACTATTAGCAACTAGTGCTTTTAAAAAAGAAATTGCTAAGAATCTCGGTGCAACTATAAACCAAATAACTACTGGAATGTTCAAACAAATGATATTCAATTTTCCAAAAGATGTGGAAGAACAAAATAAAATTGGAAGGTTCTTTGATGGACTAGACAACACTATCGCTCTTCATCAATGTAAGCTAGAAAAAATAAAAGCATTAAAAGCTGCCTATCTCTCAGAAATGTTTCCAGCAGAAGGAGAAACCAAACCAAAACGCCGATTTGCAGGATTTACTGATGAATGGGAGAAACGGGAGTTGGAGGATGTAGCACCGCTTAGAGGTGGATATGCTTTTCAAAGCGAGGATTATCAATCTAGTGGAATTCCTATTATTAGAATTTCTAATATCTTATCAAATGGAAGTATAGGTGGGGAGTATACTTTTAGTAAAGAGAGAGACAAAGATAGTAAGTATGTTTTACCTAAGGGCGCAATAATATTAGCAATGTCGGGGGCAACTACTGGTAAAACTGCAATTGTTAATAGCAATCTTTATAAAAAGATATACCAGAATCAGCGAGTTGGATACTTTGTGAATCTAAATATAGTAGATTATTTTTTTGTTAAAGTTATTGTTGAATCTAATAGTTTCTATCATCAGTTAGGGGCTGTATTAATAGCAGGAGCACAGCCTAATATTTCATCAAAAGAAGTTGGAGCTTTTGAATTTTATTTTCCAACAAAAATAGAAGAGCAAAAAAAAATCGGATTCTTCTTCCAACAGCTCGACAAAACCATCACTCTTCACCAACGCAAACTACAAAAACTACAAAACATCAAAAAAGCATACTTAAACGAAATGTTCATTTAGAACGGGGGATGAATCATGGGGAACACAATAAAAAAAGCGTCCGAAAAAGCTTTTCAAGATAATTTTGTGAAAGAACTCAAAAATTATCAATGGGATGCACCAGATTTTTTAGATGGAAACAAACAAAAAGTAACCGTGAATGATTTAATTAACCACTGGCGAGAAGAACTCAACCGACTTAACGCAGACCAGCTAGAAGGAGTTCCTCTAACAGACGGTGAATTTAGCCAAGTAATGACAAAAGTAAGTAAGATAAACAATAGTTACGAGGCGGCAAAACTCTTAGCGATTGAAGATGGTAAAGGAAAAATTGATGGAATTTATCGAGATGATAATCCGAAAGTTACAAGGAAACAAATAACCCTAACTATCTTCAAAAAAGCAGAGGTTCGTGGTGGAGAATCTAGTTATAAAATTGCGCGTGAAGTAGAGGCGCCGATGACAGATGAAAAAGGTAAGACAAGTAGATTTGATATTGTCTTACTCATTAATGGCTTGCCTTTAATTAATGTAGAACAAAAACGTGCCGATAAGCCTTTAGATGAAGCGTTTGAACAATTTAAACGTTATTATCGTAACGGTGAATATACAAATAATTTTATGGCGTTTTCTCAGATGATGGTAATGACAACGGAGATTGAAACGCGCTATTTTGCTACTCCAAAATCAATAAAAGATTTTAATCAGAGTTTTGTTTTTCATTGGTCAGATAAAAATAATAAACCGATGAATAACTGGAAGCAAATTGTTGCTAATTTTCTTATGATTCCTATGGCGCACCAAATGGTCGGGGATTATTTGATTATTGATGAAGCAAAAGAAGAAGAGAATAAACGACACATGCTTATGCGGCCGTACCAAGTGTATGCGCTTCAAGCAGTTGAGGGCGCGGCATTTGGCTGGGATCAAGAAGATAAAATCCCACATGGCGGGTTTGTTTGGCATACAACGGGCTCTGGAAAAACGATTACTAGTTTTAAAACAGCGCTATTTCTGTCCACTCGTGCTGGTTTTGATAAAGTAGTCTTTTTAGTTGATAGACGCGAGCTAGATAGTAGAACAAGCGCTAATTTTAAAGCTTATGCTGCTTTTGAGTCTGTTTCAGTAGATGATACGAAACACACATATCATTTGAAAAAAGAACTTAAGTCCTCTAAAGCTGGTATCATCGTGACTACAACGTTTAAGTTAAATAGCTTAATAAAGGAATTAGAAGAGACACATGATTCTAGTTTAGCTGATAAGAAAATTGTATTTATTATCGATGAAGCTCACCGGACAACCATGGGACAGATGATGGGGGATATAAAAAAACACTTTAAGAAAAAAGGCTTATTCTATGGCTTTACTGGGACACCACTTTTTGATGAAAATGAAGTTAGAGGAAAAGTTAATCATAAAAGTGAAGTAATTAACACGACGGAAAAATTATTTGGAAGAGAATTACATAAATATACGATTGATGAAGCGATTGCTGATGGAAATGTATTAGGATTTAACGTTGATTATATTAATACGGGTGAGTTTGAGAATTACGATGCGTTACGAGATAAACTTATTAAGCGATTACTCTTAGAAAAACCAGAATTAGGTGTCAAAGAAACTACTAAATTAGTGTATAGATATTCGGAATTAGAAGTAGAAAAAATAGCAGCAAATAAAGGTCTGCTAGTTTATAACGATGATACGCATATCCCCAGGGTTGTTGAAGAAATACTTGCTAATTGGGATATGCAATCACAAGAGAAGACATTTAATGCAATACTCACAGTTGCATATAAAAAACGAGTGATTGACTATTATAATGAATTCAAAAAGCAACTACAATCAAGTGGGCAAAAATTAAATATAGCGATGACCTTCAGTTTTGGTAATGAAAATGATCCTGACAAGGTGGCCCCAGAAATTATCGAGGAAATGCTTAGTGATTATGCTGCATTTATAGGCTCTGGTGGACCTATAGCAGGAGATAAAAAGCGAGCTGAAACAAGCTATTTTGAAGATATTGTAGAACGAGCAACTCGCGGCGGTAGTGGTCGAAATGAGAAAAATATTGATTTAATCATAGTCGCAGATCAGTTGTTAACTGGTTATGACTCTAAATATCTTAATACATTGTATGTGGATCGATATTTAAAACTTCAAGGTTTAATCCAAGCTTATTCACGTACCAATAGAGTTCTTGATAAAAGAAAAGAGTTTGGAAGTATTGTCAATTTCCAATACCCTAGAATGACAGAGGACGATGTAAATAATGCTTTGAAATTATATGGAAGTGGCGGGAAAAGTAGTTTAGCCATTGTGGATTTATATGATACGGCTGTTAAAAAGTTGAGGATAAAAATCGATGAAATGGTTCTAACATTACCAGATCCAACTGCGTGGGCAAGCCTTGAGAATGATGATTTGGAGCGAATAGAGTTTATCAAAGCGTTTAAGGATGCCGCAGTTCAGTGGAGAACCGTAGAGCAATATTATGAGTATGCTTGGAATGAAGAGACATTTGGTATGGATGAACATACATGGTTACTCTATGTTGGGGCTTATAATAACTTACTGAATGAAGAGCAAATCGTATATGAAGAATCTATTAGTAACCCGCTTCCTGGAAAAACGAAATTATCTCGTAACCAAAGAATTGACGCAGCTCATATTTTAAGTTTAATCGATTCGAAAGTTGATTCAAGTGGAGCTATGCAATTTGCTGATAAAGAAACATTGCGCCTTATTTATGAAGATATTCAGGAGCTTAGTAATAGAGGGGAACATATTCAAGCAATGCTATTAAAAGACTTTGTCGAACAAGAGTTAGTGCCAGGTAAAATAACTAGTAATATCACTTTTGATGATGCGTTTGAAGCTTGGAAAAAAGAACAAGAGCAGGTGGTTATCCAAGCATTTGCAAAAGAATGGGGTATTGTAGATCAAGATGATATATTAGCTAAATCTGTTAGTGCTTATTCTGAAATGCAACCAGATGTTATCCCTTATTTTGAGGATGTAATAGGTAGCGTTGAATATGAAATTGCAGAAAATAAGGCTGCTGGAAACCAATTAGAGCATAAGATGAAGCTGCGGGAAAAAATGCCTGAATGGATTGCGGAGACTAGGCAGAGGTATAATTGATTTGAAATGTGGTTACAATAACTAACAACAATAATAGAGAAAGCGGGACCTCATATGAATAAAGACTGGACAAAATTAAAACAATCAGCGAACGGGCTACCTACATTTGATTCCATCATTCCATATATTTTAGAAGTACTAAAAAATGATGAAGAGGCAACAATTCATACTATTAGAAATAGAGTATATAAACATTTAAATATTCCGGAAGATATTAAATTAGTCACTTATCCAGAAACAAATGATTTTATACTTGCTAATCGCTTTAGTTTTGCGTTAAGCGAATTATATAAAGCAGGGGCATTATGTCGTCCCAAAAGAGGGATATACCAAATAACCACATCTGGCAAACAATTATTAAAAATAAACGGAGATAAACTCACTAAAAAAATGTTAGAAGAAGAGCCAGATTATATTAATTACATCAAAGAATTAGCTATCCGAAACCAGCGCAAAGGAATTTCGACAAGTGTTAGTGAAGATATTGAAAAAGAAAATCCTAAAAAAGAAGTTGGCAGCATTATTGATAATATGAATAATGAAGTTTCTATTGAATTACTAGATAAAATTCGAAATAGTGATCCATATTTTTTCGAGCAACTTGTTGTTGATTTACTTAGCAGAATGGGATATAGCGGGGAAGGTGGAAGTGCCAAAGTAACCAGTCGATCCAATGACGGGGGGATTGATGGTATTATTAATCAGGATCCACTTGGCACTAGTACAGTATATCTCCAAGCTAAAAGATACAAAGAAGATAATAAAATAAATCGATCGGATATACAATCATTTTATGGTGCATTAGCAAGTGTGCGAGCTGATAGAGGAGTTTTTATTACGACCTCTAGTTATACAAGTGGAGCAAAAGAATTTGCTGTTAATCAAGGTATTGTATTAATTGACGGGATTCAATTAACAGAATTGATGCTGGAGTACAAAGTTGGAGTAGAGGCGGAAAATCAGTATACGATATTCCGGATTGATAATGATTATTTTGAGTTGAATAATATATAAAAAGAAATTTTCGTGAGATGAAGACATAGCATAAGGCGGGGGCAGTTATGAAAACAAAACAACTAAAAGCCATGGAAATTATTGAATTTTGGCGATTAATAGAATTTTTGAATCAAAAAGCGTTTCCAATACAAAACACGGAAGATAGAAAAGTACAGTTATCAAAAATGGAAGAGCTAAATCAAAACAAACTAACAATTTTTGAGGAAGTAACAGATCAACAAACCATTAAAGAGAAGATTAAAGATAATGAAAAACTTAATGAACAATTACCAATTACTAGTAGTGATTTTCATATTGTAGTTGGTCGGATGCAAAGGAAAATTATTATTGATACACTTTATCAAGAATTCAAAGATAGAGAGACAGTTGAAAATAATGCGGAAAATATTGCTATGTTTGCATTAAAAGTTAATTCAGAGGGACTGTACATTAAAGAGTCACTGCGTTTATCGCCACTATTGTGGGGAATGACGATTTGTTGTCACTATCCTGATAAACTTAAAACAAAGCTGAGGTTAGAAGAATACTATAGAACGATGGCTATCATTGAAGCAAAATTTTTTCCTGAGGATGAAGAAGATAATGAGGTCACTGCCGATAAGTTAAAAGAAATATTTTATTATATTGTAAATGTATTTATAAAGAAGTATGTTTCTACTTCAAGCGAAAATTATGAAAACTACTATAATAAAATGATCTATACTCGCTTTAAAGATCAAGCGGAATATGATAAACATAATGATATTTTGGAAGATCATAGTGAATTAATGACGAGCTTTTTTCAAAATGATTTTGAGTTAGTATTAAATAATTTAAACACAGAAGAAGGTAATTATGACTTCGTTAATTATGTGACCTCACTTCATGAGGAAAGCAATCAAACCAAGCTTGAAAAGCAACGTAAAGATATTAGACAAAATGATGATTTATTAAAAGAAATTCTAGACCCTTTGAATGGACCGAAAGGAAAATGGCCATCTAAGTATTCGCCAGTGTTAATGCAACAAGTAGCAATTAATGCGTATTTACAAAATGAAGAAAAAGTCTTTTCCGTAAATGGCCCTCCAGGAACAGGTAAGACAACTTTACTTAAGGAATTGATTGCACATAATGTAGTAGAAAGAGCGGTCTTTTTAGCAGAATATAAATACGCTGACGATGCATTTGATACAAAGGCCTTTAAAGATGGTGGAAAGAAAGACAGGGGCTACGATAATTATAATAGACGTTTTTATGATTTTAAAGATAGCAGTATTAATGATTTTAGTATGTTAGTTGCATCATCTAACAATGCTGCAGTTGAAAATATTACCAGGGAATTACCAGATTATGAAGGTCTAATGGGTGGAATTAATTCTCAAGAAACTGCAGAAATTAAACAATTATTTGATCAACGAAAACAGCAAACAAAACTTTCTTTCTATGTTAAAACATGTGATGATATGAACAAAATAAAAAAAAGGCTTTTAGAAAGAAACGATGTCTATTTTACCGTACTTGCTCATCTATTAAAACATAATTATGACAACATCGGAAACAAAGAATTACTGGATGAGTGGGGATTGATATCTGCTCCTTTAGGAAAACGAGCAAATTTATCAAATTATTATTATCAGGTTATTGAGCCTATAATTCAGAGTATAACTAAGGTTGAAGAAGTGAATTATAAAGAGTTTGAAAAATGTAAGAAGGAATTTAAAAACCAATATCAAAACGTTGTTAATTTTCAACGATTTTTACATGAAAGTACAAGAATCAATGAAAAAAAGAGGTTTAAATTAGAAGCAATTGATCGTAAAATTCAACATATTTATACTGAAAGTAAAAAGTTTTTGAACCAAATTGATTACTTTAATAAAGAGAAGATGAGATATGAGAATGAATTGAATCAATATTCTCCAACAATAAAACAAACTTATTTTCAGCTTGAGGTAGAAGAGAATAAGCTTCTTCTTTTAAAAAAGAAAACTAGTATTCTAAGAGAACAAATTACAGAAATAGCGAAAAAAATAATGGAATTAGAAGACCAGAGAAAGATCCATGAGATAGTATTAAAGCGTTTTTTTAAAACACAACGTTTACTAAGTTTAGAAGAACTAAAGAGTGGACTGTTATCTTTACAAAAGGATGAAAAGTTAGCGATTTTGGTTGAGCAAAAACAACAAGAAGTAATTTCTAAGCAAAAAAACATACTTTACGAACAAAAAAATTATAAAGATAGGTTGGAAAATAAATTCAAAAATGCACATCATGAAATCTTTCTATATGAAAAGGAAATTCAAACAAATAGGATAAAATTGAGAGAACTAAGAGAAGACGCAAAGAATGCAGAATTAGAGAGTCAAAAAGAGATAAAAGTTTTAGAGCAAAGTGGGACGATAGCTCTTGGGGAAGCATTTTTTGCTAAACTACATGATAAAAATACGGAAACTCAATTAGAAGCGCAACTCGCAAATCCATGGGTGACAAAAGAATATGACCGAGAAAGAGAGAAATTATTCTATTTAGCTTTACAGGTGAATAAGTATTTTATTTTAACTTCAAAAAAAGTGAAGTCGAATCTAGTTAATTTGGGTTACTTGTGGAAATTTAAGAAGAATAGAGACAATGAGTTTTGTCGTTTTACAGATAATGACAGGAGGCATTGTTTTAAAGCACTACTAAATACAATTTTTCTTCTGACACCGGTTATTTCAACTACATTTGCTTCTGTTAGTAGATTTTTGGTTGATATAGATGAGCCGGAAAGTTTAGGTCAATTAATTATTGATGAGGCTGGACAGGCTACTCCTCAAATGGCAGTTGGCGCACTTTGGCGGTTTAAGAAAGCTATTGTTGTTGGTGATCCTAAGCAAGTAGAACCAGTGGTGACAGATGATGTGAGTCTTTTAATGGAGCTATTCGCTAGAGAAGAGTTTTCATGGTATAAGGGAAAGATGATTTCCGTTCAAAGTTTTGCCGACAGTTTAAATTATATTGGGAGCTTTCTTTCTTCAAATGATCGAAGTGAAAAACAGTGGGTGGGTTGCCCATTAGTTATTCATCGGAGGTGTTTAAATCCAATGTTTGCTATCTCGAATGAATTGTCTTATGACAACACGATGCTTTATCAAACCGCTGTCCCTAAAGAAGCAGTTGAAAAAAGTTTAGTCTTTCAAAAGTCGGTTTGGATTTCTGTTGATGGTAGTGAAATTGGCAATAAAAATCATCATGTTCCTGATCAAGCAAGAAAAGCTGTAACAGTTGTTGAACGAGCATTTGAAAAACAGAAAGGTAAAGCTGATATTTACATTATTTCTCCTTTCACATCAGTAATAAGAGGATTTGTACAAGAAGCTAAAAAATCTTCTACGCTAAAACGTTATGACAAATCATTATTGGATGCGTGGCTTGATACTCATTGTGGAACCGTCCATAAATTTCAAGGAAAAGAAGCAAGAGAAGTGGTCTTATTATTAGGTTGCGATGCTAGTGCATCTGGAGCAGTAAATTGGGTGAATGAAAATATTGTGAATGTTGCTGTTACAAGAGCTAAGTATCGATTATATGTTATTGGAGATGCAGAGATTTGGAGAAAGAATCCTTCATTACTTGTTGTGCAAAATAGGTTGGAAATAATGCAAGCTGCTAAACAGGAAATAGGGAATACGTGATTTTGAGTGAAGGGGAGGCTGATGCGGAAGATTAAATGGACATTTTGAGAGTGCATATAGATAATGATATCTTTGGTATCAGCTAATTATTTTGTTTCTGGTCTAAGAAAAATAAACTTATTAAACATCAGTAAAGCAGTATTCATTATATTTTTAAAATCATAATATAGGAGAACAACATGAAAATATCAAATAGGGTAATTTCTTTTATTAATATTTTTGTAGGACCTTTAATTTATGTTGAAAATGCCATAGATTTTCTTCAACTAGGTAAACGAGGAAAAAGTTTGATTAAAAATATAGCAGCATTAGTAATTTGTAGCATTTTTTTAATGATAATATTTGTTTTCTTCTATATGCTATTTGGAATAAACATTAAGTTTATTTATTATTTATTACTCTTTATGTGTTCCTTTTGTAGTATTTTCTTTGTAATTAGGAGAAAGGAAACTTATAATTTGTTGAAAATATTGAGCTGTTACTTTCTACATTTAAACTACAGATGGCAAAAATTTGAGAAAGAAAATTTGGCAAACTTGCTTATCAATGTAGTACTAACATTTATATGGGGATTTTTTGTACATTGGTTAACAAAAAAAGCTTTTTTTAGTTTGTCTATTACTAATCCAGCAATAATAGAAGGGACAACTTTAGTTTTACTAATAACAACTTTATATGCTATTTATGTTCATTTTCCACAACGAGAAAAAACAAGGAAATTTAGGAAAAAAAGTATTAACCTATTAGTAATGATAGGAACAAATGTAGTACTGTCTTTTAATACGTATTACACAGTGCAAAAAACAATGACCATTAATGAAATAACATTATCGGTAATTTCTTGGATGATAGCAATAGCCCTGCTATTATTTACGTTAACAGATTTTTTAACTTATTCTATAATAAGTTATGAAATACCCTATTATATTTTAAAAGAGTATGCTAAAAAGAAAAAGGTTGCTAGAAAAAGGCGAAAGCAATTTTTGAAGGCTTTAAAAGCAGAACTTGTTCAAGTTACAAAAATTCCGGTGACTATAGACTTCATTTTTTATGAGGTAAATTGGTTTTTACGTAAGAATAATTTTACTTTGAAACAATTTATCTCGAATATAATAATAGTTAGCTTTATGGCTATAAGCTTCTATTATATAATTGAGAAAGAAGTGTCGAAAGGGCCCTTTTTTAAAATAATGGAAGATATTATTTTTCCATTGTTAATTGATATAGCCCCTTTTGTCTTTATTATTATTATTTTATATAGATTTGTTTTTGGGCTAATAATTTATATTCTCAACGACTACAAAAATAAAAATATTAAGGATTGGTTAGAAGCAATACAAGTGTCTTTATTAACAATCCCAATAATCATGATGTTTATTGTAGGTTTGTTCAATTTAATCGATGCTAATATAAATCTCAAAGGTTGGGTGGAACTAAGTGCAATAATTTGGGGGATAGGAATATTTTTTAGTTTTTTACTTATATTAATCAGATATTTTAGAGTAAAGTTTCTTGAATGACAGAGAGTTAAATTAGAAGTAAAGATTTATGTAATGCCAAATATATAGGCATTGTTATAAATTAGTATCGTTCTTAGACGCTGATTTTTTATTATGATGTTTATTTTGAAAATACTCAGGAGCTATAGAATAATTGTACAAATCATATTGAAGAATCTTAATAAGAAAAAATTTAAAAAAAGGAGAGCAACAAGATGAGCAAAAAGTGGATAGGTATTATTTTAGTAAGTGCATTATTTTTATTGGTAGGTTGTGGGAAAGAACCTGTTGAGAACAAAAAAATTATTGATGATAAAGAAGTTATTAGTAGTAAATTTACTGGGAAATGGAAGTTGGAATCAGTTAGTGTAGGTGCTAGTGATGGGTCGGATATGAAGGATACGGGTTTGGCAAGTAAAATGAGCGTTGATTTGGATATAGATGCAGATGGGAATGTAAAAGAATTATTTATAGATGATGAAGTTGCCATAATAAATTCTTATAAATTAAAACAAAAAGATGGCGATAAGTATCAATGTGATGGCCTGGTAATTAGTAAAAAAGTGTATGGTTATGAAACAGAAAGTGAAAAAGCTTATGTACAAGAAGTCCTTAAAAAGCTTGAGGCGCAGGATGATATCAAGATAACGAAAAGTGAGCAAAAAGACGATGAATATCATATGGATACCAAAGAACAAAAAGATTATGTGATTTCTTTGGAACTGGATAGTAAGAATTTAGTTTTGAAAAAAGTGGATGATAAAGAGAATATTTTGATTCAGGAAACGTATAAGAAAAATTAAACCATAATGAGTGAGAAGTGGAAGCATGTCGAAGTATTCCTAGGATTATAATTCATAAATAAAAAGCACCTCCATTGATTTCATTTTGTATGAAGTTGATGAAGGGGCTTTTTCAATGATGCTTAGTTTTATATATTGTCTGATATAGTAAATTTGAAGATGTGTTTGTTTAAGAAATAAATAAAACTAATAAGTAAATAGGTTCCTCCAAAAATAAGAAGAAAGGTAGAACTATTTAAACTGTGACTACTAAAATAGCCAAATAACAATGCTCCAATAGGCAATGTGGCTGCACTTAGGCTATAGAGTGCACTAAAAACCTTGCCTAAACGTTCTTTTTGAATTAATACTTGAAAGAAAGGTTTTTGCACAACATGAGTGGCCCCTAAAAAGGTACTTGCAACCCCCCAGATAAAAATAATAAGAGATGAGTTTACAAAACAAGAGCTTATTAGCATTGTTAAGCCGAACAAGAGCGTGCATAAAGTTAGTACTTTTCCGATTTTCATGAATTTTAGTAATAAGGTGGCTAGTAGAGTTGAGCCAATCAACGTTCCGATGGCCATAGTTGATGTCAATAGACCAAGCACGATAGCGCTTCCTTGCTCTTTTGCAATTAATACTTGGTACACATTCAATCCACCGAACATAAAATTTGCCATGCCTCCACCGATAGCGATAAATAAAATTGTTTTATTTTGAAATAGTTCAACGAATCCTGTAAACACGTTTTTTAAGAAAGATTCTTGTTCGTTATTATTTACATCTGTAGGCTCTTTTATTTTTGAAAAAGAAAAGATTGCGAATAAGAATGTAATTATATTAGCAATTAAAAGGGTAATTGTTGAAAAAATATTGATTAAGAATCCTGTTAAGGCGTTAAATAAATATTCGGTACCATTATAAGCGACAGACATATATGATTGAGCATTTGCTAGTTGTTCCTTTTTTACAATGTATGGAGTCATTGCATCTTGTATGGTATAAGTGTTCATGCCGAAAATGGAAGCTACAAATGCTAAGATACACAGTAACATAGGACTTTGAAAATCAGAAAAAATGCTAAGAACCATGAGTGCAATCGCAGATAACTGCCCAAATTCACACAAAATTAATGCGCTTTTTTTTGAATGTGTATCAATCCAATGGCCAAACAAAAAAGCAAAAATATTCGGTACGAAGATAGCAAAATTAACTATCCCTACCCAAAATGAATCGTTAGTGAGTGTTAAAATATACCAAGATAATACAATGTAATACATGCTATCTCCGGCGTTGCTGATTAAACGGCCTAGCCATAAATATCTAAAGTTTTCATTTTTTAACATATGTTCAGTCCCTTTTAGAAATGTCTAATTAAATTTAATAAGTCTTTTTTTCTTAAATTTTGAATTTGTTGAATTAATTGTTTGTAAGAAATAGGAGGTAGTTTGTTTATGTTTTTACTTAGTGATTTTGCTACACTTCTAGGAGTTTCAGTGAGATGAAAATAAGTTGAAAATGCATTTTTGTACATTTTGAAATTACATTTTTCAACAAATTCTAATATAGATTTTTTGTCTATAAATACTGAATGGTTCTGATATTCTGCAACAAATAGTATTATAAAAATTCCATAGATTTTTATATCATGGGTGTAGCCTAAATAGTAGTTGTATTTATTTAAATATTGTTTGTCCAGAATGCTATTATTACTTTTTCCGACTATAAAAGAGAGTAATGATAAGAGTATAAAGTCTTTAGTAGTAGTAATTTCACTTTTAATAAAGCCATTTAAGTAAGGCTCTTCTTTGTATACCTCAAAATTTTTATTAATTTCAGTGATAGTATTTATTTCCAAATCTTTAATAACTTCAATGTTATCAAAGTCTGTATAAATAAATCTATAATCAATTCCATGAAAGAATTTCTCAATGCATAATAAGTCAGACTTATTTATCTTGCAATATAATTCTTCAATACTTTGTCCTGTAATGGGTGTTATTGAACTATAAAGGATCTTTTCTTCATCAGTTAAATCAAAATGCTTTACCTCATCATTAAGAACATCAAAGTTATGTATTGTTAACTTGTTTTCAGATATATTTTTAGTTGCTTTTATAATTATTTTCATTAAAGAATCATAGTCACAAATATCACTAAATATTACTTCGATGTAAAAACCATCAACAAAGGTCTCAGCTTCAAGAACTATACCCATGTCATATAATTCAGAACTATCAATTAGAAGTTGTATTTGTTCTACTAAACAATGTTCTAATAAATGATACCATTCAATTTTGAGTTCTAAATTTCTTTGAGCAGATATTAGAATACTTTTTAACATATAATTATTCTCCCGTCATGTAAGAAAAATCTTCTAGTTTTTGGATATTGAAAAAATCTATATGCTGAATTTTTCCAGATTGAATTTGTACTAGATCTGTTAAATAATAAAGAGCATATAATGCAGAAATGTTTCCTGATATGTTTGCTATAGGAGAAATAATGGCATTTTCCCAGGACCACTCATCATTTAAAGAAATCATTTTAGCATCGTAACTCTCTGCGATATCTTTATTAATGAGTGACGATAGTCCTTCGTCAGGGGCTTTAAAAAGAGCATGGTTCATAATAGTACTAGCATAGCCTCCGAGAATCCAAGGTTTGTCATGTTTTTTTGAAGTAATATCTAGTAAATCATGGATATTTTTAGGTTTATCTATACAAGAAATAATAATATCATTATCACCTACAAGCATATCTAAATCATTTTGATTTACTATTTCTTTATGAATACTTTTTATATTGATGAACGGATTAATATTGTTCAAGTAAGAGTTTAAAACAATAGCTTTTTCCTTATTAATATCATTTTTTGTGAAGTTTTGTCTATTTAGATTAGATAGTTCAATTTTATCGAAATCAACTAAAGTAATGTTGCCTATACCCATTCTCGCCAGGCTTTCAGCGCAATGGCTACCTGTACCACCCGCACCAAGTAATAAAACCTTAGCTTGTTTTAATTTGAACTGTACTTCCCAATAATTATAGTATAATCCTAATGTATCTATCCAAGCGAAGAAATTAATATTTCTATTATAGTAATTAATCTCCTCTTCAGTAAATTCAAATTCTTTAACATTATTTTCATATAATACGCCAGCTTCCTGTAGATCGGCGCAAATATCAGTCACTACGTCTTCGGGTAGTTTTATCAATTCAGATATTCGTTTTAAAGAGTTTTTACCATTTAATAATTTAATAAATTCATAGAATAATTCCACATTATCCACTTCTATATCCCTGGCTATATTCATTTGATGTCCGCCGAATCGTATTCCAGTTCGTTGTTCATTTATAAAGGGGATCAGCATTTCTTTTATACTTGGTTTTTTCATAAGTAATTCTCCTTTAAAAAAGGTATGGCATTGCCATACCTTAAAAATTTTAATGATCAGATGCGCGATTCATTTTTTTTGTAACTACTTTTTTAATTTTTTTAATCTTCATTATCGTATACCTCCTTTATTAAAATTTATTATTAATCAGTATCACTGATAATAAACTAGCTTATCCACCTAGAATCCAAAAAATTAAAGCTGTCATGTTATCAACCTTTCTTTTTTGTTTTATATTGCACTTATAATTTATCAGAGTTATAATTAGAATTATCAAAATGTTTACTATAATAACATCGGAGGAGATTATTTGGAAAGGATTTATACTTCTTTAGGACCTACTTTAAAGCTGATTAGACAAGGAAAAGGGTATACGCAAAAATATGTAGTACAAGATTTCATGTCACGTTCTTTTCTTGCTAAAATTGAGAGCTCTTCTATAAATCCAACTTTCTCAAAATTTAGTATTATTTTGAAACAACTTGAAATGGATATGGGGGAATTTGAATATATAGCGAATGATTATCAAAACACCTCAAAAAGCAGAATACTATTTCTGTTTTCTCATTTGTCCTTTTCTGTAGAATCTGAAAAATTAATTAATTCAGTTTGTCTATGTAAAGAGTACAATTATCAAGAAAATATTCAAGATATTGTTGTGACAGATATTATGAATATTTGTAATGCGATTTTATTTCTTCAGGAGAATGATGTTGAGAATGCAAGACCAATTGCTTTAAATATTTGGAATAGACTTTCTAAACAAGACACATGGTACTTATTAGAATTGAGAATGTTAAATAATATTTTCTATTTATTACCTATAGATACGGCTTCTTATATTGTTAATATGGCTTTAGATAGGTTAAAGAATTATGAAGAATACTGTGATTTAGCGCGCTTGAAGGTTTCGTTTATGCTGAATTTTGTTCAAATGAAATTATTGTATAAAGCTCTTGATGAAGAATTGAAAATGTATTGCAAGAGGAGTATCGAAATATGTAAAAAACTTAAGTTGTATGATTTACTGGCTATTTCTTATATAAGGGCTGGAATTGCAGATAATAATAATTGTAGATCGAGGGATTATATAGAAAGAGGATTCACTATTCTTGAATCTATTGATCAGAAGCATATAATAAAGGAAATGGAGAAAGAGATAGAAGAAGTTTTAGAAATAAACCTTTTAGACTTATTTTAAATCACTTGAGTAATACTAGTTAATTAAATATAGCTGAATTATTAAAAAGAAGAGAATTTAACTCCTAATTTTAAATTTTATCTATGAAACTATTCTTTTGAGGGTTCCTCAGGAGAATAGTTTTTTTGTTAAAAAGTTGCTTTTATAGTTAAATTCACAACAAACTTACATTCTTAGGTATAATATGTATGAGAAGATGAAAATACATTATATAAAAAGGATGTTTGTGATGAACTTAGTGGCATTATTAAAGTACATGCAGGAGAACTACGGGCAGCAGAAATCTAATTATTCATTTAAAAAAAATAAAGTGGCAAAAAAGTTTAAAGAAGAAGTAAAAGTGGCATTACCAGCTTCGGTTTTAGGTGATGAATATAAAATTTCAGCATCTGTAGGAAAAGGACAATGGGCTACTATTCCATGGATTGCAGTACATGATAAAGATGTTAGCACAAGTGTACAGAGGGGATTTAATTTAGTCTATTTATTTACAAATGATTATCAAGGCGTATATTTATCATTGAATCAAGGATATACATATGTAGATAAAAATTATAGCAATGCAAATTTAGCGTTAAAAAGGGTAGGTGATTTTTGGCGTGAGAACTTATCCTTATTAATTAATACAAATGATTTTACTACTGAGCAAATAATATTGGAGAGGAAAATAGAGAGAAAGAATAGATTGATGAACGGATATGAGGATGGAAATATTTATAGTAAATATTATGATATTGCTCAGTTGAAAGAGTCTGAGAATGATAATTTGATACAAGACTTAGTACATATGCTTATGGTTTTTAAGGAATTAAAAACACATCTGGTTCCAAATTCAGAAGATCAAATTAAAGCTACAATCGATTTCATTCTAAATAACGGAATTTACAGCGAATTAAGCGAAAAAACAAAATCAGAGAAAATCGTTGAAATAGAAAAAAAGCGCAAATTAGTTTTAGGTAAAGAAGAAACGCATTCAAGAAATTCGGTAGTTAAGGAAGAAAAAGCACCTTACATCACTAAAAGAGATTATGCGAAAGAAGCTATTAGAAATACGGAAAAAGGGTTGCAAGGAGAGTATTTGGTAATTAATTATGAAAGAGATAGGTTAATGAAGAATACTATTACAAAATCTTATGCAGATAAAATCACTCATGTTGCTGAAAGTGGTGATGGGCATGGATATGATATTATTTCCTATGACATAAATCCAGATGCGCCAAATGAAGTAATAGAGATTTATATTGAAGTTAAAACAACAACTGGAAATAGAGATGCTCCATTTTATTTATCAGATAATGAATTAAATGTTGCGAGAACAAAAGGTAAACGCTATAAGATATATCGGGTATATAATTATAATACAATGCCTCAATTGAAAATTATCGATAATCTATTCAACGAAAACCTAGAAATAAAACCAATCAATTATATCGTAAAAGGAGTGAACTAAAATGACAACCGCACTAAAAACCAGCTACCAAAAAACACCTTATAAACTAGGCGGAAACGGTCCGCGCAATGTTGGTGTTCTTACAGAAGCGCTTCAAAATATTGATGATAATCTAGAAAGCGATATTTACGGAAACGGCGCAATTATTGAAGATTTTGAAACAAAAATCGCGAAAATTCTCGGGAAACAATCTGCGGTATTTTTCCCAAGTGGGACGATGGCTCAGCAAATCGCGTTAAGGATTTGGGCTGACCGGAAAGAGAATCGGTGCGTGGCATATCATCCGCTCTCTCATTTGGAGATTCACGAGCAAGATGGGCTAAAAGAATTGCAGCAAATCACGCCACTATTACTTGGAACGGCGAATCGGCTTTTGACAATTGACGATATTAAAAGTCTTCGCGAGCCAGTTTCTAGTGTGCTTATCGAACTTCCTCAACGAGAAATTGGTGGACAGCTGCCTTCTTTTGAAGAGCTTGAGGAGATTTCGGAGTATTGCCATGAACAGGGTATTTCGTTGCATCTTGATGGGGCGCGGTTATGGGAAATTACGCCGTTTTATCAGAAGTCTGCGGAAGAAATTTGTGCGCTGTTTGATAGTGTGTATGTGTCGTTTTACAAGGGGATTGGTGGGATTGCTGGGGCGATTTTGGCTGGGAATGATGATTTTGTGCAAGAGGCGAAAATCTGGAAACGACGGTATGGTGGAGATTTGATTAGTCTGTATCCATATATTTTGTCCGCGGATTACTATTTTGAAAAACGAATTGGGAAAATGGAGGAATACTTTGAGGCGGCGAAAGGATTGGCTGAGCGATTTAATTCGTGTCCAGGCGTGAAGACTGTGCCGGAAGTGCCGGTTTCTAATATGTTTCATGTTTATTTTGAGAAGTCGGTTGATGAGAGTGGGGCGATTTTGACGAAGATTCAGGATGAAACTGGCGTTGGGATTTCGGGGTATTTGCAGGAGAAGTCGGCGGATGTTTGTGCGTTTGAGGTTTCGGTTGGGGATGCGTTTGCGGAGATACCAGCAAAAAATTTAGAACTAGTTTTTAGATGTTTGGAAAAGGAACTTTGACTATAAATTTGGATATGAAAAGACAAGCTATTTTCTATAGTAGCTTGTCTTTTTTAGTTTGAATTATATTTTATTTTGAGTGATTACTTAATCTTCATAAGATTTTAGTCCGGATAGAATTTCATCGTAAGCTTTTCTAGGTTCTTTAAACATTTTATCAAGTTCTTCAGAGCAACTAAAAATTTTGACGTCTTTACCCGCAGTAAAACTCAAATTTTTATCATTATTTATGTATCCATCAATATTTATGCCAATAGGATTAAATTCTTCATTGGTGAAAGTAACTGTATTAAAATCTGGAATATTGTGTTTAAGATATATTGTGATTTTTTCTTTTTGGTCATTAAAAAAAGCTCGGTTCTCTTGATGTTTTATAAAAAGTAATCCGACTAGGATAAATAGTGCAGTGACAATGGCTAGTATAATAATTTTAGTTCGTTTTGACATAAAGTGCCTCCAACATAGATGACTTATAACCAATATTTTAGCATATTTTTTATTTTTAACGGTATTTTCCTTTGCCTATTTTAGGAATCTAGATATAATAAAAGTTAATATTTCAGTAAAAGGAGACCACCCATGCCAAAACTAATCATCGACGCAGACGATTTCGGTCTATCCAAAGCCATCAACCACGGCATCATCGAGAGCTACAAAACCGGCATTACAACATCCACTTTACTCATGCCGAACCTAGAAACTGCCGAGCACGCAATAGCTCTCGCAAAAGACCACCCAGACCTATTCATCGGGCAACACACAAACTTCCTACTCGGAAAACCATGCGCGAACCCGGCGAAAATCCCGTCACTTGTCGACGAAAATGGGGAATTCCATCGTTCCAAATATTACCGGGCTAACCCAGAACTGAAATTCCAATACGAAGATGTGCGCACGGAAACTATCGCTCAAATGGAACGGTTCAAAGCGCTAACGGGTCACTACCCAGAGCATATCGACTGCCACTCAATTGGTGATGAAACGGTTGACCAAGCTTTCTTTGATATTGCACGTGAGTTCGGGATTCACACCACTTTAAAATACAGTGGCGATAAAAAATGGCCAGATCAGGAAGGTTATTTGCCAATTACTAAACTGTTGGAGTCGGGCGCACTCCCCTACACAAACGGCGGTGTCTCAGTTGAAAACTTCCTTAACGATGATTTTGGATTATTAAAATTGGCACCAAACGAAATCGCTGAGATGCATTTTGATGTCGGTTTTTTGGATCAATTTGTGCTGGATAATTCTTCCTATACGTTGATGCGGTGCCGGGAACTTGCGACGATTTGTGACGTACGGGTGCGGGATTGGCTTAGTGAACATGGATTTGAGCTTATTTCGTTTGGGGATTTACAGCGGTAAAACTCTATGCTATGATGAACACAACTTAATAAGAAAAACTGGGGGGGCCGATTCTGGCTGAGATAGGAAGGTAATGCTTTCTGACCCTTTGAACCTGTTTGTTAGTGCAAGCGTAGGGAAGTGAATGTGAAAGTGACCGGAAAATTTATCGCGGCTGCTGTTTCTTTGCTTATGCTAAGGGACAGTGGGCGCTTTTTTTATTGTTCAAAAGGAGGAGTTTAAGTGTTTGTTCACGGTTTTCAAGAAGAAGTAGGGGATTTATGGCAGGAAACGTTGCGGCATCCGTTTGTTCGTAGTTTGGCGGATGGGACGCTTGAGAAGGAGGCGTTTTATTATTATCTACTCCAGGATGATTATTATTTGTCGCATTTTGAGAAGGTGATTGAGAAAAGTGTGGAGCAGGCTGGGACAGCGGAACTTGCTACGGAAATGAGGGAAGTACAGGTGCGGCTTCAGCAGTCGGAATTGTTGATGCGCGAACAGTTTTATCCGCGGGTTGGGCTAACGGAGCGTGATTTTTCCGAGCGAAAACCAGCGCCAACTGCTTATCATTATACTTCTCATCTTTATCGGATGGCGGATTTTGGCAGTTTTGGAGTGACGATTGCGGCGCTTTTGCCGTGTTATGCGCTTTATGCGGATATGGGGAAGATGTACGAAACGGCGCGGAGTTCGGAGCCATTTTATCAAGAGTTGTTGGATAGTTATGTGGATGAAAATTATCAAAAAGTGGTGTTGCAGCAGAAGCGGTTGGTGGAACAGGCGGCGAGTATGGCGGATGCGCGGGAACTTGCTCTGATGAAGCAGGCTTTTCAAATCAGTGTGGAAATGGAATGGGCGTTTTTTGATATGGCTTATAAAAAACAAAATTGGCGTGGGAGTGTGAATTATGTTTGATTTTATGACGTTGGAAAAAGTGCGGGAAAAAGGCCCGTTGGTACATAATATTACAAATATCGTGGTTGCGAATGACTCGGCGAACGGGTTGCTTGCGATTGGTGCTTCACCGATTATGGCTTCTGCGAAAGAGGAAATGGATGAACTGGCGAAAATGGCAGATGTGCTCGTGATTAATATCGGAACGCTAGACGGTGAGCTAGTTACAGCGATGAAAATTGCTGGACGTGCGGCAAATGTTGCTGGAACGCCGGTTGTGCTTGATCCGGTCGGTGTTGGCGCGACTTCATACCGTCGTAAAGTGGTGCAGGAGTTATTGTCAGAAATTCAGTTTGCGGCGATTCGCGGAAATGCAGGAGAACTTGCGGCGATTGCTGGGGAAGCTTGGGAAGCAAAAGGCGTGGATGCGGGCGTTGGTTCGGCGGATGTGCTGACTATTGCTGAAAAAGTGGCGAACGAATGGAACACGGTTGTTATTATTAGCGGTGAAGTGGATGTGATTTCAGACGGAACGCGCTTTGCAAAAGTGGCTAATGGTAGCGCGCTGCTTCCAAGAATTACTGGTTCTGGTTGTTTGCTGAGTGCGGTTTGCGGTAGTTTTATCGCCGTTCAGGAAGACGTTTTTCGAGCTAGTGTCGAAGCGTGCGCGAGTTATGCGGTGGCTTCTGAGTACGCGGAAATCGAGTTAGAAAGAAAACTTCCAGGCTCATTTCGACCACTATTTTTAGATGAACTGGCTAGCTGGTCAGTCGAAAAAACGCGTGCCAAAGCCAAAATCCAAGAAAGTGGTGAACACAAATGACTTTTCCACAAGTATTAACGATAGCTGGTTCAGATTCAGGGGGCGGCGCGGGGATACAAGCGGACATCAAGACGTTTCAAGAGCGCAAGACCTTTGGAATGTCCGTCATCACGGCAATTACGGCGCAAAATACGTTAGGGGTAAAAGCAGTGCATAAAATCCCGGTAGAAATGATTCGCGAACAGTGCGACGCGATTGCAGAGGATTTCCAAGTGAACGCCGTGAAAACTGGGATGCTTGCGGATGCAGAAATTATCCGAGAAGTGGCGCGGAATATACGTTTGCACAACTTCCCAAATATCGTCATTGATCCCGTGATGATTGCAAAAGGTGGCACTGCTTTGCTTGAAAACGAGGCGACACAAGTGTTGAAAGATGAGCTTTTGCCACTTGGTACGATCATTACGCCGAATATTCCAGAAGCGGAAGAAATTCTGGGAGAAAAAATCACAACCAAGGCGGAAATCGAACAAGCTGCTAAGAAAATTTTTGATTTAGGTGTAAAAGCGGTTGTTATTAAAGGTGGGCATAGCGAAATGAGTGAGGCGTCTGATTTTTACTATGATGGCGAAATGACAAAATGGCTGACGAGCGAACGCTTTGATACGCCTCATACGCACGGGACGGGTTGCACTTTTTCGGCATGTATTGCGGCTGAACTTGCGAAAGGTAATTCCCTTTTAGACAGTGTCGTAGTTGCGAAAGAGTTTATCACAAGTGCGATTAAATATCCGCTTGGAATTGGTCACGGTCATGGTCCAACCAACCATTTTGCTTACCGATTGGAGGATGGGAAATGAGAGCTGAACTAGCTGTATATTTTATCGCTGGAACGCAAGATATTGTTCGTGGAACGTTGCCAGGTGTGTTAGAAGAAGCACTGAAAGCCGGAATTACTTGTTTCCAATATCGCGAAAAAGGAGCAGGCTCACTCCAAACTGCCTCCGAAAGAAAAGAAATGGCGCTAGAATGCCAACAATTATGCGCAAAATATCAAGTGCCATTCATTATTAACGATGATGTCGCCCTAGCCCTCGCAATTGGTGCGGACGGCATCCATGTCGGGCAAAACGACGAGGAAATTCGCCAAGTTATCGCGAGTTGCTCCGGAAAAATGAAAATCGGACTTTCGATTCATTCGGTTAGTGAAGCGGAGGAGGCAGAAAGACTTGGTGCGGTGGATTATATCGGCGTAGGGCCAATTTTCCCAACCATCTCAAAGGAGGATGCAGAGCCAGAAAGTGGAACTGCAATTTTGGAAGAAATTCGTCGGGCTGGAATCAAGCTACCAATTGTCGGGATTGGCGGAATTAATGAAGCAAATTCGGCTGAGGTTCTCGCAGCAGGCGCGGACGGGGTATCGGTTATTTCAGCGATTACTCGGTCGGAAGATTGCCACTCCGTTATCAAGCAATTAAAAAACCCAGGTTCCCCCTCCTAAAAGGACAAACCTGGGTTTCTCATTTTTATAAATCTTCACCATTGGTAGCAATAACGTTCTTGTACCAATCAAAACTTTTCTTCTTATAACGATTTAGCGAGCCTGTGCCGTCGTTGTTGCGATCGACATAGATAAAGCCGTAACGTTTCTTCATTTCAGCAGTGGAGGCACTAACAAGGTCAATACAGCCCCATGAAGTGTAACCCATCAGCTCAACGCCGTCTTTAATCGCTTCTTTCACTTGCGATAAATGAGCGCTCAAATAGTTAATACGATAGTCGTCATTTACTGTGTAGTTGCCGTTTTCGTCTTGTTCAAGTTGATCGATAGCGCCAAGACCGTTTTCTACGATGAAAAGTGGTTTTTGGTATCTATCCCAGAATTCGTTTAGGACAACGCGTAAACCTTTAGGGTCGATTTGCCAACCCCATTCGGATGCTTCTAGGTAAGGGTTTTGCACGCCTCCAAGGATGTTTCCTGCACCAGCTTTGCGATTCGACTCGTCAGCTGTTTCAGTTGTGCTCATATAATAGCTGAAGGAAATGAAATCTACTGTGTTTTTAAGGATTTCTAAGTCTTCTTCTGTTACGTCTAATTCAATATTATTCTCTCTGAAATAGCGTTTCATGTAGCCAGGATAAGTTCCGCGGACATGGACATCGGAGAAGAAGTAGTTTTTGCGCTCTGCTTCCATAACAGCGATAATATCATCTGGGTTGGAAGTTAGCGGATAAGTTGGCATTGCTAGAACCATACAGCCGATTTGAGCTTCTGGCATGATTTCGTGACCAATTTTTGTAGCCAGCGCGCTCGCCACAAGTTCGTGGTGGACAGCTTGGTATAGGTCTTTTTGAGATAATTTATCTGGGCTTGTAGAAATACCGCCACTCATGAATGGTGCGTGTAAAATCGAGTTGATTTCATTAAAAGTGAGCCAATATTTTACTTTGCCTTTGTAGCGATTAAATACAGTGCGGACATAGTTTTCATAGAAGTCGATCATTTTTCTATTTACCCAGCCGTCGTAAGTTTTCGATAAGTGAAGTGGTGTTTCATAGTGAGATAAAGTGATCAGCGGTTCAATATTATGTGCTAGAAGTTCGTCGAATAAATCATCGTAAAATTGTAGTCCTGCTTCGTTTGGCTCAGTTTCGTCACCATTTGGGAAGATACGGGACCAAGCGATAGAAGTACGGAAAACCTTGAAGCCCATTTCAGCAAAAAGTTTCACGTCGTCTTTGTAACGATGATAAAAGTCGATTCCTTCTAATTTTAAGTTATCTGGTGTTGGACCGTCAGTAATTTGACCGAATCCGCCTTTTGGAGTAACATCTTGAACGGAAAGTCCTTTTCCATCAACGTTGTAAGCGCCTTCGAATTGATTTGCGGCAGCAGCTCCACCCCATAAAAAGTCGGCTGGAAATCCTGTATTTGTATGCATGTTAAAAACTCCTTTTCTACATTTTAAAGTATCTATAAAAAAAACCAAATACTTTTCTAAATAAATGCAGAGAAACATTGTACTTAGAAAAATATTTGGTTATGCCCGGCTTTCGTCGGTAACATTCCGATTTATAGTTAAAATATAGCAAAAATAATTAGGATAGTCAACGGAAACAAATAACAGCTACTCTGTTTGGAGCGGATGTTATTTACGTTTAGAAAGAGTGAGCATACCGAATAAAATACTTGCTGTGCTCGCGGATTCGTCTGTTTTTGTTGAATTTGATTGACTTACAGAACTGACTTGCTTTTGTGCTATTCCTGCGTTCAGTTGTTGTTCTGGACTAGTCACAGTATCAATTTGCTCCAGTACGTCATTATGGGTTACTTTTTTCATAATATTTCCACCTGTCTCTGTATTTGAACGAACAATAGAAATTATACTATTATTATAGCCCTAAAATGAATTTCCATTTTTAGTCACCGATTCCATATTGGGAGTTTTTATATAAAAATAGACTTTTAGAAGAATAACTTTGCTTGAAAAGTAGCGTTTTAGTGCATTTAATGAGCTGTTTATGGCAAATTTATTGTATTGTTTTTTTTGGGGAAGAACATAAGGAATGATATAGCGACAATTGTTTGTTAGTGAGTATAAGAGGGAAAAAGGTAGATTGAATGATAAGGATTTGTAAAAAATGTATAGAGGGGGAGTCAGCGTGGGTTCAGCTTTTTCAGCTATTTTGTCACCGGCAGTAGGTATATTAATTAGTCCATTTCCAATTGTAGGGCTTATTTTGATTTTACTGAGCAACAAGGCACGGATTAACAGTATTTTTTATACGGTTGGTTGGATTGTTGGGAATATTGCTATTTTCTTTATTGGATTATTTTTAATGAGTTCGGCGGTTAGTTCGTCCGGAGATCAGTCAACCTTGGTCAAAGTGGTACTTATTGTGTTAGGGGTTTTACTTATTTTGCTCGGTGCCCATGATTTTACGAAACGTCCGAAAAACGGAGAGAAAGCTGCAACACCAAAATGGTTTGAAAAAATGAGCAATATTAAACCAGGTGGCGCGATGATTTTTGCTTTCTTATTATCTGCGGTGAATCCTAAGAATATGTTGCTTTCTCTGACTGCGGGTGTTAGTGTTGGTGCCCTGAATTTAACTGGCGGGCAAGAAACAACGGCAACTATTATTTTTGGAATTATCGCTTGTTGTTCGATTTACATCCCAACGATTGCTTTCTTACTGGCTGGGAATCGACTTAACAACGCATTAGATAGTACGCGTAAATGGCTTATCCAGAACAATTCCGTGATCATGGCTGTACTGTTCTTGTTTATTGGTCTAAGTGTTATTAGTAAGGCATTTTAAATGATAAAAGGGCTACTTGTTCTCAAGGATTAGTAGCTTTTTTTTATTTAAAAATGCAGACTGTTCACACAATGTCTACATACTATGAAAACGTTTTATGCTAATATAGCTTTACTTGTTCATTTAAAATTGAATAAGAATACATACAACAAAAAGGATGGGTTTCATGTTTGACAAACTAATGGGAAAAGCAGCAATTGTTACCGAATCATCTTATGGCATAGAACGATTTTTAGAAGATGATGAAAAGATTATTCAAATTTTTAAATTTATAAGAGATGAAGTTATTATTACTTCAAAAGGGATTTTTAATGTGGATGCTCAAGGGATAACTGGTAAGAAAGTAGAATTCAAGTTTTTCCCGAAGAAGGCATTAAAGTATGTTTCAATCGAGACTGCGGGAACTTTAGACCGTGACTTTGACTTGAAAATTGGTGTTGACGGCAATACGGTCGTGACACAAAACACCTCTTTTTCCGCGCCAATCGCCTTAAAAGTGCATAAAAATGATACAGAAATGGGATTTGCGCTTTATAAAATGATTAAAGAAATGTTATAAGTGAAAGAGAAGACGATATTCGTCTTCTCTTTTTTATGTCCATTCAAGTGTTGCAGTCACAGGGAAATGGTCAGATGCAGAACAGCCATCCACTTGATCCGTGATAGTTTTGTAAGAGTGTACGCGGAACTCTTTAGACACGAAGATGTAATCAATTTTTTCTAATTCGTTTTCAGGTCGGAGTGGTTGGAAGTCATGAAAGCTACCAATTGGGCCTTTTATAGGAGTCTGAGAAATCAACTGTGCATCCTGATATTTTTTGGTTATGAAGTTATAAGTTGTTGTGTTAGGCGCAGTATTAAAATCGCCTAATATAATGATGGGTGAATCTTCTGCAATGATGGCAGCTTTTTTTAGTAAAAGTTGACTGGCAAAAAGGCGCGCTTCCTCTGAGATGTGATCCAAATGAGTGTTAAAAATATAGAACTGTTTTCCGTCCGAATCGGCGAATTTTCCCCAAACGCAAATTCGCGGAAACATCGCTGTTGAATGAATAGAAGGAACATCTGGCGTTTCAGATAACCAAAAACGCCCTTCTTGCAGTAATCTGAATCGAGCAGAATTATAAAAAACAGCCGTAAATTCTCCTTTTTCAAAACCATCATCTCGTCCTACCCCGAAATAATCCCAATCTAGCATTTCTTTCATGTCGCGCATTTGTGGCAGAAGAGGTTCCTCCACCCCCATGAAATCCCATTGATATTTATCAAGTAATGATTTTGTTAGTGTTTTACGCAATTCCCAGCTCTTTTTCCGCTCGGAAGTGTCATCAAAACGAATGTTAAAAGTAGTTACACTGAACATTTTTCCACATCCTTTTTTTATTTAAAAGTTTTACAAAGAGAGTTTAGCATATTTATGAAAACGTTTCACTGATTTGGGGTTTTATGTAGTATATATTCTACATTTTTTCCTGAAAAGTAAAACCATTGTATTGTTGTAAAAAGGGAGTGTCACTATGTTGCGAAAAGGTCGATGGTTGCTCATATTATTACTATTGATAGTATTAGTGGCATTATCAGCATGCGAGGACAGCGGGAATGGAGATGTTTCGGGTGTGCCGGCTAAAAGGGAAAAACAGCATTTTCCTCCAAATGATACGAAAAAAGGATGGATAGAACTTCTTGCCACGGATGGTATTTCAAGTCAAGGTGACCTGCCTTGTGTTTATGAAGAGGCGGAATCTGTAGAAAAATTGGAAATTCATATGAAAGAGTTGAGTACGGCAAGCCTAACCTATATTTACATTGACGGCTACATCGTACAAATGGAACAAGGCGGCGACGAACTTTCTTTTCAAATTCAATTAAGTAAAACGGAATTAAAAAAAGGATTTCATGAATTAACGGCTGTTCAATATCAGGAAAATAACCCTGAAACTAAAAAAGTAGAGTTATTAAAACGCGCTAAGTATGAAGTAAAATAAAAAGATTAACGAATGATTTAGAGCCATATTTTTAAAGAGAATGTGAAAAATGACATTCTTTTTTTGTGCTATTAATACTTAAAAAAGGAAGATGACGATATTGTAAGTAGCTTTTCGCCTTTAAAAGAATTAAACTACTAGTGTTTAGGGTATATATTTTAAGAACAATGATTCCTAATTTGTTTGGAGTAGAGAAATTAAAGCATAGACATAGATACTGCATTCCGACTTTTTGAAATGGAAGAACTTAATTAGGGGGATATCATATGGGTTCATATGGCGAATTGATTCGGGAAATACGGCTATCTAAAGGTTTGACTCAAAAAGAGGTATACACAGGAATTATATCTAGGTCTTATGCAATCGGATTTGAAAAAGGTAAACACGAGATTACTTTGAGTTTGTTTGAAGAAATTTTAAAGCGGGTTATGGTTCCTTTAGATGAATTCTTTTTTATTTACAGAGACTTTTCTTCGACAGAGGATGATAGTTTTTGGATTGATTTCGTCGAGCTATCAGGTAAAAATGATGTTGTAGGGATGCAGGCGTTGCTAGATAAAATAACTTTAGAGCGAACGGAGCAGACAGAAGTTAGAAAAGCGATACTTCATACGAGAATTCAAACTATTAATCATTATTTGCGTACGAATGTGTTTGATGAATCGAATATTTCTGATGAATATAAAAAAATTATCCATGACTATCTTTGGAAAATGCAGACGTGGACTTTAGAAGAGGTTCGTATTTTTGCGAACGGCATATCTTTTTTTGAGGAAGAAGTACAAATTCACTTTTATCAAATTATGCTGAAATCGTATGAAAAGTATAGGTACTATGATAGAGGAAGACTGCTATTTTGCCATCTATTTGCTAATCTGACAGATGAACTCATCATACAGAATAAAATCAATTATGCGAAACTAGTGCTCGAAAAATTAAAAGAAGCATCTGAAACAAGTGGTAGTTTTAACAGTGCTTTTTATCGAATAGTAGCCAATTATTATCAAGGAGCAATTTGGATGAAAGAAGGCGAAGTGGAAAAGGGCTATCGCCAAGCCAAAAGAGCGATTCAAACATGGAAAGAACTGCGCTATGAAGCATTAGCAGATTTGTATAGCGTAGTTTTAAAACAATTTTTAGAAAAAGAAAATATCCAAGTAGAAGATTAACTATCCGAAGATTTTCTATTTAAAAACACTAAAATGGAGTCATTTTGGTGTTTTTTTGTTTGTAGTAAAGAGGTTTTATGTACTATATATAGCACTATTTACAGAGAGAAAACAAAGGAATGTAAAATAAAAGCAAGAAATGAGTCAAGAGGAGGTCTTCGGATGATAAGTTATGGTGAGTTGATTCGTCAAATAAGGCAGTCTAAAAAAATTTCCCAAAAAGAAGTGTACACAGGGGTTATTAGTAAATCTTATGCAATTGAATTTGAAAAGGGAACCCATGCAATATCGAGCATTCTACTAGAGAAAATAGTAACAAAGCTAATGGTAAGTATGGAAGAGTTTTTCTTCATGTATCATCAAGAGGAGTTGCCTGAGAAAGAGGACTTTTGGGAAGCCTACGAGCGGGCGTGTAAAACGGATGAAATTGCTATTTGGGAATTACTTTATCAAAAAATATCATCGGAAGAAGGAAAAATCAATCAAGTAAAAAGCGCGGCGATAAAACTGGAGTTAGATCACATAAAAGGCAAACAAGTGGCGGACAAAAAAGTGGTTCGGATTTTGGAGAACTACCTGATTGAAGCTGTTTTTTGGACGTTAGAGGATATATTCTTATTTACTCGGATGTTGCCGTACTTGTCTTTGAAAAGTCGGGTGCCGTTTTATTATAAATTGTTAAACACGCTGGATAGATACCGCCATTTTGAACGAGGAAGAAGCATTTTACAATCGGCGCTGGCTAGTATCATGGATGATTTTATAGAGAGAAATGAAATAGAGCATATGGAGCTAATGATAAAAAGCTTAGAGAAAATTAGTGAGGACTGTGATGGTACTTATTTCAAAATTCTTTGTATGTATTATCGTGGAATTGTGCGGTGGGGAGAAGGCGAAAAGCGCGAAGGCAGCGAAGAAATCGAGCAGGCAGTAGCTATTTTGCGAGCATTAGGTTATGAAAATAAAGCGGCAGAGTATGAAACTATGTACCGACAATTTGCGAGGGAAAACAACGATATAAAAACGATGGAATGAAAGCTAAAAAGGACTATTCTTTTTGGTTTTCTTTTTTCGAGTAGTATATATGCGACATTAGAAAATTTTAAGACTCCGCATAGTATTATATAGACTGAAGTACGGCTTAAAGCCACATTGACAGTGAAGGGAGGGGCTTTGGCAAAGAAACTAAATGCCAACTGACACTGCAAATTTAGCGTTAAAAGGAGGAAGATTGTTATTTTAAAGAAAATATTTATTGCATTAATTGCGCTTGTAGTTATTATCAATACAGTTAGTTTTACAGCTGTTTCTGCAAGCACACCTACATGGTTAGAACAAACCATGAATAGTAATGAACCGTTTATAAAAGAGATTGAAAAAGAAACTGGTAAGACGAGAGCGAATATTACACAGACAGATTTAGAAGCTATAACGACACTACAAGTAAGTGGGGCAAGCGATATCCCAACGAATATCGATATGTTAACTCATTTAACTAAGTTAGAAGTGATAAGTGGGACGATTTCTACAGTGTCAAACTCAGTGGGGAATTTAAAAGAGCTAAAAATCTTAAATCTAAACGATAATAATTTAAGTACTTTCCCGACGATAGCTTTTCAACTACCTAAGTTAGAAGAATTACAAGTTAGTGGTGGAACGATAGAAGAAATTCCTGCAACAATAACGAACATGGCTAGCCATTTAAAGTTTTTAACTGTAAATAATAACCACTTAGTGAAAGTTCCAACTATAATATTCTCAACGAATTGGTCAAACTCATCTACGGGAGAATTAGATTTATTTACCACTGGAAATCAGATTGTAACGGATATTCCTGCCAACTATGTAAGTAACTTTAATAATGGGCAAAACATGTTGGAATTTTACGATGGTCAATTTCAAAAGCAAGACCAACTAACTACAACACCTGGATATACCATTGATGTACCTGTTGGAACTGATTTTAATCAATTAACACCAGACAAAACGAAACTCGCACTAACATCTGGACGAACTTTACTCGCGCAACACGAATTCGAGTATTATGATGATGGTTCAAGTTCACTAATCCACAATGGCGTGGCAGCAGCACCGGGTCAAGCGACCATTTTCATCAAAAGCAAATTTTCCACGCAATCGAACAAATTTGCCAGAACACAAGTTACAGTAAACATCACCGCGCTAAACGGCGGACCTATTACAGTGAAACATGAAGATACAAAGGGGCAAGAACTTGCGCCACCTGTCATTTTAAATGGTAAAGACGGGGATCCTTATACAACGACACAAAAAACTTTCCCAGGCTACACTTTAGTTGCAACACCAGCCAATCAAAATGGTACATTCACCATGAACCCGGCTACAGTCAACTATGTATACAGCGCAAATGATTATAAACTAACATCTACTTTCAAAGATGCCCATGGTCAAGAACTGAAAGCACCAGTTGTGGATGCAAAAGATTATCATATCCAAGACAACTATTCTACAACAGCAGCAACCATTCCGGGCTATTCTTTAGTTTCCACACCTGCTAATCAGAACGGCACTTTTGGAGCTGGGAATGTCACGGTTAATTATGTATACAAAAAAGACGATTATACACTTACTTCCACTTACAAAGATACGAATGGTCAAGAACTAAAAGCACCAGTGATAGATGCGACAACGTATCATTATCAAGACACGTATACAACAACAGCCGCAGTTTTCCCAGGTTATACGTTAGTAGCAACACCAACCAACGCTACTGGGACATTTGGTTCGTCAAACATCACTGTCCATTACGTATATCAAGCAAACGGCTATCAATTAACGTCTACATTTAAAGATCAACAAGGGAAGACAATCGCACCAGATGATGTCGATGCTAAAACCTATCACGTAAACGATCCCTATACAACAACTGCCAAAACGATCCCGGGTTACACATTAGTAACAACACCCGCGAACAACCAAGGTAATTTTGGAACAAGCGATATTACGGTTGATTATGTTTATAAAGTAGAAGATTATACGTTAACTTCGACATACAAAGATGCACAAGGTAAAGAATTAAAACCACCTGTTGTAGATAGTAAAAAGTATCATATTCAAGACACCTATTCTACAAGTGCAGCAACCATTCCAGGTTATACGCTAGTAGCGACACCTGCGAACGAAACAGGAACCTTCCATACGAGCGATGTTACGGTTAATTATGTGTATAAATTAACAGACTTAAAATTAACTTCAACATATAAAGATGCGCAAGGAACTGAGTTAAAAGCCCCCGTTGTAGATAGCAAAACGTATCATATTCAAGATAACTATGCTACAACTGCAGCTGTCATTCCTGGCTATACATTAGTCGCAACACCAGCGAATCAATCAGGTACTTTTGGTAGCACGGATATCCAAGTGAACTATGTATACCAAGCAGTTGCTTATAAACTAACTTCGACGTACAAAGATCAACAAGGGAACGATTTAGCTTTACCAAAAGTAGATACAAAAACGTACCATATTCAGGATGGTTACACGACGAGTGATATTGCTATTCCAGGTTATACATTAGTCGCGGCTCCAACGAATCAAACAGGTACATTTGGCGCGAGTGATGTAACCGTGAATTATGTCTACAAAGCAAATGACTACACACTAACTTCGACGTATAAAGATGCACAAGGTAAGGAATTAAAAACGCCAATCATAGACAGTCAAAAATATCACATTAACGACACTTATACTACGACAGGAGCTACTATTCCTGGTTACACATTAGTCGCAGCACCAGCGAATCAATCCGGTACATTTGGCGCGGCGAATGTAACAGTCAACTATGTCTACAAAGCAGATGATTACACATTAACTTCGACCTACAAAGATGCAAACGGCAAAGAATTAAAAGCGCCAGTTGTAGACAGCAAAACTTACCATACAAAAGATAACTATTCTACTAGCGCAGCAACCATTCCTGGCTACACACTAGTAGCAGCACCAGCAAATCAAACAGGTACATTTAATACGAGCAATGTGACAGTCAATTATGTTTACAAAGCGAATGAATATACCTTAACTTCCACTTTCAAAAATGTACAAGGAACAGAACTAAAACCAGCTATCGTGAAAAAAGGATTTATTATTAAGGAGGGCTATGCGACTAGTGGCGTAACAATTCCAGGCTATACATTAGTGGCAACACCATCGAACAAAAAAGGAACGTTTGGTGCTAGTAATGTAACAGTTAATTATGTATATAAAGCGAATGGTTATGCATTAATCACAACATATAAAGACACACAAGGTAAAGATTTAAAACCACTAGCCATTGATACAAAAATATACAATATTAACGACCCATACACTGCAACAGCGCTAAACATCCCAGGTTACACATTAACAACTACACCAGCCAATGAAAAAGGTGTATTTGGCGCAAGTGATGAAACAGTTAATTACGTATATAAAGCAAATGATTATACGTTAACAACGACCTACAAAGACGCAAACGGCAAAGAACTACAAGCACCTAAAGTAGACGCGAAAACTTATCATATCCAAGACACATACAAAACAACTGCAGCAGTAATTCCTGGATATACATTAGTTGCAACACCTAAGAATGACCAAGGTGCTTTTGGAGCGAACAATGTAACTGTGAATTACGTGTACCAAACAAATGATTACACGCTAACTGCGACATTTAAAGATGCTCAAGGAAACGAATTAAAAGCAACAGAAGTAGACGCACAAAAATACCATATTCATGACACTTACACATCGAAAGCAGCCGTGATTCCGGGTTACACTTTAGAAAAAACACCAACGAACGAAACGGGTACTTTTAATGCGAGTGATATTCAAGTGGATTATGTGTATAAAGCAAATGATTATCAACTTACTTCTACTTTTAAAGATCAACAAGGCAACGAAATAGCATTACCAACAGTTGATGCAAAAACTTATCACATTCATGATGCTTATACAACGAAAGCTCGCTTGATTCCAGGATATAGCCTAGTAGCTGCACCAAAGAACCAAATAGGTGCTTTTGGAACAAGTGATGTAACAGTCAATTATGTGTATAAAAAAGATGCTATTATAAAACCTATTACTCCAGCGAAACCAACTATTCTTACAATAAAAACACCTGCAAGCAAAGTAATTGAGACTAAAGTAGTTAAGCAAACTCTTCCTAAAACAGGGGATGACGATGCTGGACTATTAAACCTACTAAGACTTATAGGACTCGTTTTAATTTTAGGCGTATTTTTGGCAGTCGGAAGTAAAAAATTAAGATAAGCATAACGTAGATTAAAACACCGCCGCAGATTGTTGTGGTGGTGTTTTAACTAATATATCCGACATTAGAAATACCCATTTTGGAAAAGATGTATGATATTTATTATAAAGAATTTCACAAAGGAAGAGGCGATTCTTTGTTAGAGAAAAAGTATCAAATCCATTTACAAAACCATTACGATGCAACGAGTAGGCAAGTGCAAAAGAAAGAAATAAAAGTCTTAAAAAAACGCAAAAATTTATTAATTGGGGAAGTTTTCCCATATCAAATTTGTTTAGAAAGCACGATGGAATATTCAAGATTTATGTTATGGTTTGAAAAAGAAGTCCAAAAAATCGTGAAAGAACTTTGGAATCAACATTTTATTATCAAACTAACATTATCCCAATTACATTTCCGCGAAACCATTCTATTTTTAGAGCATTTAAAAGATTTTAGTAAACGGATAACGATTGAATTTATCGGTGAAGGCACACCAGAAATAAAAAAACATTTTTCCGTCCAAGAGCAAGAAGCGTTTTTTATAGGGAAACTAAGAATGCTGAAAAAATGGAAATTCATTATTTCTAAACATATCGAAGGCTGCTCAGTGGAACAAACCCTTGCTTTTACCCCGTGTCTACATGAAATAAAATACACGATGAGCCAGCAAGCGCGAATGGAAGAAAACATTATCGATTTGCACATGTTCATCGATTTTTGGGAATACTGGGCAACACATAAAAAATTGAAATTCGTAGTCGAAGTGAAAGAAGCGGATTTTATTACGAAGTCTTTGATGCATAAAAAGGTCCACGTACAGTTTGAAAATGCTTAATAACAAAAGATAAAGAGGAGACAAGTTGTTGTCTTCTCTTTATCTTTTGTAGAATGATTTTGAGGAATTGAAAATTGTGTCTTAAATACAAGTAATTGTGAGCTTGATTAGGAGGAAAATTACATTATTTCACTTAAAAAGCTGATTTAAAGCGATTTTTTAATGAATAGATTCACAAAACGCTCACAAAAGAGGGCGACTTTCGATGCTATAATGAGGGGGAAAGATATACATAGAGAGGAAGCGTACAGATGAGAGAAATAAAAGTCAACGAAAGGGCCTTCCAACAACACGCAACCAAATTTGCAAGTAAAAGTTCGGGAAGATACTTGCCATTAAAAAACGGGAACATGGCATATTCGAGAGCCAATTCGATTGATCAATTGCGCTCGGCATTGATTGAGTTGGTGGATGTGGTGGAAGATTTTCAACACGTGACCAAACAAGATGCGAGTCGCTTAAAGAAAATGGGTATTGCTTACGCTAAACAAGACCAATTGATGGGACAAAAAATCAATCAGTTGGAGGTGCGTTAATTGGATAGTGCACACAGCCAGTTAGAACAACAACTCCAACAAATCAAAAAAGCAAAGATAACGGCAGAAACGAATGTCGATCAAACGAGAAGAAAACAAAATGAACAAGATTGGCTAGAAGAGGACAGTAACCAATTAGCACAAGAAAAACGGATGTTATTAGACTTTTTGCGCAGTGGCTGGCAAGGAGAAGCAGCCAGTGGTTTTCATCGGTATTTAGAAGAGCAACAACACGAAGAGTCCGTGGCTTGGAAGAAGGATCTCCAAGATAAAAGAACCGATTTAGACACCGAACTACAAGAAAATAAGGACAGGCTCCACGCACTAGAAACAAAACAAGCCACCTTGCAAAAGGAGTGGAGTCAGTGAGCCGGATAGATATTGCCGAATTGAATGACTTTCTCCACGGTTTACGAAGTAGTAATGCGGAAGCCAAAGAGATGATTAGAAAAATTAAAGAAGCAGCGATGGATTACTCCCAAGACAATTGTTTAAAAGGAGAAGCAGTTAGTGCCTCCAAACAGTATTTTTCAAGTACATACACCCGTATTGCCCAAAGTATCATCGAAGCACTGGATGAAAGTGAGGAGCGATTGGCGCAATATATTCGCGAGTTCGGGAGTCAAGTGGATAGCTCACCTTCCGCCAGAATTGATGCAGAAATCTTACAAGAAGCGATGGCTCAAGCTCGCCGGTTACAACGAAAAGAAGAAGATTTACACCGACAATTAACCGCACCCAACACCAAGCCAGATATGCAACAAGTCTATGCAGTGAAATCAAGAAGCGTTCATACCCAATTGCTGAAAGCCATCGAACAAGAGAATATCCTAGAAAAATATTTAGCTTTCGAACAAAGCCATGGCCACTTTTTTAGTGCATTAGTCGAACTCATTCGAGCGACTGGACGCGCGGTGCAAGAGTTGTTACACAATGTCACTTTTGATGATAAAACAGGCACATACTCGGTGCCGAAAAGTACGACAAACAGCTTGTTGATTATGAAAAAAGCACTCGATACCGCGCGAAAAGAAAATGATAAAGACCCATTTCCAAAAACTTTTGAAGATTACACCGTGTTAGCTTATACTTATGTCAATGATCAAGGTAAAACCGTTACGATGTGGCTACTCGAAAAAGATGGAAAACGGGTAGAAAACAAGGAATTGCAAGATTTCTTAGAAAAAAATGGTCAGGAATTAGACCCGCTTCTTTATACGAGTCTTTCCGGAGAAGAACTCGAACGAAAAGTGAATGATAGTTGGAAAGAGGGTATCAACTACTTAAATGGTCAAAAAGTAACTGGACTATCTGGTGCCACGCTAAGGTCATCTGCTTATGTCGCTAGCATGAAAGATTGGGCAGATGATGCTGGGTTAACGGATATGGCTTTAGGTTTGGGGTTTGGGATTGCAGCAGCTAGAAATAAGCCTGTGATTAAAGAGAAATTAAATCCTGCTGAAACGAAGCAAACGGTAAATGGTGAGAAATGGAATAATTATTTTAAAGAAAAATATGGTGCGGGGAATGTTCAGTGGAAGCCTAGCTCATTTGAGGATATTATAATAAATCCAGAAAGATTGTATGGAAGTACAAAAAAAGAAGTTAGGCAGATGTTGGGAGAAGGTTGGAGAGAAGACTCATATGGTAGAAATGGTTTAGGCTGGAAATTTACTAATGAAGGAGATGGAATGGTATTTTACCATGCAGGTGGAGGTGTACACAAAAGTTCCTACTATGGTTATTCAACTGGGCCCACAGGGAAGGTTAAAATCATAAAATCTTCAGATGGGTACATTCCGACATTAGATGATACAGGGAAAATAATAACGATAGACTAGGAGGAGGTATAATAATGAACCCAATAACTATTGGACAGTCAGTTGAATTCTTTCTTGAGACACTAGCAGAATGTAGCAAGGAGAAACTGAATTTATCGGATGAAATGATAGAACATTATATTTTGGAAGAATTTATAGTTAGTGTAGCTGGAGCTTTTAGTAATTTTACTTTAGAACGATTATATGATGAGGGAATAATTGATTCAAATATAAAAGATAAAAGTCGCTTGCTGCAATCAAAAGTGATGGAGCTAGACAATACAAATTTATGGAACGTAGAAGCGATTAAAACAAGTCCGGAATGGGCAGAAGTAATACAATTGTCCGACGATATAAAACGATTAGTGACAGATAAATGGACAAGCGAAGAATTAGTCTATTTGAAAACATTAAAATAACCGACAAAAAGTATTTAGATTTTTCAATACTAAGCCAATAGCATTTACCTAAGTCGCTAGTATGAAAAATTAAAATAAAAGATATTGAGCTCTTATGTTTTGTTGAAGAATACAAACGTTCTGTGAAGGATGGCCAAGAATATTTTGTTGATTTAGATATTGAGAAAAGTACTATACAAGCTAAGGAAATAACTCAACTAGCAGATGAAGATATTTCTGATTTTTGGTATTTGGAAAATCAATTTGTTGAATTAACTGTTGATAGATTCAATATAGATGTAATAGAAAAAGTAAAATAAATACAAAAGACACTCCATTCCTCGATTGGCATCAAGAAAGTAGAGCCTTGATAATCTTCTTTTTAGATATTATGGAACAGAAAAATGAACAAATAAAAAGAATTGAGCACCTTAACAATTTTAGTCACATGCTTTGAGGGGGATTATAAATTTGGCGAGGAATAAAATAACTGTAGGTGGAAAGTTTGATTGGTTCATAGATACTTTAGAAAAAAGTGGTATGTTCATTTTGGAATTATCTAATGAAGAAATAGAAACGTTAATTTTTGAAGACTTCATAGTTGGAGTTACCTCTTTTTTTAGTAAAAACAATTTGAGTGAACTGAGAGTAAATGAAATAATTGATGAAGATATGGAAAAAAATGCTTATCTTCTTAGAGAAAAAGTACTAAAAATTGATAATACAAACTTGTGGAATATTAATAGCGTAAGACAAAGTTCTGAGTGGCTAGATATATTTAGAAGGTCTGATGAATTGAAGCGTCAACTTAAGGAAAGATGGTCTGATGAAGAAATAGAGTATTTGAAAACATTATAATGATTATATGTAATAAATGAAATAACTAAAAAAATTAACACCATAACAATCTTTTCAATAATAGTTTTTTTCTCTAAATATTTTAGGTATGTATACAATTAATTTACCTGAGGAAGAAATTGAATGTAAATATAACTGATTATATAGCATCTTCTTTTCGAGCGTAGATTGTTAGTTAAAGTTTTTGTAAAAAAACATAAATCGTTTGGAACAGGGAAAAGAAAGCAACTACAAAGATACTTCATTCAAATTTTTTAAAATAACCAAACATAGAAAGGAGAAAATCACATGGATTCACATAAACAATCAACCCATAAAACTCAACTTTCTAAAACAAAAAAACAAACCCTAAAAGTAACCATAGATCGCCCTATAGGTTATACCGACAAATTCGACAATGTCTATCCGCTGAATTATGGGTTTGTGGAAGGTATCATTGGTGGTGACGGGGAAGAGCAGGATGTTTATATTTTATCGAGAGAGATTTCTGAGCCGATTGAAACGTTTCAAGGAGATTTAATTGCGGTGATTACTCGGAATGATGATGTGGAAGATAAATGGGTTGTCGCACCGCCAAATGAGAATTTCAGCATAGAGGAAATTAGGGAGAAAGTACATTTTATCGAGCAATATTTCGATTCGGAAATTAAATTGATTTAGGGTGCTTTTACAAGCTAGACAAATAAAAACAGGAATTCTCTATTTGGATGTAGAGGATTCCTGTTTTTTACAGTTCATTTTAATTGCTTGGAAATTGATTGGTCACATTTAAAGTGTTCATTCCGCCCCAAAAGCCTTTTGAAAGAGCGATTTTCTCTATCCCTTTTAATACGTTAGCTTCCTCAGGATTTAGATGGATTTTTTCGACGAAGCATAAGGTATGGATGTTTTGATAGACAGAACGAGCTTCTAATTCGACTGTTTGAGAGGCTTTTTGGACTCGGGTGATAGCTGTAGTCAAAATTTCTTGTAGCCGGGACGAATTTTGGTTATTTAAAGAAGTATCCGACTCAAATAAATGCTTCAATTCCTCGAATAAATCTATAAGCGCCTCTGGAGTATTCTTTTTCATTAAAACGCACCTCTTTTAATAAAGTATCTTCTTATAGGATACTCCATTCCGCTAATAGAATCCACCTACAACTGCTTCAACGCAAGCTCCGTTAAATTCTCTACAGTAAATCCAAATCGTTCTGCCAGCTCGTCTCCCGGGCCTGACATACCGAACGAATCAATCGCGAGGATTTCTCCTGCGTCGCCGAGGTATTTGTGCCAGCCGTATGATGCGCCCATTTCAGCGGCGAAGCGTTTTTTCACTGCTTTTGGTAAAATGGACTCTTTATATTCGGGGCTTTGTTTGTCGAATAAATCAAAGCTTGGCATGCTGACTACGCGTGCGCCGAAGCCTTTTTTAGCAAGATTGTCTCTGACAGCGGTCATTAGGTGTACTTCGGATCCGGAAGCGAGAAGGATAATATCTAGCTTATCAAGCGGGGAATCGGCTAAGATGTAAGCACCTTTTGCAAGTCCGGTTTTTGCTTTTGCTGCGCTATTTGGTAAAATTGGCAGATTTTGGCGGCTAAGAACGAGCATGGTTGGTTGTTCTTTTTGAGTAAAGGCATAGCGATAAGCTTCTATGGTTTCGTTGCCGTCAGCTGGTCGGATAACGTGAAGTCCAGGCATGGCGCGGAAGGATGCGAGATGCTCGATTGGTTCGTGTGTTGGACCGTCTTCACCGACTGCGATGGAATCATGGGTCATAATGAAGGTGGATGGAATGCCCATTAAGGCTGCTGAACGAATCGCGGAACGTAGATAATCCGAGAATACGAAGAAGGTCGCGCCGAATGCTTGAACTCCGCCGTGAAGCGTCATGCCGTTGACTGCTGCTCCCATCGCAAATTCGCGGACGCCGAACGAAATATTTTTGGCGGCATAGTTACCTGGAGCAAATCGTTCGCTAGCTTTTAAATTGGTTTTGTTGGAGGAAGCTAAATCAGCCGCACCACCAAATAAGTTAGGCAGTTTTTTCTCTAATTCTTGAAGGACAATCCCTGATACTTCACGAGTTGCAACTGGTTTGTCGTTATTTTCATCGAAGACAGGTAATTCTGCATCCCAATCCGCATTCAAATTATCATCCATTAATTGTTGTAAGCTTTCTGCCAGTGCTGGATATTTTTGTTTGTAAGCATTGAATGTCCGGAGCCAGCTGCTTTCACTAGCACGACCTTTAGAATGATAAAATTCTTTCTGATTTTCGACAGTTTTTGGTAATTCAAAAGGTGGCATTTGCCAGTCGTAAGCTTCTTTTGCTAGCTTGAGTTCTTTTTCACCAAGTGGGGAGCCGTGTGCCGCTGATTTCCCGGCTTTTCCAGGGCTACCGTAACCGATGACCGTCTTCACTTCGATTAAAGTAGGGCGGGATTTTTCGGTTTTTGCAAGATGGATTGCTGCATCAAGCGCATCTAAGTCGTTTCCGTCGTCCACACGTAGCGTTTGCCAACCAGCTGCTCGGAATCTAAGCTCGATGTCTTCTGAAAATGACTCATTCAAATCACCATCAAGTGAAATATCGTTTGAATCATATAAAACAACTAATTTTCCTAGTTTTAAATGGCCGGCAAGGGACGCGGCTTCGTAGGAAATACCTTCCATCAAGCAGCCGTCTCCGCATAGCACGTAGGTATTATGGTCGACAACCGGGAATTCTGGTTGGTTAAATTTGGCGCCAAGGTGAGCCTCGGCCATTGCCATCCCAACTCCCATTGCGAAACCTTGACCAAGCGGACCGGTAGTTGCATCGACACCAACCGTATGACCAAATTCAGGATGACCGGGCGTTTTACTGCCAGTTTGGCGAAAGTTTTTCAGCTCGCTCATTGGTAAATCATAACCAAATAGATGTAGCAAACTATAAAGCATTGCCGAACCATGACCCGCTGACAAGACGAAACGATCGCGGTTAAACCAAGTTGGGTGTTCTGGGTTGAATTTTAAATGATTTTTCCAAAGCGAGAAAACCATTGGTGCGGCTCCCATCGGCAAACCGGGATGTCCGGAGTTCGCTTTTTCAATCATATCCATTGATAATACGCGAATCGAGTTAACCATTTGTTCATCAATTCTGCTCATATTAATTGCCTTCTTTCTGACTAAACGCTTCCCAATCTTTTAAAAATCCTTCAATACCTTTATCAGTCAAAGGATGAGACCAAAGTTTCGGGAAAAGGCTTCCTGGGATAGTCGCGATATGTGCTCCGGCTTCAGCGGCTTCTTCTAAATGCCCGATATGGCGGATGCTTGCGGAAATGATTTCTGCTTTTAGACCATAATTATCAAGCACTTTTTTCAAGTTTTTAATTAAAATCATTCCGTCTGTACCAATATCATCTAGTCTTCCTAAGAACGGGCTAATATAAGTCGCGCCAGCTTTTGCAGCCATTAATCCTTGGGAAACAGTGAAAATAAGCGTAACATTTGTTTTAATGCCTTCAGCTGTGAGTGTATGGACTGCTTTTAAACCTTCTTCCGTCATAGGAATTTTTACTACTACATTTGGCGCCCATTTTGCTAGAATTCGAGCTTCTTCTACCATTTTGTCTGCTTCGAGGCCGATAACTTCTGCGCTAACTGGGCCGTCTACGATAGAACAAATTTCTTTAATTACTTCTTCAAATGGTCGCCCTTCTTTAGCGATGATGGTTGGGTTGGTTGTCACACCGTCCACTAAACCTAGTTCGCTAATTCGTTTTATTTCCGATACGCTTGCTGTGTCCAAGAAAAATTTCATTATTTACTCGCTCCATTCTCTCAGCTGAACTTTAAAGCTGAATACTTTATTTAATCGTATAACCGCCGTCAATAATTAGGTTTTCCCCAGTAATTAGGCTCGCTGCGTCACTTGCTAAAAAGAGTGCACATGCGGCAACTTCTTCTGGATAACCAAATCTACCGGCTGGAATTAATTTTTTCATATCTTCGCCAACTTGACCTGCCCAAGCTTTTTTGCCGAGTTCCGTCAAGATAACGGTTGGGGAAATCGCATTAACATTAATGTTGTAAGGCGCCCATTCCATTGCTAGCACTTGAGTCATTGAAACAATCGCAGCTTTACTAGCGCAATAAGCAACGTGTTTATCAAGTGCGATGACAGAAGCTTGAGAGGCCATATTAACGATTTTACCGCCGCCAGTTGCAATCATTTCGCGACCGATAATTTGCGCCATTAGGAACGAACCTTTTAAGTTCAGTTCCATTGTTTTATCCCAGTATTCTTCTGGTAAGTCTTCTGCTTTTTCGAGAAGTGCGACACCAGCTGAATTGGCTAAAATATCGATTTTTGGATAGACTTTTTTAATTTCGGCAACGACTTTTTCGATGTTTTCTTTCTTAGTAATGTCGACTTGAAGTGCGAGCGTTCTTGAAGGGTTAATTTGCGCTGCGACATCTTTTACATCTTCTTTAATATCAAGCAAGACAACATAAGCTCCTTTTTCGGAAAAAAGTTCTGCCATTGCTTTACCAATCCCGCTTGCTGCCCCAGTTACCACGGCTACTTTGTCTGTAATGTTAAAATCTTTATCAAAACCTTTAAAAGTCATTTTTCATTACCTCCAATAAATTTTTTTATCTATTTTTTTGGTCGATTTCTTCCATTAAATCTACTTTTGCTTGGGAACGTCCACCTGAAAAGTCGCTATCAAGCCATGTGTCAAGTAGCGAAACGGCAAGGGATGGCCCGATTACAAGAGCGCCCATTGTCATAATATGCGCATCGTTACTTTTTCTTGCGCGTTCTGCTGAATACGAATCATGAATTTGTGCTGCGCGAATGCCGTGAATTTTGTTTGCTGTAATGGCCATTCCAATACCTGTACCGCAAATAAGGATCCCCCGGTCATAATCGTTGTTTTTTACTTCTAGTGCTACTTTTTCGGCGATACTTGGATAAAGTACTTTTTCATTTTTAAAACTGCCGAAATCAGTAAACTCAATATTTTTCTCCTTTAAACGTGTGATGAGGGTTTGTTTTAGTTCGTAACCCATTTCGTCACAACCAATTGCGATTTTCATACTAACTCATCCTTTCGTTTTGCTAACAATAGAAACAATGTCGGCAAAATTTTGCGGTTTATGGCCAAATCTTCCGACGAATAAACCATCGACATTTTTTTGACGGACAATTTCTGCGGCATTTTCTTTGCTGACCGAGCCACCATAAATAATTCTTACGAGCGTTTCATCGCCGCCTAGTTCACGAATAATTTCCCGCAAAGCTTGATGAGCGCTTTCGATGTAGTTTGTCTCAGCTGAAGACGCCTTTCCAATTGCCCATTCCGGTTCATAAGCCAGAACAACATTTTCCCACTGTGCTAAATTAATTGTCTGAAACAGCGCCTCGATTTGTTTTTTTAGCGCATTTTTTAATTCATTTGTATCATTCGCACGGATTTTTTCACCCACACAGACAACCGGAGTGATTTTTTCGTCCAATGCGAGTTTAATCTTCTTAGCTATCTCACTTGTTTTCTCATGAAAAAGGTTTTTGCGTTCTGCGTGACCAATTTCGACATAGTGCGCGTTTAGATCAATGATAGATTCTACCGAAAATTCACCAGTTAGCGGGCCGGATTTCTCCGGCGCCATATTTTGTGGACCAAAGCCAAATGATGTCCCCGCTAAAAGGTTGGCGGTCGTTTCGAGTGTGCCCATAGAAGGAAAGATAAACGTATCCACATCAGAAAAATTTTCAAGAAGAGGGATAGTTGCTTCTAACCATTCAGATGTCTGAGCCCGAGTGTTAATATAGTTTTTCATATTAATTCCAACTAAGGGTTTACGCATAAATCAGACCGCCTTTTTTAAATTTTCTAAAATAACATTCATTAACATCCAAGACGATTCAGAGCCAGGATCAAGATGACCGATTGCTCGTTCGCCAAGTCTTAGTGCGCGACCTTTCTTAGCAATAAGTGGGATAGTGGACTGAGCGCCAGCATGCATAGCATCTACAAATGCGGAAAAAGTTTCGATTGGATCTGCATTTGCATCTCGATTTTGAAGAACTTCCACGCCAGGCAAGAAGGCGTCCATCATCGTTTTATCACCAAGTTCGGCTTTTCCGCGATGTTGAACCGCAGCGGCCCCATTTATAATCATGCCGCAAAGCTCGTCGAAGTTAACCTCCGTTTTCCCAGGAACATCAGCACCACATTTCATAAAGAAACTGCCATAAAGCGGGCCAGATGCGCCGCCAACTTTTCCAAGGAGAATCATTCCGGATTTTTTAAGTAAGGTTGCAATATCGGGAGAAACAGTGAGTAATTCGTCTAATTGTTTGTTCACTTCACGAAAGCCAATGCTGAGATTGATTCCGTGGTCGCCGTCTCCAATATCTGAGTCCAGTCCGGTTAAGTAATCACGTTCTTTTTCAATTAGCGCTCCCATGTCCTGTAAAACGTGGCCGAAAAAAGCGCTATCCATAACTAATTCGCTCATTTTTATTCCTCCAGTAGTAATTTAGTCCACTTTGAAATATGGTGTGTCGCACGGTGTATCTAAAAGGTCTTTCAGTTCATCGTCTAAACGAACCAGTGTAATTGACATACCAATCATGTCCATCGAAGTCGCGTAGTTCCCAACAAGTGGGCTATGAATGTGTACACCTTTTTCTTTCAAAATTTCATCCACGCGGCGATAACAAATATATTGGTCCATCACTGGTAAACCGCCAAGTCCATTGATAAGTACATGTACTTCTTCGCCAGCAGTTAATTTCATTTCTTCTATAAGATAGCCCATAATTTGGTCAACTACTTTATCAGCTGGTTCGATGGAAGTACGTTTGATTCCTGGTTCACCATGAATCCCCATACCAACTTCCATTTCGCCTTCTTTCATTTCGAAAATAGCTTTACCAGTTACAGGAAGGGTAGAAGAAGAAAGCGCAACACCCATCGAGAACGTATTTGCATTAGCTTTTTCAGCAGCTTGTTTTACCGCATCTAGATCAAGTCCTTTTGCTGCTGCAGATGCCGCTGCTTTAAAGACAATTAAATCACCAGCCACGCCGCGACGATCTTCTACATTTTCAGCAGAGTAAATATCATCTGTTACAAGTACTGTTTCAACGCGAATACCGTCGTCCGCAGCCATTTCAGCGCCCATATCAAAGTTCATCACATCGCCAGCATAATTTCCGTACATATATAAACAACCTTTACCGCTATCAACAGCTTTTACTGCGTTATAACAAGGTTCTGGAGAAGGGGATGTATTAATATTTCCGACTACCGCCGCATCCGCGAAATCTTTCCCAACATAACCAAGGAAAAGTGGTTCATGACCAGAACCGCCACCAACGATAATCCGCACGCGAGGTTCTTCGCTCATTTGTTTGCTTACGATTACTCGCTTATCATTTTCTGCAAAATCTACGTATTTCCCTTGTGCCGCAACATAACCAGCTAACATTTCTTCTACTGCTTCATACCCATCATTCACTAAACGTCTCATTTTTCTTCCTCCTTCATATTTTTATAAGAATAGTGATAGTAAAAATCCGCCAAGCACGCCGCCAACAACAGCTGCTGCCAAATTGACTACCGATTTAGAAAATTTACCGCCTGTTAAAAGGGAAGCTGTGAATACACCAATACCTGCTGCAACCGCCATATCTACCCAAACTGTTCCAGATTGATAGATCATTGATTTTGGAATACCATGATTAATTGTCCAAACTGTACCAACGATAAATGCTGCTGCCATCCAACCTCCGATAGCACCCCATTCATCAACCATTTTCCCCCACATCATTCGAATAGCAAAAGGGAATAAAAAGCCACCTGCAATCGTTGCTAATGCAATACCAATGCTCATTATTTACACTCCTTTTTAGACTAATTGATTTTCGTTTAAACGCTCTTCTTCTTTCATATTCATGCCAGGTTCTGTTTTTTCTTGTTTTGCTTCATGTTTTCTTGCCATATCTTTTTCAATTGCTGCTGCTACGATTCCAGCTAAAACGGCTCCAATCGCAACAAGACCAATCGTTGGAAGCGAACTTACTAACTCGCCACCACCACGCATAAAGACATCACGCATAATTCCGCAAATCCCAATTCCGACAGCCATATCAACGAACGCTGCATCTTCATCATTTTCGATTAAACCAACATGGTGATTCATAAACCACATTGGACCAATAATAATGAACGCTGCCAGATAACCTCCAAAAATACCATAATTCTCGGCCAGTGGAGTCCAAACACTCATAACAATCATACCTGCGATACAAAAACCAATCATTCCTCTAAAGAATTTCATAATAAACTCCTTTCGAAAATAGTATTGTCATGTAAAAATTAATTTACATTGTTCCCAGTTACAAAATTGCGTTTTATTACTTTTTTAATGCACATTTGTGAGTTCTTGTAGGATAGCTTCTTTGGATGGATTAACGAGAGATTGAACAGCAGCAGTAAATGCGCCTTCAACTAATGGGGCATCAATCATCGTTGTTTTTTCTAGAAGTTCAGTATCTAATAATTCAAGTGCTGTTTCGGTACTTAAGATAGCGCTTCCAATATCGCAAAAAATATAAATATGTTCAGAATTAGTGCAAGTCGCGATATTATCAGCTATCATGAGTGCATTTGTACCAAGGCGCCCATCGCCAGTTCCGCCAGAAGAAATAATATGTACTGTATCTCCAACCATTTCAACAATCATTTCCTGGAGGCCTTCTGTGATTTTTTGACTGTGAGATACTAAAACAATACTTATCATTTGGTTGCTCCTTTCTGTTTTTAATTGTGTTTAGTTGCTATTTAAATCCTAACATACTTGTTTTTTATTGTAAAGTGTTATCTTTTGTTGTGTTTTATAAAATATATTTGTGTTTTGTTATTTTTTTGGGTAATATGTATATACATAAAGAAATCATTGATAGGTAAAAGGAGGGCGAGCAGATGTTTCCATTTGAAAGACAAAACAAAATTATTCATCTACTAGACCAAAATAACAAAATAACTGTACCAGAATTAAGTCGTATCTTGGATGTCTCGATTAGCACCATCCGAAATGATTTATCTGCGTTAGAAGAAAGCGGGATGATAAAAAAAGTACACGGGGGTGCGGTACTTTTAAAAAGCGAAGAGAAATTTACTAATTTTAATGACCGGATTATTCGTAACATCGAAGAAAAAGAAGCGATTGCGAAAGAAGCGGCGACTTTAGTAAAAAACAACCAAACGATTATCCTTGACGCCAGTTCAACGGCGCTTGCACTAGCAAAAGAATTACATGGTTTTTCAAGACTGACTGTGATTACAAGCGGTCTTTATACGGCGATCGAACTAAAAGACAACCCGAATATTAGCGTTATTTTAACTGGCGGGATTGTAACAACGAACTCTTTCACACTCGAAGGGATTCTTGGCGCAAATTTAATTGAAAATATCCACGCTGATTTATGTTTTATGTCAGCTAAAGGTTTTACAATGGAAGAAGGCTTAACCGATTTCAACATTTATGAAACTGAACTAAAACGACTTCTTGCAAAAAGAACCAATAAACTGGTTGCACTTCTAGATCATACAAAAATGGGCGTAATCTCCACCGCAAGCATTACAACAGCAGAAAACATCGATTTACTAATTACAGATAACAAGATAAATAAAGCATTATATAAAAAATTCCAAGATGCGGGACTTCCTGTCAAAATTGCGGAATAAAATAGAAATTGAAACTCTTTGGGCAACAATTGGTTCAAAGAGATTTTTTTGATAGGAGATTGAAAATGGATTATATTATTTCAACTGATTTACCAAATGCGGAGGAATTTGTTAAACTTCGAGTGGATGCTGGTCTTAGTTTTCGATCTATTGAAGTATCACGTCAGGCTCTGTTGAAGAGTGTGTATTTTGTGGGGCTACGTTCGAAGGGAGACGATGCACTTATTGGAATGGGACGGCTCGTTGGTGATGGAATTATATTTATCGTTTCTGATATAGCAGTACTTCCGGAATTTCAAGGTAAGGGTTATGGAAAACTAATTATGACCCATATTAAAAATTATATTGATTCAAATTTAGATAAAACTGCTTGTGTTACATTACTTGCCGATGTACCAGCTGATGGTTTATACAAACAATTTGGCTTTCGGGAGTCAGCACCAGCTTCAATCGGAATGATTTACCAAATGAAATGAAAACAGCTTGAGGGTGTCCTCGAGCTGTTTTTTTATGTTTCTGCTGATAAGAAAATGGGAACAAGATACTATTAAACTTTTTGTCAGGGGGAGCAAGATGAAATCTAAAGGGAGACTGTTTTTGTACGTTGTTTTGGCGTTGTCGATTGTTATTGGGACGAATGTATTTATAAAAATAGACGCATACGCAGCCGCTGCACCGCCAGCTGCAATCAGTCAGATTTTTCCAGATGATGCTTTAGCGAAAGAAATTCAAACTGCACTCGGAAAGTCTAGTACAGCAGAGGTTGTCACACAAACAGATTTAGATACTATTAATTCATTAACCCTTACATCTAAAGGTATCAGCTCCATAGATGGTATGAACTACTTGACCAATTTAGAAACTTTAATTTTATCAAGTAATCAAGTAAGCGATATTTCGCCACTGAAGGGATTAACTAACTTGACCAAGCTTCAGCTAAGTGGAAATCCGATTAGCGACATTAGCGCACTTAGTAACTTAAAAAACTTACAAGCTCTAGATATTAACGACGCGCAAATTACTGACATCACGCCACTGAGCGGTTTAACAAATCTAAAGGGTTTAGGCTTATATAATAATCAATTGGATAACCTTAGTGGAGTAAACAATTTACAACAACTCCGCTCCTTAAATGTTAGTAATAATAAGCTTACAAACCTAGATGAGCTACAAGCGCTAAGCAATTTAGGCGTTCTATACGCAAATGGAAACCAAATTAACAATCTTCAGGGGCTAAGTACTTTAAAAAATCTGTTCTTGCTTGATTTATCAACGAACCAAATTGTGGATACTACTCCACTCGCCGGCTTAACCAATGTACAAACACTATACTTATCAAACAATCAAATTAGTGATGTAACTGGTCTTTCGAGTTTAATAAATTTAGATTGGCTCGATATAAGTCAAAATAAAATTAGCAATATTAGACCTTTAAACAGTTTAACAAAGCTAACAATTATTCAAATGACCAATCAATTAATCGTAAACGAACCAATAAGTTTCGAAAGCACCATAACTATTCCTAATTTAATAAAAAACATTGCGGAACAAACGATTGATCCAGATACGATTAGCGATAGCGGTGTGTATGCGAATGGATCAGTTACGTGGAATTTACCTACTTATATTCCAAAAGTCAGCTATACTTTTATTGAACGTGATACGGTTGGGAATGCAACTGGTAATTTCAGTGGGACTGTAGAACAACCATTAGTGCAATATTTTAAAGCGACTTTCAATATTGAAGGGCAAGAAACAACGGAAAATGTCGAAACAGGGACGCTATTACAAGAACCACCAACACCAGTCAAAGAGGGTTATACTTTTAACGGGTGGTATGATGCTGAAACAGGTGGAACAAAATGGGATTTTACAGCCGATACGATGCCAGCAAATGATATAACCTTGTATGCCCAGTTTAGTATTAATAGTTATACCGCGACTTTTGATGTAGATGGCGTCATTTCTACTCAAACTGTAGACTATCAAGGCTTACTGGAAGAGCCCCCAGCGCCAACTAAAGAGGGTTATACATTTAAAGGTTGGTATGATGCCAAAACTGGTGGAACAAAATGGGACTTCACAAACAATCAAATGCCAGCGAAAGATATAACCTTATATGCCCAGTTTAGTATTAATAGTTATACCGCAACTTTTGATGTAGATGGCGTTATTTCTACTCAAACGGTAGATTATCAAGGTTTACTAGAAGAGCCACCAGCACCAACTAAGGATGGTTATACATTTACAGGTTGGTATGATGCCAAAACTGGCGGAACAAAATGGGATTTCACAAACAATCAAATGCCAGCAAAAGACATAACCTTGTATGCCCAGTTTAGTAAAGATGCAGCTCCTGGGGGAGGAAGCGATGAAGGCGGAGGCAACTCTGAAAATAGTACAGATGGAACTACTAATACGGATACTATCAACCACATCGTACTACCAGCAACAGGAGATCACCGTGTACTTTTTCCAATTTTTATTGGGACATTTCTTACGGGTTTAGCACTACTTACACTTAGAAGAAAATAAATGAAAAAGCAGCTGCATGACGCAGCTGCTTTTTTTGAAACTTATTTTTTCAATTCTCGTTCCATCTGCAAACGTTGTACTTTCATCGTTGCAGTGCGCGGAATTTCATCATATTTCATCACAATTGGCTCATTCATATGTGGTAGATCAGAAACTGCGTCCCACCATGCATCCCAGTTCATTTCTTTATCATCATGAACAGCGATAATTGGTTGCGGGCTGCCGTTTTCACCGCGGATAATAACGACTTCATCGAGGAAAGTAAGCGTATCAAGCAGTTTATCTTCAATCGCAAGTGTGCTATCAATCGTTTCGACTAAATCAACTTGACGATCTTGCAAGAATAAGCGGCCTTGTTCATCTTTCATACCGTAGTCACCGCTGTCCCACCAAGGTCCATACACATTTTCTTCAAAACGAGCTTCTTCTTTGTAATAAGTAAGGGCGCGACCTTTAGACAGCATTTGGATATTACCGCTAACTCCGGGTGCAACTGGATTACCGTCTTGGTCCACAATCCGAACCTCGGTTAAACCTGGGACACCAATTCCCATATCACGAGCATTTAACGTTTCGATGGATTGCAGTGTATGGCCACGTAAAATCATTGGACCACATTCACTTTGCCCATAAATTTGTAAGAAAATTGGTTTTTTATATTCAGAAGTACGAAGGAAAACCGCCATTGTTTCTTTGTTAATCGCATCAAATGTAGAATGATAAAATTTAATGCTTTGGAAAACATCTGGTTTTTCACGAGCAAGGGAAGCCCATTGTACAAAATGGTTTGGATGGGTTTCAAGCACGTATGGTTTATATTCGCGTAGTACTTTTTCAATATTTGTTTTAGAAGGATTTGCGATTGGTAATAATGGGAAACCAAGTGACATCAAGGAAGAAACTCCAATATTAAAACGAGAATGAACAGGTGAAATATGGAAAGCCACTAGTCCTCGCGGTTTGATGAAATTAAGAATGCGTCTTTGGTATTTCGTTCTCCAGCCCATCGAATTAGCGGAGTGCGCAATTAATTTTGGCACGCCAGTTGTTCCAGATGTGTGGGTCATATAAGCAATCATATCTTTTGGTAATTCCTCTTGCTCGCAAGTATAGCCGTCTAATGGCGCTTTGAACAATTGTTCAGCATTGATCAATCTTGAGTCCGGCAAATTGTTTAACTGATGGCTTTTATCAGAAGTCTCAGAGTCAAAAAGTAACCAAGGTTGATCAAGGCGATTAACAAAAATATCAATTGTGGATGCTGGAAGATGAGGCGAGACCATAATTGGCACAGCACCAATATAAGAAATCGCAACTGCTAAAATATAAGAATCAAATTTGGCAGATTTATAAACGATTACTTTTTCTTCTTTACGCACACCAAATCTATGTAGATGAGCTGCTTTTTGGATGATAGCTTCTTCGCATTTTTTGTAAGTGGTGTGAAGACCTAATTCAGGAAAAGTAACAAGTTCTTCATCAAAATGGATTGGCATTTCTGGATAGCGTTCAGCAGATTTTTTGAAGTTGGTATAAAGATTAAGCGGTTCATACTTTTTTATCGTCATATGGCGATGCTCCTTTAATATTTGATGTTGTTATTATATCACTTTGTCGAAATAATGAGGAGTGGTTACTAAAAACATTTTCGTCATTTTAAAAAAATCTGTAAATTGCTTGTTTTCTTAATTCAAGAAATCCTACAGATACCCTATAAAGAAATCTCAATTAATGATATAATATGTTAATATAATCACAAACTGTTTGGCAGAAGGAAAATTTTTAAAAAAAGTGGAGGTACAAAAAATGAAAAAAAGGTTAGCTACAACTCTCATCATGCTACTATCACTTGCATTAATCATCGCAGGTTGTGGCAGTAACAACACAAGTAAAAGTGACTCGGCGAAAACGAAAGAAAAAGAAAAAACAGAAGTAACATCAGGGGCGTCGAAAACAAGTTATACAGACCCATCTGAATTAAAAGATAAATACGATATTGTTATCGTTGGTGCAGGTGGCGCGGGAATGTCAGCAGCACTAGAAGCAAAATCTAAAGGGATGAACCCAGTAATTCTTGAAAAAATGCCACTTGCAGGCGGAAACACAATGAAAGCCTCTTCTGGTATGAATGCATCTGAAACTAAATTCCAAAAAGAACAAGGAATTAATGATAGCAATGACAAGTTTTATGAAGAAACATTAAAAGGCGGTCACGGAACAAACGATAAAGCAATGCTTCGTTTCTTCGTAGATAACTCCGCTAGTGCAATTGATTGGTTAGACTCTATGGATATTAAATTAAACAACTTAACTATCACAGGCGGAATGAGCGAAAAACGTACCCACCGTCCTGAAGATGGCTCAGCAGTTGGTAAATACTTAGTAGACGGTTTACTAAAAAATGTGCAAGAACAAAAAATTCCAGTCTTCGTTAATGCAGATGTAAAAGAAATTACACAAAAAGACGGAAAAGTAACTGGTGTTAAAGTAAAATTAAACAATAAAGACGAAAAAACAATTAGCTCGAACGCAGTAGTTGTAACAACTGGTGGTTACGGTGCTAATAAAGATATGATTGAAAAAGAACGTCCAGACTTAAAAGGCTACGTAACAACGAACCAAGAAGGAAGTACTGGCGACGGTATTAAAATGATTGAAAAACTTGGCGGGACAACAGTAGATATGGACCAAATCCAAGTTCACCCAACAGTTCAACAAGATAAGTCTTACCTTATCGGTGAAGCTGTCCGCGGTGAAGGTGCGATTTTAGTTTCTCAAGAAGGTAAACGTTTTGGAAACGAACTAGATACACGTGATAACGTAACTGCTTCCATCAATAAATTACCAGAAAAATCCGCTTACCTAATATTCGATTCAGGCGTAAAAGATCGCGTAAAAGCTATCGCGCAATACGAAGAAATGGGCTTTGTTGAAGAAGGTAAAACAATTGATGAATTAGCTAGCAAAATCAATGTTCCAAAAGAAGAACTAACGAAAACATTAGACACTTGGAATGCAAGCGTTAAAAACAAAAAAGACGAAGCATTTGGTAGAACAACTGCAATGGATAATGATTTATCCAAAGCTCCATACTACGCAATCAAAATCGGCCCAGGAATTCATTACACAATGGGTGGCGTAAAAATCAATACAAATACAGAAGTTTTAGATAAAGACGGTAAACCAATCACAGGTCTATTTGCTGCAGGCGAAGTAACTGGTGGCTTACACGGGGAAAACCGTATCGGTGGGAACTCTGTCGCTGAAATCATTATTTTTGGACGTCAAGCTGGCGATAAATCAGCAGAATTTGTAAAAGCGAAGTAAAAATTTCTTAACCAATAGTTATGTGATTAATTAAAAATAAAAACTTGCTAAGACGCTTAAAATAGACGTTTTAGCAAGTTTTTTTATTGGCTAAGTAAAGCGATAGTGTAGTACTATGGATAGGAGCTAATACTAATTTTAAAGCTTTAATAAGGAGGAAATAATATGTTGAAAATGGGTTTTATCGGAAATGGGAAAAGCACGAATAGATACCATTTACCGTTTATTTTAGAGCGCGATAATATTGAAGTGAAGACGATTTATAATCGAAATCCCAAAACAGCCACATGGGACAAAATCGAAGGGGTACATTATACAACAGATTTAGATGAGCTATTAAAAGACCCTGAAATAAAGCTAATTACCATTTCAACTACACAAAGCTCTCATTTTGAATATGCAAAAATGGTCTTGGAAAATGGCAAAAACGTACTTGTTGAAAAACCATTTATGATGACTTACGACGAAGCTAAAGAAATATTCGAACTAGCTAAAGAACGCGGTTTACTAGTACAATGCTACCAAAATCGTCGTTTCGATTCCGATTTCCTCACAGCACAAAAAGTGATTGAAAGCGGAAAATTAGGTGATTTATTGGAAGTAGAAATGCATTATGACTATTTCCGTCCAGAAATCCCAGAATCCGTCCATGAATTTAAATTCTACGATAGCTATCTTTATGGTCACGGCTGCCACACGATTGATCAAGTTTTATCTTATTTCGGAAAACCAGACGACATTCACTACGATGTGCGCCAACTGCTCGGCGAAGGACGAATGAACGATTATTTCGACCTTGATTTATATTATGGCGTAACAAAAGTTTCTGTAAAATCAAGCTACTTCCGCATAAAAGCCCGTCCAAGTTTTGTCCTATACGGCAAAAAAGGCATGTTTACAAAGGAAACAAAAGACCGCCAAGAAGAACATTTAAAACTCTTTTATATGCCAAGTAATCCGGACTTTGGGATTGACTTACCAGAACACTACGGCACGCTAACGTATGTCGATGATGCAGGAGTTTGGCACGAGGAAAAAGTTATTTCCGAAGTTGGCGATTATGGTCGCGTGTACGATGATTTATACGAAGCGATTATTAATGGAAAACCTAAACAAGTAACGGACGAAGAAACCTTGCTACAAATGGAGATTTTGGAAAAAGGCGTCGAAGCTTGTAAATAAAAAAATGTCCGCGAGAGGAATCTTGCGGGCGTTTTTTTAGATAAAAATGATTGATTTCGTTCAAATAAACTATCAAAACAACCGTAAAAATGAACTTTTTGCATAATACACCCATAATATTGAATGAAGTCGTTCAGCGTGATATAGTGTAATCAAACAAGTGAAGCGCTTACTTTGTTGAGAGAGGATGTGCATTATGAATATATCGAATTTAATTAATGAAAACCGAATTATTTTTGATGATCGTATTCAAACAAAACAATTATTATTTGAAAAAGCAGCTGAAGTACTAGGTGAAGAAGGGTCTATAACAAATCCAAAAAAATTTATACGTGACTTATACAAACGAGAAGAAGAAACTTCCACTGGAATTGAAGATGGTTTTGGCATCCCTCATGCAAAAAGTAAATATGTAAAAGAACCGTTGATTGTTTTTGTTCATTCTGGCATTATTACTGATTATTTTGGATTAGATGATTCACCGATTGAATGTAGTTTTCTTATTGGTGTTCCGAAAAAAGCCACAGATGTCCATTTGCAAATATTAAGTGAGCTGTCAAGGAAGTTAATGAACGAAGAATTTCGCGAAAAATTAAAAAATTCCAAAAACGAAACTGAAATTATAACAATTTTATCGAACTAAGGAGGCGTTTCACATGAAAATAGTTGGTGTTACTGCTTGTCCCACTGGTATTGCTCATACGTATATGTCTGCCGAGAAATTAACTATAACGGCAGAAGCGCTTGGTTACGAAGTGAAAATCGAGACTCAAGGAGCAAAAGTAGAAAATGTTTTAACAAAAGAAGACATCGCGACTGCTGATTATGTCATTTTGGCAGTGGATAAAGAAATAGATACATCAAGATTCGCTGGAAAGAAAATTAAAAAAGTATCCACTTCCAGAGCGATTAAAGAGGCTGATGTGGTTATTGAAGAAACTATTTCAGGCAAAGGGTTAATCAATTTAGAGGCGAAAAGTTCGGATGTAAGCTCTGAACAACCTTCAAAAGCAAGTTTATATAATCACTTTATGAATGGTGTTAACTATATGTTGCCATTTGTTATAGCTGGCGGGATTTTAATTGCCATTAGTTTTGCTTTTGGGATTGATGCCTCAAACCCTGACTCTGATTCGTATAACGCTTTAGCAGCTGCATTTTCTAAAATTGGTGGGGATACTGCGTTTGGTTTAATGGTTCCAGCACTTGCAGCAGGGATAGCGGTTTCTGTGGCTGGTCGAGCAGGATTTGCGCCCGGACTTGTCGCAGGGACACTGGCGACTGTTGGTGGATCAGGATTTCTAGGCGGTATGATTGGTGGTATTTTGGCTGGTTACGTGGCGCATTTCTTTGCTAATAAAGTCAATGTCACTAAATCACTTGCTTCGATTTATCAATTGATTGTTGTACCACTTTTAGGGATTACGATTGTTGGTTTGGCAATGGTATTTATTATTGATACACCAATCGCTTGGGTTTTAAATGCGCTTACGAGTTGGTTAAATGGACTTGGTGAGACATCCGGCGTTGTATTTGGACTACTCATTGGTGTGATGATGGCAGCCGATATGGGAGGTCCAATCAATAAATCTATTTCAACCTTTTCAATTGGGTTAATGTCAGCGGGTGTAACGGCGCCGATTGCGGCTTGTATGGCTGCCGGAATGGTTCCACCACTTGGATTAGCACTCGCAACATTATTATTTAAAAACAAATTTACAAAAGAAGAAAAAACAGCGGGGAATTCTTGTTGGGTGTTAGGTGCATCCTATATTACTGAAGGAGCAATTCCTTTCGCAGTTGCTGATCCGCTTCGGGTTATCCCGAGTTTGATGTTAGGTTCTGCAACAGCGGCTGCAATTTCGATGGGAGCAGGTGTTACTTCGATGGCGCCTCACGGTGGAATTTGGGTAATGTTCATTCCAAACGTTATTAACCATCTATTTATCTACTTACTAGCAATTGCAGCAGGTACAGTCGTGACAGCAATTTCTGTCGGACTATTAAAAACCCCATTAAACAAGCGAAAAAATAAAGAGGAGATGATATAATGTTATATACAATGAAAGATCTTTTAGCAGTAGGAAAAGAACATCAGTTTGCGGTACCAGCATTTAATATCTGTAGTTTTGATATGTTAAAGGCGATAATGGAGGAAGTGGAGGCAAATAATGCTCCTGTAATTTTAGAAATTCATCCGGATGAAATAGAGTACCTCGGTGATAACTTTGTTGCAACAGTAAGAGAATACGCACATAGAAGTAAGGTGCCGGTCGTTATTCATATGGATCACGGTGGAACAATTAAAGATGTGATGCGGGCTATTAGAAATGGCTATACTTCCGTCATGATTGACGCTTCAAGAGCTAGTTATGAAGAGAACGTGGCGTTGACTAAACAAGTGGTTGAGCTTGCGCATAAAGTCGGTGTTTCTGTTGAAGCGGAACTTGGAACAATCGGGAACAATGGTTCAGCAGAAGGCGGGGCGGATACAATCATATATACTGATCCTGACCAAGCAGAAGATTTCGTACAGAGAACTGGCATTGATACGTTGGCCGTAGCGATTGGAACGGCGCATGGTTTATACCCTAAAGATAAAAAACCAGAACTGAATATGCCTCTTTTAAAAGAATTAAATAAACGCTTGGATATTCCGTTTGTACTTCACGGTGGTTCAGGAAATCCAGATAAAGAAGTCAGTGAATCTGTACAGTACGGCGTTAGGAAAGTAAACCTTAGTTCAGATCTGAAAAGCGTGTTTTTTGAAGAGGTTCGCCGCGTTTTAGTGGATAATCCTGCGATGTATGAACCAAATCAAGTGTATCCATCAGCTAATGAAAAAGTAAAAGAAGTTGTAAGACATAAATTACACATTTTAAATACTACTGGTCAAGCAGATAAATACTAATAAGAAGGGTAGAAGCGCTAGTTATAGTGCTTTTGCCCTTTAAGGAGTGGAGGAACATGTTAAGCACAGCAAAAGAACGGCAACTAAAAATCGTTAACCGGCTAAAAGTGGAACAATTTATGCGGATTATTGATTTAGTGGAGCTTGTCAACTACAGCGAAGCCACTGTTAAACGGGATTTAGTAGAATTGGAAAAAGAAGGGCTTGTGAGACGAACAAGAGGCGGCGCAATGATTATCGATAATAAAAAAATCGATTTGCCTTATTTAATGAAAATGAATGAGCGAAGTAATGAAACGAGTAAAATAAGAATTGCCGATATTGCAAAATCACTGATTCGCGATGATATGGTGATTTTCTTAGACTCGAGTTCAACATCACTGCATTTAATCGACGTTTTAAGTAAATTTGATGGACTGCAAATTATTACAAACGGCGTCATGACGGCTTCCATGCTATCAGAATTTACAAATGCAAGAGTTAGTATTTTAGGAGGCTCGATTTTAACGAAGCGATACACGGTAAACGGCGCAAAAGCATACAATGATGCCCTAACTTATAATGCGGATATTGCTTTTGTTTCATGCCGCGGGATTGACTATGACAAAGGCGCAACAGAAACACATGAAGGTGAAGCACTCATCAAACAAGCTTTCAGGCGCCAGTCAAGTTCGCTCGTTTTACTTGTTACAGAAGAAAAAGTAGGACACAAGTTTATGCACCAAAGCTTAGCATGTCATGATATTGACTATTTAATTACGGACTTCAAACTGGACTCAGATGTAGAGGAACAGTTCAAAACCCATCAAATTACTTGTTTGTATTAATTGAAAAATGCCTTGAAATCCACATCCGATTTCAAAGCATTTTTTTCATTTTCATTTCCTTATCCATTCGCCGCACAGTAAAACCAGACACAACAATGCTAATCTCATACAGCCCTATGAGCGGAATGGTAATCATCAAATGCGATAAGATTTCTGGTGGAGCGATGAATGCAGCGATAATCAATAAGCAGAAGTAAGCATATTTCCGTGCGCGCCGCATTCCGTTTGGTGTTATCAGTGACAACCTCGTTAACAGCATAATTACCATCGGAAGTTCAAATAATACACCGAATGAAAGCACAATTTGTAGTAAAAATTGAAAATAAGTTGCGAGGCCAATCGTCGTTTCAACGCCAAGTTCAGCCGCGAATTGGAACATAAATTTTAAAATAAATGGAAAAGTAATTACATAAGAAAAAACGACACCGCATAAAAAAAGTAAAAAAGTAATCGGAATATAGCGCAGGGTAATTCGTTGTTCGGATACGTGTAGACCCGGTTTCACAAATGCCCATAATTGATATAAAATAACTGGAAATACTAAGACTAGTCCGATAACAAACGCCATTTCGATATAGATTTGAAAAGCATCCGTCACTTTAAAAACGTGCAAAATCACTTCTTTTGGTAAGTCATCTTTTTGGAGAAATAAAATTAACGGCTTGGAAACGAAAAGCCCCACAAAGAAAGCGAGAAAAAAGGATAGAAGTATGATTAATAATCTGGTTCGCAATTCTTTCAGGTGTCCAGTGAGGCTCATGGAAACTTCAGTCACGGGCGTGAATCTTCTTTTTTAGTTTCTTCTTTTGAATCATCCATCATGCCTTTTGTCGCATTTTTGAATTCGCGAAGAGTGTCTCCAGCAGCTCTACCAAGCTCTGGCAGTTTTTTTGGTCCGAAAATCACAAGGGCAGCTCCGACAATTAAAGCGATACTTCCTGGTCCGATCATTTCGATTTCCTCCATTCTTTAGTTGAAAATGATAATCATTATCAACTAATTCTAAATCGAAACCTACTGGATGTCAATCTGTTTTTCCGGTAGCAAGTTTAGTGATTACTTCTTCATCGCGAACGAGAATAGCTTCATGATTGCTAATCGGATGCATTTTTAAACTTTTAGTATAGTCAGCAACTATTTTTTGTGTTATTTTTTTAAACGGAATGTTGTTGTAGTGTGGGAGTGTGCAGAAATCGACTAAGTTTAAGGCATCGTAGTTTGTTAATTGTTCGGCTTTTTTGGGGCTGTCCATCGATTGAATGTACGCAATATTAGGTGAGGTGATAACTGCTCCGGCTGATTCACCGATGTATAATTTTCCAGCAGCAATTTCTTCTAAAATTAGTTTATCTGCCCCAGTTCGCTTTAATTCCTGTAACAAAAAGAAGGTATTGCCTCCAGTAACATAAATAAAATCATTTTTTCTGAGTGTCGCAGCAATGTGGTCTAAACTTTCTGTAGCAACATCGAGTTCTACGACGAATAACCCCAACTTCTCCAGTGCTTTCTTACCAGCTTCTACATAAAAAACTACTTCTTCGACTGTGCTAGCGGTCGGGATAAAAGTAACGGTTTTTCCTTGGAGATTGCTTTCAAATTCGTTAAATAAGGGTACAACATCTTTAAAAGACGAGGTTAAAAATAAGTTTTTCATCATTCTAGCTCCTTTGGTTTGGTTTCTAGTTATAGTATAATATTAAAAGGTATCAAATAGTGACACCTTTTAATATTAAAAAAAGAAAAGAGATAGCGATGAATAAATCAGAACGACTAAATGATATGATGTTGTTTTTAAATGATAAAAATACGTTTCAATTAAGCGAGATAATGGCAAAATATGGCGTTTCTCGTAGTACTGCTATCCGAGACATAAAGTCTTTGGAAGAAATAGGGATGCCGATATATTCGGAACGGGGACGAAATGGTCATTATCAGGTGCTTCGTAACAGGCTACTTTCACCGATTGTCTTTAATATCGATGAGGTTTTTGCGCTTTATTTTTCGATGCTTACGTTAAAGGCTTATGAAACGACACCTTTTCATTTAAGTGTGGAAAAATTAAAAACGAAATTTGAACGTTGTCTTTCAGCTGAAAAAATCGAAATGCTTCGAAAAACGGAGGAAGTATTTAGTCTCGGCTATATAAAGCATAATAATCAATGTGAATTTCTAGATATTATTTTGCAATTTACGATGGAAGAGAAAGTGTGTCAGATTAATTATGATAAAAATGGGACTGAAAAAACGTATATTGTTCAATTTTATAATATATCTTCGGCGTACGGGCAATGGTATGTGACGAGCTATAACTTTAAGGATAAACGGATGCAGGTATTTCGCTGTGACAGAATTCTTGGGCTAAAAGAAAGTGATGCTTTTGAAGCCAAAAAATTAGTGGATTTTAAAAGAGCAGCCGAAAATTTTTATAAGAAAGAAGATGCAACTAATTTTGAAGTGGAAATTGCTTCAAATGGTGTTGATTTATTTTTTAAAGAAAATTATCCATCAATGAAGCTTCGACAAGAGCAAGGAAAAAATTTTATTCGTGGCTATTATAATAAAGGAGAAGAACGATTTATTATTAATTATTTACTAGGTTATGGCGATAAAATAATAGCCATTCAGCCAGATTCATTACGGGAAATGCTACTAAATGAGCTTGGTTCCTTGCAAAATCACTTTTTAAAATTATCGTTATAAAAAACTTCGATTCCATTATCGGAGTTTTTTTATTTGGATGAAAACATGAAAAAATTTATTGACTTTTTTGAACATGGAGAATATGATAATGATAATCATTTTCAATTAGAGAGAGGTGGGTTGTGTATGGGGCAAAAGCTTCTAGGCCGATTTATGGTGCTATTAAGCGTTTTAGCAGTGGTTTTGACTATCAATTTTAGTGAAACCTTTGCTGCAGAAAAACCGAATATTGATAAACCGGTCAAAGCATTAGAGCAAACTGAAACGGCAGTGGAAGCCCTTGATTATCCTAAAGCGAAGGAAGCTTTTCAAGAAGATAAATTATGGTGGTCAGAAAATAAACAAGTTGTTAAAGAAAAATCATATGACTTGGCCGGCCAGATAGATCGGCAAATTGCGGAAATATCGCTTGGGATTTTAAATAATGATAAACAGCAAGCGATGGAAGGGATTACTTCACTTCATAATTTGCTCAAGACCTATCAAGAGGGTACATATACGGATAACGAAGGCAATACAAACATTACTCTATCAAGCTATATTGCAAAACTGACTGCGACAAAGAAGCTGATAGATGAGAAAGAATGGGCAAAAGCATCAACCCAAATTCAAGACTTAAAAACAGAGTGGCTTGCGGTGGAAGGTGATGTGGTCAGTCAATCGCAAGCAGCTTACGATAATACCGAGCGCGATTTAATGTTGCTTGATGCGTATATTAATGATCCTACTAAACAAGCCAAAACAGCAGATGTTCTAGATGGGATGACGGAGGAGTTAAAACCTTTTGCAGATGTGACTTACACTTGGTTCGATGCTGCGCTAATCCCATTTCGCGAAGGACTTGAAGCACTTTTGATTATCGCGACACTTCTTACTTATACAAAAAGAACGAAGACACGCGCGGCGAAAAGATGGATTATCGGCGGGACTGCAGCTGGTTTGGTGGTTAGTTTGGCGCTTGGCATGGTCGTGGCGTTTTGGTTATCAGCGCTTGCCTTTGGAGATAATAATAATTTAATTAATGGTTGGGCTGGGCTGATTGCGAGTATTATGATGCTCTATGTCAGCTACTGGTTACATCGAAATTCAGATATTACTCGTTGGAATAACTACATGGAAGGAAAAAGTAATCAAGCACTCTCCAATGGAAAAATGATTTCCTTTGCATTTTTAGCATTTTTAGCGATTTTGCGGGAAGGTTTAGAAACGGTTGTTTTTCTAATTGGCATGGTTGGGCGGATGTCGAATTTTGAGCTGTTAATGGGAATTTTGGCAGGACTTGGTGTGTTGCTTATTATTGCTTTTGTGATGTTGCGATATAGCGTACATATCCCTGTGAAGCCATTCTTTATGATTTCTAGCGCGATTGTGTTTTACTTATGCTTTAAATTTATGGGGTCAGGAATTCACAGTTTGCAACTTGCTGGAGTCATTCCAACATCAGTAGAAGATTACTTGCCATCTATTCCAGCGCTAAGTATTTACCCATCTTGGTATAGCTTTTTACCACAAGTATTACTCGTTATTTTTGGATTAATTATTTTAATAAAACAACAAATTAAAAAAAGAGCGGATTCTAAAAAGGAATTCGCACAAGGGGGAAAATCATGAAAAAATGGATTATTGTTATGTTGACTATTTTAACAGCGGTATTAGTTGTTGGTTGCGGTGGAACAGGTACAGAAGATAAGGCAGAAACAAAAAAGGAAACAACAAAAGAAAGTAAGCAAGCAAATGCGGTCAAAAAAGAAGTAAAAGAAATGAAATCAAACTTGGATGACGTGAAAAAAGCCATTGCGGACAAAGACAAGAGCGCGCTTCAATCTAGTGCAGCTGAACTACATAAACATTGGTTAGAATTTGAAAATAACGTCCGTGACTTGTATCCATTACAATATACAGATGTCGAAAAATATGAAACACCAATTTTCTATGAATCAAAAAATGATAGCCCGAATTTTGATAAATTAAATGACAATGCGACTGGACTTGACGCGTCGCTAGATACACTTGCAAAAGCCAAAGAAACAAAAGCAAAAACTTCCGAAGTGCTTGATAAAGCGGTAGATAATTATTATAAATATGTAACAGATCAAGTAGATGAATTCGTTGCACAAACTGAAATCTTCACGAATGCCGTGAAATCTGGTGATATTGAAAAAGCAAAAGCTACCTATGTTTCGCCACGCTTGAATTACGAACGCATTGAACCAATTGCAGAAAGCTTTGGCGACCTAGATCCAAAAATCGATGCACGTATTAACGATGTGGAAAATGAAGCAGACTGGACTGGTTTCCACGTTATTGAACGCGCGCTTTGGGAAAAGAAATCACTTGATGGCATGGACGTTTACGCGGATAAACTTTTAACAGATGCAAAGGCGCTTCAAGCGGAAGTGAAAAACTTGAAATTAGAGCCAAAACCAATGGTCGCAGGTGCGATGGAATTACTGAATGAAGCCGCAACAACGAAGATTACTGGGGAAGAAGAAGCATACTCTCACACGGATTTAGACGATTTAAATGCGAATGTGGAAGGTTCAAAAGTAGTCTACCAAGCGATTATTCCAGCTTTAAATGCTCAAGATAAAGACTTAGCTGACCAAATTGATGCAGCTTTCAACAAAATGGAAGACACATTAGCGAACTACAAAAATGGTGATTCATTCGTACTCTATACAACGCTTACGAAAGACCAAATTCGTGAAATCAGTGACCAATTGAGCCATCTTTCCGAATTAATGGCACAAACAGGTAAAATTTTCTAAGCATAGAAAGGAAAACGATGACAGATAAGAAGAGCGATAATCAGACGGAAAAGACAGAAGCCAAGGAAAACAAAGGAATGACTCGGCGTGAAATGCTAAAACTTTCTGCTGTAGCTGGGACCGGTATTGCCGTTGGGGCAACTGGTCTTGGCACGATTTTAAATGTGGTGGATCATGTGGATAAGGCGCTCATTCCGAAAGAAAAAGCAGAAACAGGTGTACCGTTTTATGCGACAAATCAAGCGGGAATTATCACTGCGCAACAAACCTATTGTTACATCGCCAGTTTTGATATTCAAACTGATTCACGTCAAATTTTGAAAGATTTATTTGGAAAATGGACAAAATTTGCGGATTTAACGGCAAGTGGCGGGGTTCTGCGCGATGTGGATAATGACATGTTACCGCCGAACGATACCGGGGAAGCTGATGGGTTAGGAATTTCTAACTTCACAGTGACACTAGGTTATGGTCCGACTTTTTTTGAAAAAGATGGCAAAGACCGATTTGGTGTAAGGGAGAAAAAGCCGAAGTATTTAGAAAAAATTCCACATATGGCGCATGATAGTTTGGATGAAGCTTATTCTGATGGTGATCTTTGTATCCAAGTGTGCGCTGATGATCAGCAAGTCGCTTTCCACGGAATTCGTAATTTTATTCGTTTAGCGAGCGGTGTTGCTGTAGTTCGCTGGATTGAAGAAGGTTTCCTCAGTGCGCCAAAAAACGAGACGCCACGCAATCTATTTGGCTTTAAAGATGGAACAGCAAACGTTGATCATGACTCAAACAAAGGCTACAAAGATGTCGTTTGGGCAGAAAATGACGAACCAGAATGGATGCGAAACGGCAGCTATCTTGGCTACCGCAAAATCCAAATGCTCATCGAAATCTGGGATCGTTCCTCCCTACTTGATCAAGAAGACACTTTTGGTCGGAAAAAAGCATCTGGTGCACCGTATCATAAAAAACATGAACACGATAAAGTCGACCCAAGCAAACTGCCAGCTGATTCACACGTGCGCCTAGCCAAAGACACGAAGCAACAAATGCACCGTCGCGCGTATTCGTACACAAACGGTATTGATAAAAGCACGGGAACGATTGATGCTGGATTGCTATTCATCTGCTTCACCCAAAATCCGTCCAAACAATTTCTGCCAATGCTAAGTATCATGGGAAAAATGGATAAATTAAACGAATATACTGTCCCAATTGGAAGCGCGATGTTTGCTTGCCAAGGCGGACTTGCTCCGGGAGAAATTTTTGGAGAAAAACTACTGTAGTCTAAGGTTCGTGAGCCTTAGACTTTTTTTGTATAATGAAGGTAAGTCAGTGATTAGAAGGAGCCGATTTTATTGGAGGAATGAGATTTATTAAATGTGGAACGTGAACTAACAGGGAAAACACATATCCGCGGTGAAAAACTAGCACCCGGAGAGCTTCATTTGGTTGTTCACGTATGTATTTTTAACGAAAAAGGGCAACTTTTAATCCAAAAGCGTCAAAAAGATAAAGAAGGTTGGCCGAATTATTGGGATCTTTCTGCAGCCGGTTCTGCGTTAAAAGGCGAAACAAGTCGACAAGCTGCTGAACGAGAAGTGAAAGAAGAACTAGGAATGACAATTGATTTAAGTAACACCCGTGCCAAATTCAGTTACCATTTTGAGGCAGGATTTGATGATTATTGGTTTATTACGAAAGACGTTGAACTAAGCGATTTAACATTACAAACAGAAGAAGTAGCAGATGTCCGTTTTGTCACCAAAGAAGAGTTAGAAGCATTAAGAAGTTCGGGCGAATTTATTCCTTATTTCTTTTTAAATCAACTTTTTGAACTTAAAAACGCCACAACTATTCACTTTTAACGAATATAGCTAAATTTCCACTTAACAAATTCGTTTCCTACACTTATAATAGTACAGAGACATGAGAAAAACTCCAATTAGAAAGCGAGTGGTAATATGGGCCGTAAATGGGCAAATATTAAAGAGAAAAAAGCGTCAAAAGATAAAACAAATAGTCGTATCTATGCGAAATTTGGAATTGAAATATATGTAGCGGCTAAATCAGGCGACCCAGATCCACATTCCAACCAAAAATTACGTTTTGTTATTGAACGTGCAAAAACATACAATGTGCCAAAACATATTATTGACCGTGCAATCGAAAAAGCGAAAGGTACTGGCGATGAAACTTATTCAGAACTGCGCTATGAAGGCTTTGGTCCAAACGGCTCGATGATTATCGTTGACGCACTGACAAATAATGTGAATCGTACAGCATCCGATGTTCGCGCAGCTTATAGCAAAAACGGCGGAAACATGGGCGTAAGTGGCTCTGTTGCGTATATGTTTGATAATACAGCTATTTTTGGTGTCGAAGGAAAAGACGCAGATGAGCTATTGGAACTTTTAATGGAAGCGGATATTGATGTTCGTGACATTTTAGACGAAGATGGCCAAGCGATTATTTATGCAGAACCAGAAGATTTCCATAAAGTACAAGAAGGTTTGAAAGCGGCTGGAATTGAAGAGTTCACAGTAGCGGAAATCGAAATGATCCCTCAAAACGATATTCAATTATCAGGTGAGGATTTAGAAAAATTCGAGAAACTAATTGATGCTTTAGAAGACCTAGAAGACGTGCAAAAAGTATATCATAACGTCGAATTAGAAGATTAACAGCCAACTATTACAACAATCGGAGGAATTGATAAAATGTCAAAATTACCAAATTGCCCAGAATGTAACTCAGAATATGCCTACGAAGATCGCGGTCTATTAATTTGCCCGGAATGCGGACATGAGTGGAGCGCCGTAGCAGAAGAAGCTACCGAAGAAAAAGTGTTCAAAGACTCAAACGGCAACGTACTAACAGATGGCGATTCTGTCACAGTCATCAAAGATCTTAAAGTAAAAGGCGCATCAAACCCAATCAAAATGGGGACAAAAGTAAAAAATATCCGCCTAGTAGACGGCGACCACGACATTGATTGCAAAATCGACGGCTTCGGCCCAATGAAATTAAAATCAGAATTTGTTAAGAAGATATAAAAAAACAGCGATTCTCTAATTCAGAGAGTCGCTGTTTTTATTAATTCTGCACAAAAACCGTTTCAAACACAAACGATTCATACGTATGGCGCGTAATCGAATATTCGAACACTCGACCGTCTTCCAAATGCGCTAATTTCTCAATTTCCATCATAAAAGTAGGTTCTTCTAAATCGAGGAGCTTACTATCCTCTTGATTTGATTTATCCCCGCGCACCCAAACATGGGCACTCTGCATCTTGAGTTTCAAATCATCACGAATATAATTATAAATCGAATCTTCTAAATGGTGCGGCTCAAGTCCTGGAATAATCGCAAGTGGCATATAAGTATGTTCAATCGAATAGGCTTTATGACCAACTTCTCTCATCCGGATGATTCGGTAAATATAGTCATCCTGCATCTCTAATTTTTCTGCGACTTCTTTCGATGGTTTTTCAATGGAAAATAAAATGACTTTCGATTTAATGTTGTCTTTTCCAAATGTATTTACAAGTCCAGACATTGGCCCTAGCGCGAATTCACCGCCGTTAGTAGAATGAGATTTCACGAAAGTACCAGCCCCGCGGCGCCTAATAATCATGCCTTCTTGTACAAGCATATCCAGTGCTTTTTTGACAGTGAGCTTGCTGCAATCATACGTGCGAGCCATACTATCCCCATCAGGCAATTTCTCGTTAATTTCGTATTTATTTTGATTGATTTTATCACGGATATCTATGTATATTTCCATGTATTTAGCCATTCCCGACATTTTATTGGCTCCTTTACTGATGTAATAAGCATAGTATACCATATACTTTTACAAAAAGGTATCCCTATAAACAAAAGTATATATCTTTTTATAAAAGTATTGTTTTTTAAATAAATGTATGCTATATTTATTTTGACAAAAGGGAGGCCATAAAAAATGAAAGAATTATTAACGTTTCCAAAAGATTTTTGGTGGGGCTCTGCGTGGTCTGCGGAACAAGCAGAAGGTCGCGGCGACACTGGTAAGGCAAAAACTGTTTGGGAGCATTGGTTTGAAACAGAACCGAATCGCTTTTACGAAGGTGTAGGTTCAGAAATTACAACAGATCATATTAATCGGTATAAAGAAGACGTTCAGTGGATGAAGAAAACAGGACAAAATTCGTTCCGGATTTCGATTTCGTGGGCGCGAATGTTTCCGAATGATGGTGTTGGCGAAGTGAACCCGAAAGCTATTGCGTTTTATCGCGATTTACTTACTGAAATGAATGAAAACGGTATCAAACCATTCGCGAACTTATATCATTTCGATATGCCCGTTGCACTTCAAGATGCTGGTGGCTGGGAATCAAGGGAAGTTGTTGATGCCTATGTTCATTTTGCAGACACTTGTTTTAAAGAATTTGGCGATTTAGTTTATCACTGGTTTACATTTAACGAACCACTTGGACCGATTCTTGGCGGTTATTTAGAAGATTTCCATTATCCGAATCAAATCGACTTCAAACGCGGCGCACAAGCTGGTTTTAACACGATTTTGGCACATGCTTTAGCTATTAAAGCTTTCAAAAAATTAAATTTGTCATCCAAAATCGGCGTTATTTTAAACCTTAGCCCGACTTATCCGCGTAGCCAAAACGAATACGATTTAGAAGCTGCGGAAATCTGTGATGCTTTTTATACGAGAAGTTTCTTGGATCCGATGGTTAAAGGAACTTTCCCAGAAAAATTAGTAGAAATCATGCGCGAATACGATCAAATGCCGGAATATACGGAAGAAGATTTGACGATTATTAAAGAAAATACGGCGCAAATTCTCGGCCTAAATTACTATGAACCAAGACGCGTGAAAGCTCGTTTAACGGCTATTAATGAAAAAAGTCCGTTTTTACCAGATTGGTTTTTTGAACCGCACAATATGCCAGGTAAACGAATGAATATTTATCGCGGTTGGGAAATTTATGAACGTGGGATTTACGATTTATGTATTGATATTCGCGATAATTACGGCAATATCGAATCATTTATTTCTGAAAATGGTATGGGTGTAGCGAATGAAGAACGTTTCTTAAATGAAGAAGGACAAATTCAAGATGATTACCGGATTCAATTTGTTAAAGATCATTTGGCGTATGTACATCAAGCGATTGCAGAAGGTTGCGATATTAAGGGGTATCACCTGTGGACGTTCATTGATTGTTGGTCGTGGATTAACGCATATAAAAACCGTTACGGACTCGTTTCACTTGATGTCGAAACGGGCAAACGCACAATGAAGAAAAGTGGCGAATTTTATAAAAAAATGAGCGACATGAACGGTTTTGAATATGAAACAAGCAAACTAGTTGGGACGAAAAGGGAGGAAACAACTAATGGCTGAAACGAAAAAGAAGTCGATTGTTAATGGGTTTATTAATGTAGCACAACGTCTTGGTGGTCAAATTCATTTGCGTTCATTGCGTGATGCTTTTGCGAGTATTATGCCGTTCATGATTTTAGCTGGTTTTGTCACACTGATTAACTATGTTATTTTAGAACCGACTGGCTTTATGGGCAAAATTGTTAACCCAGATACACTTAAAACATGGCAAGAGATTGGTATTTCAATCGGAAATGGTACCTTGAGTGTTATTACGCTTTTAGTCACTGTGGCGATTTCGTATCATTTATGTTTGAACCGTGGCTATAAAAATGTCATTGCTCCAATTCTTGTTGCCTTATCTTCATTTATCGTCGTAACACCGATTGCGATGACGTTCCTTCCAGAAGGCGCATCAAAATCAATCGAAGTACCAAACGTTATTCCAGTTAGTTATACTGGTGCGTCAGGCATGTTCGTCGGTATTATCGTTGGCTTAATTGCAACCGATTTATTCATTAAATTATCGAAAAATAAACGTATGCAAATCAATTTAACAGGAAATATTCCACCGGCAGTTATTAAATCATTTAACGTGTTAATTCCAATTATGATTACGGTTATTATTTTCTCAGTTGTGTCATTTGCAGTTAATCAAATTTTCAGCATGGACTTTAACACGCTTGTTACAACGATTATCACGAAGCCACTTAGCTATGTGACGACAAGTCTTCCAGGATTCTTGCTAATTACATCCATCGCCAACTTATTCTTCGGCTTAGGGATTCACCAAGCAGTTATTTCTGGTCCGTTACTAGATCCATTTTTACTTCAAAATATGCAAGAGAACATGGTGGCTTATGCTAATCATCAAGAAATTCCGCATATTATTAACATGGCTTTCAAAGATACATTTGCAGTTATGGGTGGCTCAGGAAACACGATTGGCCTACTAATTGCCATTTTCATCTTTGGAAAACGAAAAGACTATAAAGATATTTCCAAGCTATCAGCAGCACCGTCGCTATTTAATATTAGTGAACCAATTATCTTTGGTTTACCGATTGTCTTCAACCCATTACTAATTATCCCGTTCGTATTAGCGCCGATTTTCTCTTTAACAACTGCGTATTTTGCGACGGCAGCAGGTTGGATTAATCATGTAGTAGTACAAACCCCGTGGACGACACCGCCGATTATTTCAGGTTTCTTAGCAACTGGTGGGGACTGGCGCGCGTCCGTTCTACAAGTAATTATCATTGTTATAACAGTCTTTATCTATCTACCATTCCTACGCATGGATGAAAAAGTTGCTTTTGCTACAGCTCAAAAAACAGAGGCAAAATAAGGAAGGAAGTCTAACCAATGAAAAACATTTTATTAGTATGTAATGCTGGTATGTCCACAAGTTTCTTAGTAGAAAAAATGAAAGCAGCAGGCGCGGAGCAAGGTATTGAAGCAAATATCTGGGCTGTATCCGACGCTGAGCTACACGAAAACTGGGAAAAAGCAGATGTCATTTTGCTTGGACCACAAGTTGGTTATTTAAAAGGAAATACAGAAAAAGTAGTGGAAGGTAAAATTCCGGTCGAAGTAATTAATATGCTAGACTACGGTCGTGTAAACGGAGCAGCAGTGCTTGAGAGAGCAATCGAATTAATCGGTTAAAAAAGTAAGGGAGTGTGGCTTATAGTCGCACTCCTTTTTTATCGGGGAAGAAAGTGTTATAATGTGTGAAAAGGAGCGGAATTATTATGAAATATGTAAAATCACAAATGAAGGAGCTTGTAAAAGATAGCGTAGACTTGCAAGAACGCCTTCAAAAGCTAATGAAAGAAATGGACTTAGAAAAAACTTTCGCTTTAAAAGCACTTTATCATTCAGAAGTAGCTGATGGTGGACCGTACCAAACAGCTTATCAAGATTTGGATTATAAATATAAAGATTAACATCAAATGGCTCTGCTAAACAATTAGCAGAGCCATTTTTAGATATATTTTCCTTGAATTTCTGCTAAATAATCAACAAAATTATCGTAAAAGTCATCACGGTTTTGAATGGTTACATGCGTTCCAAGTTGGAGCAAAAAGCGGTACCCAGCCTCATGATCGGGAAGTGTCACTTTTACTAAAAAATGCTCTTCATCTTGCTGTGAAATTTCAACTGGATCAAAGCGTTCAACGATTTGTTCACGAGCTATTTTATCTACAATTAAAGTGACTTCATGCATCAAGAACGTGGGTCTATCACCGGTCATGCCGAATGGTTTTACAACAAAAGGCCGTGCTTCAAAAGTGTCTTCCAGCGTTTTCAGTTCAACAATACGCGACATTTTAAACGTCCGAAAATCGCTACGTTCCAAGCTGTAACCTTGCAAATACCAAGAACGATTCCTAAACAGGAGGTGATACGGCTCAGTTTTACGAACGGTTTGATTGCCGGTTCGATCAATATAGCTGAGTTCCACTAGTTGATGTTTTTTTATCGCTAAATATAAACTTTCGACTTTTGCATTTAACTCTTTTTTCATGGATAAATTGGAGAAATCAAGCGAAATCGAACTTTTGGGTGGTTCGCTGGAATGTTCGAGCATGTTTTTCATTTTTTGGAGCGTTTTTTTAGTTTCTGCGGAAGAAAGTAATTGTTCCATACCGTCTAAGCTGGCGATAATAGCTGTTAAATCATCTGCTGTCAGAAGCTTTTTATCGACTTTGTAGGTAGGCATAATTCCAATGCCACCTTTCGTTCCGGCAATCGTGTAAATCGGGATGTTCGCCATCGAGAGCGTGTCAATGTCGCGAAAAATAGTACGTTTAGAGACCTCAAACATCGTAGCCATTTCAGAAGCACTGACTAACTCACGTTGGAGGAGCAGCATGATAATTCCGATGAGTCGCTCGATTTTCATTTTTTTCTCCTTTTTTCGAAATGATGACAGACAGTTGTCATCATTCGCGTGTTATAGTTACATCATATCAAAGTTAAGTAACTTTTTGGAGGGAAATATTATGGCATTTGAAATTGTTGAATTGAAAAAAGAAACATTTACTGGAAACAAAGTAGAAATCCCTGAATTTGATCCACAAAAAGGCTTTGGCCCAATGAGCGAAATCAAAGAATCAGCCTACACAAAATTTGCAAAAAACGAAAAAGACTACGTTGGCATTAACGCAAGTCTTGACGGCTTACAATATTATATCGTGGCAAGCGCGAACGGCGAAAACAGCGACACAACCTTCGACATTCCAGCTGGCAAATACGCAAAATTCGTAACAAGCAAAACAGACCGCCCAGCTCTAGACGGCTTCATCGGCGCAGCATACGGCGAAGTGAGCCAAAGCGACACGGTTGGTATTGCAGGATCGTTTAATTTGGAAGATCTTAGAGAAGCGGATTTTACGCTTTATATTCCGGTTGTTAGTAAGTAAGTTGAGGAGATCTCTTTCGGATGAAAGGGGTCTTTTTTTATTTGTATAAGTAAAAAAATCAAAAATGCCCTAATAAGTTCTGTATTTGAGTATGTTATTACACAGAGGTTCACAAAACGCTCACAAAAGGGAAGTAGTTACGATGCTATAATAGAGGAGTGGAAAACTAGACATAGAGAGGAATCACCAAGATGAGAGAGATAAAAGTCAACGAAGCGACGTTCCAACAATATGCCTCGAACTTAGACAGCAAAAGCGCGGGAAGCTATTTGCCGTTAAAAGGTGGGAATATGGCATACTCACGAGCGAATTCTATCAATCAATTACGGTCTGCATTGATTGATTTAGTCGATGTGGTAGAAGATTTCCAAGCCGTGACCAAGCAAGATGCCGGCAGATTAAAGAAAATGGGTATGGCATACGCGAAACAAGATCAAGTGATGGGACAGAAAATAAATCAGCTGGAGGTGCGATAGATGGACAGCGCGCACAGCCAGTTGGAACAGCAGCTACAACAAGTGAAAAAAGCGCAGGATGTTTTGCAAGATAATTTGAGGCAGACTAAGCGCAAACAAGCGGAACAAGAATGGTTAGAAGAAGATAGCCATCAATTAGAATGTGAGAAACAAGGATTGCTGGACTTTTTGCGGGGTGGTTGGCAAGGGGAGGAAGCGAATGGTTTCCATCGCTATCTGGAAGAACAACAACATGAAGAAGTGGTGGCATGGCGAAAAGATTTATTGGAAAAACGCGTTCATTTGGAAGAAGAAGTGCAGACGACTAGAGCGGAAATGTATGATTTAGAAACCAAACAAACCTCCTTGCGAAAGGAGTGGAACCAATGAGTCGAATTGATATTGCAGAACTCAATGGCTTTCTTCAAGGATTACGAAGCAGTAACGCTGAGGCGAAGAAAATGATACGCGGAATTCAACAAGCAGCGAGCAAGTATGCGCAAGATAAAAGTTTAAAAGGGCAAGCGGTATCAGCTTCCCAAAGCTACTTTGCTTCCAGTTATCCCTCTATTGCACAAAGTATTTTAGAAGCTTTAGAAGAAAGTGAAGAACGTTTAGCACAATACATACGCGAGTTTGGCAGCCAAGTCGATAGCTCGCCTTCCGCCCGAATCGATGCGGAAATCCTTCAAGAAGCAATGGCGAAAGTGGCACATTTGCAGCGAAAAGAAGAAGACTTACATCGCCAACTCACCGCGCCGAATACGAAGCCGGATATGCAACAAGTCTACGTAGTTCAAGCAAGAAGCACTCACACCCAATTACTGCAAGCCATCCAAAAAGAAGATATACTAGAGAGGTATATCGCCTTTGAACAAAGTCACGCCCAGTTTTTCAGCGCGTTAACCGAACTCATTCACTCCACAGGACGAGCGGTGCAAGAACTGAAACAAAATGTGACCTTCCATGAGAAAACAGGCACCTATACTGTGTCCCAAAGCGTCCATTCATCCATTAGCTTGATGAGAAAAGCACTGGATAAAGCACGCAAAGAAAACGCCAAAGATCCCTTCCCAGAAGCATTCGAAGACTATCATTTATTCGCCTATACGTATGTGAATGACAAAGGCGAAACCGTTACGATGTGGCTGCTGGAACGGAATGGCAAACGCGTCAGTAACAAAGAACTCCAAGCTTTTCTAGAGGAAAACGGAGCCGAGTTAGACCCTATTCTGTACACAAGCCTTTCCGGTGAAGAGCTCGAACGCAAAGTAAATGACGCATGGAAAGAGGGCGTCAACTACTTAAATGGTCAAAAAGTAACTGGGTTTTCCGGGGCAACACTAAGGTCATCCGCCTACGTAGCTAGCGTGAAGGATGCGATGGATGACGCTGGACTAACTGATATGGCACTAGGATTAGGCTTTGGGATTGCGGCGGCGAGGAATAAAGCAGTCATCCCGAAAAAACAAAATGACTTAAAAGTAAGCAATTTTAATAAAGACCAAATCCTGAAAAATATTGAAGCAAGTAAAAAAGCAAGAGAAGCTTCTAATTTTAGTGAGTATTTAAAGAGAGAGAAAGAGGTTTTAGAGCAAATTAAGAAAGCTAATGGAGAGGAAACTTTCAAAATACCAAAAGCAACTGAGCTAGTTATGACTGAAACTGTTAATACTCACATATTAGAAATAATTAAAAGAGGCGTGAATGCTGGAGAATTATCAAGACCGTATATTGATTCAGATGGAACTGAATTATTAGTGCAAGAAATTATGGATTCGAGGATGCCGATAATGGATATTTACTTGCCAAACGGTTTGCGATGGGATGTGTCAGGTTCGTTTAATGGTCGTGGGCAAGGAAACTGGGAATTAGTTGTGGATTTAGATACGAATAAAATAGTGCATTTTAATTTTACCAAATAGGAGAGGAAGCTAAATGTTTAAAATTATTGAATCAAAAATAAAGTCTCAAGGACAATTGTCTTATTTCAAAGATTCACATGAGTTTATATCAGAACCAAGAATTAATTCTGATACAACCATTTTAGTAGGTTACATATACATTGGTTTTGATTCCGAGTATAACGAATCAACACAAATTTGGGGATTTCACCATGATTTTAATTGGAAATCGAGTAAGTTGACACCTCCTAAATTTATACAAGGAAAGATTATTTTGAATGAAGATTTTATAAATCCTGGCGAGAGTAAAAGAATAGGTGCAGCAAATTCGTGGGAAACTATTTATGATGAAAGTAGTGGGTGGCTTAGATTTGGAGGAGTAAATAATTCGATTGAAACCAGTTATGTAGAATTTTTCCCTAATACTATAATGGGAATTGATGAAAATGGCGATATTATGGAGTTATGGTTGTGCCCCACTTTGAAATAACTAAGCGAGTAAAAGATATTACGGATAAAATAGGTGAAATACATTCTATTTATTCAACACAAAAGCTTAAAAAATATTATAAGGATGATAAGGAAAAAATGTTATATTATGGGATAAAACAAAGAAAATGTTGAATGAATTATAAAGTATAAACGGAGAAATAATATGAATAGATATAAAATCTTAGGTGAATATAAAGACTGGTGCGAGATTTATAAAGATGGAAGCCTCATTCATAATGGTTCGTCTATAGGGATTGTAAGCCAAGTAGATTCTGAACTTTGTTTAAGGTTAAATTACGGAACAAATAAACATTTCTATTCGATATTGAAAAAATGTGGTGATTTTATTTTAGCCGTCCCTAAGAAAGCGGAATTTTTAAAAACTGAATACAAATATGAACCTATTATTTTTAATAAACAAGAATTTGATGAATTTATTGACTGTATTTATGTAGATGAAAAACTGATTTCTAGTATACCGCAGATAAATAAGGAAGATCTTTTAAATATGTGGTTCGTATCAAATCCACAGCATAAAACCTATATCAATGAAATGGAAATTCAGGAAAATATTATTAATAATATTTTATTCTTTTCTGACGATGAGTATGATATATCTTGTCTAAAAAACGTTATTAATAAACCTGATTTATCAGTACATCCAATAGACAGTAATTATGAAGTTATCACGATTTATATGGATGGAGATACAGGAATGTATGAGTGGAAGGGCATAGTAATTATAGATAATAACGCTTATTTAAAAATTGATACACATTATTATATAAATTAAATGCAAGAATTCAAGTTGTTAAACTAGCGTATATTAGCAGTGAATCTTTTGATGATAACTGAGATTTATATCGTTCTATAAATGGTCCTAAAGATGCTCAAGTTCGAAATTATAGCAGATTTATTTCTGAGTATTTTAAAACTAAGCCATTATTAAGAATATTAACCTCCTTATCCATTATTTAGTAAGTAGATGGAATGATAAATAAAAAGATAGGAGTGATTTTTATGATCAATGAACTTCAAAAGAAAATTGATGAAATAAATTACTGGGATTTACTAGTATTAGACATTCAAAGTAAATATTTTGGTGATGAAGTATATATTTATATAGAAAAAGATGAGGAGATTTGTTGGAAGCTATCATTTACTTCCTGCTATAAAGTTTCCTATGAGACCGATGCAAAATGGCGTGGAGATTTCAAAGTTAGAAATACAGGGCCGAAATCAGGCTATTATGCTCAAGACATTTCGTTAAATAGATATGCGGAATACGAAGACTTTATTGAATGTTCTTTTGATGCGTCAATTATGACAATGAATATTATTTGTAAGGGAATCATTGTAGAAGAGGTGAACATGGCAGACAGTTCATTTTTTTGGAAAGATTATTAAATTAATCATAACAAAAAGATAAAAACCAAAAATTATTCGATACAAGACATAGAAAAAGAACTGAAAGAGGAAAATAATACGTGAATAATTTACGAATATCAAAGTACTGGGAAGATAATAATTTATTAGAAATAAAAGTAAGTGCAGAGTCAGAGTTTGTGAAAATACATCAATTGTGCTATGTGCAAGATGCTTATTTAAAGGGGGTTGGTGAGAAGATTATTGCTTATTCTTTAGATTATAATGAAGGCTGTTATGTGGAGTTTGGCCAAAAAGAAGGCAATTTCACACCAGCATTTTCACACCAGCATTTTCACTGGATTTTCTAAAGGCAGATGTTTCTGGACATGTGAAAATAGAATTGGATATGGAAATTGCTGATAATCCTGATAGAGCACATAGATGTAATTTTTATATTAATAGCGAAATAGGGCTGATTGAGCAATATGGGAAGAATCTTATTCGGCTATCTGAAAATAAACAGGATGAGGTTTTGTTGAATAATTAATCAGTTAGGAAGAAATATTATCCTAAATCTATAAATAAAACTAATATTGGGGTGAAAAATGAAAAAAGAAAATGAATTCCTTTCTTCTGTCTCTTTTGAAAAGGCAAGTCGTATCCTCAAATTAAAAGATATCTATGAAGTCATGAAAGGCGATAAAAAGCAAAGTTTCTCTATTGAACTGAAGAAAATAATAATTCTGCTGCTAGGTTTATTATTTCCAGTCTTAATGGTATGTAGTTTTGCTATAGAACTTGCTGGAGGAAGTTTCATTATTGCTAATAGTATCGTAATAATAGCGGAATTACTTATTATTATTTGGATGTGCTATCAGTTTTTCAAAGTGTACCCTCCTTTTCTAAGGAATTATGGATATAAAACCTATTGCTATTCAATTGCGAAACTAGTATATATTTCTTATTTCGCAGTAGGACTTGGAATGACGAAAGGGAATCATATCATTAATTTTTCGGTATTTTTGATTGCAATACTAGTTTTTTTATACCTTTATAACAAGGTGGAGAAAAATATGATTTTAGAAGAAATTAATAATACGTTCAACCAGAATTATAAAACCTCGAAAGTTTTGACTATCATGTTAAGGATTTCTGGGTTTTTAGCTGTAATTGCGTTAATAGGTATGCAATTTTATAGGATGAATAAGTCTTGGATTATGCCTTTGACTGGAGCTAACGAGGCTATTACTAGTAGTGTATTAGATGATATGATAGGTATTGTTTTTGGGGTTCCGTTATTACTACTGATTACTTTAATCCCAACATTTTTTCTATTTAAAGCAAATCTTTTCGTTCGAGGTAAAGTGATTGAAATATACGCAGAGGAATTTCGGAGGACAACTAATTTTACCGAGAAAGAATGGTACGGAGAAAAATAGATTTTAACAAGGGCCTCCCAAGGTGGTAGAGATGATGAAAAATGTGAGTTATGAAGAAGCGCGAGATACAATCAGTTCCAAAGAAATAGAACAGATTAATACAATGAAAGAACATACATCTAACTATATAGTTAAGATAGTGGTGAGTATTTTATTTGCCTTATTACTATGTTTACCAGCAATCAATTATTATCCAATATACCCAGCAGTAGCTTGTATTCTTATAGGTAGCCTGTTAATTAGATATGTTACGTTACAACCAATTTTCAAAGTAACAAACTATAACTTGGTATTATATTTAGTATGGCAAACTGCTGCAATCTTTTTTATGATTGTTTTTTTACGAGTAGAGGCAGATAGATATCACTTGATTCCGTTAGTTTATATTATTTTGGGCTACGGAGGTTCTATTTTATTAATTCGGGCTCGAGTAAATACATATGTGAAAGAGATATTTGAAACGACAGCTAAATCTGGGAAAAAAGTGTTTTCAAACATAATTACTAAAATTTTAGGAGCTTTTCTGGTTCTTGCTGTAATTGCTGTTTTATTTTATCGTGTAAATAAATGGTGGCTTATGAATATGGATGCCGCAGTAGGAAATTCAAGTTTTTTAGAATATGTTGTATGGGGAATCGGTTTGTTAATTTTGCTTATTGGCTTTACTTTGTTGCCAACATTACTATTTTCGCCATCTCAATATGTAAAAGCAAGATTGATTGAAAAATATGCAGAAGAATTTCGAAAAACTTATGGATTTACGAAGAAAGAATGGTACGGAGAAAAATAGCTAAATCAAAGAAGACCCTTTCAGAAGAAAGGGTCTTCTTACTAAACCAACCTCACCAAAACCCCAACATCCGCACAATACCCCAAACACCCACCAGCCATGTCCTTCGACGTAACCAACCAATCAAATTCCGCCAGCTCCCCGTACGTAAGCAACGCCGATTTATTCACCTTCGTATGGTCCACCAGCAAAAATTTCTCCGTAGCTTTTTCCATCATATGGCGCTTAATTTCATACTCCAAAATATCCGAGTTCATCACCCCATGCGTAGTCGAAAGTGCAGTCGCGGCCATGAAAGCTTTTGTAATATTGTATTTCTCGAAAAATCCCCAGTTCTCCACGCCGACAAATGATTTAGTACTTTGTTTAAACGTCGAGCCAATCACAATCAATTTCACATTATCCATTTCACTCGCAAAATTAATCACGTCTAGGCTGTTCGTAATAATAGTAATCTCCTTATCCGTTGGCAGAGCGGCAGCGAGACAGCTAGTCGTTGTGCCAGAATCAATAAAAATCAGATCATTTTCTTCAATAAAATCAGCCGCCGCTTTTCCGATAAGCTGTTTTTCAGCATGATTTTCTGTATCGCGATTTTCGAACGGCCGAATTTCTTCAGGATTATTATAAATAGAAACGACACCACCATAGACTTTTTTGATGGTGTTTTTTTGGAGAAGTTTGGTAATGTCGCGACGAATAGTATTTTTAGAAACGTTGAATTGTTCGCATAAATCATCGAGGCTAGCGCTGCCTTTTTCGTGAATTAAATTCTCTATCGCTTGAATGCGTTGTACTTTCATTTGAAATTCATCCTTTGGCAAAAAATATTGTTTTCTAACCTATTTATAACACATGCCCAAAAGGTAATCAACTATGATTTTTTATGGTGAAGTTAGTGACAAAAATTAAATTGACTCTCCAATTTTATTGGCTTAAGATGGGGTTATAATCGATTAATGGTTAACTTATGAGTAATTTTAAGTGGAGGGATAATTTATGGCAGATGTACGGAAATTAAAGAATTATATTAATGGTGAATGGGTCGAGAGTAAGGCGGACAAATACGAAGATGTCATCAATCCAGCGACGGGCGAAGTGCTGTGCCAAGTGCCAATATCGACGCGCACGGAATTAGACCAGGCCGCTACCATTGCCGAACAAGCTTTTGAAAAATGGAGCCAAGTTGCTGTACCAAGACGTGCACGGGTTCTATTTAGTTTCCAACAGTTACTCATTCAACATAAAGAAGAATTAGCAAGACTGATTACACTCGAAAATGGTAAAAATTTATCTGAGGCACGCGGCGAAGTGCAACGTGGTATTGAAAATGTTGAGTTCGCGGCGGGAGCACCAACACTCATGATGGGTGATTCGCTTGCTTCGATTGCAACAGATGTGGAGGCGGCAAATTATCGCTATCCGGTCGGAGTTGTTGGCGGAATTGCACCATTTAACTTTCCGATGATGGTTCCTTGTTGGATGTTCCCAATGGCTATCGCGCTCGGTAACTCGTTTATTTTAAAACCTTCTGAGCGAACACCGCTTTTAATGGAGAAATTGGTCGAATTATTTTCCGAAGCTGGTCTTCCAAAAGGTGTGTTCAATGTGGTATACGGCGCGCATGATGTGGTTAATGGTATTTTAGAAAACAAAATAATTAAAGCGGTTTCTTTTGTTGGTTCTAAGCCGGTTGGGGAGTATGTCTACAAAACAGGGAGCGCGAATTTAAAGCGTGTGCAAGCTTTGACAGGCGCGAAAAACCATACGATTGTGCTTAATGATGCGGATTTAGAAGATACCGTGACGAATGTTATTTCAGCGGCATTCGGATCGGCTGGCGAACGGTGCATGGCGTGTGCGGTTGTTACAGTTGAAGAAGGTATTGCGGACGATTTTCTAGCGGCACTTCGAACAGCGGCGCAGAATGTGAAAATTGGAAACGGGTTAGACGATGGCGTTTTCCTTGGTCCAGTAATTCGCGAAGAAAATCAAAAACGCACAATTGCTTATATTGAAAAAGGCGTGGAAGAAGGGGCGAAATTAACGGTAGATGGTCGTGAAACAGGGCTTTCTGAAGGGCATTTTGTGGGACCCACGATTTTGGAAGATGTTACGACGGATATGACAATTTGGAAAGATGAGATTTTTGCACCAGTTTTATCTGTGATTCGTGTGAAAAACCTCCAAGAAGCTGTTCGGGTTGCGAATCAATCTGAATTTGCGAACGGTGCTTGTATTTTCACTAATAATGCCAAGGCAATCCGTTACTTTAGAGAAAAAATTGATGCTGGAATGCTTGGTGTGAATTTGGGTGTACCTGCTCCGATGGCGTTTTTCCCGTTTTCTGGTTGGAAATCTTCCTTTTATGGAACGCTTCATGCTAACGGCAAAGACAGTGTGGATTTTTACACGCATAAGAAAGTTGTCACTGCGAGATATTCATTAAAAGGTTACGAAGAATAGGAGGTGCGGACATGAGCAAACTATTACGAAAACCGTTAAATGAAAGAATAGCGCCTGGCGTTACGCTTGTGCAGGATATTAACCAAGGGAATTCTCCGCTAAGTTATGTTGGGTTTCGCTTGATTGAACTAGAAAAAGATGCTGTTTATGAAGAGTCTCTTACTGATTTGGAGTGCTGCATTGTCGCGCTTACTGGGAAAATTACGGTTAGTGAGGCCGCGCATGTTTTTACAGAAATTGGGACAAGGGCGAACGTTTTCGAAAAAATTCCGACTGATAGCGTGTTTATCTCTGGTGGACGGGCGTTTCAAGTGAAGGCAGATTCGGGAAAAGCTCGTGTGGCTCTTTGTTATTCGCCGGCTGACCGAGATTTGCCAACGACGCTAATTAAAGCAAGTGATAATTCAATTGAGCAGCGCGGTAAATATCAAAATAAACGACTGGTACATAATATTTTGCCAGATGTGAGTGAGGTTGCGAGTAGTTTGTTGGTTGTTGAAGTGTATACGAATGGCGGAAATTTTTCGAGTTATCCACCGCATAAACATGACCGCGATAATTTGCCAGCGGAGTCATTTTTAGAAGAAAGTTATTATCATGAAATTAATCCGGAGCAAGGTTTTATTTTTCAACGTGTCTATACGGATGATCGTGCGCTTGATGAAACAATGGCTGTGGAGCACCAGAATGCGGTTATTGTTCCAGAGGGCTATCATCCTGTGGGGGTTCCGGACGGATATGATTCTTACTATTTAAATGTGATGGCAGGACCGAAGCGGGTTTGGAAATTTCACAATGATCCGGACCATGAATGGATTTTAGAGCGAGACTAAGAGGAGGATTTGGAGCATGAATCTAAACAAACATAGCGAACGAAAATTTGATTTAATCACAGTAGGACGCGCGTGCATTGATTTGAATGCGGTCGAATACAATCGTCCAATGGAAGAAACGATAACTTTTTCTAAATATGTGGGTGGCTCCCCGGCTAATATTGCGATTGGAACCGCGAAACTCGGCTTAAAAGTAGGTTTTATCGGCAAAATTTCAGATGATCAACATGGCAGGTTTATTGAAAAATATATGCGCGATTTGGATATAAATACGGCTGGAATGGTGAAAGATACGACTGGGCGCAAAGTTGGTTTGGCGTTTACGGAAATTAAGAGCCCGGAAGAATGCAGTATTTTGATGTATCGTGAAAATGTAGCGGATTTATATTTGACGCCGGAAGAGATTTCGGAAGACTACATAAAAGAAACACGGGTGCTCCTCATTTCAGGTACAGCTTTAGCGCAAAGTCCATCACGGGAAGCCGTTTTAAAAGCAGTCCACCTAGCTCAGAAAAACGATGTAATAGTCGCTTTTGAACTGGATTATCGCCCCTATACTTGGAAAAATACGGAAGAAACAGCGGTTTATTATTCACTTGTCGCGGAACAAGCGGATGTGATAATCGGTACGCGTGACGAATTTGATATGATGGAAAATCAAATTGGTGGTAATAATGAAGTGACGACAGCCAATCTTTTTAAACATAAAGCAGAAATTATCGTGATTAAGCACGGTGTAGAAGGGTCTTTTGCGTATACAAAAGCAGGCGAAACATTCCGAGCACGAGCCTATAAAACTAAAGTACTCAAAACATTTGGCGCAGGGGATTCCTATGCATCTGCATTCTTATATGGACTGTTTAGCGGTGAAAATATCGAAACAGCACTTAAATTCGGAAGTGCGGCGGCTTCGATCGTTGTGAGCAAACACAGTTCTTCCGATGCGATGCCAACAGCCGATGAAATTAAAGCGCTTATTGCGAACGCGGATTAGGAGGGATTTTGATGACTGAAAAAACAATTCGACTAACTACTGCGCAAGCTTTGGTGAAATTTTTAAATCAACAGTATATTGAGATGGACGGTGAATCTGCGCCGTTTGTGGACGGGATTTTCACATTGTTTGGGCACGGGAATGTGGTTGGGATTGGACAGGCTTTGGAAGAAAATCCAGGTCATTTAAAAGTCTACCAAGGAAAAAATGAGCAGGGCATGGCGCACGCGGCAATCGCCTATGCAAAACAAAAAAATCGCAAGCGCATCTACGCGTGTTCCACGTCAGCTGGACCAGGATCTGCTAATTTAATTACAGCAGCTGGCACCGCATTTGCGAACAATTTACCAGTATTATTCTTGCCAGCCGACACATTCGCAACCAGACAGCCCGACCCAGTTTTGCAACAACTAGAGCATGAGTCGAGCACGGCAATCACAACCAACGATGGCTTCCAAGCAGTTTCAAAATATTTTGACCGCGTGCAGCGACCAGAGCAACTAATGAGCGCCCTCCTTCGCGCCTTTGAAGTCATGACCAACCCAGTGAGCGCCGGTCCAGCAACAATCTGTATCGCGCAAGACACAGAAGGAGAAGCATTCGATTACCCAGTAACGTTTTTCCAAAAAAGAATCCACTATCTTAATCGGCAAATTCCGACAAAACGCGAACTAACCGAGGCGGCGAAACTTATCAAAGCTAGCCAGACCCCGGTTATTATCGTCGGAGGTGGCGCCCGCTATTCAGATGCCCGCAAAGAATTAATCGCCCTCTCCGAACAAAACGACATTCCGCTCGTTGAAACGCACGCTGGGAAATCTACCGTGGAGTTTAGCTTCAAAAACAACCTGGGCGGCACTGGTATCCTAGGCACGCTAGCAGCAAACAAAATAATCCACGAGGCCGATTTAGTGATTGGAATTGGCACGCGTTATACCGATTTCACAACGAGCTCCAAGACGGCCTTCAACCCAGCGACTAAGTTTATCAATATCAACGTCAGCCGAATGCAAACATACAAACTAGATGCCTTCCAAGTGGTCGGTGATGCTAAAGCAACCCTAAACGAACTTATGCCACTTTTAAAAGGATACAAAACCCAATTTGGCGACAAGATTTCGAAGTACAAAAAAGAATGGCTAAAAGAACGAACGCGTCTGCAACATACAAAATTCAATCGTGATAATTTCGCTCCAGAAATCAAAAATCAATTTGATCAAGCAACTTTAAATGAATATGCCGATAGCTTGCAGACGGAATTCACGCAAACCGAAGCGCTAATTACGATTAATGATACCGTGGCGCCAGATAGCATCGTAGTTTGTTCAGCTGGTTCACTTCCGGGGGACCTGCAACGACTGTGGAATCCCGCTGTACCAAACACGTATCACCTAGAATATGGCTACTCTTGCATGGGCTACGAAATAAACGGTGCTCTAGGCGCAAAAATGGCCGCAAGCGATAACCAAGAAGTATACTCTATCGTCGGCGATGGCAGTTTCTGCATGTCCCACTCTGAACTGCTGACTTCCTTACAATACGGAAAAAAAATTAACATTATGCTCTTCGATAATTCCGGATTTGGCTGTATCAACAATCTTCAAATGGCAAATGGTAGTGAAAGTTTCTTCTGTGAATTCCGCGATAACAACAACCAAATCATGCAAGTCGATTACGCCAAAATTGCAGAAGGATACGGCGCAAAAGTCTATAAAGCCAACACAAAAGAAGACTTAGTCAACGCGTTAGAAGACGCCAAAAAACAAACCAAAACAACTTTAATCGAAATGAAAGTGTTGCCTAAAACCATGTCAGAAGGCTACCTTAACTGGTGGAATGTAGGCGTTTCCGAAGTTTCAAATAAAGAGAGCATCACCCGAGCATACGAAGCGAAACAAATAAACCTGAAAAAAGCCCGACTATATTAAGCTAAACAAAAACAAGCCTGACATAGAGGCTTGTTTTTGTTTGCTGTATCTAGCAGCCAGACTTTGCATCACAGCAGTTTTTCTTTATAATAAGAGTAACTGTAAGATTATGTTTTTTAGGAGGAAATAATATGGAAGCTTTTGCAGAATATCTAGCTGAGATTGAAAACCCGGAACACCGCGCACGAACACAAGAAGTTTTAACCTGGGTGGCGGAAACTTTTCCAAATCTAAAGCCAGAAATCAAATGGAATACACCAATGTTCACCAATAATGGTACGTTCATCATTGGATTCTCAATTGCAAAACAGCATATGAGTGTTTCCCCAGAAGTAGCTGGAATTGATCGTTTTGAAACGGAACTGAAAGAAGCTGGTTATAGTCATACGAAAGGGATTTTCCGGATTTTATGGAAGAAACCAGTAGATTTTGATTTACTAGCAAAAATAATCGAGTTTAATATTCAAGATAAAGCTAATTATAGTAGTTTTTGGCGCGTATAAGTAAATTATAGTTACTTTGTCGCGTAGCAAATCTGGATTTTTTATGACATAATAATTAAGCTAAAATGTATTTTAAAAAGAGTGGTGTAAAATGCGTATTTTTTGTGGAATTATGTCAATCCAAGCAGGCTTTATTGGTGCTCTTGCTGAACTACTAAGCCCTGACAGCAAAAAAAATAACTTGTTTATGATACCGGAAGATCTTGCGGCGTCATCAGGCTATCTAATGTCACTTGCGATGATTTTAGCAGGAATCCTCATTATTTGTGCTTATCGAAATGATTTTCTAATATTTATGGCACTAATTTTATGGCTATTTGGACTTGTTTTTGGACTGATTTTCACCCCTAGTTATTCTGGATTCTATTTCCGTCCAATCGTATGTTTAATAAGCTTCTTAATGGGCCTGTTTATTTTTACGGATTACACAAGACATCGAGATGTGAACGAAGAAAGGTGAGCGAAATGCCCACCTTTTTTTATTTTATATCCGTGCAGGTCGCGAAGTCCGAAACTGCAATCCAAGATCAATCAATGCACAAACCCAAATACTTACAAAACTAACAAATAACGGTAAATCTGTATAAAGATTGAGGAAAAACAACCCAACGAGAAGCAATAATAAAAGCACATCTTTCCAAAAAGAAAAGCTCACTTCCACCTTTTTGTGGGTTATAAAAACGAATTGTTTTGAGATGAAAAATAGTGCTACAGAGCCAAATAACATCAAAAGCAACACATTTTTTTCTAAATGATCCTCAAACAATAAATGCAAATTCGCCGCAAGTAGCATAATGGAAATAATAATAAAGAAATGTCCATAAATTAAGTACTGCCCATGGGTTTCTTTATGATGATCGATTATTTTTTCAAAGCTGTGAAAGTAAGAGACGAAGAGTGTGCTGATAATTAAAAAGCCAAGAAAAGTATAGCTGATAGTATATAAATCAAGCGTATGCCCCACCAAAATGGTAGTAATCGCGACGATACTCTCACCAAATGTAATAATAACGAACAAACCAAATCGTTCTGCCAAATGCGGGAAATCAACGGGAACTTTCCGTAATGTTTTTGCTAAGAATAACGGTAAAATAATATCAACTGCGATACCTAGATACATTACTAAATAACGAATAAAGCCATCAAAGAAAACCGAAGTAGCTGTCGTGAAAACCCCAAGCAGAAACACACTTCCGAGTATAATCGCCACCTTGCGCGCGTTTCCACTTAGCTGTCTACTAATAACAAAATACTGAATAACCGTAATAAATCGAATGCCTAAATAACCAATTAAAAAAGTATAGTACGTATTTGAAAAAGTTAAATCAAAGCTCGCCGTCATCAAAATCAAGAAAAACATTTGCGGCAACATATAAAGTTCAGGTAATTTTATCTTTTCACCAAAACGGTTGAAAAACATCGTCTGCCCCACCCATGCCCAAAACATCGGCGTTACCATCAGTAAATATTCGCCAAAATAAACAGCAGTTTTATCGGGATGATTATCAACACTAAGTAAAAGATGGGTCGTGGAAGCAACCGCGGTAACAAATATTAAATCAAAAAATAATTCTAGCCAAGAAACTTTCCGTTCAGTCATTATTTCACCCCATTAAATGCTCTTTTTTAAAATTATACCACGCGGAAAGCTATTCTTATTTACTTTTGACAGTGGCTTGCCGAGAAAAGTATAATGGAGGGACAAATTACTAGGACGGGAGAGAGCAAAATGGTGAAAACTTGGGATGAATTTTTAGAGCAAGAAGCCAAACAGCCTTATTTTATAGAATTGATGAAAGCTGTGAGTGAAGCGAGAGAAGAAGGAAATGTTTATCCATCAGAGGAAGATATGTTTTCGTGTTTCCGCTTATGCCCTTATGATAAAGTCAAAGTTGTCATCCTTGGTCAAGACCCTTATCATGGCCCAGGTCAGGCACATGGCTTAAGTTTTTCTGTGCAAAAAGACGTTCGAATCCCGCCAAGCCTTCGAAATATTTACAAGGAACTAAAAAGCGACTTGGATATTGATCCAGCTAATCACGGTTATCTTGCTAAATGGGCGGAACAGGGAGTTTTACTAATGAACACAAGCTGGAGTGTGGAGGAAGGGAAAGCCGGAAGCCACAAAAAATTAGGTTGGGCGACATTTACCGATCACGTTTTGGAAGAATTAAATAATTACGATAAGCCGCTCGTCTTTATTTTATGGGGGAATCACGCTATAAAAGCTGCAAGTGGTATCACTAATCCAAAACATTTACTGATTAAAGGAGTACATCCATCACCCCTTGCCGCAAGTCGTGGCTTTTTCGGAAGTAAACCATTTTCCAAAACCAATGAGTTCTTAAAAGAGAATAATAGAACGCCAATTGATTGGGATTTAAATAGTAAATAATAGCAACATTTTGTCGTTTTTTCTTCCTATTATAAATTTTTCTTTAAAAGTGAAAAAATTTACAGAATAATTGCTAAAAGTTTTTTACATAAAGTTTCTTTCATGTTATGGTTATTACAGGAGATAGTAAAAACTTAAAAAAGTTCCTAAAGAAGGTGACTGGTTTGAAGCATAATTTTACAGAAGATGACTTTGTTTATGGAGAATCATGGGGACTCGTGCATCGGGGGGTTTTAGAGGACAAAGAAATAGAAAGAATGAAAGCGCTACGAGACAAAGTAGTGGGCAAAAAAGGTGTAGCACAAACGACACTTAAACCGATTGGTAGTGTCAGAATAGACGGAGAAGTCTATGAAGCTCGCTTGAAAACAGGTTATTTGGAAGTTGGAAAACCAATAATTGCAGTAGGTATCGACTTTGGATACGTACTAGTTAATGAAGATATACAGGAGGGAGAAAAATGACAATGATTGGACCAATTATTATCGCAGTATTGATTATCATCTTTTTAATCGTCTTTTTTACTTTAGTACCAGTGGGGTTATGGATTAGCGCATTATCCGCACGTGTCCCAGTAGGACTAGGAACATTAATCGGGATGAGATTACGTCGGGTTGTACCTTCTCGCGTTGTAAAACCGTTAATTAAAGCAGTAAAAGCAGGACTTGATTTAGAAGTAAACCAACTTGAAAGTCACTATTTAGCAGGTGGGGACGTGGATAACACAGTTGATGCGTTAATCGCCGCACACCGCGCAAATATTGAATTAGATTTCAGCCGTGCAGCAGCCATTGACCTTGCTGGACGTGACGTACTTGAAGCAGTACAAACTTCTGTAACACCAAAAGTTATCCGTACACCTGAATTTACTGGTGTGGCGCAAAATGGGGTAGAAGTAAAAGTTATTACACAAATTACCGTACAATCTAATATTGAACGTATCGTCGGTGGTGCTGGTGAAGATACAGTTATCGCGCGTGTCGGTGAAGCCGTAGTATCTACAGTCGGTGAAACGAGAGAACATACAGACGTACTTGAAAATCCAAACAGCATTTCGAAAAAAGTCCAAGAACAAGGACTTGGAGACGGAACTGCATACACAATTTTATCTATTGATATTGCTGAGATGCGTATCGGTGACAACATTAAAGCAAAACTAGACATCGAAAAAGCCAACGCGGACATGGAAGTTGCTCAAGCAGCTGCATCGAAACGTAAAGCTGAAGCGATTGCCCTAGAACAAGAAAACAGAGCTGCCGTAGTAGCCGCAGAAGCAGAAGTACCACGTGCTCTTTCTCGCGCTTTAGAAGAAGGCAACTTAGGCGTAATGGATTACTACAAAATGGAAAATGTACAATCAGATACAGCAATGCGCGAATCGATTGCACACGAAGACGAAAAATAAACCTTGATCTTTTGCAAGAAAGAAGGTGTTTTCATTGGATTTAAATGATTTTCTAAATAGTGGCTGGGAAGGTGTTTTAGTTATCCTTGGGGTGATTGGCGTTATTGTAAATCTCCTTAGTAAATCGGGCAAGGCAGCTGACAGCGAAAAAAAAGAACCATCCAAGCTAAGCCAAATGTCGCGTGCGAACTACAAACCGCAACATCATAACCAAACCACTAAAAAACCAGAGAAACGAAAAGTATCACAAGGAACTTTTACACAAAATAAAGAACAAGATAAAGTTATCGCGGAACAAAAAGCCGCACAAGAGAAAATGTTAAGAGAAATTCGCCGGGAATCCGACGTGGCCAAAGGGAAAAAGATAATGAAAACTTCCACGCATCGCCCTAAAAAAGCTCGGAAATTACGGGGGAGATTACAGGAAGCAATAATTACCAAAGAAATCCTTGATAAACCAGTCTCTTTACGAAAAAACCATCTATAGAAATAAGCTCAAGAACTCGTTTCTTGGGCTTGTTTTTTTGCTGTGTCCAAACTGTTACATAATAAAGTTAAGTTTTAAAATAGCTGTATTACAACTGTAACATTCACCTGATATGCTGTGGGTATATAAAAAAGGGGTGCGTGGATTGAAAATAATAGCAGCGAGAAGAAAGATTTTTTTTGCGTTAATAGCTTTAATGATTTCTTTTTCAGTACTATTTTTACCAACAAATAGCGCATCAGCAGCAACTACTTACAAGATGACGACAACAGCTGATGTAAATGTTCGCACAGCAGACAATACAAGCGGCAAAGTCATCGGTTTTTACAAAAAGGGTACTACGGTTACTTTTACAGCCAAAACAAAAAATAACTGGTACAAAACAACATATAACGGTAAAGTAGGATATGTTTCAGGTAAATGTGTCACTACATACAAAGCACCTGTTGCAACAACACAAAGTTTTACCGCATTAAATAATGAAGCAAGAAAACACCTTGGCAAGCGTTATAAAATCGGCGCAACTGGTCCAAGCTGCTTTGATTGCTCTGGATATACGCAATATGTATATTCAAAAGGAATAAAAAAATCTATTCCTCGTACAGCTAAACAGCAATATGCTTCCGCCAAAAAAATTAAAGCAAGCGAACTAAAAAACGGCGATTTAATTTTCTTTAATTACGGCAAAGGGATTGCCCATGTTGGGATTTATGTAGGAAATGGAAAAATGCTTAACGCACAAAATAACGGCGTGAAATACGACACTATCAAATCTGGCTACTGGAAAAAATATATTGCTGGTTACGGTCGTGTAGCAAACTTAAAATAATTTTACAAAGCGTCACTTTCAGGTGATGCTTTTTTGTGTAATTAATAAGGAGGAATCATAAGTGGAGTTTAGTATAAAAGAAATGCCTTTAGAAGAGTTGGAACCGAAAGTAATCGAAGGTCTGATGAATCATAAAGAAAGAATGGGCTATTCGATACCTAAAAGTGAACCTGTTTTTATTGGATTTGCGGCGATAAATCACGAAGGAGAAGTAGTCGGTGGCGTAACAGCTAAAACGAGTTACGGTGAACTCCATGTGTCACTGCTTTCAGTGGATCAAAAAATGCAAGGAACAGGGGTAGGGACAGCATTAATAGAACAAATAGAAAGATATGGTAGAGAACATCATTGCCACCATATCTCTCTAACGACATTCAGTTACCAAGCTCCGGAATTTTATAAAAAATGTGGTTTCACAGAGCTTGGCCGTATCAAAGATTTTCCATTAAAAGGTGAGGAAAAATACTTTTTCGTCAAATATCTATAAAGTCTACATAGAACTGTTTTTGTTAGCAGCGGCTTGAACGGCACTAATGACAGCGGAACGGAAACCTGTATCTTCCAGTGACTTAACTGCTTCGATAGTTGTTCCACCAGGAGAAGTGACCATATCTTTTAGTTTTCCAGGGTGTTCGCCAGTTTCTAATACCATTTTTGCGGCACCAAGAACGGCTTGAGCTGCGAATTTATAAGCTTTATCTCGCGGCATACCCTTCAAAACAGCTCCATCAGCAAGCGCCTCGATAAACATATACACATATGCTGGGGACGAACCACTGACGCCCACTACGGCATCCATCAAGTTCTCAGCAACAACTTCGGCTTTTCCAAAACTAGAAAAAATAGTAGAGATTTGCGCGGTTTCTTCTGCGGTTACATTACTATTAGGCGAAATGGAGGACATCGCTTCGCCGACAAGCGCTGGAGTATTTGGCATTACGCGAACAATCTTAGTCTCTTTTGACGTCAATTCTTCTAAGTCTTTAATTGTGACTCCTGCTGCTACAGAAATAACGATTTTTTCAGGTGTTATCTTATCTTTTACTACTGTTAAAATTTCAGGAATAGTATAAGGCTTAACTGATAAAATGATAATATCTGCTTGTTCTGCAAGTTGAGCGGTATCCGTTGTTAATTGAATTCCGTTAAATTCAGTTTTAAGTGGTTTTAATTTTTCCATATCTCTACCACACACAAGAATGTCTTCTTCTTTCCCCAAGTTAGCTTTTGCTAAACCACGAATCATTGCTGAACCCATATTTCCCGCGCCTATAAAACCGATTTTTTTCATACTAATTTTCGCTCCTAACAAAATCTTTTTTTCTATTATCTCACGTTATGCGGCTTTGTCCAGCCTTTCAGAAGTGGAAAAAAGCAACAAATAAATTAGATTTAAAACAATCTTAGAACTTATTCTAAGGTTTTTTTGTGTTTGGGATTGTATTTTTTGTGAAAAAAAGTCTGATTTTGAACTAAAATTGTAAAGCCATTCATGAAATTTATAACTCAACTAAACTTTGGCTAGTATGAATAATAAAATATAGCGAAAATGTGTCAAAAGCGACTCACTTGACAACTAAAAATAAACATTATTGTGATAATTGTCCCCTAATAAGTGATTCTGAGCAACAGTAAAAATTAACTTGGGATACGATATGGAGCACAATGTTTTTAAGGTTTGAAAGCGCTATAAATGGCGTTTTTATCAGCTATAATTAACATTGGATAACAGTTCCAACTACATAGTACTGCGAGGTGAAAACATTGAATTTCTTTTTACAACTATTAGGCAACTTTTCTGGAGCTTTAAATTTCCCAGACGTAACAGAAATCCTAAACAACTTAATTAAAGTTATTTTTGGTTGATTTCAAAAAAATAAAACAGCGGAGGAGGTAACTACAGTTGAATTTCTTTCTACAATTATTAGGTAATTTCTCAGGAGCACTTAATTTCCCAGAAATAACAGGATTATTAAACAACCTAATGAAAGCAATCTTTGGTTGATTTTCAAAAAAATAAAACAGCAGAGGAGGCCACTAAAAAATGAATTTCTTTTTACAATTATTAACTAACCTTTCAGGGGCATTTAATTTCCCAGAAATAACAGGATTACTAAACAACTTAATCAAAGGAATCTTTGGTTGATTACCCATTAGAATAAGTTGAAATATAGGGTTAAGGCTGACTTAACCCTATTTGTAATTAAAGATGTAAATGAGGAGGATTTTTATCCATGAAAAAAATAATCGCGTTAATTACAACAGTTGCGCTTCTATCAATGGTTGTCATTAACTTTATTCCAAGTATGGTTGCAGATGCGGCTAGTACTTCCGAGAGCAATTTGACATATAAAGACGTACGAAATGGTTTTTACTTTGTTGGATATGAAGATGTGCAACTTGAAAAAGGTAAAAGTTATAAATATACAGTAGCTTATGAAGCAAATGTTGACATGCAAGCGACTGATACTGTTACAGGTCAATCAGCAAAAGCAGGACTATTTATACCAAATTCATCTGGCGTAGAACTTGATAGTAACAATGTGACTACTACACAAAATAACGTAGTCGATGTAGCAAATGACGGAAATAAAGTATTTACACATACATTTGAATTTACAGTAAAAGAAGATACAAAAGCAGATATTGGTACTTATTTAGGAGCAGGATCTGTCATTCCAACGACTCCAGATGCAACAATAATTTGGAAAAACGTATCAGTAACAAATGAAACTCCCGTAGAACAACCAGAAGCTCCAGTTATTAATGCAGAAGATAAAACAATCGAACAAAACGAAACTTTTGATGCATTAAAGGAAGTAACTGCAACGGATAAAAAAGATGGCGATCTTACAAAAAGCGTCAAAGTAACTAAAAACACAGTGGATACGACGAAAAGCGGCGAGTATGATGTTGACTATAGTGTGACAAACTCAAGCAAACTTACAACTACAAAAAGCGTTAAAGTAACCGTTACTCCAGTAGAAACAAAAACAAACACAGCTCCAGTTATTGATGCAAAAGATCAAACAATCAAAGTTGGTGACCTATTTAATTCGTTAAAAGAAGTTACTGCAACGGATAAAGAAGACGGCGATCTAACAGCGAAAATTAAAGTAACAAAAGACACTGTAAACAATGCGGAAAAAGGCGTTTACCAAGTAACTTATACAGTTACAGATTCCGGTAATCTATCAGCCTCTCTTACAATCAAAGTGACTGTTACTCAAGATGGAAAATTAATTGTTAATCCAAGCGATCCGACAAATCCAGCTGATCCATCCAATCCAGAAGTAACAAAAACTCCTGTAGAATTTGAAAGAGCTTCAGTTGATCCATCAACGACTAAAGTAAATGTGAACAAAATTCCAAAAACTGGTGATAGCTCGATGATATGGGTAGTCTTAGCAGGACTAGGCTTAACTACCATTGGCATCAGCTCTTATCGCAAAAAAGCAAATAGATAATTTATCATTGATGAAAAGAGTATGCTAGGTCTGAAATCAGATACTCTTTTCATTAACTAGATGATAAAATGGCAATCAAGGGCTATTTTTAAAGAGCTTTACACAGAGAGGGGAGTCATTTATGCCAAAAATTGCTAAAAGTGATCGATTGGAGAATGTTGCTTTTGAGTACATTAAGAACAAAATTACAACAGGGGAGTATCCTACCGGGTACAGAGTAGTAGAAGCGAAATTGTCTCAAGAATTAAACATGAGCAGAACACCAATTAGAAGGGCGATTATTAATCTTTGCCATTCTGGTTTTTTAGTTCATCAGTATAATCGTGGTGCCTTCGTCCAAAATACAGAGGTAACAATTACTGAGTTTTTTTCGAGAATGAAATTGGTCGAACTTTTAGTGTATGAAAGCACGGAAAAATTAGCTTTACGGGAAGATTATATTGTTGTAGATGACATCATAGAAATAGCAGAAAAAGTAATTCAATATGAAAAAAATAGAGAATATGAGTTAATGCGGGGTGCTTTTGAAGATTTTATTAGCACGTTTATCGGTAAGTTGAACAATGATTACTTTAATAGAGTAATTCAAGATTTATGGAATGAAATAAATGACAACGCAACCAAAGAAGTAAGACTTATTATTGTTTCTGCAAGTGATCGAATTGCGGAAGAATTAGCGCACATGATTGAAATTTTAAAATCATGGAATTACGAACAATTAAAAAAATGTTTTCAACACATAATGAACGCAATGATTTTAATTGCTTTTTAAAGAGAGGTTTATAACTATTGAAAAAAATAAGCTGGATGATTATCATGCTGATTATCGTTGCTATATCAGTAGGCTATTATTTTATAAAAGAAAATGAGAAAAAAACACCACAAGTAATTAATTACAAAACAGTCGAAGCGAATAAAACAGACTTAAGCGTCTATGTTTCCGCAGAAGGTCATATCGTAAAAACAGTAAATGAATGGCCAGATTATAAAGATTTTGCAGTACAAATTATGGTGGACGAGCTAGAAATCAATCAAATAAAAGAAAAACAAGCAGCGAATGTCCACGTTGAAGCCGTAAATAATAAGATTTACAAAGGCAAAGTTTCTGATATAGATGAAAAAGGCATCATAAACGGCTCAGTAACATCATATAAAGTTACGATTGATTTGGAAAATGATGATGATTTGAAAGAAAATATGTCAGTAAGTGCTGACGTGCTCGTGGCATTAGAAAAAATGATTCTGACAATCCCGATAGAAGCAGTCCACACAGATAAACAAGACAAAAATTATGTTTATATTGTTGATGAAAATAACCAAAAAAAGAAAATCTGGATTGAAACAGGAAAACATAATACAAAATCTATCCAAGTAGTAAAAGGACTTACAGAAGGACAACCTGTGATTATTCCTTAAATGGAGGAGAGTGCGACATGATTCAACTATTTAACATCTCAAAATCCTACCAAATGGGAGAAAACACAATAAAAGCATTAGACGACATATCGCTTCAAATCAGTGAAGGTGAATTTTTAGCCATTATCGGCCCATCTGGTTCTGGAAAATCTACCTTAATGAATATCCTTGGAATTCTTGATAAGGCGACGGTTGGTGAGTACTATCTCAATAAAAAGAATTTAATGCGCGTATCAGACCGAAAAATTTCTAAAATTAGAAATCGGAAAATCGGTTTTATTTTCCAGCAATTTAACTTAATGCCCCGACTCACTGCTTTTGAAAATGTAGAATTGCCACTTGTATATCGAGGTGTAAGTAAAGCTGTTCGAAAAAGAGTCGTATTAAAAAGTTTAGAACGAGTTGGATTATTAGATAAAAAGAAACATCTACCTGCCCAGCTTTCAGGAGGTCAGCAGCAACGTATCGCGATAGCACGAGCCATAGCAGGAAGTCCGGAAATAATATTAGCAGATGAACCAACAGGCGCGCTTGATTCTAAAACAGGAGAAGAAGTAATGTCGTTGCTTAAAGAAATTCACCGAGAAGGAAATACATTAATTATGATTACACACGATCAAGAAATCGCCCAACAAGCAGAGCGAATAATAGAAATTAAAGACGGCAAACTCTGTGAATGGAACAAATTATGAATATTTTTCAAAGTATTAAATTAGCTCTAAAACAACTACTATCCGCCAAATTTCGAACATTTTTAACAATGCTTGGAATTATTATTGGTGTTTTTTCTGTTATATTACTTGTTTCAATTGGCGAGGCGATTTCAAAAAATGTTTCTAGCCAATTAGGAGATATGGGGAGTAATCTGGTATCTGTTAGCTTTTATTCGGATAATCCAAACGAGAAATTCACCTATAAAGAAGCGAATGGCCTTTTGAATGAGGATGAAATTGGTTCGCCGGAAGTAATGAAGACCAAAGAAGTAAGAACGAATGTAAAGACAGCGAGTAGCCAAGTAACTGGAGTAAATGAAGATTATGCGACTATAAAAAACTTAGAACTTACATCAGGTCGATTTTGTTCTAATGTAGATGTTCGATTTGCCCAAAAAGTGACTGTCATCGGTTCAGAAATTGCTAAAACGTATTTTAAAAATCAAAATCCAGTAGGAAAACATATCCAAATTGCCGGCGCTAGATATTTAGTTATTGGCGTTTTAAAAGAAAAAGGCGAGAGCTTATTCGGATCAGCGGACAAGAAACTTTTTATTCCGGTCACTTCCGCAGAACGACTTTTTAAAACGGATTCTGTAGATTTATACTATATTCAAACTAAAAATACAGAACAAGTACCGGACGTTGTGAAGCGGACAAAACAGCAACTAAGCCAACTTTTTCCAAATAATAAAGAGGCGTATACGGTTGTCAATCAGCAACAGGCACTTGATACATTTGACAGTATTACTAGCACGCTTACCATTGGTTTAGGCGCGATTGCTGGAATTTCTTTACTCGTTGGCGGGATTGGAATCATGAATATTATGCTCGTCTCGGTTTCAGAACGAACGCGAGAAATTGGTATTAGAAAAGCAATCGGTGCAGGTAGTGGGGTTATTTTGAGGCAATTTTTGATTGAAGCGATTGTGCTTAGTTTGTTAGGCGGAGGTATCGGTATTTTACTCGGAATTTTTTCCGCGCAAATAGTTACAGCCGCATCTAGTTTTGACATGCATGTTTCTGCTACGACGATTCTTTTAGCAGTTGGATTTTCGATGTTTATTGGAATTGTGTTTGGTGTAGTGCCAGCGCAGAAAGCTTCGAAAAAAATGCCGATAGATGCGTTACGAGCAGATTAACTATAGGGGGCGTTTTTATGGAGAGAGAACAACAAGTCGATGATACATGGGTTTTAGTAGAAATCGTTAGTCTAGTAACCAATGTAGAACGACAACGACTTAGAGAACTTAGTTACGCTGACTTGGAAGAATTTTATGAAAGAGTTGTAGTAGAACAATAAAGAAAATCCTACTTTTTGCGAGAATAATAAAACTATGCGAAAATAAAGGCAAATTAGTAGGAGGGGTTTAGATGTACGAATCGATTAGGAAACGTGATGATGGTACGACGCTCGTTGAATTTGGGTTAGAAATAAATGCGCAAGTAGCAGATGTATTTTCCTTATTAACAACCAACGAAGGGCTAGCAAAGTGGTTTAATGAGCTTGAGATAGGCGAGCTTGGCGCAAATGGACATCTTCTTTTCATCATGACTCCTGAAGAAAAAATAACCATGTCAATTCGTGCATTTGAACCTAACCGAAAAATCGCCTTTCAGTGGGATCAAGATGAAGTAGCGTTTGAACTAAACGAAATCGCGGGAAACAAAACAAAGTTAGTTTTTACAGAACAACTGACCGCAATTACAGAGCACAGCCCAAGAGATGTGTCTGGTTGGCATATTTGCCTGAAAAAACTACAAGCAAGCGCGGAGAAAAAGACGTACGATTTTAACAAAGCCACATTTGAAACCCTATTTGCCAAATACCAAAAAGCATTGAATAACGAAAAATAAATCCTTTATAAAAACCATAAATGAAGCTGGAAACGCTTTGTTTATGGCTTTTTTCTGTTTCAATTAATCTTTTTCCACTTTAACTGGAAATTCCTTATGTTCAAAAAAGTAATCGGTTTCATTAGAATGTAATTGTAAGCAAGGCATTGAAAAAATACGGGGTGACGAAATGATAGTATCGGAAGAACAATTATTTTTAAATCAGCATCTAAGCACAAAAGAAGAAGTGCTAGCTTTTATTGCAGACAAGGCAGAAGAAATCGGTATCACAACAAATTCAGCTCAGGTGGAACGTGACTTATGGGCGCGCGAAAAAGAATACGCGACAGCAGTACAACAATTAATCGCCATTCCACATGCGAAAACAGAGGCAATATCGGAAGCGAAACTGCTTTTTATTCGCCTAGTTGAACCGATTGATTGGGATTCCAAAGAAGGCTTTAAAGCACAAGCTATTTTTGCGATATTAGTTCCAGCAAGCGAGGCAAGCCAGCAACATTTGAAAATTTTATCAAGTGTGGCTGTGAATTTACTAGAAGAAGCGTTTCAAGAACAAATTTTAACGATTCAAACGGAACATGAGCTAATGGATTACTTGAAAGATAATTTGGAAGGAGAATTGATATGAAAGTTGTAGGAGTTACGTCATGTATTGCAGGGCTTGCGCATACACCAATGGCAGCCAAAGCACTAGAAAAAGCCGGAGTGAAATTAGGACACGATGTCAAAATTGAGCAACAAGGAGCAATGGGCACTATCGATGAAATTACGCCAGCCGAAGTGAGCGCAGCAGATGTAGTTATCATCGCGGCGGATAAAGTAATCGACGGGGAAGACCGTTTCAAAGGAAAACCAGTCGTTCGTGTGAAAATTGGTCAATGTGTTGCGAACGGGGAAGCGGTGTTAAGTAAAGTAGTTGCAGCAATTGAAGCACGTAAACAAAAGGAGGCTAACTAAGTCATGAAAGGGAAATTAAACGAAGCAAAAGACCACTTAATGTCGGGTATATCCTATGCGCTACCAGTCATTATCGCAGGGTCACTTGTTGTAGCTGTTGCAAAATTGATTGGAATTATTGGTGGCGTTACAAACCTAGATGCCTACGCAGATGCAAGCGGATTTTATCATTACGTTTACTTATTCCAAAATGTAGGTTGGGCGGCAATTGGCTTACTTAACTTAGTACTAGCGGGATATATTGCTTATTCGATCGCTGGAAAACCGGCTCTTGCTGCTGGTTTTGTTGGCGGGGTGCTTGCTACTAGTACAAATGCTGGTTTCTTAGGTGCCGTGGTCGCTGGTTTCTTCGCTGGTTGGTTAACAAACTGGGTAAAAAAACATGTTCGTATCACTGGACCAGCTGCTAGTTCTTTACCACTAATTATTTTGCCACTTATTACAGTTGGTGCCACGGGGATACTGATGTCACTGATTCTCGGCGGACCACTTGGTTGGTTAAACCAAACGTTACTTGATTGGGTAACTGAAATGTGTAAAAACGATACAAACGTCATTATTCTCGCACTTATTTTAGGAGCTATGATTGGATTTGATCTTGGTGGACCGGTAAACAAAGCTGCTTGGATGGCTGGGAATGCGCTATTTATGAGTGGCATTTACCTACCTTCGATCATGATTAATGTCGCAATTTGTATTCCGCCACTTGGCTACGGAATCGCTACACTTTTACGCAAAAAGAATTATTCTACTACATTCAAAGAAGCTGGAAATGGTGCACTAATTATGGGACTGATTGGCGTTACAGAAGGTGCGATTCCATTTACACTACGTAGCCCTGGTAAATTAATTCCACTAAATGTGATTGCCTGTGCGATTGGTAGTGCAGTAACAATGGGGCTTGGCGCTTATGTGAAAATGCCGCCGATTGGTGGAATGTATGGTTTCTTCACCATTGGTAACGGCTGGGCTTACTTAGTTGGTGGCTTGGTTGGTGCATTTATCATCGGAATCTGCGCTAACTTATTCGTGAATTTCACCGAAGAAGAAACAGCTGCTGCAGACGACGCTGTAGATGATATTGATATTAGTTTTGATGAAATAGAGATTAAATAATAGTTGGAGGATTTAATTAAAATGGCTAAAACGAAAGTACATGTAATTCCGCATTCACATTGGGATAGAGAATGGTATTTCACTTCAAGCCGTTCGACAATCTATTTAGTGAAGCATTTAAAAGAAGTGATTGAAACTTTAGAAGCGAAAGCCGATTACCATTTTTACTTAATGGATGCCCAAAGTTCTTTAATAGAAGATTATTTACGCTACTGCCCCGAAGATAAAACTAGATTAGAAAAACTTATTGCTGAAAAACGGCTTATTACAGGGCCTTGGTATACACAAACGGACCAATTAGTCATTTCACAAGAATCAATCGTTAGAAACTTGCTGTATGGAACGAGAATCGCTCGCGAAATGGGACATAGTATGGCTGTCGGCTATGTCCCCGATGCATTCGGACAAGGCGGGAATATGCCGCAAATTTATAAAGAATTTGGGATTTCAAAGTTTCTATTTTGGCGCGGAGTTGCTGATAATCGCTTGAAGCAAACCGAATTTATCTGGCGTGGTGATGATGGAACAGAAATGCTAGCAGAACAAATCCCATTCGGCTACTACTACGGAGCGAACATTCCGGAAGATGAAACAGAACTAAAAACGTATTTGGATGAGCAAATTGGCGCTCTAGAAGAAAAAGCATCCACGCCAAACGTATACTTCCCGAACGGCTTAGACCAAGCGCCAGTCAGAAAAAACTTACCAGAATTAGTTGCGAAATTTAATGAATTAGATCATTCGCGTGAATACCAAATCGCTTCTCCAGAAACATTTTTTGCTGATTTAGAAAAAGATGTAACTGATTTGCCAGTGATTGCTGGGGAATTAACAGAAGGTAAACATAGCCGTCTGCACAAATCGATTTTCTCCACTCGGGCAGATTTAAAACAAGCAAATAATGAAATCGAAAACTTTTTAAGCAATGTGCTAGAACCGGTTCTGTCGATAAGCTACTCACTTGGAAATCGCTATCCACATAATGAGCTCGCGGAAATTTGGAAATTGATGTTTGAAAATGCTGCGCACGATAGCATTGGTGGCTGTAACAGTGACACGACTAACCGTGACGTTAAACATCGCTATAAATTAGCTTCTGATTTAGCAACCAATTTACTCGATTTAAACATGCGTTTAATTAGCGAAAAAATCGCACAAAAACAACCATTCCAATTTACCGTTTTCAACCCACTGCCATACGAAAAAAGTGGCGTGATTAAAATGACCGCGTATATCCCAGAAGACAATTTCACCATAGAAGATACGCGAGGAAACGAGCTTGAATACACAATTCTAGAGAAAAAGGACTTAACGGAATATGTCTTAAATCAACATATTTATCTGAACCCAAGCAAACCAGTTTATTTACCAGAAAAAGTCTTTTTAGCAACGATGCTAGTAGATGTGAACAGCATTCCAGCGCTTGGATATAACACAATCTACTTTAATTTAGAAAAAGAAGTAGCTGAACAACAACCAAAACAATCTGCTGAAACAAAAATCGAAAATGAGTTTTACAAAATTCAGTTAGCAGATAATAATTCATTAACAATCCATGATAAGAAATCCGGCAGAACTTACACAGACCAAATGATTTTTGTGGAAAATGGTGATGACGGAGATTCCTACAATTATTCGCCGCCGCGTAAAGATCTATTAATTTCATCTAAAGAAGCGATAATAGATAGCGTAGAGGCGAGTGTATCGGGTATTAACCAAGCTTTAACTATTTCCTTCAAGTTAAATGTACCGTATAATTTAGAAGAACGTGCAAATGGTGAAAAAACAAAAGAAATGACAATCAAAACGTTAATTTCTTTACGGAAAAACGAAGAGCTTATTCGCTTTGATGTGCAAGTTATCAACCAAGTACTGAGCCATCGTTTATGCGTCACTTTCGCAACTGAAATAGCTAGCAAATTTTCCACAGCTGACCAATTATTCGCCCCAATCAACCGTCCTGTACGACTGCCAGAAATGGACGTATGGGAAGCGGAAGAATGGCAAGAAGCACCCATTTCGATTGAAGCAATGCAAAGCTTCGTAAGTTTACATGATGAATCGCACGGGGTTGCCGTAATGACAGAAGGCGTGCGCGAATATGAAATCATTGGTGAAAATTATGATACGATTTCGCTAACATTATTCCGCACATTTAGTCATATGGGTAAAACGGATTTACTGTACCGTCCTGGCCGCGCTTCCGGTGAATCCATCGTTGAAACACCTGATGCTCAATTACTTGGCGAAATTAACGCCACATTTGCGCTAACCTTATTTGAAAGCTCTTTTGACGAAGCAAACATTGCGAAAAAAGCAAAAGAATACTTATCAAATCCACCAGTTTACCAAATGTCTGATTTTCTTAATGGTCGGTTGATTTACGTATACCGCGACGAAGAAAAAACATTAGACAGCACGTATAGCTTGGGACTCCCAGTGATAGACGGGGCGATTATTAGCGCGGTGAAAAAAGCCGAGGATAGTGATGCCTTCATTACCCGCTTTTTCAACCCTTATTTACAAAAAGAAATTGCCATCCCAGAAATTTTCCAAGGCAAAGAACTTCACTTGGATGAAAGCAATGAAGCTGAAACAAAAACAACCTTAACACACGCTAAAGTGCAAACATATTTATTTAAAAAGTAAAGTTTAACTACCTCAAAAAGGAGCTGCTTATGATGGGATATTTCGCTTATAAACGTTTAGAAACACTATTTGGCATGCTCCTTGATGCGGGTAGCCACCTGTCAGCTCAGAAACTCAGCCAAGATTTACATATTTCAGAACGAACAATCCGAACGGACATAGCCAAATTAACCGAATTCCTCGAAACAAACGGAGCAACCATTACCTTAACTAGAGGTGCGGGATATAAAATAGAAATCCTTGATCCCACTGCCTTTGAAGCGTTTCAGGCCGACAAAAATAAACCGAAAAATGCGGATTATTTTGACTTGGATAACCCGGAAGAACGCGTGAAATATGAGATTTTCTTACTACTTTCTAGCGCTGATTATATTAAATTAGAAGATTTGGCAGATACCCTTTTTGCTAGTCGTGCAACGATCTCTAATGACATGAAACAGGTCCGAACAGTTATCGCATCTTATGATTTAACGCTCGTCTCAAAACCAGGAAGTGGCGTGAAAATTGTTGGGGAAGAAGAAAAAATGCGCTATACGCTAACGGCCCTTATTGCCTCGAAAAAAGCGCCAGAGTCCTACTTAGAAACATTTTTTGAGTGGCATAAACAAAAAGAAAAGTTGCAAAAGTTAATGTCAGCCGTGACGGATTATTTTTTTGCGACCAACATTCGTTTTACAGATGAAGCACTTCAAAATTTGCTCTTACATATGATGATTTTAGTAGAGCGAATTGAACTAGGGCATTCTTTAGAACAATTTGAGTTAACGGATGTTAGCGAAGAAGAAATCGCTATCGCAAATCATTTAGCTGGCATTCTAGCTTCTCTTTTTGAAATTGAAATCTCAGAAGGGGACAAAAACTATTTACTTCTCCAAATTGCTAGTAAACGGATTTTGAATGTGGAAGATAAAGAAATTAGCGAATTCGATGATTATGCCTATATTGAAGGGATGTTAAACCGGATTGAATCGCAATATTTTTATCGTTTGCAAGATGATTTACAGCTAAAAAAAGATTTGATCGCACACATTCATTCCATGCTTTACCGCGTGAAATATCATATGACTGTAAAAAATCCAATGACCGAGCATATTAAACGATACTACCCACTGGCTTACGAAATTACGCTAGATGCAGTGGAATCACTAAAAAAAGATTATCCATACGATATTAATCAAAATGAATTAGCTTATTTGGCGCTTCATATCGGTGCTTCATTGGAACGAAACTATCAAATATCCTATTATCGCCATAAATCAGCGCTCATTGTGTGTGGTTCGGGATTTGGAACTGCACGAATTGTCGAAGCGAAAGTAAAATCAGCCGTAAGTAATTTAGATATTACTAAAGTTGTTTCCATTCAAGAATATAATCGTTTTATTCATATTGAAGAAGATATTATTCTTTCCACCGTCAGAATTCCAGAAAAAAACAAACCAGTTATTAAAATCAGCAATATCCCAACGAACGAAGAATTAAAAATGCTTGGAGCGATTATCGAGGAGCAAACAGACCCTAATCGCGGCTTTTTATCTTCCTTCTTTGACGCTGCGTTTTTTGCAAGAAGTACGCTTACTACTAAGACGGCGATTTTGGAAGAGATGGTTGAGTCACTAAAAAGTAAAAATATTGTTGGCGACGAGTTTTTGAATTCTGTAATAGAAAGGGAACGGCTCGGTTCAACGGTGCTCGGAACTGGAATCGCCATCCCGCATCCTCTAGGCTTAATGGCTAAAGAGACGAAAATCGTCATCAGAATTTTAGATAATCCGATTAAATGGGATCAAAAACAATCTGTTCACGCTGTCTTTTTATTATGTATTAGTAAAAATGATTATGAAGAAGCAATCAATATTTATGAATTACTTGTGGAATTAGTTCGCGAAGAGTACGGCGAAAAACTTGCGGCTTTAAAAAGTTTTACGGATTTTACTAGTTTAGCGAACGATATTTTAAAGAAAAAGTAAAAGCTACCTCCTTTTTATCAAGGAAGTAGCTTTTTTGATGAAGTTTTAGTGAACTTTTTGATTTTACCATTTGGTCAAAGGCGATTTCATGGTACACTAGTAAGGAGAATAATTATACAGATGGAGGATTTAATGAATAGACAAACAGAATTTATTTTGCTTATAATAGGCGCTTCTTTTAGTATCATCACTTTTTTTGCAGCAGCATTATATGCACTGGTTTTTGGATTTAGCGCAATTGTTTTATCGGGTTCACCAACGACTTATGGTGGTTCTGAAGAAATGATTATGTCTTGGATATTTACTTTCTTTTCTATTATTGCTGTGATTTTTACAGTAGCATCAGCTGTTTTTGGATTTATTGGAGCTTTTAAAATTAAAAATAACAGCTCTAAAGTAAAAACAATTGCTGTTTGTTTTATCGTTTTAGGAGGATTGCAAGTTTTTTCAATACAAGGTATTCTATTTTTAATCGCAGGAATTTTAACTCTTACAAAAAAGGAATACAAAACAAATTTTAGAGAAAATGAGGGGATAAAATGGGAATAGCAGTCTTCTTTCCAATATTTTTGATTTTTGCTATGTTTCTAGGACTCGCAGCAAAAGTGCTATTAGCTATTTGGATTTATAAAGATGCAGAACAACGCGGTATGAATGCGATTCTGTGGTGCCTATTAATGATTTTCATCAATGTAATTATTATTCTAGTTATTTATCTTATCGTTCGTACAAAAGGCGAGGTAATGAGAAAAAACTTAGGTCTACTTATTAGTGGAATTGGTGTAGCGGTAGTAAATACCTTTATCGTTATTATTGCCTGCATTTTCTTGCTATTTTTCGTAGCAAATGATGGTGGAATGCATAATATGATGAACGATTATAACTACGATTATGACAATGAATATCAATATGATATGGACAACTGGCAAGAATTTTAATAACATCTGTAAGAATCTGCTACCAAATATGGAGCAGATTCTTTTTATATTTACATAAAAGGGGTATAGACTATAAAAAAGTGAATCTCGACAAGGGGAATTGTTGAATGGATACGGTTATTTTAATAACGGTTATTATCGTTATAATGGGGTTAGCGTTTGATTTTATAAATGGGTTTCACGATATTGCCAATGCCGTTGCTACGAGTATTTCCACTAGAGCGTTAAAACCACGTGTGGCGATTGGGATTGCTGCTGTGATGAACTTTTTAGGAGCGATTTCTTTTACTGGAGTAGCCGAGTCGCTTACAAAGAGTATAGTGGATCCTTTTTCATTAAATAACGGAGAATTTGTGGTTTTATGTGGTTTAATTGCTGCGGTGATTTGGAATTTGATGACTTGGCTTGTGGGGATGCCGAGTAGTTCCTCGCACGCTCTTATTGGTGCGATAGCAGGTGCTTCTATTGCTTCTGCTAGTAGTTTTAGCGTGCTTAATTGGTCTGGATTTACAACGATTATTATCGCGTTAATAATTTCGCCAATCATTGGTTTTACAGTCGGCTATTTAATATATTCGCTGTTTAAAACCCTTTTTCATGATAAAAAACTTGGTAAAATGAATCGGCGTTTTCGTTTTATTCAAATTGGAACTGCAGCCGTTCAAGCATATTCTCACGGAACGAATGATGCCCAAAAAACAATGGGGATTATCACGCTAGCTTTAGTTGCAAGTGGACTTTTAAAAGAATCAGCTGGAATTCCATTTTGGGTTCAAGTTAGCTGTGCGGCTTCCATGGCGATTGGTTCATCTGTCGGTGGTTACCGGATAATCAAAACAGTTGGAACAAAGATTATGAAAATTACACCAGTAACAGGAGTAGCTTCGGATTTAAGTTCGCTTTCGGTAATCATGTCAGCTACTTTAATCCATTTACCAGTGAGTACAACGCAAGTAATCGATAGCTCCATTATGGGTGTTGGAACTGCTAATCATAAAAAAGAAGTAAACTGGCGTACAGGTAAAAATATGGTGGTCACCTGGTTCATCACGTTACCATTAGCTGGACTCTTAGCGGCAGTGGTATACTGGATATCAGCAGCCATTTTCTTATAATTAGGAGGAATTTAAATGAAAATAGAACATGTAGCTTTATGGACAAAAGATTTGGAAAAAATGAAACAATTTTATGTGACTTATTTTGGTGCAACAGCTAATGAGTTATACGAAAATAAAACAAAAGGCTTCAAATCCTATTTTCTCTCTTTTAAAAGTGGGGCAAGACTGGAAATTATGAGCCGCATCGATGTTGCTGGAAAAAACACCGGCGAAAGTTTAGGCTGGGCACATATTGCGATCGCAACGGACTCAAAAGAAGCCGTGGATGAACTAACAGAAAAAATAAGACAAGCTGGTTTTAGTGTCGCTGGTGAGGCGAGAACAACTGGAGACGGCTACTATGAAAGTGTAGTTCTTGATCCAGAAGGTAATCGAATAGAAATCACTTGTTAGTACCTATTTGTCACTAACTTATTTATCATGTAGTATACAGTTATACATATTATTGATGAGGTGAATTTATGGATATTGTAACTAATAAAATTGTCGTAGAGAAATACAACTTTGAAACAACGATGGAAGAAAATCAACCGTTCGAAAACAAAATTGAATTAGAAGTCCATGAAGTAGAACCAGTTGATGGAAACGTAGAATTAATGGCTAAAGGTAAGATTTTTAAAATCACGATTCCGTTTTTACTAGTTCTTGAAAATTTCCGGATTGACGGTCGAATTAGCCGTATTATCCAGTTAAAAGACTTTTTTGGTCAATTTTCTGACTTAGAAGCAAAAGATGTGGAAGATTTATCAAATCCACTAATTGATTATATTAAACGTCTTACTTACGATGTGACCGAAATTGCATTTGATGAGCCAGGGGTTAGTTTAGATTTTAATGCTAATCATAACGGCTAGATAGGAGAAGAAATGCGCCAATATATGAAAATGGTACGCCCATTTGATTTTGTAATTATCGTTGCACTGATTTTGGGTTCGTTTTTACCACTATTGTTATTTTCCGTTGCTGAGGCTAAAAATACCGGCGATGAAGTCGTAGCAATCATTTCACAAAATGGCAAAGTAATTCGGGAAATTCCGCTAACAGGTCATAAAGGAAATGAGCAATTTACGATTAAAGGAAAAGGCGCACAATATAATTTGATGGAAGTAGACGGCGAGCGAATTCGCATCAAAGAAGATAACAGCCCTGACCAAGTGGGTGTTAAAATGGGCTGGAAATCTAAAGCTGGTGACACTATTGTTTGTTTACCCCATAAAGTATTCGTGGAAATAAAATCAACACAGAAAGATAGCAAAGATCCTGATACAGATTTAATTGTGCCAAATTAGAAATACAGCAAGCCCAGTATTTGGGGCTTGATGTTTTTTATTTAATCAAGGAGTTCGATATATCCTTCTGTTCCATTTATTCGAATACGTGCGCCATCCTGTATAATTTTAGTGGCATTTTCGACACCAACAACAGCAGGGAGACCATATTCCCGAGCAATTACTGCACCATGTGTCATCAGCCCGCCAACCTCGGTGATAAGCCCTTTAATCGAAACAAACGCCGGAGTCCAGCTTGGATCGGTAAAAGCTGTAACTAAAATATCGCCATCTTCTAAATCAGCTTTTTCCATATTTAAAATAACGCGTGCCCGACCTTCCACCACACCCGATGAAACAGGCAGACCGAGAATCGTATTTTCCGGAAGGTTTTCGCGGTGATATTGCCCGCTAATCATTTCGCCGTCCGATGTAAGAATCCGCGGTGGCGTCAATTTTTCATAAGAAGCAAAATCGCTTTTTCTAGTATTAATCAGTTGATAATCAGCTTTATTTGTACGAACAACTTCGCGTAATTCCTCAAAATAAAGGAAATAAATATCTTCTTTTTCTGAGATAACGCTACTTCTCACAAGCTCTTCGCCAGCTCGGAGTAACGCGCGCTTATAAATAAAGTAACGATTAATCATTCCGTATTTTGGATACTCGCGATAGCCGATGAAATTACGTAAAGTATCGATTTTCGTTTTTGTTTCGGCCGCTTTTTCAGCCCCGTCTGGAAGCTCTGCTAATTGTTTTAAAAGGGTTTGTTCTTTTTCGCGCGCTTCTTTTTCGCCTTGTTCGAACTTGTGTTTACTTGCATTTGGTTCGAAATTTTTAATATTACTCAAAATTAATGGAACGAGCGCTAACGGGTTTTCGATCCAGCGCGTTTTTGTTAAGTCGATTTCGCCGGCGCAGCGCATTCCGTATTTTTCTAAATAGGTTTCTATTGCATGTTTTGCTTCTTTACCACCTTCTAAATAAGCTAAATCAGCTAAGAAATTCGGATTTTTAGTTTGTTCTAAATAGGTTCTAACAGCTGGATACGGTCGAATAGCGTCGGCTACATCTAACAATTCTAAGCCCATCTTTGAAGTAATATTATTGGGTGCGGATTCAGAAAGTGTATCTGCTACGTTTTTTTCACCAAGCCATTTGCTAATATGCTCGTTTAACCATGCAGACGCGTCCATACCAGCCATAATTGCATCGATGCTTGTCTGGTTAAATAAAACGCTTTTAAGCTCCAGAAGGTCCTCTACAATGAAATCAAACAAGGCGGAACCTGATTTCGTTTTAATCGTCTCATTAAGTTGATTAATGGATGCTTCACTATTTTTTACTAATTCAAAAACGACATCGGGATCAGGAACATTTCGTACAGGTGGTTTGCCTGGTGCGGTCGCATGATTGGGTGTGTTTTCCACTGGTAATGGTGGCAAGAAATCTTTTTTATTAATAACTGTTAAAAGAGCATCTTTAATTAATGGGTCAGACGCGCCAAGTGTATTTACCATCATATCTCTTGAAGTGGGGGAGGATAGGCTTTGGGTAATATCCACGAATAATCTTCCACCAGCTGGATACATCGAAGCAGGGGTTGTCATTAAATAAAAGGAAAGACCAAGTGGCTTCATTGCATCAGTCATCATTTGTTGATGAGCCACAGATATATAGACCCGATTTCCTGGCTCGTCCACCTCAGGAACTGGATAAAGTGTAGTAATCGGACGACTTTGAACAATATAAAATTGTCCCTCAGCCAAACACCATTCAATATCTTGTGGTTTATTAAAATGAGCTTCTATGGTTCTTCCAAGTTTAGCCAGAGTTAAAATTTGTTCATCGGTTAATGTTTGAGCTGTTTGCTTGGATGGCTCCAGTGGCCTCGTTTCCGTTCCGCCTTCTTTTAACCCATATATGGCGATTTTTTTAGTGGCAATGATTTTATTTGTAATAGTATTTTCTTGGATGGTATAGGAATCTGCTGACACTAAACCGGAAACTAGAGCCTCACCTAAGCCGAAACTTGCATCAATAGCTAGTGATTTTCGATTAGACGTGATTGGATCTGCGGTGAATAGGATGCCAGAAGCTTCAGGAAAAATCATTTCTTGAACAACTACAGCCAAATGCACCTTGCTATGTTCAAAATGGTTTTCGTTTCGGTAAATAATAGCGCGCTCGGTAAATAAAGAAGCCCAGCATTTACTAATATGGCGCAGTATTTCATCTCTACCAATAATATTTAAATAAGTATCATGTTGCCCAGCAAAGGAAGTATGAGGGAGGTCTTCGGCGGTAGCGCTAGAGCGAACAGCAAATGCCGCGTTTGCATCGATATTCATAATAGCAGCATCAATTTCAGCGCTGATTTCTGGAGCAATCGGGATATTTTGAATGAGTGTGCGAATCTTTGCGCTAATTTCACGAATGTCCGCTGTGTTTTCACTTTCTTGTAGTGTGAGTTGTTCCAGGAGTTGCTTGAATTCATGGTTTTCTGCTACGGTTTCTTTGTATGCTTCGGTCGTAACGGAAAAACCGGCTGGTACGCGCACGCCTTGAATCTTTGCGCACTCGCTTAAATTCATTCCTTTGCCACCAACTAAGGCTTCATTTGATTTGTTGGTTTCCTGAAATTTCAATACGTATGACGTCATTTCGTTCCCTCCCAAATTTTCGCAAAAATAAATTCTTGACTGTAAAGTAACTATGTTATATAATTAAAGTAGGGATTGCTTTACACAAGTGCATTTGAGCGATTATATCTCTATAAATTTACCACGAATCTAGCTATTTTTCAATTAAAAACAAATATAAAAAAGCAAAATTTCTCGTAATAAGAAATTTTGCTTTTATTTTTATTGTTCGAATTTACATAATGATAAACCTCTAGATTTAGCTTCTGCAATGGTTACAGCTGTTTCGCCGTTTGAATTGTTTAAACCGCGACAGTTTTGGTCGTAATGGTATTTTTTACCAGTTGCAGTGATATAAACCATTTCACCTTGTTTATTACTTGTATCTGGTTTCGGAGCAGAGCGTTTTGCTTCAGCTCGTTTTGCCTCAGCAGCTTTCTTTTCGGCGGCAGCTTTTTCGGCAGCGACTTTTGCATCGGCAGCTCTTTTTTCAGCGGCTGCTTTTTCATCTGCAATTCGTTTTTCTTCTGCGGCAACTCGTTCACGTTCTACTCGCTCTGCCTCAGCTTTTTCAGCAGCAACACGCTCGGCTTCTGCTTTATCAGCAAGCTTTTTCGTGTAACCGGGGCTCATTTCTAATGATAGTGTTTGTTCTTTCGTTTTTCCATCAATAGTAATAGAAAGAACAGCATCTTGGGCACGGTCAAGTTCATTTACACGAAGGCTGAATTTTCCGTCCTCGTCTGCGGTTGCAGTTGCATCTGGATTATCAATAAAATCTAACGTTACTTCAGCGCCAGGGTTTGTTTTTCCTTCGACAACAATAGCTCCGTCATCCGTTGTTTTAAAGGTCTTTTCTGCTTTTAAAAGTGGTTCAACTGTGACTTTCTTTGTTTTTTCTTCTTGCTTAGGTTTCTCTGTGGATGCTTCCTCTTTCTCGCTTGGCACAATAGCAGAGCCAATAAAAATAGCTAAAATCGAACTAATAATTACAATTTGCGTTTTTCTACGTGGCCATTTTTTCTTTCTAAAACTTATAAGCCCATAAATCAACACACCAATACCTACTAGAAACAGTATTGTCCCAAATCCCGTCATAAAAAAACTCCCTCTCCCTTTTTTGTCTAACGATTTATTATAGGCATAATGTGAGGTTGTGCACAAGAGTGTTTAAGTAAAAAAAACTATTTTTTTGTACGTTCTGCTAAGGCATTGCATAAAATTCCAATAAAAAGCATTGAAATCATAAAAATTGTCACAGATTTCATCCATATTATATTAGAAAAAAAGGTGCTGTTGAAATTAAAAAAAACCAAAACAGGACCGATAAATGCTAGTAATAAGCTAATTGGAATCAGATAAAAGGCAAGTTGGCCAAGTTCTTTTAAGTTGTTTTTAATAACAATCATCCTCCTTTTTTAAGCTTTCAACAGGAGTATACTATAAAAAATGGCAAAAAAGAACCCTCTTGAATAATACAGATGATTGCTTTATGATGAAGGAAAGACAAGCGTTTTGGAGGTGCTTAAAGATGACGAAACCAATAGAAGAAATCGGCGCAGAGATTGGCGCTAAAACAGAAAAAGTTGCACGTAAAACTGGAGAAATTGCAGGAACTGTAGCTAAAGTTTCTATTTATGGTTCGATTTGGGCTGTAAAAACTGGGGTAAACAAGTCTCGTGCCTTTACTCGAGGATTTAAACAAGGTTGGTCTGGTAAATAATATAGATAGAAAAGGGAGAAAGTGAATTGTTAAGTTACTTATCGACGCTAAACCCGGTACTTTTAGCATTACTAGCAGGAATCTTCACCTGGGCTTGTACAGCAGCGGGAGCTTCACTCGTGTTTTTCTTTAAAAATTTAAATAAAAAATGGGGCAATGTAATGCTCGGATTTGCTGCTGGTGTTATGCTCGCAGCTAGTTTTTGGTCACTTCTTGCACCGGCGATCGAAATGAGCAAGGATTTAGGGAAATTTTCTTTTGTGCCAGCTTTAGTCGGTTTTTTACTCGGTGGCATATTTTTACGAGTCATTGATCGCATTATTCCTCACTTGCATTTTGGATTTCCCGAACAAGCAAAAGAAGGTCCCAAAACATCACTTCGAAAAAGTATTTTGCTAGTGCTTTCGATTACGATTCATAATATTCCAGAAGGCGCGGCTGTTGGTGTGGCTTTTGGGGCTGTCATAACTGGTGATACGGAAACGCTTATTACTGCTATTGTATTAGCACTTGGAATCGGTATTCAAAATTTTCCAGAGGGAGCAGCTGTTTCGATTCCATTACGCGGGGAAGGTTTATCAAGAGGGAAGAGCTTTTGGTACGGACAGTTATCTGCAGTAGTTGAGCCGATTTTTGCCGTTATCGGTGCTGTTTTAGTTGTTTTTGTTACGCCTATCCTGCCATTTGCGCTTGCATTTGCGGCTGGAGCGATGATTTTCGTGATTGTGGAAGAGCTAATACCTGAATCTCAAGTGGAAGGTTCAGCCGATTTAGCAACGGCTGCAACTATGGCTGGTTTTGCAGTTATGATGGTTTTAGACGTAGCTTTAGGATAAATAATAACCTGCCGTAGAAACGTTATTTAATATTTGCGAAATACGTTTTTTTACGGTAGAATAAATAGTGAAATATTTCACAATATGCTAGTTCTCAGGGGTAATCCTGTAACTATAAATTGGACACGGAAAAAAGCTCCCACTTTATCCGTGTCTTTTTTGTAACAAATGTTACGATTCTGTTGGTTCTATTTTCCTATTTTAGTACAAAAACTAGAAACTTGTTTTTTTTCATGTATAATTGTTTTATACGAAAAACTGGGGAAGGTTTTTCTAAAGGTGAGGTGCATAATGTGAAAATAAGGTGGATTAAATTTTCACTAGTTACGATTCTCATTATTGCCGTGGTTTTTGTTGGTGTCATAGGGTTCCAAAAATACCAATTTTCAAAGTCGCGCAACAAAGTAATAATGCAGATGGACAGACTAATGAAAGACCAAGATGGAGGTAATTTTCGCCGCTTGGATAAGAAAGAGGACGGAGTAGAAATTATTTCTTATATTCCTAAAACTTCCACGAAACAAGACAACGAAATTATCCAGAAAGAAATTGAAAAGGCTAAATCTGCAGAAATAAAGAAATTAAACAGAGATAAAGATAAGCAAGGGATTATTTTTTACACTTATCAAAAGCAGAAAATGGCCGAGCAAGTAGTATCTTACAAAGCTGTCCAATCTGAGTACGTAAAAGAAGGTAAAACTAAATTTGTACTTAAGGACAAAAAAGATATTTGCAAAAACATTGTCACTGACGCCAAAACAGGCGCTCTGTTAACACTTGGGGATGTGTTAATAAAAAATGACGAAACAAAATTAAACTTAAAGACTGCAGCAGAGCAAGAACTTATTAAAACAGGGGACATTCCTTTAAAAGATGTTGGGAAACTCGGAGGAATAAAGAGCTTAGTGAAATGGGATCAAACTGATTTTGAACTTACTAACTCTGAACTAATTGTACCAGTTGAAGCACCAGGGATTTCTGGACCGAAAAAAGTAAATCTAAAACTTGCTGACATTGCTAGTTCTGTGAATAAACGTTACTTACCAAGCAGCGTAAAAGTCCCAGAAATACCAAAAGCAAAAACAAACAAACGTATTGCGCTTACTTTTGATGATGGACCAAGCGCTTCAGTAACACCAGGCGTACTAGATACATTGAAACGCTATGATGTAAAAGCGACATTCTTTGTACTTGGCTCTAGTGTTGTGCAAAATCCAGGTTTAGTAAAACGTGAATTAGATGAAGGGCACCAAGTTGGTAGTCACTCATGGGATCATCCACAGTTAACTAAACTATCGGAACAAGAAGTTTACAACCAGATTCTACAAACCCAAAAAGTTGTTTTTGATCAAACAGGTTATTTTCCAACGACAATGCGTCCTCCTTATGGCGCAGTAAACAAAAAGGTTGCTGATGAAATTGGACTTCCGATTATTCAGTGGTCTGTTGATACAGAAGATTGGAAAAATAAAAACGCAAAAGTAGTCACTCAAAGAGTCCTTGCTGGTGCAACGGACGGAGCGATTGTGCTAATGCATGATATTCATAAAACAACTGCTGCGAGCTTAGATGAAACGTTGAAACAACTGAAAAGTCAAGGCTTCGAATTTGTAACTATTAACGAACTTTATGGAGAGAAATTGCAGATTGGTAAGCAATATTTCGATAAAACAGAGTCGAGAATGGTGAAGTAAAAGAAGAGTAGCTAAGATGAGTAATCATTTTAGCTATTTTTTTATATTTCATGTTAAGTTTCCTTTACGTAAGAGGATTTTTATTTTATACTAAGTGTAAACATATCTTTACATGGTGGTGGTTTTTTGAAAGTTAGTAATAAAGTGAGGCAGTTGCGAGAAGAAAGAGCTATTGGCCAAAATGAGTTAGCTCTTGCATTAGAAGTTTCGCGACAAACAATCCATGCCATTGAAAAAGGGAAGTATAATCCTAGTTTAGAGCTGAGTTTGAAGATGGCGAGGTATTTTCATTTAACGATTGAGGAGATTTTTCAACTAGAGGAGGATTAGTATGAAACGATACATTATTAATCGAGGTATTACGGTAGTTGCAACAATTATATATATGTTTCCACTTCTAGGAATTATTAAAGGGGAAAAAATATTTGGGGATATCGTTACGCCAATTGTTATGATTATTGCGGCTTTAATTGGGACACTAACTTCTATGTTCTTATTTGAAAATAAATCAAAGCGAGAATATGAGAAAGATAAACTAGAAAAAGATGAAAGATATGTCAACAATCGCAAAACGTTTTCTTATTATGCGCTTATCGTTTTAGCTTTGACGATACCAATTGTGTTGATTGTGCTGAATTTATATGGGATTGAACAAATCTCCATTTCGAGTTTGACAATCATTTTTCTTATCTTCTGTTTTGCATATATGATTGCTTTGGAATTCATCCGGAAAAAAGTATGATTGTAGGCAAAATAAAAAACATCCAACTTTTTCGTTGCATGTTGCCTAGCATTTACCAAATTTTGGTGACAATGCCATAAATACTATTACGTGTAATCCAACCATTCACGTGTTTGTGATTATTAGAAATTTGATATTGTTTGCCGCGAATTTTACTAATCTTATGTGTAAAAAAGCTGCCGCGAACTTTGCAAAATACAATGTCATTTACTTTGAGTTCTCTCGTGCCAATCGGTTCTAAACGAACAGGTTGCATCGATTTAATCAAAGGCAACATCGAATTTCCGCCTTCTTTATAACGCTCAATGGTTTCGCCACGTCTGAGTATTTCTACTGCATCAAGGCTTCTCATAATTATGCTCCTTTCTTGTTGTTAGTGCCAGAATAACAAAATAGTAAAGTGAAGTCAACGAAATTTTTCGCTGATTTTTTTTGTGGTGCGAAAAAACTTATTATACCAAGTGCGAAAACAAATATGAAACGGATACTTCGGAATTTCCGATTATAACATATTTTATAAGCAAAAAAGCAATTCTGTTATAATGGAATAAAATCAACTTTAAAAGGAGCTAAAACGGATGATTAGAGCGATTTCTGTAGATATGGATGGGACTTTTTTAGATGGAAATGGTGAATATGATCGCGCTAGATTTGAGAAGATTTATGCAGAATTAGTGAAGCGTGAGATTAAATTTATTGTTGCGAGCGGTAATCAATATTATCAGCTTAAATCTTTTTTTCCAGGGAAGGGTGAGGAGCTTTTTTACGTCGCTGAAAATGGTGCGGTTATTTTTCATCAAGGGGAATTACTTAGTGTGAATCGTTTTGATGAAAGATTGGTTCAAAAGATTTTGCAGACGTTGATTCAAGAATATCAGGATTTGCAAGTGATTCTTTGTGGTGTGAAGAGTGCGTATTTGTTAAAAGCGCCCAATCCGGATTTTAAAGCATTTGCGAAAAAGTATTATTTTGAGTTGCAAGAGGTGGATTCGTTCGATGTGCTTCCGGATGATACGTTTATTAAGTTCGCGCTTGATGTGGAAGTGGCTAAAACTGGGCAAATTGTGGGAGATTTGAATCAAACGTTTGCTGGCGAAATTCGCGCTGTGTCGAGTGGGCATGGGAGTATTGATATTATTATTCCGGGTGTGACGAAAGGGAACGCGATTCAGCAACTATTGAATGAATGGCAAGTGGCGCCAGATGATTTACTCGCTTTTGGCGATGCGAATAATGATATAGAAATGTTGCGATTAACTTCGCACAGTTACGCGATGCAAGAAAGTAGCCCGGAAGTTCTTGCTACTGCGAAACATGTGGCTCCTTCTAATAAGGAAGCGGGCGTGTTACAAGTTATAGAAGATTATATGGAAAAAAGCCAAAGACCATGAAGTGGTCTTTGGCTTTTTGGGGGAGTGGTAAATGTGCCGATGTTTCGTAACGGTTATATACTAAATCAATTTACCAGTGTAGATTCTACAATATCTTTTCTGCGATAAACGTTCAGAATAAGACCGAGTAATGCAGCGTAAACTAGTAACATGCTTCCCCCATAACTGATAAACGGCAGGGGTACTACCATGATTGGAACTATTCCAAGCCCCATAAGAATATTCCAAAAAGCTGGAACGGTAAATAATACAGCTCCTCCGATTGTTAATAATCTGCCGAATAAATCCTTTGTTTTAAAAGCGTTTAATGAAATCCGCAATATAAATACAAGCAGTAGTAGACAAAGGAAAATTCCGAATACCCAGCCAAAAGAGTAGACAAGGAATGGAAAGACAAAATCTGTGTGTGCTTCAGGGATTGTCAGATTGTTGTGAAGTCCCTTGCCGAACCAACCAGCCTGCGAAAGGATAGCTTTCACAGATATGAGATTATCAGAGAGATAACTACTAGAGAATTTAAGAATCATCGTACTAATGAAAATAACACCTACAAGCAAATTACCAAGCACTACTTTAATGGCAAATTGGTTACGACGATAATAAAAAATATACATCACTAATACACACAAAAAGTATATAATACTAAATACAAATTGGCTGAGTATAATGTAGAAAATAACTGGGAGCCAAAATAGGATTAGTAGACCTACTAGTTTTTTCCAACCTTTAAAGTCAGTAACTTTGGTGAAAATACCAGCCCACGCTATTAAGAATAAATATAAGCATATAGCTGGACCATTAATCATAATACCCCCGAAAGAAAGCCATATTCCTCCTCCAGTAAGCGTAGTACCAACAAAAAAAGATGTGAAAAACAGGATTAAGGCAGCGCCATAAAAATACATCCATAAATCTTTCAGTTTCCTATAATCAAAGAAAAGAAATCCAATCAGAGCAAGAATCGCAAGGGCGAGCCAGACGATTTGTTTTTTTATAAAGAAAGAATTAGGTGATACTACATCACTCATCAGTGGAAGAAAACCAATACCGGCAAGTAGGATAAATAACGCAATAAGGAGCCAATCCATTCTTGGTTTATGAAGCTGATTCATGTTTTTGCCAACAGTCGAGGGGTCTCCCATTTCCTGGATGGCTTTCTTATTCGCATCCTCTATAGATAATCCTCTCTTTTGAAAGGAGTGACTTAGCTCTTCTAAGTGATTACTAAGCTCTTTTTTAATCATACTGTGAGCTTGCTTGGATTTTACTTTAGCTATTACTTTACCTAAATATTCCTCAAATTTAGCAGAACTCATAAAGAAGCCTCCTCTATTAAATTTTTCAGTGAGCCATGTTGCTTAGAGCCTCTTCGTTCAAAAGTAGCTACAAATTTTTTCCCTTTCGCAGTTAGGGAATAATATTTCTTATCTTCTATCCATTTTGATGAGAGGATTTTCTTATTTTCAAGTAGATGTAAAAGGGTATACAGCTGACCTTCATTGTTTTTGAAGCTAAGTTCATTTTTTTGAAATAGTTGGGTGGAAATCTCATAGCCATGCTTTGCTTCATCGTGCAGTGAATCTAAAATGTTTTTAAGCGTTTCTTCTTTCCAGTAGTGAAGTTCTAGGTGAGATTGCTTCTTCCGGATTGTTTCTTTTACTGCAGTTTTTCTCTCCTCGGAAAAAGAAAAACCCTCAAAATCTTTTTTTATAGAATCCTTTAAATTATAGAATGGATCATCCATGATTATACCTCCTTTTTCATCTTGGTTTTTAATAATTCTCTGGCGTGTTTTAACCTGGTTTTCAATGTATTGCTATTTACACCAGTAATTTTGCTGATATTCGCTAAAGAGAGTTCTTCGTAGTAATGTAAGAAAATAACTTCCCTGTACTTTACGGGTAAATCCATAACCGCGCTCATTAAGCTGTTTGCTACGTCTTTTGCGATAATTTCTTCCTCAACGTGTTTTGACTTGGACGGGAGATAGTCCCAAATTTTATCACTGAAATTTAGTTTGCGATAATGCCAACTACACAAGTAATCTTTGCAATGATTAATAGCAATTCGATATAGCCACGTTTTTATGGATGACTTGTTATTAAACTGACCTAGCTTTTCGTAGCATTTAATAAATATCTCTTGCGTTAAATCTTCCGCTGTCGTTCGATTCTTTACATAAGAAAAAACTAGATGCAGTACATCATCGCTGTAGTTATCCATTAACTGGCTGATTATTTGTTCGGTATTTTCTATGCTATTAATATTAATTCCTATTTCTTCAAGTTCAGTCATTTAAGTTTCACCTTCTTCTGCAATATTAGACGAAGCAAGTATCATTTAGGTTTGGAAAAATTTTATTTATATCCCTAAAATAGCGATAGTCATCTTATAAAGTATTAACTATCTGTTGAAAATACGCAATAAAAAAAAGACTGTAGACAAAATGATTGCTCTACAGTCTTTGGCTTTTTCTATTTCAATAAACTAAGGAATACAACACCCACCATAATTAACAGTATGCCAGAAAGGATAAAAGTCCATTCCAGCGGGCTTTTTTTCTGTTTGAAAATGAGGATACCGCCGATTGTTGCGACGATAACGCAAGCTTGTGATATCGAGAAGCTCGTTGCGACACCGAGTACAGCAGTCGCTAAGAACATGCCTAGATTGGCGATTGACCACGATAATCCGGTCATTAAGTTAAATGTAACATTTTTTCGGGAAATAGCAGTCTTTTTCGCTAAGTTAATACCAATGGCGCATGTCAGCATCCCGATGGCTTGTGGTAAAATGATAGAAAAGCCAGTGACATCAAAAAGCTGGTTTGTCACTACGTAAAGCGTTAAAAAGAAAGAAGATAGAATAACGATACCGTAGACATGAAATGAAACCGACTCCGTGATATGATTCCCGCGTTTTTGAAACCCGGTCATTACCACCCCAATCAAGATTAAAATTACTGCAACAACTCCGATGATAACAGCCGTAACCGTTTGCCATTCCCGAAACACGAGAACAGCAAAAAGCGTTGCGCCAACTAGCTGAGTTCCGTTTGAAATCGGCATTGCCTTCGCGACACTAGAAGCCGCAATTCCTTTAAACTGCAGTAATTGGCCAAAACTCCAAAAGATACCCGAAACAAAACTCACTATAAAAGAAAGAACTGTTATTTCTGGTGATAAAATCCAGAACAAAATGAAAGCAAATAAAAGCGCGCTAATCGAAGTCCCCAGTAGTTGTTCCTCGGGGGTGCTTTTTCGTAAGTTCGCAATTATCGGCATAAATCCCCACCCAAGAACAGGGAGTAACGCAATAAGATAAATAGACATAAAATAAGCTTCCTTTCTAGGTTAGTGGTGCTAATTTAAATCTACCATTCTCCAAAATGAACAGCAATATCCCAAAATTACGGTATTCAATGCGGTAATTTTCGTAGTTTTCTGGGGATGAGTCTTTGTAATAGAATAAGCGTAGGGAAAGGAAAATTAAAAATGAAAGCGGTAACGAAAATGATTGCAAATCGCGAAAAAAATATCATTCAGTTTCTAATGAAGACAGGTCAAACACGTGTTGGAACTATCGCGAATCATCTTGGACTTTCAGAAAAAACTGTCTCAAATTCACTCAAGGAAATCGATGTTTTTCTAAAGGATTTTGATATGACAGTTGTCCGTAAACCAAAAATCGGTGTGTACATTGAGGGCGATAACAAGGCTTTTGCCGAAGTTAGCCGATTCCTAGATAACCAAGTCAGCCAAATCCCATCAACTAAAGAAGAGCGGGTTATCTACATTTTCAGTAAGTTGCTTAAAGCAGACGATTATATCACAATTCATCAACTGGCTGACGAACTTTATATAAGTCGGAGCACGATTGAGAAAAACATGGTTGAAGTTACGAAAATGCTGGAAAAAGAAGGTATTACTTTGTATAAGAAACCTAGTAAGGGTATGAAACTCCTTATTAGTGAACGAGAAAAGCGCGCCTTAACATCGAAATTTATTAATAATTTTTGGGGCAATAATTGGTATTTAAAGCAAGAAGGCGAAAAGGTCCTCCAAGCTTTTGACACGATTAAAGCCGATGTCACCGGAATTTTTCCAGAAGAGGGCTTGAAAGAAATCATTGCGATTGTTCAAGAATTTAGTGAGCGTCATGATTTTGCTTTTACTGATTATGCGTTTCAATCGATTGTCATTCACCTTGCGATTGCTGTAGAGCGTATTCGAGCAGGAGAGTATATCGAAAATGTCGAGAGCGACCCAATGAAAGATGTATTTGATTCGCAGCGAAACAATACGGAAATCCTCGTTAGTATGCTAGAAAATCGTTTGGATATTAAAATTCCAGCATTTGAAGTTGGCTATATTCAGTTGCATTTAACAGCAGCATATAACCAACAGCATGATGAGTTACTTGTAAGTGTTCGACCACAAGAAGACGATGTGGCAGAATTTGTCAGCACGTGTTTAGCGGAAGGAAATTACGATAAGAGCTTACTTGATGACTTGACGACACATATGAAATCCGCCATTAACCGCTTAAAACTTGGTATGCATTTTAAAAACCCGTACCTTAGCAAAATTAAGCAAAACTTTCCCCAAGCGTTTGAAGAAGCGCTATATTTTAAAGCTAAATTTGAACAAAAGTACGATGTGCAAGTGAACGAAGATGAAACGGCGTATATCGCGCTACATTTTGAGGCATACAAAGAAAGAAGTCGTTCTTTCCCCGACCAAATTCGAGTTGTACTTGTATGCAGTACCGGGCTTGGTTCATCAAGATTACTTGCGGCGAGAATTAAAAAATATTTTCCAATGATTATGATTGAAAAAATATTATCCGTTCAGGCGTTAATGGAAACCGAAGTCGATGTAGATTTAGTCATCAGCACGATTTATCTCGAACTGGAAGATATTCCAAGTATTGTTGTCAGTCCAATGATGAGTAAAGCAGATTTACAACAGGTTGAAAGTCAAATCGAACGAACGAGACGCAAGAAAAAGAAACGCAGCCAACCATTTATTGACTTGATTGAACCGAAAACTATTTTTGCAAAGCTAGATGTTGCAACGATGGAAGACGCAATCGCGCAAATTGGTGATAAGCTTGTGGATCTTGGTATTGCTAAATCAGGGATTGTTGAAAGTGCGCTAAAAAGAGAAGCGTTATCGTTCACTTCTTTTGAAGAAATGGCGACACCGCACGCAGATCCTGCACTTATTAATGAATCGCACATCGCTATTGCCACACTTAAAAAACCAGTGAAATGGGGCTTAGTCGATGTGGATAAAATCTTTTTTATCGCTTTGACAGAAAAAAATGGCATTAATTTAGACGCAATGTACGAACAATTTTATAAATATATTGATAATAAAAAATGGCTTGAGAAGCTGACACAATTAAAAAGTGCCGCAGAAATTTATGAGCATTTGTTAAAGGATGGGATGTAATGGAAGTAAAAGATATTTTAACAAAAGAATTAGTCGTCTTTGATTTAGAGGCGACGACCAAAGAAGCAGCAATTGAAGAAATGGCAGAAATGCTAGATGAACGTGGTATTTTAGCGGATAAAGCGACTTATGTTCGAGCAGTTTTGGAACGTGAAGCACATTCAACAACTGGAATAGGTAATAACATTGCTATCCCACACGGAAAAAGTGAAAGTGTCACAAAATCGGCCATTGTTTTTGCAAGAACGAAAGAAATGATTGAATGGGAATCACTGGATGACGAACCGGTAAACATGATTTTCTTACTGGCGATTACTGATTCCGACAAAACAGACGGACATTTAAAAATCCTTGCAGAAATTGCGACGAAACTAATGGACGATGATATTGTCGAAAGTTTAAAAAATACACGAGATAAAGAAGAAGTTATTCGAATTTTAAATGGAGGCGTAGTAGAGATATGAAACGTAAAATTATTGCAGTAACCGCATGTGCGACAGGAGTGGCGCACACATATATGGCAGCACAAGCTCTTAAAAAAGGCGCGAAAAAAATGGGCAACCTTATTAAAGTAGAAACACAAGGTGCGACAGGAATTGAAAATGAATTAACCGAAAAAGATGTAAATATTGGCGAAGTAGTTATTTTCGCAGTGGATACAAAAGTGCGTAACAAAGAACGTTTTGACGGTAAAGTCGTGCTGGAAGTTCCGGTAAGCGCACCAATTAAAGATGCGGAAAAAGTAATCAACGCAGCTCTTGCGTTAATTGACGAAAAATAAGGAGGATCTACCATGTTCAGAAAAATTGGGAGTGAACTGAAAAAACACGTTTTAACAGGTATTTCATATATGATTCCGCTCGTTATTGCAGGCGCCGTTATTATGGCGATTGCGCGGGTTGGTGGTTCGTTTTTCGGAATTACAGATATTTGGGACGCAAAATACGCAGATAGTGCGAATAGCTTAATTTCACTACTGCATAGTTTAGATGGTTTTGGTGGCTTGGCGCTTGGAATGATGTTCCCGGTTATTGCAGCATTTATCGGGTATTCCATTTCGGACAAATTAGCACTGGCGCCTGGTCTTGTTGGTGGTTTACTGGCACGTGATATTGGCGCTGGTTTCCTCGGAGCACTTGCAGCTGGTTTAATCGCTGGTTACACATGTCTTTTAATTAAAAAATATGTGAAATTACCAAAAGCAGCGGCTTCAATTGTACCAGTATTTTTAGTACCAGTTTTTGGCACACTTATTACCGTTCTTATTATTAATTATGTGGTTGGTATTCCTTTTGCTGACTTAAATACAGCTCTTGAAAATTGGCTAAATGGTATGTCTGGATCGAATCAAATTCTAATGGCGGCTATTATCGGCGCGATGGTTGGTTTTGACTTAGGCGGACCAGTTAACAAAGCAGCTGTAACAACGGCGATGGCTCTTTTAACAAGTGGAATTTATGCACCAAATACAGCAGCACAAGTAGCAATCATCATCCCGCCACTTGGACTTGGTTTAGCTACATTAATCGCAAAACGTAAATACAATGCAGAAATGCGTGAAGCTGGAAAATCTTCTCTTATCATGGGACTTGTTGGGATTAGTGAAGGGGCAATTCCTTTTGCAGTAGAATCTCCACTGAAAGTTATTCCGGCTACGGTTCTTGGTTCTGCTGTCGGCGGCGCATTAGCTGTGGGTCTTGGCGCAATTAACCAAGCTCCAATCAGTGGTTTTTATGGCTGGTTCACAGTTGAAAATTGGCCAGTTTATATTTTAGCAATTGCAGTTGGAACGTTAATCGTTGCAGGTATGTCAGTCGCTTTACGTAAATCGAGTGCTGGTGAGGAAATGGCTGGTTCAAGTTACGATGACGAAATTGACGAAGCAGAATGGGAAGCTTAAAAAACGGAGGTAACTATGGTTAAAGCACATATTGTGAACCATACGCATTGGGACCGAGAGTGGTATTTCACCTCGGCCGATGCACTGGTTCTAAGTGAACAACTTTTTACAGAAGTAATTGACGAATTAAAAAAGCACCCAGAAGCAAACTTTGTACTTGATGGGCAATTGTCGATTTTAGATGATTATGTCGCACTGTACCCAGAAAAATTAGCGGATATTAAACAATTAATTGCGGATAAACAAATTTTCATTGGACCGTGGTTTACACAAACAGATGCCTTTTTTGCGCACGGCGAGTCGATTTTGCGCAATGCGATGATTGGGATTTTTGATAGTAAAAAATACGGCGACTATATGAAAATCGGTTATTTGCCAGATACATTTGGTTTTAATGCCCAAATGCCAACTTTACTTGAACATGCTGGCTTTGATAATGTGATTTTCTGGCGCGGAATTCATCTTGGTGAACATGTTGCATCTCCGTATTTTAAATGGCAAGGACTTGGCGAAGATGCGTCTATCTATGCGATTAACATGCCACAAGGATACGGCACAGGGATGCTTCTTGAACCAACGTCCGCATATGTGGATGGACGCCTTGATCCAGCGATTGATTTTATCGAAAAATATAGTAAAACGACCGAAGTATTAATTCCATCTGGAAACGATCAGCTGAATATTATTAGCAATTTTGCCGAGAAATTAGCAGAAATCAACAAGATGGGACGCCATGATTATCAACTTAGCACCTATCAAGATTTTATTCAATATGTAAAAGAGTTACCAGATTTAGAAGAATATCGAGGCGAATTTAGAAGTCCGGTGCTTGCGCGAGTGCATAAAACCATTGGCTCCAGCCGAATGAATATTAAGCTAAAAAGCGCGTCACTCGAGCAAAAACTGCTAACACGTATTGAGCCACTTCTTGTTATTGCTAAAGCATCTGGAATTTCTATTAGCGAACGGTTACTAATGCATACGTGGAAGAAACTTTTAGAAGGTCAAGCGCACGATAGCTTGGCGGGCTGCGTTTCTGATCCAGTTGCCGAAGATATTTTGCACCGGATGAAAGAAGCCGATGAACTATGCGATAGTATCGAAAACACGATTGTGAAGAAAATTGCCGATGATTTGTCACTTGCGGCGAACGAAATTATCGTTTTTAACACGGATTTACATGATTTTGACGGATATAAAGAAATACAAGTGGTAACTGAGCATAAAAACATCCATTTCCCAGCATTTCCGGACGCAACGATTGTCCAAGAAGAGTTCATTCCATCGCGCGAAAATGTGCTAGAAGAAACGCCAGCTGGAAATCGATTTATTGAAGAACCTGGCTACTATGTGCTTCAAGTGCGTGTCAAAGTGGGACTTCCAGGCCTTGGTTACCGCGTGATTGCTTTTGAAGAAAATGACCGCGAACTGGATTCGATGATTGCTTCCAATGATGTGGCAATCACGAATGATTTCTACAAAATCACTTTTGAAAATGGCGAAATTGCTCTTGAAAAACCAAACGGCGAACGCCTGACTTCTTTCATTACGCTAGAGGATGACGTGAATGCAGGTGATACGTATGATTATTCACCACTAGCTGGGGATGTTGCAGAGCTGTTCACTTTTTCCACAGCAAATACAGAGAAATCGAGTGAAGTCGAACGTTTAATTTTAACAGGAAAAAGCGATTTCCCGCTTGATCGTTTGACGAAAGAAGGGCACGGCGACCTGCAAATCAAACTCATTTTAGAGGTGAAAAAAGGTAGCGAACTGCTGGATGTTAAAGTGGAAGTAGATAACCAAATTAAAAATCACCGCCTACGCTTAAAAGTAAATACAGGTGTGAAAACAGACCATAACATCGCCTCACTGCCATTCGGATATATCACAAGAAAACCAGTTGTACCAGCGAATTGGCAAGAAACGTATAGCGAAATGCCAATCGACATCGAACCACTGGAACAAAGCGTGACATTAACCAATGAAACAGCTAGTTGTACAGTTTTCACACGTGGGGTTAAAGAATTCCAGCAGTTGGATCAAGATTTAGCACTGACGCTACTGGCAACAACCGGACAACTCGGAAAACCTGACTTAGCATACCGACCAGGCCGGGCATCAGGCGACACAACGAAAAAAGGTCATGTGCTCATAGAAACAGAAGGTGCGCAGTTACTTGGCAAACATCAATTCACACTTGCCATCTATCTTGGCGACCAAGCTTTCGATGAACATAAAACAGCTGAACGAACAAAAGCGTTCAACCAAGCAAACGTGTCTTATCAACGCCAGCCGTTCAACCACTTTTTACATCGCTTGGACAACAAAATCCAGAAAACAGAACGAAGATTAGGCGCGAAGCAAACGTTAGGTATGTTGAATTTGCCGAAAGAATACTTAGTTTCAGCGTGTCACCCGTCCTACTATACAGCAGATAAATACATCATCCGCCTGGAAAACCCAACTAACACACCACAAAAGTTGGCACTCTCGGATATGTCGTTTGAGTATGTGAATGCTATCGAAGAAGTTGTCGCAAATGACAACAACACGATTCCAGCATACGGGGCTGTTACGTTGCGATTAGACTTATAAAAAGAAAACTTGCTCAAAGCATTTATTTTGAGCAAGTTTTTTGTATTAATCGTAAAAATTCCTTCGAAGCACTGGAGAAAGTTTGATTCTTTTTCCATACAATACTAATACCAGCAGTTAGAGGCGGCGAAAAAGGGATAAACTTTAAGTTAGTATTTTCCGTATTGATAATACCGTCAATGCAAAGAATACTTGCGATGTTCTCCTTAGCGAGCAAAGAAGCGTTATACAGTAAGTTATATCTCCCAATAACATTCAATTGTTCAAAATGCCCTCCAAGCCAACTAGCTAGCTGATTATCAATGAACGACTGGTTTGAAACGACAATCGGATTAGCATCAATATCACTAGGAGTTACAACCACTTTTTCCGCTAAAGGATGTTTTGTATTGACTAAAATCCCCCAAGTATCTTCTATAGTAAGTGGTAAATATTCATATTGTAGTTTTTCGACAGGGTTAATTACCAACCCAAAATCCAGTAAACCGTGCTCAATTTTTTCTAAAACATCATCCGCATTGCCGCTATGCAATTGAAAAGTAATGTCGGGATGTTTCTCTCTCAGTTCATGTAACACGCTGCCGATAAATTCAAATCCTCTCGTTTCAGCAGCACCAATCATTATTTTTCCACTAATCGTCTCATTTTGCAGCAAATTCGAAGTAGTCAACTCCACTAAAGACAAAATTTCTTTTCCACGATTCGCTAAATAAAGCCCATCCTCCGTCAACGTAATAGACCGATTTCCACGAATAAATAAAGTTACCCCTAGTTCTTCCTCAAGTTCCTTCAATTGTTTAGAAAGCGTTGGTTGAGAAAGATGAAGTACTTCCGCCGCTTTACTAATTGTTTTTTCACGCGCAACAGTTAAAAAATAATTCAACACACGAAGCTCCATTAAAATCACCCTTTCCTATAACTAAAATGAATAGTTGGATATGCTTTATAAGTATTATTCAATTATAACTTCTCTCGCTATAATTAAATAGTAAAAGATTTTCGAGGGGGAAAGCGCATGATAGAACAAGATTTACAAAAAAGGCTAGTCGACCAAGAAATTCTCCAAGGGTCGGATTTGTTAGACGAAATTCACAAAGTAAAGCAAAACAATGAACAACTTATCATCGAACTCAACACCAAGTACCACACAAAAAAAGAAGTGACCAAATATCTCAGTGACATCACCGGAAAACCAGTCGATCCGTCAGTCGATGTCTCACTTCCTTTTTACAGCGACTTCGGGAAACACATTACTTTTGGTAAAAATATCTTTATCAATTTAAATGTTACTTTCGTGGATTTGGGTGGGATTACGATTGAAGATAATGTCTTAATTGGCCCAGGAGCAAGACTTGTGACCGTCAACCATTTAGTCAGCCCTAAAAAGAGACGTGGACTGCGGGTAGCACCGATTTGTGTGAAGAAAAACGCCTGGATTGGTGCAAACGCAACGATATTGTCAGGTGTAACAATCGGCGAAAATGCCATCGTTGCTGCGGATGCTACCGTCACAAAAGACGTCCCAGCAAACGTCATCGTCGCCGGAAGCCCAGCCAAACAAATCCGTAAAATTATCGAGGAATAAGGAGAGATAGCAAATGACAATCAAAAATAAAGTAATTATTATAACCGGAGCATCATCCGGAATTGGTGAAGCAACAGCCATACTTTTAGCCGAAAAAGGGGCGAAGTTAGTTCTTGCTGCTCGTCGCGTGGAAAAGCTGGAAAAAATTGTTCAAACCATTAAAGCGAGCTCAGGCGAAGCAATTTTTGCCAAAACGGATGTAACAAAACGCGAAGATAATAAGAAATTAGTTGAATTAGCCATTGAAAGATACGGAAAAGTAGATGCAATCTTTTTAAATGCGGGAATCATGCCAAACTCGCCATTATCCGCTTTAAAAGAAGACGAATGGGAGCAAATGATTGATATTAATATTAAAGGCGTACTGAATGGAATTGCGGCTGTTCTACCTTCTTTCATCGCCCAAAAATCAGGTCATATCATCGCTACTTCTTCTGTAGCAGGATTAAAAGCATATCCCGGCGGTGCGGTTTATGGTGCGACTAAATGGGCAGTCCGCGATTTAATGGAAGTATTACGAATGGAGTCAGCCCAAGAAGGTACCAATATCCGCACAGCGACCATTTATCCAGCAGCTATCAATACGGAATTACTAGAAACAATCACGGATAAAGAAACCGAACAAGGAATGACGAGTCTCTACAAACAATATGGCATCACCCCAGATCGAATCGCCAGCATCGTCGCCTATGCCATTGACCAACCCGAAGACGTCAACGTAAACGAATTCACAGTCGGACCAACGACCCAGCCATGGTAAATAGAAAAGCCTTGAACTGATTGATTATTCGTTCAAGGCTTTTTTTGGTATTGCAGGAGCGGATTAAACATGGTATCTTAAATTGAAAGCGCTTAAAAAGGAGATGACCCAATGAACCGTAAACAATTAGAACAACTAAACCAAAAGTGTCTTTCGGGACAATAGAAACGATTGAAGAGAATTTGGTGATGCTTAATACCGTTGTGCCTGAAGACTTTCAATCTGACGGGAAATGCTTTATAGAATGCGACAATATTGTTGATATTTGTATTGATACAGCGCGACTGAAATTTATTACTACTTAACGTTAATTATAATTAAGAAAATTAATAATTCAAATAAAAAGTAAAAAAATTACAATTCCGTTCACCAAAAAAGAAAAATACATGCTATAATAATTTTGTAATATTAAGAAAAGGACCAGTTTTATTTCAATTAAAACTGGTCCTTTTTTAGAAAGAGAGGGCAGTGAGGTAGATAACGGGAGATAGAAAAAGAAATAAAAGGTAAGGCATCGACATCGAATGAAATTACATTAAAAGAGGGAGAGCTTGACACATGAAAATACATGCAAAAGCAAAAAAAGTACTAGTGAGCTTGATAGCATTTATGTTATTCTTTTCACTATTGCCTGGTTATGCACCATTAGCGGAAGATTCACCTGTAGGAGTGGATGCGCCAGACAAGAAAGCGGGAGAACAAGCACCAACAGAAGTTAAAGAAGAACGAACAGAAAATGAAGTGGTTTTTGATAACCACGACGGGAGCTTTACTAAACAAATCTTTGCGGATCCTATCAATATGGAAGTTGAAGGGGATATGAAGCGCATTGATGCAAATGTAGAGAAAGAAGCAGATTCTGACATGATTGTTCCAAAACAAACTCCATTAGAATTAGGCTTCTTAGAAAAAATGGAAGACGGGGCATATCAGAAACTAACAAAAGCTGGCGCAGAAGTTACTTTTCGCTTAAAAGGAGCACGTACAGGCGAGAATGAACAAGCAGTAACAGACCAACCAGCGACCTACAAAGAAAATGAAGTTACTTATGAAAACGTATTTCCTAAAACAGATCTAAGGCATTTAACTTTTCCACAATCAGTTAAAGAAGACTTAGTACTACAGGAACCAAATCAAGTAGATACGTATGTTTATCAAATTGAAACAAAACTAGATTTAGAACTAGCGGAGAATGGCGATGTGCTATTCAAAAATAAATCCGACGAAACAATGTATACGCTTCCAAAGCCGGTCATGACAGATTCCAATGTCGGCACTGAAACCGGGGAAGCGGCACAATCCGAAAATGTTTCCTTTAAAGTGAAACAACTGACCAAAACAGTGTATGAACTACAACTAAAAGTAGATACAGAATGGCTAAATGATGCCGCTCGCGAGTACCCTGTCTATATTGATCCATCTGTTCGTTTAGATAAAATTTATAATGCCAATATTAATTCGGCTAAACCAACCGAAACAAACATCGGTAGTAAACTATGGGATTCTGGCCAAAATGCTTATACTTTAAAACTCGGTAAATGGGACAATTCAACAGGAAATAATGCCGCTTTTTTAAAAATGGATACATCTACTTTAAATAAAGCGACTATTTCTAAAGCAACATTGAAAGTCTATAACATTTGGCATATGTCCCCAACGGTTAAAAATGATCTTTGGTATTACGAGGCAAATGCAAAATGGTCTCCGTGGCAAGTGACTTGGAATACAGTGCCACCTGTAACGAGATTAGGAAGTGTTAACGTTGGTCGTGGTGAGTGGGCGAACTTAGACGTAACCAAAACTGTCCAAGCATGGGCAAGTGGCTCACGAGTGAACAACGGTTTTCGCTTAGGTACTAACATTAACAAAAACTATTGGAAAAAAGTTGTAGCAAGTGAAAACAATAAAAATTATCCCTATTTGGAAGTGAATTATACGTACGCACAACCAGAAAAACCAACCGTAAAAACAAGTTCAAACGGTGTTGGAACTGGAACAGGATACATGGATTTATCTTGGAAAGCGGTTCCTGGTGCGACTAGTTATAATATTGTTATTTCTAATGGATATAAATACGAATATTTTAATACAAAAAGTACAGCAACCACTTGGAGTACCAAAGGAAAGAAAATTTTCCCAACAAATGACGAAATTGCTAAAGGAGAATTTGAATTCCATCATGATGGCAAAGGAACCGACTTCGCTCTTGATCCGCGAGCGCAATATGAAAATGCCTTTCAAGCCGGAAGTACTTTTGGACTTCGCAATTTAACACGCTATTTATTCAGAGTACAAGCCGTTTTCCCGGGTGGAGAAAGTCCGAATTCCGACTTAGTATTCGCCTACATGCCAATCGAAAAACCACAAGCTCCTGTTGCAAAAGCGTATTCTAACTTGGCACATAAAGAAACAGGTTACGTGGAACTTAACTGGGAAAAGAGCCCAATGGCAGATGGCTATAAAGTACTTGTCTTTAATGGGAAAGCCTACGAAGAATACGATGTCGGCGCAGAAACAAAGTGGACGACACAAAACAAAGGTATTTGGCCAACCAAAGAAGAAATTGCTGAAGGGAAATACGCTCTACACCATGACGGAAAAGGCGCAGAACTCGCAAAAGACCCTTCCCCAGTATATACCAATTCTGGCGGGAATTATAAAGAGCGCAAAAACTACTGGTTCCGCGTTATCGCTTATCAAAAAGCAGGAAATAACACAACTAGCGTGCAATCAGAACCAGCCACACCATCTATTCCAGAGGCACTCAATAAACAACTAGGAATGGTTGATTACTGGACAAGTGTGCCAGTTCGTGGCGGCGAAGTGAACGCTACAAACGGAAACTTTTTATTCCATGAAACAGATTTCAAATTAGAAGGGCGCGGTCCAAGCATTAATGTCGACCGTACGTTTAATAGCCAAGATGATGCAACTGGCATTTTCGGTAAAGGCTGGACAAGCACGCTCGAAGAAAAACTCGTAGAAGAAGAAAACGGTAATATCGTTTGGGTGGAATCGGACAAGAAAATCCATCGTTTCACTAAAAAAGGCGATAAATACGAAGCACCACCAGGCATTTACTCCGAGATTACTAAAAACGCAGATGGCTATTTGAAAATAGAAGAAGATAAGTCAGAAACACGCTTTTTAGCTGACGGACGATTAAAATCCGAAAAAGATACAAAAGGCAACGAATTAACATACGAATATACTGACGGCAAACTCACAAGCTTGCGCGACGCTTCCGGACGTACCGTTACTCTCACGTATGAAGGCGAGCTAGTAAAAGAACTTGTCGGACCAGAAGACCGTAAAATCAGCTACACGTATAACGACAAACAAGAGCTAATCAGTTCATCCACAGCCCGCGGAAAATTATATCGCTACGGCTACACAGATGGCTTATTAACCTCGATTTACGATCCAAAACATACAGAAGAAAAACCATACGAAACAACTTTTGCCTATGAAGAAGAAAAATTAACAGAAATAACCGATCCAGTCGGCAAAAAAACAACACTTTCTTATGACAAAGCAGAACAACAAACAACTTTAACAAACGAGAAAAAGAAGAAAACCATTTATTCCTACAATGATGCTGGAAATCCAAAGAAAGAAATTGTAGATGCAGATGGTCTCAAACTCACAACGACTTACACGTATGAATCAAATAACCTAGTAAAAGAAGTAAATCCTAAGGGACAAGAAGAAACGTACGCTTACGATGCAGATGGTAATATTACGAAAGCGACAGATGCATACGGAACAGAATCATACACTTACAATGATAATAACGATGTAACGAGCTCAACCGATACAGAAGGACGAAAAACAACCGTTACTTATGACGGAGCAGATGCGGTATCAGAAACACTTGCGACAGAATCCCAAGTATCCTCTGTAACACAGTATGACACCTATGGAAATCCAATTCGCGGTAGTGGCGAACTTTCTTCCGGCGGTAACTTACTTCAAAACAGCGGCTTTGAAAAAGGAGCAGGAGTTTCCAACTGGACACTGATTCAATCTGATGCAAAAGGTAGCATGACATTCGATAACACACAGTCAGCGCCAGGAGCACTCGGCGGTAGCGGTTCCGTTAAACTAACGAGTGAAGCAAGTTCTACTGTAAAAGGTTATTCATCCGTTACCCAACGCGTCGATGTAGAACCAGAAACAACGTATACATTTAGCGCCTGGATTAAAACATCCGGAATGACAAACGCCGATGCACTTCTCATTGGCCGTTTACAAGATGCGAATGCAAAAGATATTACCGATGCCGGCGTATGGCAATCCAACCGCGCCACATCCATCAAAAAGAATGGTGACTGGGTAAAACGCCAACTAACTTTTAAAACATCTAAAAACACACGCCAAGTCTTGCTTTATTTGGACAATGAACAACCAGCTCCACATAAAGGAAAAGGAACGATTTGGTACGATAATGTTCAATTTGAAAAAGGCAGTGTTGCTTCCAGTTACAACCCAGTAGTCAATAACAGCTTTGAAAATCATAATGGAACACTTCCGACTGGCTGGATGCGTACAGGCAATACCGCGTTGACACAAGCAAAAGTAGTCGATAATCAAAGCCACAGCGGTGATAGCGCCGTTTACTTCGAGCGAAAAGCGACAAGTGAAGCTTACACGCATATTGTCCAAGATGTATCCGTAAATCAAAAAGAAGCCAAAGCATTAACAATTTCCGCACTATCCAAATCAGAAGACGCCAAAGCAAACGGTTCTGTTGCAACGATGTCGAACGATTATTCGGTATGGGGCACAGTATATTATCAAGATGGCACAACTTCTTCTGTACAAGGTCAATTCCCACTCGGAACGAACGACTGGAACCGAAGTGCTGTAGTTGTTAAACCGACCAAGCCAGTCAAAATGATTAAAGTTTACACCATGTTCCGCAATGGTTTAACCGGAAAAGCTTGGTTTGACGATGTACGTGTCATAGAAGGCGAAGTATTAACAAAAAATGAATATGACGCTTCCGGCAACTATGTAACAGCTAGCTATGACGAAGAAGGCCGCAAAATCAGCTTCACTTACGATATTTACGGCAATAAAACATCCGAAACAGACGAAAAAGGCAACAAAAAAACTTTAACCTATGATGCAGACAACGCACTTATAGACACCAAACTAGCGAACGGCACATCCGTAGCCTATAAGTACGACGACAATGGCAACACCACCGAAAAAAATGTCACTGCATCTGGCAAAACGCAAAAAAATATCTATGAATATGACGTAGATAACAAAATCACCGCATTTACCGACGCACTCAATCGCACAATCAAGTACGAATACGATGCAGCCGGTAATGAAACAAAAGCAATCATGCCAAATGGTCGCGTAACCGAAAGCACATACGATTCCGCTGACCGTATGGACGGGATTAAATGGAATGATAAACTAGCCTTTAAATTCCAATACGATCCAAATGGCAACCAAACAAAAGTAACCGACGAAATTAACAGCATCGTAACCGACAAAACCTACGACGATGCCAACCGAATCACCAAAGTAGCCGAACGAGGTGGCGACGTAAGCTACACATACAAAGACAAACCAACAAAAGACAACAAAGGAAAAACAGACAAAGTCGGCGAAGTAGCCATTAACCACGGCGACTACACAGCAAAAACAAGCTACACATACAACGACTTAGACCGGAATACCCGCGTAAACGACGGAAGCAAAAACGCCTATTTCGAGTTTGACGAATTTGGAAACATCAATGTCTACACAGCAGGAAACGGCACCGCAGCCAACTACACCTACGATAGCACGCAAAAAGTCACCAACGCAGCTATTAGTAGCGCAAGCGGCACCCAAATTTTAGACGAAAACTACACCTATGACGCAGCAAGCAACCGCACAAGCATCGACAACAAACAAGACGGAAAAACAACCTACGAATACGATGCAGTCAACCAACTAACCAAAGAAACATTACCAGACGGAACCGTAAAAGCATACACATACGATGGCTTCGGAAACCGCACACAAGTAGCAATCAGCGGAAGCGAGACAAAAACAATTGCCGCAAGTTATAATGATGGTAATCAACTGGTTTCGTGGAACGGAGACGCTCTGACGTATGACGCCAATGGTAACCGTACAAGCGATGGCAAGTACACGTATACATGGGATACCGGCGACCGTTTAAGCAGCATCACGAAAAAAGGCGAGAGCGAGCCGTTTACAAGTTATACGTACGATGATGATAACCGTCGCTTGTCGAAAACAGTCGATGGCGTGACGACGAATTATCATTATGACGGCGATAGTATTGATGTTCTGTATGAAACTAATGGTGATGGAAAAGTAGTTCGTCAGTATGTTTATTCGGATGATAATGTTCGTTTAGCAATGAAGATGAATGGCAAAACCCTCTATTATCACTATAATGCGCATGGCGACGTAATTGCACTCACGGATGAAGCAGGTAAGATTGTCGCAGAATATGCGTACGATGCTTGGGGAAATGTGCTGAAAAACACTGCCTCTACAGAAGAAGCCAAAGCGAATCCTTATGCATATGCGGGATATACGTATGACAAGGAAATCGAACAATATTACTTGATGGCGCGTTATTACGAACCAGAGCAAGGCGTGTTTACCGCATATGATCCAGACCCAGGCGATGAAGACGACCCGCAGACGATGAATGGGTATAATTATGCGAATAATAATCCAGTGATGATGGTTGACCCGGATGGGAATTGGGCATGGCTCATTCCAGCTGCTATGACTGCCGGTAAGTTTATTTATAAGTTTAGAAAGCCTATTGCAAAATATGGTAAAAAAGGTGCTAAATGGGTAGGGAAAACTGCTAAAAAGGGCGCCAAATGGGTAGGGAAAACTGCTAAAAAAGGTGCTAAATGGGTAGGTAAGACTGCTAAAAAAGCTTGGGGAAAAGTTCCATATAAAATTCATAAAGTTGGAAAAATAAAAGGGGAAGGTACTACCGATAAGGGATACTGGGGAATAATTTATTCTAAGAAAAGAAAAACTGGTAGAAGAATTTATAGGAGTGTGGAACTCCATACACCTCATAATGAACATGGCTGGCACATTCAAAGGAACAAGTATTCCAGGTACAATGGAAAATGGCAACGTGGAGGAGTTGCCAAACGAAAAACCGTAAAAAAATAATCGTTTAGGAGTGATACAATGATATACAGTATAGGTATGACTACCATGGATTCATATGATGAAAAAGAACAAGAGTATTTTAGTATTATGTCTGAAATAAGAACGGTGGTAAATCCACTATTTGATAAATATGATATATATGAATATACAGTAGATAGAAAGAAGCGAAGTGATCTAGCATTCCCATTAAAGCCAAAGCGTTTTCTAAATATTTTTAAGGCAGAGCCGCTGAGGGAAAACCCTGGAATAATGGAATATAACAAATTTATAATTGTAACTAAAGGAGTAGATATAAAGACATTACTCAGCGGAGTGTCAGACCTTAATAGACGTGAAAACATTGAATATTTTTTAGTGCAAAATACAATTATGACTTACCAGATTCTAGAAGGCGAAGTAATCAATTTCTATGCAAAAGATTTGAAATTTTTAATTGAAGAATTAGCGCTTGAAGTCTAATGTTAATGGTTTTAGTTTATCGAATCTAAAATTAATCTTGATGGACTATGTATAGGAGAGAGATAATCATTATGAATATTATAGTATAGGAGACAATCATGGTTGAGTTTATTATCCATATATTAATAAATTTTATTACATTTGCAATTTGTGTCATACCTTTTTATCTTTCAGAAAAAACTAAAGGTATCTTGGAAAAAATAGGTGGAAGCATATTTTTTGCGGGGCTTATAATAGTTGGAACGGGTATTTATATAAGCAATAGTTATACCCTGAAATCATATATTTATGTGATTTTGGTAGTGCAAATAATTATTTTGTGCATCGACCTTATATTTGTGTTATGGAGTAAAAGTAAAGGAAAGTCTACAATTTTATCTATCCTATCAGCAACATTAGCTATAGGTGCGTTGGGGGTATATATTTATTACGTCGTAGCGAGCTTTATTTATTGAATAAGGGCTTATAGGTGGAATTCTAAAATCAAGTAATTATTATGTCATAGCGGTTAATGAAAAATAAACTTGGATGCAAAATGTTTTTGTGAAATACTGCTTCAAAATGTCAAGAAGCAACTAAATAAGTAGCCACTTGTTCATCACGCAAAGACGATTTTTTTGCTGGTTACATTGAAGCTATTACCACGAACGACATCATGTTTAGCGTAAGGCGTTCTGATGGTTAAGAGGGAGGGGATGTTTTTTTCATTAGGAACAGTGTATCGAATAGAAATTGATACAACCTATTTGAACATCGCAGAACTGCTCGTTAAACATCTCAACCAAGCAAAAATTTCTATTCGAAATCGTATCAGATTGTGTATTCAAAAATGAAGAGCTGGTCGGTATGGACATCATTTGAAACGAAATACTACAAGTGGTTAGGCTCATTGCCAAACGAATATGAAGGTCAATTAGACGGAAAACGCTGGATAAAAAAACAAATATCTTCTCTATTGGTTTCGGTGCTAGCATAGAACAAGATTTGATGAACAAACTAAAAAATTGAGAATAAGCCTTTCACTTATACAGGGAGGGCTTATTCTTTAAAAAGCTAATCAGGATTATTGATTTATAGGTATGAAGAAAATAATGTTAGACAAAAATCACTCATGCATTACATGAGACGAATATTTACCCTCCTATTAAGATGACTCTAGCATAACTGAAGCAGAACAAAATTATATTTATTTTTTCAAAAGTCCAGAACATATTTCAGAGCAAGAACTACAAGATATATGTGTTATTTTTTGTGAGTATATAATTTCTATTTATTTTTAGAAGGAGACACTACCTCAGATGAAAGTAAACTATTTTTATATAAAGAAAAAAGGAATTAAAGCCTAGAAAACAATATAGAAATAGAGGCTGAAATGATAGTGATTCCACCAGTTTTAGACACCACAGCAATAGAAATAATTTCAAATGAACTACTAAAACATAACGAAGGAGAAACCCATTGGATGCGAAACAATTACTCCAAACATTAAAAAATACTCCAGATGAAGCTCAAATACTAAAAATCATACCAAAACTAGGCAAATACGCAAAAGGAAAAACAATAGAAAATTCTCTAGTTGCTTTATCGGAGTCGAATAGTGAGAAAATTCGAGCTGCTGCGATAGACGCTTTACTAACTAATTCTCATAAACGCATCAAGAAATTAGTAATGGCTCATATGACTGATACAAATGAAATTAAAACAAAGTGTTTCGAGTATATGGGTTATCACAGGATGAAGCAAGCAGAGCTTATTCTTTTAGCACATTTAAATGACGCTGATCGTTGGGTTCGGTATTTTGCAATTTTAAATCTTGGTGATTTGGGGGCTTATGACGTAATAGAGGATGTAGAAAAACATTTAGAAAATGAAACCAGTGACGTGGTGAAATCTGGATGTTACTCCACCTTGGTTTTATTAAGTGAGACGGAAGCTGAAAAGGATTGTTATGAACAAAAACTAATCCAATTACTAAATTCATCCGATGAAGTAGCACGATATGTAACGATTAATAATTTAGCAGATCTAAAAAACCATCTCAAAAGAGAGCAAATAATTAATGCTTTTTATGCTCGCCTGCAAATTGAATCAGATGAAGAAAATATAACTACATTAAAAAACGCAATTCGGTCATTGAAATATTGGTGAGAATTAATTTGATAACACGAAATAGGATGAAGTTCTTGGCTTTAAAGATGGAAAAGTACTAAATGAAAAACAACTAGATAATTTTCGGAAAATCCTGACTCAAGAAAAGGGGATAATTAATTGGAAAAAATGACACTGAAAAAGAAGACCTATGCTAACTTTAATAAAGAATTTGCTAAGGTATTTAATTCAGATAATTCCCTACCTGAAAATATTTTTAATACTAAGTTCCATAATTTTTTCGTTTATGATATGGATTATTTTTACGAAGAAACAGGTTGGGAATGGATTTTACAAATTTCATCTAATAACAAAGTGAAAAACTTGTTCTTTACCAGCGCAACTGAAAAAAATTCAAACTATACTATAGCCGAGATTCCTACTTCGCTTAATCCTAAACAGATTATAGAGCAAATGGATATTTTAGAAAACGAATCTGAGGATAAAAAGAACACCTTCTATTTAACCTTCAATGAAGCTTGTTTGTTTTCTAATGCAAGTAATTGGGGACTATATTTTGTTAATGAATTTAATTTCGTTATTTTAGCTCTGGAGGAAGATTTTCCAGAACAAAATGCATTTTCCCATTTAGAAAGTATGGCTAAAGAGGAATTTACCAAACATTTTCAAGAATGGTCCGTTTGGCTTGAAAAAGATAATTTGAATTTTTTAAAAGAATTTAATAAAGTGTTTTTTGCTAAAAGTTAATTGATTATGAAACCCTAAGGAAGAACCAAAAATGTTCACGCGGGATATACGTATGATAAGGAAATCGAACAATATTACTCGATGATGCGTATATGAACCAGAGCAAGGCATATTTACAGCATGCGATTCAGACCCAAGCGATGAATGGGTATGCTTGTAAATATGGGAAAAAGGAAGTGATAGGGACGATGAAGCTCAAAAAAATGGATGAAGACTATATAAAAGAGTTTTCAACTGAGATAGGAATTGTAGATTGTGATGCAATATATATTTATGAGTTTGATGAAGAAGACGAAATAGATAGTATTTGTAAAGAATTCGGGAATCAAATGCGTACAATTTATTTGCTCGATGATTTTGAAGTAGATGATAGACCAGATTTAGAAAATTTAGAAGATGGATTTTTTCGTTTGGATTTAAAAAATACTAGTTTCAATATGAAGAAATGGTTGATTCAGTTGTTTTTATATGGTTCAAGTTCAACACAGCTAAATCGTTTATTTCTTTTACAGCCTAGTGAAGAGAATCAGGACATATCTAAAGAAATCCAAATGAAATATAACCAAATTATCATATTACCCGTTTTCGATGTGACAGCAGTAGCTTTATTTGGCAAGGGGAGTGAAGCAATAGCTTTTTTAGAATCATTCTACTAAACATAAGTTGGTGCGTTACAGAAAATGTCCACAAAAATTATGCATAAAAGATCACTAAAATGCCAAGAAGCAAAATAACCACTGCGGAGGCTAAATCATGATTAATAAAGAACTTATCAAACTACATGAGATACTACTGAAGGATATTTCCAATTTAGATGATGCTGAAAAAATCTCCATCATTCAAGAACGAATTACACAAGCCTTAAATCTAGATAAACGCAGATGGGATGAGAAAATGCTTTCCAATGTTTCCATCCGCACAAAAAAAGCAACCCGCCCAAAAATGCAAGAGGGAGACGTGTACGAAATTTATTTAGAAGAAGTAAACGTATATGGCTATATAGCTATACTAAAATTGGACAATGATAAAGAGGAAGAGGATTTCTCCGTATTTGGGCTCTTTAATTATTTCTCTAAGTTACCGGAGAAGCTTGAAAAACTAATGGCTAAACTAACTAGAGAAAATATCTTTATGTTTGCCGATTCAGGTTACTCAGGGATTATTCGCAAAGAGTGGAAGAAAGTAACCAATTTAACCTTTGATTGGCAAGTGGATTTTTCTAAATTAGAATATCTTAAAGTAGAAAACGGAGGAATCTTACGCCCTAATGAACGGCACTATTTTAAAAGTGTAGGGCATCCAAATAATGGAAATTATATGCGAATTGATTACAAAGAAGCCGTAAATATTAATAATCCATATGGATTATTTGGTCAACATGTAATTGAGGACTATATGGTGGGTGCGTTTAGTGGGAAGAAACTTATGGAGATGGAGGAAGAGGGCTTGAGTTAGGTGAAGTATGATTAAGAGCTCGAAAAGAAATCAATACTAGTTTTAAATGAGTGTTCATTAAAAGTAAAAAACAAATTAGCTCAGGAGGAACCAAAAATGTCCACAAAATTCATGTACGAAAGATTACTAAAATGCCAAGAAGCAAATAAACTAGTAGCCATCTACGCGTCACGCGAAGACGAATATTTCGAGGCGGGCTACATTGAAGCAGTTACAGCGAGTGATGTTATGTTCCGCTCGCGACGCTCAGACGGTTACGAAGAAGGACATGTTGTTCTTCCATTAGAATTAGTGTACCGAATAGAAATTGACACGGCGCATTTAAAAACAGCTGAACTACTCGCAAAACATCTTAATCAACCAATCAGCTCAGGATTATTTGAGAAAGCACCAAACAAAAAGCATTCTCTTTTCGAAATTGCCGCTGATTATGTATACCAAAGTAAAGAGATAATCTTTATTGACATCATAGGCGACGAGACGCCAGTAATTGGAATGATCGCTGAAAACGAATATGAAGGATTAGAAATTACTTTAGTGGATGACGAAGGTCGATTAGATGGAACTTGTTGGATAAAGAAAGAAGATATTCTAGCCCTGCGTTTCGGCGGCAGTGTAGAACAAGATTTGATGAACAAACTAAAAAAATAAACTAAGAATAAGCCCTCCACTTTTACAGGGAGGGCTTATTCTAAAAGTAAGAGAACCAATGTGGAGGTTAAATCAAGATGAATCAAGAACTTATCAAGCTACATGAAATCCTACTAAAGGATATTTCCAATTTAGATGATGCTGAAAAAATTTCCACTATTCAAGAACGAATTACACAAGCCTTAAATCTAGATAAACGCAGGTGGGATGAGAAAATGCTTTCCAATGTTTCCATCCGCACAAAAAAAGCAACCCGACCGAAAATGCAGGTGGGAGATGTGTACGAAATTTATTTAGAAGAAGTAAAAGTATATGGCTATGTAGCTATACTAAAATTGGAAGATGATAAAGAGGAAGATGATTTCTCCGTATTTGGGCTCTTTAATTATTTCAGTAAATTACCGGAGAAGCTTGAAAAAATAATAGCTAAATTAACTAGAGAAAATATCTTTATGTTTGCAGATTCAGGTCACACGGGAATTATTCGCAAAGAGTGGAAGAAAGTAACCAACTTGTCCTTTGATTGGCAAGTGGATTTCGCTAAATTAGAATATCTTAAAGTAGATAACGGAGGAGTCTTACGTCCTAATGAACGGTTCTATTATAAAAGTGTAGGTCATCCAAATAATGGGAATTATATGCGAATTGATTACAAAGAAGCCGTAGATATTAATAATCCATATGGACTAAATGGTCAACATTGGATTGAGGGATATTTGGCGGGAGCGTATAGTGGGAAGAAACTTATTGAGATGGAGGAAGAGGGCTTTAGTCAGGTGAAGTATGATTAAGAATTCGAAAAGAAATCTATACTAATTTTAAATGGGTAATCATCAAAAATAAAAAGAAGAAAATAACCAAATTAGGAGATTGAAATGGATTCAATTTTGAAATTAATAATGGATTTGGAATTCATCAGCATAATTATAATGTGTATAGTTATTATAGATTTTAAGAAAGACAACTTCTTTTCTAGGTGTATGCAAGTATTAATATTGTTAACTTTATTTGTGGTTACGGGAATAACTATCTACTTTTAAGAAGGTTAGGGGATAATATGTTACTTGTGATAATAATATATTTTGTTTTTCTGCTTATATTAATTTTTGGCTATGAAACGAGACGTAAGAAAAACAATAAAATCGTCCTTAACAGTATAGCTATCATTATTTTCCTGCTAGCCCTTATAGTTTATTGTATAATGCTAGTCCCTCGGTTGGGCATTTAAGGAATGAAAGTCGCTATAGAAGTTAAGAACAAATTATTTTTATACTTAGCTTTAAACTTAAAGAAAAAGCTTTTAAAGTACAGTTTGTTATAACATTGGTAACGGTGTTTGTCTGCTTTCCTACATATGTAATATTGTTTGTTTATAGGTTCTATATTCTTTTCTAACCCATGCAAGGAATAAAAAATTTTAGAAAGTCTATTGCAAAATGCAGTGAAAAAACATTGAGGAGTGACAACATGATATACAGTATAGGTATGACTACCATGGATTCATATGATGAAAAAGAACAAGAGTATTTTAGTATTATGTCTGAAATAAGAACAGTGGTAAATCCACTATTTGATAAATATGATATATATGAATATACAGTAGATAGAAAGAAGCGAAGTGAGCTAGCATTCCCATTAAAGCCTAAGCGTTTTCTAAACATTTTTAAGTCAGAGCCGATGAGGGAAAACCCTGAAGTGATGGTATATAACAAATTTATAATTGTAACTAAAGGAGTAGATATAAAGGCATTACTTAGCGGAGTGTCAGACCTTAATAGACGCGAAAACATTGAATATTTTTTAGTGCAAAATACAATCATGACTTACCAGATTCTAGAAGGCGAAGAAGTCAATTTCTATGCAAAAGACTTGAAATTTTTAGTTGATGAATTAGCTTTATAGCGGTAGACGATGTGAGACAAATTTATGTTACTAAGAATACACCATCCCACCGAACAAACTAAAAAAGAATTGGAGAAACATAGATAAATGATTCATTTAAAAGGTATAACTACTGCGGGTGCTTATGATAATCAAGGTAAATATTTAGAAGAAATTCATGAAGATATTGAAAAAATAATGAAGCGGCTAATTCTTCAATTTGATATATATCAATTTCATACTTCCCATAATTTTGAGGCAGATGCTGATAAATCAGTCCTTGTGAAACAAACTAGATTTAAAAAGACATATATTCATTTTTATAAAGAGGATGAAGAACGATTTGAAGAGGGATCTAGTTATGACCAGTATTTTTTAGTAGAAAAAGATTGCGACATCTCTGAGCAGATAGATAAATTAGAGCTTAGCGAAATACCAAGGATAGAAAATATACGAGCCAAATTGTTATCCATTTTCCCATTATTAGTCGTTTTATCAGATTCAAGTGAGTTAATGGCGTATTCAATGGAAAAATCGAATTTAGAGCTGATATAGATTCAGGAGGGATAAAGTGGGAAATCAAAAACAATCTCAGTGAGCATTTAAAGTTTGGAGCATTTAAGACTAAAAAGTTAATAAAGAATCGTAATAACAATATAGAAAGTTGAATGAAAAATGGATTTTATTTTAAATATTTTAATTAATATTATAGCTTTTGTATGCTTCTTAGTTGGTGGAAATGCAATTAAAAAAGAGAAGCAATTAATGGGAAAAGTGATTGGCAGCTTATCAATAGCTGGATTGGCGATAGTCGGAACGGGGTTAATTCTTTCTGGTGTAGAGGAATTGCACACATATATGTACATTATATTAGTAATTGAAATAGTGATACTTTTCGCAAATGTATTCATGAATTATTTAAGTAAATTCGGAAAATCGGAAGTTTTAATAGGTGTATGTGTATTAATTCTAACGATATTTAATTTATTTACTTATATAACTTATGTGGTTTTGACTTTTGTTTTTTACTGAAAAACTGTCGCTATAAAAGGAGGGAATTGGGAAACGATTATGATTGAATTTATTATCGATGTATCAATAAATTTTATTACATTTGCAATTTGTTTCATTCCGCTGCTTCTCTCAGAAAAAACTAAAGGTATCTTGGAAATCGTAGGTGCAAGCATACTTTTTGCGGGGATTATGATAGTTGGAACAGGTATTTTCATAAGCAGTAGTGAAACCCTGAAATCATATATTTATGTGATTTTGGTAGTGCAAATAATTATTTTGTGCATCGAGCTTTTATTAGTTTTATGGAGTAAACGTAAAGGAAAGTCTACAATTTTATCCATCCTATCAGCAACATTAGGTATAGTCGCTTTAGGAATATATATTTATTATGTTATAGCAAGTTTTATTTATTGAAAATTATTTTCCAAAGATAGAAAAAATTAATAAAAAAGAAAAATTATTAAGGAGATAAACACGTCATTGAAAAAGAAAATGAATATTTTAAATCAAGCGATAATAACTGAGTTGTATAAATACCCTGAAAAAAGGCTTCATGAAATGCATGTGAATTTACGCGAGGCAAGTTTGGAGTTTATATTTGCTGAAAATGATGAAGATATTCACCCGCTAGTATTAAAAATAGAGGGGGTAACGGCTTATTATTTTCAACATAATTATGGAGAAAGTAGATTTGATTTAGACACTGATGAAAGTTCGTTATTACTGCTAGAGACGCTTGAAGTAGTGATGCCTCCTTTTAAAATAGGAGAGGATCGAGCGGATTTTATTGCTGAAGGAAATCTAATTCTTGAGTTAGATGAAATAAGCTATGTTATAGAATGTAAAAAAATTAAATTAAACGATGTGGTTTTTAATTTAGATGAATGAATATCATAGGAGGATAAAATGGTTCATAATGATATGAATTATCACCACTTGATTGGAAAAGTTCATAGTGTTTCCGATGTAGATGAATTGAGCAATATTTTAGAAGAATTGAAAGAATATCCAACAAATGGTCAACTAGAAAAATTATTTAAATCATATATAGATGATGAAAGTCCACTGATTCGTTGTATTGCTTTTGAAAGTTTAGCAAAGTGTGAAATTAAAGATACAGAAATAGCTCAAAAAGCGATAGAACATTTAAATGATGAAGACATTGTTGTGATGAGTTGCATAGAATTGCTAGCGGAGTATGAGTATTTGGAAGCTGTTCCTTATATCAAGAATTTGCTTCGACACATAGACGCTGGGGTTCGCTGTACAGCAGCAGAAGCTTTGGGAGATATGAATTGTAAGGAACAATTAATGGATATTGTTCAAGTTAACAAAGTAGAAGTAGATGATTTAGCAAAAGTAGGCCAGAGATACGGAATTTATATGTTGTCTAATGAATCTGATGAAATTTTCGCTTTGAATCAACTTGTTGAACTCCTATATTCTAGCAATGTGACGGCTAGTTATAGAGCTATGAATAATTTGATAGCCGTGTTGAATGAAGGGAACCGTTCTTTAATATTCATGGCATTTCAAGAAAAGTTGAAAGAAAAGATTGAAAATGGTTTTAAAACGGACTTAGAAGATAACTTGAAAGCGTATTTTAATTGAGAGATTTTATATGCTAAAAGGAGTAAGGCTGTTGAATAGACCAGATTTTAATGGGATGAGGAAAGTGTTTTCAAATGATAAAACAATCCTAGAGGCGGGAAATTAATTATGAAAAATATAGATAATGACTTGTTTTTAAGAAAAAATCAATTAGAAGGAACAATGTATGTAGAATTTAAATACAGTTCTGCTGAAAAAGAATTTTGGAATGAAGATTCGTATTATTGGGAGAAGAGAATTACGATGATGTCCAGCTAAAAGGAGATAAGTATCTCCGCGAAGCTTCATTAGCTAATCCAGAAGATGTATTTTTAAAAGATTCTTATTATGCTTCTGGAGGAAAGAGTGTAAAAGAATTTGTGAAATGGGAAAGTGAAAACAGAGAACAACTGACAAATTACCTGCAAGCAAACTTTAATTATGACTCCCTTTTCTCAGATTATTTTAAGGAAATGGTTACAATGGATTTTGGTGAAAAAATGCGAAAAAAAGGCATTTTAGAAAAGCTGTTTTCAAAACTGAAAAAGAAAGATAGGCATGAATAAAGACAGTAATCCGGGGCCCATCTAAGTGGTAAAATAAGTCCCATTTACGAAGGAGGTAGACACTATGCTAAAAATAAAAAAACAAGCACAATCTATTTATGCTTTTAAAGAAACTGGAGGAGAAGTACTTAATTTTCAAATAGAAAAAGACTGTTTGAAACTTTTTTCTGGGGAAGAAATTTTATGTAAAATAAACGATGAAATAATTTCCAAACGGTATTTCAAAATTAAAAAAGTTAAATTATCTGATGAGAAAGTTTGTATTTTTTGTCATGATGGTGTTTACGATTATTTATTGATCTCATGTATAGGGAAAAATTTTAAATATCCATTGGGAGAAGGTGTGGCGGATTTTCTCGTCTTAAATGATGCAGCTTATGTTATTTATTCAGAAGAAGGTATGTTTGGGAGTGAGGAGAATTTACCCATAGCACAATTAGGGCTCATTAAAATAGATATATTTACAGGAGAAATTACTGCGCTCTTGGATGACAGCATTTTAGAAACACTCATTGATGTACATACAATGAGCTGTAATAATAAAATTATACGGATACTGTGTTATGAAGAAAATGATGATGACTTCACTTTAGACTATGATTTAACCTCGAAAAAAATTCAGAATAAAGTCGTAATAAATTATACTGTGGACGGATTGTTGAGCATGGGAGATAACTTTTACGCTAGATACCAGAATCATATTTATAAAGTAGATGAAAGTATGGAAATTATGAAAGAAATCATTATAGATAAAAAAGTATATGATGAGGCATCCTCACTAAGCACCGGATATAGTGAAGTGGTTTTAGAAAGTGAAAATGAATTCAACATTGTCCAGCTTTCTAAACTTTGAAGAAAGTCTATCGGAAAGAAATAGCATTAAAAATAAATAATCCTTTATAGTGAGAAAATAATGTTAGACGAGAACCAATCATGCATCCCAAAAGACGAATATTTATTCTCCTATCAAGAAAACTCTGGCATTACTGGAGCAGATCGTATGTGATAGCAAGAATTACAAGTAGGAGGGAGATAAGGTGAATAAAAAAAATAAATCTTGGAAATATTTTAAGTTAAGTTTATGCTTTTTGCTAGTAGTAACGGTGATTGTGTATTATTTATGGGAGTTACCAGGGGCTCAATCTATCATCGAGGTTAGTTTAGCTTTCATTCTGCTTGCAAATATATTTATGTTATTAGATTTAATTAAAAAAATGAATAAAAATAAAAAAATTCAAGGTTATCTTCAAACTATTTGTATAAGTATGTTTGTAATAGTTATTATAAGTTCATTTTTTTTATATTAAAGTCTAAGGAGAACTTAAATATGCCTGATTTATTAATCTTTCTGTTAAAACAAATATAATAATCTTAATCTATTTCCAAGTGTTTTCAGATAATACCCCTAAAAAATATAGAAATACATATATAATGACCGTTTTTTTGATTGTTTTTATGATTTTTGGATTATATGAGTACTATGCTATTAAGGGATTGTTTAATTAGTAAATTATTGATAGCTTTTTTGATCGAAATCTAATACGAATTATAACGACTAAGGAAGATGAAAAATTAAAAATAGGTCCGCATAATTTTTCAAATGAACTACTAAAACGTAATTAAGGAGAAAACCATTGGATGCAAAACAATTACTCAAAAAATTAAAACATACTACCGAAGAAGCTCAAATGCTAAAAATTATACCAAAACTAGGCAAATACGCAAAAGGAAAAACAGTCGAAAATGCCCTAGTGGCTTTATCAGAATCGAATAGTGAGAAAATTAGAGCCGCTTCGATAGATGCTTTACTAACGAATCCCCATAAGCGCATCAAGAAATTAGTAATGGCTCATATGACAGATACCAATTTTGTTAAGGAAAAATGTTTCGAGTATGTTGGCTATCACTGGATGAAACAAGCAGAGCCAATACTTTTAGCACATTTAAACGATGCTGATCATTGGGTTCGATATTTTGCAGTTTTAAATATTGGTGATATGAGTTCTTATGAATTGATAGAGAATGTGGAAAAACATTTAGAAAATGAAAATAATGATGTGGTTAAATCAGGAGGCTATTTAACCTTATACTTATTAAGTGAAACAGATGCAGACATGGAGTATAACAGACAAAAGCTCATAGAACTACTGAATTCAACAGATGAGGAAGCTCGATTTGTAACCATTAATACACTAACAGATATAGGGGCACATTTTGAAAAAGAAAAAGTAATTCAAGCGTTCTCTGAGCGGTTAGAAATTGAAAAAGATAAAGATAATGTAGCAGTTTTAAATTGGGGAATTCGTATTTTGAAGTATTATAGATAAAAGGTTTTTGGGGAAATAAGGCACCTTTACCATCTGTTTTGGCAGAGATATAGGGTAAGGGGGATGAGGTTGAGGAGTATTGCTCTGTCGAAATAATTAAAAAGAGATTCAGTAATGGATTAATAAAGAATTATAGAAATTTTTCTTAGATGATATAGCGCAACGAATTCAGCGGGGAGCTAGTAAATGAATATTCTAATTGGTTTAAGTTGTCTTATATTAAGCATGCTAATATTCGGTTTATGTTTTTATATTGCAGGAAAAGTAAGCAATAAAGTAATTGCATATATTTGGGCATGGCTTGGCATAGTTTTATCTTCAATAGGACTTATTATGTTCTGGATAATAACCTAAAGTTGAAAAAAATTTAAAATCGTATTTCAGCTAAGAGAAAAAGGTAGTCTACATTTTAGAAAAAAGCATTTCCACACTAGAAAATCAAGAACAAATAAAAACTAGTTACAACTTAGAGAGGAGATTATTCAATTGCTATTAACAATGTATATATTTTTAGTAATTATTTGTTTAGTAATCTGTCTTAATTTAGAGCAGAAAAAGAGCAAAGTTTGGTTTTGGTTCGTGTTTGCTTTGGGCGTGTTTTTTACAATACGGATAGGCGATTTACTTTTATAAAAAACAGTGATCAATATTGAACGTTTTAGCTGATTGTCTATCTAAAAAAAGAAGGTGAACCATATGTTAAATAGAGAACAAATAGAGATTGTCAGAGCCGAAGATGCACTCGAGTATGGAAGTGATATAGGAATTGACGGAGCGGACCAAATATATATTTATTATTTTAAAGACCCGGAAAAACCGTTAGAGCAAGATGTAGAAGATATTTGCGATGCTTTTGGCGAATATATGATTTCTGCTTATTTTTTGAATGATGAAGATTCTTCATATACAGAATTGCAAGGAGACGAAATAGGTGGATATAAAAAGGTTATCTTGCAGGGTGAATCGCAACAACTTAAACAAGAAATGTTCCGTTTGTTTATAGAAGGATATTATAGTCCATACCTGAATAGGCTATTTTTATTTAAACAAAAAATAGAATTAGATTGTAGGAAACAAATCGAATTAGAAGATGGCATGGCTATTATCGCCCCTATACTTGATGTTAGAGCGATAGGCATATTTTCAAAAGGGATAGATTTGGTGCGGCTTTTTCAACAAATTACTAATACAGAATTACTGGATACTGTACAAGGAACAGGAGCAAAATCTCGATTGATTGAGGATCATAATGAAAATTTGAGAAATGAGATTGGGTACTTAGTTGACTATAAGACGGAATTACCAAAGCAAATTTTTAAAAAGCCGGAGTTATATGATTTTTATTTTACCGATTTCTTTCATTGTTATGACGATGACTTCATAAACGACTTAAATAAAATTGGACAACTGCTTAAGCAAGAAAGTGTCAGGTTGTTTACGCCACATTATTATTATGAAACTGTAAGAAAATTTATTTTTAAAAAGATAAAACAAATAGAAGTTCCATATGCTGAATTAAGTACAGGTATAACGGAAAAGGAATATGGTGAAATTTTATGGTGTAGCGAGACAGAAAAAATGAATTTTACGGCTTTTGATTATTTATACTGGTACTTTAATTCCGACTGTTTTATTTTTGGTGATAAAGAGAGTGAAATTAGTATTTTGGCAATTAAAAAATCTCTTTCCATCAAAAATCCGCTTGAAAATTGGAAAGAAGTAGAGTTGTTCGCGGCGAATCCAGGAGAAGAATGGGGTCCATGGCTGAAAGATGAGGAGAAATTTCTAGCAGAACTGATAGCTAATTATCATAATGGAAAGATGGTAAAGACATGAAAACAAGGCAAAGAGCAATGCTGTATACACTGTTAACACGGCATCCTGAATACATTAACGAAATTGAAAATAATGGAGTAGACCATCTTAAACGTGAGAGTATCGATGCGATTATAGATATCCTTACATCCGCGTTTTTGGCTTATGGTTTGGAAGACAATGACAAACCAAATAACTATGGTTTAGAGATAGAAGATTTGGTAGATATTGTTAATGATGCTGACTAGAAAATACTGCAGAAAAGGGGATATTATAAATGACCTTTACTCTGTATTAGAATAGTATTTATTAATAGTTATTTAGCAAAAAAACAGAAATTTGAAGTAGAACTACTTTTAGTTAATATATTCATGAACTATTGATGTAAGCGAGTAAAATCAGAAGTTTTAATAGGTATATGCGTATAAGTTCTAACAGTAGTTAATAAATTTACTTATGTAACTTATTTGGTTTTGACTTTTGTTCAGTATTAAAGTAACTAGAAAACACTAACTTTTAAGAGGATTGGAGTTGAATACTTATTGGCTTTTATCAGAAAAAATAGCTTTCCACTGTTTTTAATATTATTTCTCATGAGTTCCATTTTAATTCATATGTTTTTTTATAATTTTCTCACAGATATTATTGTAACTGTGTTTTTGGGATTAGAAACAATTGTTATTGTCATTATCTCACTAGAAATTATGGATGTTAAAAAAATAAGAAAGCGGACAAAAAGAATTATAGAAATATATTTTTTAACCTTACTTGGTATAACAGTAATCACGTCATATTTATTTTATTAAGGAGGTTTTCCTATCATGGCTATCTCAATTGCAGCTTTGATTAACCTAGTAATAATTGCAGGATTATATTTAATTAAAAGAAGTAGGATAAGTATGATATTTAAAGGTATATGTGCTGTTGTCCTATGTACTTTTTCAGTTGGAATGTATGCTTATCTCGGGGTTTATGTCGGATTGTTGGGCTAAGGGATTTGTGAAAAAGAGGCGGAATAAACGAAGTCCTAAGCATACACAGAAAAGAGGGCTGTTATGATGAACCTAGAATGGGAAGAACTAGACCAACTGGAGATAGAAGAAAAGGTTCAAGAGGTATTAGATTATAGCTATAATAGCTGGATGTCTGATAAGAAGAATATTCGTTATTTTGTACGGGCGTTTTATATTAGATGGGATATGATAGCCTATATGTATGGAATGGAAGAAAATGAGACGGAAGACGATAAGTTAAAAAGTATGTTTGATTTTGGCATTAGCGAGTTGAAAAATATTACAGAAGTAGAATGGATAATGGGCTATTGCATGCTAATTAACCCAATCTTTTTTGAAGAAAATGATAATTATTTGGAACTTGAGGAGAAAGGCCAGGAAATGCTTCGTAATGTAGCAATAAATAACCAGGATGACGTCTTTTTGACTTCTTTTGGTATACCTGAAAAGGATTATTTGAAATGGAAAAGAGCGAACAGAGAGCAACTTATTCAGTATGGGGAAGATAATTTTAACTTTGACTCGGATTTTTCGAGATATTTTAAACATATTATAAATTGCAGAGCGGATGAAGAGTTTGAAAAAGAAAGTTTTCTGAAGAAGATTGTACGCAGATGGAAGCAACGATGGGGCTAATTTTAATTGTGAGAATCCATCGGGAGGTATAAGTATATGATTGAAGAAACGAAAAATATTCTTGATGAAATCCAAACAATCATTCAACAAAAGCCGTTTGATTATGGGAAGGCAGAGGATTTGATAGATGGGCTAAATCTTGAAAAAGCACCGATAGAATTAGAGGGAATTTTATTAGATTGTATAAATAATGAAGACAATGATGCTCGCGTATTTGCCTATGAGTATTTATATTATTTTGATAGTGAAGCAGTTTTTCAAGCAGCGTTATTAGGAACGGTAGATGACGACGATTTAGTTCAAATGTGTGCTATTGAAATTTTAGGGAATTTGGCTAAAATAGAAAGCCTACCTTTTTTAGAGAAAGCTTTGAAAGCAAATGACCCTCATGTACGTTGCTTTGCGGCTGAATCAATTGGCTTTATTGATACTGACGAAGCGAAGGTAATACTGGAAAAACGGTTAGATAAAGAAACGGACTCTTTTGCAAAAGTAGGAATATACTCAGCCTTGCATTTTCTGGGTGATGAAGCAATGCTTTCCAATATTATTGCCCTACTAGATGATAGCTACCATTTGACGATAATAAGGAGTCTGAGGGTTCTAGAAGACTGTATCAATCAAGCTAATAAAGAAATGATAAAATCTAGTACCAAGAACCTTTTAGAGCGGGATATTCCAATATCAGTGAAAGATGCAGCAGAAATTGTTTTGGAGAAACTTAAAAGAGAGTAAACTTTATGCCAAGTTTAATCATAATTCAAAAAGGAGTTTATACAAATGACATACGAAGAATTCACAGAATTAGCTCAAAGTTTTTTAAAGAAAGATGAGGATGGCCAACCGTTAACGCACGGTGAGAAATTAATTGTCGCGCAATATATTTATGAAGATTACGTGCCGATGGATGGTTTTCTATTAACGTACTTTAATGTTAATGCAGACATGTTGGACCTTTTAATAGAGGCATATACGAAATTGGACGATAAAGCCAATCTAGAGCTAGTACAAGCATTTGCTACATGGACTAAAAAAATTAATCGTTTAGATGATTATTCTGCGGTTATTTCTAAGTTAAGTGATGAAGACTGGGAGTTTTTAGATAATATTTCAGATAACTATCCGTTAGGTGAAGAAGAGTCTTATTCCAACGTTTTACTTGAAGATTAAAATGCCAAAAGAGGTCGAGTCTCGTCTTCTTTTTACCTATTATCAGAACATGTCGATTTTGTGTATAGAGCAAATTTTGGTAATTACTGGAATGCCAATGCTTTACTAGAATAAAAATTCCTTCAAAAATCACGTTGATTTCGGGCTTTTTGTATGATATTTTATAGAGGACTTGAAAAAGTTTCACAATACATCTAGAGAAACGGAGGAGACATAATGAAACAAAGAAGTTGGCAATCTATTGTTGGTTTTGTATTTGGTCTTTTTATTATAGGAATCATTTTTGCGCTGATTAATTAATATTAGGGAAAAACATTATCAAAACTTACCAAGAACGACATCGGACTAATATAGGTGCAATGATTTTGGCACTTGTTATTTTACTAACATGAATTTGCCTTTTTTGCGCCCTTGCAACGGAGAAATTAGATCAAGTTCAATTACAAGGTAGCGCTATTTCTAATCAACTAGTATTTCTAGATATTCTAAAAGAAAAAGCGGCATCGTTTACTTCATTTCAACAATAACAAAAGGAACTGATTCGCTGAAAACGGGTCAATTCCTTTTTTTTACTAGTAAGCTGTGTCAATCAAACAAATAAAGAAAAAGCAGAATCAGTGTTAGAAGGGATGAATGAGGATGATAGATTTTAAGCAAAATTTAACGGGAGCTGAGGTTGAAAAGCGCATAAAAAAACTTATCGATTTAGAAAAAAATTTACCGAAACAAATATTTTCTAATCCCTCAAAATACAATTTTTATTTTGAAGAACCAGAGGCTATTTATATGGATACGAAAGAATTCATCCATATGATTAAACAAATTGTGGAAATTACACAGGATGAGAAAGCATATATTAGTGAAATTTTGAAAGAAGATAAATTTTTACAAAAGAGCAAAACTATCTTTAATTTAAAGGAAGTAATAGACTTTACACAGGAAGAGGGTAGTATAGTAGAAAATTTGGATTTTGAAAATATAACCGAGACAACGATATTTTTATATTGCTATATGTATTTTCCTTCTGAGCAACTCTTTCTTTTCGTTAATGAATATTCAGACACAGCCCTTTTAGCGATTGATAAAAAACTTGATATTGATATTCCTTGGTATGATGTAGAAACATTTTTGACTGTGGAGAATCTGGGGATGAAAGATAGGCTATACAGGAAGTTCAGGAAGCGTTTAGTTAATAATTATAAAAAACATGAATAAATAAATCTTTAAAAAATTAATAATTATTTTTAATAAATCCAATCCTTTAAAAGGATTGGATTTATTTGGCTACCAACAGATTTTTTACGACTCTTTGTAAAGTTAGCTCTAACAAGGTATATCGATTTTTATGATTCTCATTGTTCACTTTTTGTTCACATTGTAGCTTTTTTTACGAATTTTGGATGAAACCGCATATATTTAATGACTAATTGGTTATTTATAATGAATAGTAGTCGACTTACAATATTTAGAACGGAGGAGAAACGAATTGATCAGAAAAATCTTTATCGGGATTTTGTCATTTACTATCTTAATCCAAACTGTGATTGTTTCAAACTTCAATGTTGTTTATGCAACTACCGAAGAGCAAAGACAAGAAGCTATTAAGTTAGAAAAAAAATCAACTAATAATAATATAATTTTAATAAAAGATGCTGTTAAAGATAAAGAATATAAATTATCTTTACCAAAATCTTTTAGTTTAGATGAGAAAAAGACAGGCAAAGAAGTTGAATATAACAAAGAAAAAAATGAATTAACAATTATAGGTACAGGGGAAGAAATAACTTTATATTTACTTGCTTCTCAAACAGGAAAATACGAACTAGAGCTAAAAGAAGGGGACAAAGTACAAGCAAAGTTAGATTTAATCGTAAAAAATGTAGATGAAGAAGTTGCAAAAACAGTCGAAAAATCAAATAGACAGTTACTACGTTCATCTATTTCGGATAAATTACTTCTTCAAGCGGATTCAAGTAAAGCTACATTAGCTAATTATACAGAACAAATAACTTTTAACTATTCTATTAATTTTCTTGATGGCTCTACGACATTGAAAAACGGTAAATTAGTAATAGATTTTAATAACTCTAATCTTGAACTAGTGAATTATCCTAAAGATACAGCAGCAAATAGGAATATAAAATCAACATCTTATAGTGCGATTACAGGTAAATTAACCATTAACTTAGTGGATAATATACCAAGTGGTGCTCCATTTGATATTCCAATCGTTGTAAGAGCTGGTTATGGTGCAAAGCCAGGAGTACCAATGAATCTAAAAGCTACACTGTCAGGTGAAAACAGTGCGGGCGCAACGTATACACCAGCAGAAAAAACAACCACCGTTAATTTAGAGAAAAAAAGCACCAACCAAGACTATAGCCCAATTGCAGCAGGTGATAATAGCTGGGCTTTTAGTATGAAAGAACTTGCATTTTCACTTAAGCCAGGTGGATATACCATCCAATGGCCTGAAATCCAGAAGAAAAGTTCGGAAAATAAAAGTTTCAAAAATTTAAAATTAGAATTTCTTAAAGAAAATGGTGGGGATATTATATCTGTTAATACGGCAGATCCTTACGTAATTAGATTCGGAGAGCCTTATTGGTCACAGCTTAGCACAGTTAATGGTAAAGCAAATGTACTTGTTAATGATGATGAGAAACAAGTAGTCGAATATGGACCAATTAACGCTAATATTTACCAAAGAATACAGGTATCAATGGCAGCGAAAATACCAGCAGATGCGGTTAAAGGGACAGTGTATACTGGTACAGTGAATGTATATGATGGAGATGTTTTTGTAACCTCCATTAAAATTAAGACCGAAGTTGCTGACTCAGCTACTTCAATAGCTGTTGATAGCAAAGTTTCTAAAACAAGCATATCAGAAGGCGATGTACTGGAATGGGGCTTCATGCCTAGAATATCTTCTGCGGCACCAGGTGTAAATGATTTAGAAATTGTAGCACCAATTCCTAAAGGGATTAAAGTATTATCATACATCCCGAACAATAACTCAATGGCAAGTATGAAAAAATTAGAGTACTATCAGAATGGTAAATGGGTATCAATGGCTCCACAAACTTCTAGTGGTTGGGATTTTTCAAAGATTGACCAGTCTGTTAATCGTATTGAAAAGCTAAAACTTACTTCTAGAGACGGAATTATTAATGATAAAGATATGCCGCCGTATACACATGGAACAATTCGAATGCAGAATGTTGGAGTTAAGGCAGGAGAATCCTTTACACTCCGACCAGAATCTATCACCTATACAGACTCAGACAAAACCAGTAAAGCAATTGATACAACGACAAATAGTTATGAAAAGAAAGTTCAAGTAGTAGAAAAAGTTTCTGATCCAGCGAAAATAAATGGCGAAGTTTTCTTATCTTCAACTGCTGGTACTTCTGGCAAAGGATTTGAAAGTACAATTTTCTTTAATGGCGACAAAATTGCACAGTCAGTTCGTTTAGGCTCATACGGAAGTAAACTAGAAAATCCATATATTTTTGTAGTAGTACCAAAGGGTATAGATGTAGAAACTATGAGAAATTTCATTCAACAACCTTATAGAAGTACATTAAATTATACGTATGCTCCTGCTAATGGAACGAATACTCTTTACCCTAAATCTAGTGCAGATGTTAAGGGGAAAGAAACTTTATCAGATGGTTCAACGTTGTATTACTGGGAAGCGCCGGATACTGGTTTAGCGCCAGGCATGGAAAATTGCGAAATGCTAGCATTAGATTTAGTTTTTAAATTAAATAAAGCAAACAGTGGCGCAAATAAAGTAGAATTTGGTATGGGATCAATGACAGATTCCAGTTGGAATTTATATGGTGCTGCTAGTTCAGGATTTGAAACAAAAGAATTATCTGCCGAATTACAATCCAAACTTCCCGGAGTAACATCTACTAAATACTTGTCTAAAACTAAGACAGCAAATGTAGGTGTATCTAATAGTATTGCAACTAAAATGAAAATTAAAGGAAGTCAAGATAGCGACTTTGTTGATGTTAGTGCAAATACAGCTACAACAATTCCAGGTAAAAGAGTCGATTATAATTTAACATTTGAAAATAATGGTACAAGAAGTATGAAGAACTTAGAAATTATCGATATACTTCCGCACAAGGATGATCAGTATGTGTTAGGCACTGGTCCACGCGGATCGAAATTTTCGGTTATCCCAACTAGTGAAATTGAAGTTCTTGTTAATGGGAAGAAAAGTGATTCAGCAACTTTAGAATATTCAACAAGTAATACACCTGAACGTTTCGATGCAAACGGGGAGGATGTAGCAGGTGACCCTTGGCAAATCGTGGCACCAACAAGTATGGCAGATGTGAAAAGTTTCCGTATTAAGCTACCAAATACAGAATTCAAAGTAGGAGACGAAATCAGCCTAAACTTTGAAGCAATAGTGCCAACAGATGCTCCAAGAAATGGTGAAATAGCATATAACTCGATTGCTTACCGGATTGATAAGGAAACAAGCTCTGGTACAAGCAAATTAGCATCAGAACCTCCTCGTGGGGGAGTAAAAAGTACAAATCCATCAACAGATTTAAACATAGCCGGTAACTCTTTTTCCGATCTTAACAAAAATGGTGTACAAGATGCGGATGAACTAGGCTTAAATGCTGTTAAATTAGATTTATACAAAAAAAATAACAATGAATTCGAGAAAGTGGAAACCGTTTATACTTCCTCGGACGCTTTGGATAAACAAAAAGGTTTATTTGATTTTAATGGCTTGAGTAATGGAACATATAAAATAGCTGCTCATCTACCAAATAAAAATGCAGACTTTATTACTACCGGTCCAAATAAAATCGTAAAAGACTCAAAAGATGATTCGATTGGCTGGATAACAGTCAATAACTCTACAGAATTCACAATTGATGATTTGGCTAACGGAAATCCTAAAAATCTAGTTGGGATTCAAATTCCTATTTATATGGCAACACCTATAAAAGGCGCTGTTGTTTTTGTAAATAAAGACGGAGAACCAAAAATCACATCTTATGGTCAAGATTATGAAATAGCTTTATTTGATAAAGATGGAAATGAAGTACAATCAGCACTTAAAACGAATAGTAAGGGAGAATTTTCTTTTAATGATGTAGCCATTAAAAATCCAGCTGATTTTAAATTAAAAGTAACTGCACCAACTGGAACGAATTTTGTCTACTCAGCAAAAAATCCTTTATTTAATACGTCTACAAAGGAATATACTTTAAATAGTGTAGTTCCAGGCGTGGGTGGAGTAGCAGAAATCTATATTACTGAAACTAGTAAACCAACTACAAAGATTATACTAGATAAAGTAGTTACTCCAAATGCAATTACAATTGAATCAAGTGATGAAGCTACAGAGGTAACAAATGAATGGACATTAGAAGATAATAATGGAACAGTCATTTATTCTGGAACTGGAAATACGATTCGTATTCCAAACGATGAAGGGACGTATATAGCTAAAAACACAGCAACAGATGAGGCTGGAAACACCGCTTCTGATGAAAAAACGTTTGATATAGATTATACAGTTCCGACATTAACAGTTAATCAAGATGCATCAGCAGAAGTGAATAGTACTGAGGCAAATATTGATTGGGTTAAGCCGTTAAATGTAGCAGCAACAGATACGCATGATGGAAATATCACACCAGTAATAGACTATAGTAAAGTTAAATGGGATGTACTTGGAACATACCCGGTTACTGTTACAGCAAGTGATGCAAGTGGCAATAAAGCTACTCAAACAGTAAATTTACGCATAGTAGACACTACTTCGCCTACAATTTTAATTACGAATAATCCATTAACGTATTCTATTGAAAACATGCGAAAATTAACGGAACAAGAATTGTATACAGCGGCAGGACTTATTGGTGGAGATAATTATGATTTAGCACCAGGCCAATCAGTCCAACCAAATAAACAGCCAATGGTATTTACTAGCAACTTTAGTACTATTTTTGGTGACATCGCTAGTGTGAAACCTGGACAATATCAAGTTCAAGTGAATTTAGCAGATTCTAGTGGAAATCAAGCTATTCCACAAACAATTACTATTAATGTAGTAGATACTGTAGGGCCCGTAATTAAAGCAGATAATGTGTCTTACCATGTAAATACAACAAAAACAGAAGCAGAATTCTTCCAAGATGCTCGTTTAGATGTGACAGATAACAATGATGATACAACTAATTTAATTATTACTTCTAATTTTGCAGAAAAAGTGAATTTGAATAAGCCTGGTAAGTATGAAGTAACCATCAGTGCTACAGATACTAAAGGCAATCAAACAACAAAAAAAGTAACGGTTGAAGTAAGTAAGGATAAACCAGTGATTAGTGCAGATCCAAAAATAAGTTATCAAGGAAAAACCGAAGTAACAGAAGCTACCTTTTTAAGCGATATCCACGGGGAAGTAACGGATGAATTAGATGGTGATGTTAAAATTACTAGTGATTTTGCTAAAAAAGTAGATTTTAATAAAGTAGGAACATATACAGTTACTTTAAATGCGAAAGATGAATATGGTAATACTGCAGAACCTGTAAAAGTGTCAGTAAGTATCTTTAATAAGATCGCACCAACTTTCAATAATGCTGATAATAAAACAATCGAAGCAGTAAACGAGTTACCATCATTAGAATCTATATTTAACATTGAAGCCAAAGATTATCTTTCAGGTAATAAATTAAAAGTAACTTATACACCAGAACAAACAATTAAAGGCAATGTTTTAGGTGAGTATTCTATTAAAGTCACAACGAAAGATGATTCAGGCAACACAGCTGAAACAACTGTTACTTTAACAATTAAAGATACAACAGGACCAAGCATAAAAATGACTAAATCAACAAACAAATTAGAAGTACAAAGCAAAGAACCGAATTGGATAACTTTCTTTGGAGTAAAAGCGACTGATATTGTTGATGATGATGTAACAAAAAATATTAAAGTAGACAGTAGTGAAGTAAATCTTAATAAAGTAGGAACTTATCCTATCTACTTTACAGTTACAGATGCACTTGGAAATGAAGCTAGTAAATCAAAAAGCACAGTGCAGATTGTAGATACAAGTAGTCCTGCGCTAACAATCGACAAACTAGAAATTAGTTATCCAACAGGAAAAACAGTTTCTGATAAGCAATTTCTACAAGATATTGGTACTAAAGTTACAAATAGTTATGGAACAGTAAAAGTAACTACTAATCTAAGTAAAATTGTTGATTGGGACAAAGCAGGGCAGTATAAAGTAACTGTAACAGCGACAAATTCCTCTGGAGGCGTTGCTGAGAAAACGATTCTATTAACAGTCAAAAATACTGATGCATCGTTTATAGCAATACCAAGTAAGAATGATAATAATAACAAACCAGCAAAAAACATACCAAAAACAGGAGATACTTTAAATACAGAGTTAATTGTCTTTGGTGTTATGTCGCTACTTGTTGGAGGATGGTTGTTCTTAAGAAGAAAAACAAAAGTAAAAACAAAGTGATTCATAATATTTGAAGAATGTTGTTAGACCTAAAACCGTCCAGAGAAATCTGGTCGGTTTTTTATTCGGCTTGCATTCTATATAACCAATAAAAATACGCCTCAAGAGTTAGATTTTTTGGTCTAACTTTAGGAGGCGCACTAAATTGAGTCCGTTCTTTTTTACAAATATTTAGTAATAAACTCACTATTCTGCGGTCGATCTTTCATTTCCAGTACAGATATATCATGGACGATACTATCCAGCTTAATTTGATCCATTTCAAGTTCTATTTTTTGTTGGAGAAGTTCATATTTACTTGAAAGTACTTGTTGGATATTGGCTCCGACGATGCAATCTGGGTTGGTTTTTGGATCGACATGGATTAAATTTGTGTTGCCTTCAATACTTTTATAAACATCTAGCAGCGATATTTCCTCGGGCGGCTTGGTGAGAATCGGATTCGCTTTACCAGTTTGTGTTGTAATAAGGTTTGCTTTTTTTAAATTGCTCATAATTCTTCTAATATTGGCAGGATTTGTTTTAACACTACTAGCGATAATTTCACTCGATAATAAATTCGTGTTTTTGAAAATCTCTATATAAGCCAAAATGTGGATAGCATCACTAAATTGGATGGAGTATTTCATTTTATTCAATCCTTTCAATTTTTCTTCTTGACTTATCTTATCATAATGTTTATTATAAAGGTGTAAATTATAAATGTACAGCTTAAATAATTAAAATTTTGAAGGAGTGGTTTAAATGACTTATTTAGTAACTGGCGCAACAGGTGGACTGGGTGGTTATGCCTTAAATTATTTGAAAGAATTGGTTCCAATGACTGATATTTATGCTTTAGTTCGTAGTGAAGAAAAAGGTGCGGATTTGAAAGCAGCGGGGTTTAATATCCGAATTGGTGATTATAGCGATGCAGAGTCAATGAAACAAGCATTTGCAGGAATCGATCGTGTCTTGTTTGTCTCAGGTGCTCCAGGAAATCGTCAAGTAGAGCACGAAAATGTGGTGAACGCTGCAAAAGAAGCAGGCGTTTCTTATATTGCTTACACAAGTTTCGCAGACGCAGATAATTCCACAAGTGCTCTAGCGGCAGATCATATTTTTACAGAAAAAGTAATTGAAAAATCCGGAATTGAACATACATTCTTGCGCAATAACTGGTACTTCGAAAATGAAATGCCAATGATTGGTGGCGCTTTGAATGGTGGAAAATTTGTTTATGCAGCTGGAAATGGAAAAACTGGCTGGGCATTGAAACGGGAATATGCAGAAGTTGCTGCTAAAGCGGTGGCCGGAGCTCGTTTCCCTGAAATCTTAGAATTGTCCGGCCCAGTAATGACATACGCAGAACTTACAGAAGCATTAAAAGAAGCTACTGGAAAAGAGTTCGAAGTCATTTCTTCTGATGATAAAGGATTTGTCGAAAACCTAGTCAATGTTGGTATGCCACAACCAGTTGCAGAAATGTTCTTATCTTTCCAACATGATATAAAAAATAATCAACTAGATGTTACTTCTGGAGATTTCGAAAAAGCATTAGGCAAACCATTAACGAACCGTGTGGATGCGCTTCGGGAATTACTGCAATAAAATAAAAACGTCTATCTTCGCGATAGACGTTTTTTTATAGTTCATCATGTGCAAGCAACGTAAATTCACGAGCTAATTGATCTAAAAAATGTTTCTGCCAATCATGATCTCGGGTGGTGCCGTGTAAGTTAGTACTAAGCGTCAATTCACCGCGGAAAGTAGTAGCAGCGACTTGGAAAAACGGAGCATATTTTAAAGAGCCGCAAATAAAACAATCCGTTAAAGTACTACCTTCAAAAATGAGCTTCTCTTCATCAATAATACCAATGTTTGTAAAGCTCGTTTTTGGAATAGAATACATTTTTTCAGAAGCTTTTTTCGCAAAAGAATAGCTTTTCTTCTTGAAAATCAGTTCCAACAAATAATAAATCCGTAAAGGAGTAAGACTGTTTTTTTGTGGATTAAGTGAATTTTTGACGGCTTGGAGGGTGCTCTCGAATGAAGTTAAGTCGTCATTTGCATTAATTTGGCAGGTAATATTGGCTGTTAAATTGGTAATTCCTTGGCTAGCTTTACCTGGCAAATATTTACGAAGATCTACTGGGCAATCAATCGATAATTCATTTTGATGCGTCGTCTGCTGAACTATTCGTACCATTGCGGCAAAAAAGACATCATTTACAGTTGCATCGTTTTCTTTCGCATAATGAACGATTCCGTCAAAAACCTCTTTTGGTAGCTTTGTCCAAATGATTTTTGGATTTTTCGGGTCACCTTTTAGTGGAAATGGTGGGTTATAGACAGTTTTTCGATTTGTTTTTTCGGTAAAAATGGTTTTTATTTCTTTGCGTGAAAATTGATCGAAAACTTGTTTTAAATTTCGCGATCCTAAACTCAAATTGGCTTGGTAGTTTGGGTTTTCTAATAGTTGTGAATAAAGCTCACTTAACAAATAGAGATATTCTTTAAAACCAGCACCGTCAGCCAACATGTGGTTCAAAATAATGACAAGTTTATCAGCCGATTCCGTACGGACGATAGTAAGGCGAATTTGTGGACCGTTTTCTGTAGATAATTTCCTCACTAGTGCCCGATTTACTTCAGCTTCGGGTTCGGTAGTTTTAATAAGAAAAACTAAATCCTCCGCTGAAAAAACACTTTCTTGCCAAAAAGCACCATTTTTCGTTTCTTTAAAATGGCAAAGAAGTAGCGGAAGTTTTTTAGTAGACTGTATAACCGCTTTTTTTAGAACGTCTATATTTAAATGACTATCAAATGTAAGCACAGTATGCAAATGATGGTCATTTTTCATTTTTTCTCCAGAAATATAATGCTTAATATCAGAAGGTTCAGCGGGATAACTCGTGATTTTTACCATGGGACTTCCTTCTTTCTTCGGTTTAAATAGTTGTTAGTAGTTTCCCTGAAAGCCGGTTTGCGAAACTAAACCAAGTAACTCCAGTAAAAAAGAGCCATTCTGTTCGCGAACAGAACGGCTCTTTTTTTATTTATACATACTTTCAATTACTGGTTTTAGCTTATCGATTACAAGTCCGCTACCGCCGCGACCTTTGACGTTTTCGATCATTCCTACCATGAGGTAATTGGGATTGTCGGCATCGAAGGCATAAACAAAGCCATTTTCAAGGCCATCTTCGCCTTGTTTTTCTTTTAGTTCGGCTGTACCAGTTTTGGCTGCGATATTGTGACCTTGAATTTGTAAGGCGTGTGCTGTACCGGCTGGATCAGAAACAGTTTTGACTAAAGCTGCTTTGACTTGATTGGCAGATGCGGCTTCGGTTGCTTGTGTTTCCTTGCCAGCTTTTTCTTTTGTATCTAGTTTTGGATAAGGCATTTTTCCGTCATTGGCAATGGCCGAGTAAGCAATCGCTTGTTGAATTGGCGACATCAGTAGTTCGCCTTGTCCGTAAGACGTATCAGCTAGTAAGATTTCTGAGTTCAGCCCGTCATTCGAAATTTGTGCTGGTTTCATTGTGAAAGGAAGGTTGTATTCCTTATCGAAATCAAATTTTTTCAAGCCAGCTGTTAGTTTGTCTTTACCGATTTCAAGTCCTTCTTGGGCGAAATAAATGTTATCAGAGTGCACAAGTGCGTCCGTCATATTTACTTTTGGAACATCATGGACACGAGTAACAAAGTATTTGCCCCATGAAGCATCTTTTTGCCACTGTAATCCAGAAATTTCACGGACTTTGTCGGGTTTGGTAATTCCAGTATCCAGCCCAATCGTTGCAGTAATCGTTTTAAAAGTAGATCCCGGTGCGTAACGATTTGCGTATCTTGCTAAGAAAGGAAGGCGTTTATCGTCATTATATTTTGCGTAATCTTCGGAAGTAATTCCTAGCACCATTTGATTTGCATCATAAGAAGGTGTGCTCACTAATGCTAATAGTTCGCCGTTTGTTGGGTTAATCATTGTCACGGCGCCAGTTTCAGAGCCAAGACTATCAAATGCTTTCTTCTGAACATCAGCATCAATAGTTAGTTTAATTTCTTCGCCGTCTTTTTTATCGATTTTTTGTAAAGTGTCTTCTTGTTTGGTTTGATCATTGATGATTTTAATTGCGCCACCGTTTTTACCGCGCAATTGTTTGTCATAGTAACGTTCTAAGCCACTTTTTCCAATGACATCGCCAACGCTGAGTTTTGGATTTTTTTCAATGTCTTCAGCACTAACTTCACCGACATAGCCAATTAAATGCGAGGTTGCTTCATTTAATGGATACGTCCGCATTTCTTTTTGAGCGTAAGTAAGACCTGTTGCTTCGGGAAGTTTATCTTTATTTAAAGTAACTAGTGGCACAAAACTATCTGCTTGAACCCATTTTTGCTCAAGTTGCTTGTTAATATAATCTGTCGAAACATCTAGCTTTTTGCTAATATCAGTAATGTTTTTAACTTTTTCATCGCCTTCACCAAGCTTTGAAGGAACAACTCCAGCTTCGGCAAATTGTCCTGTAGTTGCAAGCGGTTTTCCATTTCTGTCAACGATTTGACCACGTTCTGCATCATCTTCTGTCATTCGTACTTTATCTGTTTTCACCATCCCTGGGAAAATTAGTGCCGGTTTCCAGTCGATTTTCCAGTCGTCATCTTGCTTGGAAATAGTTGTTTTATATTTTTGCGTAGCGAGTTTTCCAAGGCTTGTCCGCATTTCTAGTTCATATGTTAAGTTGAATTTGTTTTCTTTGTCATCATAGACTGACTTTAAATTTTTGACCTTAATATCTTTCGCACCAATTCCATCGTAAACAGCTTGATACTTTTCTTCCATTTCTTTCTTTGTGAACTCTACTTTTTTTAAAGATTCACTTGAAACGCTATTTCCTAGTTTGTCGTACTTTTCTTTAGCGATATTTGATGTAAAAGTTTCTGCGGCTGCTAAAGCGTTTTTTTCATCTTTATGTTGATTTTGGATGAAAAAATAAATGGCAATACCTGCGAGGACGACAACAGCAACAATACTTCCAATGATAATTGCTTTCTTGTTGTTACCTTTTTTCCCATCTAAATTAGCCATAATACACCCCTTAATTCATGTTTTATTCAACTAATTATACCAAACACTTCTAAAAAAGTTGAAAAAATTAAAGAAAACTTTAGATTTGACTGACATATTTTTTTCTAATTCATGTCATAATTTGTTCTTATTTGCTTGGTAAAGTAGTGGTAACGAAAGGATGATGTTGGATGGAAGAGATGGAACAACCAGAAAAGAAGGTCATTATTCGTGGGAAAGGCATCCATAATAAATGGAAGTGGAGCACGATTATTGTCAGTATTCTTTCTGTCATAATTATTAGTGTTTTAAGTTATCAGCTGTATTCAGTTAGTCAAAATACCCCGGAAAATAATAATGGAACGATGCAAGGCCCAGGAGGAAACGGTGCGCCGAGTGGAACGCCGCCATCTGGTGAGCCAGGTCAGGCGCCTTCAGACGATAGTTCGGATTCTGGAACAAGTGATAGTACTAATAGCGACAGTACGCTTTAGAATACGCTAGAAGCCCTCTAAAATCATGTTTTTAGAGGGCTTATTCCAATCTTTAAAAAATCTTATGGAATTATCGCTCTCTTTTTTTGTCATTTTATTGTAATATGGAGGTAAGTTACAATAAATGAGGTGTGAAAAATGGCAAGACATGCACAAAAAAGAAAGGCACGTAAAGGTAGAATTTTTGGTACGATTCTTGTAGCCCTATTAATTTTAGTTGGTGTAGTTGCAGTTATAGGTTATTTTCAATATCAATCGAGCTTAAAAGAAGCGCAAAATGATAGTAAATTAAAAGAATACAAATTTAACGGTGCAAAAGCAGTTGGCGATGAGATTAATGTTTTACTTATCGGTAGTGACTCTCGTGGCGAAGACCAAGGGCGTTCAGACAGCTTGATGATTGCTCATTATAATACGAAGACAAATACGCCAAAATTAGTATCAATCATGCGTGATACTTATGTAGATATTCCAGGTCATGGCAAAAATAAAATCAACGCAGCTTATTCATACGGTGGTCCGGAACTGGTCCGCCAAACGATTAAAGAAAATTTTGGTGTAGATGTGCAGTATTATGTAGTAGCAAATTTCGAAGGTTTCCCTAAGATTGTTGATACAGTAGCACCAGAAGGCATCAAAATCAATGCAGAAAAAGATATGTCGAAAAATATTGATGCAAACATTAAAAAAGGCGAACAAGTAATGGATGGTAAAACATTATTACAATATGCCCGTTTCCGTAAAGATGCAGAAGGAGACTTCGGTCGAATTCGCCGTCAACAGCAGGTTTTAGAAGCGCTGAAAGAACAAGCTATTGATGTTGGAGATGTTACTAAAATTCCAGATGTCATCGGAAAATTACAAGGTTATTCTTCTACCAATATCCCGACTGGCACATTAATGTCAATTGGCGCAGATTTTCTACTAGGAAAAACAGAAACAATGGAAAAATTCGCGATTCCTGTAGAAGGAAAATGGCACAATGAGCGAATTGACGGAGCAGGAGCAGTTCTTCGTTTAGACGATATGGCTGCCAACGCGAAAGCATTACAAGATTTTCTTAAATAAATAAAGCAAAACACGGAAATCCATTCTTCGGATTTCCGTGTTTTTTTAGATAAAAAAAAGCATTAACTTTCGTAAATTGAGACTATATCATAAATTCTACGCTTCATTTTTTCACGAACATGTAATGGCTCTAAACATTCGCATTTATCGCCAAAACTCAAGAGAATATCATAGTGATACTCGTTTTCTATAAAAGGAAAACTGACAATGTAATGCTCCTCACCATCGGGATGAAAATTTTCATAAGAGCAATAATCAAGCACTCTATCGATAATGGATTGATGAATACGAATTTTAATTTCTATCTGCATAATTGCTACAATATCTTCCATTTCTAACTGTGGCTTTTGAAAATATCGCAGTGTAAAAGTGTCCTCAAGTATTTGCAGACCAGACATACGAGATAACCTGAATAAACGAAAATCATTCCTATTTTGGCAATACCCATACAAATACCAGTGGCTGCTTTTCATTACAAGCTGATATGGTTCAACTATTCTTACGGTCTTATTTCCTTGGTGAGCTATATATTCAAAGGTTAGTAACTTGTTTTCCTGCAAAGCCACTTTGATAATTTCTACATGTGGTTGTATGTTGTTATTTCCCGTCCACTGGCTTAAATCTATATAAATTTGGTTCGCTTTTAGCTCGATTTCTTTTGCTCGATCAGCTGGGATAAAACTTTTTATTTTTGCAAGAGCATTTATCAGTTCATCTCCGCGTACCATGTTAGAAAGACTTGAAAGGCCCATAAGGATAGCGGAAAGGTCTGCTGTTGAAAAAACCTTGCTATCCATCTTGTAGTCAGGCATAATTTCAAACCCGCCACCTACGCCCGGAGTTGAACGAATAGGTACACCAGCCAAGTCAATCACGTCTATGTCACGATAAATTGTACGAAGCGAAACTTCAAATCTATCGGCTAACTCTTGTGCGCTAATACGTTCTTTATCAAGGAGAATTAAAACAATGCTCATAAGCCTATCAACTTTCATATAATAGCCACCTTTCAAAATTACTATATATTGTTGCCATAATGGTGTCAACAATAGGGAGCTATACTGAAAAGTAAGGAAAGGAGATTAACATAGTAATCATTGATATAAAAAAATTAATAGAAAATGGAGGAAATATATGTCTACAATTTATGTTTACGTTCTTGATACTCTAGCAGATTGGGAGATAGGCTATGTAACTTCGGAGCTCAATTCTCGTCGTTTTTTTAAAAAAGATGCAAATCGCGTATCGCTCAAAACAGTTAGTTATTCGAAAGAGCCTATTAAAACAATGGGTGGGATGACGATAGTGCCTGATTGTGTAATTGATGACATTGTTATGAGTGAAACAAGTGTATTGTTATTGCCAGGAGCTGACACATGGAACAACCTAGAGCATAAAGCAATTATCAAAAAAGCAAGTGAGCTTCTCGCTTTAAATGCTACAGTGGCTGCAATTTGTGGAGCTACAGTTGCACTTGCGAATCATGGGTTATTGGATAATCGTCCACATACAAGTAATGGAGCAGGATTTTTAGAAATGTTCTCTTCTAGTTATAAAGGGCAAAGTTCATATATAAATGAGCTTTCTGTATGGGATAACAATCTGATTACAGCGAGTTCTGCTGGAGCCTTGTTATGGGCTAAGCAAATTATTGCGCATTTGGACGTTTTTGAGTCAAACACACTCGAGTCTTGGTATGCCTATTTCAATACTGGTGACCCCAAACACTTCTATGCACTCATGGAAAGTTTGCCAGATAACAATGATCACTAATTAAGTGGAGCGGCTAATCTACAATATTAAAGTAGGTTGGTCGCTTGCTGTTTGGCTAATTTTAGGTGGAAAATTGTCACAAAGTACAGGTAGAGAATTAACAGGCTGGTTTTAAATTTCTTTTTTCGCTTCACATAGCTTATAATGAATACATATTTTAAAAAGGGGTGAGGCGCTTCATGAAAGACAAAACGAAAAAACGGAAATGGAACTGGGCACAGATTCTTGCAATTTTTGTATTAATAACGCTCGTGATTTCTATGGTTTATGCAATAGTTAACTTAATTACAGCACCATCTGGCAATGTACCAGAAGGACAGCAAACAAAAGGCGATTACTCACTTATGCTTATGCAATGTGTTCTTGGCGTGGTAGTTCTATTTCTACCATCAATTATTAGTAAAAAAATGAAATTCGTCATTCCGAATGCGATGTATATTGTTTTTATCGTTTTCTTATATTGCGCGATTTATCTTGGGGAAGTTCGTAGTTTCTATTATTTGATTCCTAACTGGGATACGATTTTACATACATTTAGTGGGGCTATGCTTGGTGGGCTTGGTTTTTCGATTGTAAGTTTACTGAATAATGATGAACGGGTTACGCTTTCTATGAGTCCGGTTTTTGTAGCATTATTTGCTTGTAGTTTTGCTGTATTTTTAGGCGTTTTCTGGGAGTTCTATGAATTTGCAGCAGATAGCTTTGGAATGAACATGCAAAAAACGATGCTAGAAGATGGTACAATGCTACAAGGTCATGCAGCAGTTGCAGACACAATGGGGGATCTTTTCGTAGATTTCCTCGGCGCATTTGTCATCTCAGTTGTCGGTTATTTCTCCATTCGTAAAAATAAAAAATGGATGAAGAACTTCGAATTTAAAAAAGTAGAAGAAGACGCGAAATAAAAAACTGCCAGCAAAGTGAGAAATCATTTTGTTGGCAGTTTTTTTATATTATTTTACTTTCTCTATCAATAAACATCATTAAAAATGCGATGAATTGTAAAAACGCACAAACAAGAATAGCATATTGGCCGAAAAGCTGAATAAAGAAATTACCAACGACCGCACCAACGATAAAACTAAGAATAACCGTAAAATATAGCCCACTATTACGAAGGTATTGCTTTTCCTTGTACTCAAAATAATCACATAAGTTTTGCGTAGCACTTCTTAGATTTCCGATACACATCGTCGTCGCAACACCTCTACCATGCATTTTTCGAAAACTTTCTACTTGAATACCACATACAAAAGATATGAGCGAATTAGCAATTAGATTATGATCAAGTGGAATAAATGCAACAGCGACCAAAATAACAACCTCTATCATTACGGAAAGCTGTCTCCAGTGTAAACGTCTAATATCACGTCGATGAATTACTTCTGATAAAGCAATCCCGACCGTAAAAGAGACAACCGGCCAAAAATATTGAATTGCGATAGCCCAGTTCCCCTCTGAAAGATTAATTCCGAATAAAAGTATATTCCCTGTCTGTGCATTTGCGAATACTTGTCCTCTTTCAATATAAGAGTAAGCATCCATAAATCCGCCTGCTAGAGCTAGCAAGAGTCCTAGCCCTATTGATTCTGAAATTTGCCTTGAGCGTACCATAACTTTTCATCCTTTTTTCTTATTTATTAAGCAATTGCGCGCGAATCGTACTAATTAAGTGATTTACTTGCTCGATATTTTGCAACATTTTCTTTTCAAAATGGTGAATTGGCAGGAATACGCCAAGTTCATCTGCATTATCCGCAGTTTCTTGTCCGTAAAAAATCCTGCTTGATGGAATGATTTCTTGAATTTTTAAGAACGTTTCCCAAATATCAGCATAAACTTGAGCTTCTGTCATTCCAAGCTTAAGCGTGCTAGGAAGAGAATATAAAACAAGTATCCCACGTTTCTTATTTATTGTTTTGGTCGATATAGTAAAATCAGGTTCATAGGAATGAACAATATCCTCATCGTCTACTAAATAAATTGCAGTTTCCGAACTAGAAAGCTCCGAATGAAAAATTTCTTGAAACTTTTCGAATTCGCGGTTAGAAACTTCGTCATTACTCGCGGTCAAAGTGCCTTGTTGATCTGTTAAAAACAAAGGAGAATGGCTGGTTTTTCCAGTTAGCTTTTTAGGAATTAGAAAAGCCTGTCTAAGAAGTTCGAATAAAGTCCTCCCGCAAATACCTAACAATAGCGCACTTACATCACTTTGTTGGTAGGCGGATAAAATAATTTTAGCAAAAAGCGAATCCTCTTTTTCAAAACCACGCGTTTCTTGGTAGCTCTCTAAATTATCTAGAAATACATCTTTAAAACGTCTACACGCTGTTGGATTAGCTAAAATCTGCGCAAATAATTTAGTTGTATTTTCTTCTTTAGGAAAAATAGTTGTCATTTTTTTGCTCTCCTTTGTTTTTTATAGTACACCAAATCAACTAATTTAAAAGCAATTCGAATATATTATCTCATATTTACCAAGAAATAATAAAAAATTCATAGAAACAAGCCCATAATAATTCATGGGCTCGTTTCATTATTTATCGTGTTTGTTTAAAAGCGCGATAATTCTCTCAGTAAGCTCGATTTCATTTGGCTTCATTCCTTTTTCCGCGTCATTATTACTATAAACCTGAGCCTCATAAATTTTTGTTAGCTCGGTAAAGTCGGCGGTTTTCAGCTCATTATCAACACGTATTGCAAAGTGGCGTAACGTTTCACTTTGCTCGCGAACATAACCATAAACTGCAAGAGATTTCATTAATTTATGATATGTTTTACTGAATTCAGGTGCTTTTGATAGTGATCGAAGTAATAAATAACTACGAATTCTGCGTCTAAATAGAACGACGAGAACAAGTAAAACAGCAACTAAGCCAGTAGGAATCCACCAGAACCATGAAGGTAGCTTGAAGCTTGAAGTTGAGTCGGTTTTTGGTTGTTCTTGTTTTGGCGTTTCCCCAGTAGAGCTACTTCCGGCTTCTTGCTCAGGTGTTTTATCTGGTTGAGCTGGTGTTTCTGGAGTACTCGTGCTGTCATTTGGTGTTTCTGGTTTATTGGCAGTTTCGGTAGTTGGCTCTTGGAAGTCTTCCGGATTTGTAAAGGTAGCTGTTGGCTCAAATGGAACCCATCCAGTTCCAGGGAAAAACACTTCTGGCCAAGAATGTGCATCGTTATTTGTAATGGTATACGTTGATTTAGAGTCGTTTCCTTTTTTCTCGCCTTCACCCGGAGTATAACCTTTCGCCCATCTTGCTGGGATACCAAGCGAACGAAGCATTACCACCATGGAAGTAGAAAAATTATCGCAATAGCCAATTTGCGTTTCAAATAAAAATTGGTCGACATAATCAGCTCCATTTGGCGTTTCTTTCGCATCCTCAGTACTATATGTGAACGTACCTGAAGAACTTAAGTAGCTTTCGATAGCTTTTGCTTTATCGTAAATTGAATCAGCATCTTTAGTTACTTTATTGGCGAGTTTTGTAACTCGGTCGGGCAGTTCTTTTGGCATTTGCGTATATTTTGAAACAAATGCGCTGGATAAAGTACTGAAATCAGCTTTTTGCATTTTTTCGATGTCGTAAACAGGTGATTTCATTTGAACCGTGTAATTTTTGATTGTATCTACGGGATTAATTTTTTCAGTCGTTAAATTGGCGCTAAATGAATCGACTGCACTATTAATTGTTTGCGTTCCATATGGGTACGGCGTGTAATCAGTTGATGAAGCAAAACTGATTTCGGCTGTTTTTGTATCTCCAGTTGTTTGTTCTGTAAGTTGGATAGGGAAGTCATCACCAGAAGAGAAAGACGTTACATCTGCTGTTTTTTCGTTCGCCCAGCCAGTTCCAGTATAAACACGTTTTGACTCAACGCGCCAGTAGTGCCCTTTTTCCGTACGAGCGGTAAATACGGTAGCATTATCTTTTTGGAGTGCGCCACCAAGCGTTGTATCGTCTTCACTGTAACCGACTGTGCGAGTAGTATTGATTCCAAGCGCATTTTTAATCGTCGGTACTGGATCAGGGAAAATGGGCGCTTTTTTAGGTAACATTAGCGAACTAAAAACAAATACTGCAAGCAATAGGACTACAAAGACATGATAAAATAGGCCATTTCGTTTGAGTGAATCCGCGCTAATTCGATTTGGAGACGCAATTCGGCTCGAAAGCGCAAGATGTAGCAATAAAAATCCTTCTAAAACAGTTCGAACAATTGCCCAATTACTATTATAATCTGTAAAAGTATTGATAACTGCCAAATAACTGACCGTTAAAACTAACACACTCATAATCCGTTGTTTTCGCAAAATACTATAAGTTGTAATATAGCTAAGCAGCCACAAAGCAATTAAAAAGACGATTAAAATAAAGTTCATGGCAATATCCGATGAACGGAATTGAACCATATCTCTAAAACCATTAAATGTGATTTGGAAAAAATAACTAAACCAATTTAGGGAAAAAATACTATCTTTAGCATAATAAATTCCCGAAACCACGAAAATCATGATTAAATGAAGGGGAATCGTCCAATAATATTTCAAACGAAGGAAAAAACTGCCGAGTGAAATAGTTATAAACAAAATAATCCAATTTGGAGTAGATAGTTCTGTTAGCTCAGAAAATGGGTAAATCCACTCTGAAATAAGTAAAACAGATAAGATAAATAGCAATACGAGAGATAAATATCTTTTCATCGATTTTCACGCTCCCATCTGCTTTCGAGGCTAGCGGGCTCAAGGTAAATCGCTGGAATATCAATAGCTTTAGTATGTTCTGATTGGAAAGTAATAATCTGTAATTGCTTATTATCCGTTAAACGAGTCACTTTTTGCATTAACATTGTATCTATACATGGCGTGAAAAGAAGAATTTTTTCGCCAGCATGTAGATTGCTATCAAGTGATTCTTGGAGCGACAAACTATCGACAGGTGCAATTTCGGCAAATGCTGTCGAAATGTCTTGAAGTCGATTTGTACCTTTTGAAGGAGCAAATTTACTTATTTGATCGCCTAAAAGAGTAACACGAATTTCTCCATTATCTTCGGAGATTTTGCGAATAAACGAGTAAGCCGCCCGAAGTGATAATTCAAAATTGGGGTGGCTCGCTCCGTAAAAAATGACGGATAACCGCGATGTCGCACTATTTTCAAATTCCCGAGTCATCAGTTGATCGCTTTTAGCAGAAGATTTCCAGTCAATAAGGGAAATCCGGTCACCAGAAGAAAATTCGCGCAAACTGTGCAAATTGCTGTTTTTCTTAAGCGTCCAGTAAGCGGCGTTGCGTTCGTTTTCTGGAGAAGATTCACTGATTTTTTCTAGTACATCCGGAAAATAGGTTGGATAAATAGTGAGCGTTTTTTCGGAAGATAGTTGGCGCGAACGCTCTAATAAGCCAAAAGCATCACTAGTTTCTACATCAACAGGTGGAAATGAATGAATCCCACGAACACCTACAAATCCAGCCAATGTGACCGTGAAATGCTTTTTAAAAAGCGGATAAACCACTTGTTGGCGGGCGCTCACATTGCCAAAACTAGCGGGTATTTTTTGTTGGAATAGCAAATAACCCACCGGATAACGCGATTTTCGAGTGAATGATACTTGCATATCAATTAAATCGCCATCATGATAGGTATTTTTAACAAAATTCCGATTCACTTTCCACGCTTTTAGTGGATAAATCGAGGATAAAAACAAAAATAACAAGATAAAACTAAAAAAGTAGGTTAAAAACCAGCTAGCTGTATCACCTTGAAATAACGTATAAGCCCAAAGTCCAGCGTAAATAATTAGCATAATAATCCACCGAGATGCTAATAAGAGACGTTTTTTTAACATCTTGTTACCTCTTCTCTACCGGGACTGACGTGTTTTTCAGAATGGAAGCAATAATGGATTCGGCTGTTTCTTCATTATAATAAGCTTCAGACTTCAAAATGAGACGATGGGTGAAAATATAAGGCGCTAAATACTGAATGTCATCAGGAATAACGTAGTCTCTTCCTTCAATAAGTGCAAAAGCTTGGGCTGCTTGCATAAATGCGAGCGAGCCACGTGGACTAATCCCTAGCGCAACAGACGGATGTTTACGGCTCGCATCCACTAAGCGAATAATATAATTTTTTAAAACATCATCAATAAAGACTTGTTTTGCTTTGTTTTTTAGCGTTACTAATTCTTCTAAAGTTACTACTTGTTTCGTTTGATCAAGCGGGTCTTGGTATTGTTTTAAAGTAAGTAGTTGCATTTCTTCTTCCACAGTCGGGTAACCAATGTTGATTTTAAGTAAAAAACGGTCTAATTGGGCTTCTGGCAGTGCATAAGTCCCTTCATACTCAATCGGATTTTGTGTCGCCATAACGAAAAAAGGGTCAGCAAGTTTGCGCGTAATACCGTCAACAGTCACGCTGCTTTCCGCCATACCTTCAAGTAAAGCTGCTTGAGTGCGCGGTGCTGTACGGTTAATTTCATCGGCCAGCACAATATTACCCATGACTGGACCTGGACGGAACTCAAATTCACGAGTTTCTGGGTTAAAAATCGAAACTCCAGTTACATCTGCCGGTAATAAATCTGGTGTAAACTGAATTCGTTTAAAGGAAACACCAATTGTTTTTGCTAATGTACGAACCATCATTGTTTTACCAACACCAGGAACATCTTCTAGTAATACATGACCTCCCGCAAGTAGGGCAGTTAAGCTTAATTTAACAACATGTCGTTTACCGACGATAACTTTTTCAACTTCATTAATAATCTCATTTATTTTAATGGATGGCTCTGTAGACATAATTTGCCTCCGTTTCTTTTCATGTGTTTTTAGTCAGAATATGTTTATTCATGGTTTAATGCTACTATAATCAACCTGGAATGTAAAAGATTTAAGGTGGCATGGACTTTTCTAAGGAGATTGTTTACACTTAGAATAACTGGAGGTGGCGAACTTTGAGCGTAAAATTAGCAGATTTAATGAAACTACCATCTTTAAAAGAAGCGAAAGTAGTCTCTGGGAAATCAGGATTATCTAAGCTTGTTTCGTCTATTTCTGTTTTAGAATATACAGAGGTAGCTCTTTTAGAAGATGATTTATTTGATAATGATGAATTTTATGGCAGTGAAATAGTTGTATCGGCTTTTGTGAATATTAGGGATGATGTCGAGGCGCAGTGTCGCACGATTGAACGATTACATAAGGTGGGAGAAGTTGCTTTAATACTTTACTATGTTGGAATATTTGTCCCGAAAATTGACCAAAAGCTAGTGGATTTTGCAAATGAACTCGATTTTACCATTATTGTTATGCCAGAAAATGAGATGTCGCTTAGGTATAGTGAAGTCATTTATGAAGTAGTTGAGGCCATTGTGAAACAGGAAATGACAGACACTAATTTTGTAACCGAGTCACTAGAACAAATTTCAAGCGTAAGACCGCCGCAACGTAACATTGATACGACACTGAAAATCCTATCTGATAGAACGCATGTCTCGCTTGTTTTAACGGACAATTCCTTCCAAGTCATTAATTCCATCACTTGGCCACGGACCCGTCACTGGGATTTTGAAAGAGTAATTGAAGCTTCAAAACATATAAACGAGCACGAACTTGTCCAGCTGACTTTAGACGAACGAGATTTTTATACAGCTAAAAGACCGATTTTTCAAGATGGTATGCAGGCAATGCACTTATTTATGATGAAAGAAAAAGGAGCATTAACTATCGACGTAGCTATGCAAATTAGCGAGGTTGTCCAAGTATTTATGAATTTATGGGGCAAAAATTATGTCGAAATTAGTACAACCGAACTAATGAAGGCTATTTTGAATGATGAAAGTGTCAAGATGCGCCGACTTGGAAAAATTCTAAATGTCGATGTTTCTTCTATTAAATGGATGTGGCTTGTAAAACCTGAAGCTGTTCGTGACAATGAACTAGTATTAAAGGAATTGAAAAGCTATGTTTCTAGTCATTTCAATGTTTCGCTGATTGATTTATTTGAAGATAATATCGTCGTCCTTTTAGATAATTCCGTTGCGCAACGAGACCGGACGCATACGGCTCAAGCATTTGCTGAAATGATGCAGGAAATCGGGATAGCTTTAAAAATCACCGTCTGCCAAGGTATGGAACAAACCTCAGATGTCCAAAACGCGTATTCGTTAGTAAATGAATACAAAAATGCAGCGAATGCAATTTACGCTAATAAGTCGATATATTCGCTCCAAGAATTCGATTTTGCAGCGAAATGCGTCGAAATAGTCGGTCGAGGGGAACTCGCAATTGCAGAACAAATGAAACCTTTAAAACCTTTGGAAGACAATGCTGAGTTGATTGAAACGCTTTCGGTATTTTTACTAGAAGGGGAATCGAATTATAACCAAGCAGCAGATATACTATTTCTCCACAAAAATACGATTAAATACCGGATACAACGGATAAATGAGTTATTGCAATACCCAGCAACGAAAATTCCCGAGTCCTATAATCTTTATTTAGCAGTAGCAATTCGGCGTTTACTTGGCGAAACAAACAATAATAAATGAAAATAGCGCGGTTTTTGTCCAAAATGACAAAGATTGCGCTGTTTTTTTTCAATTCTGATAAATACAAATGCTAGCTAGTTCTTATATAATTAGTCATTAATACAACTATTTCAAGAAAAGGGGCGAAACAAAATGACAGAGAAGAAAACAGTAGAGCAAACACAATCCTGGCAGAGTTTGGCATTTGTATGGACCGGCGCAATGATATGCGTTCCGAGTCTTCTTGTAGGAGGAACACTTATTTCAGGCATGCCTTTATGGGAAGCCATTTTAATAGCACTTTTAGGATACGGCGTTATTGTCTTATTTATGATATATCAAGGAATGCAAAGTAGTGACTTAGGGATTCCAGCAGTTAGCGTAGCCTCACAGGTTTTTGGGGAACAAGGATCTAAGAAAATTATTTCAATTCTACTGGCGATTGCTTGTCTTGGTTGGTTTGGAATTCAAGCCAATGTTTGCGGGGCGGCATTTTCACAGTTTTTAGGACTTTATGGTATTAATCTTCCGGTTCCGATTTCTTCCTTGATTTGGGGAGTTATCATGTTACTTTCAGCTATTTACGGGATTCGAATTTTGAGTATTTTAAATTATGTTGCAGTTCCGATTTTACTTTTCGTATGTATTTATGGGTTAATCGTTTCTTTAAACAATGGCGGGCTTGCGGTTGTAGAAAATTACAAACCAGCAAGTAGTATGTCGTTTATGACGGGTCTTGCTATTACAATTGGCTCGTTTGCATTAGGGGCAGTTATTGCTGGGGATTATTCGCAGTATACGAAATCACGTAAAGACGTTGTAAAAGCAGCTATTGTTGGGATTTTGCCATCAGGTGTGCTAATGATTGCGGTAGGCGCGGTCCTTGCCTTAACAGCAGGTACAGCAGATATTTCTGTCGTATTTACTAATCTAGGGTTACCAGTTCTTGGAATTATCGGCTTGATCCTTGCCGCTTGGACTACCAATGCAGTAAATGCTTTCTCAGGCGGGATTGCAATCATCAATGTATTTAATATCTCAGAAAAATATCATAAAGTAGCAGTTGCGATTGCTGGTGGACTGGGAACTATTCTCGCAGTTATCGGGATTTTGAACCACTTTGTTCCGATTATGTCGGTACTTTCAGCAATGGTTCCACCCGTTGCAGGAGTTATGATTGCATCTTACTGGATTGTTCAAAAAGGTGATAAATCCAAATGGGCACCAGTATCAGGCGTAAACTGGCTTGGCGTAAGTTCTTGGTTAGTTGGTGCAGTAATCGCGGGAATTCCAGTTATTTTGACATTTTTCCCGACGCTACCACAATTACCAAACCAACCACTTATCGGCATTATCTTGTCACTAGCTGTTTACTTAGTTGGGGCAAAAGTGCTGAGCGGGAAAACGAACAATGTAGAAAACTTGGAGGGAAAATAAATGCGTTATTTAGATGAACAAGCTATTGAAAATATCGCGATTGGTGCCGCGTTTCTTGGCACTGGCGGCGGCGGAGATCCATATATAGGCAAGATGATGGCATTAACTGCAATTAAAAAACATGGACCAATTAAACTTTTATCCCCAGAAGAAATTGCAGACGATGATTATTTCATTCCAGCTGCGATGATGGGGGCGCCGTCTGTACTCATTGAAAAATTTCCTAAAGGCGACGAGTTCGTTCGTGTATTTGAAAAATTAGGTAGATATGTAGGTAAAGAAGTAAAAGGAACATTTCCAATGGAAGCTGGCGGGGTAAACTCAATGATTCCAATCGTTGTGGCAGCTCAACTAGGCTTGCCAATGGTGGACTGCGACGGCATGGGCCGAGCTTTTCCAGAACTACAAATGGTGACGTTCCATCTAGACGGGATTTCCGCAACACCAATGGCTATCACCGATGAAAAAGGCAATATTGGAATCATGGAAACAATTGATAATAAATGGACCGAACGACTTGCACGTGTGACAACGGTCGAAATGGGCGCGAGTTCTCTTGTGAGCCTGTACCCGTGTAACGGCGCGCAAATCAAGCAAAGCAGTATTAAAAATATCGTGACGCTATCTGAAGAAATTGGTAAAGTAATTCGCGAAACTTCGATGGACGAAGCAGAAAAACTACAAAAACTATTAGATGTAACGCACGGTTATCATTTATTTGAAGGGAAAATTACCGATGTTGTTCGGGAAACGCGCGCTGGCTTCAACTTTGGTCGCGTGAAAATCGACGGGCTAAACAAAGACACGGGTAGCGAAGTCATCGTCCATTTCCAAAACGAAAATCTTGTTGCGGAGAAAAATGGCGAACCGATAGCAATTACACCAGATTTAATTTGCATGGTAGACCTTGAAACACTGATGCCAGTAACAACTGAAGCATTAAAATACGGTAAACGTGTCCGTGTAATGGCACTGCCAGCTGATGATGCATGGAGAACGGACAAAGGTATCGAAACAGTTGGACCGCGCTATTTCGGCTACGATGTCGATTTTGAACCACTAGAAGAACTTGTCAAAAAGGAGGAACGCCGTCATGTATAAAATTGGAATTGACGTTGGCGGTACAAACACCGATGCCGTTATTTTAGATGAAAATCAAAAACTTATTCATAGTGTAAAAATGCCAACGAGTGAAGATATTGAAACGGGAATTACTGAGTCACTTCATCGCGTATTGAGCGAAACGGGCATTGATCGCTCGAAAGTAACGCACGCCATGCTTGGAACAACGCAGTGTACAAACGCGATTGTGGAACGTAAAAAATTAGCAAAAGTTGGCGTTCTTCGTTTAGGCTATCCTGCAACAGCATCCGTTTTACCATATACAGCTTGGCCAGAAGATATGGTTGGCTTTTTATCTGGAAAATATAAATTAACTGGTGGTGGCTATGAGTATGATGGTCAGGTGCTATCAGAAATCAACGAAGCAGAAATCCGTGAAACATTGGCTAGCTGGAAAGATGAAGTGGAATCTGTCGCAGTTGTAGGCGTCTTTTCTTCCTTGAAAAACGATCAGGAATTAGCTGTTCAAAAAATAATTGAAGAAGAACTAGGCGCAGATATTCCAGTTTCGATTTCCTCTTCCGTAGGTTCTGTTGGACTGATTGAACGCGAAAACGCGACGATTTTAAACGCAGCCCTTTTCAAAGTTATCGCGGCAACGAGTGATGGTTTTGAAAAAGCACTAGAACAAGAAGGAATTGAGCACGCTGAAATCTATCTTTGTCAAAACGACGGAACTTTAATGTCGCTAAACTATGCAAGACAATTCCCGATTTTGACGATCGCATGTGGACCAACGAACAGTATCCGCGGCGCATCCTACTTGGCGGGACTTAAAGACGCGATGGTTCTCGATGTTGGTGGCACGACTTCTGATATTGGAGTGCTTACGGATGGTTTTCCTAGAGAGTCCTCGCTTGCGGTTGATGTTGGCGGAGTACGTACGAACTTTAGAATGCCTGACATTATTTCCATCGGGCTTGGTGGCGGAAGTATCGTTCGCGAAAAAGATGGCGACATAACAATCGGACCAGATAGCGTTGGCTACCGTATTTCCGAAGAAGCACTAGTTTTCGGTGGTAAAACGATGACCACAACCGACATCGCGGTTCGTCTAGGGATGGCTGAAATCGGTAACCCTGAATTAGTCGCACATATCCCAACCGATTTTGCCGAAAAAGCCTATAAAAAAATCGCTGACATGACCGAAGATGCCATTGATAAAATGAAAACCAGTTCGGGGAGTGTAAGCCTAGTGCTTGTTGGCGGTGGTAGCGTGATTATTCCAGACGAAATCTCTGGTGTCGCACAAATTTTCCGCGACAAAAACGGCCCAGTCGCCAACGCAATCGGTGCATCCATTTCCCAAATCAGCGGACAATACGAACAAATCTACATCTATTCTCAAATCGAGCGGGAAGAAGCGCTCAAAGACGCCGAGCAAAAAGCGAGAGAACAAGCAACCCTAGCCGGCGCAGTGACTGACTCGATCGAAGTGGTGGAAGTGGAAGAAATCCCATTGGCGTATCATCCGGGTAATGCAACCAGATTGCGCGTGAAAGTTGTGGGGAATTTGGTTTAAGGGAAGGGAATAGTAAGTATTGCTCATTTCAGACTGGAGATAAAGTGAGAAATTATTTTATTTCCAGTCTGTTTTTTAATGTAATCCCATGTGTATAAACATGTATTTTATACACATGGGATTTTAGTTCTGTTTGAAATAGATTATTTATTTGAGCGATTTAATGGCTTAGTTTATTTTTTAATGTATAAAATCATGTATATTGACACAATTTGTGTTACTTTGAACATAAATTCAAATAAATCAATTCTTAATGTATTGATTTTCGCCTAAAATAGGTCGTTCATGACATGAATCGGACATTTCATTACATTTTTGGTTATACATTCATTTTCTATGCTATGGTTTTAGTAGGAACAACTATTTTGGTACAGGAAGTAAACTTGTAGTACATGTATTTCCTTCATTAGTTGCCCTGTATGATTTACCAAATTATTTTTCAAAAGCATATAAGCCACAACAAGTAAAATACTTTAAATAAATCTCATGTCTTAGGAAGTGTTGCTGAATGAAAAAGCATAAAAAATGGTGGATAACGATAGGTATCATATTCCTACTTAGTATTATTGGATACGTTTATTGGTTTGCAATTCCCAAACACACGGCGAATAAAGCAGTGGATAACTATCTAGCAGAACAAAAAATCAAATCCGGCCAAATTAAAACTAGGATGATTAAGAAAGATTGGAAAATGGGTGGTTATCTTACAAAAATAGTTTTTAAAGATGATTTAAAACTAAAGTATGAATATAGTTATGATGAAAGGATAGACTTACCTTACCATATTTATGTCAGTGCTTTTAAAGATGGCTCAAGTCAAGAGGACAATCAAATGAAGCATCCACCACTACAAGAACAAAATAATTAAAACAAAAACACAAGCATATCAAGTAAGCAGCACTACTACTGCTTACTTTTTTCTATCACTTTGATGTAAACTCCACGTTCACTCTTTATCTTCGCCTCTCGATTCATTTCACGTACGTTTTCCAAAAGCTCATCAGCCGGAATAAGCCGCCCATCCACCAAAACAGACGGATTAATCAAACGCATTTTCTTCTTATGATGATAAGTAAAGTCCGCCTCATTTTCTTCCAAATGGGGACTCGCGAGCAACTGAATTTTCTCCCGAGCATCCGAATTCATATTCAATTTAGCCAATAATTCAGCATCAGTCAACCGAAGATCAGCCGTCGTAATCGTCTCCTGCTGAAACGCAATGCGCATTGCTTCAGCCAAAATCTCATAACTATAAACATTCAGCGGATCATAAAAATAATCAATCACTTCCGAATAATATTGCGCAACAAACCATTCTGCGGAAGCGATATTCGCCAGGTAAAGCCGCCCATCCACCATTACTAAAGCCTGCAAAAATTCTTCCACCTCAGCCAAACTAATTTTCCTATGGCGATACAAATCTTGAAGCGTGTAATCAATCCGGTCAGCACAAAGCTCCGGGGCTTCTTGCTCCAAAATTTTCCACTTCGAAATATCATCAAAAATCCCTTCAAAAGAATAACCATACTTCTCTAAAATGGCAGGAATCGTCGAAGTTTTTACAAAATCTTCAAAAATCTGCTCATGGTAATCTTCCTCTTCAAAATCAAGCGCATAATCCACCACGTGCGAAAAAGCAGTGTGCGATACGTCGTGCAATAATCCAGCAATTTGCTCCTCCAAAGAACCACCGAGTTTCCTAATAAATAGCATCACACCAATCGAATGATCAAGCCGGCTAAGGTCCCAAAGCGGATTTACTAAATAACTCGAGCCACCTTGATGCACGTGTGCTAGCCGGGAAACCAATGGATTTTGGATTAGTTCAGCCAAAACAGGTTCTATTTCAAATGTTCCGTAGAGAGGGTCTGTCATCTTCATCATATTCACCTCTTTTTTCAATTATATATTAGCGAACAAACGTTTTCCATGTTTTCCCTAGCAATTCCAATTTTGCTGAGAAAGCTTATAAAAAAAATTACTGAAATAACCGAGGATGCGATTGATAAAATGAAAAACAGCTCAGGAAGTGTAAGGCTAGTTCTTGTTGGCGGTGGTAGTGTGATTATTCTAGACGAAATCTCTGGTGTTGCAAAAATTTTCCGCGATAAAAATGGCCCAGTCGCCAACGCAATCGGCACATCCATTTCCCAAATCAAGCGGGATGAAGCGCTGCAAAATGGCGAGCAAAAGCGAGAGAACAACCAACCTTAGCCGGCTCAGTGACTGACTCGGTTGAAGTAGTGGAAGAAATCCCATTGATGTATCATCTGGGTAATGCGACCAGATTGCGCATGAAAGTTGTGGGGAATTTGGTTTAAGGGAAGTAAATAGTGGAGCATTCCGGTCATTTTTTATAAAGTAATCCTACGTGTATAAAAATACGGTTTATACACATGGGATTATAGTTCTATATGAAATAGGTTATTTATTAGAAGGATTAAATGGCATATTTTATTTTTTAATGTATAAAATTATGTATATTGACACGATTTGTGTTATTTGGAGCAGGAATTTAAGTAAATCAATTCTTAATGTATTGATTTTCGCCTAAAATGGGTCGTTCATGACAAGAATCGGACATTTCATTACATTTTTGGTTATACATTCATTTTTTATGCTATGGTTTTAGTAGGAACAACTATTTGATTAATACATAGGAAAGAGGGAGTATAGTGAAAAAAAGGTTAATAGGTATTATTACAGCATTATTTCTGGTAAGTGGGATTCTGCTATCTCCGGAAATAGGTCAAGCACAAACAACGGTAGATTATGATAAGCTTTATCAACAAGGAGTTTCAGAAGGAATTATTAAACAAGCAGATGTAAGCTTGGAAGAATGGGTAAAAGAGAATGAAAAAGAGTATAAACAAGTTTATCAAGATGGTTTAAAAGACGGTGTTTATGATGCATCGATGCATCGATGTCTTATGAAGAATGGATAAAGTTAAACAACTATGGTCAACCTCCTGTAGTGGATGAAAATTGGGAAGAAGTTCCACAGAAGCCAATGCTTAAAGGTGTGTATAAAGGTTATAATATTAAAAAAGGGGACATTCTGATTACAAATGGAACTTCTTCTTCTGGATTATTGGGACATGCTGCTATTGCGAATGGGAATGAGTATATATTAGATATTCCTGGGGCTGGAAAAACGACAAGGCAAGTACCTACAAGTAAATGGATGAGTGATTATGATCCAGAAGGATGGGTAAAAGTTTATCGCCTGAAGGATAGTTCTGTTGCTAATGCCGCAGCCAATTGGGCGGACAAAAACTATTATTCCACCAAAGGCACATCCAAACAAAATATTTTCCCAAAATACGGTATGACAGGAAGTCGATATAGTAAGAACCCTACTTATTGTTCTAAAATTGTACTTCAAGCCTATTATTTCGGAACAGGAAATAAGCCTGTTGTGCAAGTATTTCCGTCCTTAGTTACTGTGTATGATTTACCAAACTATTTTTCAAAAGCATATAAGCCACAACAAGTGAAATACTTTAAATAAATCTCATGTATTAGGAAGTGTCGCTGAATGAAAAAGTATAAAAAGTGGTGGATAACGATTGGATTAGTGTTAATTCTTTTCGTTATCGGCTATATTTATTGGTTTGCAATCCCTAAACATACAGCAAATGAAGCAGTGGATGATTACCTAGCAGCGCAAAAGATAAATTCAACACAAGTTAAAACGAGGGATATTCAAAAAGATTGGACTAGAGGAGGGTACTATGTCACGATAGTGTTTAAGGATGACCCTAATTTAGTGTATGAATACAACTACAATAGTAAAAGGAATACGCCTTACCATATTAATCTACTTGTTTTTAAAGATGGCTCGAGTCAAGAAGATGACCAAGTGAAGCATCCACCACTACAAGAGCAAAAGGATTAAAGCAGAAACCCAAGCATTTTAAGTAAGCAGTGCTACTACTGCTTACTTTTTTGTATTACTTTTATGTAAGCTCGGCATAAAAAGCATCACGCCAATCGAATGATCAAGCCGGCTAAGGTCCCAAAGCGGATTTACTAAATAACTTGAGATACCTTAATGCACACGAGCTAGTCGGGAAGACAAAAAGCTTTGGATTGGTTCAACTAAAATCTATCATTTTCATTCAAAGAGATAATAAAGCACCAACCTCTCCCATGTTTTCCCTAGCAATTCCAACCCCACCTGAGATACAATTAACCTAAACAAACGAAACGGGGCGGATGCCATGGCAGAATCACTCATTACTAAAAAAGCGATTGCTGGTGGGCTGATGGAGCTTTGTCAGCATAAGCGGTTTGAAAAGATTAGTATTGCGGATATTACGAATATTTGCGGGCTTAATCGGCAAACTTTTTACTATCATTTTACAGATAAATACGATTTGCTTACTTGGACCTATGAAAATGATTTTTTCCATTGTTTGGCGGATGGGATTACGCTTGAAAATTGGGATAAGCATGTGCTGAAAATGCTGGAATCGATTAAAGAAAATGCTGATTTCTATAAAAATACGGTTTCGGCGGATGCGAGTATTCTTTCTTTTTGCTTTTCTAAATTAACGAATTCGCTGTTTATGGATTTATTTGAGAAAATTGATACGAATGGAGCCGTGAACGAGGCAGACCGGGTGTTTTATGCGGAATTCTTTTCTTACGGATGCTCGGGTGTACTGATTAAATGGATTACGCGCGGTTTCAAAGAGGCTCCGGAAACGATTGCGAACCAGCTATTTCGACTTGCGAAGGATACGGAATTTTTGGCAAATAGCATGTACCGCGAAAACTAGACAATATAGCTAATTTGTCTAAAAACCAGACATAAGCGTTCTTTTGCCCAGATTAAAAGCGAACGACAAGCGGTATACTATCTGTATCAAGAAATTGGAGGAGATAGTGATGAAAAATAAAAAACGTACGCTAGTCGCTCTAACTGGGGCTGCAATTGGAACAGGTATTGCCGCAAAGAAATTTTCTGAACAAAAGGCCGCTGAAAAAGAACGGGCAGTGGATGAAGCAATTAAAGCGCGCTATTACGGCGACAAACAAGTGTATTTCGTCGGTGGCGGGATTGCTAGTTTGGCTGGAGCTGTTTATTTAATTCGCGATGCCAATTTTGATGGGAAAAATATTCATATTATTGAAGGAATGCATATTTTAGGCGGAAGTAATGATGGAGCCGGAAGCGTGGAACATGGCTTTGTTTGTCGCGGCGGTCGGATGTTAAATGAAGAAACTTATGAAAATTTCTGGGATCTATTTAGTAGTATTCCATCTCTTGATATGCCGAACTTTAGTGTGACTGAAGAAATTTTGAATTTTGACCATTTACATCCAACCCATGCGCAAGCGAGATTAGTTGATAAAGATCGCAATATCCTTGATGCGCATTCGATGGGATTTAATAATAATGACCGGATGTTGATGACGAAACTGCTCGCTACTCCGGAAGAAAAACTGGATAATTTAACGATACGTGATTGGTTTGATGAACACTTTTTCGAAACGAATTTTTGGTATATGTGGCAAACCACTTTTGCTTTCCAAAAATGGAGCAGCTTGTTTGAATTTAGACGTTATATGAATCGGATGATGTTAGAATTTAGTCGTATTGATACGCTAGAAGGTGTAACGAGAACGCCTCTAAACCAATACGAAAGCTTGATTTTACCTTTAAAAACATTTTTGGATAAACACCATGTTGATTTTACGATTAATCAAACGGTGGAAGATATTGATTTCAAAGATGCGCCTGGAATTACAGCGACAGCACTTCATTTATCGAATGGATCCACTATCGAACTTGGACCGGACGATGATGTGATTATGACGAATGCTTGTATGACAGATAGCGCGACTCTTGGTGATATGAATACGCCAGCACCAAAACCTGAAGAAAAACCAATTTCTGGGGAGCTTTGGTACAAAGTCGCTCAAAAGAAACCAAATTTAGGCAATCCAGAGCCATTCTTCGGTCATGAGGAAGAAACAAACTGGCAAAGCTTTACCGTCACTTGTCATGGAGATAAATTATTAAAACGCATTGAACGCTTCACAGGGAACATCCCAGGAAGTGGTGCGCTCATGACTTTCAAAGATTCTAATTGGTTAATGAGTACTGTTGTTGCCGCACAACCTCATTTTAAAGCGCAAGATGCAAACACTACGATTTTCTGGGGTTACGGATTATATCCAGACCGCGTGGGTGATTTCGTGAAAAAACCGATGAAAGAATGTACTGGGGAAGAAATTTTATATGAATTAATGTGTCATTTGAACTGGCAAGACGATTTTGAAGAAATTAAAGCGGGTATTATCAATGTAATTCCGTGCTACATGCCATACATTGATGCGCAATTTGAACCACGGGCAATGAGTGATCGTCCGGCCGTTGTTCCAGAAGGTAGTACAAACTTCGCGATGATTAGCCAATTTGTGGAAATTCCAAAAGATATGGTTTTCACTGAAGAATATTCCGTTCGTGCTGCTAGAATCGCCGTGTACACGTTGCTTGATATTGACAAAAAAATCTGCCCAGTAACACCACACAATCGTGATCCAAAAGTGCTAGCGAAAGCAACTCAAACCATGTTTAGATAAAGTGAGAAAGTAGCTATTTGTGACAGAATAGCTACTTTTTTTGTGCGAGACAGGACAAACGGCTGATATTTACGAAATAGCATTGCTTGTGAACCATAAAACAGCTATAATCTTTATAGACGAAAACAAGACCTGAAAAGAGGCTGAACAATGGAAAAAAGCTCCATTTATGGATTAACATGGACAAAATTAACAGAATGGCTAGAGGCACACGGTCAAAAGAAATTCCGCGCGACACAAGTGTGGGACTGGCTTTATAGAAAACGTGTCAAAACTTTTGAAGAAATGAGTAACGTTCCAAAAGAAACAATTGAACTTTTAACAGCGAATTTTGTGATGAACACTTTAGAAGAACAAGTGGTACAAGAATCGACAGACGGCACGACGAAATATTTATTTAAGCTGAGTGACGGGAACTTAATTGAAACCGTGATGATGAAGCAAGAATATGGCTTGTCGGTTTGTGTAACGACCCAAGTTGGCTGTAATATCGGCTGTACTTTTTGTGCGAGTGGGCTTTTGAAAAAAAGTCGCGACTTAACTGCTGGTGAAATCGTGGAACAAATTATGAATGTGCAGCATTATCTGGATGGACGTAATTTGGAAGAACGCGTGAGTCACGTGGTTGTAATGGGAATCGGGGAACCGTTTGATAATTATGATAATGTGATGGATTTCTTGCGTGTGATTAATCATGACAAAGGTCTAGCAATCGGCGCGCGCCACATCACTGTTTCGACAAGTGGTCTTGCACCGCGCATTATTGATTTCGCGAATGAGGATTTCCAAGTCAACTTAGCGATTTCCCTTCATGCGCCGAACAATGAACTGCGGACGAGCATTATGCGTATTAACAAGACATATTCGATCGAGAAATTGATGGAAGCGATCCATTATTACGTGAACAAAACTAACCGCCGAATCACGTTTGAATACATTATGCTAAAAGGTGTAAACGACCACAAAAAAGAAGCGCTCGAACTTGCGGCACTTCTCGGCGAACATCGTCATTTAGCTTATGTTAACTTAATTCCTTACAATCCGGTGGACGAGCATATCGATTATGAACGTAGTACAAAAGAAGACGTACTTGCTTTCTATGATACCCTTAAGAAAAATGGAATTAATTGTGTTATTCGCCGCGAACACGGGACGGATATTGATGCCGCGTGTGGGCAACTTCGTAGTAAACAAATCAAACGAGTTGGCGTGCGCGAACGGATGAAACAAAAACAAGCAGCAGAAGAATAATATTCAAACTATCTGGTTTCCATTTGGAGATTGGATAGTTTTTGTTTATACTTAAGGTACCTAAAGCAAGTGAAGGAGGACAAAAATCATGGAAGTAGAAATTGTCGAACGAAATGCTTTTACAGCTGTCGGAAAAAAACGAACTTTTTCGGTTGAAAATGATGCGCAAAAAGAAAAAATCAGCCAATTTTGGCAAGAAGCAAATGCAAATGGCGATGCCGAACGAATCAACGAATTAGCTGAATTCGCAACAATTGACGGTATTTTAGGCGTTTGCCAAATGAACGGCGACAAAATGGACTATTATATCGCGATTGAATCCGAACTCACTCCGCCAGAAGACATGGAACAACTAACCATCCCAGCAAGTAAATGGGCCATCTTCAAATCAGTCGGTCCACTACCAAGCTCCATTCAAAAAGTGTGGGAATACATTTACGGCGAATGGTTCCACACAAGTAACTACAACCACGGAAACGCTCCAGAACTAGAAGTCTACACAGAAGGCGACACAACTGCCGCTGATTATTATTCCGAAGTTTGGATTCCGGTGGTTGAAAAAGAATAATCATTAACAAGAACAAATTTGCGGATACTCAAATTTGTTCTTTGTGCTATTTTTACATCATGATAAACAGAGGTGATTTAATGACCACAATTCCACTCTCAATCCCAATGACCATCTTATTTGTAGTTGTTTTTGAACTAGTATACTTAGGCTTTAAAAAATTCAATATTTCAAAATCCGCTTTAGGTTCCTACATGTTTGTAGCGTACTTGGCTATTTTAACAGAAGTAGTTCTATTGCCGTTTAATCTAACAACTGCCGGAGAAACCTATCCATTAGAGGCTTACTTACAAATAATTCCCTTCCAAACCATACTATTTTATCTTAAAAACATCCCAAATCTACACCTAATGATCCAGTTTTTAGGCAATGTAGTCCTACTTGTTCCATTTGCTATTTATATTAATCGGTTTAAAAATATTTCTGTTTTAAAAAATATAGTTTTAGCTTTGGGAATTTCTTTAATTAGCGAAATTAGTCAAGGAATCTTAAATTTAATCACACAATATCCAAATAATGTTACTGATATAGATGATGTTATTTTAAACGTTTCAGGATATGTACTCGCTTGGCTCATTTTTTCATCATTTAAATCGGATAATAACTGCCCTAAACCTGTTTCCTAAAATTGACATTGAGAATCATTATCAATATAATGGAAGGAACTAGCCTATTATACATACAATACAATTATCCAAGGGGGATTTAAGAATGATTATTGTAACTAATACGATTAAGGTAGAAAAAGGCGCAGCAGAGCACGTTATCCGTCAGTTCACAGGCGCAAATGGCGACGGACATCCAACGAAAGATATTGCAGAAGTAGAAGGTTTCCTAGGCTTCGAACTATGGCACAGCAAACCAGAAGACAAAGACTATGAAGAAGTAGTCGTAACAAGCAAATGGGAAAGCGAAGAAGCCCAACGCAATTGGGTGAAAAGCGACTCTTTCAAAAAAGCACATGGCAGAACAAAAGACACTAGAGAACAAAGAGAAGACCGCAAAGGCATCGTAGGAAATGCAATCGCTCGTTTTGAAGTGGTTCACGTGCAAAACCCTGTGATTGTTGAAAAATAAGAAGTTAGTGAACAAGCCATTTCGAGGTAGATGGCTTGTTTTTTTGTGGCCGCTCGAATTTTCAGATAATTATTGAGTTTTTATATCTTATGCGGTATATTAAGAATAAAAAAGCAGGGATGGATTTAAGTGGATTCAAACAACGAGAAATTGAAACAACAACTACAAACCCTCCAAAAACAACAAAAAGATGCGGAATTATCCTTAGATATGCTCAAACATGAACAAAATGAGCGAATTTGGTTAGAAGAAGATTTTGAGCGAATTTGTCACGAAGAACGCGAGTCTTTTGAGTTGATGCGAGAAGTCTGGCAAGGTGATCAAGCTCGCAATTTCGGCTACTATTTAGAAGACCTCCAAGCAGACGAGAAAAATAAATGGCGCCAAACCTTTCAAGCTGAGGAGGAAAAACGCCAAGAAAAAATAAATACATACCAAAAAAACATCTACCAATTGGAAAGTAAACAACAAGATATACAAAAGGAGTTGTTCCAGTGAGCCGAATCGACATCGGAGAAATACGAGATTTTGCATTCCAACTACGCTCAGCCAACCAAACAGGAAGAAATATCATCCAAGGCATCAAAACCACCGTGACAAACTACATAGAAGATGGTAGTTTAAAAGGGAAGGCCGTGGAAGCGTCCAAAAATTATTTTCAAATGACGTACATTCCACTTTGCGACACGATAATCGAGGCAATGAACGAGAGTGAAGAACGGATGAAGCGGTACATCCAAGCCTTTCACGACCAAGTAGACCCTTCTCCTAATGCTAAAATTGATGCAGATGGTTTATACGAACTCGGCCAAATGATTGACCGCATTGAAAGCAAAAAAGAAGCACTGTACCAACGATTGAACAGCAGTACAGAAGGCCAAATGCAAACCTATCGTTCCCAGTTAGCAACCGCATATAAGCAGGAAAATATTTTAGAGAAATATTTGACTTTTGAACAAAGTCATAGGGCTTTTTTCGACCATTTGACGGATTTAGTGCAAGGTATCCAGCAAACCGTTCGTGAATTGCAATCGAATATCCAGTTTAATAGTCAGACGGGTAGCTATGATTTAAGTAAATTGAATTTTGCCACTGTGAGCCGAATGCGAAAAACGTTAGGAAAAGCGAGCGCTACTGATACGACAATCTATGATTTTGCGAGTTATAGCAAAGTGAAACAAGGCGGTATGTGGATTCTTTCTAAAAATGGTCAAGTGGATATTAAAGCAACAGTAGCTTATAATACAGCCAGTTTTAATGGTGAGTTACCAAAAGAAAGTAACCAAGCCACGGAAGAAGGCGAGTTGTTAAAAGCCACACTAGAATCACTGAAGCAAAATAAAGATCCGATAACAGGTCAAGAAATAAGTAAGGCTCAGAGTTTTGGGATTTTAACCTCATTAGTTTTTGGCTACACGACGAAAGCTTATCGAGGAAAGAAATTCACTATACCAAAAAGCGCCTTAAAGCAAGCCAATAAAGCAAACGCCAACCAAAAAATGCGAATACTAAAAAATATAGAAGTAAGTAAAAAAACTAGAGAAGCATCTAATTTTGAAGAGTACTTGAAAAGAGAAAAAGTGACTTTAGAAGAAATTGGCGGAGGGAGAAAATTAAAGAATCCAGAGATAGGAAATAAACTTGATTATCTTTTTGGAAAAGCTAAAGGAAATAAGCATAATGTTCAAAGGTCACAAACTATGCAAAGTGAATTGAGTAAAATTGGTATTTATGACACACCGAAAAGTAGAGAACTTTTGAATAGTCATTTGAAAAACGTAGTAAATGATTCTTCCAATATTTTAAAGACAGAATCACGCAGCTATATAGCTAAGGAATTACTTAATACTCCGATTGTGGATTATACAGCTACTGTCAGAGAAAGTTTTTTTAAAGGTCCTAATGGCAGTGTGAAGGTAGAGTCTGTTTGGGATGGTGACAGATTATTAACAATAATTATTAAAGGTGGGAAATAAATGATTTCATTTGAAAAAACATACTATGAATCAGCTACAGAATTAGAAAACAGTTTAAATAAAAGGGCTTTCTTAATTAGCGAAGAAAAAACAGAAAGCAACAAGTTTATAAAATTCAGCAATGATCTAGTTGATATAGGTTTTATTTATTATAGTGTCGGTTTAGAACCACAGCTAGTATTGTTAACTCATTCTAACAAAATATTTTTTGGGATAAATAATATTTATGCATGCTTGGACTGTACTGCTAAGTCTCTATTATTTAAGAAGGAATTACCCTCTCTATTATATGAGATATTGAGCGATTCAGATTCTAAATATATTATATATGTTTGTGAGTTAGATATAGTTATTTATGACAGTAATGGTTTGTTCTTATGGAAAATAGGTTTTAGAGATACCATAGAAAATTACTATATAGAGGGAAATGATGCGATTGTTATTGAATGTAGTGATGGCGATAAAACAACTTTTTCACTAGAAACAGGGAAAGTAAACTAAACTGGCATTGTATTCCGAATGACACCATGAGTACTGAGGAGATAATTATGGATTATATAATTTTAAAGAACTCAGCAGATAAAAAAATGATTTTAGATGATATATTTTTTGAAATATCCCGTAGAAAATCAGGGATATAAAAAGCGCTTAAAAACTTTTCTCAACTAGAAGGATATATTGTTGAAGGGAAAGCAATTTGTTTTAGAAAAGATTTAGATGAATTTGAGTTGTCCCAATTAAAGATACCGCTAGATAATGAGCATGTATTAGTAGATGTTGAAGCTGATTATTCAAGCATGGATAAAAATAGCCAAGCATATTTTACATTTAATGAGTTTTATGAATATGTAGAAAAAAATGTTGAAAATTATGTATCAGTAGATAGCAAAATAAATATGTTGCTATTAGAAGTGAAAACGGGTTTTGGACTATAGAGAATAAATAAACACATATACTAACTATTTGAAGCCAACCAACAATCAGTAAGATATAATGGCTATCAAAAAGTGCAATAGAGAAGCTTAAGAATGATGATTCAGTTTGCTGATACCCAAACATAGGAGATTAATAATGAACGAAGAAATAATTCAACTATATAAAAAATTTGATAACAACAAACTACCATTATTTTTTGGAAAGCTCATTTTATTTATAAATAATCACGATAAAATTTTTAGAAAGTATATTTTAGAAGATAGTTTAAATAGTATTGAACAATCCAAAGAAAGTGAATTCTTTTTAGGAACTACAGATGATAATTTGGAAGGTTTAGCACTAGGGTATTCAGAAACTTTAATCGGAGCGGACGAAAAAGAAATTTGTAGCAATGTAATTCATATGGTATGGGATATAGCCACATTTATGACAGATGAACTATGCCCAAGTTGTCAAGATACAAACTTGAAAATTGCTTCATCTACAGATAGAAATAATATCTATAAAACGTGTGATAATTGTTTAATTACAATGGAAAATAGTCAATTTATTGAAAGACCTAAAGAGATGATTCCGGCAACAAAAGAACAAATAAATTCATGAAACATCAATTTGTAAGTGGAAATCTTAAATTTGAAGTTATCAATGAGAATCCGTTTTAAAAATGAACATTCTTTTTAAATGATGATAATATAAGCCTTTTGATTAATCGTTTAACTGGCAGAAGTGATAGATTTTCATAGATAGGGGACTAAGTATAGCAAAGAAAGAAGAGAGCCTGATGAAAAATACAGTTCATGATAGCGAAATATTGTCTTATCATGCAGATTTTGAGAATTCTCAATTAATCATGTTTGTTAAGGATGAAGAAAACAGAAAATATAAAGTCATATTTGAGGGGCTTTTAACTTTCTGCTTTGAACATCAAATGTCTAATAGTATCATTTTAGACATAGTAAAAGGAGAGGTTAGCAGCTTTATAAGTGAGAAGTCAATTTTACTTTCTGAAGGTAAAAACTATTTTTGGCCACTAGATTATGAAAGCGAGGAAGAACTACTAAATTATTTAAACGAGAAAAAATTGAATTATTATGAGTTACAAGCTTCATATGGGTTAAACGGTTGGATATTATGTTCTCACTATCATATTGAATTATAGTTATTTTCTAAGAAATACGGTGAGATAGAAAGCGGGAAATAAATTATTTCATTTGAAAAAACATATTATGAATCAGCCATAGAATTAGAAAACAGGTTTTGGTCTATAGAGAATCATCTGAACAAAATAAACGCATATGCTAAACTCCAAAAGCCCCTTTACTAGCAACCCACAATCCAATCATGCTATAATTCTCTAAATGATAACGTTTATCATTTAAGGGGGAATTAAGAATGATTGAAAAAACAATTATGGAACGTCGCAGCATTAAAAAAGCGAACGATGCGCCAATTTCAAGAGAAACTGTGAACACTATTTTAGAGCAAGCTGCCTTTGCGCCTTTTCATAGCAAAGTAGAGCCGTGGAATGTATATGTGTTACACACGCTTGCCGAAAAAGAGCGTTACATTGAGAAAATCATCGAATTTAATGAGCGCGAACAAGGGGTTAGTTTTTCTGAGGCAGAGATTGCGGATTTAAAAGCAGGCTATGCGAAGAAAATTATTACGCCGCCTTACTTACTCATTGTGACGACGAATATTATTGGTCACGGGAAAAAGGATTTCGAATCAATCGGGGCAACTAGTGCGTTTATCCAAAACATTCAATTACTTGGCTGGGAAGCGGGAATTGGGATGATTTGGCGGTCGAATAGATTTATTTTTGATGCGAAGTTCGCGGAAGATTTAGGTATTCCTTCTGAGCAAAAAATTGTCGGAACTTTGCATTTAACTAGCTTAGCCGAAGTTCCTGAAGCAAAACCGCGCCGTCCTTTGAATGAATGGGTGAAGGATTTAGCGGATTTGTAAGATTGATGTTTCGTCTGATTAGCGTTACAATGGTACAAGTGTAAGAAATAAGGAGGCGAGCAAGATGGCAGTTCCAGCTAGACGTACGTCCAAAGCGAAGAAAAACAAGCGCCGTACGCATAAAGGCTTAACAACACCAGGTTTGAGTCGCGATAGTGAAACAGGCGAATACCGTATGTCACACCGCATCTCACCAGACGGCACTTATAAAGGTCGCACAATTATCGAAAAATAAGAGGATTTGTTCCAGCGATTGGAACAAATTCTTTTTTTTATGATACTATAATGGAAAGAGCTAAATACACAAAAAGGAGTCTGATTTTGACATGACAGAAGAATTTGTGAACAAAGAAGATGCGCTGAAAAATTATAATGCAAAAGAGTTTCGTACACCAGATGGCTATACGAGCGATATGATTTTGACTACAGTAAAAGAGTTGAACGGGAAACCAACATTACATATTTTATTAATTAAACGTAGCCTTACAAACGCAGAAGGAAAACCAAATATGGAAGGCGGAAAATGGGCGGTTCCGGGCGGATTTGTCGATGAAAATGAATCAGCTGATCAAGCCGCTGAACGTGAACTAGAAGAAGAAACAAGTTTGACTGGTATTCCGTTGATTCCGTTTGGGGTATTTGATAAACCGGGTCGTGATCCGCGCGGGTGGATTATTTCACGGGCGTTTTATGCGATTGTGCCACCGGAAGCTTTGGAAAAACGAGCGGCTGGCGATGATGCAGCCGAAATTGGGCTTTTTCCAATGACAGAAGCACTCGAATTGCCACTTGCTTTTGACCATTTAGACATGCTGAAAAAAGCGTTTAGCGCAATTACAGAAGAATTTTTACTGACAACGGCAATTCGTGATTTCTTGCCAGAAACTTTCTCAGCAGAGCTACTTTACCAAACGTTGGATGGTTGCACGAAGCCGGGAATTTTACCGGATGAGGTAGAGTTTATGGAGAATATCGAGTATTTACCGTATTTAGAAAAAGTGAGCGATCTGTATAGATTTAACGCAGATGCTGAAGCGGGAAGTATTTATTTTTAAATAAAAAAGGAGCCACCGATTTGGTTGGCTCCTTTTTTCTATAGAAAATGCTTTTCACCGTAACGTAATGCGAAATCTTTAAAAGCCTTGGAAGCAGGCGAAATGTAGTGATTTTTTAAACTTGCTAGATAGATAAAACGATCGTGTTTTGGTTCGTTGATGGATAATACTTTGACGTTATAATGCGAGAGAGACGAGATTTTTGGCATGATAGAAATACCGTAATCAACACTCACAAGGCCAACCATTGCGGTATCTTCCTCTACATAACAGCCGATTTTAGGTTGAATATTTATTTCAGCAAAAAGAGAATCAATTAGAGGTCTGAGGCCACTTGTGTCAGAAAAGAAGATATACGAATAATCTGCGGTATCTTTTAAATCGATTGAATCATATTTGGCGAGTGGATGGTTTTCAGCAACCACAATCACCAGTTCTTGTTTCGTTAATGGCAAAAATTCAATATCGGGTTCATTTTCGACGTAGGAACAGATTGCTAGGTCGAATTTTTCATTTTTTAAATCAGGAATAATTGATTTTGTCGCGCCTTGGTAAAAGGAAAAAGTGATGTCTTTGTGATTTTCAGCTTTGGTGAAATTTTGGACGAGTTCTGGAACTGTGTGTGCACCCATTGTGTAGATAAAGCCTAAATCAATATTTCCGTGCGATGGGCTCGTTAATTCGTGTAAAAGTTTTTCGCCTTTTTCTAGTTCGGCGAGGGATTTTTCCACATAAGTTAAATAAAAGCGACCGTATTTAGTTAAACGAATATTGCGGCCTTGTTTTTCAAATAAGTAGACACCAAGTTCGCGCTCAAGTTCTGCGATAGAATGGCTTAAGCTAGGCTGGGTAATGGATAATTCGGCAGCTGCAATAGTGTAATGCTCTTTTTCAGCCAGTTTTTTAAAATAGTATAATTGACGCAAATTCATGAAACTACCTCCTTGAAATGCCTTGATAACTCTATTGTAAGCGATTATATAGAAAAAATCTATGAATAAATCGAAAAATATACATTAGATTAATAATTATTCCTGACTTATAATGAAAGAGAAATAAGATTGTGCATTATTGAACGTGAATAATGTAACAAATCATTTGCTGAGATTATAGTCGCAGGAGGCTTATTATGACAGATTATCCGAGTATTTTTGAACCATTAACTGTAAAACGAATGACCATTAAAAACCGTGTGATAATGCCACCAATGGGGACAAACCTAGCTGGATTAAATGGCGAATTTTTAGAAGAACATATGAATTACTACGAACAACGCGCAAAAGGTGGAACAGGTCTAATCACTATTGAAAACGCTTGTGTAGATTTTCCTTATGGTACAAATGGAACAACGCAACTTAGAATCGATAATGACCAATACATTCCTGGGTTTTACAAATTAACAGAACGTCTTCATAAACACGGAACTTGTGTATCCATCCAAATTAACCACGCTGGAGCATCTGCTTATCCAGCACGTTTAAACGGACTTCAACCAGTTTCCGCATCTGATATTCCATCTAAAAAAGGTGGTACTGTGCCACGCCCGCTTACAGTAGAAGAAATTTATGAAATCGTAAATAAATACGGGGACGCAGCGAGACGTGCCCAACAAGCTGGCTTTGATGCAGTCGAAATCCACGGCGGACACTCGTACTTACTATGCCAATTCTTATCGCCACTTTATAACAAACGTACAGATGAATTTGGTGGCTCGCCTGAAAATCGCGCCCGTATTGTCAAACTGATTTTAGAAAAAGTCCGCGCAGAAGTCGGTCCATTTTTCCCAATCGTGCTGCGTTTTAGTGCAGATGAATTTACGGAAGGCGGCAACCATTTAGAAGATATTTTGGAGCTGTTAGATTATTGCCAAGAAGAAGCGGATATTTTGAATGTATCAGCGGCAATTAATGACAACCTATACTTGCAAATTGACCAAATGAACTTAGAAGATGGCTGGAGAAGCTACCTTGCAAAAGCGGTGAAAGATAAATTTAACAAACCAACGATTACTTCCGGTAACATTCGCAGTCCAAAAGCGGCAGAGAAAATTTTGTCAGAAGGATACGCGGACTTGCTTGCGATGGGACGTGGCTTAATCGCTGAGCCTAACTGGGTGAACAAAGTGGCAACTGGTCAAGAAGACATGCTTAGAAAATGTATTTCTTGTAATATCGGTTGCGCGGATCATCGGATTTCGAAGTCGAAGCCAATCCGTTGTACCGTAAATCCAGATATTATTCATGAAGATAAATACAAAGAAACAAAAGTGACTCATCCTACCAATGTTGTCGTAATTGGCGGCGGAACAGCAGGACTTGAAGCAGCTTGTACGGCGGCCGAAGTTGGCTGTAACACAACGCTAATTGAAGCGAATGAACAAACTGGTGGCTTGGCGCGAGCTATTGCCAACCTTCCAGACAAAAGTAGAATTGCCGATTTCCCTAATTATTTAGCGAACCGAGCAGAAAAATTAACCAATTTAAAAGTTATTACAGGCACTAAAGCTGATACTGCGCTTATTGATACATTTAATCCTGATGTGGTTGTAAATGCCACAGGATCCAAACCATTACTTCCACCAATTAAAGGTTTGCTCGACGTGATTGACAAAGAAGGCAGTAAGGTTCATTCGATTTTCGGACTTATTTCGAATATCGATGACTTTACCGAATTTAGTAACAAGAAAGTCGCAGTTATCGGCGGTGGTGCAGTTGGTCTTGATGTGGTCGAGTACTTCTCAGAACGCGGCTCGGATGTTACAATTGTAGAAATGATGCCAATCCTTGGAAAAGACTTAGATATGATTACACGACTTTCGATGATGGATATTATCGAGAAAAATCATGTCGATGTGCAAACAGAAACGGCATTAACAGAAGTAGCAGCCGATCATTTCAAAGTGAAGCATGACGGAGTAGACGCCGAGATTCCATTTGATTATGGCTTTGTCTGCCTAGGAATGCGACCAGAACGCCCACTTATGGAAGAACTTGCGGCATACGGAAAAGAAAAACAAATTGAAATCGTAAATATTGGCGACAGCGCAGCGACAAGAAAAATCTTGGAAGGCGTTCGCGAAGGAAGAAATATTTTAACTACATTAGAAAAAATAGGCTCTTTGTAAGCCGAACTGGCAAGGCGGATTCCGTTTTGCCAGATTCGCTCTTTATATAAGTTCACATTTTCACAAATAAACTTTAACTTGGAAAGGAACGATGTTATTATGACAAACAAAATCACTGAAAGAATCACAGGACACACAGAATTAATCGGGTTAATCGCCACTCCAATCAGACACAGTTTATCACCAACAATGCACAATGAAGCTTTTGCAAAACTAGGGCTTGATTATGTATACCTTGCTTTTGAAGTTGGAGACAAAGAACTGAAAGATGTTGTACAAGGGTTCCGCGCAATGAACTTACGCGGCTGGAATGTTTCTATGCCAAATAAAACAAATATCCATAAATACTTAGATAAACTTTCTCCAGCGGCTGAACTTGTAGGGGCAGTAAACACAGTTGTTAATGATGACGGCGTGTTAACTGGACACATCACGGACGGCACTGGTTATATGCGTGCGTTAAAAGAAGCCGGTCATGATATTATCGGTAAAAAAATGACAATTTGTGGTGCTGGTGGTGCGGCAACAGCTATCTGCATCCAAGCAGCTCTCGATGGCGTGAAAGAAATCTCGATTTTCAACAGAAAAGATGATTTTTATGCCAATGCTGAAAAAACAGTAGAAAAAATCAATACAAAAACAAATTGTAAAGCACAATTATTTGATATGGAAGATCATGAACAACTACGTAAAGAAATCGCAGAAAGTGTGATTTTCACGAATGCGACTGGCGTTGGGATGAAACCTTTCGAAGGCGAAACACTTCTACCAAGTGCAGATATGCTTCGTCCAGAATTAATCGTTTCGGATGTTGTTTACAAACCAACTAAAACTAGATTGCTGGAAATCGCTGAAGAACAAGGTTGTCAAACACTTAACGGCTTAGGCATGATGCTTTGGCAAGGTGCGAAAGCTTTCGAAATTTGGACACACAAAGAAATGCCAGTTGATTACATTAAAGAAATCCTATTTTAAAAACTTGCAAAAGAACAAGGTTATCGCTAATCTTAAGACATAATATCGAATGAGGAGAATTATACATGAATAAAGTAGTCGTAAAGAATGTTACGTTTGGTGAAGGTGCGCCAAAAATTTGTGTACCAATGGTCGGTAAAACGGTTGCTGCTCTTAAAGAAGAAGCAGAAATGTTAAAAACAATCGATTTGGACGTTGTCGAATGGCGCGTTGACTTTTATGAAGATGTAAAAGATTTAGTTAAAGTGGAAGCTGCGCTAGATGAGATTCGCGCAATTTTACCAGAAACGCCGATTTTATTCACTTTCCGCAGTGCAAAAGAAGGCGGCGAGTTAGCTGTCAGTGACGAATTTTATTTTGAATTAAATGAAACACTAGCTGGCACTGGCAAAATTGATTTAGTTGACGTGGAACTTTTCAATGAAGAAGTGGATGTTTTACGTTTAATCGAAACAGCCCACAAAAACAATGTAAAAGTAGTGATGTCGAACCATGATTTTGATAAAACACCTGCGAAGGAAGAAATTGTTTCTCGCTTAACTCGCATGGAAGCACTCGGCGCGGACCTTCCGAAAATCGCTGTTATGCCAAAATCTGCTGGAGACGTATTAACTTTATTAGATGCAACGAATACTGTATCTGAAAAAGCTAATCAACCAATCATTACGATGTCGATGGCTGGAACTGGTGTTATCAGTCGTCTTGCTGGCGAAGTATTTGGCTCGGCAATGACATTTGGTGCTGCGAAAAAAGCATCGGCTCCTGGGCAAATTGATGTTAATGAGTTACGTCATGTCCTTGATTTACTGCATAAACAATTTTAATGAAGTTCGAAAAACCTTAAATTTAGATTAATCGTCTAAGTTTAAGGTTTTTTTGTTATAATAAGGCATCAGGAATTTTAAAGGAGACGGAACTAAATGAAGAAGTTACTTTTTTTAGGTGATAGTGTGACAGATGCTGGGCGCGATTTTGAAAATGACCGCGAATTAGGACATGGTTATGTGAAAATGATTGCAGACCAGCTTGAGAAAGAAGATGTAACGGTTATAAATCGAGGTGTTAGTGCGAACCGGGTAGCGGATTTGCATCGTCGTATTGAGGCGGATGCAATTTCACTTCAACCAGATGTAGTCACGATTATGATTGGTATAAATGATACGTGGTTTAGTTTTAGCAGATGGGAAGATACTTCTGTGACGGCGTTTAAAGAAGTGTACCGCGTGATTTTGAGCCGATTGAAAGAAGAAACAAATGCGGAACTGATTTTGATGGAGCCGTTTGTATTACCATATCCGGAAGACCGGAAAGAGTGGCGCGGCGATTTAGATCCGAAAATTGGAGCTGTGCGTGAACTTGCGGCAGAATTTGGCGCGACGCTTATTCCGCTTGATGGGCTAATGAACGCCCTCGCTATCAAACATGGGCCGACTTATTTAGCTGAGGACGGTGTACATCCCACCAAAGCAGGACATGAAGCTATTGCCTCCATTTGGCTAGAGTTTACAAAATAACGCTTTACAGAAAAATTTATCCATGCTATAGTTGGGTCTATGCGATGAGCCTACAAGCAGTGACTTAAGTATCACTGCCCCATTTTCCGCGTTATAGCTTTGTGGAAGGCTGCGGAAAATGACGCTATGAAATGCCCCTTAAAGTAATTTAAGGGGCATTTTTCTATAAAAAAGGAGTGTTTGTTTTGCAGAAAGAAAAAGCACCAATAGGACTTTATTTTTTATTAATTGCAGTGATGGCGAGTTGGGGTTTTAACGTAACGATGACGAAAGTATTAGTTAGCTATTTTCCGACTGTTACGATGACTTCTTTCCGGATTTTCACAGCAGCGATTACCGTTATTATTATTTTATTTATCACCAAAAAATTACGTCTGCCTACAAAGCGGGAATTTGGCTTGATTTTCCTCGCTAGTATTTTTAATATTGTTATTCATCATTTTTTCTTGTCGAACGGGTTGAAGCTGACGACTGGGACGAATGCAGGACTTATTCTTGGTTCTGCGCCGATTGTGGTAGCGATTTTTTCTGTGGTTTTTCTCCGTGAACGAATTGGGGCTTGGCGTGCGCTCGGCTTTTTAGCAGGGATTTTTGGCGTGAGTTTGGTTGTTCTTTCTAATGGGACGGGGATAAGCGGGATTTCACTGGGAGATATAGACATCTTTATCGCGATGGCTTCCCAGGCTTTTAGTTTTATTATTATTAAAAAGCTCGCTGGATCAATGGACACGGGTCTGATGACTGGATATATGCTGTTTCTTGGTTCGGTTATGTTGTTTGCTTTAAGTCGCTTCATGGAGCCGGGAGGCGTGTCAGAATTAGTGGCGGTTCATTCATGGAAACTGTGGCTCTTGTTTGTTGTTTCAGCTGTAGTTGCAACGGCCTTTGGTAATTTCGTTTATAATTATGCGGTTGGGAAAATTGGGCCGTCACGCTCGGCTATTTTTATGAATTTCAATCCATTATTTTCACTAATTGGCGCATTACTTTTCCTTGGAGAAGCAATTAAAATCCCCCAGCTAGTCGGGTTCGTTTTTATCATTATTGGCGTCCTGCTTGGTTCGGGGGCATTAATGGATCTTATTTATGAACGGAAGAAAACAAAAGTACGCGATCCTGAAAAACTGCTCGAAAAAGAAGTTTGACTTTTATTGACCTTTATATTATAATTTGGTTAGTTACTTATTAAAAGTAACTCGATAATGATAGGAGGGATAGCATGAAATTGTTATTAAAAAATATTAATGAACTTGCTGCAAAACAAAAAAGTGAAGGATTAACTGCTTTTGAAAAAGAAAGACAAGCTGCCCTTCGTCAAGAATATTTGAAGAAAATTAGAGGAACAGTGCAAGATAATTTACATCACGTAACAATTATTGATCCACTTGGAGACGATGTAACTCCTAAAAAACTAAAAGAAATCCAAGCCGAATTAAGAGGCTGATATAAATCAAAAGGTTGAAAGAGCTCATTGCTTTTTCAGCCTTTTTTTGTTGACAGAGCTAATTTACCATCTTGCGGAGTCGAGTAGAGAAAAATGGTGACGAACAGTTTAACATTTTCGGAAATACTGGTGCTACAATCAAAATGAGAAAGGAGAGGATAACATGGAAATTGCAATTGCAGCTGACCATGGTGGATTTCAGTTAAAGGAAAAAGTTCGCGCACATTTAATTGAAAGCGGCTACAAGGTGAAAGATTTTGGTTGTTATTCATTAGAGAGCGTGGATTTTCCAGAGTACGCCGCTAAAGTAGGGCACTTCGTTGCAACCGAAAATAGTTTAGGTGTACTCTGTTGCGGAACAGGAATTGGGATGTCGATCGCAGCCAACAAAATAAAAGGCGTGCGTGCAGCTGTCGTTTCAGACACTTTTTCAGCAATGATGACTAGGCGACATAATAACAGTAATGTTCTTTGTCTTGGTGAACGTGTTCTTGGCGATAGTCTGGCATTACTCTTACTTGATACATGGCTTGCGGCGGAATTTGAAGGTGGTAGACATATGACAAGGCTCGCAAAATTGACAGAGCTTGAGGAACAGGAGGGAGTTGAATGAAAATGATTGCGGCTTCCATTATGTGCGCAGACTCGCTTCATCTCGCTGACGAACTCCGGGCACTCGAACAAGCAAACGTAAAGATGCTCCATTGTGATGTGATGGATGGTGTTTTTGTAGAAAATGCAGCGATGGGCGCCTATGTCCTTCAAGATATAAAAAACAATACAGATATGTTGCTTGATATTCATTTAGCTACAGTGAATCCTGATAAATTTGTGGATTTGTATACGGCGATAAAGCCAGCTTATATGTCCTTTCACGTAGAAGTTTCACCTGATGTCGATGCGACTATAAACCACATTCGGGAGCTAGGAATCAAACCATCCATTGCCATCAGCCCGGATACAGAGATTGAACAGATTTATCCATTTTTAGAGAAAGTCGATATGGTTTTAATGATGACCGTTAACCCAGGATTCGCCGGACAAAAATTCCAGCATCATGTACTAGAAAAAATCAAGAAACTTCAAAAAGAACTTGAAAGCCACACCAATAAACCATTAATTGAAGTAGATGGCAATATTTTTGAAGAAACAGTTCGGTTGCTTGAACCAATTGGCGCAGATGTCTATGTCGTTGGAACAGCCGCATTATTTAACGACAAGGCAGGTAGTTATACAGAAAAACTGGCGCCACTTAGAGAAATTATCCAAGAAAGGTGAGGGAAAATGCATTTAGATTCAGCTAATTTAGAAGACGTGAAAAAAATTCAAACCAGCTCCATTTTTAAAGGAATTACAACGAACCCAACCATTTTAGTAAAAGAAAAATGTAATCGAGAAACAGCGATTAAGCGTATTTTAGAACTAACAGATAAACAAGTTTTTGTACAGACAGTTGGTTTTACCTATGAGGAAATATTGGCAGATGCGCGCATGTTACTAGCTACATTTGGGAAAGACAAAATAGCTATTAAGATTCCGGCACATGAGGCTGGTACTAATGTGATTGATACACTCAAAAAAGAGGATAAAGCCATTCAAATCTTAGGAACTGCTATTTATTCGGCTGATCAAGCAATCGCGGCCGCCTTGGCTGGTGCAGATTTTGTTGCTCCATACGTGAATAGGATGAGCGCGGCGAACATCGATCCTTTTAAAGAAATTACTCAAATGCGTCATTTTTTTGATAAAAAGGCACTTAAAACACAAATTATGGCAGCGAGCTTTAAACATAGCGGACAAGTAATGCAAGCCTATGAAAACGGCGCAGATACGGTAACCGTTCCTTATGAAATTTATTCGCAAATGACCAACAAAGTTTTAGCATTAGAAGCAATTCGTGTCTTTAATAAAGATGCTACATTGTACGAAAATTAACAATCTCCTTCTCATGTTGTGGAAGTGTGTGGAGAAAACTTGTGATGAAAGCGCATTCTTAAGCGCCAAACCCTATGCTATAATTAGGCTATCAAAGGGGGGAGACGCATGTATCTGGATAACAGAAGTAAAACACTATTTCAAGAAGTCATAAAAAATCCGAACATTACAAATAAACAACTCGAAGTAAAGTATAAATTATCGCGTTACCAAATCAGCTATAGTTTTCAGAAAGTAAACGAATGGCTCAAGTGGAAAAATTATCCAGAAGTAAAGCGTTCCAAAAACGGCAGATTTATATTAGAACCAGAGCTTACAGCGCTATTTTCTGAGAAAGAAACTCGAGATCCGAGCGTAGAATACTTACCTTCTGAAAATGAACGTGCTAATTTAATTTTGCTAATGCTTTTAACAGCAAAAGAAGAACTATCCCTCGCCCATTTTACAACGAAGATTCAAGTAAGCAAAAACACCATTCTACGTGATTTAAAAGTAGCGCAAAAATTACTTCCTAAAGAAACTACGGTCACTTATAGTAGAGCATCGGGTTATCAGTTAGCAGGCAGTGAGTGGGAACTGCGCAAGGTTCTGACACAAGTTGTTAGTAGCGTTAAAGAGATGTTTCGAGGAGAGCACTATTTCCTATCGTATTCAGGGATTGAAAAAGTCCAACTAATGGAAATTCGCCGCACACTCGAAGAAGCAGAAGCGATGATGCAAATAAAATTCACCTATGAACAAATCGAATTACTACCCTATTTGCTATCCGTGATGTTCTTAAGAATCAGAGACCGGCGTTTAATCGATACTGCTTTTCATATTGACGAGAAATCACTTTCAGACACGCGAGAATACCACATTACCGATATTTTGCTCGAAAAAACTGGCCCAGTTCCAGAACAAGAGCGACTTTTCATCACATTACAACTTCTTACAACAAACATTTTTTCCGGCGAAATCTTAACTGAAAAATTAACAGAAGACTTGGAAAAAGTTGTCCTCACATGCTTAGACCTATTCGAGAAAAAAGCACTTGTTTCACTTAAAAACAAACATATCTTAATTGAAAAATTACTCTTACATCTAAAACCAGCCTATTACCGGATTAAATACCAAATGAATTTAGAAGATACACTTTATGAAAAATTCAATCAGGAATTCGAGGCGCTTAACTTTATTGTTAAAGAAGCTTTTGATCCACTTGCGAAATTTATTGGTCGCGAAATTCCGGCAGGTGAAATATTCTTCATTTCGTTGTTCATTGGGAGCGATATGATTCCGCAAAATGATATTTACCATAAACAAAAACGAGCGATTGTTCTTTGCCCGAGCGGGATTACTTTTTCAAAAATTATGGAAAATATTTTAGTAAAACTATTCCCGGAAATTCATTTTTATCCAACTATATCTGTTCGTGAATACGCCTTTTTCAAAGCAGAAGTTGATATTGTTTTTTCTTCTATTCCATTAAAAGATGGCGAAAATGTTTTTGTTGTTCAACCGTTTATGAACGATATTGAAAAAACACAACTAAGGCAACAAGTGCTACAAAATCTTTTCGGGATGGGAAACCAGCTCACAAACATTGATAAAATCATGGAAGTCGTAGAACGTAACGCCGATATAAATGATCCGAATGCAATACGAGATGGAATCATTGATATTTTGTCAGCGAATACAGCTACAAATGAAAATAAACGTGTGAAAAAAGTCTATTTACATGATTTAATCACCGAAGATAACATCATGATTTGTGAGGATGTTAAAAACTATCAAGAATCGATTCGTCTAGCGAGTCAGCCGCTGTTACTGCAACAAGCAATTACAGCGAACTATGTAAAGACCATGATTGATAACCATAAATTCCACGATCCGTACATTATTATCGGTGAAGATATTGCCATTCCACACGCAATGCCTAATGCAGGGGTAAATCGACTCGCTATGTCTCTTTTAGTCGTGAAAAATGGTGTATATTTTTCAGAAACAGAACAAGTTCATTTCGTAATAGTTATCGCACCAGTGGATAAAGAGCAACACATTGAAGCTCTTTACCAAATCGTTCATTTAGCAGAGAATCACCAAATTTTAGATGATTTGCTCGAAAATGTAACGAAAGAAAAAGTCATGCAAACAATCAACCAATTAGTAATTAGAGAGGATGAATAAATTTTGGATAAACAAGCTATTTTAGATAATATTCACCAAACATGGCAAGAAGAAGCAAATGCGATTTCCCGTTTGCCGGAAGTAACAAGTGAAGAGGCTCTTGTTAAAACGGTTGAAAAAATCGCTGAGTGCACAGGGAAAATTGTCGTAGCTGGCTGTGGAACATCCGGCGTCGCTGCGAAAAAATTAGTACATTCTTTCAACTGTATCGAACGTCCGGCAGTCTTTTTAACCCCATCAGATGCTGTGCACGGGACTCTCGGTGTACTTCAAAAAGAAGATATATTGATTCTCATTTCAAAAGGTGGAAATACAGGCGAATTACTTAATTTAATTCCTGCTTGTAAAACAAAAGGGAGTACATTGATTGGTGTAACAGAAAACCCAGAATCTGTTATCGCCAACGAAGCAGATATCTTTTTCCCAGTAAGTGTAAAGAAAGAACCAGATCCTTTTAATATGTTAGCAACGGCAAGTACAATGGCTGTTATTGCAAGCTTTGATGCAATAATTGTTTGCTTAATGACCTATATGAATTACACAAAAGAGCAGTTTTCAGTCATCCATCCTGGTGGTGCCGTTGGAAACAAATTATTAAATAAATAAACAAGCAGCCAGTCGGAGGGATGCAATTTGGATGTATTAGAATATTTTAAAGAAGAAATGGTTCGCTTTTCAAACGAACAAAATAAAGAAAAATTACTTACAGAAATGGCGGAACAGTTATGTGAGGTAGGCGCTGTAAAGCCGAGTTTCAAAGACGCCGTAATTAAACGGGAAAAAGTTTTTCCAACGGGATTACTAACCGCTCATGCTGGAGTCGCCATTCCACATACAGACAGTGAACACGTTATTCGCCCAGTTATTGCTGTGCGGATACTTAAAGAACCAGTTTCTTTTATCGAAATGGCCTCTGATAACGAAGCAATTGATGTGAGAATTGTCTTTATGATGGCGCTGAGGAGTGCTGACGAACAACTAGATATGCTACAAACACTTATTCAACTTATTCAAGACGAGGAGGTGATGACGACCTTACTTAAAGCGCAAGAAACGGGAGATGTTCTCTCAGCAATAGAACATTTTTCTAAGAATAACTAAGGGAGGTCGGGAATAAATGGGGAGTTTTTTTGCAAGCTTTGTAGATTGGTTAATAGGAAGCCCTGGTAGATTTATCGTTAATTTAATTGAAGGAAATATGCTGATTTTCATGTTCGTAGTGATGATATACGCCACCACAATTTTATACGCCAAATGGACACTCGCATACTACTTACCGAAAAAAATGAGTCAGTTAGCAGAAATGAAAACGTGGGAACTGGACGAATTACATGCAGCGTGGCAAACAGAGAAAAAAGCTCTACCATGGTATATTCTCGTTCCAAGTCGCAATGAATTTTGGGTGAAATCTGCCCGAAACGCACCAGAATCAACTAAATTACTCCATTTTAGTCAGCAAAAATTAAAACTAAGTGACAAAGAAAAGTTACAAAAAATCATAGAAATTCAATCTTGAGGTGATAATAGTGGCAAAAATAGTTCCGTCTGTTTTTGGAGCAGACATTGGCAGAATTAATGAACAGTTAGAGGTTCTAGAGAAAAATGGCATTGATTTATTACATGTGGATATGATGGATGGCTCATTCGTCCCAAACATTGCTTTTGGTCCTGATCAAATCAAAATGATGAAAAAAGGCACAAAACTTCAATTTGATGTGCATATGATGGTGTATGAACCAGATCGTTATATTCCAAGATTAGTGGAAGCTGGTGCCCATATGATTACAGTCCACCAAGAAGCGACAACTCACTTACATCGTACAATTCAACTAATTAAAAGTTACGGAGTGCGCGCTGGAGTTGTGTTAAATCCAGGTACACCACCAAGCACTCTAGAATACGTGTTAGATGATATTGACTGTATTTTGCTTATGACTGTAAATCCAGGCTTAGGTGGTCAAAAATTCTTCCAATCAAGTTTAGAAAAAATCAGAAAAACCAAAGCGTATATTGGAAATCGTCCTATTCAAATCGAAGTAGACGGCGGAGTAAATGACGAACTTGCGAAAGAATGTACACTTGCAGGCGCAGATTTAATCGTTGTAGGATCTTATTTATTTGAAGGCGATATCGAAGCGAATTTGGAAAAGTTATCGAAGGGAGTTTTAACAGAATGAAAGCTTTAAAATTATATGGAAAAAGAGATTTGCGTTATGAAGACGCAGATATGCCAACAATCGAACAGCCAGATGATGTTATTTTGAAAGTAAAAACGGTTGGAATTTGCGGATCAGATATTTCGAGATACAGTAAACTTGGTCCGTATGTACCGGGAATGGTGTGGGGACACGAATTTTCAGGAGAAGTGATTGAGGTTGGTAGTGCGGTAACTGATATTGAAATTGGTGATAGGGCTGCCGGATGCCCAGCACTCTATTGCGGAGAGTGTGAATACTGTAAAAAAGGCGAATTCGCCCGCTGTCGGAAGCTAACAGTAATCGGAGCAAGACATCCCGGAGCCTATGCTGAGTATATCAAACTTCCAGCAGAAAATGTAGTAAAAATACCAGACGAATTAGATTATGAAGCGGCTGCACTTGTAGAACCTTCCGCAGTGGTCGTTCATGGATTTTATCATACGAAATTACAAGCAGGCGATGATGTCGTCGTTGTCGGAAGCGGCAATATCGGTTTGCTAGCAATTCAATGGGCAAAAGTTTTTGGGGCAAGAAGAGTTATTGCGATTGATGTAGACGATAAAAAGTTAGCTCTTGCGAAAGAAGTGGGAGCAGACGTAGTTATTAATTCTTTAAAAGAAGATCCATTAGAAGTAGTCGCAGCACATACAGATGGTCTAAACGCTGATTTAGTTGTAGAAGCCGCGGGATCACCTATTACATCCGCTCAAGTTTTTGCCTATGCGAAAAAAGGTGGAGGCGTCGTGTTCCTAGGAATTCCATATGCCGATGTAACAATCGAACGTTTCTATTTTGAAAAAATTGTGCGGAGTGAGCTTACAGTTTGGGGTTCATGGAACGCAATTTCCGCACCATTTCCAGGAAAAGAGTGGCAAACAACCATTCACTTCCTAGCTAACAAACAAATCAACATTGAGCCAATGATTACACACCGTCTTTCACTTGCTGAAGGACCAGAAGTTTTTGAGCGAATCTATGAAAGAAATGAATTTTTCGGGAAAGTACTATTTTTCCCAGAATGATAGGGGGATTTTAAGATGAAAAAGAAGAGAATTTATGTATGTTGTGGGACTGGAATTGCGACTTCCACAGTTATTTCCAAAAAAGTACGTGCGGTATTAGATGAAAAGCGCATTCCATATGAAATTAGTCAATGCACGGTTCAAGAAGTAGCTTCAAAAGTAAGCACATCCAAGCCAGACATTATTGTTAGCTCAACGACTGTTACAGGCGATGTTGGTGATGTACCAGTTGTCATTGGAAGATCATTTTTAACAGGCCTTAAAAAACAAGAAACAATCGATGAAATACTCGCGATACTTCAAGATTAAAGGGAGGGCACAAAATGGATATTATTCTAGATTTCTTTAAGTATATTATTGGGCTTGGTGTAACAGTTATGATGCCAATTATCATTACCATTCTAGGTGTGATTTTCCGCAAGAAAATTAGTGTAGCTTTTAAAGCGGGATTAACGGTTGGTGTTGGTTTTGTTGGGCTAGGCGTTATTACTTCACTTATGTTAACGACCATTACACCAGTAACGAAAGCACTGGTAGAGAACTATAATTTTAAATTAACCGCGACGGATATTGGTTGGGGAGTTGGCTCGTCACTCGCATGGGGGACTGAAGTAGTGCCATTTGTTTTTGTAGCAATTATTGCAACTAATATTTTAATGATTGCCTTTAAATGGACGAAAACAATGGATGTTGATATTTGGAACTACTGGCAGCCGCTTTTTATCGCGAGTGCACTTTACTTAACAACTGGTAGTATGATTATTGCGATTCTTAGTTCGATTATTAATATGGCAATTATTTTCAAAATCGCTGACTGGACGCAAAAAGATGTAGAGGATGTATTAGGTTTGGATGGAATTTCCTTACCACAAATTCAAACTTCTGGGTGGGCTCTTGTTGGTTATCCGATGAACTGGTTACTTGGAAAAATTCCTGGCGTTAGAAAAATCAATTGGTCCACAGAGAAAGTTCAAACCCGTTTAGGTATTTTCGGCGAACCAATGCTGATGGGCTTAATTATCGGTGGTGGACTTGCAGCAATTGCGCAAATGCCACTAAGCCAAGTACTGCAAACCGGAGTAACGATTGCAGCTAGTTTAGTACTTATTCCACGGATGGTTTCGCTTTTAATGGACGGTCTTACAGTTATTTCAGAAGCTGCCCATGAATTCATGGAAAAAAGGTTTCCGGGTCGCGAACTATTCATCGGACTAGATTCAGCGGTTGGGATTGGACACCCATTTGTACTTTCACTTGGACTGTTAATGATTCCAATTACTTTAATCTTAGCGTTCATTTTACCAGGCAATAAAGTATTACCTTTAGCTGATTTAACGGCATTACCATTCTATATGATTTTTGCCATTGTTCCTTCAAAAGGTAATTTGTTTAGAGGGATTTTCACAGGTATCGTTATCGTCATTATTACCCTCTACCTATCAGGCGCAGCGGCACCACTGATGACGGAACTTGCTGGTCAAATCGGCTATAATATACCAAAAGATGCTGTAGAAGTAACTTCACTAGCTGTAGGGACTCAGTGGTATACTTGGATTGTATATTACGGACTTCATTGGTTCGGCGACATTCTTTAATTGCAATATAGTGAAACAAGCATTAGTTCGCGCTAATGCTTGTTTTATTTCCGGGAAGAATTTTTAGCTAGTAGACAACCCTCAGACAGTTCTATATAATAATAAGGAGAAGAAATTAGTACGGCGGAAGGAGATAGCAATGACAGGCAAAATGAAACTTTTTTCTGTGACGAGTGAGAGACCACTTGCGACAAAAATTGCAGATTATCTAGATATACCTTTATGTGAGGTGGAGCTCCAGAAGTTCAGTGATGGAGAAGTGAAAATTAATATTGAGGAAAGTATCCGCGGAACTAACGCGTATGTTGTTCAATCAATGAATGCAAACGTAAATGAACGCTTAATGGAACTTTTAATCATGGTAGATGCCTTAAAACGCGCTTCCGTGCACTCAATTAATATAATTATGCCTTATTATGGCTATGCTCGTCAGGACAGAAAAGCACGCTCAAGAGAACCTATTACTGCCAAATTAATGGCAAACTTAATCCAACGTGCGGGAGCAAATCGTTTAATCACTGTTGATTTGCATGCAGCTCAAATTCAAGGCTTTTTCAATATCCCAATCGATCATCTTTCAGCAGTTCCACTTATCGGTGATTATTTGATTGAAAAATACGGTGAAGAGGACGTTGTTGTAGTCGCACCAGACCATAGTGGCGTTGTTCGTGCACGTAGAATTGCTGATCGATTAAATGCGCCAATCGCCATTTTAAATCGTAAACCAAGACCGCACGAAGATGAGATTATGAGCGTTATCGGCGACGTGAAAGGCAAAGTCGCAATCGTTGTCGATGATATTATCGATACCGGTGTACGTGCCACAACTTCAGCTGACATTTTACTTGAAAAAGGGGCAGTAGAAGTAATCGCGTGCGCAACCCATTCAGTCATGGCTGGAGACGCGACTGAACGTTTGCAAAACTCAAGAATCAAAGAAGTCATTACATCCGACTCTATCGACCTTCCAGAAGAAAAACAATTCGAAAAACTAACAACGATTTCCATCGGACGAATCTTAGGTCGCGCAATCGAAGGCGTCCAAGAAAACCGTTCATTGCATCCGTTATTTTAAAGGATAAGTAGAAAACAGTAACTAATAGAGTTGCTGTTTTTTGTTTTTAGTAAACTATCGACCAGCAGTAACGTAAAAAACACTGAAGACCGACAGAAAGTTGTGAATGCTTGGAGGAAGCGGAGTTTAGAGATATTTGCTTTGAAAAAGTATGCTGGCAAAAGTAGATTTTATCTGATTTTGAACAGGTCGACAGAAACAGCCTTTTGAGGTAAGATGGGAGTAAGAAGAAAAGCGCACGGGTTTTAGTTACTTATTGTGAAATGTAAATAAGGTTGAAGCCCATTCATCAAATGAGCTTATAGGTTTTAGTTACTTATTGTGAAATGTAAATTTTATTGCAAATAAAGGTATTGATTGAGCTATAACTGAGTTTTAGTTACTCATCATGAAATAAAAGCCCAATATATAATCTTTGCTCACATTTAAAAATCACATTTTCAATTTATATCCATTAAAATATTGCTTTTACCAACTCTCTCAAAAACTCAAACATAATCTGGAGGACATCAACATGAAAAAAGTTCTAATGCCACTTATGCTACTCGCAGTTTTATTATATGGGTGTTCATCACAAAACGAAGAAGTAACGAAAGAAACTGCCATTTCGAAGACGATTTCTATACGGGCGGACTACACTATTCCAGCAAATTTGGATGAACTAGCAGCCAACAGTGATTCTATTGTTAAAGTGAAATTTCTACAGAATAAAGACATCGGTAAAAATGGAAGTACGATTAGTGAAGTAGAGATTTTAAAAAACTACAAAGGTAATTTTAAAAAAGGCGAAAAAGTAAATATTTCGGAACCGTGGTATTTAAGTGATGATAAATATGTCGCGGTTGAAAACTATATTGCACTTGAAAAAAATGAAGAATATACCTTGTTTCTAAACGAGGGTGACGATAAAATAAGTTCTATAGTTAGCATGGGTTATGGTAAATTCAGTGAAAAGCTCCAAGAAAAACAAGGCGCTCTGGCAGATTTTGACAAACTTGGCGAAGTTCAAAAATACGATTTTATTTCCGAAAGTAAGGATGAAGTAAAGAATTACCGAGCAATCAAACAACAAGTTTTCGAAAAATATCAAGATTCAAAGTAAAAATGGCAAAAGATTTAGCCTAGTTGCGGAAAACTTAAAATTCCGTCATAATAGAAAAAAATGACGGGAGCTGATAAATTGATTATTGATGTATTGCAACATGTGCCGCACGAAGGACCTGGACTTATAGCGAATTGGGCGAGAGAAAATCAGCATCAGTTAAAGATACATACGTTATTTGAAGAAAATGAACATGTTCCAAAAGACTCGGATTTTTTAATTGTGCTTGGGGGACCGATGGGGATAAATGATACAGCTGAATTTCCCTGGTTAGTGGAAGAGAGGGCCTTGATAAGACGATTAAGTGAGCAAAATAAACCGGTATTTGGCGTATGTCTTGGTGCTCAGCAAATTGCAGCGACTTTTGGCAGTGAGATTACGGTAAATAAAGAAAAGGAAGTCGGCTGGTTTCCTATTAAGCGAACATCGGAAAAATTAGCGTTCTTTCCCGAATCGCTCGACGTATTTCACTGGCATCAAGATACATTTTCGTTGCCGGATGGTGCTACTCGTTTGTTTGCTAGCGAAGGCTGCTTAAACCAAGGCTTTATATACGGAGAAAATATTATCGGTTTACAATTTCATTTTGAAATGGAAAAGGCTGGAATAGAGACTATTTTGCAAATTGATGAGGAATTTATCACACCAGGTAAATACGTTCAATGCATCGAATTAATGCGAGCTAAAAGTGTTCCTCGGGATAATAAGCAAATGTTAGAAGCTATTTTGGACTATTTGATAAAAGTAAAACCATCTGACTAAAAATCAGATGGTTTTTTCTTAATATCCAGTTTCAACAGAAGCGTTGACAATATACATTAAATCGTTCTTGTCTTCTTTATCTTCCAAGAAAATGCCGCTTGTTGTCATCATGCCGCCAGCCATTTTTTCGATTGTTACCGTACCATAAGGGATAATTGCGCGAATAGTATCTTCGTCTAATTTATCAGCATCGCATGGTAAAGCTAGTTTGATATTCACTACCATGTTTTGTAAATCACCCTCTGGAAGGAGCCCTTGAATCCCGGGCATTGAATTAGTGAAAATCGCATTTCTTACAGCGCGTTCAGCCGCTTTTGTTATATTTTGGCCGTGGACATCTACACCAAAGCCCGTTTGAATGAATAAAATTTGTTCCATCATTGGTCACTCCTTAAAGTCTTTTATTAAAGCTGCACCAGGTCGGTTTTTTGCGTAGCCTTCCATCACTTCGGTAAAATGTAACCCATCAGTATCAGAGGAATTAGCGAATATTTCTGCCATCTGTTTTCGCTGTGCAGCACCGAGTTCGTTTTCTAATTCTTTACCCGCTGTGGTCAAAAAAATACAGCGTTGGCGTTTGTCGCGAGTGCCTTGTTCAATTGTAAGAAGTTCGCGATCTTTTAACTCTGCAAGTGGCTGGTGTAAGGCTTGTTTCGATATTTCTAAAAAGGTTAAAAGTTCGTTAATCGTAAGTCCAGGCATCCGTGCAGTAAAGAACAAAATGCGATGATGTAATCTTTTTAGTGAATGTTTGGCAATAATTAAATCAGCGGTCTCTGTAAATGCTTTATAGCCGAAGTAAAATAAAGCGATTTGTTGATTCATGTTTTGCTCATTGTTCATAAATATACCCCTTTTTCTGTCAATATCAACAGTATAGCATAAATAGGGCGAAGGAATGATGGTAAGCGTACTACTTTTTTCCAATAAAAGAGCTTGTTTTTTAAGCTGAATTTGATAAGTTTTTAAATAAATTGGAAACAGAAAGTGTAATATTAGTATTTGCAAACCCGTATTTGTGTACAAAATGTTACGTTAATAGAATTTTCAATCTTTTTATTTTTGGGAAATAAAACGCTTTCTTTGTTGATTTAAAGCGATTTATCAATATTATAAACTGAATAATATGAATATTAAAGCAAATCAAACGTGAAATATTTTACGAAAACGTATTGAGAGTTAATTTTTATGACGTTATACTTTGGAAAGAAATCAACCATTAAGGAGATTATAAATGAAAAAAGTTCTAAAATTGTTTCTCGTAACTATTTGTATGTTTATAATGATCTATCCTACAACGGCAGTTCATGCAGATGAAACATCAGATGTCGTTAATATTCCTGATACAAACTTAAGAGCATATCTGAATGGACTACTCAAACAAACGACGAATGCTCCAATCACTAAAAGCCAACTAGCAACAATCAAAACCGTTACTCTTTCTGGAAGTAATTATACTGATCTTACCGGTATAGAAGAAGCGGAAAATCTTACAACACTTACACTTAACAATACAAACATTCAAACCCTAGAGCCAATTAAAAACCAAACATCTTTGACTTACATAACGGTTAGTGGTGACAATGTGAAAGATAGCCTTTTTGTAGATTTAAACGGGCTAGTTAATTTACAGAGCTTAAGTATCAGTGGCAGCGAAGTAACACATAATATTTTTAACAATTTTAATAAATTACCGAAACTAACCTATCTGTACGCACAAAATTCAATGAAAATCACGGATATTTCTGCATTAGCCTCTTTGCCAGCATTAACAACGCTTTTTGTGCAATTTGATGGAATTGATGATTTTCGACCTTTAAATAATTTTGAGAGTTTTAAAAATGGTAACTTAAAAGCTTTAGCAGCATTTGGACAAAATACCGGGCGGACAAATCTGCGCATCACGCTTAAATCAGGCAAACTTGATTTTAACGAAGCAAACCAAACGTTATATTTACCATTTTCGATGATGCCAAAGCCATTAACTAGCTTTGATGGGACAGTTGCTCCTTTTTCTAAGTCAACCTCTGCAAGTAACACGTATTTAGGTTTTAACGATGTGGCACTTCCAAGTTCACGTCTTACAATTACAGATGATGGCATTACAGTAAGTGGCGTAACGAAAGAAGAATTTGATAACCTTGACGAAATTGAATATAATGCACGCTATGACTTTCCAACTGGCAGCTATCCGACACCACCAAGCATGACTTCATATACAATCTCCAGCGGAACATACGATCAGTATTTTGATATTAGCCACACTTTAGATTTAACAGCCGATGAAAGTTTTGACTATAACCAATACGATGCAACAACCGAAGAGCAATTTTTAAAAGATGTTCATGCTAAAACGGACGATGGCACTCTTGTCCAAAGTGACTTTAACCAAGTCGTAAAACTAGATGTACCGGGCGAATACACGGTCACATTAAACGCAGAAAATGCAGCAGGGCTCAAAGCAACCCCTGTGACAGTAAAAGTAACTGTACATGAAAAACCTGTTATCACAGCAGATCCTACCATTTCTTATAAAAAAGCAACAACTAAATCAGTCGACGAATTTTTAACCGAGATTCATTCAGCTGTAACAGGAAACGCGACACTTACAAGCGATTTTAATAAAGTAGTAGATTTAACCACACCAGGAAAATACACCGTAACATTAAATGCTGAAAATGAGCGCGGCCAAAAAGCAGATCCTGTAACAGTTATTGTGACAGTCACTGATGCGGACGGCGAAACAGTTGACCCGACACCACCTACACCTGAAGAAAAGACCCCAACACCCGAAGAAAAACCCTCAACGCAAAATGAAAAATCACCTTCAGAACCTACAAAAAACCCAGACATACAAAGTGAAAACACAGAAGAACAAGTTACTGTGCAAGAAAAAGCAAATAATACTACATTAACAACTAATGAAAATGTAAGAACAAAAACAAACCAGCCAAAAACTAAAGCACTTCCAAAAACCGGAGATGCAGGATTCGGCACTCTTCCGTTAGTTTCAGCAGGAGCAATGCTTAGTTTGACGGCTCTCGTTCTTTTCAGAAAACGCAAATCTTAAACATCTGAATAGAAGCCTAAAATTATTTTTATAGGGTATTGAATACTATAAGAAAAGTTGTAGGAGGTTATAATTATGGAAAAATATCATCGTATTCTTGTAGCTGTAGATGGCTCGGAACCAGCGAAGTTAGCCTTTGAAAAAGGATTAGAATTAGCTCTGAAATTAGATGGTGTTCTTGGTATTGCAAGTATTGTTGATTTACGAGCTTTTTCTCCAAATGTTTCTTATGATGGAAGTTTAGAAGAAAAAGCGGAATTAGAACTAAAAACGAGCGTAAATGAATTTGCCGACATTGCAAGGAGAGCTGGAGTGGCGAAAGTAGAAACTTTTGTAGCTAAAGGAAATCCTAAAATCTTACTATCGACTGATATTCCCGCAGAATTTCAAGCAGATTTAATTATTTGTGGAGCTACCGGAATGAACCGGGTTGAAAAACTTGTGCTTGGTAGCGTATCTTCTTATATTATGGCCCATGCGATTTGTGACACTTTAATAGCAAGATAAGAAAAGAGTAGATACTTTCAAGGTATCTACTCTTTTTGTTTTATCAAAACGGATCAAAGTACGTATATTCCGTTACTCCACCTGGAACGGGTTTACTGATACGAGTTAGTTCATCAACTATTTTCTTAGCATCTTCACCAAATACTGGAAGAGGCTGATAGTTGTTTTCTGTTGTGCTACCATCGGAATTTTCGTAAGTAGGAACAATAGAAATATTTTTTAAAACAATTTTATTAGCTTCTTTTGTAAAACGCAATTGGAACATCGAGGTCATCCTTGAAAGGAGAGTTGGGTCCGCGCCAAAAGCAAAATCGCCCATACTATATACAATATATTTATCTTTATATTTTTCGACACTTTCCAGGCGGTGGGGATGAGCTCCCATAATTATATCAGCACCAGCATCTAAAATAGCATGTCCAAATTGAGTTTGGTAGTTTGTTGGAGTTTCACGATATTCGACGCCCCAGTGCATATTAACAATAACGAGCGTATCTTCTTTTTTATATTTTTTAACGTCTTTTACAATTCTTTCAAGATAGGCTGGAGACTGCTGACTCATTCGGCAATCGTAACCAAGCATCACAGTTTTCATTCCTTTAATCGTTGTTTCAAGCGGTGCATCGGAATTAAAAACAGGAATATTATTATCTTTGAAAGCTTTTAAAGTATCATCATAACCAACTTGAAAGTAGTCTTTAGTATGATTATTTGCAAGATTCGCTGCGTCCACGCCACTCGCTGGTAAAAAGGCTACATGGGCTGGATCGCTTTTAATGCGCCACTTTTTATTTTCAGCTTTTGTAGCATTTGTAAAAGCACTTTCGGCATTAATTACTGTAAAGTCATCAGATTTAAACCAGGGAAGACAATTTTTAAAAACATACGTATTAGTACCATTATTTTTTTTGAATACATTATCAAATTTTAGGTTTTCTGGTGTTTCTGGATAGGTGCCAAATGAATTATCACCAACCATTGTTAACGTAACGACGCCGTTTTCTTTTAATCCTTGCTCGTTAGCCGCTGCTGCTGCATAAAACCAATCATATTGGCTTGTTTTTTCTATTTCAGTTAATTTTTGTTCGCTTAAAAGAAAGTTAGGATATACTTTTCCAAGCGCTTTTTCATCAGCTTTCCCAGTGCTATATGATTTTACGGCTTCTAAGCATGCTTGCAGGTTTTTGATATAGTCACTAGATTCATTTTTTTCGGTAGAATAGTTGTTCAGCTCTTTAATTAATTGATTCAACTCAGAAAGGGAAGCTTTATCGGCTCCTGAATTTGCTAGGGAACTCAAGGTTTTCTTCGTTTTTGCTGAGATTGTTTTGAGATTAGCAGGGGTTATTTTTTTTTGAGTGGTGGTTTGGGTATTATTTTGTTCGGGTTTGTGACTGGAATTAGTAATCCAAAAAACTCCTGCTATAAAGATAAATGCAAAACCAATGATAATAAAAGTAAGTTTCTTCAACTAGATGTCCTCCAAGGTTCCATTTTCTCTAAGTATATCTATAGTTATTTAGAAATACAAGATTCTTTTTAAAGTAAAAGCCCAAAATAATTTGGGCTTTTACAGTGATTTTATTTAGAACCTTTTTCTACATAGCTTAAATCATTTACATCGCCAATAGTGAATTTACCATCTTTGTAAGTGATTTTTGTAACACTTGCATTTTTAATTCCAGCTGGTGGAAGTTTATATCCAGGTTCAATTGTATCAAGAAGCGCGCCAATACTTAAGCCATGGGAAACTAGTAATACATTGCTGTCTCCATTTTTGCTTTCTTTCTTAGCAACTTCTGTTAAACCATCTTTTAGTCGAGCTTGGATAGTTGCGTAATCTTCTGCAGGCCAGTTTTCGCCTTCTTTTACGCGAGTTTTATCAAGAGCAGCTACACTATCCGCAAATCCTTTTGGAGAGATACCAGCTTTTTGCCATTCTTCTAAAGTTTTACCTTGGCTTTTCGCAATATCAGTCCACATATTTTCATTTAAATCGCCTTCATAAGAACCAAAATTAAATTCGCGGAAACGTTCATCTGTTTCTACTTTTTTATCCGCAGATTTAGCACTTTCTTTCAAAATTAAGTTTGCAGTTTGGATGGCACGACCGCTATCACTACTATATGCAGCAGAGAAGTCAACGTCTTTCAAGCCTTTACCAGCACTTTTTACAACGTCTTCCCCAGCTGGAGTAAGAACTGCATCTGACCAACCTTGTACACGGTCAGTTGTATTTAACATTGTTTTACCGTGACGTACAACATAAAAAGTCACAGTACCATCTTTTTTAGTTTCTTTGGATGCTTTGTCTGCGTTTGAGTTATTTCCACAACCCGCAATTAGTAGTAATGCACAAAACACCATCATTAATTTCAAAATATTTTTCTTCATCTTATTCTCCTTTTTGTTAGTATTTAGCAAAATAAAAACCTAGATAAATCGAAAAATAGCCCAAAAAGCCAATTCTCCATTTATCTAGGTTATGCCCAAGTTGGTAACATTCCTGAATAAGGATATTTATTTATAGCTCGATTTTAGCATGAACAGAAAGCGTTTACAAGTCTGTTTTTAGTAAATTTTAAAAAATAAATGAATCTTTGGTGGATAAAGTGGCTTAAATGCTAGTGGTTTAACGTGTTAATTAGTTGGAAAATTTACTGTATTTTACATTTTAAAGATGTCTGAAGTATTACTTTTGATGCTTTATTTAGTACGGTTTGCGTTGTGTTTATTTGCTAAAGGTATTAAGAATTAACTATCATGAGACATAAAAAAAGACCAGGATACAAATCCCAGTCTTTTCAAAACTCTTCTAAACCAACAAAACCGTAACCAACGCCAAAACGGCCGGCAAGCCCTGTTTCACCAAAATCCCCTTAGAAGAAGTCGCCCCGCCAAACAGCGCCGCCACAACGACACAACTCAAAAAGAAAATCTGCACAGTTTCCGCAAATCCTGCTCCCGCGAAAAACAATCCCCACACAAGCCCTGCCGCAAGAAAGCCATTATAAAGCCCTTGATTCGCAAATAGCGTCTGTACTTTCTTATTCGCAAGGAGTTCTTTCTCCACACCAAATGTCTTGGCTGCGAGTTTGGTATTGGCGAAAAACATTTCTAAAATCATTATATAAATATGCTCGATCATTACGATGAAGGTTAAAATAAATGCTAAAATGGCCATAAAAAATCCCTCTTTTCTACTTCGAAGTATAGCATAGCTTGTAAATTTTTCGTAAAAATAAAGCTTGAAACGTTGACTTATTGGCAAAATCTCCGTAATATCAAACGTAGACTACTTATTTTTAGTCTGAGAAGGGGGAAATTATATGCAGCAAGAAGCAACAGGTGGGCAGAAGATTCGCCCAATACCGATTATTGCCTCATTTTTGATGGCTGGTTTTATTGGACTATTCAGTGAAACTGCTCTTAATATGGCGCTTAGTGATTTGATACAGGTGTTTGATATTAGTTCAGCGACAGTGCAGTGGCTTACGACAGGTTATTTGCTAACGCTTGGAATATTAGTGCCGATTTCGGGATTGCTTTTACAATGGTTTACAACACGAGGATTATTTTTTACAGCAGTGAGTTTTTCGATTGCAGGTACGCTGATCGCGGCGCTTTCGCCAACGTTTGCGATGTTAATGATTGGACGCGTAGTGCAAGCAGTAGGTACGGCGCTATTACTACCGTTAATGTTTAACACGATTTTACTGATTTTCCCAGAGCATAAACGTGGCTCGGCAATGGGTATGATTGGGCTGGTAATTATGTTTGCACCAGCAGTTGGTCCGACAATCTCAGGACTTATTTTAGAAAACTTGACTTGGAACTGGATTTTCTGGATTTCCTTGCCATTCCTTATTATTGCGTTATTATTCGGAATGAAATTTATGCAAAATGTTTCGGTTGTTACGAAGCCGAAAATTGATATTTTATCGATTATTCTTTCGACGCTAGGTTTTGGTGGAGTCGTATTTGCCTTTAGTAGCGCGGGAGAAAATGGTTGGGGAAGCGCGACGGTATTAGTTTCAATTATCGTTGGTGGAATTGCGCTTGGACTCTTTGTTTGGCGCCAACTAACAATGGAAAAACCTTTGATGGACTTGAAAGTATTTAAATACCCAATGTTCACTTTAGGACTTATTTTAGTATTTATCAGCTTTATGATGATTCTTTCGACGATGATTTTACTACCGCTATACTTGCAAAATAGTTTAGCACTCGCGGCGTTTTCAGCGGGACTAGTTTTACTTCCGGGTGGGGTGCTGAATGGTTTAATGTCACCATTTACTGGGCGTTTGTTCGATGCATACGGTCCACGCGCACTTGTTATCCCAGGGTTTATCGTAGCGGTTATTGCACTATTTTTCTTAACGAGAATAGAAGTTGGAACATCTGCATTAACTATCATCGTGCTTCATTCAGTGTTAATGATTGGGATTTCAATGGTCATGATGCCGGCACAAACAAACGGATTAAACCAATTGCCGCCAAAATTATATCCTGATGGCACAGCGATTATGAACACATTACAACAAGTTTCCGGCGCAATCGGGACAGCTGTTGCGATTACAATCATGTCTGCTGGACAAAAAGCGTATATGGAAACGGCGCAAGGGATGGGACCTGAACAAATGGTCGCTTCACTGACAGCCGGAATTCAAAATGCTTTTGTTTTTGGACTGATTATGGCTTGTATTGGTCTGCTGTGTTCGCTCTTTATTCGAAAAGCTAAATAATAAAGTGAAGAGAACTTCTCGTAATGAGGGGTTCTTTTTTGTTTTGACAAATGGGTTCTGAGTGGTTAAAATGATAGTAAATATAGTTTATAAAGTTTGTTTAATAACTTTACGAATGGAGCGGTGATGATGGCAATTCCTCGTGATTTAAAAGAGTTGAATAAGAAAAATATCAAGTCGATTTTACGGCAACAAGGTGCGATGACGAAAGCAGAAATCGCCGAAGTGACTGGGCTTAGTGTAGTTACAGTGAATAAGTTGATTCGTGATTTAGTGGAAAATGAAGAGATTTTAGAACAAGATAATTCAGTTGCGACTGGCGGAAGAAGAGCTGTTTCGTATAAAATTAATCCTAATTTTCAGCAGGTGTTAGTTATTAGTTTGCAAGAAAAGTGGAAGAAAATTACTTATTCTTTTTCGGTCTATAATTTGCTTGGTGAGCCGGAGTTTGTGGAGGATATGTCTGGGGAGGATTTGGACATTACTGCGCTGAAACGGAATACGAAAGATCTTGTTTGCGCTTTTCCGAAGATTTCTTGCGTTGTAATTGGGGTGCCAGGGATTGAAATTGGTGGTAAGCTGCGCGCGATGGACTTTCCGCTACTTTTAAATGTGCAATTGCGGGAGACTTTGGAGGCGGAAGTGAATTTGCCGGTGTTGGTTGAGACGGATACGAATGCGGCGATTTTAGGGTATAAAAATCGACCGGTGAAAGAGGAGAATATCGTTGGACTTTATTATCCGGAGCGTTTTCCACCGGGTGCGGGGCTTTTGATGAACGGAGAGATTTTGAAAGGTCAGAACGGACTGGCTGGGGAGATTAAGCATATGCCGCTTCAAGTGAACTGGGATAACTTTGACTTTTCGGTCGATGAAATTAAAGCGCACATTCGTAAAATGGTGCTGCTAACGATGAGTTTTTATGATCCGGAAACGATTGTGCTCTATACAAATTTTTATTTTGGGCAGAAGGACTTCACCGAGGAACTGACGGAAGAATTAAAGCAAGTTTATCCATATGCGGTTTTGCCGGAGATTGTGTTGTCGCGTAAGTTTACGACGGATTATCGGATTGGGCTTTTGGCGTTTGGGATTGATTATTTGGAGAATAATATGACGGATTGGCGGATATAAAAAAAGAGCCCTTTGACAGGCTCTTTTTTACTTATTTAAAGAAATTCGGTAAATACTCTTTATGCGCTTCTAAAAGTTCATCCAGCATTTCGCGGGCTACAGATTCGCTTGGAGTCAGTGGGTTGATTGTCATTGCAAGTAGTGCTTTGTCGTAATCTCCAGTAACTGCTGCTTCGGCTGTTAGGCGCTCGAAAGTTTTGATTTCTTGGATGATGCCGTTGATAGCGATTGGAAGGCGTCCGCTTGCTAGTGGAATTGGGCCTTGGCGAGTGATGACACAGTTTGTTTCTACTGCGGAATCAGGGTCGATATCAAGGATGGCACCATTGTTACGAGTATTAACGATTTGAATGTCGCGTTTGTCGTTATAGATAGAGTTAATTAGGTTACATGCTGCTTCACTGTAGTAAGCGCCGCCGCGTTGTTCTAATTGTTTTGGTTTTTCAGCAAGTTCTTCTTGTTTGTAAAGCTCGAAAAGTTCCGCTTCTACTTTTTTAACAACTTCTGCACGAGTACCATGTTCTGCGTATGCGCGAGCTTGGTCTTCCAGTTGTTGTTTTGTTTGCCAGTAGTAGCGCAAGTAGTCGATTGGAATCATATTAAGTGTACGTAAGAACGTTTTGTCCCAACCAGTTGCATTGATATTTTTAAGGCTTGAGCCAGCTTCATCTTCTGTCATTTTGAAAACAACATCTTTTGTTACGTCTTTGCCATTATGATAAACAGTTTTCGCGAATACCATGTGGTTTAGACCAACGAATTCTACGTAAATTTCAGAAACGTCTACGCCAAGAGTTTCAGCGATGTTACGTTCGATGCCGATAGGACCGTTACATAAGCCGACAACTTTCTTTTGGTTACTGTAACGAAGAACTGCTTCTGTTACCATTCCAGCTGGGTTAGCAAAGTTGATTAACCAAGCATCTGGGCAAAGGCGTTCCATGTCTTTACAAATATCTAAAATAACTGGGATTGTGCGAAGTCCTTTGAACATGCCGCCTGGTCCGTTTGTTTCTTGACCAACTACGCCATATGAATTCGGGATGCGCTCATCTTTCACACGTGCGTCTAGTAAACCTACACGTAATTGTGTTGTTACGAAATCTGCGTCTTTTAAAGCTTCTTCACGGTCTAATGTTAAATGTACTTCCATGTCAACGCCAGCTTTTTCTACCATACGTTTTGCTAAATTACCAACGATTTCTAATTTTTCACGGCCAGCTTCTACGTCTACTAACCATAGTTCACGAACTGGTAATTCGTCTTGACGTTTAATAAATCCTTCGATTAGTTCGGGTGTATAACTTGATCCGCCACCAATAGTCGCGATTTTAATACCTTTAGTCATTATTTATACCTCCAAGGATATTTTTTTGAAAAGGCTTACTTAATTGTTAGTTGCCTTTTCTTCTCACAGTTATAGTATAGGAATTTTATGAAAAAATAGCTAGTATTTGACGAGCTTTAGGTAAGGATTTTCTAAGTAGGAACTTGTCACATTTGAGTAACGAGGTGTTACATGGTAAAATAAAGCGAAAAGAGGTGCGGAAATGCTTTTTTTGGATAAAAATTTGGAATTAAATGATACGGAATTAGATATTTATAATTATATAGTGGCAAATTTAGAGAAAGTTGTTTATATGCGGATTCGCGATTTGGCGACGGAAGCGCACGTGAGTACGACGACGATTCTGCGTTTTTGCCGGAAATTTGGTTGTAATGGTTTTTCGGAGTTTCGGGTGAAATTACAGCTTTATTTGGAAGAGCAGAAGTTGGCGCAAATCGATATGGCGGATGAAACGACTTATATCGATTTTCTGAAACGGACGGCGCAACCAGAATTTAAAGCGCAAATTCAAAATGCAGTAGAAATTCTCCGTGACCGCGAACTTGTTTTATTTGCTGGAGTTGGTTCATCGGGCGTAATCGCTGAATATGGCGCGATTTATTTTTCGTCATTATTCACGCTGGCGCTACATATTGAAGATCCGCTCAACCACCCGTTTTACCATTTATCGAGCAAATTATCCGATAAAATCTGCATGATTGCGATTTCGGTGGAAGGGGAAAATGAAGACATCATCAGATATATTCACCAATTGAAGGCGCAAAATTGTAAAGTGATTTCGATTACAAATAGCGCGAAATCGACCATCGCGAGGCTATCTGATGCGAACATCGCTTATTATATTAATAAGGAAATGTATCAGGAAGCCAATATCACGTCCCAGTTGCCGGCACTATATACAATTGAAAATATTGCCCGGGAAATAAGAACGCAAATTGACAAAGAAAAAATGTAAAAAGCTAAGTTTTGCTTGGATTTCCGAGCAAAACTTTTTTTGTAACAAAATTGTCACTTACGAAGAATTTTTTATTTTGCTACGATAGTTCTTTGGAGGTGAAATTATGTACAGTAATATGAAAGAGAAGGTCGTTTTTACACTTATTATGTGTTCTTTAATGATTTTATGCATGAGCTCTTATAATATCTTTCTTGAAAATGGTATTGGCGCGAATTCTTTTATGATTATTCTAAAAGCGTTTGTTCCGTTTCTTTTTATTGGATTTTTATTAGACTTTTTTGTAGTAGGAAAAATCGCGTCTCGTCTGCACGCCCTTTTGGTTAGTGAAGATGCTTCGAAATTTAAAAAGATCATCATGATGCAATTGTTAATGGTTACGTTTATGTGTGTGCTTATGTCGACCCTTAGCCTGATTGTAAACCAAGGCGAATGGAGTCACTTAGGTATTCTTATTTTACGCAATTATTTTGTTGCTTTATTTTTGCAAATCGTTGTCGTTTCTCCGTTTGTGCGATTAATTAGTCCGCGGATTTTTGCCCTTTTGTAAAAATGAAAAAAACGCTTAGTCGAGTTTAGACCCGGCTAAGCGTTTTGTTATTTATGTTCGGCATAATAAGCATCGAGCACGTCTTCCACGGTTTTCTTCGTGTAGCCGTTATCGATAATATAGCCAAGATCATGTTTTCTAAAGCTGGTTTTCAAATGGTCGATTAGGTCAGCGAAGTAATATTCAATGCCTTTGTCATCAAGCCATTTGAGCAAGTCTTTCATAGATTCGGTAGCGGTTGTATCGATATTAATAATCGCACTCGCTTCAAAAATGACTAGTTTTGTATCATCTTGGACAGCTTCTTTTAAGCCATCTGCGAATTTGTTAAAGTTCCCAAAGAAAAGGGAAGCGCTATAACGATAAATAACTACATTTGGAATAGGTTTTGCTTCTGGTTTACGTTTTAAATCAAAGTAACCGTGGCGTCCGTCAATCACGCCAAGAATCGCAATTGGTGATTTCATTGAGCGACTGACTACATTGATGAACGATAAGAAAATTCCAAGTAGTACCCCGAAAATTACACCTACTAAAAGTGTTCCGAGAGCGGCAACAATCCAAACGGTTGCTTCACGACGAGAAACTCTGAATAAACCTTTTAAAACATCCACATCAATAATGCCCACAAGAGCGGCGAATACGATACCTGAAAGAACTGGTTGTGGCATATAGTAAAGTAAGCCACTTAAGAAGGCAACAATCAGTGCGATAATGGTTGCGGCAACAATCGAAACCATTTGTGTTTTACCACGAAATTGCTCGTTTGCAGCTGTTCTTGATACGCTGGCACTCGCTGGAGAACAACCAGAAAACGCAGCGACGAAATTAGAAATCCCGTAAGCGAATAACTCACGATTATCATCAATCGTATATTTGTTTCTCATTGCAAAACTTTCACTTGGTAATAGTGAACCGGCAAAGGTAGCGATAGCACAAACTAAACCGCCACCAATCGCAAGTGCCCATGAACTTGCTCCAAAATCAGGAAGGGCAAGGGAAGGGAAACCAACCGGGATTTTACCAACAATATCTACATTATATTGGTCGAGTTTGAAGAAATAAGCTGCCATTGTTCCAAGTACTAAGACAACAAGTGACATCGGGATCTTTGGAATTACTTTTTTACAAGTTATGACAATGATGATTGTAACGATACCCATTGCAAATGAAATCCAATTAGACTGGAAAAATTGACCGAAAATAATACCTAAACTAGAAAAGAAACTATCTCCGCTTTCTTTAAGTCCCATTATTTTTGGAATTTGCCCCATAATAATGGAAACACTAAGTCCTGAAATGAATCCACTTAGAACTGGAGCAGATATGTATTTTGCAAAACGACCTAATTTTAAGACGGAGAAAAGTACTAAAAAGACTGCACAAAAGAATGCTAGAATCGGGGCGAGCGCGATGGCTTCTTTGGATCCTGCTGCAAGTCCAGCTGTTCCTAAGATAATTGATCCAGTAATGGCGCTAGCTGTCGCATCAATCCCAAAAATCAATTGCGGCGAACTGGCAAAAATAACATAAGCAATAACCGGTAAAAATGATGCATATAAACCATAGATGGGTGGAAGTCCTGCTACTTGCGCGTATCCCATTGCAACAGGAATTGTCAGTGCAGCAACCCCAACACCTGAAATAACATCATTTCGTAAATAGGATGCTTTATACCCATTTAATGAAAGCAAGATGTGTTTAAACATAAGTTCCTCCCTTTAAAACATAGTAATTTTCTTCTTCTACAATATTATTTAAATCTTATACTATTTACCCTGTTATAAGTCATACCAACCCTATTTTGGCGCATTAATTTTAAAAAAACCGCGATTTCCTTTAAAAGAAAATCGCGGTTTTTTTAATTATTTTTGGCATAAATCGCCATAGCTTCTTTCAGAAAAGCAGAAAGGCCATCGCCAAACTGGTCGATATTTTTAGTGAAACGTTCATCTGCCACGTACATTTCTCCGAGTCCTGCAAATGCTTCAAGCGAGTATAAATTCCCGTGAGTATCATTTAAATATTGGAAAAACTGGTGGACTGCTTGTTGGGCTTCATTTGATTCTGGGGCGGATTTTCTAACAGCGGCCAATTGGCGAAATTCTGCATCAAAACTTTCTTTTATAGCCATTTGTTCTTTTTCATTCATATTAGTGATTTTTTCATTTGCTTGATTTACAACTTTATCTCCCCAAAGTTTTCGTGCTTCTTCTTCATATGGATTAGTTGAAAAGTCAAAGCCAGTAAATTTTTCTTCATTCGTCATAATTACTTCTCCTTTTTCGTTCTTGATGGTTTGATCTAAGGTTTCGAGCATCGCTTCAATTCGTGTTTTTTTCTCTATTAATAAATGGCGCTGCAAGGATAAAGCGACTTCTTTATCAAAACTAGGATCATCAAGAATTTGCTTTATTTTTTTCAAAGGGAAATCGAGTTCTTTAAAGAAAAGAATTTGTTGTAATTTGTCGACATCTTTTTCTGAATAAATACGATAGCCGTTCCAGTCGTCTTTTTGCGGGACGAGTAGGCCGATTTTATCGTAGTGATGAAGCGTGCGCACACTTACACCAGTGAGTTCAGCTAATTCTTTTGTTTGCATGAATGATTCCTCCTTCTGATTTCAACTATAAAGTATGACGCGACGTAGTAGTCAAGAAAGTTTTTTTGTTTATTATAACTCTTTTAGTGGAAAAGTGTTGCTAGTAAATAAGTTGTTCGCATTAATTGTAATAAAATAAATAAAACCATGGAAAAACTTATGACATTCTCGTATAATGGAGTGTAAATGTGTCTAATTTGTGAATGGAATTAGCGAGAATAAAAAGGGGATAGCATCATGACGGGGAAAATAAAATCCATTAGTACGTGGCTATGGCATCATCTAACACCGCAAATATTTGCGGTTATTTGTGTTTTTATTATAACTATTATTGCGCTTTTTGTGCCACCGTATATTGGTATGGCTGATAATGGAGACTTTTTTAGAATATTCTCAAGCAATGGTTTATTTGTAAATAATGCTAATTATGACGCGTTACAATTTGGACATTTTGTGAAGGAGTTCGGGATTTATCAATATTTTAATGAAAACCAAGTTGCGATTTACTCCTCGCAAAGTATTTTTATTCAAATTGCGCTTCTTTTAAATAAAATTTTTTGGTCAACTACTGTTTTTGATGTGCGTTTTTTAGGTGCTTTACAATTAGTGCTTCTTTTGCCAGCGATTTACTTATTAGTGGCTGGTTTAACGGCAAAAATGAAAGGTTGGTCTGGTTACGTTATTGCTGCGCTAACTGTATTTATTTTCGCAGATACCGCTTATACAGCTTATTTTAATTCGTTTTTTAGTGAAGGACTTATTTTGATTATGATGCTGTATATTTCAGCGGGATTTTTACTTTTATATAACCATAAATATAATGATTATGCGATGTTAGGTTTGATTTTTGTAGCGTCCCTTATTTTAATTACGGCCAAGCAGCAAAATGCGCCAATTGCGGTTGTGATTGCAGTTTGCGGTATACTCGTGTTTTTCATCCGGAAAAATCGCGCGTTTCGGATTTCGGCTGCGGCTACTTTTTTTGTTATTTTCATGAGTGGTGTAGTGATGTACGCATTCATTCCGGGAGAATTTGTCACGATAAATCAGTATCAAACAATGACTCGCGGTGTGTTGCTTGATTCGGAAAATCCGGAGAAATCACTTGAGGAAATGGGAATGAACTCTGAATTCGCTTTACTTAAAGGAACCAACTTTTATCAAAAATATAAAATGATTGATTTAGATTCAAAATTAATGGAACAGGAATTTTATCCAAATTATAATTTTGTCACGGTTTTAAGTTATTATTTGGAAAATCCGAAACAATTTGGGAAAATGCTTGATTTATCCGCGCAAAATAGTTTTTCAATTCGACCATTTGAAATGGGTAATTTTGAAAAAGCGACAGGATATAAATTTAAAGAGAAAACGCATTTTTTCTCGGCTTACAGTGATGTGAAAGAAAAACTTGCTCCGGAGAAATTCACGTTTTTGATTTTATGGGCGCTTGTTTTTCTGATTGGATATGGTGTGAGCGCGTTTAAACATTTCCGCGAGAAGAACATTCGGGGAACGCTACTGTTTGATTTAGTCGTTTTACTGATTGGCTCAGGATTTGCAGTGATTTTAGTGACAATTGTTGGTGACGGAGAAGCGGATTTAACGAAGCATAATTTCCTGTTTAATGTTTGTTTTGACTTAACGATGTTGATTGGCGCGGCTTCATTACTCGAATTTTATTTGAAGAAACGAGGTGAGCGGAATGCGTAAAAAAATCATTATAAGTATTCTCTTTGCCTGCGTCGCTCTCGTAGTAACTGCCCATCCTCAAACAGCAAAAGCAGATAGTGATGTGGTCGTTTTTTATGATAGTTTGGCAAAAGGGACGGATAACGAAGGGAATATGGACTCGCTACTTCGAATGTTAAACAGTTTGGGAAAACGGGTGACGGTCTACTCTTGGGAAGAAAATCCGGATCTAAGTCAAGCAAGCGAAATTATCGTACTGCAAAATAAAAAGGATCAATTAACAGACAAATGGACCGAGAAATTAGCTGAAAGTAAGGCGAAAATCGCATATATAGGTGCAAATCCGCCAACTTTCTTAGCGAATAAATTGCAGTTGCAAACAAAAGCGATTACAGATACTTCCATCACTATTAAAACCGAGGCAGGACTAGCGGGAAAACCTCAGTTAGTGAACGAAACGAATTTAATTACTTCCTATAAAGGAGAAGCGTTAGGCGAAATGGATGCTGCGGAAAATGGCAAAGCAGCATACGGTATTCGAGCTGGAAATTATGCATATACGCCAATATTTCAAGCAAATAATACGAGTGAATTTGCGTTGATGGACTTACTCAAAGCAGTATTTGAAATTAAAACTACGACGAATCAATATGCGCTTATAACCGATGTAAACCCGTTTGTTGGTTTTGATTTACTTAAAAAAACGGCAGACACATTTTATGAAAAAGGAATTCCATTTATTATAAGCGCTGGGCCGGTTTTCTATAATCAAGATTTTCAAGCAGCAAAAAATTATGCGGAAATTTTACGATATGTGCAAGCAAAAAATGGCACTATTATGATGGATGTTCCAGTCGTTACGTATGGAGATAGTCCGCCGGGGGACCTTGAAAACATTATCCAAAAATCGTTACATTTTTTTGCAGACCATGATATAGCGGCACTCGGTGTGACAGCAGAACTATATTGGAATTTTGATAAAGTATATGGTACTGAAGGCTTTGAACCATTTAACACTGGAATTTTACTACCGAACCAAAAAATTATTCATACAACGAAAAAGAACAACGGTAGCGCTTTTGAAAAGTCACCTTATAGTGTAGCGAATGATTTTTATGAAACGACGACAAGCGGAAAAAACTTCCCTGTTGATATAGCGGTGACTTATTCATTTTTCCAGAATGAGAAGGAGTTAAAGGCTGCTGCGAACAATCTGGCAAATGAAAACATAAGTGACTTCCGGTATAAAGATCATCAAGTAAAAACAAATAAAGACACAATCGAATCAAATGCTGGCTCGCTTTATATCAATAATCAGTCCGTAACGCTAGATGGTGATTTAAAGTATATTAAAACAAATAAAGATAAAACTAAAAAACAAGCTGGTAGTTTAGAAGGATTTTTCGGCTATCAAAATACATTTTTCACGATAATTATTGTACTTTCTCTTGGAATTATTGGTGTTTTATTCATCTTTGGATACCGGCTTTATATGAAAAAATATATGAAATGAGGTGAAATAAATGGTTGTTGCAGATTATTTAGCATTATTCGCGGTGGTTTGTATCTGGGGACTTTTACTAATTAATATTGTGTTAATCGTTGCGGGATATATCTATTATTTGAAAAACGAAGCGCGTAAAGTGCCAGAAATACCAGCGGAAGTACCATTTGTTTCTGTCATGGTGCCGGCCCATAATGAAGGAAAAGTAATCGTGAAGACCGTAGAATCGCTATTGGCCTTTGATTATCCGGTCGATCGCTACGAAATTATTGTCATTAATGATAATTCATCTGATAATAGCGCAGAACTTCTAGCAGCTATTCAAGCAAAAAATCCAACCCGTCAGTTAAAAATAATTAATACCGATAATATTACAGGCGGAAAAGGAAAATCGAACGCCCTCAATATCGGATTTGCGGAAAGTCGCGGCGAACTGGTGGCAATTTATGATGCCGATAATACGCCAGAACGACAAGCGCTACGAATTCTTGTCGGCGAGATTACCAATGATGCAAAACTCGGTGCGGTCATTGGTAAATTCAGAACGCGGAATCGAAACGCGAGCTGGTTAACGAGATTTATCAATATCGAAACATTAAGCTTTCAGTGGATGGCTCAGGCTGGTCGATGGGCGCTATTCAAACTGTGCACCATTCCCGGTACCAATTTTATTGTGAGAAGGTCGCTCCTAGAAGAAATTGGTGGTTGGGATGTGAAAGCTGTCGCTGAAGATACCGAAATTAGTTTTCGGATTTATATGATGGGATACCGCATCAAATTTCAAGCGAAGGCAGTTACTTGGGAGCAAGAACCACAAACATTGCCAGTCTGGTTTAAACAGCGCTCAAGGTGGGCGAAAGGTAATATTTATGTGATTTTAAAAAATGTTCCACTTCTTTTCAAACGAGAAGGTAGACGCGTTCGCTTTGATATTTTGTACTTTTTATCCATTTACTTTTTATTATTAACTTCCTTGATTGTTAGTGATGTTTTACTTGTATTATATGCGCTTGGACTTGTACATACGACGCTTGCTGGCCTTAGCGGGGCGCTTTGGTTGCTTGCTATTTTACTTTTTGTCGCTGGTACTTTTATTACGCTCACCACTGAAAAAGGGGAAATTAGTTTTTCAAATCTATTATTTATTATGTTAATGTATGTGACTTATTGCCAACTTTGGATGGTGGTCGCCGCATATGGGTTCTTTATTTTCTTAAAAGATACTGTACTAAAGAGAGAAACCAAATGGTATAAAACCGAGCGTTTCTAAAAAGGAGAGTGCCTAATGAAAAAATTAGCTGTTATGGGGCTGCTTGTTTTCGCCGTACTATTTCTGTATAGGCCAGACGTTTTCGCAGCAGATAAAAATTATCAAACGGTTTTTGGAACAGATAAAACCGCTCAGGGGAAATTCACGACAACGAAACAAAACTTCACTGTGGAGAATTATTGGGACGTGTCAAACGCAAACGTGAAACTTGTATACACGATTACCCAACTGAGCGAAAGAGAAGTTTCAACAATGACATTAAAAATTAACGATGTTGCCTTTTACTCATTTAAACCTGATAAAACCGACAAAGGAACGAAACAAATCGAAGTTGAAATTCCAAAAGATAAACTAAAAAAAGGCGTGAACGTTCTATCCATTGAAAGTTTTGTCTACACAGATTTACCAGATGGTCGTTGTACGATTGATGATACGCCTGCCAATTGGCTACAATTCGACAAAACCAGCGCGGTAAACGTTTCTTATTCTGATAAAGCTTTTCAAAATACGGTCGCTGATTTTGGCGAACGCTTCACTGGAATTGATACTGTGAAAAGTGGGCAAGGCGCGGTAGCTGTCCTCAAAAAAGCAGGTGACGCAGAACTTGGCGCAGCACTTGAAGGGCTTTCTGGATTTTCAGCAGCGAATACGTTAGAAGATAAAAATATCACTTTTGGTCAGTACGAAGAGGCAAAAACGCGCGATGGCAAAAACTATATCGTCCTTTTTTCCAGCTATGACAATTTACCAAATGACATAAAAACACAAATTAAAGACGATCAAAAACTAGAAAAGCAAGCACTTTTCCAAGTTGTGAAAGTAGGAAACACAAACACACTCGTAATCACTTCTAAATCAAATGATGCCCTTAAAAAAGCAGGGAAATTAATTGCCAACCAAAATTACTTAAGTCAACTCGGAGCAAATACTAAATGGCTAACAACGGATGAACAAATTGACACGCCAGCCAACAATATTGATAAAAATACCAAACTCACAACAACTGGTGATAAACTAAAAGGAATCGGTCACATCACGCAAGATTATTTCATCAGTATGCCTGCAAACCGAAGCGCCTCAACAGGAACAGAGGTATCGCTTGATTTCAGATACGCCCAAAACTTAGATTTTGAGCATTCCTTAGTAACAGTTTTAGTCAATGGAAAGCCAATCGGTAGCCAAAAACTATCCGCCAAAAAAGCAAATAGTGATAAAGTAACGTTCCAAATTCCAAGCGATTTAAATGTTAAAGGTGATTTTTCTGTGACAGTTGCCTTTGATTTAGTTTTAACAAATAATTATTGTGGTTTTATTGCAGATTCCGAAATTCCTTGGGCGTATATCACACCAGAATCTACCATTAACCTGAATACAAGCGAAGAAACAGACTTGTTATTTGAACAATATCCATATCCATTCGTTGCTGGTGGAGATTTTAACAATGCAGTTGTCGTTGTTCCCGACGAATTAACGACAGAAGATACGGATTCGTTAGCAAATATTTTCAATCTATTGGGTCGCTTCCATGATGGAAACAGAGGCAATCTAACTGCCGTACATGCGACAAACTGGAAAAAGCCAAAAGAAGGCTCGAACATTATCGCAGTGGGCACAATGAACAACAATCCAGTCATAAAAAATGCCAATGATGACCTATATTTCCAGTACAACAAATCAGGTAGTTATTTCCTTTCCAACGAAAAAATCTCGATTGAAAAAAATTACGGCAAACAACTCGGTAGTGTGCAACTGATTACTTCTGGTGGCGTACCCGTGCTCGCAGTAACTGGTCCGGGCGCTAAACAAACAGAGCTTGGTTCTGATTTAATCTCCACAAAAGCTAATTTAGCTAAAATCTACGGGGACGGCGCCATTGTTGATAATGACAACACGATCCACTCTTATAGGTTCAAAAAAGCAGCAGATGCAAAAGAAGAAAGTTTTGGGACAAAAATTAGTAATAACAAAGAAGTAACCGTGTTTGGAGCATTCGCGCTTCTTACAATCGTTATCCTAGTTGTCGCTGTCCTACTAATCTTGCGTAAATATCGCCGGAGCCGGAAGTGAGGGAGAAATAAACATGAAAAAAATAACGAATAACTTATTTGCAGATATTGGCTTTTTATTTTTCATCTTGCTTTGTTTCATCACGATTGGCTTTATGATTAATACGCCAGATGAATATTTGCGAAACATTATTTTATTAAATATCACTTTTTTACTTGTGATTATCACCTATTTTACGAATTTAACGCTTGGTTTGATTTTAAATGTCCTCTATATTTTCATTTATGCGACTTACATTATTTATGAAATTGTTGCAAATCAAATGGCATATGGGATTGGCAGCTACTACTGGCTTATTATTACGCCACTTTTTACGGTAGCGAGTGCGATGTTTACAAGAAATACCTCCAGACTGCAAGAAGAAAATACGAAAATCAAACAGCAAAACTTATATTTAGGAACCATCGATCAAGAAACTTTGCTTAAAAATATCGTTTCTTTCCAAAATGATGAGCGCATTTTTCCAGCATTTCGCGTCGTTATGATTTACCTTTATCACTGATGGTTATCAAAGTTCGCCACTGGCGCGAGTTGAAACGATTCCAAAGCGAAGATGAAATGCGCCTGGCACTGCAAGATATTTCGGCAGTTTTAGAGACTTGTATCCGTACGAGTGATGTTCTTTATTTGCTAGATAAGGACGATGCGACATGGGGGCTCTTGCTTTTAACAGATGAGCCAGGCGGGAAATTAGTTGCTGACCGAATTAAAAGTCGCATAGCTGAGGCCAACACCGAAGAATTTGCCGCGAAGTACCGAGTGAAGCTAGAACTTCGCATTGGAACAAGCCAATTTGACAGCGAAAAAGTGAAGACACCACTAGATTTTATTGATTTAGCGACAAAAGAATTAGAATATGACGTGTAAAATAGAGAGTTACCTTCTATAATAGGAGGTAACTTTACTTTTTTGATAGGAGGCGCTTGATGAACTTAGAAGAAATAGTCGCATGTATGTTATTAAATGAAAATGACAAAGAAATTCAGCGAACACAAACGGAGCATCGTATGAAGTTGGTCGACTTTTGGCAAATTAAAAAAGGAGAACGTGTCCTTGAAGTTGGCTGTGGGCAAGGCGATACGACGGCAGTGCTTGCGAGTGCAGTTGGCGCAGATGGCTTTGTTCAAGCAGTTGACATTGCCCCGAGCACGTACGGGGCACCGTTTACGATTGGCGATGCAACGGCCCACTTGAAAAAATCTAAACTAGGTGCACAAATTGATTTTAAACTAGGGACAGATCTTTTAAATGGCGATATTACTTTTTCGGATAAAGCTTTTGATGTGGCGGTATTATCACATGCTTCTTGGTATTTCAGTTCTAAAGAAGAGCTAGTCGAAATGCTCATTTTACTTAGCAAGTGGGCGAAACGGGTTTGTTACGCGGAATGGGATACGAGAATTACAGATGTGAAACAAACATCTCACATGTTAGCTGTACTGACACAAGCTTCCTACGAGGCGTTCAAACAAGAAACCCAGTCGAATATCCGAACTTTTATCACGCCAGTAGACATACAAGAAATTATTCAAGCCCAACATTGGAAGATAGGCGCGGAAACAAGTATTTTCTCAGAAAAAATGCAAGATAGCCGCTGGGAAATCAGTTATGTGAAAGATTTTATAACGAAAGAATTAGCTGCAGATATAGGTTTACCAGAAAAATTCAAAGCATTTTTACTGAGCCAAAGCAATTTAATTACACTAGAAAATAGTTTGCCAATGGCGTCGTATTGCACTTTTTGGCATGCGGAGTAATTTTGCTTTCTTTTTCACAAGATTGCGATTTTTTATGCTATAATGGAACGTATTAACGAACTAAAGGAGTGTTGAATGTGAGAGCTGTACTTACTGTAATTGGAAAAGATAATGTGGGAATTGTCGCTGGAGTTAGTAATAAATTAGCTGAACTGAACATTAATATTGTCGACGTATCTCAAACGATTATGGATGGATATTTTACGATGATGATGATGTGCGATATTAGCCAGATTACGAAAGAATTTGATGAAGTAAAAACAGAATTAACTGGAAAAGGTGAAGAACTCCAAGTAAAAATACATATTCAACGTGAAGAAATTTTCAACGCAATGCATAAACTTTAGGATGGAGGCGATTCTAGTATGGAAACAAACCAAATTTTAGAAACAATACGTATGATTGAAGAAGAGAAGCTAGACATCCGAACAATTACCATGGGGATTTCTTTGCTAGATTGTATGGACGGCGACGGTGAAGTAGCAAGAAAGAAAATCTACCAAAAAATCGTGACAAAAGCGCGCAATCTAGTGGCTGTTGGTGAAGCGATTGAATCCGAGTTTGGTATTCCGATTATAAATAAACGGATTTCTGTCACGCCAATTGCGATTATAGCTGGCTCAAGCGCTGACACTGACTACGTAGAATTTGCTAAAACACTCGATGCAGCCGCAAAAGAAGTTGGCGTGAATTTTATCGGTGGTTATTCCGCTCTTGTCCAAAAAGGTTACACAAAAGGTGACGAGATTCTCATTCGCTCCATTCCGCAAGCTTTAGCTCAAACAGAACGAGTTTGCTCTTCCGTTAACGTCGGCTCGACTAGAACAGGAATCAACATGGATGCAGTTCGTCAAATGGGTGAAGTAATTAAAGAAACAGCTGATTTAACAGCAGACACTCAAGGACTCGGTTGTGCGAAACTCGTTGTATTCGCCAACGCAGTCGAGGATAATCCTTTTATGGCAGGAGCATTTCACGGTGTTGGTGAAGCTGACTGTGTTATCAATGTTGGCGTCAGTGGTCCTGGTGTTGTGAAGCGCGCTATCGAAAAAGTAAAAGGCGAACCATTTGATATTGTTGCCGAAACAGTGAAACAAACAGCTTTCAAAATTACTAGAATGGGTCAACTCGTTGGTCAAGTTGCTTCTGAAAAACTCGGTGTTCCTTTTGGAATTGTTGATTTATCTTTAGCACCAACACCAGCGATTGGTGATTCAGTCGCACATATTTTAGAAGAGATGGGTCTAGAAATGGTTGGAACACACGGTACAACGGCTGCTTTAGCACTATTAAATGATGCGGTGAAAAAAGGCGGCGTCATGGCTTGCGGTCACGTTGGCGGATTATCAGGTGCATTTATTCCGGTTTCTGAGGATGCGGGGATGATTGAAGCCGTACAACAAGGCGCACTTAATCTTGAAAAACTAGAAGCGATGACGGCAATTTGCTCAGTTGGACTTGATATGATCGCCGTACCAGGTGACACAACCGCCGAAACATTAGCTGCGATGATTGCTGATGAAGCTGCAATCGGCGTGATTAACAATAAAACAACCGCTGTCCGAGTAATTCCGGCGAGCGGCACCAAAGTGGGCGATATGGTCGAATTCGGTGGTTTACTTGGAACGGCGCCAGTAATGCCAGTAAACGGTAAATCCTCCGCTAGTTTTATTGCGCGCGGTGGTCGAATCCCAGCACCAATTCATTCATTTAAAAATTAACAAAAAGGTTTCCTCGTAAATTTACGAGGAAACCTTTTTTTATGTCGTTTTTCTCTCTACTAAATGGAAATCTAAATCAAGCAGCGGCAAGTTGCTTCCAAATAATTGATTCATAATGAGCGTAAAAGCATTTTCAGCTTGTAAATTTACAGGGTAATGAATCGTTGTAATATCAAGCAAATGCGCCACTTCCATATTATCAAATCCACAAATCGCAAAATCTTCCGGGACACTGTAACCAAGCCGTCTAGCCTCCGTAAGTAACCCCGCCGCAAAATAATCGTTTGGCGTCAAAAATGCATCTGGTTTATGCTCAGTTTCACTCCACCAATGCGCAATCTTTTCCCCGTCTTGCCGACTACCTTGCCCATAAAACTGTCTAAATTCATGAGGATCAAGCTCATAACGCGCACAAAAATCTTTGAAAGCAAGCATGCGACTTTGCGTATTGAGTCCGGTCGTATTCCCGTAAACATTCACAAATTTCCGGTAACCTTTTGCATATAAATGTTCTAGTGCAAGCGTATATCCATCATATTGATTCATAAATACAGAAGGGATTTTTTCACTTTCGACACGTTGCCAAGTGACAATCGGGCCGTATTTTGTATAGTGTTCAATTGTTTTCCAATCATTTGACCGAATCACAAGAACGAGCGCATCGATTTGTTTTTGCCGTAGCATCTCAAGGGCTTCTAATTCTTTATCTGGATCAATTCTAGTCATAAACAAAGTAACGTTATAACCATGCTCCTGAGCCATCATCGTAAAACTTTTTAAAAATACATTCAGTGAATCTGTAAAACTAGGAATGACCATACCAATTAACTTAGTTGCGCCTTTTTTCAGTGATACAGCGTTAATATTTGGAACGTAATCTAACTTGTCAATAATTGCCTGGACGCGTTTTCTTGTTTCTTCACTCACATAGTCGCGATTATTAATTACTCGGGAAACTGTTGCTGATGAAACACCCGCTAGTTTCGCGATTTCTTGTATATTTGCCAATTGCAAAACACCTCGATTTCTCGTAGCTCTGTATTTAGTATACCAAAAAAGCCCGCCAAATAGCCAGTTTAGATAAATTTAAAATAAGTGCTTGACCTGTAATGCATTACATGAATTATGATGAATGAGAAGAAAAGAAAACGCTTTAAAATTCTAGGAGGTAAGTATATTATGAAAAAAGGTGTAAAAATCGTTACAATTGGTGGGGGTTCCAGTTACACACCAGAACTTGTTGAAGGATTTATTAAACGCTATCATGAACTTCCAATCAGAGAACTTTGGCTAGTAGATATTGAAGCTGGTCGTGAAAAATTAGAAATCGTTGGTAATATGGCAAAACGTATGGTCAAAGCAGCAAACATTGACTGCGAAGTACATTTAACACTCGACCGTCGTGAAGCTTTAAAAGATGCTGATTTTGTTACAACACAATTCCGCGTTGGTTTATTAGACGCTCGTATTAAAGATGAAAGAATTCCACTTAGCCACGGCATCATTGGTCAAGAAACAAACGGAGCAGGTGGGATGTTCAAAGCATTCCGTACAATTCCTGTTATTCTTGGTATCGTCGAAGATATGCGCGAACTATGCCCAGATGCTTGGTTAATCAACTTCACTAACCCAGCAGGAATGGTAACAGAAGCAGTTCTTCGTTACGGAAACTGGGATAAAGTTATCGGTCTTTGTAACGTGCCAATCGGAGCAGTGAAAAGCGCTTCAGACGTTTTAGAAAAACCAGAAGAAGATTTATTCTTCAAATTTGCAGGAATCAACCACTTGCACTGGCACCGCGTATTTGACAAAGACGGTACAGAATTAACAGAAAAAGTGATTGATGGTCTTTACGCGCCAGATGCGAATCCTGGAAAAGTTGTTGAAAACATTAAAAACATGCGCTTCTTATATGAGCAAGTTAAACATCTAAAAATGCTTCCATGTCCGTACCACCGTTACTACTACATGACTGATGCAATGCTTGAAGAAGAACTGGCATCTTTCAAAAACGAAGGTACTCGCGGAGAAGTCGTGAAAAAATTAGAAGACAGCTTATTCGAATTATATAAAGATCCAAATCTTGATTACAAACCAGAAGAATTATCTAAACGCGGCGGCGCACACTACAGTGATGCAGCATGTGAAATCATCAACTCCATTTACAACAACAAAGGTACCGTAATGGTAGTATCTACTCGTAATAATGGCGCAATTGATGACGTTCCTTATGATAGTGCAGTAGAAATCACAAGTGTTATTCGCGCGCACGGTGCGGAACCAATCAACTTCGGTAAATTCCCACCAGCACAACGCGGCTTACTACAAGTAATGAAATCAATGGAAGAATTAACAATTGAAGCAGCAGTAACAGGTGATTACGCAACTGCACTTCAAGCCTTTACTTCTAACCCACTTGTTCCTAGCGGCGACTTAGCAAAAACAATTCTAGATGAAATGCTAGAAGCGCACAAAGAGTTCTTACCACAATTCGCTAAATAATTCGCAAGTGATCCCTATTTTCTAGGGATCACTTTTTTTGTGAGTTGTTTTAGCGAGCATTTTTTCAAGTTTCCTGTAAAATAGAAAAAAGGAGGTATGCTTCATGCAAACAAATCTTGAAAGAATAAAAAAACACATAGAAAATTTAGATAGATTTACAGCGACTCCGGGTCAGGGAACAACTAGGCTTACATATAGTAAAGAAGACCTCGACGCGCGCAATTATTTAAAAGAAGAAATGACTAAAGTAGGCCTCACTGTTTCAGAAGATGCGATTGGAAATATATACGGACGATTAGAAGGCGACACTCCAAACTTACCAGCAGTAATCGTCGGTTCTCATTTTGACTCGGTACCAAATGGTGGTGCTTTTGACGGTCCAGCAGGTGTTATAACTGGGCTTGAAGTAGCTAGCGTTTTTCATGAACAGCAAATAAAACCCCATTTTCCACTTGAAATCATCGCAATGGTGGAAGAAGAGGGATCTCGTTTCGGAGCGGGACTACTTGCCTCCCGAACAATTACAGGCAAAGTGACAAAAGAAATGCTACATGAAATGAAAGATATAAATGGTGTTACTGCCGCAGAAGCTATGGCAAACCTAGGATTTGACGCAAATCAAGTACATACAGCCATTCGGTCCAAAGATTCCGTCAAAGCTTTCATTGAACTACACATCGAACAAGGCCCAGTCCTAGAAAATGCGAATGAAGATGTTGCGCTCGTTGACACGGTCGTTGGTTTAACAGAAATAAAAGTTACCGTAAAGGGTCAAGCAGGTCACGCCGGAACAACCCCAATGCTAGAACGAAAAGATGCTCTAAGTGCAACTGTCGAAATTCTTAATAAGCTTCCTGAACTAGCTATCCAAGAAGGCGGCGGAACTGTCTTAACAATTGGCAAACTTAATGTCTACCCGAACGGCGCCAATGTAATACCAAACAAAGTCGTTTTCACAGTAGATATTCGAGCAAAAGACGAAATCCACGTCCAAAATACATTAGAACAAACAAAAAAAGTTATTCAAGCTTTCGAAAAAAACGGTATTACGTGTGAAATAGAAGATATGCTCTATGAAAAACCAACACATTTATCAAAAGAAATTCATCAAGCATTAACCGAAAGTGCCGATAAACTTGGTCTTAAATATCGAACAATGGTTAGCGGTGCAGGACACGATGCAATGATCTTTGCGAGTTTAACCGAAGTAGGACTTATTTTTGTACCAAGCCACAAAGGTATAAGCCATGCGCCAGAAGAATGGACCGATTATGACAAGCTCCAAAAAGGCATCGAAGTCGTACTTGAAACAGTTAAAAAATGGACAGGGGAAAGCGAACATGAATAATAAAATAAAACAAATAGTCTTAAATAATGAAGAAAATATGATAGCCTTCCGCCGCGATTTGCACATGCATCCAGAACTGCAATGGCAGGAATTTCGAACAACCGATCAAGTTGCAAAAGAACTAGATCAGCTCGGAATCCCTTACCGACGTACCAATCCCACCGGACTAATTGCAGATTTAAAAGGCGATAAAGCAGGCAAAACGATTGCTTTACGAGCGGATATGGATGCACTCCCAGTCCAAGAATTAAACCAAGATCTTCCTTATAAATCTACAGAAGACGGCAAAATGCACGCATGCGGTCACGATGCCCACACAGCCATGCTATTAACCGCAGCAAAAGCACTCGTGGAAATTAAAAGTGAGCTACGCGGAACAGTCCGCTTCATTTTTCAACCATCCGAAGAAATTGCTGAAGGCGCGAAAGAAATGATTGCCCAAGGAGCGATGGAGGGCGTGGATCACGTCTTTGGTATTCATATCTGGTCCCAAACCCCAAGCAATAAAATATCTTGCGTAGTTGGCTCCACCTTTGCTTCTGCGGACATCATCCAAATTGATTTCAAAGGTCAAGGCGGTCACGGAGCAATGCCGCATGATACAATCGATGCTGCAGTTATGGCTTCTTCGTTTGTCATGAACCTCCAAGCTATTGTAGCCCGTGAAACAGACCCGCTTGATCCGGTCGTCGTAACAATTGGAAAAATGGAAGTCGGCACACGCTATAACGTTATCGCTGAAAATGCCCGATTAGAAGGAACGCTACGTTGCTTTAACAACACAACCCGCGCCAAAGTGGCAAAAACAATTGAACACTACGCGAAACAAACAGCCGCTATCTACGGAGGCACAGCTGAAATGGTTTATAAACAAGGCACACAACCAGTTATCAATGATGAAAAAAGCGCATTACTCGTCCAGAAAACAATCACTGAATCATTCGGTGAAGAAATGCTTTACTTTGAACGCCCAACAACCGGCGGCGAAGACTTCAGCTATTTTCAAGACGAAGCTCCCGGGAGTTTTGCGTTGGTTGGCTCCGGAAATCCCGAAAAAGATACCGAATGGGCCCACCATCATGGACGTTTTAATATTGATGAAAGTGTCATGAAAAACGGCGCAGAGCTATACGCCCAGTTCGCCTATAATTATTTAAACCAAGATGAGATTTAAACAAAAAAACAGCCTCAAGCGAATGAACTCGCTTGAGGCTGTTTATATATCGACTATTGTTTTTCTACTACATGTACGTCTTCAAAAGAACCGTATTTTGTCCACCAAGGAACAGCACCTTCATCAAGTAATTTATCAAGAGAAGTAATATTTTCTTTCCCTTGAGTACGAAGCCATTCGCGTAAAGCATCATCGCCTTGTTTACCATAAACTTCGATACCATCAGCCCAAGTTGCACGGCCACAAAGTACACCACTATATTGCACGTTATGTTGATTAGCAAATTGGATTGTTTTATGGAACATTTCAGAAGTTACGCCAGCACTTAGATAAATAAATGGAAGTGGGCTTAAGTCAGAGCATTCTTCAAAATGACGAGCTGCTTCATCTTGCGTATAAGCTACTTCACCTTCAGCAAAACCTTCCACATATTTGAAGTTTACTGGAACCTCTAGTTTAAGTACATCTACACCATAACGAGGTTTAGAGAATTCTTTAATAGATGCTTTTACTTTCGCTGGTTTTAATTTTGCATACTCTAAAGAACCAGAATCAGTAACTTTTGCATCGTAAGTAATTGGTTCTAAGAAAAATGGAATATCAACTGCGCGACATTCTGCACCAATTCTTTCTAAAAAGGCATATTTAATTTCATTGATTTCAGCAGGTTCATCTGGATCATAATAAACAAGAATTTTAACAGCATCTCCGCCATTTTCTTTAATACGAAGTGCCGATAAATCTTCAATTAAATCAGGAAGTTTACCAGGAGTAGTTGCGTCATAACCTGTTTTTTCATAAGAAGTTAAAAGTCCGCTACCTTCGTGACGAGCTTTGATTGCTGGAGTACCATATTCTAAATCAAGCAAAATTGCAGAAGCATAAGGTGTAAGTTCTTCAGAAACAAGTTGTTTGAAGTCTTCCACATCTTTTTTGTTTTCTGTTCCTTTTGCTTGTTGAATCATTTTTTTGAGTGAACCGCGTTGGTCAATGGCAAGTGCTGCAATGACGCCTTTATCGTTGGAGAGTCTTTGTAAACCATCAAATTTACCTTTTGTTATTTGTACCATTTTTATCTAGTCTCCTTTATAGCAATTTGTCGTTGCTTTTATCAATTTGTCCATCATTAGTATACCACTTATAACTTTTTTTAAAACATAGGTATATTTCCGTATTGATTTATCCTGGATAATAAATTACGATATATGTGGAGTGTTAGGTATTAAAAGAAATTCGGGATAATTTCTTTTAATACATTCTCTTTTGGGAAAGTCAGTTAGCGATTAGACTAGACCAGGAGTGATGAAATGAATCGACGCGAAAGACTAAAACATAAAAGACGCAAGAACGTATTTATCGTGTTGAGTACTGTACTTATACTTTTTTTTATGGCCACTAGCTGGATAATCTATGAATTTAAAAGTAAAGAACAGCAAACAGTATCCGCACCAACAAAGAAAAAAGCAACTACAGCCACTAAGCCAAAGGAAAAACCGACTACCAAAAAAGCTGAAAAGCCAAAAGAGCCGGAACAAGTTGAAGAAAAGCCAAAAGAAACGATAGTAAATAACAAAGAAATTGATGCTTATTTAAAAGAAATCGGATTTAGCGGCTCGGCACTTGTTGTTCGTGATGGACAAATTGTTATACAAAAAGGGTATTTATATGCAAATCGTGATGCAAAGGTATTGAATACGCCTGATACGCTATATTATATCGGTTCTTCTCAAAAGGCGATAATAGCAGCAGCTTTATTACAATTAGAAGAAAAAGGTAAAATAAATACAAACGATCCAGTATCGAAGTATTTACCTAATTTTCCTAATGGTAATAAAATATTGATTAAAAACTTTTTGAATCATACCTCTGGAATTGTCGGACGGCCAGAGTTCTCTGGGACTGTAACGCCAGAACAATTAGTTACAGGTATTGAGAAGCGGGGAATTAAATCACAGCCTGGGAAATGGGATTATATGGATGCAAATTATACAATTGCAGGATATATCGTAGAAAAAGTTAGCGGACAACCACTCGCTACTTATTTGCAAGAGAATATATTCGAACCAGCAGGAATGAAACATACTGGATACTTTCAAAAAGATGTTGATGGGGGAAAAAACATATCAACAGGCTACAAAATAGATGAAAATGGAGTTTATCAAAGTCCGAAGTTAGTAGACCTAACTAAATTATATGGAGCAGGGGATATTAGTATGTCTACTACGGATATGTATTTATTTGATAAAGCTTTGATGGATAAAAAAATAATTTCTGAAGCAAGCTTTAAAAAAATGTTCACACCAGGTAGTAAATCTAATTATGGAATGGGATTTTATGTAGATCCTGGGAGCTATAATAGCCACGGGGTTGTAACTGGTTGGGATGTTTCTAATAGCATGAGCCACACTGGTAGAACCTATGTGATTTTATTCTCTAATGTCCAAAATAAGATTGCCTCTTTTGGAAAAGTGAACAATCATGTTTATAGTTTATTAAACAAATAAAGAAACTCGATTCTGTTAACAGAATCGAGTTTTTATTTATTTACCAGTAATTTGTTTTACCGCATCTTCCATTTGATAAAGTTGAGCAGCGGCACTGTAGTCACTCCATTTGGTGTTATCTACTTTATATACTTGGTTTTTCTTCACAGCTGGAATATCTTTCCAAACCCCGTTAAGCATTTCGTTAACAAAATCTTCATTACCATCAGTAGGCATTAAGATAAATAATCGATCCGCTCCGGCTGCATATTCAGGAATAGCTTCACTTGAAATTGCTTTTGTTTCTTTGTTTGCTTTAGCACCATCAGTTGGAGTAAAACCAGCTCCAGAGAATAAGCCGTCAAATACTTTCGCATCATGAACATAGATTTCTTTGCCGTAGAATTGAATCACAGCAGCTTTTTCGTTCTCCACGCCAGCATCTTTTAACGTTGCCTTAGCTTCTTTAGAACTTTGAGCGTAATCTTTGTCCCATTTTTCTTTTTCTGATTTTTTATTTAAGAGATTTGCGATATTAGAAAGTTGTTTGTCAGGAGTATCACCGAAATGTGAGATGTAAACTGGCGCAACTTTTTCTAAATTCTCTAAAAGGTCTTTTTGATAATCACTAATAATAATTAAATCTGGTTTTAAATTAGCGATTTTCTCAATACTTGGTTTATCATTACCAACACTTTCTGTCCCTTTTGTTGCTTTGGGATATGTAGTGATGTAATAATCCGTTGTACCAACAGGTTTTACGCCTAGAATTTCCATTTCACTTACGTTTTGAAGTGCTACAATTCTTTTTGGTGTTGTTGGTACTTCTACTTTACGATCCATTGTATCAGTTACTGTTTTTGTCGCAGCTTCTTTTTCTTTGCTTGAATCTTTATCCGAAGAGTTGCCACAAGCGGTTAGTACTACTGCTAAAAGTACAGTCATTAAAATAGCAGCCCATTTATGCTTTTGGTACATTGTGTATTTCCTCCCTAATTGAAAATGATTTTCATTATCGTTACAAAAGTAATTATATCGAAAAGAGGGAGGATTGACAAGGTGAAACATAACACAAATTATTTTTATTTTTTAAAATTGAATCGTGTCACCTATAGCCATGGTAGGAAATACCTCTGGGGAGACAACGATTGCGCCAGGTAATACTTCATTTTGACCAGAGCGGAAATAAACAGAAATGTGTCCAAGTTCTTCCAGATTTTTATTTGCTTCTGTGCCGACTTCTTCTATTATATAGACTTGATCTCCAATTTGTAGTGTATTCCCTTTAGCGAGGGCATTTGTGGGTGCTGCTTCGAACTCATGAATAACGGAGATTTCTCGTAATTCATTGGTGGCTGTTGGTCCAAATAAAATGACAATCTTTTCTTCTTCAAAAGCTGGGACAAGTGGCCCGATTTCAATGATTTTACTTTTAGTCATAGCAAATTCCTCCTAAAAATTAATACATGCCGATACTGAATACCCAAGCGATAACAACAGCAAGGACACCTGTAATCATACGGCTATACAAAATGGCCGGAACGCCGAATTGAACCGTTTTTGGCTTAGCTTCTGCAAGAGATAGCCCGACTGGAATAAAGTCACATCCGGCTTGTGCGTTAATAGCGAATAAAGCAGGTAAGGCGTAAGTTACCGGGATGGCGCCAATCGCAATTTGTGAACCAATTAAGACACCAATAACTTGGGCGATAACTGCGCCAGGACCAAGAATCGGTGATAGGAAAGGTAGACTACAAATAAAAGCAATTAAAAGCATTCCCCAAATGGAACCAGCGAGCGGGGAGAGTGTATTCGCAATTAATTTTCCAATCCCAGTGTAGTTAATAATACCGATAATCATACTAATAAAAGCCATAAAAGGAATAATGTTTTTAATGAGCATATCAACAGAATCACGACCAGCTTGATAGAATACGCCCATTGCCTTACCAATACCGCGAGAAAATTTCACAAGATAGCCTTCTTTTAAATCACTCGCTTCTTGTTGATCTTCTTTAATCTTGGCATAATCTTCTTTAAATTTTTCTCTGTCAAAAGGTTTTCCGGGGTCTGCTTCTGATGAGGTAACCATAATATCTTCTGGCTTCACTCCCGAAACAAAAATATCTTCTGTAATATGTTTTGCTAGTGGACCTGATGGAGAAGAAGGGAGAATATCAACAGTTGGAATACGTTTCATTGGATAGACGCCAATTCGAGCTGTACCACCGCAGTCAATGACAACACACATCATTTCTTCTTCGGGAATGGAGTTTTTAAAACCATCGACGGCTTCTGCACCGGATAATTCAGCAATTTTCAAAGCTACGGGGTGGATACCGCCGCCAGTAATAGAAACAACTTTTGTTCTTGGTTCGCTTGGAGTAAGGTCTAGCCCAGTTCCCCAACCGCCTTGGCCTTTATTCACATGAATTGATTGATACATTTTATTTGCCTCCTATCTATTTCAGACTTTTTCTTTTCGCATTAAGAATTTTGTAATGGTTTCCGTAATCACACCGCGCATTAAAATGATAACAATACCTGCTAAGAAGTAACGAACTGCAAGACTAGACATACTATAACCAGCTTCGACAACCCCATTAGCGATTCCTAAATAAACAAATAATTCTCCAGCATTCGCATAAGGGAACAACCCTGTGACTGGATGTAAAAATGAAACAACCGAATCATAAAAAGCAGGTTTTTGATGTTCTTTAACGAATCGTCCAAATGTGTACGCCATTGGATTTGTTAGCATTAAGACAGATAAAATCGGCATAAGTGAATAACGTAAAATCATGTTTTTAGCTGAAAATTGAATTGCACGATTGACTCGTTCTTCCCCGATAAATGCAATAATCGAGTACGTAAAGGTTAAAAGGACAATTAAAAGCGGGACAATTCCCGTCATAAAGCTCACGAACTGTTTTCCACCAGCCTCAAAAAGACCGATAAAGTTGGTTCCAAACCATTCAATATAATTCACTAGGAAACACTCCTTTTTAATTATTTAAAGCGCTTTCATACAACTGTTGACGGTTTTGATAATGGCTTTTTCTTGTATGGAATGCTTTTTCTTTTCATGTAATTCTTGTAGTATTTCGGATAAATCTTTCTGGTGATAGTCAGTGAATGTTTTAAACTTCGCAAAAATCGTTTTTCCTGTTAAAATTTGGCATTCATGAACAATATGCTCTTCGTTTACAACTAAGATAGCTACGGCACTTGTTCGAAACTTTAATCGCTCCATTTCAGAATAAAGATGGTAACCGATTTTTCCAGCATATTTATTTGCAACTTTATTCATGTGATGTTGGTAATACCTCACTTGAAAAAAAGCAAGAAATGTCTGAGCGATGAAAATAACGGAAGCAATAAGGACAATTTTCATTCACTTTTCCTCCTTATAATAGGTGGGAAGGGCTAGCTTCCCACCATGTTACCTTTAATTGCTAAATGTTTCGTCTTGTAGTTTTCTAAGTTTCCAAACAGTAGTTGATTCGTCGAGTGAAACATCTTCGTCGGTAATAAATGTGCCAGCTTTAATGTTTCTGCGTGCAACTACTTCACCGCTAATTAGCCCGATTGGAATATGACCTTCTGCCGCCATATCTACGTGAGTTTCGAGCACACCGCGGACACAGAAACCGCCAATCCCATCTAATCTTTCTCCAGCATCTATATCTTTTTTAGCAACTGCAACTGTTTCGGAAACGGGAGCTCCCATAGGAACAATAGCGTGATCGTGATTCAGAACAGCTTTCGCAATAGTTAGTGGAGTTTCTAGGCTCGCTAAATGATAAGGACGATACAGAATATGATGATCGCGTTCACCTTTTTTCATTAAGTAGCTAAGTTCATGACTAACACCTTCATTTTGGCCTTTAACAATTACGAAAACACCTGGCGCCAAGCCATCTACATATTCTACGACACCAAATTGGTTTAAAATACCGCCTTGCTCTTTTAAATCGAGGTCTTTAATGACGGAATCTACGTCACCCGAGATACCATGCATTCCAACGACATCGGGAACATATCCAATAGCGTTTGAAAGTAAGTTCATTTCTGCCATTGTTTTCGTTCCATCTTGGAAAGCTGCTAGCATGTGAGAAGCCATATTTTTTCCGTCTGCTTCTACTTGGCAACTATCTGGATTAGCGCTAATTTTTAGTTTGTTGTTTTTTCCTTTACCGGCAACAAGTACTTCCATACCCATTGATTTGGAAAATTCGTAAAGTTCAGTTATCGCAGCAGGTTCGTCTCCATCAGATCCGGTATAAACGAGGCCAGCGCTATCATATAATTTTTTCATTAATGGTCCGATAGTAATATCAATTTCTACATTTAGTAAAACAAGTTGTTTTTTTGCAAGTAAAGTTTCTAGGGAAATTTTAGCGCCGACTTCTGGAACGCCAGTGGCATCGACAATCACTTCTACAAGATCAGAATGAATAATTTCTTTAAAGTCATTTGATAATAGAATTTTTTCTTTTTTTGTTGCTGTGGCGTTGTATGCATCTGCGGCTTTTTTTGCGGCGTCCACATGAATGTCACTTATACCAACTACACTCATTCCAGGAATAGCGGCAATTTGCGAAATCATGCCGAATCCCATTTGACCTGCGCCAATAACGCCGACGCGAATAGGATTATTTTCTTTCTCACGGGCAAGTAACTGTCTATATAAAGTCATTTCAAGTTCCTCCTAGTAATCGTTTTCATTTATTAAAAATAAAACTCCGGATAAAGCTATTTTACCTTAATAAATGAATCGTGTAACATTTGTCACCACTAGTGACAAATGTCGTATTTCACAAATCAAATATAACATTTTAACTTTTTTTCGTCAATGAAATATTAAATGTTTTTTATTTTAAAGAAATAAAAAAAGCCCAATCCATTGGTGGAGAGTGCTTTTGGGGTTTTATATTTTTTGTGGTGGAATATTTCTTAATCGTTTTTTTGTAGGATGTATTCAGCCATTCTATCAGTAATCACAATCACATCTATCAATCCGGCATTAAGTGCTGAAACAAGTGCGTCTTTTTTTTGTAGTCCATTTGCTAAAGCTACGACTGTTGGGATTTTTTTGAGTTCTTCTAAACTGAGCCCGATGACATGTGTATTTATCTGTGTATTTGCTTCTTCGCCATTTGCCGTGAAAAACCGTGAATTAATATCGCCGACAACATCTTTGTATCGCAGTTCTTCAATATCTTCGGGGGTGATATAACCAATTTCTTCCATTGTACTTTGATTATAAGGGCTTGATACCCCAACAATAGCCATATCAACCGTTTTACCTTCTTCAAGGACCTCATTAATGTATTTGTTTTTAGAGAGATCGGCTTTCATTTCCGTATCTTCTACAAGGGCAGGGGCATATAAATATTTACTATGGCACTGCATTTTTTTCTTTAAATCGTAGCAAATTTGGTTGGAATGGAGGTCAATATCGCTTGATCCCATACCGCCGATTAACGGAATAATAGTTAAGTCTTTATGAGGGATATACGGGAATTCATTGGCAAATTTACGAATTGTTTTCCCCCATGAAATCCCAAGCGTATTCACTTTGGCAATTCTTTTACTAAGCGTATATGCTGCTTCTTTGGCTAGAAAATTAAGGGCTTCTTCTTCGGACATATCATGTGTTGCAACGACAATCGCTTCTTCTAAACCAAACTTTTCTTCTAGTTTTTGTTCTAAATCGACCGTATAGTATGTTTCATCTTTAATAAAAATTTCTACAATACCTAAGTCTTTTGCACGTTGCAAAGTTTTAGAAATAATTGATCTTGAAATCCCGATTTTTTTGGCGATTTGCGCTTGAGTCCAACCATAATGATAGTACCATGTAGCGATTTTCACCATATCTCTTTTTTCTTCCCATTTCATCTTTATTACCTCCATTCTACATAATAATGGAACAAAAGTTATCTGTAGTCACAAATGTTTTTATGCTAATAGTATCATAGAATTGCCCGTCTGGAAAGATATCGGAGGGATATATAGTGCTTTAGTAAAGAGAAAATGAATTTTTATATGGTTTTTGCTAATTTGTGACAAAATAACAAACAATTTTATTTTGAGATTTACGAGGAATTTTGCAAGCGTTTTTAATAATTTTTGAGTGGAAAGCGTGTAATTTGTTCTCCATAGAGAAACACCATTATTTGATGGGTGGTAGTATAAATTTAGTTCTTAACGAGCCCAACAATAAGCTAATTAAACAGTTCATCTTAGAAGAGGAGTGGATTTTAGTGGAAGAATTATTTACATACAAAGAATTTATCAAAATGATGCAAAATTATGGAATTAGACATAAAAAACGCAAATTAAGACGTAATGAAGATGTAATGACCAATTCTTCAAGTCCGAATAGTGTCATTTTATTAATAAAAGGCTATATATGCAGTTACACATGCGAGTCGCCTGAAACACTATTATCTGTTTTTGAGCCAGGTGTATTTTTAAGTTATTCGATTTTGGAAGATTTACCACCGCTTGTAACGAATATTGCACTTTCAGAAGAGTGCATCGTGTATGAGTATGAAAAAGAAGACATCGAATATGCATTATCGCTCTTTCCAGAAAACTTTGGCTTTCAATATTTCTTTTTAAAAAAGATTGGACGTCATTTATACTATAAGGCTTTACTTAATGCCAAAGATCATCAAGAAAAACTATATTATACGATTAAGTATTTAGGAAAACTTATTGGTGAAAAGGATGGAAAAGGCAATATAGTCTTACCATCAGAAATTACAATCAAAATCTTAATTGAATATAGCACATTATCAAAAGCGGCTTTTTATAGACAGCGTATCCGTCTAATAGAAGAAGAAATTTTAAAGCCACATAAAAAAACTTTCTTAGTCCCGAAGAAGGTAATAAATCACTATGAAGAACAGTTAACTAGTATTTAAAAAGGAGAGCTTAAAAAACAATGAAAATAAATTGGAAGAAAGTTCTGGTTTTTGTTTTGATTTTGGCGCTTATCAGTCCTGTTTACTCGAAAGCTATAGAGACGGAACAAAGCATATCGCCAGAACAACCAGTGGAGCCGGTAGTAGAGGAAGCTATAAAGGAAACTCCAGAAAAAAAAGAAACGGAACCAGAACCAAAGAAAGAGCCAGAGCCACCAAAAAAAGAAGAGATTGAACCAAAAAAACCGTCGACCGAACCTAGCAAACTGAAAGCTAACCCTTCATCAATACCCGAGAATAGTACGATAGCAGATTTATTTCCGGATCCGGTAATGGCAGAATCAGTAGTTCGAAACTTAAATTATCAAATCCAATATAAAAAGGATTGGGTTGTGACGGATGTTATTACACAAGCAGATTTAGATAAACTATACTCTTTTACTGATTTGTCTACAGTAATTATAAAAAATCTGGAAGGTATACAGTATATGACTAATCTAAAGACTATAAATTGCAGATCAGATGGTAATTTAGAAGGTATATCAGCTTTATTAAAAGCACCAAATGGATATCCTAACTTGCAGGAGTTAACTATTTTTAGAGGAGGAATTACGGATATTTCACCGATCCTAAAAATAAATGCACCAAAGTTAGCATTCCTAAACTTATCCCAGAATGAGATTAGTGATCTATCTCCATTTGCTAATCTGCCGAACAATTTTCCTGAGATAGAGGAAATAATGCTTATGTCTAACAATATTTCAAATGTAGAGCCCTTAACTAAATATGCTAGTGCTAGTTTAAGGTTTCTTGCTCTTGATAACAATTATATCTCTGATTTATCGAGCTTTAAAAATAATTCTATGCCAAAGTTAATAGAAATTACTTGTACTTACCAACAAATTTATTTAGAACCAATGGATCTTTCAGCAAAATATGATTTTACTTTAAAGGCAGCAGAGGCTAAAGGTGTAAACAAATCAATTCCTATAACTGTGTTCGATCCAATTGCGACAATTGATAATACAACTTCCATGATTACTTGGAAGCAAAATGTCATAGAAAAGAAACCAACAATATATTTAGAAAAAAGTGGATTATTTCAAGAAGGCGTTAAATATGGATGGGATGAAACTACTCCGCTTAAGGATAATGTTGGTAAGGTAATCTTTACTGGGACATTTCTTCAACCATTAGTATATATAGTGGCTCCAAAAATCACATCATATGAAAAACAACTTATTTATGATATTGACACGCCACTCACAGAGGAACAATTGTTAAAAGATGCAAAAATCGTAACAGACCAACCATCAAAAATCACAACTAATTTTAAAGACAAAATACCGAGTTCACCAGATCCCACTAAGTATGTAGTGACAATCGAAGCTTCTAATATAGATGGAGGTGAGTCGGTAAATGTGGATGTTATATTTCAACCAAAGCCACCTATCATAACTGCGGATGAAGAATATACTTATTTAGTTGGTGAAGCTATTGATGCTAATCAATTTAGATTAGATGTGAATGCGACTTTGACTGGTGTTGGTTCGCTAGTGGATGATTTTGAGTCAGTAGTAGACCTAACGAAAGCTGGTGATTATGTTGTAACGCTGTCGTCTCCAGGAAATCCACCAGCTTCTCAAACAGCTATTCCTGTAACCGTAGTTGTTCACGTCAGAGAAAGTATGGAGCTCCAAATTCCTAATGATTTTCGGATGGGTATAGATGAAAATTCAGAATCGGTGCCGATATTAAATAGAAAACAAACCCTGAAATGTTATGGGGCTGACGGAAAAGTAGATTTAAAGGTGACAGATAGAAGGAGATCAAAGCAAGGCTGGACGCTAACTGGAGCAATGACAACATTTACAAATAGCAGCGGTGACATCATTCAAAGTTCGCTAAAGTATCAAAGTAAATCATCAGGTAGCAGCCCAGTTTACTTAAATAATGCAAATCAGCCTATTGAACAAAAACAAGCAACTCCTACAGAAACAGGCTTTGTCTCTACTATTTTCGACTTAGAGGATAGTTTATCAATAGAAATCCAGCCTAACGATGCTTTAGTGGGGGATGCTTATGAATCTAAGGTAACATGGACTCTAGAAGATGCGCCTAGGCCTTAACTAAAAGGAGCTATTCGATTTGAAAAAAATAGGATTCATTATATTTTGTTGTTTATTCTTATTCGCAGCACCATTTTATGTAGAAGCAAAGACGGCGGATACAGCGACTAGTAAAGCAAGCGTTGTAATTAAGAAAGACCCTCGTAAGGCCAAAAGTGGGACAGATGATAGAACAGGCACGTATCCTACAAAGTTCCCCAGAAAGCTTCCGAAAACTGGGGAGTCGGGCGATTTACCACTTATTATTGCCGGAATTAGCCTCATTTTATTTGTAAGTAAAAAACACTTTAAGGGGGTGAGGGAAGAGATTTAATTGCTTAGCACGACAAAAAAAGGATAACAGAAAGAGGAGAATAATAATGACAAGTAGAACAGTAAAAGTAACAACAGCAAGTTTATTAGCACTAGGACTGATTGTAGCACCAGTACTTTCTGGGGATTTTGCTTCAGCAGCAACTTCCGTAACACAAGATTCAAAAGGGATTGTAAAATTTGATAAAAGCGCAACTCCAGATCCAGTTCCAGTAGATCCAGATCCAACTGACCCAGATCCAGTTGTTCCAAATCCAACTGATCCACCAGTAGGTAGTGATGGTCTATGGATTTTAGCAGTATCTAATTGGGACTTTGGTACACTTGACTCATCCGAATTATCTAAAGGTGCAATAAATGCCCATGCTAAAGATGGAAAAATTACTACGTATGAAGATACTAACGGAAATGGTAAGCAAGATTTACCAGGAGAAGTTTCTGTAACTAAAGATGTAACTCCTTTCGCTCAGGTTAGTGATTTACGTGGTTCGAATAATGGTTGGACTCTTTCTGTAACAGGTAGTGAGTTCAAAGATTCTTCTACACCTGCAAAAAAAATCGCTGGTGCTGAGTTAACTATTCCAAAATCTACAGTTAAATCAAAAGATTCTACCGCAAAAGCACCAACTGGATATGATAACGTAGCAATTTCTATGACTGGCGGAGCAGCAGTTCCTGTAATGGCAGCTAAAGATTTGCAAGCTACTACACCAACAGACTTCAGTGATGATGAAGGTATGGGAACTTGGACAGATAGCTTTGGTTCAGCAGAAGTATCTGCAACAGAAACATCTAAGCCGAAATTATCTATTCCTAAAAACGTGGCTGTAGCAGAAGGCACTTATCAAAGTACATTAACTTGGACTTTAAGCGATACACCAGCAGTCTAACATTTTTCAAAAAGAGAAAACTGCATTTTTCGATGTTGTTTTCTCTTTTTAAATTGAGTAATTAGGAGGAAAGAGAGACTTGAAAAAAATATTCGCTATCATCTTTGCCTGTACATTTGCTATTATTTGTTTGCCAAATCAACACGCCGAGGCAGCAGAAGGTAATAGTTTTTCCGTAAAAGCAATTCTTCCAGCTAATCAGGCATCTAGCGTGACATATTTTGATTTACAAATGGAACCTAAGCAGAAGCAAAAATTAGATGTCGAAATTACCAATCAAAGTAAAGAACAAATGACTATTAATTGCGTCGCCAACACAGCTATTACCAATGAGATGGGGTACGTCGATTACTCGATACCAAAAACAAAACCGGATGAAACGCTCAAATATCCATTTGCTGATATAACAGAAGTAAGTGACTCCGAGATTACACTTGAACCTAATGAAACTAAAATCTGGTCGGTAAATATCCAAATGCCTGAAGAAAGCTATGATGGAATTATTTTAGGCGGGTTACATTTTAAAGAAAAGACTAAAGAAAAAACAGAGAAAGAAACAAAGCAAGAAAAAGAAGTTCAAATTAAAAATGAATATGCTTATGTAATTGGTGTAAAGTTAACCGAAAAAACTACTATAGTAAAGCCGGAACTAGCATTAAATCAAATTAAAGCAGGAAGTAGGAACTACCGAAATGTAGTCGAAATAAACTTGCAAAATACAAAAGCGACCTTAGTTGGTGGACTGGCCGTGGATGCCAAAATATATAAACAAGGCAGCGAAAATGTGCTACATGAAGCAAAACGAACGGACTTATCAATGGCACCAAATTCCAATTTTAATTACAGTGTGGACTGGGAAAACCAAGAGTTAAAACCAGGAAAGTATAAACTTCATTTAGTCGCAAAAAATAAAGATGATAAATGGGAATGGACAAAGGATTTTACAATCACATCAGATGAAGCTAAAAAAGCAAATGACAAAGCTTTAGGACTGGAGAAAGATTACACTTGGTTGTACATCACAGGTGGAATTCTACTCTTACTAATTCTGATTACTGTCACTTATTTAATTGGAAGACGTACTGCAAAGAAAAAAGATGATGAAGAATAAATGTATAAAAAGCTTGAAAACGAGGAACTCACTTGTTTTCAAGCTTTTTTTGTGCTTGTAATTTGGATTGAAATATCGCTGTGTTTTTATGAAAAAATCAAGTGTCTAATGTGAGAATGAATCAAGGGGACTTTTAACTAGTTGTGACAAATTAACGAACGTCTTTTGTATGAATTTCAGGAGGATTAAAAAAATTTTTAAAAAGAAAAAACAAAAAAAGTGCTAAATTCCTTCTCTATAGAGAAAATAATTCAGTTTGTGCATGGTAATATAAGTTTAGTTCTCGCCAAGACTAACATGTGTCGCTAAATAAATTATATAAATACAGAGGAGTGAATTTTTTTAGTGGAGGAATTATTTACATACAAAGAATTTATCAACATGATGCAAAAACATGGGATAAAACACAGAAAACGTAAATTCAAACACGGCGAAAAGATTACAAGCGAGTCTTCTAAACTAGATAGTGTTATTTTACTAATTGATGGATATATCAGTAGCTATACTCGGGAATCACCTCAGAAATTACTATCTATTTTTGAACCTGGAATTTTTCTTAGATATTGTATTTTGGAAGAATCTCCCCCAACTACAGAGCACATTGTATTATCAGAAACTTGTGAGATTTATGAATATAAGAAGCAAGATGTTGAATATGCGCTCACGTTATTTCCGGAAAATTTTGGTTTTCAGTATTTCTTTTTAAAAAGATTTGAACGCCACTTATTTTATAGATCTTTACTAAACAATAAGGCGCACAAGGATAAGCTTTACTATGCAATAAAATACTTGGGTGAACTTATCGGAAGCAAGGATGCACAAGGAAATATTACCTTACCGTCCGAAATAACCTTAAAAGCCTTAATTGAATATAGTACTTTATCGAAAGCCGCATTTTACCGGCAAAGAGTGTCTTTACTAGAGAAGAATATTTTGAAAAGGAACCGGAAGACATTCATCGTGCAAGATGGAATTATGGCCGAATTATTATGAAATCTAACTAACGAGAAGGAGACAGAAGATGAAACTGAACTGGAAGCCACTGTTGCTTTTTATATTATTATTAGCGCTTTGTTCTCCTGTGTATTCATTCGCGGAAGAAACAAGAGAAGCACTAGCACCGAAAACTACTGAAACGCCAGAATTAACAAAAACGAACGACAATTTAAATAAAACAATCTTAACCCCTGAAAAAAAACAAGCAAACAATAATTCAGAAACCAAAAATAAAACCAAAGAAAGTCAAACAAATAAAAAAGTGCAAACACCACTTAAAAACCTAAAAAATACCCTTCCGCCGATTCCGCCTAATAGCAAAATTTCGGATGTTTTTAAAGACCCGGGGATGGCTAATGCAGTAGCTGTTAGTTTAACCAAGTATACTTCTAATAACTACAGTGTGAATTCTATTGTTACTGAAGATGAGTTGAAAAAGTTAAATAGGTTAATATATAACAATAAATACGAACCTAAAGCAGGAAGTCCTAACAACCCTACAATTAAATCTATTGAAGGAATACAATATCTTACTGGGGTAAATACTATTGATTTAGATGGTAATGATATTAAAGATTTATCGCCATTCTTAAAAGCGCCTAATGGTTTTCCTCTTTTAGACTGTTTATTTCTTGAGCAGAATGATATCTCGGATGTATCTGTAATACCAAAAATAAATATGCCGTATATTTGGAACTTAAGGTTAAGTAATAATAAGGTTACTGACGTTTCAAGTTTAAAAAATTTAGCTGATAATTCTAAACCAAGGCTTGAAATTATAGATTTAAAGGGTCAGAGCATAGTATTTCCTAAAAAAATCATTTCTAGTAAAAAACCTTTTTCTTTAACCCATAAAACTATTCTTATAGGTACGAGTGGAACTGTTCCTATTTTGTATTATCGACCAAGGGCATCATTTAATGCAGCTACATCAATCATCACTTGGCCCAAAGAAGAAATGCTGAAAAAACCTACTATAAGTTTTTGGGATAAAAAGTCACGTACCAACAAATCTATTCAGGGTGTCGAGTATGTTTGGCAACCGGATAACATATCATTTGGAAGAACTGTCAGTGTGAGCAGTGGTTTCTCAGGGACCTTTCAACAACCACTTGAATACCTCGGTCCTCCAAAAATAATTTCATCAGAAGACGTTGTATGTGAAGTAAATACGCCGCTAACGGAAAGTAAATTTTTAGAAGATGCCAAGATTGTTACGGATCAGGAAACAACTATTACTACTAACTTTAATTCGATAATAAAAAATACTTCAGTTGCTGGTGTCTACTTTGTAACGGCCACAGCGTCTAATATAGAAGGTGAAGTTTCTATAGGTATAAGGGTTGTTATTAAGAATAAGCAACCAGTCATCACTGCAAAAAGTGAATATACTTATTTAGTAGGTGAAAACGTTGACTCGAATCAATTTCGACAAGACATCAATGCGACTTTAACTGGCCCAGGGAGCGTTCCTAATGATTTGAAAGATGACTTTGCTTCGAAGGTGGATTTAAATAAAGCAGGAGATTATTTCGTCGAGCTTTCCACCCCTGATTGGCCACCGTTAACCGATGCTGCTAAACCAGTGACAATTTTAGTACGTGTCAGGGAAGGCTTAGAGATGAAAATTTCAGATGATTTTCGGATGGACGTGGATGAAAATACTGATCCCATTCCTATTTCTAATAATAAGCAAACTCTAAAATGTTTTGCTCAAGCGGGAGATGCTGAAATTGAAGTCCTTGATAGAAGAAGGGCGAAACAAGGATGGACTATAACTGGAATGATGAGCCCTTTTAAAAACGAGAAAGGAGACATATTAGAAACTTCTCTTAAGTATCAAAAAGAGTCATCAGAAAGTAGTCCGATATTTTTGAATGCGACTAATCAACCAATTGAGATAAAACAACCAACTGACCAATCTGGAGAAATTACAACTACTTTTAATTTGCAAAATAACTTAACTCTAGAAGTTCTACCAAATGATGCATTAGTAACGGGAATTTATGAAGCTACGGTCACATGGACTTTAGAGGATGTACCTAGATAAAAAAACAAATAGAAGGAGACTTCGAAGCGTGAAAAAATATATTCTAATTGTTATAGGTTGTACTGTTTTATTTCTTTTTCCATTAGAAAGTAGCGCGTATACAGATACAGCAATAAGTAAGGCAGGTGTAACTTTTGTGAGAGATAAAAACCGCCCTGCACAGGTTTTTGGAACAGATGACAGGAGCGGTACTTTTCCTTCCAAAGGTCCAATTAAGCGGCTTCCTAAAACCGGAGATAATAGTGATGTTTACTTTATTTTACTAGGTGTAAGCCTCCTTTTAATTGCCAAAAAGAACTTATTTAAGGGGGTGAAGTAAAAAAAGCTAATCTTAAATAAACAATAACATAACAGAAAAAGGAGAATAATAATGATAAGAAAAACAACAAAGGTAATTTCAACAAGTTTATTAGCACTAGGATTAATCGTGACACCGGTACTTTCTGAAGATTTTGCGTCTGCAGAAACTAAAGTCAATAAAGATACAAAAGGAACCATCAAATTTGATAAAAGCACAACACCAACTCCCGAACCAGTAACTCCAGATCCAACTGAAACAGACCCGGTAGTACCAAGTCCAGACAATCCACCCGTGAGTTCGGACGGATTATGGATACTTGCTATATCCAACTGGGATTTCGGAACTCAAAGTGTAGCTTCTTTATCTTCAGGAATTTTGGATTTTTATGCAGAAGATGACACTCTTTCTACTTATACAGATACAAATGGCAACGGACAGCAAGACTTACCAGGAGAAGCATCCGTATCAAAAAAAGTCACTCCGTATGCACAAATAAGTGATTTACGTGGTACTAATACTGGTTGGACGCTTTCTGTTACTGCTAGTGAGTTTAAAGATGATTCCACCCCAGCTAAAAAAATTAAAGGTGCTCAGTTAACGATTCCGAAATCTACTGTCGCAACAGTCAATTCGACAGCGAAAGCCCCAACTGGTTATGATAATATAACTATTCCGATGACGGGTCTCAGCACGGTTCCTGTAATGGCAGCCAAAGATAAACAAACAGCGACACCGGCGAACTTTAGCGATGACGAAGGTATGGGAACTTGGACAGATAGTTTTGGTTCAGCAGCAAAAAATGCAACACAAACAACAAAACCTAAATTATCCATTCCGCAAAATACCGTTGTTGAAGATGGAACTTATCAAAGTAAGTTAACTTGGACGTTAAGCGACACACCAGCAATTTAACATTTTTTAAAAGAGAAAACTTCATCTTTTTATGTTGTTTTCTCTTTTTAAATTGAGGAATTAGGAGGAAATTTAGACTTGAAAAAAATATTCGCTATTGTCTTTGTATGTTTTTTTACTTTTATTTTTTTTCACGGTCAAACAGTGGCAGCAGCGAAAGCGGAAGGGAAATTCTCTGTCAAAGCAATCCTGCCTGAGAACCAAGCGTCTGGTGTTACTTATTTTGATTTACAAATGGCTCCAGAGGATAAACAAACTATAAAAGTAGAACTAATGAACCAAGGGAAAGAACAAATCACGATTAAATGTGTGGCCAATACAGCTGTTACTAACGAAATGGGGTACGTAGATTATTCGATTCCAAAAGCAAAAACGGATAAAACATTAAAGTATCCATTTTCAGATATAGTAAAAGCGAGTGAATCAGAAGTAACGCTTAAACCAAATGAAACAAAAATTTGGTCTCTCGATATTAATATGCCAGCAGAGAGTTATGATGGCATTATTTTAGGTGGGCTACATTTCCAAGAAAAGAAAGATGAAGAAAAGGAAAAAGATACCTCTAAAAAAGAAGTCCAAATTAAAAATGAGTACGCCTATGTAATCGGAGTGAAGCTTACAGAAAAAACGACGGTCGTAAAGCCGAACTTGGAATTAAATGAAATTAAACCGGCATCGCGAAACTACCGAAATGTAGTCGAAATAAACTTGCAAAATACAAAAGCGACCTTAGTTGGCGGGATGGCCGTGGATGCAAAAATATATAAAGACGGTAGCAAGAAAGTATTGCGTGAATCAAAACGAACCGACCTTTCTATGGCACCAAACTCCAACTTTAATTACAGTGTGGACTGGGAAAATCAAGAATTAAAACCCGGTAAATACAAAGTGGAGTTGGTAGCTAAAACAGCCGATGATAAGTGGGAATGGGTAAAAGAATTTACCATTTCAGAGGAAGATGCTAAAAAGGCTAATAAGGTGGCTCTAGGGCTTGAGAAAGACTACACTTGGATGTATGTGACAGGTGGTATTTTACTCGTATTCCTTGTGATAGCAACAGCTTATTTTATTGGAAAACGAGCTAGGAAAAAAGACGAGGAATCACAGTAAAAAGCAAAATAAAAAAGCTTGAAAACGAGATTCGATTCTTGTTTTCAAGCTTTATTTTTATTTTTCGATTTTCTCCGTTTCTACTACACGAAGTCCTTTGCGCTCTAAGTGAGAAATGATTTCGTTTTTCTTATCTTCGGTTACTCCCACTGGTAAGGAAACAAGTACACGACGAATGAAATCTTCCGTTTGGTTATCGAGTGTAATCAAACTCGCGATGCTCGAATAACGGTCGATGATTTTAGTGATTTTAGTTAAGGCGCCTTGTACTTCACCGGTTGCAATCGTAAGTACATAACTAGTAGTTTTTACGTTCCAGCCGTCTTGTAAAAGACCAAGTAATTTACCATGCGTCAAAATACCATAGAAATTACCTTGTTCGTTTAAAACAGCGATATATGGTAGTTCTTTAATTGTAAAGAATACTTCAAAGAAAGATGCATTCACACAAATGTGTTTCGTTGCGTTTTTGATTAAGCTCATTACAGGATCGCTCAGGCTTCCACCATTTGCTGCATGTTTGTAAATATGCATTTTATAAATATTACCTAAGAATTTTTCGCCTTTTTCGTCTAGTACAGGAACACAGCGATAACCAGATTCTTCTAGTAAATTGATAGCCTCTTGTAAAGTAGCATCTCCAGGAACGGTTGTTAAATTTATTTTAGGGATACAAAGGTTTTTTATCAACATGTTATTCACTCCATTCTTCTTCTCTTTCATTTTAACTTAAAGTAGGTCTTTTGTATAGAAAATCACTGTTAACTCAATAACTTGGATGAAAATGTGTAATTTTTATCATATATATAAGGAAACTTTTGTATAAAGGTTTAATTTTTCTTGAAAAAGTGTATTATTAACTATGCTATGTAAAATTGTAAACAGAAAGAAGGACATGAAAATGCAAAAAGAAATCTTGAATTTTGATTATTATAATCCTACTCATATTATTTTTGGTAAAGACCGTTTTGCAGAATTAAATGAAGTTATTCCTCAAGATAAAAAAGTATTGATTTTATACGGCGGCGGTAGTGTAAAAAGATTTGGAACGCTTGATAAAGTAAAAGCTGCCCTTAAATCTAGAGAAGTTGGTGAATTTGGTGGTATCGAAGCCAACCCTACCTATGAAACGTTAATCAAAGCAATTCAACTTGTGAAAGAAGAAGGCTATGACTTTTTACTAGCTGTTGGTGGCGGTTCTGTTATTGATGGTACGAAATTTGTCGCTGCTGGCGCTTTATTTGAAGGAAATCCAATCGATATTTTTGGCAGCGGAATTGGCGAAAAACGTCCGATTACAGAAGCACTACCTTTTGGAACAGTATTAACTCTTCCGGCAACAGGTTCTGAAATGAATAGTGGCGGGGTTATTACCTTTGTTGAAAAGAAAGCAAAACTTGGCTTTGGAAGTGCGTTTACATATCCAGTTTTCTCCTTACTTGACCCAGAGCTTACCTATACTTTGCCAAAACGTCAACTAGCAAATGGTATTATGGATGCGTATGTGCATGTGATGGAACAATATATGACTTATCCAGTAGGCGCGTTACTTCAAGATCGCTATGCTGAAAGTTTATTACAAACGTTAATTGAAATTGGTCCAGCTGTTATTGAGGAAGATAATCATGATTACAATACGCGGGCAACTTTCATGTGGTCGGCTACGAATGCGCTCAATGGCACACTATCTCGCGGCGTCCCACAAGATTGGGCAAGCCACAGTTTAGGTCATGAAATTACTGCATTATATGGAATAGATCATGCGCGTACTTTAGCGATTGTATTACCATCTCTTTTAAATGTTCGTCGTGAGGAAAAACATGAGAAATTAGTACAATATGCTGAACGTGTTTGGGGAATTACAAGTGGTACTGATGATGAAAAAATAGATGCAGCAATTGTTAAAACACGTGAGTTCTTTGAAAGTTTAGGAGCAGGGACTAGATTTAGCGATTATGGTCTTGGTGATGAAGTGGTAGACTTACTAGTGGATCAATTAGAGCGTCATGGTTTAACAAGTATTTCTGAACGCGGTGACCAAACTTTAGAAATATCTCGTAAAATCTATACCAATGCTTTATAGTAATAATTTTTAAATATGAAAGAAGGCGAATTTTCTTGAGTACCGAGAAGGAAAAGACATTTTTTGGACATCCGCGCGGACTCGCTACGTTATTTAATACAGAATTTTGGGAGCGATTCTCATACTATGGAATGCGCGCAATATTAATATATTATATGTATTATTCTGTATCTAAAGGTGGACTTGGTTTTAGTCAATCTACAGCCACTGCCATTATGTCTATTTATGGCTCACTCGTGTTTATGTCGGGTGTTATTGGTGGCTGGTTTGCTGATAGAGTGTTAGGACCGAGACAAACCATTTTTTATGGTGGCGTATTAATTATGGTAGGGCATTTAGTACTAGCGATTCCTAGTGGGGGAGCAGCAGCGCTATTTGTTTCTATGGCATTTATTATTTTAGGAACTGGATTACTTAAACCAAACGTATCTAGTGTTGTTGGGGACTTGTACCCAGCTGGAGACAACCGTCGTGATGCTGGCTTTAGTATTTTCTATATGGGGATTAACTTAGGCGCATTTATCGCACCACCGATTGTTTCGAATGTTTCGGACCATGCCGGAAGCTTCCACGCTGGTTTTGGTGTAGCAGCTGTTGGGATGGCAATAGCACTCGTTGTTTACGTTTTGACAGGAAAACGATACTTAAAAGAAGCAGGCAAAAAAGCACCAAATCCACTTCAAAAATCAGAAGCTAAAATCTTTACGATGAAAATTATCGGTATTATTTTAGCAATCGGATTATTAATTGCTGTGTTAACACTTATTACAGGTAGTTTAACAATTAATACAATTATCCTTGCTGTAACAGTAATGGGAGTTGGAGTGCCGCTAGCTTACTTTATTATGATGATGACAAGCAAGAAAACAGAGGCGGACGAAAGATCACGCTTAACTGCATACATACCATTATTTTTAATCGCAGTATTATTTTGGATGATTGAAGAACAAGGATCAACCACTTTAGCGCTATTTGCAGCAGAAAGAACGGATTTATCTATTTGGGGCTTCAATTTAAACCCAGCGAATTTCCAATCACTTAATCCCGTATTTGTAATTACCTTATCGCCCATCTTTGCATGGATTTGGACGAAACTTGGCGATAGACAACCATCTACACCACGGAAATTTGCTTTAGGACTATTCTTTGCTGGTTTATCATTTGTTGTAATGATGCTTCCTGGTATTTTACATGGAAATACGACTACACTTGTAAGCCCGCTTTGGCTAGTATTAAGTTTCTTCATCTGTATTTTCGGGGAAATGTTTATCTCTCCAGTAGGACTATCCGCGACAACCAAACTAGCACCAAAAGCTTTTGCGTCTCAAACAATGAGCTTATGGTTCTTGTCAGATGCGATGGGACAAGCTTTTAACGCACAAGTAACGCAATTCTTTAATGCTGACACTGAAATTGCTTACTTTGGAATTACTGGTTTTGTAGCTATAGGCTTTGCGATAGCATTATTCATTTTCGCGCCATTCTTGAAAAAATACATGAAGGGCGTTCATTAAAGGATTTAAAGACACTTTCTCTTTATTTAGAGGAAGTGTTTTTTGTGTGCGGAAAATAAATTAGTTTGCCATTAACTCTTAAGATTGCTACTATTAAAGGGAGAAGTGATAATTTAAAGGAGTGTATACATGGAATCATCAAGCAGGGTAGTTATCTATTTAACACGACATGGAAAGACGATTTTAAACACACTTGATCGGGTGCAAGGCTGGGCTGACTCGCCGCTCACCGAAGAAGGAGCACTTGTTGCGCATGATTTAGGTCGTGGTTTAAAAGGGACTAATTTTGTAGCCGCTTACGCAAGTGACCGCGGACGTGCCATTGAAACAGCTCGGATTGTAATGAAAGAAAGCGACAACCATCATTTAAAACTCGAAAAATTAGCTGAAATGCGCGAGTTTGGTTTCGGTAAATTTGAAGGAGAATATAACCAAACTGTGTTAAAAATGGTTGCGAAGGCTCACGGCTTTGAGTCAATCGAAAATTATTATGATAAAACTTCTGAAAACAATTCTAATATCGTGATTGACACGGTGCATAAAATGGATGAAACAGGCATGACAGAAAACTCGGCCATTTTTGAAAAACGATTGACTGCCGGACTGGATGCAATTCTTCAGGATGCGCAAACTCGTGGTGGTGGCGATGTCCTTGTTGTTGCGCATGGTATGGTTATTCACCGCATTATTGAAATGATTGACCCAAGTAAAAATTTAAGAACGATCGAAAATGCTAGTGTGACAAAAGTGATTTTTGAAGACGGCGTTTATTCAATTGAAGAACCTGGAAATATGTTTTATGTAGAAGCCGGAAAAAAAGCGCAAGGGGGAGTTTAAGTGGCAACAGGAAAACTAAATGTGTACTTAGTTAGGCACGGTAAGACGATGTTTAATACATCTCGTCGCGTGCAAGGTTGGTCAGATACACCACTAACAAATGAAGGCATAGAAGTGGCCGAATTTTTAGGGCGCGGGTTAAGAGAAATTCCTTTTGACGCTGTTTATACAAGTGACCGCGGTCGGACGATTGAAACGGCTGGAATAGTTTTACGAGAAAGCAAACAAACCCATTTGGAAATAAGTGAGTTGAGCGATTTCCGTGAATTCGGTTTTGGTAAATTTGAAGGGGAGTATGAAGACATTATGTTCGGAAAAGTAATCGAGCATCTTGGTTTTCAGTCAGTGGAAGAAGCTTTTGAAAAATTCGGCTATGATGGTTATCAAATCATTTCCGAAACAGTTGAAAAAATTGATGAAACTGGAATGTCCGAAAAATGGGACTCCATGGTAACTCGCTTGAAAAATGCTTTGGAAACAGTTGCTAAAGAAAATCAAACTGAAAATGCAAATGTATTAGTTGTTTCTCATGGAATGGCGATTAATACCATTATTTCTTTCTTTGATATAACGCAAATTAATCCAGAATTAGCAAATGCGAGTGTTACAAGACTTGGATTTGAAAATGGTGAATGGACGATTGAAGCAGTTAATGATTTAAGCTATATTGAAGCAGGAAAGTTAGTCTTAGCATAAAAAAATCCAGAGTGGCGAAATACGCTACTCTGGATTTTTAAATTATTTTACGAATTTAATACAAACTGGTTCTGGAACTTTTACATCTTTTTGAAGTAAAGTAAGAGCGCCAGTTTCTTTATTAACACCAAAAACAGTAACGTTATTACTATTTTCGTTTGTTGCAACTAAAATGTCGCCAGTGTAGTTAAGGTCAAAGTCACGAGGACCAACGCCTTCTACTGGTGTTGTTGCTGCAAGTGTTAAAGTACCGTTTTCTGCAACAGCATAGCTTACGATAGCATCTTGACCGCGGTTAGAAATATAGAGGAAACGACCATCTGGAGAAATATGAATGGCGCTACCTTTATTTTCTTTATCAAATCCTTCTGGAAGAGAAGCGATTGTTTGGATAACGTTTAATTTACCAGTTGCGTTATCATATTCAGCAAAAATAACTTCGGAAGTTAATTCTGTCATGATATACACATATTTAGCATTTGGGTGGAAAACAAGGTTACGAGGACCGCTTCCAGGTTTTACTTCTAATTCAGTTACTTTTTCAAGTTTACCGGAATTAGCGGAGTAAGTAGTTACTTTGTCCGTTCCAAGGTCACATGTGATAACATATTTTTGGTCTGGAGTGAATCCAGCAAAGTGAGCATGAGGTTTTTCTTGACGTTCGTGAACACTTTTACCAGTATGTTGAATCGTTGCAACAGATGGTTTTAAAGCGCCATTTTCTGTTGGGTAACTTACAATTGTACCTAGGTGATAGTTAGCAGAAACAACGATAGAACCATCTTCTGAAGCATCTACATAACACGGTGGGTTACCTGTTTGAACATCTTGATTAATGAAAGCAAGTGAGCCATCTTCTTCAATTGAAAAAGCTGCAACTCCACCTTTATCGCCATCTTTTGCTACAGAGTAAACGAATTTTTCGTCATCTGAAATTTTAAGATATGTTGGGTTATCCATTTTTCCGGCTAATTTATTTTCTTTAATTTCACCAGTAGTTTTGTCGATTACTAAGCGATAGATCCCTTGGCTTTCGACTTTGGTGTATGTACCAATATACGCAGTTGCTTCATTATTTGACATGCCTATTCCTCCTATATATAAGATATTTCCTAGTCAATTATAGCATAGTAAAGAAAAGATAGAAAAACATCACGTTTATTGCATTTTTATTACTTTTCATAAAGTTAACCATATTTTAGACTTTTATGAAATGTTTTTGTAATAAAAGTATTGACTTGGAAACAAAAGTAATGTAAGATATACTTATCCCATAGAGATTGTCATTTGAAATAAGCTAGTTAAGAATAAATCACTTCCCCCATAGAAATGTTCTTAATAGCTTATTGCAAATAAACACTCCTTTTAAGATAGTTGTAGCACAGAATTTCCCAGGTTCTGTGCTATAATTATATTTTAGTAGAGATGCCAGAGAAGAGGCGCTCTTTTTTTATGCCATCTGGGAGAGAGGGGAAGAAATGTCTATTCAAACAATTTTTGGAAATGAATTATATAACTGGATTAACATTAATACAGATAAAGCTAACAACTTAGAAGATATTTATGCTACATATGATATTGATGAGGAGGTCATTGCTTATTCTTTAGATAGAAATGAACGAGCTCATTTTGAGTATGACCAAAAAACAGATACTTTCGTAGTAGTATTTAATGTACCTGACCAAAGAAAAATCGATAATCACTATGAAACAATTCCAATGGTTTACATTATTAAAGATAAACAGTTACTAACAATTACAAATAAAAACAACCAATATATTGTAAAAAAAATGAATAAATACTTAAAAGAGAATGAAGATGTGACTATTTTACAATTTTTATTTAGTAGTTTATATCTTGTTATGGATTCGTTTTTTCCGTATGTGGAAGAGATGGATATTGATCGTAAAACAATTAATGATAAGCTGAAAATCAAAACGACGAAGAAAAATTTACTTTCTTTATCTGATTTAGAAACGGGCATCGTGTACTTTTTGTCAGCTTCTAAGCAAAATGCTGCGTTATTAGAGCAAATGAAAACACATGTAATCTTTCGAAAGTTAAATGAAGTGGAAAAAGAGCAGTTTGAGGATGCGCTAATTGAAGCTAGACAATTGGTTGAAATGACGGAACTAAGCTCGCAAATATTACAGCAACTATCGGGTACATATAATAACATCTTAAATAATAATTTGAATGATACGATGAAAATACTTACTGCGTTGTCTATTTTGCTTACAGTGCCAACGATTATCACTGGGTTTTTTGGAATGAATATGCCACTTCCATTAGAACATAATGCATTTGGATGGATTGTTGCAATTTTTATTAGCGTTTTACTGTGGTTTGGACTTTCTTTTATATTGCGAAAATTGATGAGATAACATAAAAAACCCTGCTTTCACACTGAAAGCAGGGTTTTTCTATTTAAATAATTCCGTGAGCAATCATTGTATCTGCAACTTTTAGGAAACCTGCGATATTGGACCCGACAACTAAATTACCAGGCGCCCCATATTCGCTTGCAGCATTGCTTGAGTTTTTATAAATGTCTTTCATAATGTTTTGTAAGTGTTCATCTACTGTTTGGAAAGTCCAGCTCATGCGAGTGCTGTTTTGAGCCATTTCGAGTGCTGATACTGCAACTCCACCGGCATTGGCTGCTTTTGCTGGGCCAAATAATACTTTGTTTTCGTGATAAATGTCAACCGCTTCAAGCGTAGATGGCATATTTGCACCTTCTGCAACTGCGATTACACCGTTTTTTACAAGTGCACGAGCTTGGTCGGCATTTATTTCATTTTGAGTAGCGCATGGTAAGGCAATATCACATGGAACAGACCACACATCGCCGCCTGCATAATATTCAGCAGATGGATGCAATGTTACATATTCACTGATACGTTTACGCTCTACTTCTTTTAATTGTTTCACTGTTTCTACTTTGATGCCTTCTTTGTCATAAACAAATCCAGCAGAGTCACTACATGCAACTACTTTAGCGCCAAGTTCATGTGCTTTTTCGATTGCATAAATAGCTACATTACCAGAGCCTGAAACAACAATCTTCTTACCGCGAATGGATTCACCAGCTGCTTCTAACATTTCAACCGTGAAATAAACAAGACCATAACCAGTTGCCTCTGTACGAGCTAAACTACCACCGTATGATAGACCTTTACCAGTTAAAGTACCAGCATCATAAGCGCCACGAAGACGTTTGTATTGACCAAATAAGTAACCAATTTCACGGCCGCCAACACCAATATCACCAGCTGGAACATCAGTATCTGGACCGATATGTTTTTGTAATTCTGTCATAAAGCTTTGACAAAAACGCATTACTTCAGCGTCTGATTTGCCTTTTGGATTGAAATCAGATCCACCTTTACCGCCACCAATTGGTAAACCGGTTAAAGAATTTTTGAAGATTTGCTCGAAACCAAGGAATTTTACAATACTCCCGGTAACGGATGGATGGAAGCGAAGGCCGCCTTTATAAGGGCCAATTGCGCTGTTAAATTGAACGCGGTAACCACGATTTACTTGTACTGTGCCAGCATCATCTACCCATGGAACTCGGAAACTAATTAGGCGTTCGGGTTCTGTTAGCTGTTCTAAAATACCGTGTGCTTCGTATTTAGGTTCTTTTGCAAGGGCCGGGATAACAGAGTTTAAGAATTCTTCAACTGCTTGGTGGAATTCCGTTTCGCCAGGATTCCGTTGTTTAATTGTCTCAAACACACGGGCTGCGTATTCTTCGGCTGCCTTAGTGTCGTTTTGGATAGTAGATGTTTGTGCCATACTATAATCGCTCCTTGTTTAAATATTTTGACTATAAGGAAAAGTAGAAAACCTGATACAAATACAAGCGATGTTATAAAAGAGAAAAACATCGGCTTAATTGCATCAATTAGGTCAACTTTTCTTACCTATGTTGTTAGTTTACACATTGTTGAGAATATTTTCAAGCATAAAAACCAATTTTTCAGAAATTTTTTAAAATCAAGTTAATGAGAACGTTTGCTTAAGCAATTAATGAAAAAATTTTCGGGGGAAGGGAGATTTTTAATGCTATTTCTTAACTGCCAAGCGATGTCATAAAAAATAACCGCACCAGGGGGATGCGGTTAAAGGGAGTATTAGGGAGTAATAACGTTAGAGCGAGCCAAGGGATAAGACTAATTCGGATACTAGAATTATTGCTCTAACATTACTTGCTTTCTTTTGGGAAAAAATAAAAGCCCTCCACGTAAACAAGTATATAAAATATGCTCTTTAAAATCATGTGCTTTTTCTTACAATAGTATTCTTTAAGGTTACGAAAATGTCATGTTTTATAAATCGTTAATTTCTTTACGATCACTTGTTTTACTTAACTTTCCTTCTCGGCTTTGAAGTTCTTGTTTAATATCTTCTAATGGAATGTCTTTTTCAGCTAGAAGGACGAGTAAGTGGTATGTTAGGTCGGCTATTTCTGAAATGAGCTCTTCATTATTGTTTTTGGCGGCGATGACGACCTCAGTAGTTTCTTCGCCGACTTTTTTTAGAATTTTATCTAATCCTTTTTCGAACAAGTAGTTGGTGTAGGAGCCTTCTTTTGGTTGGTTTTTGCGAAGTTTGATTTCTTCATATAAGTCACTAAGCATTTAAAAGTCCTCCTTTATAAGGTTGAAAAAACAGCTTTTTTTGCCGGTATGACATGCTGGGCCAGTTTGAATCACGCGAATAAGCAAAGTGTCATTATCACAGTCGGTCCAAATTTGTTTTACTTTTTGGGTGTGCCCACTGGTTTCGCCTTTATTCCAAAGTTCATTTCTCGAGCGTGAAAAAAACCAAGTATAGCCAGTTTCAAGTGTTTTTTGGTAGCTTTCTTGATTCATGTAGGCGAGCATTAAAACTTCGCCATTTTGGTCATCTAAAATAATCGTTGGGACTAATCCTTTAGAAAAATCAACGGTATTCATGGGCGAATGTTCACTCCTTTTTCAAGTAAAGTAGCTTTGACGTTTTTGATACTAAGTTCACCGTAATGGAAAATACTGGCAGCGAGTGCGGCGGTTGCGTTTGTTTGTTCAAAAACTTCTACCATATGGCTCGCATTACCGCATCCTCCTGAAGCGATAACTGGGACGGAGACAGCTTCGGAAATTGCTTTTGTGAGTGGAATGTCGTATCCGTTTTTCGTACCATCACCGTCCATGCTTGTTAACAGAATTTCACCAGCGCCAAGTTGAGTCGCTTTTTTGGCCCATTCAATAGCATCTAAGCCAGTGTCATCGCGTCCTCCTCTAGTGAAAACATGCCAATTGGTGCCGTTCCATTTAGCGTCAATTGCGACTACAATGCATTGGTTTCCAAATTTGTTAGCACCTTCTTGGATAAGTTCGGGTCTTTTTATTGCGGCGGAATTAAGCGATATTTTGTCTGCTCCTGCTTGAAGTAATTCTTTCATATCATTCACGCTATTTATACCTCCGCCAACTGTCAGTGGAATAAAAACTTGTTCTGCCGTTCGTTCCACAACATCTATCATCGTTTGGCGTAGTTCAACAGTTGCAGTAATATCGAGGAAAACAAGTTCATCGGCTCCAGCTTCATTATAAGCTTTGGCAATTTCGACTGGATCACCTACATCGGTTAATGAAACAAAATTAACTCCTTTAACTACGCGTCCAGCTGTAACATCAAGGCATGGGATGATTCGTTTAGTAAGCACTTTGTTCCACCTCCACTATGTCTGACATCGAAATATTTCCGTTGTAAAGGGCTTTTCCAGCAATTGCTCCGTATAATCCGAGTTCACTAAGGGCTTCTAAATCAGCGCGACTACTAATGCCACCAGAGGCAATTAAATTGATCGTAACGTGTTTTTGAAGTGCTGCCATTTGTTCTAAATTTGGCCCAGTTAGCGTACCATCACGGCTGATGTCTGTATAAATAATGGTTTCAACATTCATCGCTTCCATTTGTTTGGCTAAATCTAAAAAGCTTACTTGGCTGATATTTAACCAACCACTCGTTGCAACAAAGCCGTTTTTTGCATCGATACCAGCTGCGATTTTAGATCCGTATTTTTTCACTGCTGCTTGTAAAAAGTCTGGGTCTGTTAGTGCAGCTGAACCGATAATAACTCGGTCAATGCCGGACTCAAGGTAATAATCAACTTGCGCCATACTACGAATACCGCCACCAACTTGGACCGGAACCATGGCTGCTTTTTTCATTTGTTGGATAATTTCTAGATTAACGGGACGTCCTTCTAAAGCTCCGTCTAAATCAACAATGTGCAAATAGGTGGCGCCGTTTTTAGCAAATGATTTAGCTTGGGCAATCGGGTCTTCATTTACAATTATTTTTTTGGAAAAATCACCTTGGAAAAGCCGGACGCATTGTCCATTTTTTAAATCTATTGCTGGGAAGATTTGCATGATTCAGTGACCTCCTTAAACCCTTTTAAAATTTCAAGTCCAATTTGACCGCTTTTTTCTGGGTGGAACTGGGCGCCGTAAATATTGCCCTTATTTATCATACTTGGAACTTCAACAGAATAACCGCTAGTTGCAATAATGTATTCGTTTGGACAATTTGCATAGTAGGAATGGACGTAATAGACATATTCACCACCGAGTTTTTTAGTGAGCGGGGTGCTGCGTTTTATTTCAAGATGATTCCAGCCCATGTGCGGAACGGCAAATCCAGGTTCGTCTGGTAGTTTTTCGATATGTCCGGGAATGAGACCGAGTCCTTTAGTAAAGTGATGTTCGTCGCTTGATTCAAGTAGCAGTTGCATACCAAGACAAACGCCAAGCATCGGTTTGCCAGATTCTGCCATTTCTTTTAATGTCACATCCAGACCACGCCGACCTAGTTCTTGCATCGCTTCTGGAAAAGCTCCGACTCCTGGTAAAATAACGCCATCCGCTTGCAAAATTTCCGCGTGGTTGCTAGAAATTTTATTTTGAAGACCGATAAAATCAAGTGCTTTGCTGATGCTCTTCGTGTTTCCTGTATCATAATCAATAATAACAATCATTTACAGGACTCCTTTAGTAGAATTTACACCTTTTATTTCAGGGTTTATTGTGATTGCTTCGCGAAGAGCACGACCAAATGCTTTAAAAAGTGCTTCAATTTTATGATGTGTATTTTTACCATAAAGGACGCGAAGATGAAGGTTCATTTCTGTGTTAAAGGCAACTGCTTGGAAAAATTCTTCTACTAATTCAGTGTCAAAATCGCCAAGCTTGGGATTTGTTAATTCGGCGTCAAACACAAGATAGGAGCGGCCGCTTAAATCAAGTGCGCAAAAGCCAAGTGATTCGTCCATTGGCACATAGGAAGAGCCGTAACGGTTAATACTGGCTTTATCAGAAAGCGCTTCTTTTAAACAAAGACCCAGTGTAATGCCGACGTCTTCCACTGTATGATGTGCATCAACATATGTATCGCCGTCTGCTTTTACATTTAAAGTAATTCGGCTATGTTTGGCAAATAAGGTTAGCATATGGTCTAAAAAGCCGACGCCAGTTGATATAGTAGAATCCGCTTGTGAATCTAGGTTAATTGACAGTTCAATAGAAGTTTCTCCGGTAATTCTTGTTTTACTTGCTGATCTCATTTAATTTTCCTCCTCAAAACGAATTTGGATGGCTTTGGCGTGGGCATCAAGACCTTCTTTACTTGCAAGGAGTACGATAGCATCTTTTTCTTTTGCAAGAGCTTCTTTTGTATAAGAAATAAAGGCTGAACGTTTCGTGAAATCTTCTACGCCAAGTGGAGAGAAGAATTTGGCGGTTCCGCTTGTTGGTAAGACGTGATTCGGACCGGCAAAATAATCGCCAAGTGGTTCAGATGCATAGTTTCCTAAGAAAATGGAGCCGGCTTTTTTAATTTGGTAAAGGTAGTTCATTGGGTTTTCAAGTTGTACTTCTAGATGTTCTGGAGCGATTTCATTCATGATATGAAACATTTCCGCAGTGCTCTTTGTGATAATAATTTTTCCGTGGGACTCGGTAGCTTCTTTAGCAATCGCTTTTCGTGGTAAATTTTCAAGTTGTTTATTTAGTTCGATTTTTGTTTGTTGGGCAATTTTTTCACTGGTTGTAATTAAAATAGCACGGGCTAATGTATCGTGCTCTGCTTGAGAAAGTAAGTCGGCTGCGATAAAGGCGGGGTTAGCTGTTTCATCAGCGAGCACGACGATTTCAGATGGACCAGCAATCATGTCAATATCCACTAAGCCAAATACTTCACGCTTAGCAGTAGCTACATAAACATTCCCAGGTCCGATGATTTTGTCTACTTTAGGAATGGATGCTGTACCGTAAGCAAAGGCAGCGATTCCGTGCGCACCGCCAACTTGGTAAATTTCATCGACGCCGGCTAAATTTGCGGCTGCCAAAACATGTGGATTTATGCCGTTTTTGCTAGGTGGCGTAATCATCACAATCCGTTTTACACCGGCAATTTTGGCTGGGAGGACGTTCATTAAAACAGAGGATGGATAGGCTGCTGTACCGCCTGGAACATACACGCCGACTGTTTCTAGTGGGCGAATTATTTGACCGCGAATGACACCATCTTTTTCGCTATCCAAGAAAGCTGATTGTTTTTGTTTATTATGAAAGCTTTCAATGTTTGCTTTTGCTTCTGTAAGAGCTTCAAGAAAGGCGGGATCGACTTTGTTTGTGGCTTTTTGGATGTCGCTGTTTGGGACGCGCAATTCATTTAGTTCAACACCATCGAACTTTGCCGTATAGTCGAACAAGGCTTGATCCCCAGTGCTTTTTACTTTTTCAATAATTGCTTTTACTTCGCTTGCGATTTGGTCGGAAGTATTACTTGAATTTTCTGCTCTCAGTTCGTTTAGTATTGCCTCCGTTGTTCCTGTTAAAAATTTCATCGCGTCTGCTCCTCCTTTATCGCTTGTTCTAATTGATCAATTAATTGGAAAATTTGTGTTTTATTTTGTTTTAAGGAAGCTTTATTAACAATCAGTCGGGCGGAGATAGGATACATTTTTTCATAAATAACTAAGCCGTTTTCTTTTAAAGTCGAGCCGGTTTCGACAATATCAATGATAGCGTCAGCGAGTCCAAGTACTGGGGCAATTTCGACAGAGCCTTCGATTTTGATGATTTCGACATCTTCGCCTTTTTCACGGAAAAATTTAGAAGAAACAGCTGGGTATTTGGTTGCGATAATTTTACGACGGTAGCTACTTGGGTCAAAATCAGGAGTAGAAGCTAGGCAAAACTGACATTGACCAATTTCAAGATCGAGCATTTCGTAATGCGATTTGGAGGCTTCCATTAGAACGTCTTTACCAACGATGCCAATATCCGCAACACCGTGTTTTACATAGGTCATAACGTCAACAGCTTTTACTAAAATAAAAGAAATTGGTTGGGTGCTACTATGGAAAATCAGTTTTCGCTTTTTATCAGTCATAGAAGAACAATCAATACCCGCTTTTTCTAAAAGTGCGACCGCGTCTTTCTCGAGTCGACCTTTTGTTAAGGCGATTTTTAAAGCTTTCATTATTCCGCCTCCTTATGAAAAATAGTTTGGATACTATCGCGCGTAACATGAACGACAGTTGGGATTTGCCATTTTTTCGCGAAAGAGATGGCATTTGCTGGAGTTTCAAAAAAACTTAATTCGCTGTTCGGTGTTTCTTGCATGAGTTTTTCAGCTTGTTGGATTGCATCTAGGTCGTAGTGGATTAAAAGCGTCGTTGGAGTTTGTTTTTTGATGATACCAGCGCGGTTTTGTAAGGTTGTGAGGGAGTCGAGATTAAGAGCTAAACCAACTGCTGGAGAGGAAGAGCTGGTGAATTGTTCTAGTAAGTGATCGTAACGACCGCCACTTAAAAAATTATCAGCAGCAAGGTCGGCATATCCTCTAAAAATAATACCAGTATAATAATGAAAATCTTGCACGAGTCCTAAATCGACACTAATATCTGCTGCGTAAGAAACAGCGTCCACGATAGTTTCCATTTCAGTTAGTGCCGTCAATATTCCTTTATCGGTCGTTAAATTTTTAGCTTGCTTTAAAATAGTCGTTGCTGGGCCAAATAAGCGTGGTAAGGCGAGAATAAAATCATCGAGCGTACTTGGATTCTCGGTAACAAATTGTTGAATGCCAGTGAGACTTTTATTTTGAATCAGGAGACGAAAATCAATTTCAGTAGTTTCGGGTAGGTTTAAAAGATGGATTACACGTCTATAAATCGCCGCATGACCAAGTTCAATTTGAAAATTCGGAATTTCTAGAGCATTTAAAACTCCAATCCCACTTAAAATACATTCAATTTCTGCTTTGATGGAAGGATAGCCAATGATTTCAATTCCTGCTTGTGTTTGTTCGTTTTGTTCGCCGCCAAAGTCTTCATTTGCACGAAAGATTTTTCCGCTATAAGAAAGTTTTAGAGGGAGTGTAACACCAGTTGTACTAACGACTCGACCAATTGGAAGGGTCATATCTGGCCTGAGTACCGTCAAGCGACCTTTTTCATCAAAGAAGCGATATAGTTTGGCGTCAGCTTGATGTTCAGAGGAAAAAACATCTTCAAATTCGATAACAGGTGTTTCAATACGCTTAAATCCACGTTTCGCAAAATAATGATTCACTTGTTGCTCAATCTGGTATGAGGCCCGTGCTTCGCGAAAGAGCTTATCACGAGTTCCAGTTGGCAAGTTCTTGTTTAAGTTCATCTGGTTAGCTCCTTTACAATATTTTAGTTTATTAGCATATTAGCACGTTAAAGTGTTTTTGTAAATGATGAATAGAAAAATTGTTTCATATGGTATAATTAGTGTACCATTTAGAGTACTTAGGGAAAAGAATTTTGAAAGAGGGTTGAATATGAAAAGAGACGGGCATACGCATACCGAATTTTGTCCACATGGTACGCATGATGATGTGGAAGAAATGATTTTAAAAGCGATTGAACTGGATTTTGATGAGTATTCTATAGTTGAGCACGCGCCGCTTTCGAGTGAATTTATGAAAAATACTGCGGGAAACCAAGAAGCTGTCACAACGGCAAGTATGTCGATGAGTGATTTACCTTATTATTTTAAGAAAATGAACCAGATGAAGAAAAAATATGCGAGTGATTTATTAATACATATTGGGTTTGAAGTGGATTATTTAATTGGTTATGAGGATTTCACGCGAGATTTTTTGAATGAGTATGGTCCGCAAACGGATGATGGTGTGTTATCGCTGCATTTTTTAGAAGGCCAAGGTGGCTTTCGTTCGATTGATTTTACAGCGGAAGATTATAATGAAGGAATTGTGCAATTTTATGGTGGATTTGAACAAGCGCAACTTGCTTATTTAGAAGGTGTCAAACAGTCAATTGAAGCGGATTTAGGAGCTTTTAAACCGCGGAGAATCGGACATATTTCGCTGTGTCAGAAGTTTCAACAGTTTTTTGGTGCAAACGGGCGCGATTTTTCGGCGGAAGTTATCGCAGAATTTGAGGCGATTCTTGCTTTAGTGAAAAAACGGGGTTATGAGCTTGATTTTAATACGGCGGGATTATTTAAGCCACTTTGCAAAGAAACCTATCCACCGAAAGAAATTGTGACTTTAGCTCGAGCGTTAGAGATTCCATTTGTGTACGGATCCGATTCACACGGTGTTGCTGATATTGGTCGTGGCTACAACGCTTATTGCCAAAAATGATCTTTCATTTTGACATGTCCGTTTTCTTTAAATGTAACCCCTTCTGACAGTAGCAGTTCACGCTGTTCTTCCCAGTTCGGGACAAGTCGGCCAGCTGCATTTACGACCCGATGGCATGGTGTGATTTGGTCACGCTTTGAATGCTTCAGTGTAGCACCAACTAGTCTGGCGTTTTTTGGAAAGCCAATCATATAGGCGATTTGACCATATGTAGTCACTTTGCCGCGTGGAATTTGGCGTACGACCGTATAAACACGATCTTCAAAATCTGCTGGAACCATTACATACCTCCGTTTGTTCATAATAAATTTAGTATACAGGAAATAGTTATTTTATAAAAGTTAGGATGATTAGTAAATGCCAGATTTTTCTTACGCAAAAATTACGAAACTCGTGGTCCATTTTGCTGGAAATAAAGCGAGAGAAGAAGGAACAGAAGTATCAGCGAATGTACTTCAAGATATTGGCTCAGAAATGAACCAAACCTTGGCTTCTATTTTCTTAGAGCCATTTACGAAAGACGATTATTATCAATTTTCTCATGAAACAGATTTGGATTTTAATGAGGTCCGGACTTTTGCGGCAAATATGTTTGGGGCGGAAGAAGAGTTTTTAGATGAATCTAAGAAAATTTTAGAGCATTTATATAGTGAAACAACCCACCCGAATATTAAAAGTGGTGATGTATGGATTTTCTTTATTGAAGGTTGCGTAGTTGATGGAGATTTTACGAATGGGATTGGAATCTTCAAAGTCGAGAATAAAGAAGTTTTTCTGAAAAATGATTTTAATGGTAGCGAGTTCCAGATTGGTTATGATAAAGGTATTACAGGAACTGATCTCGATAAAGGTTGCTTGATTTTTAATGTTGACCATGATTCAGGAAATAAAGTTTTAATATTAGATCGGCTTAATCGCGGGGATTCTGTTTATTGGAAAGATAAGTTTTTAAGTATTGATAAAATAACAGATGAAAAATTTTATACAGAAGGATTTGTGGAAGTTTGTACGGATTATATTAAGCAACGGGAAGAGTCGCTGCTTGATAAATCGAATTTTGTGAAAGCGACGAGCGAATATTTGGCAGGGGAAGAAACGTTAAATATCGCTGAATTTGCTCGTACGACAATTGAAAAACCGGAAGAAATTACCGAATTCAATACAATGGTCGATACTTTCGAACGAGAAAACAATGTCCGTTTTCCGGAAACATTCCAATTAGATGAAGAAAAACGTGAAAAACTATCGAAAAAAATTCGCAAAACGATTAAACTTGGAAAAAATATTTCAGTTGTCGTGAAAGACTTAGAACAACTGGAAGAAACTGATTTTGTCCAAGGCTATGACGAGGAAAAAGGAAAAAATTACATGATTGTTTATTACGATTAAAAGAAAAACCGGGGATTCCGCATCCCCGGTTTTTTTGCTGTCTAAACGACAAACATAAAGTACAGTATAAATAGAACCATCATCACATACATAATTGGATGTACTTCTTTATAACGACCTTTAAGTACCATTGTAATTGGGTAGAAAATGAAACCAATCGCGATACCAGTTGCAATAGAAAAAGTAAGTACCATCATTAAGATAACGAAAAACGATGGAACAGCTACTTCAAATTTAGTCCAATCAATATGAGCGACATTGCCAATCATTAAAATCCCTACGATCACAAGCGCTGGAGTCGTAACCGCACTTGTAATGACACCAAGAAGCGGCGAGAAGAATAGTGACAGTGAGAAACAGATAGCAATAACGACAGCTGTTAAACCAGTTCGACCACCAACCGCAACACCGGCAGTTGATTCTACATAAGAAGTAGTTGTTGATGTCCCGAAAATCGCTCCAAAAACTGTTGCCAGCGAATCGGAAAACAGCGAACGACCTGCGCGCGGGATTTTATTATCTTTTACAAACCCAGCTTGAGTCGCAACCGCAACAAGTGTCCCAGCGGTATCAAAGAAATCAATAAAGAAAAATGTCAAAATAACAATGAGCATTTGTGGTGTGAAAATATCTGGTAAGTGAATAATTGCTTGACCAAACGTTGACTCCATACTTGGTACAGAAGAAACAACTTGAGTTGGCACGTCAATTAATCCAAATAACATTCCAGCAATGGCAGTAGTTGCCATCCCAAAGAAAATCGCACCTTTCCAACCAATTGTCATATAAGCTACAGTTATAATAATCCCAAAAACAGCAAGTAACACCGGACCAGAATGTAAGTCACCAAGCGCTACAATCGTCGAATCATTTGGTACGATAATTCCAGCATTTTTTAGTCCTAAAAAGGCGATGAAAAAGCCGATTCCAGCTCCAACAGCAAATTTTAGTTCAGTTGGAATTGCATTAACAATTTTTTCGCGTAGTCCTGAAAGAGTTAAACAAATAAATACTAAACCAGAAACAAGTACGCCAGCTAGTGCAGTTTGCCACGGGATGCCCCACTGCGCACAAACCGTATAAGCAAAAAACGCATTTAATCCCATACCAGGAGCGAGCCCGATTGGGTAATTAGCGATAAGTCCCATTGCAAGGGAACCAACGACTGACGCAAGAATAGTTGCCACAAAAACAGCTTTTAATTCCATTCCAGTAGTTGCAAGCATAGATGGGTTGACGAAAAGTACATAAGCCATAGACAGAAAAGTCGTTAGCCCCGCGAGTATTTCTGTTCGAACAGTCGTCTTGTTCTCGCGTAGTTTGAAAAGTTTATCCATTAAAAAAAGCCTCCCTATTTATGTTGTCGCACATAACGGAAAGAGCATAGGTAAAAAAGGGAATGATAAATAAAAATAGCAAAAAAATCCCAATTAAATTTTACAATAGCTCGTAGCCTGGCATTTTACGGTTGCCTGGTAGAAACGAACGGTCCATATTACCGAACTTATACGACTTTATTATTGTAGACGATTAGCCGATTTTTGGCAATACATGAGTGAAATAAAAATAAAAAACAAACTTTTGTATAAATAAGTTTATACTTTTAAATAAATAAGGTATAATAAAATCAAATAATAGTTGGAGGTAAAAAAATGACTTATAAATTTCCGGATAATTTTTGGTGGGGAAGTGCAGCATCAGGCCCACAAACAGAAGGCGCAGCAAATGTAGATGGCAGAAAACCAAGTATTTGGGATCACTGGTATAAAATCGAACCAGGTCGTTTCTTTAATGATGTTGGTCCTACGAATACATCTAATTTTTACTATCAATATAAAGAAGATATTGCTTTAATGAAACAAACAGGGCATAATTCTTTCCGTACATCGATTCAGTGGTCACGCCTTATTCCAGATGGTATTGGCGAAGTGAATCCAAAAGCGGTTGATTTTTACAATCGTGTTATTGATGAAATGCTTGCAAATAATGTTGAACCATTTATGAATTTATATCATTTTGATATGCCAATGTCGATGCAAGAAAAAGGCGGTTTCGAAAGCCGTGAAGTAGTTGATGCATATGCTACTTTTGCAAAAACTTGTTTTGAATTATTCGGAGACCGTGTGAAACATTGGTTTACTTTTAATGAACCAATTGTTCCTGTTGAAGCAGGTTATTTATACGATATGCACTATCCGAATGTCGTTGATTTTAAACGCGCGACACAAGTGGGGTACCATACTACTTTAGCTCATGCGCTTGCTGTAAAAGAATTCCACGCACTTGAAATTCCAGAAGGCCAAATCGGTATTATTTTAAACTTAACACCGTCATATCCAAGAAGCCAAAATCCGGCAGATTTAAAAGCAGCTCATATTGCGGATTTAATTTTCAACCGTAGTTTCCTTGACCCAGTAACAAAAGGGGAATTCCCGGCTGACCTTGTAGAAATTATTCGCGAACATGACGCGCTTCCAGAATATACGGAAGAAGATTTGGCGATAATTAAAAACAACATTATTGATATTCTTGGTGTAAACTACTACCAACCGCGTCGTGTGAAAGCGAAAGAATACGCAGCTCACCCGGATGCGCCATTTATGCCGGAACATCTCTTTGATAATTATGAAATGCCTTACCGCAAAATGAATCCATATCGTGGTTGGGAAATTTTCGAAAGAGCGATTTATGATATTGCAATTAATCTGCGCGATAACTACGATAATATTCCATTCTTCATTTCTGAAAATGGCATGGGTGTAGAAGGCGAAAGTCGCTACCGTAATGCAGATGGAATGATTGAAGACACATATCGAATCGATTTCATTAAGAGTCACTTGAAATGGCTGCATAAAGCAATTGAAGAAGGTTCTAACTGTCATGGTTATCATCTTTGGACATTTATGGATTGCTGGAGCTGGGCTAATGCTTACAAAAACCGTTATGGCTTAGTAGAAGTTGATTTAGACAATAATTTCAAACGTACCGTAAAAGCATCCGGTCATTGGTACAAAGAACTTTCAGAAAACAATGGTTTTGAAGACTAAATGTGATAAAATAAAAGTATTATGTGTAAAGAGGTGAACTTCCGTGGCTCAGAACCAGACAAAATATAGCTTTATTGCTGAAGAAATCCGCAAAAGAATTATGAATCACGCCTATCCGCTTAATCAACCTATTCCTGATGAGATAACTTTGGCGAAAGAGTTTGATTGTAGTCGAATGACAATGAAAAAGGCGCTTGAAGTACTTGTACTTGAAGGCTTACTATATCGTAAACGCGGGCATGGTACTTTCATTATCAAATCGGCGCTGGACGCGGACCGTTTGCAGATTCATAACCAAGAAGTAAATGGTTTCACTAAACTTTTAGACGGAAAAAAGGTCATTAGCAAAGTAATTGAGTTTAAAGTCATCTTTCCAACAGAAGAAATTGCAGAACGTCTTCATATCGAAATGGAAACGCCAATCTATGATATTCTTCGTGTTCGGCTAGTGAAAGATGAACCATATGTGCTAGAACATACGTATATGCCAGTTGGGGTTATCCCAGGCATTAACCAGCAAATTTTAGAAGGTTCGATATACTCTTATATTCAAGACGATTTGAACCTGAAAATTGCTAGTTCGTACAAACAAATTCGCGCGGATAAAGCGACACTGCTTGATCAGCAATATCTTGACTGTGCTTCAGATGATCCCGTTGTCGAAGTAGAACAAACCGTTTATTTAAACAACGGTCTCGCGTTTGAGTTTTCCAGATCGCGCCACCGTTATGATAAATTCGTGTTTACTACCGTTAATATTGCTAGACGTTGAAAAGACGCTAGACAAAGTGAGCAATCATTTTGTCTAGCGTCTTTTTTGAATATCTAAGCAGTTTAGGTTCAATTCTATACAAAAGAATGGATTTGTTCACAAAATAGACATATTTATATACTTGATAATAATTTAGGATTCTTATATAATATTTAACCCAATTACGCACAAATTTTAAATATAGTTCTACCGTTTAGGCTATACGGAACTGTGGAAAGAAATAATATTACTCCTAGTATAAGATTATTTAAATAGTTTAAAGAAATCATTTTTGTTCACAAAATAGACACATTTCGCCTCATTGATAATGTTTTTTGCCTAATATATAATTGTTGAGCTCAATTAAGTGCTAGTTTAGTACTCCTTTTGCTAGGAGAGTGAGCAGTTAAAAAGAGAAATTAGTTATATGAGGAGGGATAGTACTATGAAGAAAAAATACTTTCTTTGCGTATTCGCAGTAATATTATTTTTCACAGGTTTTCTTTTTGGAAATTCACCGGTGAATGCTGCTGAAACTGATACAAGCAATGTGACGTATAATTACATTGATATCAGCTCATTAACAGAAACGCAAAAAAATAGTATTATCAAAGGAAATCCAAACGAGACACTTACAAATGATTATGAAAATTATTCCTTTGTGTATCAAAAAAACACATCAGAACCAACTACAAATACAGATAATACTTCTGACAATAATAAAAATCAAAATGGGACACTATTAAAAGCGGGAGATGTTGGCCCAAATAGTTATTTAATCATCCTAGGGTTTATTTTATTCGGAAGTGGTATTGGACTTCTTACATTGAAAAAAAGACACGCCAGACAGCTGCTAGTATTTCTTGTTGTCCTTGGCGGTAGTAGTTTGTTAGTCGGATCGATTGTTCAAGCAACAGAAAATAGTAACTTAAAAACTCAAGAATCTCAAACAGTTGCAAAAGGAACGAAAGAAACGAAACAACCCGAATCAATGGAAGGCTATACTTATGTAGGATATATACACACAAGTAAAAATAATACACCGCCCGTAGTTGAAAAAGGGACTGTAACTGTAAACTATCAGGATGAACAAGGAAATTCACTGGCGACTAGTGAAACACTCGAAGGCGACATTGGCCAACCATATCAGACTGCAACGAAAAATATTGAGGGATACCAATTAAAAGAAGCGAACGGAAATACAACAGGAACTTTTACAGAGAAAGCGCAAGTTGTTACTTATGTTTATCAAAAAGTGCCTTTAGCTACCGTAACTGTTAAATACCTCGATCAAGATGGAAACAAAATCCATGATCCACAAACAATTAGCGGTAATATTGGCGAACCATATGATGCTTCAACAGATAAATACAAATTACAAATTGATGGATACACATTAGATACAACGAAACTGCCAAACAATGCAAATGGTACTTTCACTAATCAAGCTATAGAAGTAACGTATATCTATACGAAAGAAGCGCAAGATGTTAAAATAACAATTAAATTTGTTGATAGCAATGGGGATCCATTTGTTTTAACGGATTTAACAACTTATAAAAACGGCGATTTAGTACCTATTTATCCTAATTTAGATCAATATCATATGAGATTAAATTACAATCAACAAATTTATAATCAAGGTGAAGCGGTGCCTGATATTGTTATTCCAGCTAAAGAAGGGGAAACATATTCGTTACCGGAAAGAATGACCTTTAATATACTGGATGATCAAGGGAAACAAATCCCCTATGTTATTTCGCAAAATGCCGATCTCAGTAGTACCGGGATTGAGAGGTGGGAAAACTACCAAAGTATACCAACCAATCGCGAAGGAACACTGACTAGCGAAGATGTGGTGGTTACGTATCAGATACTTGTTTATGGGGTTATGATTCCTGAGCCATAAGTAAATCAAATTATTCGATAATAAAAAAGCAATCTCGTCTAGAGATTGCTTTTTTAAATACGTTCTTTACGTCCACGAAATGCCCTAATACTATGATTGAATACTTCCGAGAGCATTAATCCCGCTGCTATAGCGCCAGCAACCACTGTAACTTGTACAGAAAAACCAATTGCTTCCGTATAATCACCTAACACAAAATTCCGTACAGCTTGGTAAGCAAGGCCCCCAGGAACGAGTGGCACAATTCCGGGAACATTAAAAATCGTAATCGGCAATTTTTTATATTTCGCAAAAAAGTGACTGAGTACAGCGACAACAAAAGCTCCAGCTAAAGAAGAAGCGCCGGTTCCAGAATCCATTTGCATCAAGGTCCAATAAGCCATCCAGCCAAATGTACCAGTGATGCCGCAAGTATTCAGCGCTCTTTTTGGCACGTTTGTAATAATCGCAAACGTCACAGTCGCAACATAACTCAGCACTAATTGAATAATAATAGTCCAAACTAAATCCATTATAGCGTCTCCTTTATAAGAAAAAGCGGAAAACAACCGCGATTCCAATTCCTATTGCACAAGAAGTAAGTAGCGCTTCCGTTCCGCGTGCCATTCCACTAAGTAAATGCCCAGCAATCAAATCCCGAACCGCATTCGTAATCGGAACCCCGGGAACAAGCGGCATCACGCCACCAATAATCATCGTATCTAAATTAATTCCCCATCCAATCGAAATCGTCAAAACAGCTAAAAGCCCAACACTCAATGAAGCTAAAAATTCCGCGAGAAACTTCACCTTCATAAAAATTTGCGTATAGTAAAAAATGATAAAACCAATCGCACCAATGATACAAGTTGGAATAAAATCAAACCAACCACCGCCAAAAATAACCATCAACGATCCACTAACAAGTGAGGCAGCAATAATTTGCAACCAAATAGGGAAGTAGCGAACATCTTTATCTAAATTAACGAGTTTTGTATGTAATTCTTTTAAGGAAATTCTCTTTTCAGCGAAATCCCTGGAAAATTCATTGACCATAGATACTTTTTCTAAATTAATTGTTCTTGTTGGGATTTGCTGTAATTGTACATTACGCTCACCTTCAAGTGACATAAAAAGCCCAGTTGGCGTCACGAAACTAATCCCTTTTTTATTACTAGCGATGGTGGCGATGCGGTTCATAGTATCTTCCACACGATACATTTCTGCACCACTTTCCATCATTATTTTACCGGCCATCAAACATGTTTCCAGTAAATAATCTGTTGTTTCATTCGACATAACTAAGCACCTCCAACCCTTTAGTACTTCTCAATCGTAACGCAATCAATCCAAAAATTCTAGTAGGAAGGGCGCTTTTTTTGAATTCACGATTGTTTCAATGTAATTTGGGGTAAATATTTGATAGTATGGTAGATATAGATTCGGAAAGGATAAGGATTATTTTGGCAAATATTGAATATGAAATCATAGAAGAAATAGGCGTATTATCCGAAAATGCACGTGGTTGGCGGAAGGAATTAAACAAAGTCAGCTGGAACGGTCGTCCGCCTAAATATGACATCCGCGACTGGTCAGAGGATCATGAAAAAATGGGAAAAGGGATTACACTAACTGATGAAGAGGCAGAAGCACTAAAAAAACTGTTAGATTAAGGGCTGGTGTAAAGAATGAAAATGTATGCGTATGATATTTATGAGCCAATTGGGAGAAAAGATGGGGAGATTTTTCCAGTGATATTCGCACTTCACGGTTTTGGTGGAGACGAACTTGATATGGCGGGACGATTAGAATTATTAATGGACCGCTTTGTAGTAGTTTCTATGCGCGGTGACGTTGAATATGGACCAACTTATGGATTTTATCATATGGTCACAGAGGGCGATCCAAATCCGCGTGAGGTTGATTATACAAGCTTACGAGTAGCGGAATTTATCGATGAGGTTTGTAATGATTATGTTTCCATTGATAAAAACCAAATCTTCCTTGTTGGATTTGATCAAGGAGCCGTTTTAACAATCTCTATAATGCAAAGTTATGGCGGGCAATATAAAGCTGCTGCGCTACTTAGTGGTCGTTTGCCACATTATTTGGAAGAAAGACCCGCTAATTTAATGCTGAAAGATAAACGTATTTTTATTGGTCACGGCATTGAGGATGCAGTTATTCAAATAGCCGAAGCAGAAGAAATTGCTCAGTTTTTCCAGAAAATGGGTTGTAATGTAGAAAAACATAGTTATTTTGTAGGCCATAATGTTAACGAAGCTGAAGAAGACGACTTATACAGCTGGTTTGAAAGTTTCTTGCCTAACCAAAATCAGCCAGTAAAAAAATAATAACAAAACAGCGACCAAGCAATTGGCCGCTGTTTTTTATTTATCCAAAGTGAGGAAAAGAACTTTTAAATAATTCCCTTCAGGAAAGTTTTTATTTACTGTGAAGTCTGCTGGAAGTGAGTGCGTTTCGACAATTTTATAAGTGCGATCGCTTGTTTGAAAAGCTTCGGCAATTAGTTTTTTAAATGCTTTCATCCCAAATCCGGCGTAGTTTGTAGAAGCAATAATGGTGCCATTTGGAGCAGTAATATCAATGATTTCACGGAGCATAGCTGGGTAATCTTTTGCAGCGCGGAAGGTTACTTTTTTTGTGCGCGCAAAGCTCGGTGGGTCAACAACCACTAGATCAAAAGTTAGTTTTTTCCGTAAAGCATATTTGAAATAATGAAAAACATCTTCTACGATAATATCCTGAGAATTTGGATCTAGTCCATTTACTTCTAACTGTTCTTTTGTTTTACTAAGTGACCGTCCAGCAACATCCACACTGGTGGTTTTACTAGCACCACCAAATAGAGCTGCTACGGAAAACGCTCCAGTATAAGAAAAAGTGTTTAGGACGTTTTTGGAAACAGCATAGTCTTCGCTTATTCTTCTCCGTACGTCTCGCTGATCAAGAAAAATACCAGTCATCCAACCATCATCTAAATAAGTAGCGTAGTTAATGCCATTTTCTTTAATAATCAGCGGGAAAGTAGCTTTTTGACCAGCGACAAAATCATCTTTTGTATCTTCTTGGAAACGTCTTTTTTCGTAAATACCTTTAACTTCTGGAAAAGATAAGAAAATCTCTAAAATCATTTTTTGGAAAGAATATACGCCGAGGCTATACCACTGAATCACAAGGTAGCCGTCATAAAAGTCAGCAGTGAAGCCACCAAAGCCATCACCTTCACCGTTGAAAATCCGAAAAGCTGTAGTTGAATCATCTGCAAATAAAAATTGACGCTTTTCGATAGCTGCTGTAATTACAGTTGTTAAAAAGTGCTCATCAAGTTGTTGTTGTTTATCCCAGGTGAAAAGCCAGCCATCGCCTTTATTTTGTTTTCCGTGATACCCACGAGCTATAAATTGACCATTCGTATCTATTAATTCTACTAGGTCGCCTTCCTGTAGATCTTTTGGCCATTTTTCGAAACGTTCTTTTAGAATTAAAGGATAGCCTTCTTTATAGCCTTTTGTAAACTTAGGAAATAGTTTTAGTTTTATCGAGTTTTTCATCATGCACCGTCTTTCATTAAGATAAAATTTCCAACAAAAAACCTGTGAAGCGAACTTCCTGCTCCACAGGTTACTTTAAATTATTAAATAATTATACGCGACCGAATCCAACTAGGAATTTACCCCAGCCAGCGCCGTGGATATTATCATACTTAACGCCATTGTCTTGCGCGTTAATCATTTGACCATTACCAACGTAAATACCAACGTGGGAAATTCCGCTACCATAGTCAAAGAATACTAAATCACCAGGTTTTGCTTGTGATTCGGAAATTCTTGTAGTGCTAGCGTATTGTGCGCCAGAAGTACGTGGAAGAGAAATTCCAGATTTAGCGAATACATATTTAGTGAAACCGGAGCAATCAAATGTAGTTGGTCCGTTACCACCCCAAGAGTAAGCTTTTCCAAGATGTTTTTGAGCTTCAGCGATTAAAGCACTTGCGCTCGCATTGTTAGTGGAACCTTGGTTTGTGTTGGTATTCGTGTTTGTATTAGTATTCGTGTTTGTATTAGTATTTGTGTTTTTTGATGGTGTGCTTGCATTAGTATTGTTGTTTGTTGTGTTTGTTTTATTTGTGTTAGTAGACGGAGCAGGAGCTGGTTTCGCAGCTTGAGTTGGTGCTTTAGTAGTTGTTTGTTGTTCCGTTGCAGTTTCTTTTTTCTCAGTAGTAGCAGTATTCGCATTTGAATTTTCTTTTACTGCTGGAGCTGTTTGTTTTTCAGCTGCAGGAGCTTGAGTTTTTGTTTCTGCTTTTGGAGCTACTGTTTTAGTTGGTTGTTTAATAGCTAATTTTTGACCTACATAAATAGAAGAAGAAGATAAATTATTCCATGACATAATATCTTGAACAGAAACACCGTACTTCACGGATAATGCCCAAATTGTGTCGCCGCTTTTAACGTTATGTGTAGTAGCATTTTGGTCTACTACTGGAGCTTCTTTAGTTTCAGCTGCTTTTGGTGCAGGAGCAGTTTGTTGTGTAGTTGGTTGTTTTACTTCTGTTTTTGCTTCTGTAGCAGGTTTAACTTGTTGTGTCGTTTCTTTTTTCACTTCTTGTTTAACAACTGGAGTGCTAGTTGCTTTGTCTGTTAAGTATTTACCGTTAACGTAACCAGTTTTTCCATCATTGTAAGTAATTTTGTGCCAACCGTTTGATTCTGTTGTTTCAACAGTTACTTTAGTTCCACCTTTAATGGAAGTAAGAATGCTGTGGTCAACTCCAGCGCCAGAACGTACATTAAGCCAAGTTGCGCTAACAGATTTCTCTGCTTTTTCTTCAGTAGCAACCTCGTTTACTTGTAGTTTTTGACCTGGTACGATTTTATCAGTGGTTAAATTGTTTGCTTTTTTAATGGCGTCAACAGTAGTCCCTTTGCTCTGAGCGATACCCCAAAGTGTATCTCCAGCTTCAACTACTACTGTGCTTGCGGATGCGATAGTTGGTGCAGCAAATGCTGTAACCGCAATCCCAGCTGTAGCCGCGATAGTTGCTTTTTTCATATTCATAAAACTCCTCTCTTTTTTTCAGAAAATCTCAGTACGCAATTAGTAATTGAGAATTAATTTTATAGTGATTAATACTTAGTTTACCCAGTTTTTACGCAAAAAACAAATAGATAAAAGCTGTTATAAAGAGAGAGAGCGGACTATACCAACTATTTGTAATGAAACTGTAACAATTAAAAAGCGAACGTGCATTCTTAGGGCTTGAGATGTACTGCTGGGGAGTCCTTTAAGGTGTAAGTAAGATATGAACAAAAAGCAACAACTTTCGCTATGGGAAACCTATTGCTTTTTGTTAATAGAAAAATTTAATACATTTGTAATATTATTCTCATCAGTTTTTCCTTTTTTCTAAACCTGAAATAAATTGCCAGATGACTTTGTGTTATTCTATAATAGAAGGTATGGAGGATATTATATAATGAGACAGAATTATGATGATCGCAAAATTGTGAAACAGTATCGAGAAATAGCCCGTCAAATCGTTAGAAAAGAGGGCTTATATAAAAATATGGACCAAGATGAACTTCGCGAACAAACGAATTTTTGGCGCGAAAAATTCAAAACAAAACCAATGACTGAACGAGATAAGATTAATATTTTTGCATTAGCAAGAGAAGCGGCAAGTAGAATTATTGGTTTGGATGCCGTTGTCGTTCAATTAATCGGTGCGCTTGTTCTTGGTGATGGCAAAGTGGCAGAAATGAAAACCGGTGAAGGTAAAACATTGATGTCTTTATTTGTGATGTTTATCGAAGTGATGCGTGGCAACCGTGTTCACCTTGTTACTGCGAATGAATATTTAGCAAGACGGGACCGGGAAGAAATCGGACAAGTGTTAGAATATCTCGGTATTTCGGTTGCTTTAAACGAATCTGGTTTAGATAAAGATCAGAAAAAGGCGATTTATACAGCAGATGTCATTTATGGAACAGCTTCTGAATTTGGCTTTGATTATTTACGTGATAATATGGTCCGCCAAAAAGAAGATAAGGTACAAAGTGGACTTGATTTTGTTTTAATCGATGAGGCAGATTCCATTTTAATAGATGAAGCAAGGACTCCTTTACTTATTTCTGATCGTAAAGAAGAAGATTTATCGCTTTATCAAACGGCAAATGAACTCGTGCAAACGATGATGAAAGATGATTATGAAATAGAAGAACATAAGCGTTTTGTCTGGTTGAATGATGCGGGGATTGAAAGAGCTCAAAAATTTTGGGGCGTTGAATCACTTTATTCCGCGGAAGCACAGGTGGAACTTCGAATTACAATGCTTCTAATGCGTGCTCATTTTTTGATGCATAAAGATAAAGACTATGTCGTTCTTGATGGGGAAGTTTTAATTATCGACCCGCATACTGGTCGCGCGCTTCCAGGTCGTCGCTTTAATGATGGACTTCACCAAGCTATTGAAGCAAAAGAAGGCGTGGAAGTAAAAGAAGAATCACGCACACTTGCGACAATTACAATTCAAAACTATTTCCGAATGTATAAAAGACTCTCTGGTATGACAGGTACGGCGAAAACTGAAGAAGAAGAATTTCGGCAAATTTACAATATGGATGTTGTCGTAATACCAACAAATTTACGCGTCAATCGTGAAGATATGCCCGATGACATTTTTTATACGAAAAAGGAAAAGGGTAGAGCAATCGTTTACGAAGTTTCTTGGCGTTATGAAAAAGGTCAGCCAACTCTAATCGGAACTTCTTCTATTAAAAGTAACGAGTGGATTAGTAGTCTACTTGATGCTGCAGGAATTCCTCACCAAGTTTTAAATGCTAAAAACCACGCCCAAGAAGCGGAAATTATTGCCAAAGCCGGGAAACGTGGCATGGTAACTTTAGCAACGAATATGGCTGGACGAGGAACGGATATAAAGTTAGATCCGGATGTTCATAAACTCGGTGGATTAGCAGTAATCGGGACAGAACGCCACGAGAGTCGCCGTATTGATTTACAGTTAATGGGGCGTTCAGGTAGACGTGGTGACCCCGGTTTTAGTAAGTTTATGATTTCATTAGAAGATGATTTATTAGAGCAGTTTGAAAGTAAGAGTTGGGAAAAACTGTCTACGAAACTTAAGCGTAAAGCACCTCGTGATGGAAAACCTGTTAACTCGCGTAAAATTCACTCTGTCATTGTAGATGCTCAAAAACGTTTAGAAGGTGCAAATTACGATATTCGAAAAGATTTGCTTTCTTACGATGAAGTAATCGATTTACAACGGAAAATGGTTTATAAAGAGCGCGATCAACTGTTAGAACGAAATAAACTAGGCGTGTCTTCTGAAAAAATTCTTCGAGAAGTCGCGGAATATTCATTTATTCATCCGCTTGAACTTGAGGAAGAAGAGTTGGAGAAATACTATAGCCGCCAAAAAGAATTACTTGGTGGCACTAAATTCCCAATCTCCTTCGATCAAGTGACATTGATGGATCCAGCTGAAGTAGTGGAAGAAATAGTCTCTTGGCATAAGAAAGAACGTAATAAATTCCCAGTTGAAACAATTACTGCAATTGAAAAAGAAGTGTATTTAAACTTGATGGACCAAATGTGGGTAATGCATCTTGACGCTATGGTTCAATTACGAGAAGGGATTCATTTACGCGCATATGGACAGCAAGATCCGCTCGTTATGTATCAAAAAGAAGGTGCTCAATTATTTGAGAAATTCCAAGCTGACTATCATTTCTATTTTGCACATGCTTTACTTGAATTAGATCCAGATGGATTGATTCAAGGATAAATTACAACTTACGCCTGATTTTTTTCAAATTTATGGGTAATTTAGTGAGAACGAGGGTATTAACCTATATAATAGTAACAAACAAAAATAAATTTAGACAAAAGAAGGTGGAAAAGTGAAGGGGACATTAACAAAATTCAAACAGTTTTTTATTGAGAACAAGTTTGTACTAGGATTATTAATTTTCTTGCTAGTAGCGCTTGATATTTATGTATTAACGAAGATTGCCTTTATTTTTGATCCACTAATGGTAATTCTTAAAACCGTTGCTGCGCCAATTATTTTAGCGGGGATTTCCTATTACTTATTTAACCCAATAATTGACTGGCTTGAGAAAAAAAAGTGGAAGCGAGGCTGGGCAATTGCCTTGTTATACTTAGTAATTATCGGTTTAATCATTCTATTATTTAGTTTTGTTATTCCAGCAGTGAAAGATCAAATTGTTAGCTTATTTAAATCTTTCCCAGGTTATTGGGATCAAATCACCCAAAAATTTGACGAATTTAGTCGTTCGAGCTTGTTTGATCAAATAAAAGATAAATTAAGCACTAATATGAGCGATATTATGAAAACTCTTTCGACTAAAGGAACTTCCGTTATTAATAGCGCGATTACAAGTATTGGAAGTATTGTTGGAACGGTTACCGAAGTAGTATTAGCAATCGTAACTACACCGCTTGTATTATTTTACTTATTAAAAGATGGGAAAAAATTACCAGATTTCCTATTAAAAATGTTGCCTGTAAATGGTCGTGCGCATACTCGCCAAGTACTTGGTGAAGCAAACCACCAAATTAGTTCTTATATTCGTGGACAAATTATTGTTAGTTTATGTATTGGTATTCTGTTATTTATCGGTTATTTAATTATTGGCTTACCATATGCATTAACGCTTGCGATCATTGCCGCATGTACTAGCATTGTTCCATATCTAGGACCGGCAATCGCAATTACACCAGCTATTATTATCGCAATTGTAACTTCTCCTTGGTTATTAATTAAATTAATTATTGTATGGTGTGTTGTTCAATTATTAGAAGGTAAATTTATTTCGCCTCAAGTAATGGGTAAAACATTAAAAGTACACCCTATTACAATTTTATTCGTTATTTTAGTAGCCGGAAATCTTTTCGGTATACTCGGAGTTATCTTTGCAGTACCAGGTTATGCTGTGCTTAAAGTAGTTGTAACACATGTATTTATTTGGTTCAAACGAGTTTCAGGGCTTTACGGAGAACAACCTGAGAGTGAGTATGTTGTAACGCCCCCTGAAGAAAAAGAATAAAACTAACAAGAGTTCTATTAGTTAGAAAGGTATTTTCTAGCTTAATAGGGCTCTTTTTTTGATGATTAAAAGTGTTCACAGAAAAGACATAATTTTTTTCTTTACAAGATGAGTCCGATAATAGAGCGGTTTTTATGTAAAATTTTTAACGTTTACTAAAAAGAATGTGATAAAATTTATTATTTTTCATAAGTTGTACATATTTTTGAAGCTCTTTTCGTCATAATATAAAGATAACGCATGACGAAAGGAGAAACAAAATGATTTTCAAAAAAACATTAATTGTAGGATTAATTGGCATAACTTCAGTCACACTTTTTGCACCGTCTGCTTTTGCAGTATCTTCAGAAGGGGATTCAAAAGCATCAATTAAATTTAAAGCAGGAACTGGGGTAGTTAATCCGGTTGACCCAGAAGATCCAACGAAACCGATAGATCCATTAGACCCAAGTAATCCGACTGATCCGGGAACTGGAAATACTGGTTCGCTAACAATGGATTATGTATCTTCTGTGAATTTCGGGGAACATGAAGTATCCACTTCGGAACAAAGCTATTCTTCCACTTCAAGAAAACCGTTTATTCAAGTATCTGACCGCCGCGGAACAGGTGCTGGTTGGAAGGTTACTGCAACAGCAACTGCCTTTAAAGACGAGGATGGAGCAGCTTCACTATCAGGAGCTAAACTATCATTTAAAAACGGAGAAACAGTTTCTTCAAGTACAACGGCAACAACGCCAACTGCTGTTCAAACAGTAGAACTACCGGCCGACGGAACTTCAATTGTAAATGTTGTTTCGGCAAAAGAATCTGAAGGTATGGGGACTTGGATTAATCGTTGGTTTGGCGCGACACCTAATGATGCAGCTAGCTTAAATGACAATGTTAAGTTAACGATACCAGCAGGAAGTGCAACTCTAGGAGACCATGAAGCAACAATTACATGGACACTATCTGACGCACCAGGTGTTTAAAAAATTTGCGTTTAGAATTTCATTTCTAGACGCAAAATTTTTATTAAAGACGATGAAAGGAAGGTTTAATTGAAAAAAAGTTTTCTTAGCATATTATTCCTTGTTCCATTATTAGTGACGTTCGGCAATTTTACAGAAGCAAAAGCAGCGGAGGGAGATGTCGGCTATTCCGTTCAAGCTAATATTCCCGCCAATCAAATAGACAAAAAACAAACCTACTTTGACTTAAAAATGAAACCAAACCAAAAGCAAACAGTAGAAATAGATGTAATGAATAGTTCAAATGAAGAAATTCAAGTAGAAGCATCAATCAATTACGCGTCAACCAACCAAACTGGTGTGATTGATTACACGAAAAATGACCTTTCTAAAAAAGACAAAAGCCTGAAGTACCCATTACCCGCATTAGCTACAATACCAGACGACCAAAAACTTCTAACGATACCTGTGAATGGCAAAAAAACCGTTCAAGTTACGATTGAAATGCCAGACGAATCAATCGATGGAGTTGTTTTGGGCGCAGTACAGTTCAAAAAGAAAAATCAAACGGAGACCAAAAAAACAAAAGGTGTCTCACTTAAAAATGAATATTCCTATATTGTTGGTATGCAGTTATCTGAAACCGACAAACAAGTCAAACCACATATGAATTTATTAAGTATTAAACCAACTCTTATCAATTATCACACAGCGATAGTTGCCAAATTACAAAACGACCAACCAGTTATTATCAAAAATCTAAGCATTGATGCAAAAGTGTATCAAGATGGCTCGAATAAAATGCTTTACCAAACTAAAAAGGCAGATATGACGATGGCACCAAATTCCAATTTTGACTTCGGGATTGATTGGGAGAATAAACCGTTAAAAGAAGGTAAATATAGATTAAAAATGACTGCTACAAATGGCGTGGAAACTTGGAATTGGGATGAAACATTTACGATTGGTAAAAAAGATCAAGACTTAAATAAAGAAGCAGTGAATTTGAAACAAACGAGCCAGTGGCTGTATGTTGCGCTTGCTGCCGGTGTTTTACTTATAGTATTAATTATTATTCTAGTAATTAGAAAACGAAAAAATAACCAAGAAAAATAAAGAAAGGAGCTGGCACATTGGCTTTCAAAAAATTAATGATTGTATTGACCATAGCGGCTCTTTTTCTAAGTTTTAACCTAGTAGTAGATGCTGAAACGGGTAGTGATAATTTAGCAGCAAATGAAGCGGTAGTCACTAATTTCGCGGAACTGAAAGCTGCCATTTCAGAAGATAACGGGATTGATACTGTTTATTTAGGAGCAGATGTTGAATTATCTGGAGGTATTATCATCCCAGCTTCGAAAAAAACTTTTACTTTATCAGGAAAAAATCCAGCAACTGGTGAAATTCACACGTTAACAGAGACAATGGCATCATCTGGGGCGCAGAGCAGTGTCATCACAGTTAACACAAATACAGGCACAAAAGAAACCACGTTAAAAGATATCAATGTTATTGGGAAAAACTACTATGGAACTATTTCGGTTTACGGGGCTGCAAAAGACGTCGTTCAAAACTATGAAAATGTTCATTATCAAGGTCCGCAAATGATTTATAATCTAAATGGAATAGCTAATTTCAAAGGGACAAATGATATAACGATTGCCTCCGTTGTAAGCGGATCAGCAGCAGTAAATGAAGTTGCGGAAATTAAAGGAGTAAACGTTTCTGGAAAACTAAATATTAATCACGCAAGCGGCAATGCGAATAGTGCGTTTTGGTTTGGTGGTGGAACAGCTGATGTCAATACTTTTACAGTTGAAGAAAATGCAGATGTAACCGTGCTTTCTAACGGGACAGGGATGTTTTATCGCTCAGGCACAAAACCAATTGATATTGATGTAAAAAAGAATGCGAAATTAAATATTACCTCTAACAATAATATTTTTCGTGATACACCAGGTGGGGCGGTTAAAATTGCTGAGGGCGCCGATGTGACAATGACAAAAACGGCTGGCTCTAATCCACTTCTTTGGTCAGCGGATAATATTACCGTCAGTCCAAATGCTCGCTTAATTTTAAATAAAACAGGCGGAACTGGCTATATTATCCAATTTTATAATGCAACCGCGAAATTAGATATTCAGGATCCTCTAAGCTTTTTGGTTGCGACGAATAGTAATACGCCGATGTTTTACTGGCCTTATGCAAATACATTTAATTTAGACGCACAATTGGTAAATTACTGGAATACAGCTGGAGCAATTGATAGGACAGACCAACCAGCACAAATTTTTAATTTACCGAGTGGGGAAAATGTTACTGGGAGTCTAACTTATTCAGGAACAACAACAAAAATTCTGTCTACTAATGCTGGAATGACGCCAACTAATTTCAATCAAAATACGGCGCGTATGATTGCGATGGGGCGCCTTGAAGGAACGATAAATCCAGTGACGGATGGAGAAAGTGAAGTCACCGGAACAGCGACACCAAATGCATTTGTTAATATTGCGTATACAGAAAATGGTGAAAACAAGCTATTATCAGGACAAGCAGATGACACGGGCAATTATCGAATTGCTATCCCGAATGGCTTTATTAAACCTTACACCGATCTAGTAACAACAATTACACAAGACCAAAAGCGAATTACATTAGATCCAGTAACTGTAAAAGATGTGACTCCTCCAAGCGGAGATGCTGTTCCGCAAGTATTAAACATAGGGGATTCGCTCCCAGATGCACACCATTTAGTTACGAACATTACTGATCACTCAGATGGTACGACAGGTGAAGGTGTTACTATTACCATACTAAATGAACCAGATACGAATGTTTTTGGACCAACAGAAGCCATTGTTAGATTAGAAGACAAGGCGAATAATTACGCTGATATTCATGTGCCAGTTTTTATTAAAGATGATTTGACAGAAATTCAAGATGAGCAAGCATTACGAGCAAAAGATTTTTCCGTAAATGTAAAAGACCTTATTAATCTTAATGATGAAGAAGTGAAACAATTCATTCTAGATAAATCGGAAGCAAAAGCATTCAATATCGTAACCGGTAAAGATTTAACGCCAGATGTGAAAGTAACAAGCACAAATCTAAAAAAAGAAACCGGAACCTACACAGCCACCATCCAAATTGGAACTTTGACAAAAGAAATTACCATTCAAGTAACTGGTGAGCTGAAATTCAACCATGTGCCAGCAACTATGTCTTTTGAATCAACCGAACTTAATAATCAAAAAAGTATCGCGAAACGAAACACGGATTTTGATTTATCTGTACTTGATTCACGAGGAGCAGGTAGCAAGTTCAGCGTGACAGCATCAGTGAAATCACCGCTAACTTCAACAACGAATCCAGCACACACGTTACCAAATGGGCTTATTTTCGTTGATAACAATGGTGAGAAAAAGCCGCTTTCAGAAGAACCGATTACTATTTACCAGTCCAATGCGACGGATGACATGATTGTTCCCATTACGTGGGCAGAAAATCAAGGCATCCTTGTAGAAGCAGACGCGGCTCACGCTTATACTAATGAGGACTATGAGACAACAATTGAATGGACATTGACGGATGCTCCGTAGAAAACCTGTTAATTAAAGTTAACAGGTTTTTTGCGTTATAAGCCCTTTGTTTTTCTATATCCAGTCGTTTCTCGTATAATAACGATAAGTAATATGCGAAAGGTGGGAGCAAATGACTTCAGTAATGTGGTTTCGTAGAGATCTTCGAGTAAATGATAATAAAGCTCTCTATCATGCCTGTAAAGAAGAAGATTTAATTTTGTTATTTCAAGTAAATCCAGAACAATTTATCAAAGGAAGCCCTAGTCACCAAGCATTTTTCGCGAGTGTAGCTCATTTCCAACAAGAGCTAAATAGAAACACCCATTTGCAAATCATGTTTGGCGAGCCAATCGAGCTCTTAAAACAGTTAAAAGAAAAAATACCAACTTGGGATAAAGTTTTCTTCAACCGCGATGAAACAGGCTACGGAGCGAGTCGAGACGAGGCTGCCCGAGCATTGTTTGCTGATAAGGAAATCACAGTTCACAGCTATCACGATAGTTACCTTCATTCAGCCGAAGAAGTGAAAAAATCCGCCACTGAATACTACAAAATCTTCACTCCTTACTACAAAAAATGGCGCGAAGAAATAAAGGAAATGCCTTTAAAAGTCACTTTAAAACCAGAAAAAATTAGGAAAGAAAGCTTATTTCCAAAATATGAGGAACAGTTTAGAGAACTGATTCAAGATTTACCAGCCTTTGATTCCGGTGAAAAAGCAGCGAATACGAGACTTGCAAACTTTGTAAAAGAAGATTTAGCAGACTATGACAAAGCAAGAGACGTCCCAGCGCTTGATAAAACGAGTCATTTATCACGCTATTTACGAACGGGAGAGATTTCGATTCGTACGGTTTGGCAGGCGCTTCAAAAAGAAGAAGCTACAGAAGGACGTGCAACATTCGAAAAAGAACTTTGTTGGCGCGACTTTTATAATATGATTTATGTTTCTTTTCCAAAGCAAAAAAACGAGCCTATTCAAGAAAATTATCGTTTTATTGAATGGGAGAATAATCGCGAATTTTTCAAGAAGTGGCAAGACGGGCAAACCGGTTTTCCGCTTGTCGATGCTGCGATGCGCCAATTAAAAGAAACCGGCTGGATGCATAATCGGCTAAGAATGATTACGGCTTCCTTTTTAACGAAGGATTTACTGATTGATTGGCGTTTTGGCGAAAAATATTTTCAACAGATGCTAATTGATTATGCCCCAGCGAGTAATATTGGTGGTTGGCAGTGGGCGGCTTCGACTGGAACAGATGCAGTACCGTATTTTAGAATTTTTAATCCAACAACCCAATCGGAAAAATTTGATCCAGATGGTTCATTTATTCGGAAATATGTAAAGGAATTACAGGATTTGCCTAATAAATTCATTCATCAACCAGAAAAAATGTCTGAAACAGAGCAAAAAGAGCATAGTTTGATTTTAGGAAAAGATTATCCACTTCCGATTATTGATCATAAAGAGCGGCGAAAATTAGCAATTGCGCGATATGAGTTTAGCAAGGAGCATTCTAGGGGAAATATATAGATAATGAATCAATCATTGCGTTAAATGATTGATTTTTTTATGGTAGAAAGTAAGAAGAGTGAGTCTTGAGCAATCTTTTAGGAGTAAGAACCTAGGTATGTTAAAATTCACTTATCAAGTGATAAGGGGGAGTCGGAATGGCGCAATTTTTAAAGCTATTTGTAACGAGTGCTGTAGTTTTCTTAGTTTTTGATCTTTTTTGGTTACTCGTAGCTTCTAAGAAAATGTATCAGCAGTTTATCGGGGAGTTAATGGGGGATGTAAGGCTTGCTCCAGCAGTAATTTTTTATTTTATTTATGTAGTTGGGGTTACTTTTTTCGTATTAATGCCTGGAACGGAGAAAGGTAGCTTAGGTTATACGATTTTAGCCGGAGCATTATTTGGTTTAGTTTGTTACGCTACGTACGATTTGACGAACCTAGCAACATTAAAAGATTGGCCGATTACGATGACCATTATTGATCTCGTTTGGGGAACGGCTGTGACGACTGTGACTTCCGTAATTGTCTACTTTATTAATCTGCATTTCTTCTCAGGAGGAGGTTCGCTTTGAAGGAGTCGGAGAGCAGGCTTCTATTACAAAGCATGTTGAACGGGGCAGCTGAAGTAATTAGTAAAAAAGATGAGCTAAATCGAATTAATATTTTTCCCGTAGCAGATGGTGATACAGGAAGTAATTTAGCTTCTTTAATGCAAGCGATTATTGATAATGTTTCGCCACGAGAATATTCCACGAAAGAACTACTTGAAGAAGTGGCCAGCGCAGCACTGATAGGAGCACGTGGCAATTCTGGAATGATTTTTGCCCAATATTTAAATGCGGTTGCAGAAAGCTATCATCATTTGGAATCTACCTTTGATGGATTAGTCGAAGCGTTTCAAAAAGCAGTTCATAAAGCCTATGAAGCGTTATTAGATCCAAAAGAAGGTACTATTTTATCGGTGATGAAGGCTTGGTCTGAGGCGCTTGCTGGGACATATGAGCAAGAACGTTCTTTTCAACAATCGCTCTTAAATGCGCAAAGAGTTGCGGAACAAGCGTTAATTAATACAGAATTTCAAATGGCTATTTTACGTAAGAACCGGTTAGTCGATTCTGGGGCGAAAGGTTTTTATTATTTCATTGCCGGGCTGACCAATGCGTATTGTGGGGGAACAGTTTCTACGCCAAATAATTATGTGGAGCAGGAAACACCGCAAGAACACACTCATTTTGAGACAAGTGAACCGATTTATCGCTATTGTTCTGAATTTATTATTAAAGAAGCGACCATTTCCCATCAAACATTACGTGAAATCCTTGCGCCAAAAGGGGATTCCTTAGTGATTGCAGGCAATGAAAAACAAACAAAAATACACATTCATACAAATGAACCACAAGAAATATTAAGTTTACTATCAGAATTTGGAAAAATGACTTATCAAAAAGTAGATGATATGCGGCTTCAATATGAGGTAACAAAAAATCCACGAGCAAACATCGCGATTGTAACCGATTCGATTGCTGATTTACCCGAAGATTTCTTGTTAGAACATCAAGTGCACGTTTTACCGATGAATATTTTAGCCGGGGAAGAAAATTTTCTCGATAAATTAACAGTTGGACCAACTTTGATACAACAAAAACTAACGCAGCAACATAAAATGAGCACGGCGCAACCTACCATTCGAACAGTCGATGCATTATTATCGTTCTTAGAAAATAAGTATCAACATGTACTAGTTATTGCAGTTTCAGCTAAATTAAGCGGGACGTATCAACTAATCAAGCAACGAATTAAAGCGCGCGATTTGTCGCCGGAATGGATTCGCGTTATTGATTCCAAGTTGAATTCCGTTGCTCAAGGGCTTTTAGTAAAGCAAGCAGTGGAGTTAGTGGAAACTGGAAAGCCTTTTGATGAAGTTACTCAGAAAATCGAACAGTTAACTGCTCAGACATTCATTTATGTTGCAGTGGCTGATTTGGCGCCAATGGTTGAGTCTGGTCGGATACCGCGAATTTTAGGCAAGTTGGCACAGAAACTTTCATTATATCCAATTGTCAGTCTGGACAGAAATGGCGAAGGGAAATTGATAGGTGTGTCATTTAGTCAAAAACAAAGTATGAAAAAAATCATTAAAAAAGTTGCAAAATTACAACTGAAAGAGCTTGCTATTACGCATGTTTCTTCAGAACGTGACGCGAAACTTTGGCAGAAAGAACTTGAGGCGAAAATAGGAGGAAATAGCTATTTAGTGGATAGTTCAGCTGCAATTGCAATCAGTGCCGGACTTTCTAGTGTCGCGGTCGCAGGGATTAAAAAGGAGGAAACAATATGATGTATTGGATAGTAGCACTCGCTTTACTTGTCTATTTTGTGCTATGGTTTATCATTTCAAAAATAAAAGGTAAATATTCACTAGTAGATATTGCTTGGGGCGGGGGATTTGTTGTTGTTGCTTGGACCGGGTTTTTAACTACTTTTAGTGTAACGATGCAAAGTTTGACGATTCTTATTTTAGTTACTTTATGGGGTGTACGTTTATTTTGGCATTTAGCACGTAGAAATTGGAACAAGCCAGAAGATTATCGCTACGTTAATATGCGCAAACGCTGGGGAACGACATTGGTTAATTTAAAAGCCTTTTTAAATGTTTTCGTTTTGCAAGGTGTTCTCTTATTTATTATTGCTTTACCAATCACGCATACTTTTGCTAATGAATCAGCGGAATTTACTTGGTGGCAAATCGCAGGAATTGTAATATGGATTATCGGTTTTGTGTTTGAAGTTGGTGGCGACCTCCAGTTAGAAAACTTTAAAAAGAACCCAGCTAATAAAGGAAAACTACTAACGACAGGTTTTTGGTCTGTTACAAGACATCCTAATTATTTCGGTGAAGCTCTTAGTTGGTGGGGTGTATTTTTAGTCGCATTAACACAAATAACAGATCTTTGGCTGATTACTAGTCCTATTGTTATCACTTTATTATTACTATTTGTGTCCGGCGTCCCACTACTTGAAAAAAAATACCAAGACCGCGAAGACTTTCAAGCTTATGCCCAAAAAACCTCTAAATTCTTCCCTTTTATTGGTAAAAAAGGTCTGTAAAAGAACTGATTTAAGTAGGAAGGTGCTATTAATTGCTATTTGCCGACTAGTGCGAGTAGAATAAGAGTTGGGTATGAAATAACATGCCTAAATACAATACTTATGAGGCGAGAGGGGTACAACAGATGAAAAAAGAAAAAACAGTGTTAATTATGAATTTCGATGAAGAAAGTATTTCTTATCAAGCTTTCTCTGAAATGAAAAGATTGCACCAAGAGCGCAAAATCATTGGTTATCAAATGGCAGTTGTAAAACATGAGCCAGGAAATAAACTTGTTGCACAAGATTTTCTTGATTTTACTGGTGCCGATAAAAACATGAAAGATAGCCTTATTGGTATGCTAATTGGTATTTTAGGTGGACCATTTGGTATTTTGATTGGTTGGATGGTTGGAGCTATCGTTGGTTCCATGCAAGATGCTGGCGAAGTGAAAAACGCTCTATCCGTATTTGAAAGAACGTTAAAAACAATTCCAGAAGGTTCGACAGGCGTTATCTTAATTGCGACAGAGCAAGAATTAGCTAATGTAAACGATGTTGTAATGGATGAGTTACATGGTCGTGTACAACGCATGGATGAAGCAATTGTGGCCGAAGAAATTAAAAGCGCTCAAGAAACAGAAGGAAAAGCAAAAGATTCTGCTAAAAAACATTGGTTTGGAAAATAAATCAGTTAAACGAGGACAGAGAAATCTGTTCTCTTTTTTGTTTTAATAAGGATAAAATGGGGAAATAAACAACATAAAACAGTCAGATAGAAACTTTTTTCAAGATGGTAACGCTTAACTCATTTTTATTTTCTGAAAACTATTTGCATCAAATTAAAAACATGCTACAATAAACAAGTTGTGAATTTCACAAGAAAATTTTTTGTTTGGAGATGAAATAATTTGGATGTTGAAAGTAGTCCATTAATGCAGAAAATTGATTATAGTACGCGCAAAAAAATTGATTTAGTAAATAATAGTATTCTTCGTTATATTGTGCGCGCGATGTTAGCATGTTTATTCTTAACACTAGGGACTGCGGTCGCTGTAATGATTGGTGATAAAGTCGATCATTTTGCACCTGGACTTGGTAAAATCACCTATGCATTTATGTTTAGTTGGTCGCTCGTTATGATTATTTATATGAATGCTGAGCTGGGTACTTCTAACATGATGTATATGACAACAGGTGTTTATCAAAAAATTGTTAAACCTGGAAAAGCATTACAAATTTTGATTTTATGTATTGTTTGTAATTTATTGGGTGGAATTCTTGCAGGGTACTTAGTTTCTCTGACATCTGTTTTCCATAATTTACCTGCTGACCATTTCTTATTTACTGCCGTTAGCGGTAAACTTGAAAAAGCGCCATTACAAATTTTTGTAGAAGGTATTTTCGCCAATATTGTTGTAAATACGGCCGTGCTTTGTACACTTCGAATGAAAGATGATGCTGGTAAAGTCATTGCGATGATTTTCATTATTTTCATCTTTGCCTTCTTAGGATTCGAGCACGTTATCGCCAACTTCTCATCATTCTCATTAGCATTTTTCGCTTCTGGTGGAACACTTGCTGCAATGACAGCGGGCAATGTGACCGTCAATTTAGTCCTTGCTTTACTTGGGAATTTTGTAGGTGGTGGCCTTGTTATCGGACTAGGCTATGCGTGGCTTAACCGAACGAAATCAATTTATAAAGACTAATAAAAAAGTTACCTCAGAAATTTTCCGAGGTAACTTTTTTTATATGCTTTTAACAGGTAAATTGCTTAAAAATGACCGAATGAGTGGCTCGAACTTCGGTACTTCCTTTTCAACTAGAAAAGCGTCATGACCGTATTCAGAGGCCACTTCATGATAAGTAACCGGCACATCCCATTCTTTTAAAAGCTCATAACCACGGCGCAAATCGTGAATTCGGAAAAGCTGATCGGTCGTAATGCCAATCAGCAAATACGGAATTTTAATTTTTGAAAAAGCGGGTAAATCATCTTTTGCGGGAGCCGTAACGTCAAATAAATCAATCGCCTTTGTTAAATATAGATAACTATTCGCGTCAAACCGCTCGACAAAAGTATCCCCTTGATATTGTAAATACGATTCAATTTGAAAATGCTCTTTTGAGAAAGCGGCAGGCGAAGACTCGGCGACAGTGAAACGTTCAAACCGCTTGGAGAAAAGTTCGCTCGTCCGGTAAGTCATCATTCCAACCATTCTCGCAGTAGCAAGCCCGCCCTCAGGTTGACCAATATAGTTGCCGCCATTAAAATCGGGATCATTCAGAATCGCCATCCGCATAATTAAGTTATAGCCAATCGCATCAGGTCCGGCAGCGAGCGGGGAGGCGATGTTGATAATGCTATCTGTTATATCGGCATAATCAATCGCCCATTCAGTAGCTTGCATTCCACCCATCGAACCCCCAATTACCGAAACAATCCTCGTAACCCCAAGTTGCTCCAAAAGTTCACGCTGCACTTTAATAATATCTTTAATTGAAAATCCGGGAAATTGTAACCGGAAAGGCTCGCCTGTTTTTGGATTAATAGAGGAGGGGCCAGTCGTTCCACTACAACCACCAAATACATTCGTACAAACAAGAAAATATTTGTCTGTATCAATCGTTTTCCCCGGACCAATATAATCATCCCACCAACCAGGGGCGTCATCTTCAAAATGTTTCGCCGCATGTGCCGTCCCAGTGAGCGCATGTTCTAACAAAATACAATTATCGCGTGAGGCAGAAAGTGTCCCATACGTTTCATAGCCAACTAAAACTGGACTTAATGTTTCCCCGTTTTCAAGTAGAAGAGGACTTTTTTGAAATAGTTCTTTTTGCTGTAAGGTCACTTCTCTTCACTTCCTCCTAAATTTGCTCTAGTGCTTTCGTTAAATCTTGAATAATATCATCCGCATTTTCGATTCCGATAGAAAGACGGATGGATTCTGGTTTAACGCCAGCTGTTAATTGTTGTTCTTCGCTTAGTTGTTGATGAGTCGTTGATGCTGGGTGGATTATAAGCGACTTGGCATCACCCACATTTGCTAGATGTGAGAATAACTCCACAGATTCGATAACCTTTTTCCCAGCCGCGTAACCACCCTTAACGCCAAAAGTGAAAATGGAACCGGGTCCTTTTGGTAAATATTTTTGCGCTAAATCGTGGTATTTGTTGTCTTTTAAGCCAGGATAATTAACCCAAGCAACTTTTGGATGGTCATTTAAGAAATTCGCTACTTGTTTCGCATTTTTCACGTGTTGCTCAAGTCGTAAAGATAATGTTTCTAGCCCTAAAATGAGCAAGAAGGCGTTGAACGGGGAAAGTGCGGCACCAGTGTCACGAAGGAGCGAGACACGGAGCTTGGTAATATAGGCCGCTGCACCAACATCATTTGTATAAGACAGCCCGTTATAACTATCATCAGGTACAACGAGTTTTGGAAACTTCCCATTTGCCCAGTTAAATTTACCGGAGTCAATAACAGCGCCACCAATTGCAACCCCGTGACCACCGATAAATTTCGTTGCCGAGTAAACGACAATATCTGCGCCAAAATCAAATGGGCGATTTAAATAAGCGGTCGCAAAAGTATTATCAACAATTAGCGGGACATCCGATGCGTGCGCTATCTCAGCTACTTTTTCAATATCAATAATATTAATATCAGGATTCCCAATCGTTTCAATGAATACGGCTTTCGTATTTTCTTTAATTGCTTTTTCAAAATTTTCAGGTTCGTTAGGGTCTACAAAAGTAACATCAATGCCAAATGTTTTAAATGTATGAGAGAAAAGAGTGTGTGTGCCACCATAAAGCGTTGCTGCTGCGACGATATGATCTCCGGAACCAGCAATATTTAAAATCGAGTAAGTAATAGCGGCCATGCCAGAAGCCGTTGCAACAGCGCCAATGCCACCTTCAAGTAAAGTTAATCGTTCTTCTAAAACAGCTGTAGTCGGATTCATAATTCGTGTATAAATATTTCCAGTTTCCTGTAAACCAAATAAGGCTGCGGCATGTTCTGGGCTATCAAATGTATACGATGTTGTTTGATAAATTGGCACAGCTCTAGAATGCGTATCTCCGTCCGGTGTATGTCCGCCGTGTACTTGAATTGTTTCGAATTTATACTCATTACTCATAAAATCCACTCCTCTTTAATATGTATTTATCAGTAATTTCCATCAAAAAACCTCCCTAGCAGTATATAAGCCGCCAGAGAGGATAGAGTTTCCTAAACTTGGATTTCCGACTTATCTTTCAGAATATACTGCTGGAATTAGCACCGTGAAAATAAATTCCGGTTGCTAAGGCTTCAAAGGGCCAGTCCCTCCACCTTTCGTGATAAGAAAATACTATTAAATTAAGTTATATATTACGCTGGATGAAACAAATTGTCAACTAAGTATTTAAAAAGTCCAAAAATAGCACTTGTGTGTGGAATTTTTGTGACAAAGCTGTTTTTTAGACTAATATTTCATTTTAAAAAGGTTTTAAAATCCATTTTTTAGGCTATTATAGTTAAGACTAATTATATTTCATTAAAAGTGGGGTTAGATTAGCACAAATAAAGGGGAGTTGAAATAAAAATGAAGACATTTACACGTATTCTTGTTTTATTAGCAGGGATTGCGATGATTGTACTTGGAATTTGGTTCTTATTCCATCCGGCTATTTCATTATTAACATCAGCTTTTATGCTTGGTTTCTTATTACTGATTTCTGGTATTTTCCACACATTCTCTTACTTTTCAGACAGAAAATCACAAAATGTTTCTGGTTGGGTACTAGCTGACGGGATTTTATCCATCTTACTAGGTTTCTTGTTATTATTTAATGAATTTGCTGGACCAGAAATAATTGTATTACTTTTTAGCATGTGGGTATTATTCGCTGGTATCATGCGTACTGTTGGTGCATTTACAGCCAAGCAAAACAATATACAAGGTTGGGGTTGGATTTTAACCATTGGTCTTATTGGTATCGTTGTAGGATTTATCGCTCTGTTTAATCCAATTGTTTCTGTGATTGGAGTAATAATTGTTGTAGCAACATTCTTCATCGTTCAAGGTATCGGCGCAATCGCGACATTCTTCTTTATTGGTAAAAATAGTTAATAAAAAAGAAGCTATCTAACTAAGATAGCTTCTTTTCATTATGCATATTTTTACGAAATACTATTAGAAAAAAAGTATTCATTTTACACTCATATGTAAGGTTCGTGATTTTCTTTTAGTTTTTGCTTATGAATCTCGAAATTATTAACACGCCAAGGTTTTGGCGAAAGCGCAATAATTCCATCTTCTTCTAGCTTTCGCAGGTTAGTTGCAACGTAAGCTCGAGCTAAATTTAGATAATTTCCCAAGATTTTTTGGGTGAAATAATAGGGAATCAAACAAGAACCATCCGACTCGATTCTTCCAAATCTCTCCCCACAAGCAATTAATCCCGCTAAAACTTTCTCGCTAGAAGGTAAATTAACGTAACCTTCCCGTTCTAACATAGGTGTAACCATACTTTGCATAAGTGCATTCATTTGCCAAAATACATCTGGTGAGCTTAAGAGTTTATTCAAAACATATTTACGTTCAAATTGATAAACACTAACTTCACTAATAGACGTATAGTTTGCAGGTGATTTGGCTCCTCCAAGTAATGTAAGCGGACCGATAGAATCTTGTTTACCTAAGAAGCTAATAATACTATCTTCTTTACACGTATTTTTACTCATCGAAACGACCCCGTCTTCAATAATATAAAAGTAAGTTGTTTCCGCGCCTTCTGTTAAGATTTTTTGGTTGCGTCTAAAACGAATTCTCTTATATGGAAGAACCGCTTCATTTGAATCTTTTAACAAGTCGAGTAAATCTACGTTGTAAAAATTATTTTCCTCATTCAGTAATGACATATACCGAGTCCCCTTTTCTCAGTGTTAATCATTATCATTATATAGGAGATGAGTCGAAATGTGTATTAATGGGACTTATGATGCTCTAAGTAATTTTGCTTTAATTAGACGATCACGAATGAGAATACCTAATAATGCAGCGAACACCGCTTTAATAATACCAGGAATAATAAATGGTACCATCCCAGTCAAAAATGCAGTCGGCCAGTCAAGACCTGTGCTAACTTTAAGCCATAAAACACCGAAAATTAACGTAACGATGGCTCCTAAAATATTAGCAACGATTGCATAAGGAACAGTGAATTTTGTTTTTTCGAGCAACCAACCTGTAAGTAGTGCATTAAAAATAAATCCGACAATAAATCCGCCAGTTGGCCCAAAAAGAATCCCAATTCCTGCTGTCATACCTTGAAAAACCGGAATACCAACTGCTCCAAGCACGATATAAACTAAAACAGATATGGTACCGTGACGAGCTCCAAGAATTGTTGCTGCTAAACCAATTGCAAATGTTTGCCCAGTAAGCGGAATAGGGCCAAGTGGAATAGCAACTTGTGCGAGTAAAGCAATGATGACTGCGAATAAAGCATCTACGACTAAAAATTTCAATTTCTGATCACGCATAAACGTATCTCTCCTTAATGTAAACTTAATACTAAATTAGGTTAACATTTATTAAATAAAAAAACAATACTATTTTTTTCTAATCAGTACCTTGCAATGAACACTAGTGTATGATAAACTATAGTGGTAGTGAACAATATATAGTAGTGGTTACTTATTACTAGTGGTAATTTAGCAGAATGGAGGAGTTAGCATGGAGGTTAACCCGCAATTCAAAAAAGGTGTGTTAGAACTATGCTGTTTGTTTTTAATTCAAAAGAAAGATTGTTATGGTTATGAATTAGCAAATCAAGTTTCTAAATATATTGAGGTTGCAGAGGGAGCTATTTATCCGGTACTTAGAAGATTAGTAAAAGAAGAGTATTGCTCCACTTATTTAGTAGAATCAAATGAAGGTCCATCAAGAAAATATTATCAGCTGACGGTAAAAGGAGAAATTTACTTGAATGAGCTTATCTCTGAATGGAATAATTTTACAGATAGTGTTGCTAAGCTTTTAACAGAGGGGGAAGCAGTAAATGAATAAACAAGATTTTTTAAATGAATTAAACCAGCGCTTAGAATTGCTGGATCCAAAAGAGCGGAGAGAACTATTATCTGACTATCAAGAGCATTTTAGAAATGGTGTGGAAGCTGGGAAAAGCGAAGAACAAATCGTCTTTGATCTTGGAAAACCGGAAGAAATTGCTGCAGATATTTTAAGTGAAAGAGATATTCGCGAAGAACAAGTAGAAGCAGATTATTATTATGTACCTCGAAAAAATCAAAATGAAAATAGATCTGTGAGTAAACAAGTTTTAATTGGAATAGGTTTATTTTTCCTAGACATCTGTCTTATTATTCCGATTATGGTTTCGCTATGGTCACTCGTTATTTCACTTTGGGCAACGGTTGGTGGATTCTTGCTTTCACCGGTAATACTTGGCGTAGAACTATTATTTGGCGCTGATTTTGAATTTTATCAAATGTTTATTTCCATTGGGCTTGTAGGACTGGGTCTTATGCTGCTGTTTGTAGCAAATGCACTTACTAAGTTTACAAGTAAAGCTACTATGGCAATTATCCAGTGGCACAAATATGCGGTCAAAGGAGGCGGAAAAAATGCGTAAACATCATTTAAGTAAGAAATTATTTTTCGCCGGTTTGGTGCTATTTATTATCGGAGCTATCGGCGTGGCGGTCACAATGAAATCAGGTACTATGATTGAAAAAGGCGAACCACTAACAAAACAGTGGGACTTATCAGCTGAAAATATTAATACAATTGCCTTTTCTTCCGAGCGAGATGTACTAATTGAATGGAAAGAAAGTACAACAGGCAAGAATTATATTGAACTCAAAGGAAATTACTCTGCAAATGACAAAAAAGCCATTCAAAAATTAGAACCAGTCTCTGAAGACGGAACCTCATTTAATATAACAGTTCCTGAAGAGGATGATTGGTATAACAACTTTGGCAAAATCTACGCTTACGGGCAACAAAAAGTAACTGTCTTTTTAACAAAAGATACGAAATTAGCTGATTTAAAAGTAAAATCTCATTCAGGAGATATTGATGTTTCTGATTTTAAAGTAAAGAAATTTGTTAGTTCTACAAATTCTGGTGAGTTAAAAGTGAATAATTTAGAAGCAAATAGCGCTCAAATGGCTACTTCTTCTGGAGATTTAGATTTATCGAATATTAAAGCAAATACATCAATTGAAACAGGTTCAGGAAAAACTGAACTTACTAGTTTGACGGGCGATTTAGAAATAAATGGTGGTTCAGGGGATGTTAATGCTACTGGCGTTAAAGCGAAAAAACTTAAAATTGCTATTGATTCTGGTGATATCGAACTGACAAATAGTACCGTTACAGACTTAGCCGTTTTAACAACTAGTTCCGGAGATATTGATGCAAATACAAAAGGGAAAGTACAAGCCGAATCTGACTCAGGAGCGATTGAACTTGCTGGCGTAACGAATAATGTAACTGCGAAAACGAGCTCAGGCGATATTGATGTTGCCTTTAACAAACAAGTAGAAAATATCGAAGTCAATACAGATTCTGGCGAAGTAGAGCTGAAACTACCAGGTGATTTTAAAGCTATTTATGAAACAAAAAGTAACTCTGGTAGCATTAAAGCACCAACAAGTGATTCTAATACCGCTAACCGTGTAACTGTGAAAACTAGTTCCGGAGATATTACAATCGAAAAATAAAAAATCAGTGCGCTAATTACTTAATTAGCGCATTCTTTTTGTTAAAATGGGGTAAAGTCAGATAAACTGTTTTAACAATTTGCGTAATTGGAAGGAGAATGGATCATGGATTTTCATATTAGAAAAGCGACTAATTCAGATGCTGAAGCTATTCAGCATGTGGCGACTACTTCATGGCACCATACTTATCAAGATTTAATTCCAAGTGATGTACAAGACGATTTTTTGAAAAGATTTTATAATGTTGAAACGCTTCATAATCGGATTTCAGCGACTCCTTTTGCTGTTTTAGAACAAGCGGATAAAGTAATTGGCTTTGCGAATTTTATTGAGCTTGAGAAGGGGAAAAGTGAACTTGCGGCTTTTTATTTACTACCAGAAGTGACCCAGCGCGGACTTGGTACGGAATTATTAGAAGTTGGAATGACGTTATTTCATGTGCCACTACCAATGTTTGTTAACGTGGAAAAAGGTAACGAAACAGCAATTCATTTTTATAAAGCGAAAGGGTTTGTTCAAGTGGAGGAATTTACCGAAGATTTTTACGGCTATCCACTGGAAACAATTCGGTTTAATTTGAATCATCATGCATTTGAAGAGGAATAAAAAAATGTCTATTCTAGTTGAATAATCAATTAGGATAGACATTTTTTTATTTTGTCGCAGCTTTTCCACTTGTCGATTTTCCGCCTCGTAAATAGAAGAAAATAACAGCTAGGATTGCCATAATTATTCCTGCTAAAACAGAAACACCAACAGAGATGATCATGCCAGAGACTTGGATAATGCTAAGGATGATGACTGTTACAACAACTCCGTATGCAAATCCCCATAGCGCAAATGTTGAATAGCTCGCTTTTTTGCTAAAGCCATAAAATATTTCGCCCAACGTGGAAGCGACTAAGATGACGGGAGCAGCAAAGAGAATTGCTGAAAAAACGAGCTGCGGTGTGACATTTTCATAGAGGATTGTTTCGACTAAAAGTGCAGAAAAAATACCTAAAACAAAAATCGATAAATAAGCAATAATAAAACGCATCAAAAAAACCTCCTAAAGTACACTATATTATAGCATAAATTAGGAAGTTAGCTTAACATCTAGCCCAGTTATCATCACTATGCTTTACGACGCGTGTAATACCTCGAATCAAGTTGAAAATGAGTATCGATACATTAAGAAATACGATGAAAAAAACTGTAGCTAGAGCCAAAAAGTTAATAGTATCAGCACTATTTGTACTAAAAGGAACGTTATTATAAAGCAAAATCATTACAACCATCCCAGCGACAAAAGTGGTCTGTGTCAGTAAAGCCCATTTCACGTGATGACGTGTTTCTTTATCTTTATTTGTACACCAGATAATAATAGGTGCGATAACCGGGGCAAAGAAAAGGCTAAAATAACTAAGTGCGCTAATAATTTTTTTATCTAACATTTCTCATCTATCCTCTCATTTGTTTATAAGTCTAGTATAGCGGGGAAATAGAAATGAAACCATCGAATTAGGTGACGATATTAAAATGAAAATGACAGTTTTGTCATGTATAAAAAAACGCCCCTTCGAAAAAATCAAAGAGACGTTTCTTTATATGACTGATTTTAAGGACCAAACTTTACTGCGCCATCTTCGGTACATTAGAACGGCGCGAACACCTTCATCGATAATATAGGCAAGCCAAACACCGACAAGACCAAGCCCAGCGGAAATTCCAAGTACATAGGAGAATGGCAAACTAACAATCCACATAACGATAAGCCCACATATGAACGGAAAGCGGACATCACCAGTAGAGTTAAGACTACTAATGATAATAATATTGGTGGCACGTCCAAGCTCAAGGAAAATCGAAAGTAAGAACAATTCTTTTGTCATTGCAATGATTTCGGTATTTGTTGTAAATAGACTCATAATCGGTTCGGCAAATAGATAAATCGAAACACTAACTACAATGGCAACGACTAATCCTATTTTCCAACTGCGGAGACCTTGTTTATAAGCTTTATCAATTTCTTTTGCGCCAACCGCACGGCCGATAATTATTTGCGAGGCTTGTCCGAGCGCGATAGCAAAGAGGGCAACAAATTGACTAACTGTTGAAGCGTAAACTTTGGTCGTAAGTGCTTCTGTACCTAAAATAGCAATGATTGCGGTAACGACAAGTTGTGAGCCAGCATAGGATAAGTTTTCACCGGCAGAGGGAAGGCCTAGACGTAAAATCGAATAAAGTAGTTTTTTGGACACTTGCTCCAATTTTTTGAAATGAAATGTGTAACCGATGTATTTTTTTAACATCCAGATAGCTAGAACCATTCCGACAAAATTCGCGACAGCAGTAGAAATCCCAACACCTGCCACGCCGTAATCTAAGTAAGCAAGTGGTCCGTAAAGAAATAAGTAATTACCGACAACATTGATAATACTGATTGTCACAGGGACGAGAATGGATTGTCTTACATAACCATGCGCCCGGAGAATAGGTAAAATGGATGCATGAATCGCGATAACAACTGAACTCCCACCAATAATTTCTAAAAATGGCGCGCCAACTTGGACTAAATGAGGATCAATTCCCATCCAAGTCAGGAAGTTTTTCGACATAAAAATGAAAATAATACTCATCGCAATCCCAATTAAGAAAGCGACCACTAAGCCATTTGTAATCACATTCTCGATTTCTTTATGTTTTTTCGCTCCAATCATTTGTGCGACGATAATCTGGACACCGACACTAATAAAACCATAAATAATAATCGAAATGACAAGAATCTGATTGGCAACCCCTGTCGCAGCTACAGCATCATCTGAATAATGCCCCAACATAAAGACATCAATATAACTAATCATCAGTCGTAAAAATTGCTCTAGAAATATCGGCCAAGCAAGTGTAAAAAGACTAAGACTAGCAACTTTATTCACTGAATTCAATTGTTTCCCTCCCTTCGTTTTAAATACAATTAAAGCCATTATAAGGTAATTAAAGTTAAAAGTATAGATTAATTTCAAAATAACACTAAGATATTGCTTGACAAAAAATGAATAACTCATATAATTAGTTAGGTAAACTAATCAAATGATAGAAAGAAGTGGAGAAATGTCTTCAAAAAATCAAGACTTGGGGCACTCAGTAATCAAGGCTTTCATGAATTTTAAGCATGCTGAAATAAAGAGTTTCCAAATTCCAGGTTACAGTAAATCTGAAACAAGATTTATTTTTATTTTATCTCGTGGGCTTAAAAGCAGAGGGCCAAAAATTCGTGTTTCCGATCTTGGTCACATGCTTAGAATTTCAAAACCAAGCGTCACGCAAATGATACAATCTTTGGAAGGGAAAGGGCTAATTAAGCGAGTTCAGAACCCAGAAGATAAGCGCTCGATGTATGTGGAACTAACAGAAGTCGGAGCAGGTGTATCGAAAAAAATGTTCGATGAGTTTCAAGCTAGTTTTGAAGATATGCAGGAATTTTTAGGGGAAGACGATATGAAAAAATTGATTACACTCCTAGAGAAACTTACAGATTACTTAAACACAAAATCCGAAAATAAGGAGGTATAAACCGCAAATGATGAAATTGATGAAAAGATTAAAACCTTATTGGCTGAGCATTACGGCCGTATTAGTCCTTACTTTCGGGCAAGTTATTGGGCAGCTTTTTTTACCCACATTGATGTCTAACATTATTGACAAAGGCGTTGTAAAAGGCGATACAGATTACATTTGGAGCACTGGAATGCAAATGTTACTTATATCGTTCGCTTCAGTTATTTTGTCGGTCATTGTCGTTTATCTCGCATCGAGAATTTCGATGGGATTCGGGAAAGATTTGCGCGATAAAATTTTTACAAAAGTAGAGGACTTTTCCTTACAAGAATTTGATAAAGTAGGGACTTCTTCACTGATTACTAGAACGACGAATGACGTTGTTCAAATCCAAAACGTTCTTTATATGATGATGCGACTTATGGTGATGGCGCCAATCATGCTACTCGGCGGTATTATTATGGCTGTTGGGCGAGATGCGAAACTATCACTTATTTTTGTTGTTGTTCTACCGCTACTGCTTCTACTTGTAGTTATTCTAGGTGGCAAAGCAATGCCAATGTTTAAATCACTTCAAAAGAAAATGGATAAATTGAACCGTGTTATTCGTGAAGGTTTAACCGGGATTCGGGTTGTTCGTTCTTTCAACCGAAATGAAGATGAACTGGAAAAATTTGAAGAAGCAAATGCTGACTATGCAACAACTGCAATTAAAGTCAATCGCTTGTTATCACTAATGAGCCCATTGATGATGTTACTAATGAACTTAACATCGATTGCTATTGTCTGGATTGGTTCGATTTTTATTGGTAATGGTGATATGGAAGTAGGGGACTTGATGGCGTTTATTCAATACGCGATGCAAATCATGATGTCCTTTATGATGCTTTCTGCTGTATTTATTATGATTCCACGTGCTGGAGCTTCAGCTGAGCGTATTAATGAAGTTTTAGATATGAAAGCAGAAATACTTAACCCTGAAAATCCAAAAACAAGTACACCACCAGCAAAACTATCATTTGAACATGTTACTTTCCGTTATGAAGGTGCTGAAAAACCAGTGATTGAAGATATTACTTTTGAAGCAAAAGCTGGCGAAACGATTGCTATCATTGGTAGTACCGGAGCTGGGAAGTCGACTTTAATTAATATGATTCCGCGGTTTTATGATGTCGAAAGTGGCGTTGTGAAAATTAATGGAATAGATGTGCGTGAAATGGATCAATCTAAATTACGCCAAAAAATTGGACTTGTTCCGCAAAAAGCTGTGTTATTCACTGGAAAAATTGCTTCCAATATGCGCTACGGAAAAGAAGATGCGACCGATGAAGAAATTTGGGCGGCGCTTCGAACTGCTCAAGCTGAGAATTTTGTATCTAAACTTGCAAATGGCTTAGGCAGTCGCGTTGAACAAGGTGGTAATAACTTCTCAGGTGGTCAAAAACAACGACTTTCAATTGCGCGTTCACTAATTAGAAAACCAGAAATTTATATATTTGATGATAGTTTCTCAGCGCTCGATTTTAAAACCGATGCTAAACTACGCGAGGCTTTGAAAGCTGAAACAACAGAAGCCGTAACACTTATAGTGGCACAGCGGATTACTTCAGTCGTAAATTCCGATCAAATTATTGTTCTTAATGAAGGTAAAATTGCTGGAATTGGAACACATGAAGAATTGAAAGAATCAAACAAAATTTATCAAGAAATTATGAAGTCACAGCTGTCAGAGGAGGAAATCGCATGAGTGGTCCAGGTCCAGGTGGTGGCATGAGAATGCAAACAGCCGCAAAACCAAAGAACTTTAAACAAACACTATTCCGACTTCTTGGCTATATGAAACCTCGCTCTGTCGCAATTATTGTCGTCTTTATCTTTGCGATTCTATCCACGATTTTTAATATTTTTAGCCCGAAAGAACTCGGGAAAGCGACAACAGAAATTTTTAAAGGTGTTATGAGTCCTGAGGGAATTAACAACGATAAGATTTTCAATATATTAATGATTGTTTTAGTGTTATATCTTGGTAGTTCATTATTTAGTTTTATTCAACAATATGTGATGTCTAGTGTGGCGCAACGAACTGTGTATGACATGCGGAAAGATTTAAAAGCAAAAATGGCCCGACTTCCGCTAAAATATTATGATACACGCTCAAATGGTGATATTCTAAGTCGTTCAGTTAATGACATGGATAACATTGCGAACACCTTGCAACAGTCACTAACCCAAGCAATTACAGCGATTGTCCAAATGATTGGTGTTTTAATCATGATGCTAACGATTAGCTGGCAAATGACTTTAATCGTACTAGTAACTGTTCCAATCAGTATTATTCTAGTCGCAATTATTGCTGGTAGATCACAACGTTACTTCGGTGCACAACAACGCAACTTAGGTATTTTAAATGATACAGTAGAAGAAACTTACGGTGGTCAAACTATTATTAAAGCTTTTGGTCAAGAGAAGAAAACACTAGTAAAATTTGATGAAGTAAATGCAGATTATTTCAAAGCAGCGAAAAAAGCGCAATTTATTTCTGGGATTATGATGCCAGTAATGCAATTTGTTGGTAACTTAGGTTATGTCGGTGTCTGTGTGGCCGGCGGGATTTTTGTTACTAACGGAACGCTACAAGTTGGGGATATTCAATCATTTACGCAATATGTTCAATTGTTTACTCAGCCAATTTCAAGTGTGGCAAATATTGCTAATATCATTCAATCCACTATTGCTTCAGCAGAACGTGTTTTTGAAATGATGGATGAAGAAGAAGAAAAAGATGAAATTCCAGCTAATGTTAATCAAGTTGCTGGTGAAGAACATAGTATTGTGTTCGACCACGTGAAATTCGGTTACACTCCGGATAAACCACTTATGACAGATTTAAATATTCATGTTGAAGAAGGTCAAATGGTGGCGATTGTTGGTCCAACAGGTGCTGGTAAAACGACGATAATCAACTTGCTAATGCGTTTTTATGACGTGGATGGCGGGGAGATTCGTATGAGAGGTATCGATACACGTGATATGACCAAAGATGCTGTTCGCGAGAAATTCGGAATGGTACTGCAAGATACTTGGTTATTTAACGGAACTATTGCAGATAATATCGCATATGGTCGTGAAGGCGCAACGAAAGATGAAGTTATTGGAGCAGCAAAAGCCGCTTATGCAGATGATTTTATCCGGAGACTTCCAAATGGTTATGATACTATCTTGAACGAAGAAGGTTCAAATATTTCTCAAGGTCAAAAACAACTTCTAACGATTGCCCGCGCGATTTTATCGGATCCATCTATATTAATTTTAGATGAAGCGACTTCTAGTGTAGATACGCGTACTGAATTAAATATTCAGCTTGCGATGGGGAATTTGATGGAAGGTCGCACAAGTTTCGTTATTGCGCATAGGCTTTCAACTATTCGTGACGCTGACTTAATTCTCGTTATGAATCACGGTAGTGTAATCGAGCAAGGTACACACCAAGAATTACTTGATGCAAAAGGATTTTATGCAGACCTTTACAATAGCCAGTTTACCGGAGCTCAAGCAGTTTAATAATAAAGGCAATGTGGCTTCTTGCTGCATTGTCTTTTTTTGAGCAAAAAATTTGTTTGATTTTGGATAAGGAGGTATGGTTAATAAAGAAGAAATTGAAGAGGTGAAAATAGATGTATCAATCGATTACGGCAAATGATTTAGAACAAGAATTAAAAAACACACAGCTTAATATACTCGATGTGAGAGATGCTGATGCTTTTGTTGAAGGACACATTCCGGATGCGATAAATATTCCAATTAATGAACTACCAGAAAAACTAACGTCCCTTGATAAAGAGAAGCCTTACACAATTATTTGTTACGCAGGAGGTCGTTCTGAGCGCGCAAGTCAATTTTTAGCGGCAGAAGGTTTTGAAGTAACGAATGTAATGGGCGGCATGGGAGCTTTTCACGGCTCTGTAACTAAATAAAAAAAGCGAGACTTCCATTTTGAAGTCTCGCTTTTTTATTTAACTATGTTTTCTTTTGCGGAAAAAGATTACTCCGATGCCTATTAAAATAATACCGATTAAGACAATCGTTGTTTGACTTGAGTCACCAGTGTTTGGAAGGGCTGGTTTTTCAGAAGATTTATTCTGGTTGTTTGGCGTATCATTAGAATCTTCGGATAGCACAAGATCATCATTATTATCATCATTTATAGCTGGAGTATTCGGGTCAGGATTAGGATCTGGTCCTGGTCCCGGCGGTGTTGGTGGTTCGTTTCCTAAAACAACATTTACTAGGACAGTAACAGGATCCGCTTCAACGCCATCTGAACTTACTGCATTTAATGTTACTTCATAAGTTCCGACTTGGGTTAAATCTACTTCACTATCAAAGTTACTTGTGACTGCACTGCCATCACTTGTTTTAGCTGAAATATCTTTTAGGAATTGTTGGGCAGTTTTAGTAGTATCTTTCGTGTAAGTGATGCTATTATTTGCTGTAATTACTGGTTTTTCAAGAATAGTAACAGTTACTTGTTTTGGAGCTGCTTTTAAACCAGCGTTTTCGGCATTTAATGTTACTGTGTAAACGCCTGGTTTATTAAGATCTACAACGCTATCAAAATCACTAGTAACAGGTGTGCCATCATCTGTTTCAGCGTGAATATCTATTAAAAATTGTTCTTCTGTAACAGTTGTTTGCTCCGTGTAACTTATTGTAGAATCGCTAGTGATATTTAATGTGTGATCGATGTCAAAGTAGTGATCATATGACCCACCTGACACAGAGTAGCTATTGAAACCTGGTGGTGTTTGATAAGATCCAGCGGGATTATTGTAAAGCGCATTATATTCCATTTTTGTAATAGAATCAAAGTAATCTTTTGTAATTCCGCTCACTGTAATTCCTTTGTCGTTAATGCTTAAACGGCTACCATCAATTTTAGTATTATTTAAAGTAAAATATGTACCACTAGATCCAGCGTTAGTTGTAAAAGGGAACATATAGCCATCGAAATTTACGCTTCGCTGTGTCATTAAAGTAAATGGTACAAAAAGCGTTTGGTTAGCTTCATCAAAGTTTAATGAGGAGCTTTTAATTGTGCTATTGATTAAAACGGTTCTACCAACATTTTGTCCGTAAGCAGATAAATTAAGTAATTTAGGGAATGAGTCAATCCCGCGAAAATCATTAATTCCACAAAATTGGACAAATAAGGTAGCTAACTTGGGTATAGATTTTAGTGGCATGATGTCAGTAATTGAAGGATTACTATCTAAATTTAAATAAGTTAAGTTCGGCATTTTATTAAATTTAGTTAATGCACTATTGTCGAGCTTACCAGGACTTAGATTTAAGTTGGTGATGTTCGTTAAACCATTTAAATCTGGTAATGAATCAGTTGTTAAGTTATTCCCATCAATACTAAGATTAGTTAGACTAGGTATTTTTGCAACTAAAGCGTAGTCTGTTACCCCCGTATTTGATAAATGTAAAAGCGTTAAATTATGCGCGTAATCAAGTCCAGTTAAATCAGTTAGGCTATTATTACTAATAGTGACGTTTGTGATTGTGTCCATTTGCGCTTCGGTAATGTCACTTGTACTTGGTTGACCTAACAGCCCATTTAAATAGCTTTTTAACACTGGGTCGGGAATGTTGACAATATCTTGCGCAGCCTTGATACCTATGTTTTCTTCTGCTGAAACATTAGCTGAAAACGGTATAATAAATGGAGATACTAAAAGAGCGCATAAGCCAATTTTGATTCCCATTTTTCGCATTAATTTATTCCTCCTCTAAGCAATATTTGTTTTATAATACCATACGGATTCTTAAAACAATTCCACTAATATGAGTGTTTTAAACCCTAAATATGTCGATATTGTGAAAAATGAGACAAAAAAATAACCGTAACAGAGGTTTCCTCCAGTACGGTTATTTAAAATTAAAAGATTTTTGCTAATTCAGCTGCTTCTTTTGCACCAGCAGAAATAATGTCTTTAGCTTGATCGGGTTTTGCGTTGTGACCTTCTACAATGACCATTTCTGGTTCAGAGATGCCGAAGTGAGCTAAAACGTTTTTAACATAGTTTAAGGACATTTCAAAGCTTTGCAGTGGGCCATCGGAATAAATACCGCCGCGAGCATTAAGTAAGGCGATTTTTTTATCTGTTACTAATCCAATTGGACCGTTTGCTGTATATTTGAAAGTTTTTCCAGCTTGATTTAAATAGAATAAGTAAGTTAAAAATTGTGCTGGGATACTGAAGTTCCAAAGTGGGAACGCCATAACGATTTTATCAGCAGCTAGAAATTGTTCTAAATACCCATTTGCAATATCAGCTAATCGTTTTTCTTCCGGAGTTAAAGTCTCACCAGCTACTTCTTTATGTAATCCACTCATCATTGTTACATCATAATAAGGTAGATCCGCTTCGAATAAATCTAGTTCTGTTACATTATCGTCCGGATGGGATTTTTTGTATTCAGCTAGGAAAATTTCGTATAGTGCCACGCTGACTGAGCGTTCGGCAGGTAAACCATTTGCTTTTATGAAAAGTACGTTTGTCATTACATCTTGCCTCCATTTTTTTTGAATTATCTATTAAGTGTAGCTCATTTTGGCTATTAACGGCAAGTATATTGCTTACAAAAAATTAGCCACTAATATTTGAGCAGATATTTTGTGATTTAAAAAAGGAAGCGTATAATAGTTGATATATCATTTGACATGTCAACTATGGAGGTGGAAATGCTGGAACCATGTACGAAACGTTCAGAACTGCTTTACCGGATGCATTTGTTATCTAAAGAAATAAGTCATGTATTTGAACAACAGACGAATATGAGTTTTACGAAAGTAGAGATTTTATTTCATATTAAACAAACGCCTGGTCAAAGTCAGAACAGATTAAAAGAAAAGCTGTATATTGATTCAGCAAGTATTACCCGTCATTTGAAGCGCATGGAAGAGCAAGGGCTTATCGTTCGTAAAAAGCAAGATGAGAATAAACGCTATACGTATTTATTTTTAACACCAGCTGGCGAGGCGGAATTAGCTTCCTTACTTACGGAAAAAGAAAAATTCCAAACTGGGGCTTTAGAAGAATTTTCTGAGGATGAAGTCAGTGCCTTACTTAAATCAGTCACAAAAATGATGAATAATGTAGAGAAATTGGAGGAGAAGTTAAAATGAAAGCAGTTGTAATTGAAAATTATGGTGGTAAAGAAGAGTTAAAAGAAAAAGAAGTAGCAATGCCAAAAGCGGGTAAAAACCAAGTCATTGTAAAAGAAGCAGCAACATCCATTAATCCGATTGATTGGAAGCTTCGTGAAGGATACTTAAAACAAATGATGGACTGGGAATTCCCAATTATTTTAGGTTGGGATGTAGCAGGTGTTATTTCTGAAGTTGGTGAAGGCGTGACTGATTGGAAAGTCGGCGATGAAGTATTTGCTCGTCCTGAAACAACGCGTTTTGGTACGTATGCTGAATATACAGCAGTAGATGATCACTTACTTGCACCTCTTCCAGAAGGTATTAGTTTTGAAGAAGCTGCATCTATTCCACTTGCAGGTTTAACAGCATGGCAAGCTTTATTTGATCACGCAAAACTTCAAAAAGGTGAAAAAGTCTTGATTCATGCTGGTGCTGGTGGCGTTGGAACACTTGCGATTCAACTTGCAAAATATGCTGGAGCAGAAGTTATCACAACAGCTAGTGCGAAAAATCATGAACTACTTAAATCACTTGGAGCAGACCAAGTCATTGATTATAAAGAAGTGAATTTTAAAGACGTACTTTCAGACATCGATGTTGTTTTTGATACAATGGGTGGTCAAATCGAAACTGATAGCTATGATGTATTAAAAGAAGGAACTGGTCGTTTAGTAAGTATCGTTGGTATTTCAAATGAAGACCGTGCGAAAGAAAAAAACGTAACTGCGAATGGAATTTGGCTTCAACCAAACGGCGAACAACTGAAAAAATTAGGTGAACTACTTGCAAATAAAACAGTGAAACCAATCGTTGGCGCAACTTTCCCATTCTCTGAAAAAGGTGTTTTCGATGCACATGCATTAAGTGAAACTCACCATGCAGTTGGAAAAATAGTAATTTCTTTTAATAAATAAGATTTTCGGAAAGCTAGATGCTGTCATCTAGCTTTTTTTGCTGTTTGCGTGCGTAGAATGTATAGGCTATAATAGCAAAAAAAGGTGGTGTCTAAATGGAAACTAGAGAGCTTAAGAACGGACAAATAATGACGATTAGAGAGGCTACGAAAGAGGATGCGGGCAATATTGTTACTTATCTGAATGAAGTAGCAGGTGAGACTGATTATTTATCCTTTGGGCAAGGCGAGTTTTCATTTAGCGTAGAAGAAGAAGCGGAATACATAGAAGAAGGGGTTAAAAACCCGGGCTCTATTATGTTATTAAGTTTTATTGAAGATGAACTTGCAAGTGTTTCTCAACTTATTGGTCATACAAAAAAACGAGAATTACATACTTCTGAGCTGACTATTTCTACCCGAAAGAAATTTTGGGGTTTAGGGATAGGGACACTTATTATGGAAGAATTAATAAAACATGCTAAAAAAACCGAGCGATTAAGACTCGTTTACTTAGAAGCTGTTTCTGAAAACAAGCGAGCAATTAATTTGTACAAAAAATTCGGATTTATTGAAGCTGGTGAGATTCCAGCATTAATGCAAGTGGAAGGACGGTATTTGGACGTAACAATGATGTACTTAGTTCTTTAATCCTCTACAAGAAAGGCGAGGTCATTAGCTACTTCTATATCGCTAAGTTGTTTAGCAACAATATCCGCTCCAGTATTAAGAAAAATAGCCATTTGACTAAGGACGCGAAGGCTAATATCAGAAGTGCGAATATCTTTATCAATAAGTTTTTGCAAAGTACCTTCTTTTAAGCGAGTATTTGATTCAATATCATTGGTAGTAATATGTTTATTTGCTAACAATTGTTCAATCGGATGCATCATATCACCTCTTTTCGAATAGTTAACTTTATGAATTAATTATAACTAAATTTGCTTCGTTGATAAACTATAAAGCCTTGAAAATTGAACAAAAAAGGGAGAAGCAAATGAAAGATTTAAAAGACAGTTTGAAAATTTTATATCAATTTAAGACAGATTACCTAAAAGTAACATTGTTGTTGACGATCTTGCAGGCATTTGTGATTGGGCCTTTTATTTATTATTTCTTTTTCTTTATTCTTCGAGTTATCGGAGTGCCAGGGATTACAGACGCCAATCTCGGAGAAGTTTTTTCGAGTCCTGTTGCCGTTATTATGCTACTGATTTTAGCTTTACTCATTTTACTGTTTGTATATTATGAACTGGGTTTCTTTATAATGATGGCCATTTATCAATTGCGGGGAGAAAGCTATACCGTATTCAAAATCATACAAAGACTCAATGTAAAAGCGAAATACTTTCTTAGTTATCAAGCGATTTACTTTCTGCTATATTTCTTTTTACTTTTGCCAATTGCAGGATTATCTTTACCAATTACGATAACAGAAAACCTCTATTTGCCGCATTTTATTACAGATGAATTAATGAAAACGACGACAGGCACGTGGCTATATGTTATTGCAATTGCGATTATTTTCTATATTAGCGCGAGACTCGTATTCGCATTACCATATTTTATTGAAGATAAATCACTCAAAATAAGTGGAGCTATCCGGAAAAGTTGGAAATACCCACAAAAGCATTTATTTTTTATGTTACTAAAATGGGTTTTAATAATTGTTGTGATTGGCTTTTTAGTATCGATTATCGCGACGATTATTATGTTACCGCTTCTCTTAGTAGAAAAAATAACTCCAGGAATTGCGATAGTTATAGCTGGTATTACTTTAACCATACTACAAGTGATAGGTTTCTTTGCTGCCGGGATTTTTCAAGGAATTATTGCCCAATTATTAGTGAAGAATGCCTTTGCTATCGAAGGAAAACCAGCTCCAATGACGCACAGCCAGTTTCCGCATAAAAAGCGGTTTATTATTGTTGCGATAATCGTTTTCATTATTTTTAGTGGTTTTAATATTTATACAGTAAATGCGACTTTATATGAACCTAATACGAAAATAATAGCCCATCGTGGTGATACAATGAATGCTGTTGAAAATACGGTGGAAGCCATTGAATCAGCTGCAAAGTCCGGGGCAGATTACAGTGAAATTGATATTCAAGAAACTAAAGATCATCAATTTGTTGTTTTCCATGATATGACACTGAGAAGACTTGCTGGCAGTTCTAAGCGAGTAGCAGATATGACTTTAAAAGAGTTGCAACAAACTAAAGTGAAGAGTGGCGACTATTCATCTCATATAGCTTCTTTTGATGAAATTATCAAGACAGCGAAAAAGAATAAGATAGATTTACTCGTGGAAGTGAAGTTGCACGGCGGGGAATCGAGCGATATGGTAGAACGACTTGTCACATTGTTAAAGAAAGAAAAAGTAACTGACAAGTATTTAGTTCAGTCGCTCAACCAGCCTGTTATAGAGGAAATCGAAAAAGCAGATCCGTCACTAAAAACTGGAATCATCCTAGCACTTAATATCGGGAATTTGCCAAAGACATCAGCTGATTTTATTGTCTTAGAGGATTTCTCTATTAATAAGCGACTACTAACGCAAGCCAAACAAAATGATAAAATGGTGTTTGTTTGGACTGTTAATAAAGAAAAATTAATGCAAATGTATTTACGGAAAAATGTAGATGGGATTATTACAAACTATCCTAAAAAAGCAATCGAACTTAGAGAATCTTTTAATGAAAATGATTCTTTGCGAAGTCGTATCGAGAACAGGTTAGGATTTTAAATAAAAAGAGCCGCAAACAGTGATTGTTTGCGGCCGATTTTTTATTTTAATTCAAATGTTTTTTTGACTGTGTTTTTGCTAAAGCTGATTAATTCTTTAGCTTCTACGTCTACTTTATTTTGCGTATCTTGTAGTGTGTAAGTACTTGTTACTTCTAAAGTGCCTCCAGGTTGTACATCTTTATCAGAGCCACCTAAGCCACCATCTGCTGCAACGGCAGTATCTAATTGGGTACTATTTTGGAACGCTTGTTGGTCAATTGCTACCATGAAAGAAATATTTTCTTTGCTGTTGTTCGTGAATTTTGTTTTGATTGCAATAGCATCTCTACCTGATAAATCCTTAACTACTTCTGAACTAAGAATTTCTACTTTGTAATCTCCAAGTTTATTTGGATCTGATTTTTCTTTCGTTTCCGCTTTAGCTGTTTCTGTCTTTGTTTTCTCTGTACTTGCTTTATCTTCTGTCCCACCACATGCAGTTAGGGCTAGGGCAAAAGTTATAATCCCCATTAATAGTAAAACGCGTTTTAAATTTTTCATTTTCTTCTCTCCTTCTTAATTTATCTGTATCTATTACACCATGCGGAGATAAGAAAAGTCCTATGCAACGGGCATAGGACTAAGAAAAGATTTCTGTATAAATTCCATAAATTATAATACAAACAAAAATATATACGACAATACCAGCTTTTCTTGTTCCTTTAGAAGAGGACTTAAGTAAAGGTAATTTGGACCAGATGCCGCATAAATTAGTAAATATAATGAAAGCAGGGAATATCAAGAAAAAATTAGCGAAAAAGTTTTCGATGTTATTCATTTTAACGCCTTCTGTTGGTGGGGTAAATAATCCAAATGCCATGAAAATATAGCCTAATACTGCAACTACCATTTTCCAAGTATGACCAGTTCTAAAGCCGGGAATATGTTTATACCAGGGAATAAAATCTTTTTCGTATTCATCTGTTGAAGTTGCCCAGTTTATTTCGTCCGCGCTGTCTTCTATCGTAGTGAAGTCGCCTAAGTCTGTTAATTCGGAAACAAAGGTAGGTCCAAGCGAATCATTTTTAATAGCGGTTCGGAATTCTTGGATAGTTTGGAAACGTTGCTCTGGGTCGAAGGATGCTGCTTGCATGGCGATTTTTTCTAGAGAAGTAGCTGTTTCTTTGTCAGGTAAATTATTTTTTCCACGTAAAAGTTCAAGCATAAGGACGCCGATGCTATAAATATCTGAACGAGCGTCGGTTTGCGAGTAGCCATATTGCTCAGGAGCAGCGTACCCGATCGTCCCGAGATTGACTGTATCTTGATTTTTTCCTACTTCAAAAACACGAGATGCATCAAAATCAATTAATTTTAAAACGCCATCACTGGAAATCATAATATTGGACGGTTTTATATCACGATGGATAATTGCGTTTGTATGAAGTTCCGTCAGTGCGTCAGAAAGCATCAACATCAGTCGTGTCACCTCATCAGCATCAAAGGGCGCATTTACTTTCATTAAGTCAGCTAAGTTTTTCCCGTTGATATATTCTTCATATACAATCAGCTCGCTGCCATTTGGAATCATCATTTCAATTTTGGGTAAATAGTTACTTGATAATTTTTTAAGTTCCTCTAGTACTGGAGCGAAACTAATAGGGATTATTTTACGAACTAATAATTCGCCTGTTGCGGTATTACGCGTTAGTACGGCAGGATTTTCTTTGTTATTTAGATTATCTAATTCTTTATATTGTTCTTCTATAAAAGCAAGCGTCATTTCTCCCATTTTCTAAAATCCCTTCTACACTTTATAGTGAAATTATAGCATGAAGCATAGTAGTCGGGTACTTATTTCGTGATATAATAAAAAAAACAATCGGGGGTGTGCCTTATGGATGGTGAAAAAGAGACAAGTAAATTACTTCATGAATTAAAAAAAGCGACAAATCTACGCCAGGTTTTAGATGAAAACGAGGCGGAATTTAAATCAAGTGAAATGGTTACATATTTAAAAGAGTTATTAGTAGAGAAAAAATTAACAAAAGCTAGCGTCATTCGTGCGGCAAGACTCCATGAAACATATGGCTATCAGATTTTTAGTGGAGTTAGAAGACCTTCTCGCGACCGGACTATCGCGCTTTCTTTTGGTTTTAAGCTTTCAGGTCATGAAGCGAGTCGATTACTAAAATATACGGAATATCCACCTTTATATGCGAAAAACCGCCGAGATGCTATTATTATTTTTGCACTGGATCATGGCTATACTTTAGATCAAACCAACGATTCTTTATATGATTTGGAAGAGGCACTTATTGAAACTTTCAAAGAGGAAAAACCGCTTATTTAGATTAATCTAGAAATCAGGTATAATAAAGAAAGACATACTTGATTGGAGACTAGTTATGATAAATAAACAATTGATTTTACAAGCAGCAACTAGTGAAAAAAACGCTGGTGATTTCCCGAAAGTTATACAAGGTTTTAAGGAATTAGGTATTATAAAATATCAGTTTTTAGTTCAAAAAGGCGTTTATGTATTTTGGGATGAACAGGATAATATGGTAGAAGCCCAGTTAAATGGAGTTGCTATGCCTGTTTCTAAGGAAAGTTCAGCAGAAAAATTACGTGAGGCAATAAAACAAGCACAAGCGGGACGGATAGATTTTGAGAAATTTATTGAATTAGCAGGTTTGGCAGGAATCGAACTGTGGGAAGCCGATTTAACTGCAATGAAAGTGACGTATATAGATAAGGCTAGTGAGAATTTGGTGATTGAACCCATTCCTAGCATTTGAATTCAAAAGACAATAATTTATTGTCTTTTTTTAGTACTTTTAAAAATTGGGAAATATGTTAAGCTGAAAAAGGTGAAAGAAGAGAGGTACGGAAAATGGATATGATAACATACTTTCTAATAGCGCTTAGTACGAGTGTTGTGGGAAGCTTTTTAGGTATTGGTGGCGGAGTAATACTTTTGCCAATTTTACTACTAATGGGCGTTTCTCGAGGAACTGCGGCTTTTAGTTCTGCGCTGACGGTTTTCACGATGGCGATTTTTACTTGTAGTATTTATTATAAACGGAAGCAAGGAAACGTAGGATTAGCACTAAAAATTGCTATAACGAGTATTCCAACTACTTTTCTTGGTGCAATCGTGAACCAAATGCTGCCGGAAGCGGTTTATCGTTTTATGTATGGTGCCTTAATCGTGATTTTATTACTTCTGATGGTTTGGAAAAAGAAACGCAATAATGAAAAACCTCATTTTTTAAGCAAATATCGGATAATGCCTTATTTATTTGGGGTAATTATTGGGTTTTTAGCTGGTTTATTTGGAATCGGTGGCGGGCCAATTGTTATACCAATTTTATTACTTATTTTTATGCTAAGTCAAAAGACTGCCTCTGCGACATCAAGTTATGTGACGCTACTTACTTCTCTTGCAAGTATCGGCTCCTACGCGATTGTTGGTGAAAGTGACTTTTCGATTGGTGTTTATATGATACCTGGAGCAATAATCGGCGCGCTTATTGGGACAAGATTAAATAAACTTTTGGATGAAAAATGGATTGCTATTCTGTTTAATATTTTGCTAATAGCCCTTTTTGTTTTAAATTTAATTAGAATTTAACGAATTACAAGCTATGAAAATTAGCTTGTTTTTTGTTGTGACGCTATTTTATGTTAAGCTTAGAAGGAGTAGGAGGGGTTATGATGAAAAGGAACTGGCAAGACTTTGTTGCATTTTTACTAACAATCCTAACTGTAACTTGGATAATTTTAACTTGGGGATTACATATTTCAGATATTGTACCGGGAGGAGAAAAAGGCATCTTTTATCAATTAATTCCACTTTTTTTAGGAGTTATTTCGACAATCAGTGTCTTTTTTGTGAAAGAAAAATTGGTGAAATGGATTTTGCTCGGTTTTAATATTTTATTACTTATTTTAATTTATTTTGTATACCATATTGGGGAAATAGGGATGTTGTAAGCGGGGGTTGATAGGATGGATGAGCCAACGGAAGCGGTAATCTATCAAATTTTATCTAAAACAGAAGAAAAAAACGCGACGATGGATCACTTAGTTTTTGAAATGATGCAATTTCCGGGAGCCGCCGCATTTACGAAAAATGAATTACTTCTTGGCGTCTACTGGTTAGAAACATTTAATTATATTTTTCGGAGCACAGAAGATCATACGACAAGATATTTTCGAACAACAAAAGGCCACGAAAAATTAGCAGAATTAGAACTTAAAAAAAGAAAGGCTTGAATTCCTAAAAAATAGGTATTCAAGCCTTTCTTTATATATATTTTGCCATAGTAATGTCGGTGTTTTTGAAACCAACTTTATCATACAATTTAATGGCGGTTTGGTTATGGGCGAAAACGTGGAGTTCGATTTTAGTGATGCCCATTTCTTTTGCAAGAACATCTAGCGCTTCAAGTGTTTTCGTACCAAAACCTTTACCTCGAAATGTTTCGAAAATCACAAAATCATAAATGAAGGCATGTTTTTCATCGACATGGAACCATAAATAACCGATTTTTTGGTCAGTGAAAATATTATAGAGATGCTCATTTGGTGTAGTAATTCCGTCATAAAGTAATTTGTGGAAAGAAGCTTTTGAATTGGTTAATGCTTCCTCTTTAGACCATGTGCCGGCTGCTATTTTTTCTGCGGCATAGTCTGGAATTGCGGTAGTTAAAAAATCTTCTAAATCAGAAGTAGTCATTTTTTGTAAATGTAAGATAGGGTTTCCTCCTTTTATTTATGCTCGGTGCAAACTTGCATATTGGATGAATTTACGTGACATTTTAATATGGCCCGCTTCGTTTGGATGAATGCCATCAGCGCAAAGTAAATTCTCATAGTGGAACTCGGCAAGAAAACTATCACGAATATCGATAAGATGGCTACCTGTTTCTGCTGCAATCCGCGAAATAGCATTGCTGTACCTTTCCTGCCAGCGATAAATCATCTCGACATCGCCACCCAAAAAGTGGAGAATATTTTCTTTGCTTAGACCACTACGCGTAATGAAATCAAAATAACGTTTGGCGTGAAGGGGAGGCAGTGTCATTAAAATCGGTTTAATATCTAATTTTTTAAGGCGTTCAATCATTTCAAGTAGTTGCGTTTCAAAAATGTCTAAAGGCGTGCTTGGAATGTGTTCTTTATCTGGATCTTCAGACACTTCTGCCCAATTGAAATCACAGTCATTTCCGCCAAATTCGATGATGGCAATGTCGTTTGTTGCGTCTTTTTCCAAGTCTTTTGTTAAAATTTCGTGGCCTTTTGTTATCGTCCGACCCATTGTGGAATGATTTTGAAAAGTCAGGCCAAGTTTTTCAGATGCTCGTTTAATGCAGTTGTTTTTAAGCAAAGTATAGCGGTTTTTTTCTGGATTGAAAAGAACGCCTTTCATAATACTATCGCCCCAAACACCAACTGACTGAATGGTTTTCTTCATAAACATCACTCCTTTCATTTATCATACCATAAAAAAAGTAAAAGACGCGCTTTGTATCTCTAAAAAACGCGTCTTTTACTTTTTAATTTGTAGCTTTGTATAAATAAATTTTCCAGTAAGATGCTTTGTTATTAAATGCTTTTTCGAAGGTTAGCCCAATCTCAGAAGCGTTGTCAATTGGAACGGCAGACAAGATATATTCGCCACCAACTGCTTTAAATGCATCTATATTAAAGTCTAGTTTTTTAATATGCTTTTTCGAATCTTTGCCGAAATCGTAATTTTTCCCTAACTCGGCAGAAAATAAATAACAACGATTTCCCCAGTTATCATAATAATCTTTTAGAACGGGGCTTTTGTCTAGTTCGCCAGCGATGATTTTTCGAAAGGCTCTTTTATAAGCAAGTGGATAAGAATTAACGTAGCCATCCACAGTGTAAAAGCCATTTTCTTGGGAAACAGACGGATGCAGGCCAATGCTACCAACGCGGTAACTTGATTGCGGTTTACCAATGTAATTTTTAATTTCTGTAAATTGCTCCGTCGCATAAAATTGATTGATGCTAGGTGAGCCATTTCCAGTCCGGTAGTAGATCTCCGAATTATTCGCGAAAACAACGACAAGTTGCAACACAATTGCTAAATAAGCTAATTTTCGCCACCAATTTCCTTTTTTTATTAAATAAACGATTGCAATTGCGAATAAACCATAAAATAAAAACGGTTGTAAAAAGTGAAATCGTGAAAAATTAAAAGTCCGCATAATTTCTACATTTTCTTTGATCCAGTTCCAGCCACGATACCACCAAAAACCGTACCAAAATGATAAAAACAAATTAAACCCGAATAGCCATAAAAACAGTTTTTCCTTGACCCATTCTCGTTTAATAATGATTAACGCTAGCACAAGCAGTAATACTGGCAAAATAACAAATCCAGCGAGTGCCTGATCGTGCGTGTGACCTACAATGAAATTTTTAAAACTAAGTCGAATCGAACTTAAAAATGATAAATCTGGCAAACTAAATTCGCTTCTTGAATCTGGTGTTGGGTTTATGAACATTGCATAAATAAAACGATAATTTACTAGCGCGTATAACAACCCCATGTAAACCATACTGAGTAAAAAGCGAATATTGACTTGTTTTTTCTTAATAACATCATATAACCAGATACAGCCAACCATTACTAAAAAGAAACAAAATCCTAATATTAAACTAGAATAAAATGGGAGCAGTGTCAGTATAACTACATTCCAGATTCGCCGCTTGTTATTTCTAATGTTTAAAAACGCCCACAAAGCAAGTGGCATCCCTAGCGTACTGAGCATACCTGATGGCCAAAAAGGCGTCAGTGCAAAAGCTAAAGAAACAAAATAAAGCGGTACGAGATATTTTTTATCTTTAATGAGATAATCCCTTGCCCATAAAAACAATCCTAAAAATGCAAATACACGTGTGATCAACTGGCTCACCGCAAACGCAATAGGTGTACTGAAAATCATATAAAGCCAATCAATTCCAACAAATTCTGAATCAAATGAATCTCTTGGGACACTATCATCCATTATTTGATCAATATTTGCTGTCCCAACTTTTGCTGTATAATCCCCGCTATCCAAAACCATTTTGTACCACGTCACATTGGAATCTAAATTATCATGTATCCTCACGTGACTATTCCCACCAAGAATAAACAATGGAGCGACATAAATTACCAATAAGAGTACTGCAACAATTAGCCACTTATGCTTTTTCCACATAGTTCTCCTCCTTCATTATCTCTAATATATATGTACCCGAGAAAACTAGTTTCAATTATACCAAAGGAGATCAGGTTTTGTTCATCAAAAAGGGTATATTTTTATCACTTTTTTATACATAATCACACTTTAAATATGGCGGAAACGTCACAATTCTCTCTGCTATATAGGAAGTTTTGTATGATTGGCTTGTTCCAGAAAGCCATTCTGGCTAGTATGATACGTTTAAGAAAACTATTCAAGTAGAACGCATAGGTCTATTTTGAGTAATTTCAATAATGAGTAGTAAAAGGAGAATTATCATGCTAAAACACAACTGGCAAAAAGTGTTCGTTGTAATGGTTGCGGTTGCGCTTGTTTTTCAACTGGTTCCATGGTCTAATATCTTCGCCGGAGCAGAAGAAAATCAAACAAAAACAACCCAACAAATAACTCAACCAGATAATCAAAAAGTAGCGGATGAAAACAAAACAACCGTAATACCTGACAATAAAGAGACAACTAAAAATCTAGTTAATGGAAAGCAATTACTAAAAGGTTCTGTTGATTGGAATTTTACAAATAAAGTAACAGACGCAAACGGGAATACGAAAGAAACTTATGCACCAGGAGACTCACTCAAGTTTTCATTAAGTTTGGCAATCCCATCCTATTCAGAAGCAGTCTTGGATGAAACTTATACATTTTGGATACAAAAAGACTTCTTCCAAGGAGACAAAGTGACATTTGTTAATCCAGCAATTGATGGGTTAACGCCGAGACAAAATGTTTTTACAGATGATTCCATGAAAAACTCGATTGGCACAAAAACTATTAATGGTGTCCAGTATATTGGTTACACACTCAAATTTAATCAGAGCCCGGAAGCATTGGCAAAATATGAAGATGAGCCGCTTACTAACGCTAAATTTGATATGTTTGCAACCATAAATACGACTATTACAACAAAAGAAGACTATCAAGCCATTGTAATTGAAGATGATAAAGATGTAGATATTAGCAAAATTGAGGTCCCTGTAACACCTCCAACTCCAGATACAGATAATGGCGTACTCACCGCCTCTAAAGCAATCGATTCGGCTTGGCGGTTAGATAAAGACACTGGAAAATATGTTAAAGTCGCTACATCGTCCACAAATTATACACCTGAAAAAGATGATCTAGTTTTCTATTATGTTTATGCCACAAACAATTCAGGGGAAAATGCCGTTTTAGAAAAAATGGTAGATGAATTACCAGCTGGTTTTTCAATTATTACGGAAGGTTCACCAGAATGGCAGGCTTTATCAACTACATCTGGCTCTTCGCTTCAACGCGGTTGGGTTGCTTCAGTAGACCAAACAAACCTTGCCCCTGGCGCAACTAGATATGAATTACCATTTTCCCCAGCTCAGACTATCTCCAAAAATGGTGGAGGTATTTATAGAACATTTGCAGCAAAAGTAACAGATCCAACGAAAGATTTGACTAACGTTACTAAAAGCCCGACTAAAGGCGGCGAAGGTAAATCTGGTTCTGTAACGCCAAGTGGGAAAGATGTTTATGACATGGCAATTACGACAAAAATTAGCTCCACTTACGATAAAAACAATAAATATATTGGTGCTGTTAGTAGCACATCTACGCCCGTTTCTATATCAGAAGGAAGCACAGTTGGCGTAACATATACCGCGATTAACCAAGGGAATTATACAAAAGATGTTGTCGTTTATGCCTATGTACCAGCAGGTTATGAACTAAATAATGATACATCTGATTTCAAAAATACGAATGATAAATGGAAATACGAAACAACCGTGCCTAGTGGTGGTGGTGTGTGGAGTGATATCAAAGTTTACTCCATGACACTTTCTGGAGGCATGGCATCAGGTGCAACTGCAACTGCGACCATGTATATGAAAGCTATCGGTATGCCAGATGATGGGACTTATAGCGCAGTAGACTTTTACATGGCTGGAGAAATCGGTTCATTTTCTAACTTTAATGGTGATTCTACTTTAGACGGAGCAATTACCGATGTAGATTCGACGCCAGATATGGATCCAGGCAATGATCTGATTAGTAATGTTGATGGTTCTACTGTAAAACCTATTGATGGCTTCCAAAAAGAAAAACCACATGTTGTAAAAGAAAATGCTAAATCAACAGCGACTTTACAAGATGAAGATGATTTCGATTTTGATTATGTCACATTCATTAAAACACCAGAAGTAATTCCATCAGAAGGAAAAGTGTTTGAAAAAACACGTCTATCAGCAGCTGATGCAGAAAAAACAGCGCGCAATATGATAGGTAGCGACATCATGGGTTCTGCCTTGAAAGACTATACGCCTCTTGCAGACGATGGTAGAATTACTTCACCAAAAACATATATGGTCTATGAAATGAACATTAACCCATCTGGAGTAGAAGACACACTAAATTCTTCGTTCACAGATACACTTCCAAAAGGATTGAAAATGCTTGAATATGATATTGCTGGTTTAAATTCTAGCAATAAACACATTTATGGTTTTACAACAAACAAATTTGAAGGTACACCGAAATTCACAAATGCAGACGGACAAGACGTTATTGTTTATCAAAAAGGCTTATATTCCGAGAAACAAGTTTGTATCGCAAACTCCACTTTAAATGATGTTGGAGTAAGATATTTCGGAAATAACGCGGATAAAATGGGTGTAACTGGTTCCGTAACAAAAGATGCACGTACACTAACCCTTAATTTTGGACAACCGGCAGCAGACCCGATGTATAGTGAAACAAAAGCAGCATACAAAGTGTACATGATTGTAGTTATTGATCCAGACGAAATTGACTACAGCAGCATCATGCAAAATAAAGCAACATACACTTACAACGATAAAGTTATTACCTCTTATGAAAATAGCGAAATGTACTGGGATGCTGGTGGCGGTACTGCTTATGCGAAAAAATATGTTTTAGACAATAAAACAAATGCATATATAAGTGGAAGCCAATATAATGTGGCTACTCCTGATGCAGACGGTAATTTATCAGTTGGCTATAAAATACGAGTAAGAAGTGCGTATGAATTTGATAAATCATCTATAAATATTGGGGATGTTATTGCTGCAGATAATTTTAAATCTATCTCTAATGTGGAAGTAAATGGTTATGAGGCAAGTCCAAACACGGGCTTCCAAATTGACGGGGAACTTGAAAATCCTGTACCACTTGCTACGGATAAGTATGCGGTAGAAGCAAAAGCAACTGCAAACACATTAGCTATCACAAATCCGGCTGACATTCCGCAAATGCAACTATATAACGTTCTTTTCAAAGTAAATTATCAAAAAGTGAAATATGGCGCGAAACTAGTTAACCAAGCAGCTGGATCAGAAGTTGCTACGGTTGTCCCGCTAAACTTAAACCTTTTGAAACAAGACGATATAAGCAAAACAGCATTGACAGGCTATGAATTCAAAGCTTATTATGCGGACGAAAACGGAAAAGCAGATTTAACGAAACCGGTCAAAGATACAGATAATAACGAAATTGTTATGACAGACTCTTCTGGCGCAGCAAATTTCATCCCGACAGGTTATAAAACAACTTCTAAAAATCAAGACTGGAATGTAGTTCTTGTTGAAACAAAGACACCAACTGGTTATGAATCAAATGAAAATAAAGAGTATCCAGTTACAGTGAAGAGCGATGCGAATGGTAATTTATCCATCCCAACTAGCACAGAAACAGGCCTTGAAATCACCAATGATGATCACGGTGCAACAACAGCGACTATTGACAACCATGCAGACCTGAAAATGATTGATGTGAATGGCGCGAAAACTTGGACCGGTGACAAAGAAGCAGATCGTCCCGCATCCATCGAAGTACAACTTTTACAAGACGGTGTAGCATACGGTAGCCCAATTACTGTAACAAAAGCGGACGACTGGAAATACGAATTCAAAAATGTTCCAGAAACAAATGCAGATGGAACTAAATACACGTATACAGTTTTAGAAAATACAGTAGCTAACTACACAAGTGCTGTCACTGGTCTTGATATTAACAACACATTAATCAAACCAGATGTAAAAATGATTAATCTTGACGGTCAAAAAACGTGGGAAAATGATACAGAAAACGATCGTCCCGCATCCATCGAAATTCAATTACAACAAAATGGGCAAGATTACGGTTTCCCAGTAACAGTTACAAAAGATAACGATTGGAAATACGAATTTAAAAACCTACCAGAAACAACCAATGATGGAGCGGCTTACAACTACACAATTGTCGAAAAAGCAGTTCCAGGCTATGAAACTAAAGTCGACGGAATGAACGTCATCAACACAAAAATAGATGCACCAAAAACCACTGTCTCTGGTGAAAAAACATGGAAAAACGACACAGCCAACGACCGTCCAGACTATATCGAAGTACAACTTTTACAAAATGGACAAACTTATGGTGATCCAGTCAAAGTAACGAAAGAGAGCGATTGGAAGTATAGCTTCAAAGATTTACCTAAAGGCGATGCTAACAACAACGATTATCGTTACTCTGTTGCTGAAATAGCAGTTCCAGGCTACAAAACAACCACAGATGGAATGAACTTAACCAATACAAAAGTAACCGATGAGAAAAATGTAACTACAGCGAGCGGTACAAAAATTTGGGTGGGAGACAATGAAAAAATACGTCCTGCATCCATCGAAGTACAACTTTTACAAAACGGTAAAGCTTACGGAACACCAATCAAAGTAACAGCAAAATCGAATTGGAAATACAACTTTACCAACCTTCCAGAGAAAGACAAAACAGGTGAAAAATACAGCTATACCGTATCTGAAAAACAAGTATCTGGCTATAGTGTAAAAGTAAAAGGCATGGACTTAACGAATACAAAAGTAACAAAAACGACACCAAAAGTTACACATTCTACCAATAAACCAAGTAAAACGAAAAAATTACCTGGAACTGGTGATACGAATGGAATGTTGCTATTTGCTGGTGGATTAGTACTATTATTCTTAGGACTACACCTTAGAAGAAAAAGTACCAAATAAAGAAAACAGCCGATCCGAGTAAGCTTGGTTCGGCTGTTCTTTTGAATAAAGTAAAATCGGGTATACAAATAAAAATGAAATAAGGGGGCTTCATGATGAAAGAAGAGCTACTGCAAGCAATCGAAGTCGGTGAGCCAGTTTTACTTGTAACGGCAATCGGGTATATTGTAGGAATTGTAGAAACAAAAGGAGAGCTCATTCGCTTAAACGATGTGTATATCAATTGTGTTTCAGCCAGTAGAGTAAACCGTTTCAGCCGAGGCTTAGCTGTGAATGTCAATCAAGTCATCGGTATGCAACTATTAAGTAAGTCGGAGAAAGATGAAATGATTGGCGGCTGGAAGGCATATGTGGCGCCTACAGCTGGTTAAGCTATGCTATAATATAAACAGCACATACGGAGGTCTGAACGAATGATATTATTAGTTGTTGATACACAAAAATTAATTATGACAAATAATCTTTACAATTTCGATTCACTGGTATCCAATATAGAACGATTAATCACCAACGCTCGGAAAAATAAAATAGAAATAATTTATGTGCGACATGACGACGGCCCTGATACAGAACTTACAAATGGAAAAGAAGGCTTCGATATTTACGAAAAATTCCAACCAACTAAAGACGAAAGAATCTTTGATAAAACCGTAAATAGCGCTTTTAAAGGAACAGGTTTACTTGCTTATCTCAAAGAAAAAGGAACGAAAAAAATTGTAGTAGCCGGGTTGCAAACCGATTTTTGCATCGACGCCACGGTGAAATGTGGTTTTGAACATGGTTTCCAGATAATCGTTCCCGCCCATGCTAATTCGACGGAAGAAAACCACTTTATGTCGGGGGAGAATAGTTATAAGTATTATAATGAATGGATGTGGCCTGAGCGTTACGCGACTTGCATATCTATAGAAGAAACAATTAATGAAATGAAAATAGCTAAGAGAGTCTAAGCATCATGCATAGGCTCTTCCTACTTTTCTGATTTAATGGTAGAGTAAAAGAAGCGAATTTTGCAGGAGGAAATGATGATTAACTTGATTTTTGATATTGACGACACAGTTTATGACCAACTAAAACCCTTTGAAAATGCATTTAAAGCTACTTTTGGCAAAGCGGACCACCTGAAAATCGAAAATTTATATATTAAAAGTCGATTTTATAGTGATGAAGTGTATCACCGCGTTGTCCGAGGCGAAATGCCGAAAGCAGAAATGCACGTTTACCGGATTACGCAGGCATTAAGCGATTTTGATTACCAAATTACGAAAAAAGAAGCAGAAGCATTTCAACATACTTATGAACAAAACCAACGCAAAATTGAACTTTCATCGGGAATTAAAGAAATCCTCACCTGGGCTAAAAAGAAAAATATAACGATGGGAATTATTACAAACGGACCAAAAGACCATCAACAACATAAAATAAATGATTTACAAATAAACGACTGGATTCCAGCTGAACACACTTTTATTTCTGGCGGAGTAGGTATCGAAAAACCAGACAAGAAAATATTTAAGCTAGTAGAGGAACAAATCGGTATTAAGAGCGCGGAAACCTATTATATTGGCGATTCTTTCGAAAATGATGTAATTGGTTCAAAAAGTGCCGGCTGGAAATCAATTTGGCTAAACAGACGACAACACATACAACCTAACAATACCACTTACCAGCCAGATTATTGTATTAAAAATGAACAAGAACTAGCTGCTTTGTTGCGAGATTTATTATAAATACTAAAATCTTTTCCTTTATTAGGAGAAGGTTTTTTTGTTGTAAATTGACAAATTTGTTTAATAAGGATATTATAGAGTCATTAAGTCTTTAATTAAGAAGGTGAAAGTATGAAATTTTCAAAAGCAACCAATTATGCGCTACATACGATGGTTTATTTAGCAAATTTGTCTCCGGAAAAATCTGTAGGAGTGAAAGAACTTGCAACCAAGCAAAATGTTTCGCCGACATATCTTTCTAAAGTGTTAACAATGCTAGTAAAAGCTGGTTTCGTTGAGTCAGTAACAGGTGTAAATGGCGGTTATAAATTAGCTGAACCCGCAAATAGTATTAGTTTTTTAGATGTTATTCAAGCTATCGAAGGAAAAGCTGCTTTCTTTCACTGTGACCCTAAAAATCATAGCGAAAGTCAGCCGCACTGCTTAATCGGCGAAGTAATGAATAAAGCAGAGCAACAAATGGAAGACTATCTAAGCAAGCAGACTATAGGTAGTATTGTCGTAGAAATTGAAAAACATCAACATTAAAGGAGTGCTGAAAATGAATCATCACCATCATCACCACGGGGAAGCTGGTTTTAAGAGGAAAGTAGATTATTTGGATCGACCTGAACGGAGCGAAGTTTTATCGCCAGAGGAATTTTTACAGAGGGTCCCAATGGAAAAAACAGCGAGCATTTTAGATTTAGGAGCAGGAACAGGATTTTTGACGATTCCGGCCGCGAAAAAGGTTGAAAATACCGTTTTTGCATTAGATTTAGATACGAAAATGTTGGAATTAATTGAGGCGAAAGCGAAAACCGCTGAATTAACCAATGTAAAAACATTAGAAGCAAGCATGGATGATATTCCGCTTGAAGCTAGTTCGGTGGATGTTGTGCTGGCATCGCTCGTGTTACATGAAGCGGGTTCACTTCTAGATGTTTTGCGTGAAGTAAGTAGAGTCGTGAAATCTGGTGGCTACTTTGCTACCATAGAATTTGATACACAAGGAACAGATTTGAAAGGTCCTCCAATGGAAATTCAAATTTCAGCTGAGAAATTGAAGGAAGAGCTTGCAGGATTTGGGTTTGAAGTATTGCAGAACTGGGAGCTTGATGAGGGAATGTATGTGAGTTTTGCGGAGAAAAAAGCTTGAATTTCGAGAAGTATAAATAGATGAAATTTGAAGAGTAAATTGAATAAATATAACATGTTATACAGCTGTGTTAACTAGTTCAACAGAGGATGAAGAGCATAAATTTGAGTATGAAAAAGGGAATAACCATGCTGTGACATTTAAGCAATATAGGACTAGTGGGCTTGTGCCAACTGGCTATGGAAGTAAAAAATTATACGCGTTCAGATATCAAGATATAAGAAGTGTTGGTTCAGTTAAAAAGAAAGATATGAATAAACAGCTAAAAAGAGCAGGCAAATGGTTCTTTAACTCTTCGCCATATTAAGTAATAAAAGGGGAGAATAATGAAAAAGTTAGTTATATGGTTTTTATTAATAATATATGCAGTAGTGTACTGTAATGTGATATTTAATGTAATTAAATATCAAGAAGGATCATTCTTTTCTGTTTGGTTTCAAATAATTGCAGTATTTTGCTTTTTAGCTTCATGTTTATATTTTTATAAATGTAAGAAGTTTATACTAAGTGGTTTAACGGGGAGCCTTGTGTTATTTTTCTTAGTTAGCATAGTCGTTAGTTTATAATAATTTTCAAATTTAAAAGATGTTTTTAAGAATAGGTGATAGGATATAATCAACTATTTTTTGAATACTTAATTAGGAGAAAACAAATAAAAAAGGTTGACTACTGTTCAAATAGTTTCTTGAGCAGTAGTCAACCTTTTTATTTTTACGGAGAAACGGGGATTCGAACCCCGGCGCGGCATACACCGCCTAACAGATTTCGAGTCTGTCCCCTTCAGCCGGACTTGGGTATTTCTCCACTGTGACATAGAATGCCGACAAGAAGTATTGTATAATAATATTAACAAAAATACCAGTGTTTTTTATAAAAGGAGCGTGCTAAATGGAAAGAAAATTAGTTCAAGAAATTAATTTACTAGAAAATAAAAAATTGGTTATGAATTTGAATATTGCTGCGATTGTTATTGTGCTTGTGTTAACTGTTTTAGGAATTGTTTTTTCAGGCGGTTTCCAGATTACAAATGGTTTGGCGGGGGTTATGTGGCTTGGCGTAGGTTATTTAGTAGCAATTGTTATTCACGAAGCCGTACACGGGATTTTCTTCAAAGCTTTTCGCCCAGAATCAAAAGTGAAATTTGGTTTTAAAAATGGGATGGCTTATGCTGGAAGCCCCGGAGCATTTTATTCGAGAGCGCAATTCTTTATTATTTCGATTGCGCCATTTATCGTTCTTACGGGATTGTTCATTTTTCTGCGCTTTCTTGGAGTAAATGAAGCTGTTCTATATTTAATTTTTGCCCTACATACATCAGGTTGCGTCGGTGATTTTTATTACTGCATTCTTTTGATTAATCAACCAGCTGGAATCGTTGTAGAGGATACGGATAAGGGAATTAGTTTTTATTCAGAAGGTTAAGCTTGGTAACGATTTCAACAAAGTGTTAAAATAAGGATATACTTTTAGAAAGAGGTGCTTGATTTTGAAACGAATAACAATTGGTAATAGCGATTTAACCGCTTCAGAAATTTCGCTAGGATGTATGAGAATGGCGGATCTTAGTAAAGAAGAGGCGAACAAAGTAATTAACACAGCACTCGAAAACGGTATTGATTTTTTTGATCATGCTGATATTTATGGCGGCGGTAAATCAGAGGAAGTCTTTGCTGATGCAATTGATATGAATGCAACAGTTCGTGAAAAAATGATTCTTCAATCAAAATGCGGAATTCGTCAAGGATTCTTTGATTTTTCAAAAGAGCACATTATTTCTTCTGTGGAAGGTAGCTTGAAACGCCTGAAAACAGATTATTTAGATACACTATTACTTCATCGTCCGGATACACTTTTTGAACCAGAAGAGGTAGCAGCGGCGTTCACAGAGCTTGAAAAAAGCGGGAAAGTTCGTCATTTCGGCGTAAGTAATCAAAACCCAGGTCAAATCGAATTACTAAAAAAATACGTAGACCAAGAATTAATTGCTAATCAACTGCAATTTAGTATTATGCATACAGGAATGATTGATACTGGTTTTAACGTAAATATGACGATTGATCCTTCACTGGATCGTGATGGCGGGATTTTGGAATATAGTCGCTTACATAATATGACTATCCAAGCTTGGTCTCCGTTCCAATATGGTTTCTTTGAAGGAGTTTTCTTAGATAACGATAAATTCCCTGAATTAAACAAAACAATCGATAAAATTGCTGCATACAAAGGCGTGACTAATTCGGCAATTGCGGTTGCGTGGATACAGCGTCACCCAGCAAGCTTCCAAACAGTGGTTGGTACAATGAACCCAGGAAGAATCGCTGATATTGCAAAAGCTTCTAACGTAACACTTAGTCGCGAAGAATGGTACGAAATTTACCGTGCGGCTGGAAACCAATTACCTTAATGTAAACAGACACTTGGGCTTTTTGCTCAAGTGTTTTTTTATGTGTAATAATGATAGTGAAATTCATTCTCAATTAGAAATGAATTTTATCAATTAGTTTGATATGATTTTTAAAAAGTGCTATAATAACAAGTGAGTTAAGGATGTTTCCTTTAAAATTTAATTATAATAATTATTGTTTAGTCTGTTTTTCGCAGTTGCGAAAGCAGATTTTTGTGTTTTTTAGGGTAATGGGAATCATTATCATTTGGAGAGGATGAGCATTATGAAAGACTGGATGGAGCGGAATTGGCAGTTTGTTACGACTGGTATTAGTGGGGTTTTAATTATTGTCGGTTGTTTAATCGGGAATGATGTCGGTGATTTTTGGACAGCGGTGATTTTCTTGAGTGCCTTTGTTATTGGCGGGTTTGAACAAGCTAAGGAAGGGATAGCGGCGACTATTAAAACGAAAAAACTTAATGTAGAGCTTTTGATGATATTAGCGGCTACAGGGGCCTCGATTATTGGTTATTGGTTTGAAGGCGCCATACTTATTTTTATTTTCTCAGTTAGTGGGGCATTAGAAACGTATACGACGAATAAAAGTAAGCGCGAAATCACGAAATTAATGGCTTTTCAACCGGAACGAGCTTTTCGTTTTCTTCCAAATGGTGATGTTGAAGAAGTAGCTGCAAAAGATTTGCAATTAGATGATAAAGTACTCGTTCGACCTGGGGAAAGTGTTCCAATTGATGGTGTGATTGTTCGTGGTTCAACAACTTTGAATGAAGCAGCAATCAATGGTGAATCGGTTCCAGTTGAGAAAACTGTTGATGCTGAAGTATTTGGTGGGACAGTTAATGTCAGCAGTGCTATCACCATTAAAGTAACGCAAACTTTTGATAATACGATTTTTAGCAAGATTATTCGTTTAGTAGAAACCGCCCAAAGTGAACCTTCAAAAACCGCTCGTTTTATTGAGCGATTTGAGGATGCGTATGTTAAAGCAGTATTATTGTTTGTTTTAGTGATGATGTTTTTACCGCATTTTGCACTAGGTTGGTCTTGGAATGAAACTTTTTATCGCGCAATGGTTTTACTTACTGTAGCTTCTCCTTGTGCGCTAGTTGCTTCGGTGACTCCAGCGACTTTAGCAGCTATTTCTAATGGAGCGCGTCACGGAATTTTATTCAAAGGCGGCGTACACTTGGAAAATTTGCGCAGTGTAAAAGCAATTGCATTTGATAAAACGGGAACTTTGACAAACGGAACACCTGAACTAACAGACCAAATATTTAAAGAACACATCGATAAACAGCAAGTAATAAATGTGGCGGCAGCAATGGAGCGGCAGTCTTTGCACCCATTAGCCGCAGCAATCACCAAAGCATTAGATATCGAAGTAACGGATAAATTAACAGAAATAGAAGTAACGGATGTGCCAGGTTGGGGAGTGCAAACTAGCTACAAAGGCGAAACTTGGCAAGTCGGTAAAGCCGGTTACGTTGGGGCGGAAAATGCTGTCAAGTTTTCAAATGGCGCGTTTGAAAGGCTTGCCAGCGAAGGGAAAACGATTGTATATGTCGCTAAAGAAGGCGAAATCGTTGCGATGTTTGCGCTCAAAGACACTTGCCGACCTGAGGCGATTCGGACCATTCAAGCTCTAAAAGCAAAAGGTATTAAAACAATTATGGTGACTGGAGATAATGCACAAACTGGCGCTGCAATCCAAGCTGAACTTGGTATGGATAGGGTTGTTTCTGGATGTTTGCCTGAGAAAAAAGTAGATGTTTTAAAAGAACTATCGGTGACTTATGGAAGCGTGGCAATGGTTGGTGACGGGATCAATGATGCTCCAGCGCTTGCTCATGCGGCTGTTGGCATTGCGATGGGCGAGGGAACGGATATTGCAATGGAAACAGCAGATGTTGTTTTAATGAAAAATGACTTAGAAAAAATCCCGTATGCCTACACGTTATCCGAACGACTTCACTGGATTAGTTGGCAAAATATTTGTTTTGCCATTGCTGTGATTCTGCTCTTAATAACAGCGAACGTTTTTCAAGTAATCAATCTACCGTTTGGGGTTGTGGGACATGAAGGAAGCACGATTTTAGTTATTTTAAACGGACTTAGACTACTTAAGTCCAACCGGAAATAGTGATTCATTTGACTGCCCGTCTATCTCTAGTCTAAGATAGATGAGCAGTTTCTTTTTAGAAAAAAAGGGGTATTGCATGATAGATTGGAGATGAGTGCATGAGAAAGATTAACTGGACACAATGGATAGCGCTGTTTGTTTTCGCATCAATGGGAATTTCAGTCGTTTTTACTATCTATGAAATTTTTAACGCACCAATAAAGCAACCAGCAACTGGACCGCATGTGACATTACGAGGGGATTATATCTTTTTACTATTTGAAATTTTACTAGGAATTTTTATTTTGTTATTGCCTTCCATTATCGCACGACGCTTCAAATTTGAAATACCCGGACTTGTTTATATTTTGTTTATTGTTTTTTTGTATGGCTCGATTTATCTTGGAACCGTTCAAAAATTCTATTCAACCGTGCCACACTGGGATAAAATTTTACATACTTTTAGTGGGGCGATGCTCGGAGCAATTGGCTTTTCGTTCGTTAGCTTGTTAAACGCGAATGATAAAGTAGTCATGAAACTGAAGCCTGGTTTTATCGCTGTCTTTGCATTTTGTTTTGCTGTAACGATGGGCGCTTTCTGGGAAGTGTATGAATATACTTTTGACGGGATTATGAACTTAAATATGCAACGCTACAACCTATCAAATGGTACACCACTAACTGGACGAGCGGCTCTAGAAGATACGATGACAGACATAATTGTTGATATTATTGGCGCCTTATTCATCGTCATTGTAGGCTATTTCGCACTGAAAAAAGGTCGGCCTTGGATGGAACGCTTTGAATTCAAACGAAAAAACTGGAAAAAAGAACCAAAGACTAAGTAAAATCCAAAAAGCATTTGAGCTGACTCAGATGCTTTTTTAGTTGCACAAAAACGCCGACAACTTTGGGTCCATGAAATGATTGACTGCATCTTAGAACTTTTCTACACTTAAATTGAGAAGGAAACTTTTAAAGGAGTGAGGAAATGTTTTTAGATACGGGGAATTTAGAGGAAATAAAGAAAGCGCTTCAATTTACGTTTTTTGAGGGTGTAACTACGAACCCAACCATTTTACTGAAAGAAAATCAGCCCAGAAAAACCCATATTGCTCACATTCCAGCAAAATTAGTATTTGTCCAAGCAGCGGGATTAACAGAAGAAGAAATTTGGGAAGACGTGCTGAGAATTCAAGAAATTAAGCCAGCTGAAGGGACTGTTATTGGCTTGAAAATCCCTGCCCATGAAGCCGGGATAAAAGTTATTGCTACAGTTCGCGCTAAGTTTCCAGATGCGATTATTTTAGCAACGGCCATTTTTTCATCTGAGCAAGGTTATATTGCGGCTCTTTCTGGGGCAGACTATTTAGCGCCGTATTACAATCGCATGGAAGTAAGTGGTTTAGATGCAGCAAAAACGATAGAAGAATTGCGCTATATTCTAGATTTACAAGGTCTTGAAGATGTAAAAATCATGGGGGCAAGTTTTAAAAACAGCCGCCAAATTATGCAAGCATTAGCGAGTGGGGCGGACACGGTAACGATTGGTTATGATTTATTCTTACAAATGATGAATAAACCACTCGCACTCGAAAGCATTGAAAAATTTAACGAACATAATGCAGCTTTACCTAAATGAAAAAAAGGAAGTATCCATGATATTGGATACTTCCTTTTTTTATTTGTCTTCGTCGCGTAACGGTAGATTATTTACGTAGCTATCAGAATACTGCAAGAGTTTGCGACTTGTTTCGAATCGCTTCTTCACTTCATCTGACAGTTCTTTATTTGTTCCGTTATAATTCGTTGCTGCTCCGGTTTCAAAGCTTTCGTCTGGCTGATACATGTAAGAATCAGTGAAATAGCTTCCTTCAGGCATAGTATATCGTTCAGGAACATAATTGTTTGTTGAATTGAGAATATCAGTACCAAACATTATTTGATTGCCTGTATTAATACCTAATAAATTCATCACAGTTGGCATAATATCAATCTCACCGCCAACATTTTTGATTTCGCCAGGGTTTTTCATTCCTGGATAATGTAGGAAGAAAGGGATACGGTAATCGTCTGCTGGATCTGCTTTAAGCTCAGTAGAACGATTGACGTATTTTTTCTGTTCTTCTGGAAGTTGATCGGTTTTGATAATATGGTGGTCTCCGTAGAAAACGACTACTGAATCCTCCCAAATGCCACTATCTTTTAATTTTTGAATGAAAGCGCCGAGTTGTTTATCCGCGTAATGAACCGCTTCAAAATAATTACCAAGTTCTGTATCTTTTAAATCACTCGGTAAGTTGATTTCTTGCTTTTCTTCGGGGATATTAAACGGCATATGACTACTTACACTAATTAATTGCGCATAAAATTTTTGATTGTTTTTATATTGTTTTTCTAGGATAGGGAACGCTTTGTTGTATAATACTTCATCACTAGGAGAGAAGCCAATTACGTCTTCATCGCCAAAGAATTTACGATCATAAAATTTATCAAAACCAACTGCCGGATAAAACTCATCTCGATTATAAAAACTAGCGTCATTTGTATGGAAAGTGGACGTTGTATAATCATTTTTACCAAGTAGTCGAGGCATAGATGGAATGACCCGGTCACCGTAAGTTTGGGTATTAGTGTAGTATCCGCTTGGGAAAGTGGATGTATAAACAGACCATTCTGCGTCGGCTGTATTGGATTTAGAAACTGTTTGGAAAAACTTATTGGAATACATTGTTTCGTTTTGTAAACTATCTAGCGTTGGAGTGATTGACTGTCCATCAATTTTAATATTTGTTAAGTTCCGCTGAAACGATTCTAATTGCACGATAATCAGGTTTTTCCCTTTCGCAGCTCCAAAGTAATCCGGTTTTTCTTTTAAATCCACGCCTTTAATATCACGAACGTTTTTGGCGGTAATGTCTGCGGCTTTAACATGATCAGTTCCAGCAAGAGCAGTACTAATATTAAATGTAAAAATTCCCATCCGCTTTGCTCGTTTCGAATCGCTAATGATATTTTGTTGCATCATAAAATAAGTAAATCCGCTAAGCACAAGTAAAGTACTTAAAAACGATACGCCATAAATACGTTTAGTTAGGCGGAATGATGGAAAAACATGGCCTTTTTTTATGCTAAAGTAGAGGATAAATGGAAGTAAAATAATATCCATGATGTAAAGCCAATCAGTTCCACTAAGTAAACTAGTAGCGCTTGTTTTTACGACACCGACTTCTCCGATAAGTGAGAAACTATGATACGTAGGAACTTCATTATAGAAGCGGGCATAAAGTACGCAAACTAACATAAGAATGCCGATAAATAAAGACATTCCAGCATACCAATAAACGTGAGAACGAACCGGAGCAAATAAATGAATTAGCCCAAGTAATAATACGATAAACAGCAGGTCCATTCCTAGCGCCAAGAAATTGGGATCTTTAAAAATCTGGAAATAGGCAAAAGTGAACTTACTAATAATTAATAAAAAATAAAATAAAATCAATTGAATTCCTCTTTCTAGCATGCTTTGTGCCGAATACGCACAAATCCATTCTCTCTAATTTTAGCCTAATCATGCTTACAGTGCAAATCATGAAAGATGATTCAGATATATTTGGGTAATAGGTGCTATTTTAGGAAGTTATAATTAGTTTTGTATTTTTTTTCACAATTCTATTGACCTTTAAAGCGCAAAAGTATACTATTTTAGAAGATCGTAAAAAGGTAGGCGACAAAATGAATTCATTATTTAGAAGAAAACCGATAGAAGATTTAATGCATAATAAAAGCGGAAGTACACATTTAAAACAAACGCTTGGACCGCTTGATTTAACTTTACTAGGGGTTGGAGCGATTGTTGGAACTGGGATTTTTATTTTACCTGGGACTGTAGCTGCGAAAAATGCTGGACCAGCGATTATATTTTCTTTCGTCATTGCCGCGATTGTTTGCGCGATTGCTGCGATGTGTTATTCAGAGTTTGCATCCAGTGTTCCGGTTGCAGGGAGCGCCTATACGTATGGCTATGTCGTTTTTGGCGAGTTAATCGGTTGGTTGCTTGGCTGGGCACTTATTTTAGAATACGGGCTAGCTGTGGCATCTGTTGCAAGTGGCTGGTCTTCTTATTTAAATGCGTTACTTTCAGGTTTTCATATTTCCATTCCTGAAGCAGTATCTGGGCCTTTTAATCCAGAAGTAGGTACATTTATTAATTTACCTGCAATTATTATCGTTCTCGTGATTGCTTTCTTATTAACACTCGGAATAAAAGAGTCAACGCGTGTGAATACAATTATGGTAGCCATCAAAGTAGGCGTTATTTTACTTTTCTTAGTAGTTGGCGTGTTTTATGTGAAACCAGATAATTGGCAACCATTTATGCCGTTTGGGATTAGTGGTGTGATGAACGGTGCTGCACTCGTATTCTTTGCTTATTTAGGCTTTGATGCAGTTTCCTCGGCCGCAGAAGAAGTGAAAAACCCGCAACGAACTATGCCGATTGGGATAATAGGGTCGTTACTTATTTGTACTATTTTATATGTAGCGGTTTCTGCTGTCTTAACAGGAATGGTACCATACACGGATTTAAATGTTACTGATCCAGTGGCTTATGCTTTGCAAGTGATTAATCAAGATTGGGTGGCTGGTATCGTATCACTCGGAGCTGTAGTTGGTATGATTACTGTTATTTTAGTAATGAGCTACGGGGCTACAAGATTGATTTTTGCGATGGGTCGTGATGGTTTATTACCAAAAGTACTGGCAGAAATTAATCAAAAATATCAAACACCAGTCAAAAACACCTGGATTTTTGCAGTTATTGTGGCGATTATTAGTGGACTTGTACCGCTTGATAGATTGGCTGAATTAGTCAATATTGGAACACTCCTAGCATTTATGATGGTGTCCATCGGGATTATCTTCTTACGTAAAAATAAATCTATTCAACAATCAGGCTTCAAAGTGCCATTTTATCCTGTGTTACCGATAATTTCGTTTTTATTATGCGCATTTCTCATAAGTCGCTTATCTGTTCACACCTGGATTCTTTGCGGGATTTGGTTTGTAATCGGATTAATTGTGTACTTTGCATATGGTAGGAAACATAGTGAATTACTTAAAAAATAATTAACTTACTTTTTGTAAGTCGTTTTATTGGTATTTGGACGCTCCTTGTGTTGTAATGAATGTATTACAATAAAAGGAGCGTTTTTTACATGGTGGAAATTAGTGAAAAATTACGATTAGGCGAAGTTGTCTTAAATGTAGGTCATTTAAAAGAGATGGCAGGTTTTTATCAAGAAGTAATTGGTTTAACTTTATTAGAAGAAAATGATCGGATTGTAAGGCTTGGAGTGCCAGGTTCGGATGAGGCGTTGCTTGTTCTTAAAAAAATAGACCATGCAGTTGTTCCAGAAGTGCCGCGGATTGGATTGTTTCATACAGCATTTTTATTACCAAATCGAGAAAGTTTAGCAAATGTACTCGTGCATTTAGCTCAGTCAGGTTATCCGATTGACGGAGCGGGGGACCATGCTTATAGTGAGGCGCTTTACTTACATGATATTGAAGGGAACGGCATTGAAATCTACGCAGATCGGCCGAAAAATAGTTGGATGCGTGATAGCGCTGGAAACTTACCAATGGTGACAGAGCAAGTCGATGTGGATGATTTATTAAAAAGCGCAACTGGAAAACCTTTCACTGGAATGCCAAGTGGGACAATTATCGGGCATGTACATTTACAGGTAGCTGATGCAGACAAGGCAGAGCAATTTTATAAAGAAGCGCTTGGTATGAATTTAACGACAGCAATACCATCAGCAAGATTTTTTGCAGCAGGCGATTATCACCATCATATCGGTTCAAATATGTGGGCTGGACGCAATTTGGAAAATCGTCGTGAGAATGAAGTCGGGCTAGCTTGGTTTACAATTATCACACCAGACAAAGAAGCGATAACAACGAATCTAGAGCAGCAAGGTTATGAAGTAAAACGATTTGACGAAACGATTTCAGTTACCGATTCAAATGGAATTATGATACACTTTAAATAAAAAAAGAACTGTTTAAGCGAAAAATGAGCTTAAACAGTTTTTTGATGCGATAATAAGGGAAAGGTAGATTAGATTAATTATTTTAATGTTTACGTTGCATTGTTTTCTTGAAAAGCCAGTTGCTTGATTGGAAAAGCGTTAAAGCAATTAAAACGACGCCAATTCCAAGATTTAAATACGAAAGGGCTACGGCTGCGTTATCTGGAAATGAATTTTGCACAGTGATGAAAATAATAAAGAAACCGCTGTTTGCACAAAACGCAATCCAAAACCAAGATAAACCACTAAGTTTACCAACTACAAAAGAAAGTCCTGAGATTATTGCTGCTAAAACAATTCCTGTAAGTATCATTGACATAAATTCCATTTTCATCGCTCCTTTGTCATAAATGAATTATTATTAATAATAATGTAACATAAATGAAATATTTTGTAAAGAAGTTAGAAGAAAGGAGATACACAGATGATTGAATTTTTTAAAACAACAAATGAAAAAATGGAGCAATTATCCGAGTTAGAAGATGGTTGCTGGGTGAAAGTAACCGCTCCGACAGAAGATGAAATTGAGCAATTAAGTAAAGAAATGGATGTGCCAAAACCTTATATCTTAGATGCACTTGATTCAGAGGAGCGCTCGAGAATAGAATTAAAACGAGCAGAACAAGATGTAAGACACTCCTTAGTGATTGTCGACTATCCGTATGAATCGGAGGATGAACTTGGTTACACGATGTACGAAACACTGCCAATTGGTATCGTATTAACGAGAAAGTATCTAGTCACTATCTCTTTACGCGACTTACTAATATTAGAAGATGTTCGTACGATGAAACTAGAAACATACGATACGACGAATCATAAACAATTTTTGTTAAAATTATTGTATGCTGTATCTTATTATTACCTCAAATACTTAAATCAAATCATCAAACAAACAAATAATTTAGAAATACAGATTAAACAGTCGATGAAAAATGAACAACTGTATGCGTTTATGGCGGTTCAGAAAAGTTTAGTATTTTTTGCAACTGCACTTCAATCGAACAAAGCAATACTCGATAAAATGGAAGATGTGGAACATTTTATGCAACAGGAAGATAACCATGACTTGCTTAGAGATGTTATTATTGAAAATAAACAAGCAATAGCAATGACAGATACATACACGCAAATTATTAGTGGCATGTCAGATGTGTTTTCTTCTGTCATTTCGAATAATTTGAATATCGTGATGAAGTTTTTAACATCTTTTACCATTATTTTATCTTTACCAACTATTGTGGCGAGTGTTTACGGGATGAATATTAAGTTGCCATTTATGCACAATGAGCACGCGTTTGCATTAATTCTTTTATTTACGCTATTAATTACAACGGGGGTAACAGTGATTTTTTGGCGTAGAAAATACTTTTAATATATAGAAAACGAGGGATGAGCATGGAAAAACAAACATACGAAAAATTAGCATACTATACAATCAAAGAAAAAATTCTCAGCGGAAAGCTTCATGTTGGTCAACATATTTCAGAAGCGGGTATTGCAAAAGAATTATCTATTAGTCGAACTCCTGTCAGAAAAGCAATTGCGGTTTTAGTATCCGAAGAATTAATCGAATACGAACTGAACCGGGGGGCAATTGTTATCGAAAGTAGCATGAGCGCTGGACGTTTTATCGAACTCCTTGAAATGGCAGAAATTCTCGTCGTGCAAACAATTGAAAAATGTAAAAGTAAAAATTTAACTTATAAACCAGAACAAGGCAATGAATTACTAAAAGAGATGAGAATCATTCAAAAAGAAGAAAATGTCGATGCTTATCTATCTTTGCTGAGTAAATGGTTGTTACAATTTGTCGCGCAACTAGCTAATAGTTATGCAGAAGATATTGTAAGGAAAATGAAGCGTGATTTCTTTAATAAAGCACAAAAAGATATTAAAATAATACCAGTGCTTTTGGAAGAAGAAACGATGGATACATTAGAACAACTAACTTTTTATATGGTAGAAAAGAAATATGACTTAGCAAAAGAGGTAATGCAAAAATTAGTGAATTTGTATATTATCCGTACATTTAGATAGTATTTCTAAAATGATTTGCTTAAATACAGGAGGTGCTTTTGATGCGGAAAGTATACGAAATATTTGTTTTAGACTGGCGCCGTCTCTTTAAAGCGCCTTTAGCTTTATTATTAGTTATTGCATTAATTATTTTGCCATCATTATATGCATGGTTTAATATTGAAGCACTTTGGGATCCTTATTCCAATACATCAGGAATCAAAGTAGCTGTTTCAATTGATGATGAAGGCGCAGAAGTAGACGTACCGGGAAAAAAGCCTCAACAAGTGAACGTTGGGGATCAGCTTAAGAAAACCCTTGAGAAAAATAAAAAACTTGGTTGGACTTTTGTTAGTGAAGAAGAAGCGAAAAAAGGCGTAAAAAGCGGAAAATATTATGCTTCGATTCATATTCCGAAAAATTTCTCAGAGGATATGGTTTCGGTTGTAAGTGATAACGTCAAAAAACCAACAATTGATTACTCGGTTAATGAAAAAATCAATGCTATCGCGCCGAAAATGACAGAAAGCGGAGCAACAACTATTGTAAATCAAATTAGTTCCGAGTTTGTGGGCACGGTGAGTAAGGCTGTTTTAGAAGAGTTTAATAAAGCAGGAATTGATCTTGAAAACGAGTTACCGACAATTAGACGTTTAAAAACCAAAGTATTCCAAGTACAAGATGCTTTACCAGAACTTAAAAAAATGGGTGCTGAGGCCGTCAAAATTGAAGCCAAATTACCTGAACTAAAAACGAAAGCAAATCAGGTTGTCGAACTAAATGAAAAAATCCCAGAACTAAATAAAGCGACAGAAAACGTTTTATTAGTAGAAGAACAGCTACCAAAAATCGATCAACTTGGTCAAGATATTCTTGTGCTCCAAAAGAAAATCCCAGAAATCAAACAAATCGCGCAGTCAGTAAAAGAAGTAGATGAAAACTTCGGAACGATCAAAAAAACAGTCAATGACGCGGTGAATGAATCTGGTAAGGCGCTTGATGTGATTGATACAGCGACAGCAGCGATTCCAACAGTTGAAAAAATCGCCCAAAATGGTAGTGGATATGTCGATAAAGTATCCGATTTTGCAGACGAAATTAATAAGTCGTTTGATACGTTAGCGCCTGCTATTAAACAAAACTTAACGCTAATGAAGCAAATGGCAGATAATATTTACCAAGTAACTGAAGCAATCAAAAATGGTTCTATCAACTCTGAACAGGCGATTTCCGAACTGAAGAAAATGGAGAATGATATTGATTCCTTACAACAAATGATTACAAAACAAACTGCAACTTTAGAAAGCTTAAATGAAACTTTACCGAATAAGCCGTTTACCGATTTAATCGCAAACTTAAAAACGATTAATAGCCAACTAGGCGCACAAAAGGAAACAATCACAAAAGTACGCACAGCACTAGAAAATGGTGAACAACCAGCTGAGGAACTTTTAAATCAATTGAATGAACAAGCCAAAAATGTTAGCGCAAAATTAGATCAAATTTTAGCAAACTATGATTCGGAAATTGTTCCAGCAATCAAAACCGGCTTAAATCAAATTCAAGGAGACTTAAAAGACAGCCAAAAATTACTACAAAACTTGCAAGCAAAAATCCCAGAAATCACTCAAGTATTGAAAGATTCCAGAGAAACACTGCAAACTGGGCAAACGTATTTAAAAGAATTTCAAGAGCGACTGCCAGAAATCCAGAAAACTTTGGATGAAGCAACCAAGGTTATCAATACGAAACTAGATACAATTATCGCAGGTATTAATGAAGCAGCTGATTTTTATCAAAATGATTATCCAAACGTAAAAGCTAACATCAAAAAAGCAGCTAACTTCATTCGCGATGATTTACCAGGACTCGAAAAAGAAATAAATCAAGCATCCAATCTTATCCAAGAAAAAATGCCGGAGTTCGAAAAAGCCGTTAAAATCGCAGCAAATCTTTCCAGAGAAGAACTGCCAGAATTTGAAAAAGCAATTAATAATGCCGCCAATAAAATTACCGATTTCGATAAAAATTACGATTTGCAAAGTATTATTAAAATGCTAAGAAATGATGCCGATAAAGATAGTTCCTTTATTGCGAACCCGGTTAATTTAAAAGAAACAAGTTACTACCCGATTCCAAACTACGGCTCGGCAAGCTCGCCATTTTATACAGCACTTTGTTTATGGGTTGGGGCACTCTTACTTATTTCATTACTACGTGTTGATGTAGAGGTGCCAGCGGGGATTTTCAGCCATTACCATCGTTATTTCGGCCGATTATTAACGTTCTTATCCATCGGGTTAATGCAAGCCCTTATTGTTACGCTCGGGAACATCTTCTTGCTCGGTGTTTCCATCGCCGAACCTTTACTCCACGTGCTCTTTAGCATGTTTATCAGCGTGGTCTTTATGACGATTGTCTACACACTCGTTTCTTTATTTAATAACGTCGGAAAAGGGATTGCGATCATCTTGTTAGTACTACAAATTTCAGGAGCGGGCGGGAACTTCCCAATTCAAGTCTCACCGCCATTTTTCCAAGCGATTTATCCGTTCTTGCCGTTCACTTATGCCGTTAGTTTAATCCGGGAAAGTGTAGGCGGACTTTATATGCCAACTGTTTGGATTGACATGAGTGTTCTTGCTGGATTTGCCATTTTGTTCATTGCATTAGGTTTGCTACTCAAAAAACCGCTCGACAAAGTAGTACCAAAACTATCCGAAAAAGCAAAACGAAGCAAGCTTATTCACTAAAAATATTTCTATGATATAATTACTAGCGAATAGGGGGCAGACTTGATGGTAAATAAATATAAAACGTTGGATAAAATGGTCTATAATTTACTTCTTGAAAAGATTAAAAAAGGCGATTTAGTCCGTAATGAGCATCTCGCTGAAGAAAAACTTGCCGCTGAATTCGGAGTTAGCCGGTCCCCGCTTCGAAAAGCGATTGCTACTCTTACAGCTCAAGGCATTGTGAGCTATCACGAAAATAGTGGAGCAGTGTTAAACGATGTGCTCATTGGGTCAGATCGTTACGTGCAATTAATGGATACCATCGATATTTTAGTTGATGCAGCAATAGCAAAAGTAGGGCACTTCAGTTTAGTAATGGATATAGAAAAACTACACGAACGTTTACAAGAGATGGAACGATTTTCTTATTTAACGGATGTTGAAAGTTATTTTGATGCCCATCATCGTTTCATTCTTTGTTTAATTAGTTTTGCTGAAAATCCATATCAAGTGAAGATCGCAAAGGATATTTTCTTTCAAATGGTTCATTTTTCGGATGGTATTAATATTTTTAAATCAGTCGAAATTAGAGAATGGACCAATAAAAAAAGCAGCCAAATATATGAGCTACTCGCACAAGATAAAACCGAAATGGCTAGGAAGACAATTAAATCAATGTTTGCTGAACTTACAATTCAAGCGTATCGTTAAAAGAGCTGTCACTTTTGTGACAGCTCTTTTTGATATAAATTAAACCCATTCTTCTCACCAGAAAACATAAATCCATAACGCAGATACATTTGATTAAGGGCTTCGTTTGTTTTGATGCAGTCTAACCGAACAAACGGAACAGACATGTTAAGTGCCAATTGTTCAGCAAAACTAATCATTTGTTTACTTAAAGAAATGCCACTAAAATCCCTTGATACCATTATTCGGTGTAAGTAATAAGCTGATTGTTCATGCCTATCACCCCATAAATCCGTATCCCAGTCACTCGGCGTTTTCCTAATAATCATTACTCCAGCTAGTTTTCCATCAGCCGCTTCAAAAAGTGCAACTTCGCTAAGCTCAATCCGTTGTTCAATATTATGAACATCAAATCCATGTAAAATATCGCTCCACTGGGTCGAACCCGATTCTTTTAGCCAGCGCGCAGTATTTACCATTAATTCATTTATTGTTGAACGATCATTTGGCAAAGCAAAGCGGACTAGAAATTCCAGTCCGCCAGCTGTTACTTTATTTTGGTTCATTATTGTCTTTTGGAGCCTCAGGAGCTTCTGGAGTCTCAGGAGTTTCTGGTGCTTCTTTCGTTTCAGGAGCTTCTGGAACTTCTGGTGTTTCGGGTTCTACCGTTGTTTCAGGAGCTACTGGAGCTTCAGGTTCTACTTTTGTTTCAGGTGCTTTCGGAACTTCTGGTGTTTCAGGTTCTACCTTTGTTTCAGGTCCAAATCCCTCTGGATGAGTATCTTCTACAAAAGGATCAGTTTCTCTTGTACCAAATGGATCAATTTCTTCTTCTACAATAACTGTTTCTTGGGTGTAAGTTCCTTCGCTTGCTGCATATAAATCATCATAGAATACAGCGATAGAAGTGATTAGATACGGATAAACATAAAGTGAAATACCAAGTGTAAGTAACCATGAAGCTAGTATTAATACCAGTCCACCAAATGTAGCTCCAGCAGCAAGTGCTGTAATTACTTCAGCAGGATCAGCAGTATAAGAAGTAGTAGCCATACCACCAGCAACGATTACAGTACCTGCAATTGCTACTGCTAAAGGAATTAAATACCAAAGTAGGAATGTAAGGGAAAGACCAAATAGTCTACCTTTATGCCCGTTCATCATATGGCGGCTTTCTGTAATAGCATCAAGTGCTGAAATATTAGGATTATCGCGTAAAATAAAGAATGTTTGTGAATAGGAATATGTTTTAATAATTCCTGGTACGATTAGTAATAAGCTCCATAAGAATGTGAAAATAGAAATGAGCAAGTAAGCTAAAAACGTACGTCCAAATTGTTTAAAACCACTAAACATATAAGCAACATCTGGTTGTTCACGGCGGCTAATTGCTAAGTATACCCAAGCAACCCCCGTATAAAGTGGTCCAGTTAATAGAAATAGGGCAATCCAGCCAACAACAGGAATCCAACCAAGTACCCCTCCGCCAACGGTTTCAATTAACCATGCAAGAACAAATATCCCAATGGCAATACCCCAGTTGCCACGTAGCGACTCTTTAGCTGTCTGTTTTACTTGTGAAATAGTCATCATAATGAAAACTCCTTTTTAATTTATTTTTAAGTATAATAGCAAAAATACCTACTTTTAAAATAGCATACTTTTAGGCACTAATACAGCAATATGGAGCGGGATAAAAAAATGTTTAAAATAGGATTAATTTTCTAGCAATAGGGGAAAAGTAACGTTATATGATATGAATAATTTGGAGGTGGCGCATATGGCCCATGAGAGTTTAAGAGAATTAGAAGATCGATTAATTGAATTGCGACAACAATATCAAGAAGCGTTAAGCGAAACACGGGAGTTTGAAGACCCGCAACTTCAAAATGGACCAATTAATGCTGCTGAAGTAAGATTAAGTGCATTACGTCACGAAATCGCTGAAGTAGAGAAGAAAATTAAAAAAGTAGAAGGCAATACCAAATAAGGAAAAGACGTCCTTTTGCTAATGTCATGTTAGCGAAAGGGCGTTTCTTTTACGTAGGTTTGGAGGTATAACGATGAAGCCAATTTTTGCTGTAGGAGATGTGCACGGGGAAATTACGCTTTTAGATGAGTTGTTAGAAAACTGGAATAAAGAGCAAGAACGGCTTTTGTTTGTAGGTGATTTAATTGATCGCGGTGAAAATCCAGCGGCGGTACTTAGGCGTGTGAAAGAGCTCGCAGACGAAACCGAAGTGATAGTCTTAAAAGGCAATCATGAGCAAATGTTGCTCGATTTTTTAGATAACCCTTCTGAAAAAATGCATTATTATTTGAGCCAAGGTGGGATGGAAACAATCCAATCTCTAATCGCTGACTCGTTAGATAAAAAAATGACGCCAGAAGGATTAGCTAAACGCGTACAGGAAGAAGCTTCTGAACTCATTGATTTCATCCGCCATTTGCCACTTTATTATGAAGAAGGTAAATATGTATTTGTCCATGCGGGAGTAGATTTTTCTAAACCAAACTGGCATGATACCGAGGAGCGCGATTTCTTCTGGATTCGCGAACCATTTTTATTCGGGAAAAATAAAACTGGGAAAGTCTTTATTTTTGGACATACTCCGGTGCAAAATTTACATAGCGATGGAAGTGCAAGAATATGGGTCTCTGAAGATAGAACCCGGCTTGATATTGATGGTGGCGCCGTTTTTGGCGGAGAACTTCACGGAGTCGTCGTTGAAGAGAATGTAATTACAAAAAGTTTTTCCGTAAAAAAATAAGCATCGAATGGGCTGTTTTTAAGAGCTCATTTGATGCTTTTTTATTTAATAATACGGTGCCATAAATAAGTAAACGAGTACGCCAGTTAAGCTGACATATAGCCAAATTGGCATAGTCCAACGAACGATTTTTTTGTGTTTCTCAATTTGCATTGTCCAGCCCCACACAAGTGCAAATAGTGCTAGTGGAACAACGATTGCCGCTAAGAAACTATGTGTAATTAAAATGAAAAAGTAGATTGGACGGATAATCCCAGTTCCGCCAAACGTAGAAGTTTCTGCTGAGAGATAATGGAACGTTAAGTAAGTTACTAAGAAGAATAAAGTTGATGTAAATGCTGCTAAAATGAAGCCACGGTGCATTTTAATGTTTTTCTTTTTTATAATCGCCCAAAGTGCAATAACTAAAAATACAAAGGTAAAACTATTAAAGATGGCGTTCATTCGCGGGAAGATAGTAATGTCGAAATGTACTGCTCCTTGATACCCAATCGGTGAGAAGAAGAGTAGTAAAATCACTACAACCGCAACAAATGAAATGATCATTATCGGCCAAAAATAGTTTTTGTCTGATGTCGGTTTTGTAAGTTTTTCTTTATTGTGTTCCATGAAAAAAATAGCCCCCTAAATATAAAAAATTGCTGTACTTCTTTCATTATACATGACGAACATATCGGATGCGAAAGATTGAACTTTTGAGTTATAATGGGTTAGGAAAGGGTGTTTCTAATGTCGATTATTGCGCGAGAACTAACAAAAGCGGAAGAAGCAGAAATTATCCGTTTAAAAGAAGAGGGCGAAGTGATGCTCGAAACTGACGGAACTCCAGAAGAGCGAATCGAAAAAATTGCCAAATATTTAAAAGATACCTCACCGGACTTCGATTTGGCGGAGGAACTTGGTTATATTTTAGGGTCTCTGTATGGAGAAGCTGTCCGTGAAAAGTATCAGTGGAGATGGCTGTTTATTTCTGAAAATGATGTGGAAGGGTACGCAATTACATCAAAAGAACATGGTTATACATTGATGGCGCATGATTATTTTATGCAAGTAATTGTTCGAAATAAACCTGATAATAGTAAGAAATTGTTTGAATTAATGCCCGATATGATAGGGAATAAGGACGGATTCCGGGTTATTGGATGATGGAACAGGTACGTTATTAAAACAGATTACTTAAAGAGAAAACATGTGAATGCTTTCTCTTTTTTTGTTCAATTTGAAAGATTAGCGATAATAGATATTAGCAAAATATTATGCTACAGTGAAAGAATTAATAGGCTAGTTTTAGTGAGAGGTGATAACGGTTGAATATAAATAAGCAAAAAGTGCAGGTTTTAAATAATTTAGTTGAGCTTTATGGTTATCAAGATTGGTGGGAAGATGACAATCGTCTTGCTGACTGGCTTTCGATGATATTAATTCAGCGTACGACAGAGAAAAATGCCAACCAAGCTTTAGCCAATCTCGCACCTTATTTAGATTTAGATAGTCTAACCAAGATGGATACGGTGCAACTTGAAGAGTTAATCTATCCAGCAGGTTTTTATAAACAAAAAAGTCTTTATATTAAAGCGCTTATCGAGTGGTTTGTTGGTCACGGTGCTAGTTTGGATAAATTTAAGTCTTATTCAACAGAAGATTTGCGCAAAGAACTACTAGGTATTAAAGGCGTTGGGGAAGAAACGGCCGATGCAATGTTGCTGTATATTTTTGAACGTAATGTTTTTATTGCTGATTTATATGCCAGACGACTATTTACTAGATTGGGCTTTGGTGAATATAAGACGTACGAGCAAATGCGGGAAGAATTTATGCCGATAACCGAAAATATTCCACATAAATTATGTAAAGAATGGCACTCAGTCATTGATGTTCACGGGAAGCATTTTGGGAAAGACAAAAGTATGAATGAATCGTGGTTGCTAGAAAGCTAGCTCTTAACAATATCTATACCTTTTAACCTGATAAACTGATCTAATAAAATTTCATATAAATAAGCAATTTCTTCAAAACGAAGGTCATTCATAATTTGAATGGCTTTTTTTGCTTGATTGTAACCTTCTTGGATATGATTGTTTTGCATTTTGATTAAGCCTTTTAAAAAATGGGAGATATTTCGGTAAAAGGCGCTTTCGTTATAAAGGCATAAAGAGTCTAGCAGGATGATGAGTTTACTAGCAGAGGATAGTTGACCGCGCGAAATAAACATTTCAATCGTATTAATTAAAAGTGTACATAAAACACGTCTGGCCCGGTCGTAGTTTTTATAAGGATGAATCGCCTTAATAACCTGATTTAAAAATTGAATTTGTAAATCTTCTTCAAAAAAATAGATGGAGTTAGCGCAAATCTTGAGTTCTTCAAGTGTCCACGTGTCAATCGAGAACAAATACTTTTGAATGGTGCATTTATCTTTAGGTGTAATGACGTCTACTGTAAATTCATGATATTTAAAAAGATGTTTGACTAATTTAATTTGCGAACGAACAAATGCTTTCCATACCTCAACTAATTCGCCATTATGTTTAGAAAGCTCGCTATATAATAGTTCCAAACTCGCAAGGTCGTATATATTTCCTCGCTCTTGATTCATGCATAAATAATTATTCTCAGCTGATACCGACAATTCTCTGTGGATATAAAAGAACTCATCCAAGTCCATATTCATCCGTTTTAAAATTTTTTCAAATAACGTTAGTGTGATGTCGTGCTTTCCTTTTTCAAATTCGATAGCGAAGGATTTGGAAATGATATTATCGTATAAATCTTTTTGATGTATTCCTTTAGAAGTGCGAATATCTCTCACTGTTTTTCCATACCCGACCATTCAAGTTACTCCTTCTGTTTAAAAATTTAGATGAGGGCTGCATCTAAGAGGTGTGCCAAGGAGTTTAACAGCCATTTTACTTTTAAATCGTAGCATAGAAAATTGGGCGGAAGAAGTCCTATTTTTAGGACTTTATGAAAAAATGTTAGGAAAACTTGATATATTAGAAATGAAAAAAACAGATCTATTTGCATCTTTTTTTATGATATTTAACAAGAGAAAGAAGGAAGGTTTATGGCTAAAGCAAAATATGACGAGAATTTTAAAAAAAGTTTGGTTGCTTTATATCGCAGAGGGAAAACGAAGCATAGTATCTGTCAGGAATTTAGTGTCCCTAATTCAACTTTTGGAAAATGGGTAAAAAAATTTAATAATGATGATAATATTGAATCGAACGAAATCTTAAATATCTTGCAAGCGCAGGAACTTAAAAAACAACGAGTACTACTTGAGGAAGAGTTATCTATTTTGACAGAAGCGATTGCGGTTTTTGAAAATCCTTCTAGTAACGATTGAATTTTGTGTTGAGATGAAATGGTTATACCGAAATCAAGAAAAGCAGTTATTCTCTTAATTTTAAATAGAGAATAGCTGTTTTTTTATATTTAAATAGAAAATGTTGTCTTTGGGATACTTTTTGTTGATTTTTAGTCACATTTAAGATGGGATTGCTTATATTAATGGACTGAAATGGGACTCATTGTAGGTATAATTGTTCTTAGTTAGATACAAGGATACGCAAGAAAACGGGGGAAATTGAGACAGATAAAACCATACTACAAAGGAGGAGATGTATTTGAAGAAAATTTTACATATTATTATCGCGCTTAGTGTAATTTGTTCGATAATTTTAGTGCCGGTGGATTGGTCCGCAAAAGCAGACGGTAATAATAAGAGAGATGATCTCATTAAATCTGTCAGTTTTTATAAATCAGATGGTCAAAACGTAACGGCGAAGGAAAACTATAATGAAAAGCTCAATTATTTTTTAGAGGTAGCTTTTGGAGGGAATTCTTTCCAAAAAGGGGACTACTTTAATATTACTTTATCATCTGATGCTTTACTCTCTACAGAGAAAGCCTATGATTTGAAAGTGGATGTTGACCCAACAGCGGTAACTAACGAACAAGTAGTTGGTAAAGTTACTGTAGAAAAAATTAATGGGTCGCCAACATTGCACTTTGTTTTTACAGAAGATTCAGAGTCTTTTTTTATAAAAAGCTTTGATGCAAGTTTTAAAATACAGGTGATGCCGGCTCATGGCGATAAAAACGTTATAAACCTTTCTTACAGTGGAGCTGCGAAAAATTTTAAAAATATTGGGACGAGCAGTGTAGAATTGAACGTAAATATGGCAAGTGACTGGCCACCAGTTGGAATAAAAGATTTTACTAAAAAAAGTGGTGATTTATACCATGCAATTTTAGTATATGAAAAGCCGAGTAGTAAAGTGAATTACGAAACAGAAATTTTAGTATCGTATCCGCTTTTTGGAAAACGCATTCCGCTTGGAAATGTGCAAAATATTAAAATTGAAGTTTGGGACGAAGTGAAGGAGATTTATAGAGTTGGTGTTGCAGGGGTGGATTACGGAACGATTACATATGATGTTGGAACTCCATTTGTAGGCGGTCCTATTTTCCAAATGAATTGTACTATTCCGTTCAAAGGGATTTCTACTAAAACCCGTGTTAGTTTTGATATTGATACGAATGTGGACGGGAAACCTGGAACAACAGATCCATACTTGGTTAGTCTTTCTTCTGTATCATCAGCTACAAAGTCATTAGAATTCTATCCGGTGAATAATGCTGATACGAAAATGACAGCTGCTTTTTTTGGAAAAGTAACGACGCGTTTTGAGGATGAGTTAGGCAATCCGGTTACTTTTGATGATTATAGTACTGTAACAACACCGGGAAAAGTCAATCAAGATGGTAAATTTGAAATAACGGAACCTTTTTTACATAATTCCGTGCAAAACGTGGATAAACATGCCTATGATTCCCTTTTGAATACTAATAAATATAAATTATTAGAGGTAACTTCTCCTAATAAACTATCTGAAACAGCGGATAATTTAAGTATTCAAATAAAGCAAGGCTACCAAAATGATGTTTTATACAAAATAAAAGCACTCCAAAAACCTGTCATTAGCGCACTTCCTGAAATCGAATATAGTAAAACAGTGAACCGGACAATGGAAGAGTTTTTGGAAGATGTGGAAGCAAAAACAGATATTCCAGCTGATATAAAATGTGATTTAACGAATGTGAAATGGGGTGTTCCTGGCGACTATCCAGTTCTTATTACCGCGGTAAATGAGGATAATCAAGCAGCAGACCCAGTTCCTGTAACGATTAAGATTTCCAAAAATCCCGCACCGGTTATAACGGTAGACCCAGAAATAACCTATGATAAAACAGTAACGAAAGACGGGAGCACATTACTAAATGAAGTAAATGCGCGAACAAATGACGATTCGACGATTACTTCTAATATAAACGACAAAGTAAAATGGGGCGTGCCAGGCGATTATGAAGTTACGTTGAATGCGGTAAATGAAGACGGCGTAGCAGCGGAAGCGAAAACATTTATCGTTCGTATTTTAAAAAGTCCAGCGCCAATAATCACTGTGGATCCCGAAATAACCTATCCGAAAACAGTAACTAAAACGGAAGCTGAACTCCTTCAAGCAGTAAATGCGCAAACAAATGATGGTTCACCGCTTGTTTCTAATATGAATGATAAAGTAAAATGGGGTGTGCCAGGCGATTATGAAGTTACGTTGAACGCGGTAAATGAAGATGGCGTGGCAGCGGAAGCGAAAACATTTATCGTCCGTATTTTAAAAAGTCCAGCGCCAATAATCACTGTGGATCCAGAAGTAACCTATGATTCCACGATAATTAAAAATGAAACAGAGCTATTAAAAGATGTCCGCGCAGAGACTAATGATAACTCAGCTATTACTTCCGATGCTCCAGATAAAGTGAAATGGCAAACGCCGGGAAGCTATACTGTGACACTGAATGCGGTAAATGAAGATGGCATCCCAGCTGATCCAGTAACGTTTATCGTGCATATTGTAGAAGCGAAAAAAGCGCCAATTGTTATAGAAGAAAATCCAGCTGAGACGCCTACTAAGCCTAGTAAGCATAAACCCAAAGAGAAAATTGTTATCAAGAAAACAACGAAACTTCCAAGGACAGGGGATACACAATCGAAAGCTATCTTAGGTGGGGTTCTTTGTTTGGGAGCATGGTTCCTATTTAGAAAGAAATAGCAAGAACAAAAAACTTAAGTGAATTCACTTAAGTTTTTTTGAGTTATTTATTAAACTTCATCATATGCTTCCAGAGCAACAGGCAGGGCGCTTATAACAGTATTTCCTACAGCCGGTAAACCAACGAGAATGGCGCTAATAATCTCATCACGCGTCGCACCGTTTGTTTTTGCCATTTTCACATGGAAAGGGAGCCCGCTTTCGAGGCGAGTGGCGGCCATAACGGCAATATAAGCTAGTTCTTCTGTTTTTTTATCGAGCTTGCTTGCGGCATCTAACTTATGTACGGTTTCCATCCAGGCTGATTGTACTTCAGGAGCTTCTTTTGCAAATACCTCAAATGATTTACTTACTTTCATCGAACTCATCTCCTAACTTTTATTATAATAAAAAACCGTCCAAACAATGGACGGTTTTTGTATTATCTATTTTCGGCTTTATTATAAGCACCATGCCAAACAGGACCGATGAATTCGTTTAGGGCAAATCCACCTTTGATAGCTGCTGTGACAAAGTCTTTTGCTTTTGCGACAGCTTCTTCAACCGTTAAACCTTTTGCAAGTCCAGCTGTGATAGCGGCTGCGAAAGTACAACCCGCGCCGTGATTGTGGCTTGGAGAGATTTTTTCTACTTCATAAACAGTAAATTCTTTACCGTCGTATAGTAAATCAATTGCTTTATCGCTTTCTAGGGCTTTTCCGCCTTTGATAACTACGTATTTAGCACCTAATTCGATGATTTTTTTCGCTGCTTTTTTCATATCATCTAATGTAGTTAATTTGCCAAGACCGGATAATTGGCCTGCTTCGAATAGATTTGGTGTAGTGATTGTTGCTTTTGGAAGCAGTAGGTCGCGGATAGCTTCGGCGTTTTCTGGTTGGATTAATTCGTCTTCGCCTTTACAAACCATAACAGGGTCGATTACGACATTTTTTAAATCATATTTGTCGATGGCTTCACGAGTTGCTTTAATGATATCGATTGAACCAAGCATTCCTGTTTTCATTGCGTCAACAGGGCCGCCAGAAAGGATTGTTTTTAGTTGTTCACGAACAAGTTGCGCATCAATCGGAGTAACGCCGTGCGCCCAGTTGTTGTCTGGATCCATTGTAACAATAGTTGTGATTGCGCTAAAACCATAAGTGCCGTATTCTTCAAACGTTTTTAAGTCTGCTTGTAAGCCAGCTCCACCACTTGAATCAGATCCTGCAATAGTTAATGTTTTTTTGATTGTCATTAGTGTTTCCTCCTAAAAATAAACTTTAGTCATTTGTTTCTAACATTTTATAAATGGCTGCTGCAACGCCGTGTTCATCATTGGAAAGTGTTACATGTTCTGCTAATTCTTTGACTTCTTCTTCGCCGTTACCCATGGCTACACTATAACCAGCCATTTTTAACATCGAAATATCATTCATATTATCTCCAATTGCAAAAGTTTCATCAAGTGTAACGCCTAATTTTTCTACATAATATTGTAAAGAAATACCTTTTTGTGCTTCACGGTGGGTGATTTCAATATTATCAGAGAAAGAAGATGTAACGGATAGTTCGGAATCTTTTTCTAATTTTTGTTTGGCTTTTGCAAGAATGTCTTTATCAGAAGAGAAGGAAATAAATTTAAGAATCGTTAAATCTTCATTGCCTAAAATGCGTTCTACATCAGGAATTTCGTGTACGTCTTTTGACTCAAAGCGTTCTTCTACTTTATCCATAATAGTTTCTGCTGGAACGTCTGGGTGGATGCGTTTGTGCATTTCAATCATAAATTCTTTGCCACGAGCTTTATCTGTTGTGATCGGACCCATGTCAGTAAAGAATTCAGTATACATTCCAAGTTCTGTCAAGGTATTGTAAGTGTTGCGCGCTAAGTTTCTATCAATCGGATGTTGCAAAATTATTTTGCCGTGTTCATCGCGAATTTCCGCACCGTTCATACAAATAGCTGGTGCATATAAATTAGCTTTATTAATTAACCCCATTGCATCGTCATACATACGCCCAGTACAAAGAACGAAATGAATTCCTTTGGCGCGGGCTTTTTCGATTGCCTCGACGTTTTCTTGTGCAATCTCGATATCAGAGTTAAGTAATGTGCCATCCATGTCTGAAGCAATAACTTTAATCATAATATTAAATTCCTCCCCAATTTTACCTACCTCACTAGAATATCATTTTTTTAAGAAAAATGCACAAAAGGTAGCTGCGCGTAGTTTTTTGGGAGATGCGATTACTTTACTATATTTCTGTCTTTCATTTGGTTATAATGGATAAGAATAAAACGTGGATTGGATGTGTCAGGATGAAGACAGAACTAGAAAAGATGATTGCAGGAGAAATGTATAATCCTAGCGACAGAGAGCTTGTACACGGAAGAAGTCGTGCGCGTAAGTTCTGCAGAGAGATTAACGATACAATGGATTCTGAGTCTCGTAAAAGCGTGCTTAAGCGTCTATTCGGCGGAACAAAAGAAAATGTTTACGTCGAACCAGATTTTCGCGTAGATTATGGTTCTAATATTTATGTTGGCGAAAATTTCTACGCTAATTTTGATTGTGTGATTTTAGACGTTTGTGAAGTACATATTGGTGATAATTGTATGATGGCGCCAGGTGTTCATATCTATACGGCAACACATCCGCTTGATCCAGTAGAACGTAATAGTGGGCTAGAGCTTGGTAAACCAGTTGAAATTGGCGATAATGTTTGGATTGGTGGTCGGGCAATTATTAATCCTGGGGTTACACTTGGAAATAATGTCGTGGTTGCTTCAGGCGCAGTTGTAACGAAAAGCTTCCCCGATAATGTCGTCGTTGCCGGTAACCCAGCGCGCGTTATTAAAACAATTGAGGTTGAGGAAAAATGATTATTGCAGATTCAAAGATTTTTGAACAAATGGAAAGTGAATTAGCGAAAGCACGAGCAGCAACAACAAAAGCAAGTCAAGATAAGCATTTGCATGGCTTGATGCTTCTTGTTCAACTTGCAAAAACAGGTGATGAGACAACTGCGGCTGTAGAACCGATTGCTATTCAGCCAACAGAACCAGCGCAAATCGCAAGTATGGACGGGAAGAAAATAGAGTTAGAAGACGGCGCGAATGGAGACTCGTTGCTTGATTTTTAGGGGGTAACTATGAAGAAAACAATTATTACTGGAGCCATTTTTGCAGGGTTAGCAGTTTTACTTGGAGCTTTTGGGGCGCATGCTTTAAAAGATGTACTTGGAAGTTATGCGAGTACTTGGGAAACCGGCGTTCAGTATCAAATGTTTCACGCAGTTGGCATTTTAATCGTTGGAATATTAATGGAAAAACAAGCTAGCCGGCTTTACGCTTGGGCAGCAATTTTATTTTCAATCGGAATTGTCTTTTTCTCGGGTAGTTTATATGTGTTAAGTATTTCCAAAGTATCCGTTTTAGGTGCGATTACGCCTATCGGTGGCGTTTGCTTTGTCGTCGGTTGGTTCTTGCTAATTTTAGGGGTATCAAGAAGAACGATGAGCAGATATTAATTAAAAATGATCGTCTTTTCGCACTATTTTACGTGGAAGACGATTGTTTTTTCTTATTGGCGAATAAGTGCTAAAATAAAGGAATCATAATTTATAAGGAGACAGCAATTACATGACTTATGCACTTGAAATAAAAGGGTTAAGAAAAATTTATTCCACTGGGGTCGAAGCGTTGCGCGGTGTTGATTTAACGGTAGAAGAAGGGGACTTTTATGCACTGCTTGGTCCTAATGGTGCTGGAAAATCAACGACTATCGGTATTATCACCTCACTTGTCAATAAAACATCAGGTGAAGTGAGCGTTTTTGGCTATGATTTAGATAAAGATATTGTTCGGGCAAAACAACAAATCGGGCTTGTGCCGCAAGAATTCAACTTCAATCCATTCGAAACGGTTCAGCAAATCGTTGTTAACCAAGCTGGATACTACGGTGTTTCTCGTAAGGAAGCCATTAAACGTAGTGAGAAATATTTAAAGCAATCGAATTTGTGGGAGAAACGGAATGAACGTGCGCGGATGCTTTCAGGTGGGATGAAACGTCGCTTGATGATTGCACGTGCTCTCATGCATGAACCGAAGTTGCTCATTTTAGATGAACCAACTGCTGGAGTGGATATTGAGCTTAGACGTGAGATGTGGATGTTTTTAAGAGAGTTGAATGAAAGTGGTACGACGATTATTTTGACGACGCATTATTTAGAAGAAGCAGAGATGCTTTGTCGTAATATCGGTATTATTCAATCTGGGGAGTTGATTGAAAATACCAGCATGAAATCACTACTTTCTAAATTACAGTTTGAAACGTTTATTTTTGATTTAGAACCGTATGAAGGAACTTTCGAAATTACGGGCTATAATCATGTTTTTGAAGATAAACAAACGTTATCTGTTGAGGTCGAACGAAATCAAGGGGTCAATCATATCTTTGAACAATTAAGCGAACACGGCATTAAAGTGCTTTCGATGCGTAATAAATCGAATCGCCTGGAAGAACTGTTTTTGAAAATTACAGAAGAAAAACATCAAGTGGGGGAGAAACATGTTTAATCTATATTTTACAGCGTTAAAAAGTTTAGCGGCGAAAGAAACCAACCGCTATATGCGAATTTGGGTGCAGACACTTGTGCCGCCAGTCATTACAACTTCGCTTTACTTTATTATTTTTGGGAAAATGATTGGTAGTCGGATTGGTGATATGAACGGTTTTTCCTATATGGAATATATCGTTCCTGGGCTGATTATGATGTCTGTTATTACGAGTTCTTACGCCAATGTATCGTCTTCCTTTTTCTCGCAGAAGTTTCAGAAAAATATTGAAGAAATTCTTGTTGCGCCAGTGCCAACCCATATTATTATTTGGGGCTTTTTGATTGGTGGGATTGGTAGAAGTGTTCTAGTTGGAGCACTTGTTACGCTTATTTCGATGGTGTTTGTGCCGATTCACATTCATTCTTGGACGATTGGTATTATTACCTTTTTAATGACAGCAATTTTATTTTCACTTGCGGGACTTATTAATGGGATTTTCGCAAGATCATTTGACGATGTATCCATTGTTCCAACTTTTGTATTACAACCGTTAACGTATCTAGGTGGTGTATTTTACGCGATTTCGATGTTACCGCCAATCTGGCAAGCAATTTCTAAAGTGAACCCGATTGTCTATATGATTTCCGGATTCCGCTACGGTTTCCTAGGCGTTACAGATGTACCAGTAGTAATTTCTTTATCCATTCTTGTTGTATTTAGTGTCGTTCTGTACTCGATTTGTTGGTATTTAATCAATAAAGGACGAGGGCTCAGAAGTTAATAGAAATTTTTTAAAGAGAGAGCGGGTTTCCGTTCTCTTTTTTTCATGTTTACTACAATTCTTTTTCAATTTGATGTTAAACGTTTTAGCGTAAAACAGGAGGGAAAACATAAAGTAATGGGGGGAATGAAAATGGGAAATAAAAAAGTGAAGCGAAAACTTAGCGCTAATATTTGGTGGATACTTATATTAGCCATTTTAATAATTTTCGTAGCCTATCTAGTAATGGGTTACGTTGCAAAAATATAGGAGGTTTTATGATGAATAAAGAAAATCCATTAAACAAATACCATACGGGAAAATTTGAAAAACAACGGCAAGATTACCCAGGGCTTCAAAGTAAAATGACACCTGTGCCAGATACGGGCGAATCAAGTTATCAAGGTGCGAACAAATTAACCGGGAAAAAAGCCTTTGTAACAGGGGGCGACTCAGGAATTGGTCGAGCTGCGGTTATTGCCTACGCTAGAGAAGGTGCTGATGTCGCGATAAATTATCATCCGGATGAAGAAGTAGATGCACAGGAAGTTAAAGCGATTGTTGAGGAAGCTGGACAGAAATGTGTCTTATTACCGGGTGATTTAAGAAAAGAAGGTTTAGCGAAAGAGTTAGTGAAAAAAGCTTATAACGAGTTAGGTGGACTAGATATTCTAGTGCTAAACGCTGGACTACAGCAATATCAATTAGATATTCAAAAACTTCCAGCTGAACAATTACGTGACACATTTGAAGTGAATGTTTTCTCTGTTGTGTTCGCAATTCAAGAAGCACTTAATTACTTAAAAGCAGGAGCAAGTATCATTTTAACGTCCTCCATTCAAGGCGTTAAACCAAGTGCTCACCTTGTTGACTATGCAATGACAAAAAGTAGTTTGATTTCATTAACGAAAAGTTTAGCTGCTCAACTAGGTGAAAAAGGAATTCGCATTAATGCAGTTGCACCAGGTCCAATTTGGACAGCGCTACAAATTTCTGGGGGACAACCACAAGATAGTATTCCAGAATTTGGTCAAAATCAGCCACTTGGACGAGCAGGTCAACCCGCGGAACTTGCGAGCGCTTATGTACTACTAGCATCAGATGAAGCAAGTTATACGACTGGGCAAGTATACGGAATTACTGGCGGAGCTCCTATTAATTAAAAGCGAGGTGAGAGGTCGTGCCGTGGACAAAAAATGATTATCCTGATTCGTGGAAAAATCTAAGAAAGACCGAACGCGAAAAGGCAATTGAAATCGGCAACGCGCTATTAAAAGATGGCTACTCAGAAAGCCGCGCCATCCCAATTGCCACTTCAAAAGCAGAAGAATGGTATAAAAATCATAAGGAATCGTAAATTAAAAAAGTACTTGGAAAGAAATTTTTATCCAAGTGCTTTTTTGTTGTAATCTTTTATTGATAGAAGTTTGGTTTCTGTTGCATTTTAGTTAAATTCGTCATCTAATTTTAATACAAAAAAAGGGTTTGGATTGGGTGAGACGGGTATTATATAACCATAAGCAATGACAATGCCATTACTTTTTCTCCCTTTTTTGTAGTGGATTGTCTTTACTTACCTTAAACTCCCTTTTATACTTTTAGCGGTTGTTAGCAGCCACTAGGAGTATTTTTTTTGGAAATATATTTGCTATGTTGAGGGGCAGAAAAGTGTAGTAGATAAAATCTTCTCAGAATTGAGTGGAATAAAGAACTAAGAGTACATTGAACACGAATAGAAAAACGGAATATTAATCTAAATACTATTTACCAAAAATACATGGAACACTTAAGCTTTAAGAATTGCTAACAAATTAATAAGAACTAGTAATAAAAACACCTCGGACAAGGGAAAGTTCGAGGTGTTTTTGCATTTACTAATATTTGTAAATGCCACTGGGAATTCAAGTAAACAAAACATATGGGTGTTTGGGAAATCACCACTTCAAAAATATATCATTGCTTGAATCTAATGGGCTGCAATGTAGTATAAATCACACACTAAAAGAACCTTAACGGAATCAATAATAAATACGTTTTATTCCAAAATGTACTAGATATAAAATGTATTTCTGTATTTCTTGCAGTGTATCATTTATAACACTAAATAATAACCAATCATAAATACCATGTTACTATGCGTTTGTGCATAATTCATTACAAAATAAGTAGGTTCTATTCTATAAGTAAGCAAAATAAACTAGAGAGCGAGGGGAAAAGATGAAGAAATGGTTGTTTGTTTTTTTATGTGTTTGTTTTCTTAGCCAATGTTTAAGCAGAACAGTATTTGCGGAAGAGTCTGATCAAAAGATTGCCTATTTATACCAAAAAGGGATAGCAGAGGGAAAGATAGCGAGTAAACAATATCCTTATGATGCGTTTAAAGAAAATTATGAAACAAACCAGGTTACCTATTCAGCACTGAAAGGTGAATTTAATACAAGTGATTCTTATGACGAATGGTTTTCTGAAAGTTATAATTATGGTGCTTTTCCTGATGGAGAGGGGCATGCGAATTCTGAGTTGAAAATAGAACAACGAAGTACTACTTCTAACGGAAACAGGTTGAAAGCAGCAATCCAAAAAGGAGACATACTAATAGTTGGCGGTGGAGCTGGGCATGCAGCAATTGCAACAACTGATAATTATATTTTAGAAATGTCTGGGAGCCAAAATTTCGCAAGTTGGTTCATAGGTGGGATTTCAAATAATAACCACCAATTCACTAAACAAAACTGGATTTTTGGTACATCCAATGAACAAGGTGCTTCATCTGCTCCACACATTGCGAAATGGATTCAATTATGGCGAATGCCAAACCAAGCGATGGCTAAGCAGTGTGCAGACTATGCAGACGCCAAATTTTGGAGTAGCACACATAGTTATACTAAAAATCGCCATATTACTTATAGGCTTACTTCTGGAATACTCACAACGGGTCCTAATTACTGCTCGAAAATGGTATTCCAATCCTTTTACTTTGGAAGCGGATCTGCAAATGTAATACAAGGATTTTCTGCGGCTTTAACAAGTATTCTTCCAAACGCTTTACCTAATCTATTTACGAATAATTTTAAACCTTATAAAGTTGGAACCTATTAAATATCATAGGTAAATAATTGGAAAGAGTGATAAAAATGAACAAAAATATAGGAAGAACTGCAGAGTTTTGTTTAGGCTTATGTGGGGGGATATTTGGAATTTTAGCGGCAACTACTATGTTGGGATTTACGATACCAGATATAGGTGATATAGATTTTAGTTATTGGTTATTATCCATTTTATTAACGAGCATATTTTCCATTTCTGGAGTAGTAGGTTCTTTGTTTGTTCGTAAGCACCATCTACTTGGAGGTGTTTTAATGCTCGGTGCTGCAATCGGTGGAGTACTGTCACAAAATATGTTTTTTATTATGTATTTAGCTTTTCCACTCCTCTTGATTGGTGGATTAGTAGCACTTATTCGAGGGGGAGAGTTTTTAAAACTATTTAGTAAGTGGTGGTTTTATATCGTTTTAGCATTATCTATCTTTGTTCCACTTTTACTTTTCCGGGGATATTACTGAGAAATGGAGGAAAGAAAAATATGAATAAAAGATATTATACTACCCTAGTTATTTTATCTTGTTTTAATATTCTCTGGTTGTTGTCATTTATTTTCGCTACAGGTAGGGGGATTGGCATTAAACTAGATGATAATCAATTACCGGGCTATATAATTATTGGTTTATGTTTGTGTATACTTACTTATGCGTATTTTGTAAATCGTATACAGCTTCGTAAAATAATAATTGCTAGTTTAGCCTTATTAGACATTTTGTTTATGTTTCTAGCATGGGAGAACCAAAACATAATTAATTTTAATGAGGGAATGTTTGTATTTATTATTCCTATCTATTTTTTGTTATTTATATGTATTTTTTGCATAATTGATTTTTATTTAAGTTTAAAGAGGTGATTTAAGTTTGAGTAATTTTAACATACTGGGAACATTGATGTTAATAGCTGTTTTAACTTTTTAGTCCTTTTTCCACTCAATAAAAGAATATATGTTTAAAAAAATGTACTATTAGATGAAGGCTATTTTTAGTTGTGGAACATGCGATGTTACAGAGGTTAGAGGTACACAGTTGAGGAAATAAATGGGTTTATTATAGCAAGTGAATACTTAAAATATTTTGAAATAAAACAAGTGCTTTTGTTAGTGAGCCTTTTTTATGCAAAAGAAGAAAAGAAAACAACTTAGTAAAAGATAGTAATAAAAACACCTCAAACAAGGGAAAGTTCGAGGTGTTCGGCATTTACTGATATTTATAAATGCCACTGGGGATTTTCTAAGTGAACAAAGATATGGATGTTTGGGAAAGCATCCACTTTCAGAATTTATCACAGATAGAGGCGTTTAAATTGCAATGTAGTATAAATCATACAATAAAAGACGTTCTTATAAAAACGGCGTTCATTTATACATACCACGAATTACTTTGAAAGATTAAATTGTATCTATTTTTTAATTAATTTTTAGGAACTACGAGAAACTTTATAATTTAAAAGTGTTTTTTTCGTGGATTTTTAAGAAATGGATTTTTGCCATTAGTGAGTTTTAAGGCCTGCGCCATTAGTCCTAATTTTGTTTGTGAGTTGAAATGTGTCTATTTTATGAATCTTTTAATTTTAACCTTGTGTAAAATACAAGTGGCGTATATCCTTAGTGCTATAACTAAATTTAATTACACAGGGGGAAATATGGGATTTTTAGAAGCTTATAAGTCATTTTGGAAGAATTATGTGAATTTTAGTGGTCGTGCACCAGGTTCTGCATATTGGTATGTAGTGGTTTGGAACCTGATGATTATTGTACCTCTTCGTGTTATGGCAGCTATTTTTGGCGCTTCATCAATGATAGATGGGATTGGCTTTGCTGGAATCGTAGTTATGTTCTTTCTTGTTGGTCTACGGTGGTTGTACTGGTTGGCTACTATAGTCCCACTAACGAGCCTTATTGTAAGACGACTACATGACACTGGGAAAAGTGGCTATCTTGCTTTCCTTGCTTTAATTCCAGTCGTTGGATCCATTATTATTATAATATTTATGTGTTTTGAAAGTGATGGACCAAACCAATATGGAGATGTCTATCATAAATCAGAGGTTTAAAAGAAAAACGAGCTAAAACTAACACTTAACTTTTTTATAGATTTATATGTGGATTTTATGAATATATATATGAAAAGTTTATTTAAGTAAGTGCGGACGTATATTCATAGAAGAACAGTAAATTTTTATACATAGGAGGAAATATGGGATTTTTAGAAGCTTATAAGTCATTTTGGAAAAATTACGTTAACTTTAGTGGGCGAGCTCCGCGGTCAGCGTATTGGTATGTGGTAGTTTGGAATGTTATTATTTTTGCAGTATTATACTTTTTAGCTCTTATTTTTGGCATTTCTATATTTATGGAAAGTGCTCTTGGGGGAACGGGTATTGCGAGTAGCGGTGGGGCGCTCTTTATGATGGTTCTTGTATGGCTATATTTACTAGCAATATTACTTCCGACAATTAGCCTGATGGTTCGGCGTTTACATGATTCAGGGAAAAGTGGTTTATACTTATTGCTTGATTTAATTCCGTTTGTTGGTAGCATTATTATGTTTGTCTTTATGTGTCTTGAAAGTGATGGACCAAACCAATACGGTGATGTAGATAGTGAATTTGATATTTAAATATTAAAAACGAGCTAGAAATTAATTCTAGCTCGTTTTTTTAATGGATTCCTTCGCTTACAAGGAACCAATTCACTTGATTTGTATTGATAAAGTAAGTTAAGTCATATTTCGTTAACTCGATACATTTTTCGTTAAAAAGGTTTTTTAGGTCTGCTTTGGATAATTCGTGGATGCTGATGTTATTAATTTTTGCGTCGTCATCAAGACGAATTGATTCACCATTTACTGTATAAATCTCGATATACATCGTAACACCCCTTTCATAACTTACATTTGCTTATAATTTTCTTTGAAAACATCTAGTTGGTTAAGTGTTACAACGAGTTGCTGACTGAAAAGTGGCAGCGCTTGGATCTGGTCTAAGTCGCTTGCATAAGCAAAATCAGCTACTTGTAATACTAGTGTATGGAACGAGTCTGTCATTGTTTCATTTTGTTGTTTTAAGTAGGAGTTTTCTTGTTCCAACTCTTGATATTTTGTTTGAAGATCTTGATATTTTTTGTCGAGTTCTTCTTTTTGTACTGCAAGGGAAGAGAGTGAGTAGATGCTTTTAAGTAAGTCATATACGTTATTTTCTTCACCTTGATTTTCGCTTAAAAGTTGAACATTGCTTTTGACGCCGGAAAGTAGATCAACTAGATTTTTTTCGCGTGATTTGTCGTAGCTGATTTGTTCTTTGATGGAGGTTGGCGCTTTAAATTCAGCTGGAACGACTTTTCCGAAAATGTTGGTTTTTTCTTTTTTAGTATTCTTTTGTGTTTTTCTTTTTCTCCCTGGCTTGTTTTTCGGAATATCTTCTACTTGGATAAGCTCTTTTTTTAGTTTGTAATAGGTGTTTTGTAGTTGGCTTGGTGTCTTTGGAAAAATCCGCAAGTCGTTTAGGCTAAGCATTTCAGAAATATCAAGGACCTTCATATCTTCTAAAATAGCAATTTGGTAACATGCAGAAAGTAGTTCTAATTCGATTTTTAACCAACTAATATTGGAATGCATATATTTTTCGATTCCACCGTGTTCTTCAACGGCTTGATAAAATTCAGTGAGTAATTGGTAGATTTCTTCGGCAGTTTGTTCGTTAATGCCAGCTTCTGAAGCCATTTTTTTAATTTCAGTAGCAGATGAATTCCCCGGCTCATCTACTTGTTTTTTGATTTCTTGAAGTAATTTTCTTATTTCTGATTTAGGCATACAATCACATACCTCTCTATCCTATAGTATTATTGATTTTCTGTTTATTTTTATAATAACAATATATGTTAGTTGTGTAAAGGGAACGCGAGTAGGTCAAAAGGATTGGGTATGAAGAACCTTTTTTTAAGTTAAATAGAAAAATATAAATCGAATAATGAGAAGTTTTCCTTTGATACAGCTGTTACGCTGGCTGTTTTTTTATTTTTACACACAATTTCATTTTTTAAAAAAAGTATAGATTTTTTCTGGATTTGGTGTAAAATTTTATATTGCAGTTACAAAAAACACTTTATTGATATATATTTTGAAAAAATGATTTATTTTTGTAATCTGATGAAGGGAGTGAAAGGTGAATTTACCTTACTTGAATGGAATATTTTTTATCACTTTTAAAAATTATTGTACTTTTAGCAGTACTTGCTGGAATTTCTTATTTTTTAGTTAAGAAAAATAAGCAAGCGAATCGCACGAGAAAAAGCGAAAATGACCTAATAAAGTTGAAAGACACTCTCTTAATCTCTCATCAGTTACGTGCAGTTCTTCTGGAGGCAGACGGGGAAAAGGTGCTGGCTATTATTTCTAACAATGATATTCGAACGGTGTCATTAAAAGGAAATAATATCCAAAATGAGGCACTTTTCCGAGAATTACTTTTGAAAGAGGAGACTAAGGAAAATGCGTAAAATAGCTTCTAGACGAGTGTTTCAAGTATCTTTTGTTGTTATTTTTGCAATTTCATTGGTTTTCTTTTGGCCCGGCGTGAATGTTCATGCGGAGAGTTGGCTTGATTCTCTTGGTGTAAATGGGACAGACGGGGTTAATTCTAGTGTTGCCCTCTTTGTTTTAGTCACGGTTCTTTCGTTGTCTGCATCGATTGTATTAATGTTCACACACTTTACTTACTGTATTATTGTCCTTGGCTTAACCAGGCAAGGACTTGGTGCAACTAACTTACCGCCCAATCAAGTGCTTGTAGGGCTGGCGTTATTTTTATCTTTGTTTATGATGCAACCTTTAATTACAGCTTGGTATGACGATGTATATAAACCCTCGCAAAAAGAAGAGTGGAGTGCGTCAAAAGTTTGGGACGAAACACAACCACTTCTAACAAAATATGTTGCAGAAAATACATATAAGCATGATATTAACATGATGTTGAAAGCAGAAGGAGAAGACCCGGTTACAAAAAAAGAAGATGCACCTCTTATGGCCTTAATGCCTGCTTTTATTTTGACACAGATTACCCAAGGATTTTTAACTGGGATGTTTATATACTTGGCGTTTATTTTTATAGATTTAATTGTTAGTACGCTACTTATGTATCTTGGGATGATGATGGTGCCGCCGATGACCATTAGCTTACCGTTTAAGATTCTTGTTTTTATTTTCATTGGCGGATACGGACTGATTACCAACATGATTTTTCAAACAATTCACTTTTAAGGGAGTAGCAAAATGAATTTAACGCCGATTACGCAAATTTTTCAAGATTTTTTCTATAGTGGGCTGGCGCTTATTTTGCCGGTGTCGCTCATTTGTATCGTGGTCGTGATTGTGGTAGCGATTTTGATGGCGATGATGCAAATTCAAGACCAATCGCTGACGTTTTTACCGAAGATTATTGCTTTTGTAGTGGCGCTCTTTATTCTTGGACCGTGGATGTTTGAACACATGACGGATTTATTTGTAGGAATCTTTTCCAAATTACCCCTGATGATTAGGGTGTAAACATGGAGTTTGAATTTTTCCTTGCTGTAGTGATTGTTTTCAGCCGAGTTGCCAGTTTTTTATTTTTCTTTCCGCTTTTAAAAGGACGTAACATTCCGAACAGTGTCAAAGTTGTTTTTGGGATGGCGATCTCTATTCCAGTTGCGACAGGGGTCGATGTTTCTGGTATTACGACATTACCTGATTTGCTACTCCGGGTAACGTCTGAAGTGGTATTTGGATTAGCACTGGCGAAATTGGTGGAAATTATTGCGGTAATTCCAAAAATGGCCGGTTTTATGATTGATTATGATTTAGGATTTTCGCAAGTAAACTTGATTGATCCTTCTTACGGGACGCAAAACTCGATTACTGCTGCGATTTTAGATACTTTCTTTGTAGTGATATTCTTGTCACTTCAAGGCATGGATTACTTAATTTATTACTTAATGAAATCGTTTGAATTTACGGCTTCGGTTTCGATTTTATTTGAAAAAGGGTTTATTGATTTGCTGCTTGGGACGCTTGGTTTTGCGCTCGCATCAGCGGTTTCGATTGCACTTCCGATTATGGGTAGTATTTTTATCGTTAATATCATTCTTGCTTTTATCTCTAAGAGCGCTCCGCAAATCAATATTTTTATGAATGCGTTTATTATAAAAATTACGTTTGGGATTTTCATCCTTGCGTGCGCAGTTCCTATCTTGAGTACAGTTTTTAAAAATTTGACAGATGAGATGATTCAACAATATGTGTCGTTTTTTGATTATTTACTGAAAAAATAGGGAGGAGAAAAAAGCTTGGCGAAGGATAATAAGACGGAAAAAGCAACGCCGCGCCGCATTAAGAAAGCTCGAAACGAAGGTAATGTGGCGAAAAGTAAAGAACTTAATAATGCTTTTTCACTGCTGATTGTAGCTGGGCTTCTTTATTTTTTTGGAGAAATGTTTATTAAAAACACGATCCAAGCATTTGTTGCTCTTTTAAAACAGCCGCCGAAGCTTGCTAGCATGGAAAGTTATAGTTTGTTTTATTTAATGGAATTTGGCAAAGTGCTAATGCCTGTCATGGTGATGGTGGTTATTTTCGGTTTAATGAACTACGGGGTGCAGGTCGGGATTTTGTTTTCCGCGAAGGCTGTGAAACCTCAGTTCAAACGACTGAATCCGGCGAACTATTTTAAGCGTGTGTTTAGTGTGAAGGGGATTGTCGAGGTTGTTAAAGCATTACTTCTAATCACATTACTTTCTTATGTGGCTTACATTGGCTTTCGGGATCACTTAGATACACTCATTAGTTACACTGGACAAAATTGGCTCTACTCACTCAGTCAAATTTTCGCTTTATTCAAAAATGAATTTCTAGCTTTATTCCTAGTAATCGCAGTAATTGGGCTGCTCGACTTCTTTTACCAACGCTACGATTATAAAAAAGGCTTACGGATGTCAAAGCAAGAAATTAAAGACGAAATGAAGGATTCGGAAGGGCGCCCGGAAGTGAAACAACGCCAACGAAGCATTGCACGGGGTCTTCTCCAAGGTTCGATTACGAAAAAAATGGCGGACGCAACTTTTGTCGTTAATAATCCGACGCATATCTCGGTCGTGATGCGCTATGACAAAACAAAAGACCATGCGCCAAAATTGCTCGTTAAAGGGGAAGATGAGCTGGCACTGTTTATAAGACAGGTGGCGGATACGGACGGGGTACCGATGATTACGAATAGACAACTGGCGCGAAGTATTTACTATACGACGAATCCAGATGAATACATACAAGAAGATTTATATAAAGATGTTATTGAAGTGATGAAAGAATTGATGGACGCAGACAAAATCAAGTTCTAACAACATATGAGCGACCTTTCTAAACTTAGAAAAGGCAGGTTTCAAAATGGGGAATTTAGGTGCTATAAAAAAATATTTTGCTATCTTGATTGCGGTCTCGTTTGTTATTGCACTTATTGTGCCATTACCTCCATTTGTGTTGGATTTAGTGCTTGTGACGATCTTGGCGTTCTCAGTGTTAGTTTACATGCGTGCCACATCAATTAAAGATTGGAATGAATTGAAGTCATTTCCGTCTTTACTACTTTTGATGGGGATATTTCGTGTTTCGATTAATATTTCTACGACGAGGGCGATTTTAACTACAGGAGATCCGGGTCAAGTAATTAAACAGTTCGGGAACTTTGTTATTGGCAGTAATTTTGTTGTTGGGATTGTAATTTTTATTATTCTAATCGTCTTTCAGTTTATTGTGGCAAATGGTTCATCGCGGACAGCTGAAGTTGCTGCCAGATTTACGCTTGATGCTTTACCTGGTAAACAAATGGCGATTGATGCGGATCTGAATCAACGTTTGATTACAGAGCCGGAAGCGAAAGAAAAACGCGCATACTTGAATATGGAAACCGAATTTTACGGGGCAATGGACGGAGCTGGGAAATTTGTAAAAGGGGACGTTCTTTTTACCGTTTTGCTAGCTGTTGTCAATATCGTTTTTGGTTTAATTGTCGGAATGGTTCAAGGCGGACTGTCATTCGGAGAGGCTGCGGTTAAATATACGGAGTTAACTATCGGGGACGGTATCGTGAGCCAAATCGGTTCACTACTAATGGCGATGTCAGCCGGGGTTATTGTTACTCGAGTATTTGATGGCTCGGATGATAACGTTGCGGTCGGAATTTTTAAAGAATTAATGCAAAACTCGGTGGTTGTATATACGCTTGCTGCAATGTTTATCTTAATGGGCGTATTTAGCCCACTCCCTGCGATTCCTTTTGTCGGAATTGGGATTGTGCTTGGTATTATCGGTTACCGTACGCAATTTAATTTAAAGAAAAAAGAACAGTTGGAACTGGAAAAAGAAATGGAGCTTATCCAGTCGGAAACAAGCTCTGCTGAAGCGGAACACAATCAAGCATTTGGGGCAGCACGCGAGAAATTCCCAGTGGTGGTCGAACTCGGCTTAAATATCGCGGCACTCGTGAAACAAAAAATGAATGGTGAAACGGCAAAAGATAAAGTCGTCTTGATGCGAAAATCGATTTTACAAGATTTAGGCATTGGCGTTCCTGGGATTAATTTTAAAGATAATACAAGTTTTCAGCCGCGCGGAAAATACGAAATTAAAGTAAAAGGTGTTGCGGTTGCGAGCGGGGTTTTAAAAGCAGGACATTTATTAGCGTTAAAAACACCAGGCGTGATGATGGACCTTGACGCTGAGCCGACGAAGGATCCGATTTTCGGGGAAGATGGTTATTGGATTTTGCCGGGAGAGTTGGAAGATGCGCAAATGAAAAACTATCAGGTGCTTGAGCCGCTGAGTATTTTAATTACCCATCTGGATGTCGTTTTACGGAAAAACTTACATGAACTACTGATGCGCCAACAAATTAAAGATTTAATTGACGGGCTTGCTGATGAAAACCAAATTTTAATTGATGAAATTAAGAAAAAAGAAATTGATTATTCGTTGATTCAAGGGGTACTTAGACAACTTTTGAAAGAAGGTATTTCAGTTCGTGATTTACCAACGATTGTCGAAGGAATTATTGACGGACAAACAATTTATCCGAATGATCTTGATGGAATTACAGCTTTTGTCAGAGAGCGGATTTCAAAAGTCATTTGTGAGCAAGCAAAAAACCAAGATGGCAAAATTTACGCGCTACTTTTACAAGATTCGATTGAAATGGATACGGAAATTGTTAACACGCCGTATTATGGCTACGCGCTGAACTGGGCGCTCGATAAAGAACTGCCAATCATCCAAAAAGTTAGAGATACCGTAAATAAAGCGCAACTTACTGGACGCGAACCAGTCATTTTAACAAGGCGGAAAGATTTTCGTTTTGGCTTTGTACGAGTTCTAGAAAGGTATCAATTGGATGTACCGGTGCTCTCTATTAGTGAACTGTCGCCGGAAACGGAAGTGGAGCAAATTGCGTTGATTGAACCAACTTGATGAGGGAGGTAATCCGTAGAAATGGGAAAACATTTAGTGGAAAAGATGGAAATTTTTAAGGCGAATTCCAAGCGAGAAATACATAAAAAAATTCGCTTAGTGACGAACGAGCCATATAAAATTACAGATGAACGTGTCACAAAGCTTGGGATTTTTAAGAAACAATATGAAGTGACGGCGGTCATTATGAGCGAAGTAGCGATAGCAGATGGTCGAATGGACTTCCAAGAAACCTTTCAAAAATCAGTTGTGAAAACGAGACCAAAAACGGACGATTTATTAAAAAAAGAAAAACTACTAGAGATGCTTGCTGCGGGGGCGGAACTTGCACAGTCAACGCCACTCCTTGAAGAACGTAAAACGCAAGAAGAAGAGCTTACAACTATGCGCCTTGAGCTGGCGGCATTAAACCGCGAGCTTGCTGTAAAAATGCGTGAGGAACGCGAGCAAAACAGTGATTTCGTGAAATTTTTGAAGAGCCGCGGAATAAGCGATACGTATGTGGCGGACTTTATGCAGGCGGGACGGAAACAGTTTAAGCAAGTGGAAACAGCTCATTTAGACGATATTACCGATTGGTTCGTCCCGTATTTATCAGGAAAATTAGCGGTGGAAGATTCATTTGACTTAAGCAACCACCGAATTATTTCTTTAATTGGGCAAACTGGTGTTGGGAAAACGACGACACTTGTAAAACTAGGCTGGCAACTTTTGAAGCAAAATCGCACAGTTGGTTTTATCACAACAGATACTTTCCGTTCGGGTGCGGTAGAACAATTCCAAGGTTACGCGGATAAACTTGACGTCGAACTCATTGTTGCGACAAGCCCTGCTGAACTGGAAGAAGCTGTGCAGTACATGACGTATGTTAGCGGTGTGGATCATATTTTGATTGATACGGTTGGCAGGAACTATTTGGCGGAGGAATCGGTGAGTGAAATCGCTGCATATACGAATGTTGTTCATCCAGATTTAACTTGTTTTACATTTTCTTCTGGTATGAAAAGTGCTGATGTGATGACGATTTTACCAAAACTAGCAGAAATTCCAATCGATGGTTTTATTATTACAAAAATGGATGAAACGACCCGAATTGGTGATTTATACACGGTAATGCAAGAAACGAATTTGCCGGTACTCTATATGACTGACGGGCAAAATATAACCGAAAATATTTTCAGACCAAAAAGTCGTTGGTTGGCAGAACGATTTGTTGGGACGGATAGGAGGCAGGTACTGGAATGAAAGGATTATACATTGGAGCAGCTGGAATGATGAACTATATGCAACATATTCAGGTTCATTCTAATAACGTGGCAAATGCGCAGACGCCAGGTTTTAAATTTGATCAGCTCACAAGTGAAGTTATTTCTAGGAATAAGGTGAACTATCAGAACAGTCCTGTCGCTAGGCAAGTTGGAACGATTGATTACGGCGTTCGACCAGCGGCGACACATATTAATTTAACGGCTGGATCAAGTTATATTACGAACCGCGACCGAGATTTCTTTATGCAAGACACAAATCCAGAACAAGGTAGTAATTTTTTCATTACTGCCAAAAATGGTGAGATTTCTCTTTCAAGAGGCGGACAGTTCCATACTGATCAATTTGGTTTTTTGCGGACGGCAGATGGCGCCAATATACTCAGCTCAACAGGAGAAGCGATTCAAGTTGGCCAAAAAACAGCTATCCGAGCCGAAGCAAACGGTGATCTATATAATGCAGAAACTAATCAATACTTGGGACGTCTTGGAACAAAATTTGTTTCAGCCGATCAAGTGGACAGCTTAGTGAAAGACGGAGAAGGAAGACTTCACGTCAATGGAATAAACACCATGAATCTACCAGCTGGACAAGGGAATATTCAAAACGGTGTACTGGAAACGTCCAATGTCGATTTAGGCGTGGAAATGGTACAACTGATGGATAACCAGCGTATGGTACAAGCTTCAAAAAATGTCGTGAATATGTTTGACAAAGTATACGACAAAGAAGCAACCGGATTAATTCGTCAGTAACGACCTAGCTAAGGGGAGGGGAAAAAGAATGATTCCAGATTTGGAGAAGGATTATCTTTACTTTACTCGTGTCGTCAAAAGGGACTTAGGTTTAGATTTAACGCTTTATAAAGAAACACAAATGAAACGGCGGATTTTATCTTTTATCGTGAAGAAAAAATATATTACATTTGGAGAATTTTTCAAACATCTCAAAAAAGATGCATTGCTTTTAGATGAGTTCATTAGTTTGATTACAATCAACGTTTCTGCTTTTTTTCGGAACCGCAATCGTTGGGATGTGCTAGAAAAACAAGTGATTCCGAGACTGCTTGAAGATAGTCGCGGGAAGCTTCGCGTGTGGAGTGCGGCTTGTTCATCAGGGGAAGAGCCGTACTCGCTAGCAATTATGATGGAACGTTCGGTGGGCACGCGGCACTATGATATTTTGGCAACGGATCTCGAACCAGCTATTTTAAAACGAGCAGTCATCGGAGAATATCAAAGCCGCCAAATGGAAGAATTAAACGAACAAGAACGACGTAGCGCATTCATTGAAAAAGGGGATACATATCAGATTTTACCTGAATATCGTAAAGCTATTCGTTTTCGACGTCACGATTTGCTGACGGATTACTACGAAAAAGGTTTTGACTTAATTGTCTGTCGCAATGTGCTGATTTATTTCACGGCAGAAGGAAAACATCAAGCATATCAAAAATTTGCAGATTCACTAAGACGTGGCGGTGTTCTTTTCATCGGAGGTTCAGAGCAGATTTTGAACCCGGCTGACTACGGGCTGGCCACATTAAATAATTTTTTCTACATAAAAACCTAGCAAAAACGAAATGGAGTTGGTTAGATGGGACGAATGGAAAACATTAAAAATTTAGCGTTTTTTGAGGACAAACCAGGACTCGCAGAACAAATTTTAATGCTTGAAAAGAAAGAGCAACTTTTTTTACCAAATGAATTTGAAATTAGACAAACAGTTGGCTATGAAATCGGGGATAAAGAAGTCATTCTTGGTCGGCTCGAGTCGTTTTATTTTCTCGCTTTAAAAGGTGTTAAAGAAGATAATTACCGCTCGCAAGCATTTGCCAGTGAAGCGGATGCCAAAGCGTTTTTCGTTCATTTACCAGAAATGGAAAACGAGTTAATTGCTTTTTGGTTAAATGAAGTGGAATTAGTTCGCTGAAAAAAGTAGGTGGGAGATGAAGTAACGTGGAAATAACAACGATTATAGGACTTGTGTTGGCAGTGATAGTCATTGCAGGTTCGTTTATGATTCAAAATATATCACTGGCGATGTTATTTAGCGCTGAAGCTTTAATTGTCATCATTCTTGGGACAATTACGGCTGTTATGATGGCGCACCCATGGAGTGATGTAAAAGTAGTGCCGAAACTGTTTAAAATTCTTTTCACTAAAGAAAAGATGCCAGACAAAGTAGAGATTCTTGTTCAGTATAAAGAATATGCCGATGAAATTAGGCGTAGCGGCGTACTTGCGCTAGAAGACTCTGTTGATGAAATTGAAGATCCATTTATGAAACGAGGCATGCGTCTAGTAGTAGATGGACAATCTTCCCCAGAATTTTTACGGGATGTTTTGGAAGAAGAAGTTGCGAGCATGGAAGAACGTCATGCTGCTTATGCCAAGATTTTTGCATCAGCCGGAGCTTATGCGCCGACGCTTGGTGTACTTGGAGCAGCAATGGGACTCATTCATGCGATGGGAGAAATGTCGAATCCAGATAAGCTTAGCGAAGCAATAGCCGCGGCGTTTGTTTGTACAATTTTCGGTATTTTCACCGGTTACGTGCTTTGGACACCATTTGCCAATAAATTAAAAGTAAAATCACAAAAAGAAGTGCATTTGCGATATATGATGATTGAGGGAGTCGTCGCGCTTCAAGAACGAAATGCACCACGTGTTGTGGAAGAACGTTTATTATCTTTTTTAAGTCCAAAAGAGAAAGATGTGCTGCGAAATGGAAAAGGGAAGAAAACGAGAGAAGTGGAGGAAATTGAGCGTGGCCAAGCGTCGCAAGAAACCGCAGGAGGAACACGTTGATGAAACGTGGTTAATTCCATATAGTGATTTGCTGACACTTTTACTTGCGCTATTCATCGTTCTGTTTGCCTCCAGTTCCGTTGATGCTAAGAAATTCGAACAAATGGGAAATGCATTTAAGAAAATTGTTGAGGAAGGCGCGGCAGGCAATCAAGCATATGTATCCAAAGAAAAAGGACCAGATGATCCAAATGTGAATGCAGTCTTGAAGGCGATGGAAGAGCAGGATAAAAAGAAAGAAGCAAACGAACAAGAGAAAGCCAAAAAAGCAGCAGCTGCCTTACTTAAAAAGCAAAACGAAGAAAAGATTGAAGCATTTAAAAAACAAATCGATAGCTATATAGCAGCAGAGCATTTGGGAGCAAAAATTACGACGAAATACTCAGACGAAGGGCTTTTAATCACCATTCGCGATGATATTTTATTCCAATCTGGTAGCGCAGAATTATCTGCAGACAAACGCGAGATAGCCAAAGAAATCGGCGAACTATTTGCGCAAGGTAAAGGAACGATGGAAGGTATTGTTTCCGGACATACCGATAATGTGCCAATAAGTACATCGATATATTCCTCCAACTGGGAACTAAGCGTCGCGCGTGCTGTTAATTTCATGGAAGCAATTATTCAAGAAAACAGCGAAGTCAACCCAGGTGAGTTTAGTGCTCGTGGTTACGGAGAATTCAGACCCGTCGCCAAAAATGACATTGCAACAAATCGCGAAAAAAATCGGCGTGTAGAAATCATGGTGCGCCCAATTAATCGCGATACACTTGATGAAGATAAGTAGGTGAGTTGATTGCAACTTTTTTTAAGCGGTTCCCATACATTAACAGATTATGACAAACAAGAAATACAAGCATACCTAGAAAAATTTGCACCAGTGAACCATATTCACTTGCTTTGTTATAAATCAATTGAAAATGAAGTTTTACAATATTTTCTAAAAAAAGAGCATTTGGCTCCGCGGTTGTCGATTTATACATTTGCATCAAAAGAATGTTTACCAGAGCCATTTTTATCCGCGATAGACTACTTGGAGCGCCTAGGCAGTAGCTATCAATCATTTGGTTATTTTGATACGGTAATTACCAAGCCGACTTATGAGAAATTCTTAGCACAAATTATTAATAAAATGGATTTGGTTTGTTGTTTTTATAACGGGGATAAGCCGACTGATGTGATACCAGTCGATGTAGCAAAATCGTTCGATGTGCAAAGTATGATTTATGATTTACCTAAAGCGAAAAAACATCTACTACACCGAGCGAGCAGCGATAAAATAAAATTAGTGAATTAATTGATAGAAAGAGGGAAGATTCATGCGGCCGTTAATTTCGATTTGTATGATAGTCAAAAATGAAGCACATATTTTAAGACAAAGTTTAGCGTCTTTTAGAAAATTTACAGAAGAAATCATTATTGTAGATACAGGTTCCACTGACGACACCAAGGAAATCGCAAAAGAATTCACTGATTTTGTCTATGACTTTGAATGGACAGGCAACTTTTCTGATGCAAGAAACTTTGCAGCTAAACATGCAACGGGAAAATGGATTTTAGCCATTGATGCAGACGAATGTTTAGAAGAAGAAAGTTATCGCAAATTAGAAAAACAATTAAAATCACCAATCGAACCAATTCAAATGGCACAAATTATTAGTTTTACAGGGGAAAAAGGGCGAGTGACAACAACGAACCAAATGGCGCGGGTTTATAAAAATGATGGGACGATTTGTTTCCGCGGCGTCATTCACGAACAACTAGAGGCAGTCGATAAACATGCGATTGAAGCAGGTCTTGCCGAAGTAAAAATTTATCATTATGGTTATATGTCTGAAATTGTTGAAAAACAAGACAAATCAGACCGTAATTTGCGCTTATTAGAAAAAGAAGTTAAAAATAATAAAAACAGCGGCTTTGTTCACTTTAATATTGGGCAGGAAATGAATCGCCTTGGAAACAAAAAAGAAGCTTTGAAAGAATTTTCGGAGGCCTTCCGTTTACGTGATAATAACCATTATATTTGGGCAAAACTAAGCGCCTATCATATTTCCGAACTACTTGAACAAGAAAAACGCTACGATGAAAGTTTGGCAATTATTGAAGAAGCGAAAGTCATTTGGCCGAACGTACCAGAATTTCCACTGAAAAAAGCAAATATCTTATACGTTAATCACCAACTCGAGGATGCGAAAGAAATTTATAAAAGTTTGCTAGAAAATACTGCGATCGACTATCAACCAATTGTTTTATACGAAGCAACGAACTTTATGCCGCACAAAATGCTTGGAACGATTTACTTAGAAGAAAAAGATTACACACGAGCAATGACTCATTTTTCCAAAGCATATGCAGAAAATAGTTCTGATTACGGCGTGATGTTCCAAATGATCATGTTACTTAGCAAATTCCATCAACCAAAAGAAATTTTCGCATTTATGGAACGTCATAACTTTATTTCTAGTACGGAAACAGGATTGCGGTTACTTTCGATGACAACACAACAAGGATACGCAGAGTTATCTGAACTCATCGTTCAGTCACTAACGGATGTTTACCCGCCAGTCGCAGAAGCTACCGAAGTGAAAATCGCGACCATTCGTAACGTCTTCCCAGTAATTAGCGAATCGGCCATTTTATTCGGGATTAAAGAAGAATTAATTGATGCTGCTGACTTATGCTTGTGGCACTATGAAAATCCACAATTACCAATCGAACGCGTCATGAAAAATAGCGATGTTGGAGAAATTTATGATTTTATCTTTGAAAACGGTCCGAAAATCAGCAAAAAACGTTATTTATTTGTATTAGAACGGGCGATTGCGCTTGGGAAAGGCGAGTTTGCTGATTACTTACTTGCGCTTCGAAATGTCTACCATGATAGCATTAATAGCCACATTGCTGACTTGTTCTTCCAATATGATTTTGCCGATATTGCGCTTGATTTTTACAATATCGTCGACGCAGACGAAGTGACTAAACAAGGCTATATTAACCTCATCAATTATTTAGTAGATGCCGATGTACTGGATGAGGCGCTTGCGATTGCAGAACGAGGTATCGATAATTTTAGTACCGATTTCCGTTTCTACCTTTGGGCAATCAAAATTGATACCGAAAACCGCGCGAATCGTATTAGCGAAGCAATGGACGAATTCCCAAATAATCGCTATTTAGCAAAATTGTTAGATGAAGTTACGATGCTACAAGATACAGTTACAAACAATCGATAGGAGGCCAGTAATATGACAGAAGAAAAAGGAATTTTACTACAAAGTGGAACAAATGAATTAGAAATTGTTACTTTTACAGTTGGCGAAAATTTATTTTGTATTAACGTTTTAAAAGTGAAAGAGATTATTCATCCGCTAGAAGTGACGCCCGTACCAGATTCGAATCCGGCAATTGAAGGCGTTTCCCAAGTTCGCGGCGAAATCATGCCAGTTGTCAATCTTGCGCGTGTGATGAAATTACCAGAAATCGAACCAGAAAATACGAAATTCATTATCACAGAACTAAACCAAATGAAAATCGTTTTCCGTGTCGACGAGGTTCACCGTATTCAGCGCATTTCTTGGGAACAAATTGAAGAACCAGAGAAACTATCGATTGGCTTAGAAGAATTAGCTGTTGGAATCGTGAAGCTAGATGGTAATTTAGTACTCTTACTTGATTATGAAAAAATCATTTATGAAATTAGCGGAAATGCCGATTTTGCCGTTACTGGTGAAGATCGTATTACTCGAAAAGTAAACCGCGAAGAGAAGACTATTTTCATTGCCGAGGATTCGCAAATGCTACGTCAATTACTGGAAGATACACTTCATGAAGCTGGCTATACCAATCTGCAGTTCTTTGCTAATGGTCGTGAAGCCCAAGAACATATTTTCAAATTACTCAAAGAACAAAAAGAGCAAACGTTTGAAAATGTTAACTTATTAATTACAGACATCGAAATGCCACAAATGGACGGACACCATTTAACAAAAGTAATTAAAGAAGATGAAATTGGTCGTGAATTACCAGTTGTTATTTTCTCTTCCCTAATTACAGAAGACCTGGAACATAAAGGTGCTGGGGTTGGTGCGGACGCGCAAGTAAGTAAACCGAATATTCACCAACTCATTAATATTTTGGATGAGCTCGTTTTATAAAAAGAAGTGTTTGGACAATTTTTCTGTTCAAACACTTCTTTATTTTATTTAAAAAAATAATTTATAAAAACGGAAAAACGTTGATGTATAGCAGTTTAACCATTTTTATATAAATAAAAATAACTTATTTTTGCATTTTTAACAAAAAACATTTGATTTTTTAAAAAAATGAAGATATAATAAAGCATATAGAGAAGAGAAGTCTTTTCTAAACCGAATGTAGGAGGGAAACACAAATGAAAGTAAATACTAATATCATTAGCTTGAAAACACAAGAATATCTTCGTAAAAACAACGAAGGCATGACTCAAGCGCAAGAACGTTTAGCATCTGGTAAACGTATTAACAGTTCTCTTGATGACGCTGCTGGTCTTGCAGTTGTTACTCGTATGAACGTTAAATCTACAGGCTTAGATGCAGCAAGCAAAAACTCATCCATGGGTATTGACTTGTTACAAACAGCGGATTCAGCTCTTAGCTCCATGAGTTCAATCTTGCAACGTATGCGTCAATTAGCAGTACAATCTTCTAACGGTTCATTCAGTGACGAAGATCGTAAACAATATACTGCTGAATTCGGTAGCTTGATCAAAGAACTTGATCACGTTGCTGACACTACTAACTACAACAACATCAAATTACTAGATCAAACTGCTACAAATGCTGCTACTCAAGTAAGCATCCAAGCGTCTGATAAAGCTAATGACTTAATCAATATCGATCTTTTCAATGCGAAAGGTCTTTCTGCTGGAACAATCACTCTAGGTAGTGGTTCTACAGTTGCTGGTTATAGTGCATTATCTGTTGCTGATGCTGATTCTTCTCAAGAAGCAACTGAAGCTATTGATGAATTAATCAATAACATCTCTAACGGTCGTGCGCTTCTAGGTGCTGGTATGAGTCGCCTTAGCTACAATGTATCTAACGTGAACAACCAATCCATCGCAACTAAAGCATCTGCTTCCTCTATTGAAGATGCAGATATGGCTGCTGAAATGTCCGAAATGACTAAATACAAAATTCTTACACAAACATCTATCAGCATGCTTTCTCAAGCAAACCAAACACCGCAAATGTTAACTCAATTAATTAACAGCTAATAACATATCAAATTCATTTATCGAACATTGTTTACCCTTTGCCTCTCGTCACCCCGGACGAGAGGCTTTTCTTTTGTTTTATAAAAATATTTTCGGATTGAAATTATGGCCCAGAGCCAATGTTAAGCTGGTTAACTATTTTTTGAATAATTTTATTATAAAAAACGGATATTTTTTAAGAAAAAGGTAGAAATTGTCTTATTTTTATTATAAAATGATATTATGCGATTTTTTTAAAAAATATTTATAGGTATAGGAATGGGAGTTGTATTTTATGTTGAAGTTGTTGATTGTCGACGATGCAATGTTCATGCGTACGATGATTAAGAATATCGTGAAAGATAGCGATTTTGAAGTAGTTGCAGAAGCGGAAAATGGACTGGAAGCAGTGAAAAAGTACGATGAAGTAAAACCGGATATTGTAACACTTGATATTACAATGCCAGAAATGGACGGCTTAGAAGCACTTGCGCAAATTATGGCAAAAGATCCATCTGCTAAAGTTATTATGTGTTCGGCGATGGGCCAACAAGGCATGGTTGTTGATGCCATTAAAAAAGGTGCCAAAGACTTTATCGTAAAACCTTTCCAAGCGGACCGGGTTTTAGAGGCGTTAGAAAAAGCAGCTAAGTAGAGAAATGGAGGTGGATAGCATGACTACAAATATGTTAGACCTGTTTATAGAAGAAGCTTCAGAACATTTACAGGCGCTAAATGATAATCTGTTACAGCTTGAGAAAGACCCGACGAACGGTCAGTTAGTAAGTGAAATTTTCCGTTCAGCACATACATTTAAAGGGATGTCCGCAACGATGGGCTTCCAACAGGTGGCTGATTTAACGCATGCAATGGAAAATGTACTAGATGAGGTACGCAATAATCGATTGGCTGTAACAGAACATTTGGTAGACATTATTTTTACATGTACATCTCATTTGGAAACAATGGTTTCGGATATCCAGCACGGCGGACAAGGCGCGGCGGATATTTCAAAAACCGTAGCTGACTTAGAGGCGCTTTTACATCCAGAACAAGAAACTGGTTTAGCCGTAGAAGAAACTTATCGTATTAGCATTCAAATTGAAGAAGCAGCTATTTTGAAAGCAGTGCGGGCAGTGATGTGTTTAGAGCGACTTGCAGAAATTGGAATTATCTCAGAAACATCACCAGATAGAGAAGCAATCGAGCTAGAAGAGTTTGAACAGACGTTTGAAGTAGTTTTAGAAACTGCGCAAACAAAAGAAGAAATCGAAGCGGTTATTCTAGATATTTCTGAAATCGAAAAAGTGACAGTAACAGAAGAAGTGGAAGAAGTTCAGATTATTGAACCAATCAAAAAAGCCGCAAAACAAACAACCAAACGATTAGAAAATAAAACCATTCGTGTACAACTTGAAAAAATCGAAAAGCTAATGAACGTTTTTGAAGAAAGCGTCATTGAACGGGCGAGAATTGATGAAATCGCAGAAAAAACCAATAACAAAGAATTGATGGAGCATCTAGGACGATTCAGCTCCATCTCAAAAGAAATCCAAAATGGTTTACTCAACATGCGGATGGTACCAGTAGACAGTGTTTTCAACCGTTTTCCAAAAATGGTACGTACGCTTGCCAAAGAATTAGGCAAGAAAATCGATTTAGTTATTGAAGGCGCTGATACGGAAGTCGACAAAATCGTCATTGATGAAATTGGTGACCCACTTGTTCACTTAATTCGTAATTCAGTAGACCACGGCGCAGAAACAGTGGAAGTTAGACGTAAAAATGGGAAAAATGAAACCGCCACAATTAACCTAAAAGCTTTCCATAGTGGGAACAATGTTGTGATTGAGATTGCCGATGACGGTGCGGGAATCAATAAACGCAAAGTCTTAGAAAAAGCAATTGCGAAAAATGTCGTTACAAGAGCAGAATCAACCAAAATGACGGACGCGGAAATTTTTGATTTATTATTTGATTCCGGTTTCAGTACCGCGGATCAAGTATCCGATCTTTCTGGCCGAGGCGTGGGACTAGATGTTGTCCGTAATACGATTCTCAAAATCGGCGGAAAAATCAGCGTAGAATCAAGTGAAAACGCTGGTTCGACGTTCCGAATTGAGATTCCGCTGACATTATCGATCATCCAATCGATGCTCGTTGCAACATCAGAACGTCGCTATGCGGTACCGCTGGCAAACGTGGCCGAAGCCATCACAATTAATCCTGCAGACATTCAACACGTTCACGGCAAAGACTTAATCAACTACCGTGAAACCATTATCGAAGTACTCGATTTAGGCGAATGCTTCCATGAAACACCTTTGAACGATACGGATGAATTACTATTACTCGTCGTGAAAAATGCCAAGCGAACTTTTGGACTTATTATTAAAGATATTATCGGTCAACGGGAAATCGTTTTAAAAACACTTGGCGGCTTTTTCAGCGAAAGTCAAATTGCCTTTTCTGGGGCAACGATTTTAGGCGATGGCCGTGTCGTATTAATTTTAAATTTAGAAACATTTTAAGGAGGGACCATGATGGAACAAGTATTTCAAGTAGAACTTCCTGAATGGGAACCGAAAGAACCGAGCCAAGAAGGACGCGAAAAAGGCTCTATCCGTCAAGTAGACAATATTGGCGTTAACTTAATCGTCCGCCTTGGAAAAAAAGAAATGCCAGTAGGGGACATTGCCGAGTTAAGCATTGGCGATGTCCTCGAAGTGGAAAAGAAACCTGGCCACAAAGTCGAAATTTTCCTCGATGAAAAGAAAGTCGGCATCGGTGAAGCTATTTTGATGGACGAGAACTTCGGAATCGTTATTTCAGAAATCGACTAAAGAAAGAGGGCAAGTGATTTGAAGCAAGAGGCTTACAACGCAGTGAAGATGAAAGTGGACCAAGAGAAAACGGCCATTTTAAAAGAATTGCAATTATTACTATCCAAACGGGAAAAAGTTACAGAAAAATTAGCACACGAAAAAGAAGTCTATTACTCCAGAACGAAAAAAGAAAGACTCCAAGTGGCGGTATTAGCCGGAAGCATGCAACTTGATGCCTTTTCCCCGAGCCGCATTCAACAAATGGAGCGAGAAATTCACCAAATTAGCCAGTACATTAAAAGCAATGAACAAATCTTAGAAAAACTCGAGGAAAAAGGGAAACAGGCGAAAAAAATGTACGATGACACAAGAAAAAAATGGCAACAGCTTGAAAATAAAAAAGAAGAACAACTATTACGCGATTTGAAAATGGTGCTATTAAAGTAAAAGGGAGGAAAACTCATGCTAATCCCAGATAATTTGCTACAACCACTCGTCGGAAAAAAAGAAATCGAACCAAAAGAAATGTTAGCAGAAGAATTAGTAGAATTACCTTTTATTTCACTTTTAATGGAAAATAGCCCTGCGCCGCTCTTAAAGGGAGAAGCGGGAAATGAAGAGCTAGCCACCATTCCATTAAAGGAAATCGCACCACCACTCGTTTCAGCAAAATTACTTGAAGGTGAGCCGGAGACCAAACTACCGGATGCGCCACTTGAGCTGAAAGAAGTTAAAGACACACTTGCGGCAATCGCCAAACAAGCAATTGAACAACCAAAAATAGAAAACGCCCCGCAAGCCGTGCAAACTCCAGTAACAAATACACCGAATGAACCCACAAAAAATGCTACCAGAGAGCAACAACCGCCACCAGAACTTACCATGCCCACAAAAGAATCACCTAAGTTAGCGGAAACTGTGGCCAAAAATCAACCAGTCCTAGCCAAATTACCTCAAGAAAAAGAAGTCGTGCAACTTTTTAAAGCGAGCATTAAAGAACCAGTAATAGCAAAAGAAGAAGTCGCTGTCAAAAAGCCAGCTGAATCAAGTAATATTTGGCACGACACGGCAAAACAACTCACACCAGCTGCCAAACCCGAAGTACCAGTAACGCTGAAACAACTCGATAAAACCATCACCGACCAAATCGAACAGTTGCAAAAATTTCAAGTAAAGCAAAATAAAGCCTTTTTCGCGATTCAACCAGAGTCACTCGGAAAAGTAGAAGTTTTACTTAAAAAAATGCCCGATAAAATATTTGTACATATCGAATATCAGGAGCAAACAGCGAAACAAAAACTCGAACAGATGGCGCAAGATTTGCATAATCGCTTTCGAGATCGCGGTGTAGAAGTTGCCGTAACAATGACCGAAAAACAAGCACCAAAAGAAAATGGTCAAGGGTCAGATGGACGACACCAAGGCGAATCTAAAAAAGAGAAAGAACGCGAAAATCCACATCAGGAAAGAGCTAAACAAGAAGCATTTGATTTAGAGGAGGAGACGTAATTTGGACGGAATTAGTAGTTTATCAGGAGCGAGTCAGGATACGAATAATGCAGTAACATCAAGCGTATCAAAAACCCTTGGCAAAGATGACTTCATGAAACTATTTTTAACAAGTTTACAATACCAAGACCCATCGAGCCCGCTTGATACGAATGAAATGATGTCACAAATGGCGCAACTTTCCTTAATGGAACAAGTTGCCAATATGACCACTGCCGTAGATAAGCTATCTGAACAAGCACAAAACTCCGCCTTACAATCCGCGGTTAATTTCATCGGTAAAGATATAAAAGGAGTTTCACTAAACGGCGAAGTAATTAGCGGCCAAGTCGAAAGCGTTCAACAAACGACAAACGGCGTCATGCTGAAAATAAAAGACCAAGATAGCCTCGTGCCAATGACTTATGTAACAGAAATTAATTAAAAATTTGGGAGTGTGAATTATGAATCAAACTATGTATACAGCTATTTCTGGGATGAATGCGTTCCAACAAGCATTATCAGTGACATCAAATAATATTGCCAATGCGAACACGACAGGATATAAAAAACAAAGCGTCGTTTTCAATGATTTACTTTACCAAAACACAATGGGATCTGTTGCAGGCGGACTTTATGCAGGAACAAACCCAATGAGCTTCGGTTCCGGTTCGAAAATTGGGGCAATTTTAACCGATTATACAGCAGGTTCTCCGACATCAACTGGCAGAAACAAAGATGCAGCACTACAAGGCCGCGGCTTTTTCATTGCTGGCGATAACGCTGGTGGGAATATCGTTTACACACGTGACGGTAGCTTTGCAGTATCTGACAATAACTATTTAACAACGCAACAAGGAAAATACGTTATGGGATATGCAACAGATAAAAATGGCAACGTTTTAAACGGAAACTTGCAACCAATTCAAATCCCATTAAATAGCGCAATTCCTGGCGAAGCAACAAAAAATGGTAGCTTAAGCGGTAACATTCCACTTGATTGGGGCGAAAAAGATACGATTTCTTCCGAGCTTTCTGTATACGATAATGCTGGTGGAAAACATAAACTTCAAGTCAATATGAAAGCTGCGACACCAGATGCGAGTGGCAATGTTTCCTATGAATATGAAATTCAAATGGACGGAAAAGCCTTAACTCCTCCAGTAACAGGAACACTTAATTACAACGCGCAAGGCGAACTTACAAACCCTGATGCACTTAAAAACATTCAAATCAATTCCACTGTTAACGGCAAACAAGTCAATATGGGCTTAAACCTAAGTGGCTTAACAAACTATGGTACAAACCAAGTATTCTCACCAACTTCTGACGGAAAAGGCGCTGCAACTGTAAAAGACTACGCAGTTACCGATTCTGGTTATATTGCAGTGAGTTACTCAGACGGTACAGTTATCCCAGTTGCCCAACTTGCGGTTGCTACTTTCTCCAATGAAGACGGCTTAGTCAAAATGGGGAACGGCGAATATGTTCCAGGATTATCTTCTGGAGATGCAGTTTACGGCGTTGCTGGCCAAAATGGCGCAGGTGGAATTAGCGGCTCTTCATTAGAAGGCTCAAACGTAGATTTATCCCGCGAATTCGTTAACTTAATGACGTATCAAAGTGGTTTCCAAGGCAATACAAAAGTTATCCGTGTTGCAGATGACGTGATGAAACAAATTGTGAACTTGATTCAGTAGGGAGTTTAGCTAAATGAAAATTAATCATACTATTCCACTCAGAATCGACTTCGAGTTAGGACGCACGAAACAGCCAGTCGGTAGTTTGCTAGATGTAAAAAAAGGGACCGTTTTTCGGTTAGAAGATTCAACAGCCAATGTGGTTAAAATTACAATTTCAGGCAAATGCATCGGTTACGGCGAGATTTTGACAAAAGACGGCAAGATGTTTGTCAAAATAACGAAATTAGGAGAGGGAAGTTCTTCATGAGAGCTAGGGAGTGACAAAAAATGAGCGATAAATTAAGTCAAGAACAAATTGACGCCCTGCTTTCCCAAATGAGTGAAGGTAAGGTAGTTGATGAAAGTACGGAAATTGGCGACTTTGGGCGCTTTCATCCCTATGACTTTCATAAACCAGAGAAATTTGGTGCTGAACACCTCGAAAGCTTAAAGACGATTGCATCAGCATTTACGAAAAAAAGTATGGAGTTTGTTTCCCAGCGTATCCGGATTCCAATTCATACCGAAGCAACCCTTGCAGATCAAGTTTCTTTTGCGAGCGGTTATATCGAAACAATGCCGAACGATAGTTACATTTTCTGCATTATTGACCTTGGGAATCCGGAGCTCGGCCAAATTATTATCGAACTCGATTTAGCCTATATCATTTATATCCATGAATGCTTATCTGGCGGAAATCCAAAACGAAAATTAAGCGAGCGCAGACTATTATCCGTTTTTGAAGAATTGACGTTAAAATCTATTTTAGAGAAATTTTGTGAAGCACTTAAAGATAGCTTTAAATCAGTGCATCCAATCTCACCAGAAATCGTTAATATCGAAACCAATCCAGCGCTTCTACGTGTCACATCACCAAACGATATGATGGCGCTTGTGAGTGTCGATATTAAATCGGAATTCTGGATTAGTACGATGCGCATTGGCGTACCATTTTTCTCGGTGGAAGAGATTATGAATAAACTGGAAAACGTTGTTGAATATACGTTTGATAAAAGACGGAACTTTGATGCGGAAGTCGAACAAGAATTGCATCAAGTTGAGAAAGAAGCGCGCATTCGGGTGGGAGAAATTAAAACAACATGGAAAGAGCTTAATATGCTGGAAGTTGGCGACGTGCTTCTAACAGAAACTCATATACGTGACACACTTAAAGGTTACGTCACCGAAAAATGGAAATTTGAATGCTATATGGGAAAAAGTGGTAACCAAAAAGCCGTTAAATTTATGCGTCATACAGGGCGAACAGAGCAGGAGAGGTAGAAGTGGAGCAATTACTAGAGAAAAATATCACGCAAATGGAACTAGATGTGATAGGAGAAATCGCCAATATTTCGTTTGGCTCAGCTTCTACGGTCTTATCTGATTTACTACACCAACAAGTCACTATTTCTACACCAAAAGTAGAGATTGTTGATTTATATAATACGAAAGACATTGATATTCCACATGTCGTGTTAGAAGTGAATTTTCACAAAGGAATCGAAATGCGGAATTTATTTGTTCTGCAATCAGAGGTGGCTGCGGCTATCGCGGACTTAATGATGATGGGCGACGGGAATATCGATCCAAACGAAGAGCTTTCAGAACTTCATCTCAGCGCCGTACAAGAAGCGATGAACCAAATGATGGGACATTCTGCAACAGCAATGAGCAATATGTTTGGTGAAATGATTGATATTACAACACCAGACATTAAAGTAATCGCGTTAAAAGAGCAATTAGAAGACACAAATGACCAAACAATGATAAAAGTTGGTTTTGATTTAATTATCGGCGACTTAATTACATCGAATTTAATGCAACTTATTCCCGTTGATAAAGGTCGCGAACTTGCGAAAAGATTGCTTGGCGATGCAATCCCTGAGCCAGAACCTGTAAAAGAAGAAATTAGCTTAACTGCCGAAGAATTAGATGTCTTTTTAGAAGTTTGTAATATCGGCATTGGCTCTGCATCAACTGTTCTATCGAAATTACTTAATCGTAAAGTTTCGCTACAAATCCCAACAGCTCGCGTGATTGATAGCAAAGAATTCGAGTTTAATGAACGACCTTGCTTAGTAACCAGTGTGGAATTTGTCGAAGGACTGCGTTCAAGTAACACCTTTATCATTAGCAAAAATGCCGCATTAATCATGGCAGACTTGATGATGATGGGGGACGGAATCGTTCAAGAAGATGCGGAATTAACAGAACTTGAAGTCAGTGCAGTGCAAGAATTAATGAACCAAATGATGGGCTTCTCAGCGACAGCGATGTCAGAAATGCTCGGAACAAAGATTGATATTAGCCCGCCAACGATGGAATTCTGCAATTTTGGTGATACGATGATTCAAAAAAATATTGCAGAAGGAAAAACTGTCGAAGTTATCTTCCCACTTGAAGTAGAAGGCTTGTTAAAAACACCCATGTATCAAATTTTTAATCCAGCAGCAGCAAAAGAAATGGCGCAACTAATGCTTGGGATTCAAGCGAAAGAAGTCGCAGAAAAAGAAGCAACACCAGCAGAAATAATGGAGCATGAAACGCATGAGCCAGCGCAACCAGTAGTAATGGAAGAAAAAGAAACACTATCCGAAATGGAACAAATTTTGGAAGATATTCCAGTAACGCTTGAAGTTGTGTTCGGTACAGCTAAAGTAAAACTAGAAAAATTTATCTCATGGTGTGAAAAAGACGTGATTATCTTGAAAGAAAGCATGAATGAACCACTTGTCTTAGCGCTAAATGGCGTAACGATTGGCAAAGGAATTTTAGTTCGCGTAGATGATCATTTTGGTATACAAATGACTGAGTTGGTAAGGTGAAAAATGTGCGAAAACTTGGACTGATGACAATTTTATTTTGGATGTTTATTTCTGTTCAAGTATTCGCGGCAGAACCGGAACTTCCGATGATTTCACTTGAAAAGGAACAGCAGATTTTCACGTCAGGTGAAGTGATTTCGTTTCATATCGAAAATGCGGAAAAGATGAAAATCGTTTTAGTGAATGAACAAGGTCAAAAAAGACTCCTAGATGGCGAAACATATACGGTGACGGACTTTGATTTGGAGGGAAGCTACCGCGCAGAATTTTACGCAAACGACAACCCTGAAGCGATTGTTACTGTAGACGATTTATTCCAAGTGCAACAACTGAAGGAAGTTGAAAAAGATGAAACGGCACCTAGTTTAACAGATATTACCTTCGCACATGACGAAGATGTTTTACATACAAGCGCCCTTCATGTGGCAGCAGATTTAGCGGATGCAGAAACAGGTGTAAAACAAGCGATATTGATAATTCATAGTGATTCGAACGATGCAGAAGCTGAACTAATACAAAATAACTGGACTGGAAAATTTGAAGGCGAAGTACCGTTAGAAAAATTTCAATCAGGAGAAAAACTCATTTTTCAGTTGAAATTAGTTGATTTTGCGGAGAATGAAATCACGATTGACTTAGAAAAAACGATTCAGATGTATCAGCCGAATGAGCCACATCTAAGTTATGACGCTGTTGACATCACCAACGACGAGAAAAAAATCGTCCAAGTTGGCAATCAAATCAAATTAACGCTCGATAAATATACAACCGAATTTCCAGAAGCTGAAACGGAAAGTGGTAATAAAATTCCGCTAAAATGGCAAAAAAACGCCAACGAATGGATTGGAAGTCTCACTTTAACAAAAGAATTATCCGGCGAAATTATCCATTTCCAAGGAATGAACATAGCGATACTCGTTCGCTCTACAAGCGAGCCATTTGCGGAGATTAACTTAATCAATAATACGGTTTTAACTGGGATAATTAATCCGGATTTTGCTTTAATCTCAGCATTATCTGTCGAAGTAAATGGGCAAACATTCCGCACCGTTAGAACGGATAATAGCTTCAAAAGTGCGGAAATCTCAACAACTGGAAAAATCATATTACATTGGATCGACTGGGACGGCCGGGCTTATTCTAAACAATTGAGTCAAGAAATCAAGCCAGTGATTCCTGTACCAGGTAAAGAAATAATTGCACCACCACCAGTTATACCAAATGAAAAAGAGCCAATACTTGCAAAACCTGCCCCTAAACCATCTACTGAATCCAGCGAAAAACCTCCAAAGAAGCAGGCTAAGAAGGAAACCTCAACTAAAAACAAGTCAAGTAGTATCCCGTTTTGGATTCCGGCACTCATGATTATAGGCGTTATTATTTTTTCAGGTAATAGAGCAATGAAATAAAAGCAGAAGTGAGGTGGACGGAATGAAAATAGATGGCATTCAAGAATCCGCAGAAAATCGTAATCAGCTAGAACGGGAATTAATTAAACAAAATCCATTATTAAAAGAAGGTAGTGCAAAGGCACAAATGAATACAGAAGTCGCGGTACCAAAAACGCCACCAGTATCATTTTCCTTTAAAGAACTAAGCAGTTTGCAACTAAACGGCACAACAACCGCAAATCTAGAATTATATATGAAATTAATGATGAACAACGCCAAAAAAGCGAATGACTTAATTTTTTACGTCATGCGCGCAGGTATAAAAAATCCAACTGACTCGGCAAAATGGCAAACAGTCAGAAGCGAAATCAGCAGCCAATTAAGCACCATCTTAATGAAACAACATAATTTTGAAGCATATTTTTCTGAAAATCCAGCCAACCAAAAGTTGTTTTTAGCCAATCAAAAAATTATGAACGAAATTTCCTTTTTGCTAAAAATGTTACCAACTTTAACATTTGAAACAACTGGAAAATATGATTTTCTCCGTATGATGCAAATCGCCTCTGGAAATATGGAAACTGGTATCCAAATGATGCGAGAGTTTCAAGGTCATCTGGAACATGCGACAAGACTTGATCCAGTAGTTGACGCTAAGCAAGAAACAAACTGGATGATTAAAGTATTACGTGAGTTTGGCAATATGTTCCATTCCCGCCACTTACTACCATATGAATTACAAGCTGAAAACATCAACATCTGGAAACTAGGTAGCGAATACTTAAAACTAATGAACCAACTTTTACCACAAATTGGCGCATTTCCAAATGGCAACATTAAAATTTTTCACCAACAAGCGACAAAACCATTAACGGAGCTTTTCCAAGAACTACAAAGACTAGCTGATGGACAAATGACTCAAGGCGGGATTGCTGTTATTCTCGACCGAATGCAAGGTCAGCTCTCAAGACTCGCGCAACTTTTTCAAAAAATGGAAATCGAAGCGGGCTTTACAGATTCTGAGCGAATTTTAGGAAGCGTAGACGCAGAATTCGCTAGTGATATGACAAAGATGATGCTACTCGCGCAACAAGAAATGTCGTTTTTAGATTTATTAGTAAAAGATTTTCGAAGCGTCTCCAAACAACCAATATTTTTCATGATAGTTGCTATATTTATTATTTTATTATTAATTATTTTATTTTAAAAAAGATATTTTTTGAAAAAATATATACTTTTTCAGGTTGTTTCAGTATAATTAAATAGAAAAATAAGGTTTAGAAAGCGAAAATGAGTTTTTCGGGGGAAAAAGGATGAATAATGTTTCAATTAGCCAGATTTCGCAGTCCAAACAGACGAACTTAGTTAGGGGAATGCAAGAATTAAATCAAACACAACAGCTCTATTTTGAGCAAATGAAGGCAAATGGCAAAAAACAAACTCCTTCCCTGACTGAAATCAATGAACTAATTACCGAAGTGACAGATAAAAAATCACTTGTTGAAATGGATATGACTGTAGATAACGTTTTGAGCTACAAAAAAGCAGTCCAAACATTTTTGAATTTTTATGTTAATAATGTGATGGATTATGACAATATCGAAAGCCGACATCCAAAATACGGGTTTTCGCAAAAAATGACGATTTTAAAACAAGTAGAAAAACAAACCAATGAACTAGATGATGTAATGAATTTAATTGATACAAAAACTGGACATTTAGATATGCTAAACCGAATTGGTGAGATTACTGGCATGATTCTCGATGTCGTATTGTAGGTGATGGGAATGCAAAACGAATTAATTAATCAATTAGAAATCTTAATCGAAAAAAATGTCAAAGCGGCCGATGAAGCGAATGTATTAGGTAAATTACTACAGGAAGAAAATTGGATTGAAGCAGAAGAACGCCAACTAGGGCTTCAGCGCGAACTTGCCGGTTTACAAAACGAATATCACGTTTTAAAAACAATTATTGGCGATGATAATACGCTTAGAAGCTTGCAAAAAACATGGACACCTGCTGAAAATGCATTTATCGATGAACGTAAAAAAATGCTGCTTGAAAAAGAAAGCCTTTTACGAGTAACTGTTTCTGAAAATCAAATTAGAACAGAAATGCAATTAGCTTTTTCGGAACATATGGTAGATGTTATTACGGGGCATCACGCGGAAACTCAAGCAGAAAATAATATGATGATTAACGAAACTTTTTAAGTAAACGGAGGGATTTTTTGTGCGTTTAAGTGATTTTAATACGTCATTATCGGGCATGTCAGCGGCGCAAATCGCTAATATGGTCGCTCAGCAAAATATTAGTAATATGAATACGCCGGGTTATATTAGACAAGCTGTGGATCAGACGGCAGTTTACGGTGACGGAGGTCTTCTCGGCGGGAAACAAACAGGCTACGGGGTCAAAGTAACAGATATTAAACGACTGACAAACGCAGCTCTTACGACACAATATAATAATCAAATCGCCAAACAATCCGCTTCGTTATATCAAAGTGGGGCGCTCGGTCAAGCGCTTAATTTATTTGGTACTCCCGGGAAAAATACCCCAAGTGATAATTTAGATAACTTTTTCACCGCTTGGGCTGCGTTAGCAAAAAATCCCGATCAAGCAACGAATACAACGGCACTTTTATCCAGTATGACGATTTTTACCGATCAATTAAATCAACTTCATTCTGGCTTAAAGGAATTAGAAACAACGATAGCAGCAGATACAGACGCTGCGATTCAAGATTTAAATACATTAATTAAAAAACTAGGCAGTATCAATAAAGCAATCGGGAATGCAGGTTCTAATCCGCCGAACGATTTACTTAACCAGCGCGATCAGCTGCTTAGTACGATGTCGGGCTATGCTGGTATTTCTGTTAGCGCCCACCCAAATAACCCAGATGTATATGATGTGACAATTGGCGGACGTCTTGTCGTACAAGGTGATGAAACAACTGAAATTACCTCGACACGGACAGCGACAGGCTTCGAATTCTCCGTGGACGGTCAAAAACTCAATATGCCAGAAGGTTCCATCATCGCTTCTGTACGCGTTAACCAAAATGAAATTAAATCCTACCAAGAAAAAATCGAAACATTTTCAAATGGCTTAGCAAAAGCATTAGATGATATTCAAGTCAAAAACGTCAACAAAACAATGGACGACTTGCAAAAAATCAATGATGCCCTTCAAGCTAATCCGAATGACGAAAAATTACTCAGCAACCGCGAAGAACTCTTACGTCAATTGGAAAAATTCCCTGGTGTGACACGTTCTGGTGATACGCTAACCATTGGCGGAGTTGACCACGCGATTGACACACTTGGTACAAGTACATATGTAACTGATGTGAACGATTTTTCGATTCCAATTTTTACCCAAAGCTCTGGTAAATGGATCCTAAATCCCGCAATCACTAGCAATGCTGAAAACAAGCCATTCTTAGGTGTTGTCGCGGCAGATATTGCATCTTTAAAAACCGATAAAAATATTCAAGGAACAACTTTCCCAAGCTTCATGGATGGAATCATTACAGAAGTTGCAACAGATGCGAGTAAAAGTAGTGCAACTTCCACGGCAGACACGCAAGCTTTAAATTCCCTTTCTGAATCAAAATCATCTCTTGAAGGAGTTAATATTGACGAGGAAATGACAAATATCATGCAATACCAAAGCTATTATGTGGCCAATACGAAAGCCATGAACACAGTGAACGATATGATGAAAGCTCTCTTAGCCATGTTATAAGGAGGAAAATAATGCGAATTTCAACGAATCAACAAGCAAATTCAATAATTAACCAGCTGAATAATGTCTCAGGAAACCTTGCAAAATACCAATTACAAGTATCTTCCGGGAAAAAGTATGAATCGATGAGCGAAAATCCTGGTGCTACAGCGCAAATTTTATCCTATAATCACGTGCTTAGTCAGCTTAATCGTGAAAAAACAGACGTAACCGAAGCAAAATCACTATTAAATACCGCAGAAACATCCCTTTCATCCATGTCCACATCGATGAACCGGGTAAATGCTTTAGTTCTGCAAGCAATTAACGGCACGAGCGATAAAGACAATATGTCGCAATCAGCCGAAGAAATCAAAGGTTTACTTGATGTTCTTATTTCTGTTGCTAACTCAGAAGACGATGGCAGATATGTTTTTAGTGGTTCTAGTACAAGCGTTAAGCCATTTACAACAGATAAAACAACCGGAGAAATCATCTATAACGGAACGACAGAAAATAAAAAATTCCGCGTAACGGACACATTAGAAGTAGAAGTTTTCCATGATGGCAGCGCGATGACGGATGTTTTTAACAACATTCAAAAAATCGTTGACGCAATGAAAAGTGGCGATAAAGATGCTTTGTCTGCCCTACAAGAAACAAATAGCAAAAACATCGAAATTATTACCAATTCGATGACAAATATCGGCGGACAAAAAAACGGCGTGACAGCATATGACAATGTACTTTCTAGCAAAATTGTTGATTTCTCAGAACGAAAATCCAATGTCGAAGAAGTCAACATGCCAGAAGCTGTAAGTAATTTAAACAAAACGTCTATCGCTTACCAAGCCGCACTGCAATCCAGTGTGATGGTACAAAAATTAAGCATTCTAAATTATATGTGAGGTGAAACCAAGTGGGAAGTTCGATTGCAAGTAGTTTAATGGATCCGACGCAATATTATTCGCAATTTATTAGTCTCCAAAAAGCCAGTTTAGAAAAAGCAAAAACACCATATCAAAACCAAATTTCTAGCTACCAATCACGGATTGATCTTTATGCTAGTTTAAAAAATGCTTTGTCTGACTCGCTGAAAACGATGAGTTCTTTCACGACTTATGAAAGTAAAACCAAACTAGCGACTTCATCCAACGAAACAAGTTTTACCGTTTCATCAACGAGCAGCTCCGTCAATGGCAGCTATTCCATCGAAGTACAAAACTTGGCGACCGCAGACACTTACAACAAAGCAGTACCTGATATTGAAGCAAAAATTGGTGTAAGTGGAACAATTAAAATCAACGGCAAAGAAATTAAAGTCGATGCAGATAGCTCGATGAAAAATGTGATGAACTCTATTAATAGCGCTGGTGCGAAAGTAAATATCTACACATTAGGCGAAAATATGGTGGTCACTGCAGCAACCACTGGTGTCGAAAATAGCATTAAATTTGAAGGCGATTCCGCGGTTTTAGAAGCGCTTGGTTTAGTACAAAATTCACCAGACCATTTAGCGGCAGAAGATGCCAAACTGAGAATCAACGGAGCAACTGTCACAAGTGCAACAAACAAAGTAACCAACTACATTCCAGGCGTAACAATCAACCTCAAAAAAGAAACAACTGGCGCTGAAAAATTAACAATTCAAGATCAAAGCGATGAAAAAGCAGCCAGCATGATTACAAGTTTTGTAAATACATACAATGCGCTAACAAGCACAATGAAAACATACACGGGAAAAGGAACCATTTTACAAGCATCTGCTGCCGACCTCGAAGCAAATCGCGCGCTAAACAATGTATTCCAACATAAAAAAGACGGAAATACATTATTTGATTTTGGCATAAGCGTCGATAAAGAAGGCGTTTTAAAAGTAGATGAAACTGCGATGAAAAAAATGGTAGCTGAAGATCCAACCGCCGTCGAAAGATTTTTCTTTGGTATTGGTGGAATTGGCGATGAACTTTATCAATCTTTGAATAAAACATTTGGCTCGACAGGCTTTATCAGTGATGAAACAACCTCGATGACGAATGAAATCAATAAATTAAACCTCAAACTAACCGACATTACTAGCCGAAATGACACCTTACTAACGAATATTACCGACCAGTACAACAAATGGCTCGAAATGATGCAAGCCATGCAAAGTGACGCAATGACTCTCGACGCTCTAATCGATGGCATGAACAGTTCTAATAAATAAAAATGGTAGGTGAAAAAAATGCAAGCTTGGAAACGATATACCCAAAATGAACTAAATACGAGCAACCCCATTAAAAACACCATTTATATATACGAACGTTGTATTATTGAATTTAAAAAGTTGGACAAAGCACTCGAACAACTGCATTTTTCCGAAGCAGACCTTATTCTCGATAAAATGGAAAAGATCTTTGAAGAACTAAAATTACAATTAAATCCCGAAGCCGGACAAGAACTTTACGATAATATTTTCGGCTTATACGAATGGATTTCAGAACAAATTCGTCAAATGCAACTACTAAAACAACCAGTTAATATCGATACAATCATTCACGTCATCACGCAGCTAAAAGAAGGCTACGAGGGAGTGATGAAACATGAATCAAGCAAAGACACATTTGGCTGAGTTAAAAGCACTGTTTCACTCGACGGGACAATTAAACGTTAACCTCGAAGAATATCAAGCGAAACTAAATGAACTACTAAAAAGCACCGAACATCTACCAAAAGACACAAAAGAAGCCATTTTAAAAGAAACAAGAGAAGTTATAAATAAAGGTATTCTTTTCACCCAAAAACAATTAGAATCCACTGAAAATGCCTTTTCTGAAAATAAAAGTCGCAATGCCGCCAACTTGAACTATGCGAAATTTTTCTAAAAGAAAGAAGGAAATCACAAGTGGAAAATTATACCACGCATATTGGCAACTACTTGAACTATCTTCAAACAGCGAACCAAGTAGTTTCAAATAATATCGCGAATGCCAATACGCCAAATTTTAAAGCAAGTGAAGCGAGTTTTGAAGAATCATTCGGCGCGAGCTTGCGAGCATCTGGTTCGAACAATATCGAATCAACGGGAAATTTAACGAAAACGAACACGAAGCATTTAGCCGGAACCGATATAGACGAAACAAATGCGAAACTCACGACTAAAAGCGGCTCCATCAACGAAGACGGCAACAATGTCAACGTCACTTCTGAAATGATTAGCTTAACTAAAAATAACCAAATGTACGCGCTCGCTATCAGTGCACTCAACTATAATTCATCTATCAACACAGCAGCCCGTGGAAAGTAAGGTGAAGACCTATGTTTGAAGGAATAAACACAAGTGGCTCCGCATTAAATGCTGCGAAACAATGGATGGAAGTTAGCTCTAACAATATTGCAAATGCTGATTCAAGCGCCGCACCAGGTGAGACACCTTTTCTTAGAAAGCGCGTCGTACTATCCGAAATCACGCCATTTGAAACAGCTTTAACAGGTACAAAAGGTGTGAAAGTAAGCGAAATATCAAGCGATACAGGAAGCGTTAAGCGTGTCTATGATCCAACTCATCCTAACGCAAATGAAGCAGGTTACGTCAACTACGCAAATGTGGATATGACAGCCGAAATGACCAATTTAATGGTCGGACAAAAAATGTATGCTGCAAATACTTCCGCCTTACAAGCAAATGAAAAAATGATGGAAAAAGATTTAGAAATAGGCAAAGTATAAAGGAGTGTTTTAAGGAATGGCAATTGAAAGTATTAATGCAGCAAGCGTCTTACCTAAAGTTACGCTTGGTGAAACCGCAAAAACAGACAATGCGACAGGTGCCGGAAATACCTTTACGCAAATGCTGGATAGTATGAGTGATACACAATCAAACGCACAAACTTCCGTATCAAACCTTTTAACAACTGGCGAAGGTAATGCGAGCGATGTACTCATTCAAATGAAAAAAGCAGAATCAGAAATGAAAACTGCTGCGGTCATTCGTGATAATGTAATCGAAAGCTACAAACAGCTTTTAAATATGCAAGTGTAGCGGTTAGACTAGTCGGGGGAGTTTTAGTCAATCGTCCACACGAGAAAAATGGAGCGAAGTTTTTAAGATGGCAAAAATAAAAACAATGTATTCGAAATTGAAGAATTGGCATAAAGGCGCGATTTTTGTCGGCCTTTTTGTCGTAGTCACGGTGTTATTACTCTACATGAACACGCCCAAAACAGAAGTTACCCTTTATAAAAATTTATCAGAAACTAGCCAACAACAAGTTACAGACCAATTAGCCAAAATGGGCGTTGATTATACCGTTGATAAAAGCGGCAATATTTTAGTCGATGAAAAAGTGGAGACGCTTGTTCGTGACAAATTTGCTGACTTAGGAATCCCGTATACAGGCCAAGATGGCAATGATATTCTTTTAAATAGTTCGCTTGGAGCTAGTGAAGAAGATAAAAAAATGCAAGAAAAAGTCGGCACAAAAGTTAACTTAGAAAAAGAAATCGTTCAAAGTTATGGCACGACCGTGGACAGCGCATCAGTCCAACTAACGTTGCCAGAATCAAGTTCGATTTTTGAAGAAGCGAGCCAAAAAGGAACGGCAGCAGTCACGCTAAAAACCAAAAATAACGAAACGCTAACAAAAGAACAAGTTCTCGGTATCCAACGAACTGTAAGTGCGGCTGTGCCAAACGTTACAAGCGATGACGTTGCAATAATCGATACAAAAAATGGTGTGATTTCAGAAGCAGATACCTCTAAAGAAGAAGGTAGCTCAGCTTATAAAAATGAAGTCGACATTCAAAACGCAATCGGAAAAAATGTGAAAACAGACATTGAAGGCACTCTTTCAAGCATTTTTGCTCTAGATAATTTCCGAGTAAATACAAATGTCACAGTTAATTTTGATGAAATAAAACAAAATACCGAGCATTATCCAAATGACGGTAAAGTCCGAAGCAACCAAAAAGAAACGTCCACCGATACATCAAAAGGCTCCACCAACCAAACAGAGTCAGGAACTGCTTCGAACGCTGACGTACCAAATTACACCGAACAAAATGGCGATGATACTAACACATACACGAGTGAAAAATCTAGCGAAACTACGAACTATGAGCTTGATTCTACCATTCAAGAAATTAAAAAACATCCAGCCCTAGCTAAAACAAATGTCGTTGTTTGGGTGGACCAACAATCGCTCAATAAAAATGGCGTTGATATGGCTGAATTCACGAAAGCTATTGGCGTTTCGGCAGGACTAACACCTAACATGACGACCGAAGAAGCTGGTGAAGGCGGAGAAGCAGCAGCCACACCAACATTCGAAGGAACATTCCAAAACGGCGACGTGACCATTATGCCAATCCAATTTTTAGACAATCAAACACCAGTAGAAAAAGATACTACTGAAAAAGCAGAACCAGCAAGTAAAGCTTGGGTTTGGTGGCTTGTAGGAAGTTTACTATTTGCCCTAATTGCAGCTGGAATAATTGCCTATATCATCTTCCTGAAACGTAAAGAACAAATAGAAGAAGCCCTAGAAGCAGAAGAGAAAGACTTCATCCCAGCCGAAGAGGCGATAGTTAATCCAGAAGAACATCCAGATTTCAACTTCCAAACAGACGCATTCGATTTATCAGAACCAGAACTTAAAGCTCGTAAAGAAAGCTTGAAAAATAAACTCGGCGAAATGGCCAAAGAAGATCCAGGTCGCGCCGCAGCAGTCATCCAAAAATGGCTCAATGAAAGGCAGGAATAAAAAATGGCAGAAACACTCAAAGAAACCTTAGAAGAAACTAGCGCTGAACTGGAAACTGTCGAAGTAGCAGAACCAGAAGAAAAAGCCGCTACTCAACTAGATTCAGGTATTTCAAGACGTGAAAAAGCCGCCCTTATTATTTGGAGCCTAGATGAACAAATCGCGACTGAAGTTGTTGATTTACTTCCAGATGCCTCCAAACAACGCCTTGCACGTGAAATGGCCAAAATGAAAGAAATGGATGGCGGCGCAGTAGAAGAAGCGACAAGAGAATTTCTTGATGAACTAGAGCTTCTTTCTGGCGGGATTGCTAAACTTGACCGAGAACACTTGCAACGCCTATTCCCTGACATGACAACAGAAGAATTGAACCAATTAATTTACGGGGTAGAAGCAGAATCGCGTATCGGCGAAACAGCATTAGATATTTTACGAGAAATTGATGATGTCGATTCCTTGTTTACGATTATTAGTGACGAATCACCGCAAACGATCGCGATGATTGCTTCATACATGAAACCGGAAGAAGCATCTAAACTCCTAGCCCTTTTACCAGAAGAAAAAATGATTAGTACGGTAATCGGCATCGCTAGCTTAGAGCAATTTGATAGTGAAGTTATGCAAAATGTATCGAATTTACTAAGAATTAAACTAGATACAATGTCGAATAGTTCGCTTAACAAAACGGACGGAATTAAAAATGTTGCGAATATCTTAAATAACGTTACTCGTGGTTTGGAACGTACTATTTTCGAACATTTAGACGCAGAACAAGCCGAACTTTCTGAACGAATTAAAGAGAAAATGTTTATGTTTGAAGATATTATTCTGCTTGACAATATGACCTTGCAACAAGTGCTTGCCGAGATTCAAGACAACAACAAAATCGCCCGTGCACTCAAAAACGAAAAAGAAGAACTCAAAGAAAAAATTCTTTCTTGCGTATCGAAAAACCGTCGCGATATGATTACCGAAGAACTCGAAGTCCTTGGCCCAATCAGACTTTCTGATGTCGAACAAGCACAACAAGACATCGCTAATGTCGTTAAAAACTTGGAAAAAGATGGCAAAATAGTTATCCAACGGGGGGAACAGGATGTCCTTATCTAATCCAAGAATCCCAAAAGGCAAAGTAACTTTATCCGACGTGAAAATGGAACTATTCTATTTAGAAGATATGGAAGAAACAGAGGAAGTCGAATCACCGTACTCGAAAGAACTTGAACAACTAGAAAACCACCAAAAAGAACTCGAAAAGCATATGTCAGCTATCGAAATCGAACAACAAAAGCTAGCAAATGAAAAAGCAGCACTAAAAGCTGAGCGCCAAGCCATTGAAGAATTAAAACAAAGTGCAGAAGCAGAAATTAAAGCACAAAAACTAGCTTTTGAACAAGAAAAAACACAGCTTTACCTAACAATTACCGATTTTCTTTGGGATGAAAGCATCGATCTCGCGGAAAGAATTGTCCACCAAGCAATCGACACCCGCCAAATTGAAGTCTTACCAATGCTAACCGAAGTCATTCAAAAACTCCCAGTTGCTTTCGACAAACTAAACGTCACCACCCACCCAGAAACATTAAAAGCACTCAAAGAAGAAAACACCGGAACAAAGTACGACTGGCTTTTAGAAAATATTCATTGGAACTTCGATATGCGGCTTGATTACGGCGAATTCACTGTAGAAGAAGAAAAAGAATACTTCGACTACCGAATCACAGAAATTTTCCAAACCTTACATAAGCAAAATGCAGAACGGAAAATTCTAGGAGGAGATAAATCGTGAATTGGTCGCCAAAAACCGAAGCTTGGCAAGAATTAAAAAACACCGTCCCATACATCCAAAAAGGAAAAATCCACACCGTCCAAGAACAAGTCTATATTTCCAAAGGCCCACAAGTGAAAATTGGCGACACCGTCATGGTCGGCGAAAACAAAGTGCTTTGTGAAGTGATTTCTATCGAAAAAGAAAACAACATGCTACTCCCATTTAACCAAAGCGATAAAGTAGCATATGGTGACTGGGTGTACGTGACTGACACGAAAATCACCATTCCAGCCGATGAATTTTTACTCGGAAAAGTACTAAATGCATCCGGTGATATTTTAAATGAAGAAGCTGGCACTGCTAAATTTAAACAAAAAATGCCACTGGAAGCACCGCCAATCCATGCCTTTAACCGAGCGGAAATTACGGAAACACTTGAAACTGGAATCAAAGCGATTGATGGAATGCTAACCATTGGTATTGGTCAAAAAATCGGTATTTTTGCAGGATCAGGCGTTGGTAAATCGACTTTGCTTGGAATGATAGCACGTAACGCCAAGGCAGACATTAATATTATCGGTCTTGTTGGCGAACGTGGTCGAGAAGTAAAAGATTTCTTACGTAAAGATCTTGGCGAAGAAGGGTTGCGTAAAAGCGTTATTGTCGCAGCCACTTCAGATGAAAGCCATCTCATGCAACTGCGCGCTGCCAAACTAGCCACTTCGATTGCAGAACATTTCCGCGATCAAGGGAAAACCGTCCTATTAATGATGGATTCTGTCACTCGTTTCGCTGATGCAAGAAGAAGCGTTGATATTGCCGTCAAAGACCTACCAATTGGCGGAAAAACCTTGCTAATGGAATCCTATATGAAAAAACTGCTAGAACGTTCCGGTAAAACTAAAAATGGATCGATCACAGGTATATATACAGTACTCGTTGATGGAGATGACATGAACGGACCAGTACCCGATTTAGCGCGGGGGATTTTAGATGGACATATCGTTCTAACCAGAGAACTGGCAACAAAAAACCACTATCCAGCCATTGATGTCCTTGGCTCCGTTAGCCGGGTAATGGAAGAAATCGTTCCAGAAAGTCAGTGGAAATCTGCTTCGAAAATCCGCGAATGGATGAGCATTTACCAAGAAAATGAACTGTATTTCAAATTAGGAACAATTGAACAAACAAGCGACAACGCAGCCATTTTTACAAGTAAGGAAAAATCCTATTTTATTCATCAATTTTTAAAACAGCTGCGGGATGAGAGTGTCACGCTAGAAGAAACGAGTAAAATGATGGAAACGTTAGTATAACAAAGGAGTGCCGTGGATGAATCCAGTAGAACAAGTTATTAGTGCTAGACAAGCCGAGTTTCAAAGCGCTTTTGAAGCAGCGAAACAATCGGCTACCACTTTTGAAACGAAATTAAATGAACGTTTAAATGCGACAAAGCAAACGACAACAGCTAATGTGCAAACAGTCACCGATGCCGAACTAGCTCGCGCCCGTGAAGCATACGAAGCTTTAATAAATAAATCCGAAACTAAACAAACTCCTAGTGCAAGTTCAAGTGTAACAACCGAAACTCCAGCAGCAACAACCGGAGAACTAACTAATTGGAACAACTACCAAATTAAACCTATTAGCGCTGAGAACGAAGGCAAATATAGCGATTTAATTAAAGCAGCAGCAACCAAATACGGTGTACCAGAAGCGCTTATCAAACGAGTTATCCAAGTAGAATCTAATTTTAATCCGAATGTGGTTTCAAGTGCTGGTGCCACTGGTCTAATGCAACTAATGTATGGCTCTAATCGAACCGACCCAGCAACCAATATCGACGCAGGGACAAAACAGCTTGCCGGTTACATCAAAAAATACGATGGTGACCTAAAACTAGCATTAGCAGCCTATAACGCTGGACCAGGCAACGTACATAAATACGGCGGCGTCCCACCATTCAAAGAAACGCAAAACTATTTAACGAAAATTATCGGGTAAGGGAGAATAAATCATGGGAAACTGGCAACAAAAGTGGGAATCATGGCGCGATATGACAGCAGCAATGCAGCAAGAAATTAAAATCGAAGCAGCCGACAAAGTAACTTCCTACATAAAAAATGACCAATTTGAAGAAGCAATCAATGTCATCAGACAAACCGAAAATCTCCTAAATGAACTTGATTTTGAAGCAAAGATGAACCGCGTCGAAGAACAACTCCAAGCCTTCACATCCGACCAAGAAGCATCTAAATCATTCGAAGCAAGCCAACTTCAAAACCTAGAAAAACCAAGTACAACAGTAAGTTTCGACCTCGCCAGCGTAAAATCAGAAGCAATCAGTCAGTTTACCAAACGCGATTTCAATCTAGTAGACTCACATGATACCCACATGCAATTTCTAAAAGGCAACCGCAATTTTTATATGGATATTTTTAACCCCGAAGAAAGCGAAGAACATCACTACGCTAACCTTCATGAAAAATGCCAATACAAAAATATCGGATTCATCTGCCAAAATGATGCAGCAGCCGAAATGGCCGCAAACTTAACGAGCGAATGGCTTGAAACATTAGAAGCGCCCAAAAAGAAATTTTTAACAGTTAACATCGCCAATTTAACCGCGATGAAACAAAACCCAGAAGTACTATTTCAATAAACAAAAAGAGAGCCGCTACTATGCGCCTCTCTTTTTTATAAAGCTAATTTTGTGATGCATCGATTTTTCGATCATAAATAGTCGCGATAACACCAGCTATAATATAAAGCGAACCAGGAATCGGATTTATGTAAAAACCTTCTATTAGGTTGGCGCCTAACAATAGAATACCACTAATAAATAGAAAGATAATTTTATTGTTAGGAGTTAGAGAGCTTAAACGGATAATGCAACAAAGACAATGAGCTAGCATAAGAAATGCTATCAAACTAATGATAGGGAATAAAGTTATCGCGTCTCCCAGAACTTTTAGCGTATAAAAGGCAAAAACAAATTCTAAAAAACAGGCAGACCATACTAAAGTTTTTATTAAAGATAACATATTAATTGTTCCTTTCTAAGAAGTATAAGTAGATAAGTTGGAATTTAATTCTATTTTACATCTATTTGATAGTTTCATTTTAGTATAGGAATGATTCTGTTGCAAGATTACTAGTAAACTTTATAATCGCATTTATTATAAAATTTTGTTGTATCAGAAAATAAAGTACATTATAATTGATTCAAAGGTATATTGTGAAATTTAATACAAAATAAAATACGGGAGGAATATACCATGTTTAATTCGTTGTTTGCAAGTGAGGAATTAACAAATGCAAAAATAAAACATCAGAAATACGAAGATTTAATTAAAAAAGCAAACTATTTAAAAACCCAAATTGAGAACGCTCGTATGTGTGCTATTGATTTAGATTCAATAGGTTGGCTGGATACCAACTACGAACCCAATATGCTCATTGATGACAAAACTCGTCTTGTTCTTGAGATGGCTCGAGAAATGCGTAAAAAGCATGATAATCAATTGGAAGATTTATGTGACTTGAAAAACTCAGCGCAAAAAAAGTTGTATTCTTGTGCACTGGAAATCAATCAATTGGAGGCAAAAGAAAATGAGTCGTGAGCAATTATATAATGATAATTGGTATGAAGCGTGGACAGAACTAGCGAAAGTAAAAACAATGTTAGATGATACTCTTTCGCAAGCCAAAACTTTACAAGCAAATGTTGAGAATATGAATTGGAACGGTGAACACTACAAGCATATTCGAGCATTACTTGAAATGGTTGTTGTGTATCATGGTGCTTTATTGAACAGTTCTGTTGAATTGAATGAAGCTCTTTATCAATTTGGTCAAACCTATAAAGAATTTGAAAGAATGGAATCCTATCTTGGAATAAAAGGTATTGTTTATGACTGGTAAAGTATTAAATGCCGATGAACTTTACTACTTAGCAGAGTATCAAAACATATCCTTGCTATTTGGAATCCCTTATGAAGCACCAAGCTCTGCCTCTGTAGAAGGATTAATAAAAAAAGAAATACTAACATCTACTGGAGGTTTATCATTAGTTACAATTAACTATGTGGAGGTACTAAAAAAATACGCTCAAGCTGATCGTTATGTACATATTCAACAATATATTTTTGGTTTATTTAACGATGGGCTATGCATTATTTTGAAACAAGTCCCTGTTCAAGATACTATTCGATTTGAACTTTTTGTTGGCGATGCCTTGAGTATGCTAGAGATAGCTCTTAGTCATCCAATCCTAAAACAGTCAGCAAGTATATATTATGAAAAAATAACTACTAAGACATTAGATGAAAGAACACTTCCCTTTTCACATAGCGCGCCCACTTTGGTGATAGAAATATTTAACAATGAATATCAACTCGAAGCTCAATTAGCTATTGGACAAGATAATAATCAATATTATCAGTTAGATGAAAGGAATAAACTAACTACAAAAATTGATATTGACCCTTTTAAATGGTTTGTTGATAAAGTACCACAAATTGTAACTATCGCCCAAGAGCGAATCCAGGAGGTAAAAAATCATGAGTGAAATTGTTATTAATCCGGATGAACTAGAGCTAGTAACTACCACTTTACAACAATTAATGGAATCTATTATAAATACAGCTCTGCCATCTCTTAATGCTGTGAAAAATAGTGCTTTCTATATTGAAGGTGAAGCAAAAGAAGAAGTGGAGCGTATCTTAAGTAAAAGTATGATTGAAGTGAATGGTTCAGATATGATGCAAATGGGGGCGGACTTTGCTGGAAAAGTGCAGATGCTTGCAACTTATTATAATCTTATCAACGAATACTGCATTGATGCTATGATCACATTCAAAGATACTGATGAAAAGATAGCTAAACTTTGGGAGAAAACTTGTGAGGAGGCATTGGGATAGTGGCAGAACAAATTTATATAAACGATGATTCATTAGAAAACTATAAACAAGATTTGTTTAACCGCTTGAACGAGGCTGTCAATCAATTTTATAGAGTTGACCACTTATTCAAACAAATGGATGATTATTTACACGATGAAGGCTTAGCCAATGAGTTCTATTTCACTTATTCTTCACAGAGTTTTAAAATTGATAATTTAAACGAAAAATTATGGAATTTGACAAATAATATTGTTAGAATTTATCGTGAAGCCAGTGAGAAGATTGATAGTCCATTTAAGAAAAATATGGAACAATTTGCAGAACGATTAAGTTTAGTAGATATTAACCGTCACTCTGTTTCAACAAGTGGTATAGCTGTTCAAGGAGAAGCTTGGCAACCAGGTGAGAGCATTTCTGCTCCTTCAACGGCCTATAATACATTTAAAACCAAAAACGATGTAGATTTTATGGATTTGATGAATAGTTCATTTACACGTAAAATGAAACAAGAACAATATCAAACCTTTTTAGCCATGACTGGTCAGTTAGACTTTCAAATTAATTACGAAACCTTTGTAAACACTCTCTATCGTCAGACTGATTTTAACTATGAAACTGGTTTAGAAAAAGTAACCAATATGCTTACAACAGGACTAGTTATTGTATGTGTTGGAGGTCTAGTAGTAGCAACGGGGGGCACTTTTGCGGGGATAGCTGTACCTGGATGGATAAGCACAACATCAATGGTGGCAGGTGGAATTATGAGCGCTCAGTCTATCGGTCATGCGATAACTGGACTCGATATAAACGGCAACCCACTTAGTCAAAAAGAACGTGAAGCATATATTCTGAGTGCAGGGACGGATATAGCCTTTATGGTTGCAGGATTTGGGCTCAGTAAAATTTTAAGAAAGCAAGCTAATATGCTATTTATTAATAATCTAGATGAAACAGAAAATATATATCAGAATTCAAAATATATAAATGGAGAGCTTCGTCAAGGTGGTGCAGGGCACACTTATCATGGATTTGCAAAAACTAAAGGAAGTATTGCTGGTGGGCATATAGAGGATACATTAAGTAATGAAATTAAAGTAATTGATACTATTCCCAACCCACCAGTTAAGAACCAACCTTATAAAGGAATTCAACAAAACTTGGTTTCTGGAGAAGTTATGGCAGAAAAGACTATGTTTCCTAAAAATTGGAGTGTAGAAAAAATTGATAAAGCGATACAAGAAGCATTCCAGACTAAAATATACACTGGCACACGAAATCAATGGATTGGGGAAACGAAGTCCGGAATGAAGCTAATGTTTTACCTTAATGCTGAAGGGAAAATCATAAGTGCTTTTCCGATAATTGATTAATGAAAGGAGTTAGTCATGAGATATAAATTTAACCAAAAAGAACTATGTTTTTCTAACGGAGGAAAATATTTTAATCTTAGTATTGATATTTTAAAAAGTAATGGAGAAAAAAACAAAGAGCTTAGCGATAATATAAGTATTTTACTGGGTAGTGAGTATCTGTCGTATGAATATTTAGAATGTGCAATTAAACAAATGGATAGTCATACGAAAGAATCCGATGGATCAACTTTGCATGATTCTGGAGAGGCTGTTTGTTGGCAAGTTTATCCAAAAGAAACTGCTATTTGGAATTGGATTGATGAGCAAGATGGAGTTTCTTTTGAGAAAACTTGGATAAAAAATGATGTGCTGTTAACTATTGGCAAGCATTTTTATGAAATTAAAAAGTCGTACAGTAAAAATAATGGGTATCTTGGTTTGACTGATGAGGTTTTTGAAATTTGAATATTATAATTAAAAACGTAATATGTTGGATATTAAGCCGATCATATTACGTTTTTAAGATTGTCTAAGCATTTAAGGAGGCTTTTTATTTTCCATTTGACAATCAACCTACTTTGTATTACTATATACTTGTACCTAGTAACAACTAGTAGAGGAGTGAATTCAAATGAAAGGACTTACCGAGTTACTCAAAGGTAGTTTAGAAGGAATGATATTAGAGCGAATTTCTAAAGGTGAAACATACGGTTATGAAATCACCAAGTATCTCAATGACCTAGGTTTTGATGAAATCGTTGAAGGAACCGTCTACACCATTCTCGTTCGCCTCGAGAAAAAAGAATTAGTCAATATCGAAAAGAAAAAATCAGAATTAGGTCCACCTAGAAAATTTTACACATTAAGCCCAGCCGGCGAAGAAGAACTAGCAACTTTTTGGAAACGATGGGACTTTATCCAATCGAGAATCGTCCAAATTAAAGGAGGACCAGCATATGTTTAAATGGTACACAAAATACCGCGAAGAAAAACGAGACTATAAACAATACAAAAAAAGAATAGACGCGCTCCCAGAAGACTATAAAACAGCAATGAAAGCCGTTGAAACCTATTTATGGAACTTCGCAAAAGGCGCAGGGATGTTCGAAATCCTAAAAAATGTCCTCGAAATGTTCGAAAACGCAGCCGCTGATCAATTAGAATTAAAAGCTGTTGTAGGCGATGACCTAGCCGAATTCGCAGACAGCTTACTAAACGAATATCCAGAAGAAACATGGATGGATAAACAACGCTCGAAATTACGCGATTCAATCAAATAAAAAACAGCAAGTCTCTCCGAATATAAGAGAGACTTGCTGTTTTTTTATTTGCGTTTCTTCACAACTTCAATAAATTCATCTAATGTTTCGTGGGCTTTTATTTGCTCGTTACAAACATCGCTATCGTAGCAAATATAATTACCATTTGTCGTATAAACGCCATCACTAGAAGATTTCGTTTTCGCCATAAACAGTGATACTTTGGAATGCGTTTGGCAAATGGAACAAACACCCTTTTGAATCTCCGGAGAAATAGTCCCATTTACGCCGACCAAATTTCCGTCCTCATAAGTCACGATATATTTACGCTGCTGAGCAATATCATTCCAGCCGTAAAAAGTATAATCGCGCAAATCAAGTTTCGACCATGCAGGAATTTTTAATTTTTTCGTTTTCGCAAAAAGTTTTTTAAGTTTCACATCACTAGGCGGAGCGAAAGGAATCACATAGGCTTTTAACCCTTCTAAAAACGGCTCTGCTTCTTTGGTTGAAGTAATCGAATGGAGCTCGCTAAAAAGTTCCTTATGCTCTTCTAGCACGCTCTCCGGAAATAGTTCGTTGATTTTCTCCTCCGTCAAAGACTTTAACGCCTTCAAAGTGGATCTATCATTCGCGGAACGATAAGCGCGTGAGACATTTTCTAATTGTTTTTTGATAAAATTATATTGGTATGGTTCGATAAACTCTTTCATTAATAATTCTCCTTTAATAGTTTAATTTTGGTTAAACTAGCTGAAGGATTGAAGAGTTTATTTCACTCTTACTTTCTAAACAATCCTAAAGCCATTGTTAGAAAGTCGAGAGCAGTGCAATTTTGTTTGCATCTCTTTGATCACCACCTTGCCTTCATTATAAGCACTTCTGAATTGTTCGTCAATTCTCTTTCATGAATATTCTTCTAAAAACAGGGTAAACGAAAACTATTGGACATTAGAGAAAACATCCATGGGAGGAGAAAGTAAAATGAAAAAAGTAAAAGCAAGTGAAACACTCGTACAAACATTAAAAAATTGGGACATCGATCATGTTTATGGTTTACCCGGTGATTCGATTGATACCGTGGTCGATGCACTCAGAAAAGAACAAGAGGCAATTGAATTTATTCATGTGCGTCACGAAGAAGTCGCATCACTAGCAGCAGCTGCCTATACCAAATTAACCGGCAAAATCGGAGTCGCTTTATCTATCGGCGGACCTGGTGCGATTCATCTTCTAAACGGTATGTATGATGCAAAAATGGACCACGTACCAATGCTCGTTTTAGCTGGTCAAGTGACAACGGACGTCTTAAATACAGGCTTTTTCCAAGAAGTCAATTTACCAGCTATTTTTGAAGATGTTGCCGTTTATAATAAACAAATCGATAATGCTGAAACGCTTGCAGATGTCGTTGATGAAGCGATTCGAACTGCCTATCAAGAAAAAGGTGTTGCTGTTTTAACCATCCCAAATGACATTCCATCTCAAGAAATTAAAGCGAGCCTAAAAGCAAAACCAGTAAAATTTGAACAAGAAATTCCAAAACTAGATGAAAAAGCAATTCAAGAAGCTGTAACATTAATTGATAAAGCTGAAAAACCAGTTATTTTAGCAGGCCTAGGAACAAAACACGCTGGACCAGAATTAATCGCCTTTGCAGAAAAAGCAAAAATCCCGATTATTCATTCTTTACCAGCAAAAACAATCGTTCCAGATGACCACCCAAATGCACTTGGTAACCTTGGTAAAATAGGAACGAAACCAGCATATGAAGCCATGCAAGAAACTGATTTACTCTTAATGTTTGGCAATGATTATCCTTATAGCGACTACTTACCTAAAAAAGCTGAATGTATTCAAATCGATATTAACCCAGCCAAAATCAGCAAACGTTATCAAGCGACAGTTGGTTTAGTTGGCGATGCCGCAGAAATAATTAGCAATTTAACAACCAAAATAGCACCGGTTGAAGAACGTAAATTCCTTCAAGCATGCCAAGAAAACATGCAAGAATGGTGGAAATGGTTGGAAGAAGATATTTCACAAACAACAGACCCAATTGCCCCAGAAGTCGTGATGGCTAATATTCAAAAAATCGCTGATAAAGATGCTATTTTCTCCATTGACGTAGGAACAGCAACAGTTTGGGGCACGCGTTATTTACACTTAACACCAGAAAATGACTTTATCGTATCTGCATGGCTTGGTACAATGGGCTGCGGTCTTCCCGGAGCTATCGCAGCGAAAAAAGCCTATCCAGACCGCCAAGCAATTGCAATTGTCGGTGATGGTGGCTTTTCAATGGTTATGCAAGATTTCGTAACCGCGGTGGGTCTTGATATGCCAATGATTGTCGTCGTTTTAAATAACCAACAACTATCATTTATTAAATATGAACAACAATCTGCCGGAGAATTAAATTACGCAATCGACCTTCCAGACATCAATTACGCAAAATTCGCCGAAAGTTGTGGCGGAATTGGTTTCCGAGTAGAAAAAATGGCAGACCTAGAAGCTGCTTTCGAAAACGCCAAACTAGCAACAAAACCAGTTATCATCGACGTTTCCGTGGATAGCGCAGCCGCTCCACTACCAGGAAAAATCGTGATGGACGAAGCATTAGGTTACACCAAATTCGAAATCCAATCAGTCCTAGAAGACCACCGTTTCGCCAAAATGCCACCACTTAAAACTATTTTACGAAGATTTTTATAAAAAATAAATAAAAAAATAACAATATCACCCATTTTACGCCGATATTCGCTAGTTATTATAATGTTTTTTTATTAAAACTAATTATTTTACAATAAAATATGGAGTTTTTTTAAAAAATATGAGATAATGAACTAGAATTAGAGAATAGGAGTGTGGAATGGGTGAATTTAATTAAAAATCGTAAATTGAAAACAAAACTAAGCATTAATATTATTATAACCACCATCATGTTAATCGGACTTGGCGCAACGAGTTTCCTTGGATTTCGTCATGTAGCGACACTTTCAGATAATATGGTTGATAATAATGTTGCTCCAATGAAAGAAATCGCAAAAATCCAAACAAACATGGCACAAATCAATATCGACATCCTGACCATGTTCGATACTATCAACGGAAAATCAACCCTTATTAAAGATATTGATACGCTTTATGCTGAAAATGACCAAGCAATCCATAATTTCAAAAAAGCCAATTTAACAGCAGAAGATAAAAAACAATTAGCTTACTTTGAAGAAAAATTAGCAGATATGAAGTCAGCAGCATCCTCTGTCATCAGTGATACTTCAAGTGCGCTGGACGACGCAGAACTTTTAGGAGCACAAAATCGATATTACCAAAATGTTAAAACAAAATTTGACGATGCTACAAAACAATTAAACGTTTTAAATGATATGAACTATAATGAAGTCGAAAAATCTTCGCAAGCTATTTCTGATTTTGGCGTAAAAATTAGTTTAATCTTCACAGCCGTTATCATTGCTGTACTGATTTCACTATTCATTTTCAACGCTTATATTACACGCGTTATTTTAAAAGGAATTCGTCACTTACAAACAGCTGTACATAAAGTAGCAAGCGGGGATTTATCATACCGTAGCACATACAATGGTAAAGATGAGCTAGGCGACATCACGAATGACCTAAACGAAATGAGCGAAAACCTAAGATTAATGATTGAAGATATTAAAAAAGCTTCTACAGACGTTAAATCTTCCAGTGATAACGTCATTATTAGTTCTGAAATTATTTCTGCAATGACAACAGAAATGGACATCGAAATGAAAATGATGGGCGAACAAATCCAAACGCAAATCGGTAGCATGAAAGAAAGTACCGATGCAATGGATCAAATGACAGGCGGCGTTCAAAACGTTGCGGAATATGCCCTGAAAGTATCTGACTTAACAAAAGACTCCGCCGAAAAAACAAATGATGGAATTGCTGTTATTAACAATTTAGTATCACAAATGGATCGTATCAGCGGTGTAATGCGTTCGAGCACAGACGTCGTATCTCAACTCGTTAATCGTGTTGGCGAAGTCGAAAAAGCACTTGATACCGTTACAAATATCGCTGACCAAACGAACTTGCTAGCCTTAAACGCAGCAATCGAATCCGCACGTGCTGGCGAACATGGCCGCGGCTTTGCAGTTGTAGCTGAAGAAGTCCGTAAGTTAGCAGAACAATCTCGTCTTGCTGTTGTAGATATTAATACGGTACTGAAAAAAATCCAAACCGAATCAAAAACAACGATTGAAGTAATGAACACTGGGCTTTCTGAATCAGAAGCAGGTCAAAAAATCATTTCTGAAACAGAAGCGACATTTACAGATTTACTCAACCGTGTGAACGATATTTCCGCCCAAATGCAAAACGTCTCTCAAGAAACAGAAGAAATGGCTGCTGGAATTGAAGAAGTAAACACATCGATTAGCGACGTAACAGAAATCTCTAACCAAATTGGTGAAAAATCCACAGCCGCACTTGAATTCGCGGAAGTTAACAAAATGAAAGTGGACGAGCTAGTAGTTATCTCAGAAGAAATGCAAAAAATTTCCGGCTCATTAGAAGGGTATATCGCCAACTTCAATACCGAAGTAAGCGAAGAAGCGGTCGAAGTAGAAGAAGAACCGGAAACAAAAGAACCAGGAGAGCCAGTCCTAGCCGAAAATGTCTAGGTAGCATGTACAAATGCGAATTTGGATAAAATCACTACTTGTTATTACAGCTTGTATATTTAGTTTGACCCTTCTAAATACGAAATATACCTTTTATTCACCAACCGTCAAACTCGAAAGCGCCAAAGTAGTTTATAAATTAGATAATGAACCTTTTAATGTAAGACTCGACGTTCCTCTCGTTAATCAAATGGATGCGCCTATTCTTTTTAACGGCTGTGAAGTAACAAGTCTTGCAATGCTCCTACAGTTCACTGGGAAAAATGTTACCAAAAATGAATTAGCAGCGAACCTTCCAACCACACCTATTGAACAAAACGGCTTACACGGAAATCCTGATAAAGCATTTGTTGGGAGCATCAGTGGAGATAGTAAAGGGCTCGGGGTGAATCATGCTCCCATCGCCAAACTTGCTGCTAAATATGTTAATGAAGCGCATGTACATGACATTAGCGGCAATGATATAACCGATATTATCACCGTACTTAGCACAGGAGCACCCGTTTGGATTATCACAACGACCGATTACCATGCACCAAAAAATTGGCAAACCGTCCAAACAAAAGAAGGAAAAAAGAAGATCACTTATTCCATGCATAGTGTTGTCATTACTGGATTTGATAAGGAGAATTTTTATATCAACGACCCATACGGACATAAAAATCGCGCTGTAAAAAGAGCTGTCTTAGAAGAAGGCTGGTCTGCCATGGGAAAACAAGCTATTTATTTAAGCAAACCATAAAAAAACGTTTGGAAGCATAAGCAAGCTTCCAAACGTTTTTTTATATTTTTTTCTTAATGAAGAGAACGACTGCTAAGACTACTAGAAGTACTCCGATAACAATCGGCCAAACCGAAAATGCATCCCCGGTCGAAGGTAAAAGTGACGTATTACTTGTATGCTCGAGTGCATAAACCGTGCTCACACGAAAATAAATAAAACCTAGCGAAAAAATTAAAGCAATACTAGAAACTATTTTTTTTGATAAAACCATACGGCTCGCTCCTTTTTCTATCATAACTATATTATTAGTCATTTGTTATTTTTTGTCAATGTATAGACCAATTTTAAACAAACGGCTATATATAATGCTTGACCTAGTATACATATTATTGTAAAATGGATTTGTTTCCTTGAAAAGTATTGAAGGAGGATAGTACAACTGAATAGAAGCGCCAGAACTGATTGGGACGAAAATGCTTAAAGGTGAAATTCCTGGAAAGTAAACAGTCAGTTGACGAGGAGGAGATTAATCGAAATTTCGGCGGGAGTCTCCCGGCTGTGCATGCAGTCGTTAAGTCTTACTTACAAATCATTTGGGTGACCAAGTGGACAGAGTAGTAATGAAACATGTGCAAGAACCCTCCAAGGAAACCAAAAAATGTAGAGGGCTTGAAATTGGACAAGTCTGCCCTCAAGTTAATTATTGGAGGAATTTATTATGTGTGGAATCGTTGGATATATTGGAACAAACAATGCAAAAGGTATTTTATTAGAAGGACTTGAAAAATTAGAATATCGCGGTTATGACTCAGCAGGAATCGCCTTACAAAACAAAGACCTAGTAACAGTTGTAAAAGAAAAAGGACGGATTGCAGACCTTGCGAGCCTCGTACCAAGTGATGCATTTGGCACAACAGGGATCGGTCATACACGCTGGGCAACTCACGGTAAACCAAATCACGAGAACGCTCACCCGCACCAAAGCAAATCAGGTCGTTTTACTATTGTGCATAACGGTGTAATCGAAAACTACACACTTTTAAAAGAAGAATATTTAAAAAATCATTCATTTATTAGTGATACAGATACAGAAGTAATCGTACAGCTTATTGAATTATTTGCTGAAAATCTTTCTACAAAAGAAGCATTCAAGAAAGCTTTATCGTTACTTCACGGTTCATACGCAATTTGCTTAATTGACCAAACTGACACAGAAACACTATACGCAGCAAAAAACAAAAGCCCATTACTAATCGGAAAAGGCGAAAACTTCAACGTTATTGCAAGTGATGCAATGGCTGTTCTTAAAGAAACAGATGAATTCGTGGAAATTATGGATAAAGAAATCGTTATCGTTACAAAAGACGGTTTTACATTAGAAACATTAGAAGGGGAAGAAGTTAGCCGCGCAAGCTATACTGCAGAACTAGATGCATCTGACATCGAAAAAGGCACTTACCCTCACTATATGTTAAAAGAAATCGACGAACAACCAGCAGTAACACGTAAAATCATCCAAGCTTACCAAAATGAAGCTGGGGAAATCAACGTCGATCAAACAATCCTTGATGAAATTTTATCTTCTGACCGTATTCACATTGTCGCTTGCGGAACGAGCTATCATGCTGGCTTAGTTGGAAAAAATTTAATCGAAAAAATGGCGAAAATTCCTGTAGAAGTACATGTTTCTAGTGAATTTGGCTATAATTTACCGCTAATGTCTAAAAAGCCGTTATTCATTTTCATTACCCAAAGTGGGGAAACTGCCGATAGCCGCCAATGTCTTGTAAAAGTGAAAGAACTTGGTTACCGGACGTTGACATTAACGAACGTACCAGGCTCTACGCTTGACCGTGAAGCAGATCATTCGATGTATCTCTATGCTGGACCAGAAATTGCGGTTGCATCAACAAAAGCATATACCGCACAGATTTCTGTTTTAGCAGTACTTGCAGTTTCACTTGGTCGCGAAATTGGTGACGCTGAAGCACTTAGCATTAATTTGGCTGCTGAATTAGGTATCGTTGCAACTGCAATGGAAGCAATGGTTTCTAGTAAAGAAGTTATCGAACATATTGCTGGCGAATACTTAGCGACTTCTCGTAACGCTTTCTTCTTAGGTAGAAACATCGATTATTTCGTAGCGATGGAAGCGGCCCTTAAACTAAAAGAAATTTCGTATATTCAAGCAGAAGGTTTTGCAAGTGGGGAATTAAAACATGGTACTATCGCGCTTATCGAAGACGGCACACCAGTTTTAGCACTTATCACGCAAGAGTCTATCAATTGGAATATTCGTGGAAATGTAAATGAAGTCTTAGCACGCGGAGCAAAAACTTGTGTATTTGCAATGGAGAACGTTGCACAACCAGGTGATCGCTTTGTTATTCCACAAGTACATCCATTATTAACACCACTAGCAAGCGTTATCCCGTGTCAACTATTAGCTTATTACGCAGCACTTCACCGTGACTGCGATGTCGACAAACCAAGAAACTTAGCAAAAAGTGTAACAGTAGAATAAAGTATTCAAGACCTTTTCTAATTTCGAAAAGGTCTTTTTTTATGCAATCAATAAATTTGCACGACCCCCTTGTTATACTATAAACTTAGAGAGGAATGGGGGAAATCAGCCAATGGAAGTATCACACGTAACACTCGAACCAAATAAAGATAGTCGCCCCGCAGTATTAACAATCGGTAAGTTTGACGGGGTTCATCTTGGTCACCAAACCATTTTAAATACAGCTTTATCCATCAAAAAAGAAAACGAAATTTTAACTGCTATCAGCTTCAGTCCACATCCACTTTGGGCTTTAAAACAAATCGAAATATACCGCGAAATGCTCACACCAAGAATGGAAAAAGAACGCTGGCTCGCGCATTACGGGGTAGACCATCTCATCGAAACAGCTTTTACACCAAGGTATGCGGAAACAACACCAGAAGAATTTGTTACGGACCATTTGACCAATTTACAATTATCGCATATCATCGTTGGTTCTGAGTTTAATTTTGGAAAAGGGCGCGATTCTGATGTGGATTTACTCCGGGACCTTTGCAAGCCCTATGGTATCGGCGTCACATCTGTCCCAGTAATTGAAACAAACCAAACAAAAATCAGCTCCACAAACATTCGAGCTTTTATTCGGCGCGGCCATTTCCTAGAAGCAGAACAACTTCTTGGTCACCCGTGGTACATTACAGGAATGGTAGAAAATGGTGAAATGGTCGGCTTGGATGATTATGTTCTTCCTGCAACCGGCACTTATCAAACTGACAAGAATCTCGTAAAAGTAACGAATAGCCGAACCATCAAAGTAGATTTACCAGACGGACTACAACAATTACATATGAAAAATGAACTTTCCTAGTCATTAGGAAAGTTTTTCTTTACATTTTATAAAATTAGTAATATACTAATTTAGTAAATTACTAAAATTTAAAAGGAGAAATCTAATGAAGATTCCAACTACCTTAAAACATAAACCAGTTATTGTTGCCGAAAATTACGAAGAAGTAGACGGTAAAAGCGCGTATCACTCGGATGCTAAAGGTCTTTCACTTGGTCTTGCGCAGTGGAATGATCGTGGAAAAGTAGATATTTCAGCCAAAGTTTGGCGTCATACGGGCGATAAATGGTCGCGTCAATCCGAAGAGCTTCCGTTACACCGCGTACTTGACTTAGCTATTTTAATTGCAAGAACGAAGGTTCATTTTAAAGATGCTTACCGTTTACCAAATTTTTATGATAAAGAAAATCCAACGCTTGATCGTATCGGCTTGCAAGGAGATGCGCTGACTATCGCAGTTTGTGAAGATAACGAGTATATCGACGAAGACATTCAATTATTTGAACAAGCATTAAAAAATGATGATGAACTACTCAGCGAACGCCTCAAGACACTTAGCAAACTTTTACAAGAAGCAGGATACTAAGGACGTGAAACAAATGGATAAAGAAAACCGCAAAGAGCTGATTCGGGCATACAAAGAAAAAGCCCCTGACGCCGGAGTATACCGTTTTATCAGTACAAAAACTGGCAAATATTTAATCGATAATACAATGGATTTAAAAGGAATAGCCAATAAGCTTGCTTTCGGAGTGAAAATTGGAGCAGGAAATATGCTACCACCAGAAATGGCAAAAGAAGCAACTGAACATGGTATCGACACCATTCAATTTGAAATTCTTGAAAAAGTAGACATTAAACCTGAAATGACAAAAGAAGATATTAAAGAAGAAAATGATGTACTTCTCAGTTTATGGCTAGAACGCGAAGATATTTAAGGCCTCTCCAGATGAGAGGTCTTTTTTTAACAGTTAAAATTGTACAATAAAAAGATAATTTAAATAAAAATACACTAAATGTCTACATTTTTTGTGTGAATTAATGGTATACTAATAAATGACTATAAAAAAGGGAGGTTTTACAACATGAATCCAAGAAAACCAGAATTCATTCTAACATTAATAGCAGGAATTACAGGTATTATCGCTGGTATTACAGGAATCGCAGGTGGAGGTATTCTTGCTGCTTTATCTGGTAGCGAAGAACTATCTGGCGCTGCAACAATGTCTACTACTGATACAGAAGCACTTGCTGCTGCTGGAGGTTTCGCAGTAATTTTATCTGCAATCGCTTTAGTTATTGGTATTGCTTTGATAGTTTTCGCAGTATTAATTAAACGTAATGCGAAAGTATTTGGTATCTTAACGCTAGTAGCTGGTGTAGGCGGTTTCTTCTTAGTTAGCTTACTATGGATCGTTCCAGGCGTACTTGCAGTTATCGCAGGTATTATGTGCCTAGCGAGAAAAGTACAAACTTTCTAAAAGGGGCTTTAGAAAAAATAGATTGTAACAATTTGAGAAATCATTTTGTTTACAGTCTATTTTTTTTACAAAAAAAGTACTGGAAATCAGTAAATGTTTCTTGAACTTCACATTTTATTCACATTTTAAATGTAATTCAGAAAATTGAGTCTGATTTTAGTACTTGTTAATTTTATGTTGATTGTATACTGGATAAGTACCAATTTCATAAATAAGCGTTTATACATCTAGGAGGAATGATTAACTACATGAAAAAAACACTCACAATGTCGCTACTAGTCGTATCTCTCGTCTTAATTAGTTTTATTAGTTCTCCAAACGCCAATGCAGCCGAAAAGAGTATTTTAACATCACCGAAACCAATAATTGAGGTTTTTCCTGATGAAAATATGGCTAAAGTAATAGCTGAAGTCACTTATAAGAGTAGTTCAGCAGATGAAGTATCTCAGGCAGATTTAGATAACATTACAAAGTTAGATGGCAGCACCTCTGACCGTATGCCGGGGCCAATAATTTATTCGATAGAGGGTGTCGAGTATCTTCAAAATTTATCGGAATTTGATATTTCTGGGCAGTCTGTAAGTAACATTTCACCGTTAGAAGGATTATCAGAGTTAGAAACTGTATATATTTCTGAAAATAATATTAATGATTTATCACCGCTTAGTAAATCTCCAAAAATAAAAATATTAGATGCATCGAATAATAATATAAGTGATATAAGCACACTTAGCTCATTGCCAAATTTAAATTCGGTAAGACTAAATAATAATAGTATAAGTAATATAAGTGTGTTAAGAGATTTCCCGGCAAACCAATTTGTTTATATTTATTTGGCCGATAATAAAATCAAGGATATTAGCCCGCTCGCTGGTAAATCGTTTCAACAATTAACACTTAACAATAATGAAATAAGTGATATTAGTCCGTTAAGTAAGATGACACTATATTCAGAGGATCCATTGACAGATGATTTTTATATTGATATTAGCAACAACCACATTAGTGATATTAGTTCGTTGAAAAATGCTGATTTTGGCAAATTAGATTACTTTTTTGCAGAGGATCAGAGTATTGTCAATCAACCCAAAGCTTTTTCTACAAATTTCACACTGGAAAATAAAGTGAAAAATATCAATGGAACACTTGTGACGCCGAAGAATATTAGTAATAGCGGTAGTTATTCAAATGCTATCTTATCTTGGCAACTTCCAAGCTTTGTCGCAAATCTAGATTACTCTTTTTCTGAGACAACTCAAATTGGCAGATCGACAGGGGAATTTAGTGGAAAGGTCACACAATCCCTTGTTGGAGGATATACAGTAACCTTTGACAATGAAGGAACACTATCTACAAGGACTTTTGCTAGTGATGAATTAGTAACTGAACCCGCAAAGCCTAGCAAAAAAGGGTTCACGTTCACTGGTTGGTACGATGCAAAAATTGGTGGAAAGAAATGGAACTTCGCTACAGATAAAATGCCAGCAAACAATATGACACTATATGCTCAGTATGAAGAACAAGCAACAGATCCAGTTGATCCTGCAAGTCCAGTTGCCCCAACAAAACCAACAGATCCAGTTAAACCGGATGAAATAGTCTCCTCCGAGGGATCGGGTGATATGGAGATTAAGGGAGAACAATCTGGAACTATAGCGGCATCAGAAAACGCAACTTCTTTAGATGACTCAAAACAACAAAGAACACTACCAAAAACAGGTGATACTAACTTATACTTGGTGCTGATTGGGCTATTATTTGTTGGATTTGCTAGTTTACTTTGGAAGAAAAAACAAATTTAAGCCATTCAAAAAGACGATAAACCTCGGTTTATCGTCTTTTTTTATTAATTATTATTCAGATTTACAGCTGATTCTTTCTCCAAACAACAATGGCAGAACTTAAAAGGAAGATTCCTACTAGTGAAGGAATTAATGGACTCTTATCACCAGTTTTTGGAAGTTTTGGCATTCCTACTGTGCTTGATTCTGCTTTTGTTATCGATTTATTAAAAGTTGTTTTGTTCGATGGTGATTTTTCTGAACTGTCTTCTTTTTGATATACAAAAGTGACTTTTTTTGGTGTTTGATCAAATGTTCCGAGCTCATTGGAGGGCTCTTTTTTTAGTGTGTATCCTGCTATTTCTTTATGAGTGATTTTATACGTTTTTCCAATTTCTCCTTCTACTATTAAAGGATTACTGATTGGCGTGTTTGTGGAATCAACAAATTCTACTTCGACTTTACCAATTTTTGCTTTTAGTAAAGATTTGTCTTTAGTGTACACGTAATTAACGCTTTGTTTAGTATCAGAAAATGTACCGTTCGCATTTGTTGGTGTTGTAGTTAGCTTATAACCTTGAATTGTTTTGGCAAAAGAAGAATAGGAATCTCCAATATTGCCATCTAAGACAGTTTGTTCTGCTAACTCTTCACCTGTATCGCTCACATAATTAATTGTTACAGACTCAGCTGGGATAATATTTTTAGTGTAAATGTAATTCACTGTTTGTGGGTCTGCTGTTAATTTTCCGTTGGCGTTTGCTGGTGTTTCTACTAATGTGTATCCTTCAATCGTTTTTTCTGTAGAAGTATAATCATCGTCTATAAAACCAGTGAATGTTTCTGATGGTGCTAGTTCTTTACCTTTATCATCAACATATTTTACAGTAACTGGTTTAGCAGGAACGGGGTCTTTTGAATAAACATAAGTGACTGTTTGTGGATCATTTAAAAAAGTACCGTTCGCATTAGCGGGTGTTTCTGTCAGTGTGTAGCCAGGAATCGTTTTAGCTTCAGACGTGTAATTTGCTTCTAATAAACCTTTTAAAGTTTCAGAAGGAGCAATTGTTTCTCCTGTGGTACTTTTGTATTCGACTGTGACATCGGAGCCTTCTGGAGGAGCTTCCACAACGATTGGCACCCGTACTTTTGCAAATGGGTTGGAGGTAGTTGATAAGGTGCTTTTAATCGTAATGAAACCTTCACCTTCTGTTGTGGCTACCCCGTTTTCAAGCGTTGAAGAACCGTCGTCATAATATTCGAATTCGTGAGTAGGATATAAAGCATTATTAGAGGCTAATCCTAGTTTGGATTTATCAGGAGTCAGTTGTTTAAAGGCTGTTTTGTAAGGAACTACGATTGGATCGCCTTTATAAACCAATTGATCTTGCTTTTGACGATAATTGTAATTCTCTAACATGTTTCCGCCATTATTATAGTTATCTAAATAATCAACAGGAATATCTGAAGTAATTTGATTTCCTTCTGTATCTATAATTAGTAGGCCACTGCGGCTAGCCCATTTAGTTGTAAAAAACTTATCAGGAATGGAAATTAAATTGTTATTACGAACATTGAGACTTGATAAATGTGAAGACATATTCGTAATTTCTTCAGGAATTTCACTAATATTATTTTTTTCTATTGATAGTGAGTCTAAAGCTGGTAATTCAAAAACAACCGTTGGAAATTCTGTCAGTTTATTACTATAAAAACTTAAAAAGGTTAGCTTTTTTAATTCGCTAATACTCTCCGGTACTTCAGTCAGAGAGCCTCTTGTTACAGAGAGCCTAGTTAAATTTTTATAGTCTGTTATATTATCAGGTATAGAAGAGGCACCCTCTGGATCAAGAGAAGTGATTGTTTCTAAATCTGCCAATGTAATATCTTCGCGTTTTTTATTGAGGGTTCTTTCTGTGGCTGAGATAAAAGCTTCGTTACCATCTAATTCTGTTTCAATCCAAGACGTCGGTTCAGTGGTAGCTTTTGGGAAAGTGAAGGGGACGAGTGTTGCGAGTAGCATGGAGCAAATGAGGATTAGAAAAGTTTTTCTCAAGAGGTATTGCACATCCTTTTATAGTTTGTTTTATTATTTATGAGTTAATTATAGTCCTTTCCCATATTTCTGTAGTACTAAAATCAGACCTAAAAATCGCGTATGATTTCTTAAATGTGACTATTTGGTGACGAAATCACAAAAATGGCGAAAAACAGGGTTTGTTCAAATTTAGACCCGATTTAACTGTTTTATAACTATTTTAGATGCTGTTTAGACTAAAGGGAGCTATTTAGAGGGTATTGATTTGAATGCTTTTTTGAATTAGAAAACAAGTAGTGTCAATGTGTTATTAGATTTTTCTTCTGTGGATACTTGTTTTGTTCACGGAAATAATTTTCGGTTTTTTGAGGTAAATGTGTCAAAGAAAAGTGCTTGGAAATCAAAAGGCATGCTGCTTTTATGATATGAAATGTTCTAAAAATGTTCACAAATGGTAATTTTAGGTACCTTATTAGGCATTTTAATAATATTGTTTAGCGTATAATTTTAGGAGTAATCAAAAACACTGGAGGTTATACATTAATGAAAAAAGCTTTTCTTTATCTTTCTGCTGTTGTTCTCTCATTAAATTTTGTTTGGGGTTTTCCCATTTCCGGAATAGCAACAGAAACAACAAAAGAAACAAATCAACTAATTAATTTAAATCAAAATAATACTGATATTGTTACTTCTGAAGATTTAGGAGGACAAGCGTGGTTAATCAATGAGGTAAATAGACAATTAGCTCCGAAAAAAGTCGGTGTTGATCTAACTTTTGAGGATTTGGCTAAGATTAAGACCATTTCTTTAAGCAATAGGTCGCTTACGGGAGAAGTCCCACCAGAGATTAAAAACCTAGTGTCTCTCGAAAGACTTTTGCTTTATAGTAATAATTTATCAGGGGAGATTCCTAGTGAATTAGGTCAATTACAAAAGCTAACAGAACTGCGCTTAGATTATAATCAATTCTCAGGAAAAATTCCGGATGGTCTTGGAAATATTCCTTCCATCGCTTTGCAAAGTAATAAATTAGTCGGGCAACTTCCTTTAAGTCTTTATGAGAATAGAACTGGCGCAAATGAAGTAAATGTTTCTGGTAACCAAGTAACGATTAACAGTCAAAAACCAGAACCAAGTGTTTACTCACCATATACATTTATTTATCCAGCTAATACACCAGAGTATAGCGGTCATATTAAAGCGAATAATTCTTTTATTTCTAATCTAACTAATGATATGAAGCTTACGCCATTTTTAAAAAATAGTCCTACATTTATTAATTTACAAGTAGTATATATGTTTGACTCGGAATTGTTTGATGGCCATGATGTGACGATTACCGATACGAATGATGGCAAGGTGCTTTATGACGGGGTGCTGACATCGGATATTAGCATTCCGTTAACGAATTTTAAATCAGGCATACATGTGATTAAAGTAGTTCTTGATAATGCGACTAACAATCCTCAAAACCAAGCAACTTTTTTAATTGATATTTTACCAGTTAAGGCAAATGATTTAACAGTTAAATATGTGGATGAAACAGGGGCAGAGATTCACGAGTCGCAAACGGTAAGTGGTAATGTAGGCGATGGCTATGATGTGACAACGCCTGAATATGAGCTAGCAATTGATAAATACGAACTCGATACTAACCAACTACCAGAAAATGCGACCGGGACACTTAGCTTAGACGAGCAAACGGTCACTTATGTATATAAAAAGGCAGACGGCGCACCAGTCACAGTAAAATATGTAAACCCAAATGGCGAGGAACTAACCACTTCAGATATTCTAACAGGTAAAATAGATGATACGTATCAAGCTGAAGCAAAAGAAATTGCTGGATTTACATTAGATGAAAGTAAACTGCCGGTAAATGCAAGTGGCGTATTCGAAATAAACTCGCAAACAGTCACTTATGTTTATCAAGCAGTACCTGCAAAAATTAAAGCGCACGATTCGACGATTTATGTAGACGATGCATGGAGCGGAGAGGACAATTTTGATGGTGCGATAGATTCAGTCGGTACCGCTGTTTCCTTTAGTGATGTGCAGGTGGACGGTGAAGTTGACACCACGAAAGCAGGTATTTATCCAGTCACTTATAGCTTTGGCGGCGAATCAATAACAATTAATGTAACAGTTAAAGAAAAAGCCGTTCCAGCGCCTCCAGTTACACCGCTAAACCCTGTAGTACCAGCGCAACAAAATAACGAAACTACACCAGCTACAAACCACCAAACATCAGCAGATAAGATAGAAACAATAAAAATAACGCCAACTCAAAGTGAAAAATCAACTATAGCTGGTAAATTAAAACTTCCAACTACTGGCGATAAACTTTGGGATAGCGTTTTGTATAGCATGTTTGGCTTAATATTTGTATTTGCAGCGCTTGGATTATTACGCCGTAAACACAAACAAAATTAAATATCTAAGGAGTCCTTATCTATCCGATAAGGGCTTTTTTTATTGACTAAAAATTCTTCGTCTACAAGCTCTGTGAGTAAATTAGATATGTTTGGCTGGGTTGTACGGCAATATCTTGCAAGGACTGACTGATTGATAAAGTTTGGTAACACAATCTCATTTCTTTCTTCATCTTCAGTGCCCATCTCTACAGCAAGATTTTCTAAAGCCATGTAAATCCGTTCTTTAGGTGTTTTTGCAATCATTCCAAGTAGTGCATAGTGGCGAGCAAATACGTCAGCAATACTTGTCAAAAGAAAATCATTCACATCAGGTTTTACCGATAAAATGTTTAGTAAAAAGTCTGCTTCTATTTTATAGAGCACCATTTGCTCACTCATGACGGTAATACTATGTTTTTTCTTTGGAAATGACGAGAATGCATCAATCCCTAACACATTATTTGGAAGAACGAATATTGATATATAGTTTGTTTTTCTTAAATTGTTCTCTAATTCTACCGCAGCATAACCTTCCACAACAAAAAAGATATGTTTTGCTTTTTCTTGTTCAAAAATAATTTTTTCATTCATTGTATAGGTTTTCTTTGTTACATATTTATAGTAGTCAGGAAATTCTTTTAGATAACTGAGCACTGTATTGAATTTTTCCGTCATTAGGACCACTCCTTTTTTACATATTTACCCATTTATTATACCTTAATTCTTTTCAAAAAGAGTTATGAACAGTTTGTGACTCCTGCTAAAGTCGCTTGGAGAGAGGGATAAAAGTTTGAAAAGAAATTTTGTAGTGAGAAAAACGCTTGCTCGGTATATGAAGTATATAAATGAAGCGATTTTCCTTTGATATAGTACATTCATAGCCAGTGTGACCCAGGTGGTACGGTGATACGGACAGACAGGCGAAAGGAGGAAATTATGAAGTTTGATGATAGTAAACCCATTTATAAGCAAATCGTTCATTATATTCATACAGAAATTGTTACAGGAACATACGAGGCTGGTGACAAGCTACTATCTGTAAGAGAATTAGCAACAAAGTTAGAAGTAAATCCGACAACCATCCAGCGAGCTTATGCAGAACTGGAAGAAGCAGGAATTATTTTCACCGTTCGCGGTACTGGTAAATATTTGACAGAAGATAAGAGGAGAATTGAGCAATTGGAAAATGACATCGCAAAACAACTTACCGAAAATTTTATTAGTGAAATGAGTAAATTAGGAATTAATAAAGAAAAAATCATCGCTTGGGTGAAAAAAGTAGAGGAGGTAGAAGTAAATGTTAGTGGGAAATAATCTTGCTAAATCCTATCCAAATAAATTAGTCTTACAAAATGTGGACTTCGAAGCAAAACCAGGCGACATGATCGTGCTCACTGGTGAAAATGGCAGCGGGAAAACGACCTTGCTAGATATGTTAGCAAATTTGAAGAGACCAGATAGCGGCACATTACTACTAGATAATGAAGTTTTCATAACGAGTGAAATCCGTCAGCAAATCGCTTATCTAAACAATGAACTTTACGCTAAAAAAAGTATTACTATAGAAGAATTTATGAAACAACATGCGCTTCTTTTTGAAAATATGGATTTAGATAAGTGGGAAAGACTACTTTCAGGATGGCGCATTAGTAAACGTTTAAAACTTGGTGAACTATCGACAGGTATGTTGACGAAAGTGAAAATTGCTAGTGTTTTAGCAAGACAAGCCAAAGTGTATCTTTACGATGAACCATTTGCAAGTATTGATATTATGGCTCGTTCAGAAGTAATGAAGGCTATTATTAGCGAAACAGAGCCAGATGCTATCACGATTATTTCTTCGCATCATTTAGAAGGAACGGAAAAATTATATAACAAACTTTGGTTAATTAAAGATAATACATTAAAAACTATAGAAACAGAAACTTATCGCGAGAGAACAGGCAACTCATTAATCGATTTTTATAAGGAGGAAATGAACAAATGACAAAAATGATTACTTTTTATTTAAAACAAATTAGTCCTATTCTTTTGATTGGACTTGCAATTATCTTGGGGCTGAACTTTCTAGGGTTCACGATAAATCTACTGGAGGGAACGGATTTACTTTTTAGAGCGATTCGAGGAACGACGGTGATAAGCTTAATTCTCGTTCTTATCACAACTTGGAAAATCACGAAACTCGACACATCGAAAGAAAACTTAACGCTCGCTTCTCTTTCCGGATTTTCGGAAACAAAGAAATTTTTCGGAAAACTATTTGCTGCTTATTTATCAGCAATTGCAGTTATTTTACTTCAAAGTGCTTTTATTTGGTATTACGGTTTTGAAACAGGACGAATTGGAGCAGGTGATGCGTTATCGTTTGTATCTGGAACGCTGATGATGTTTTTATTTATCGCTATGTTTGTTTGTTACTTTGTTATTCCGGTAGGTTGGTTAAAAGATCACGTGAAGGCGAGTTCTCTTCAGAAAGCGGCCGTTGTTCTACTTCTTTTTGCAATCCTAATAATCAATTTATTAGCTGAATACTACTTGCATATTTATAACAGTGCGGGAATTATCTCTATTTTGCCAAATGGTCATTTTGAGATTTCACTTCTTTCTATTGTTTGGAATGTAGGATTATGTTCAGTTATTGCAGGCAGTTATATCTATATGAAATCTAAAAAAATGGATACTATTTGAAAGTAGGAGAATACATGTTAGAAATTAAGCGCTTAAAAAAATCTTACAAGCTTGGAAAGAAAAACGAGACTCCTGTTTTGAAAGATATTAATGTAACGATTCAAGACGGGGAATTTGCGGCAATCATCGGGAAAAGCGGTAGCGGTAAGTCCACTTTGCTGAATATTATTAGTGGGCTAGATACCGACTATTCCGGACAAGTTTTATACAATGGCGCTGATTTACAAGATATAGACTTAGACGCCTATCATTTTAATCATATTGGTTTTATTTTTCAAAGCTTTCATTTAGTTAACCATATGTCTGTTATTGAAAATGTCAAAGTTCCTTTATATTTGAATGCCGAATTATCGGAAAGTGACCGAAATGCGAGAGCGCTAGATTTGCTGAAACAAGTTGGATTAGACGAATTTGCTAGTAAAAAACCAACGCAACTTTCTGGTGGACAAAAGCAACGGGTAGCAATTGCGAGATCGCTTGCTAGCAATCCAGATATGCTTATTGCAGATGAACCAACCGGAGCGCTTGATAGTGTAACTTCAGAGGAAATCATTAAGCTATTAAAAACGTTAGCGAAACAAGGAACGACAGTCATCATCGTCACGCATGATTTAAACATTGCGGACCAAACCGATGCGGTATTACGACTAGCAGATGGAGAAATGATTTCATTTGAACGGAAAAAAGAAGTTATCCAAAGAGTGAGCCACAAAAATGAAAAAAAGTTACGTCTAAACTGGTGGGCCACTGCTAAAATTTCTTTTAAAAGCTTTTTCAATAGAAAGTTTCGGAATTTGCTCGTAGCACTTGGGACTTCGATTGGAATTATCGCCATTTTATTAGCATTCGGACTTGGAAATGGAGTGAATCAAAGTCTTTCAAAGATTTTTGGAACGACTTTTTCACCTAACCAGATTACGACTTATTATAAAGAAGATGGTGGCTCGAAATCACCTGAACCGACTACTCCATTAACGAGTAGTGAAATTAAGAAAATTAAGCAATTGTATGAAGATGAAAACATTACTGAAATTTATGAAAGAACTACTGTCCAAGGCATTAAATTTGAATACGATGGCGAATATTTGAAAGGTATTTCTGGTGAAATGCAAGAAGCCAACTTTAAGCCATCACGCTATGAAGATTTGACGGTCAAAGATGAATATCTTCTAAGCGGGAAAATGGTGACAAGTGATGAAGCAGGAGCAGTTATCCCTTCTAATGTAGCAAGAGCTATTCTTGGAAAAAAGGATTCTGATGACTTAACAAAAAGTGACGGCGATAAACTCATTGGTAAAACAATAACCTTAGTTTATGCCGGAAGAAATAGCGACACAAAAAATACGGTCAAAATAGAAACAATCATTTCTGGTATTACAAATCCATCTAAAGAAGGTTTTGCTAGAGGATTTGACGTTTCTACAAAAACAATGAATGATTTTATTAAAACAACTGGTATTGAAAAACCGATTTTATCTGTAGATGCATTTACAAAAACAACAGCACAAGCAGAGGAAATCGTTGGAAAATATGAGGATGACAAAGACTGGGCGAATTATTCGATTACTAATGCGAATGCTTTCGTAGATACATTTAGCCAGTTTACCGATATTATTGTGTACTTGATTGCCTTTATTGCAGGTCTTTCGCTGGCTGTTGCTGGCGTGATGATTGCTATTGTGCTTTATATCGGTGTGGTTGAACGAACAAGAGAAATCGGGGTATTCCGAGCGATTGGTTATCGAAAACGTCATATTCGCGGACTTTTCATGATGGAAGCAAGCTATATTATTATTTTAGCAAATGTACTATCAAGTCTTGTCGCCGTGACAATTGCAAAAATAGCGAGTCCAATTTTAGAAACGAACATTGGTTTTGAAGATATGATTCACATTTCGTTCTGGAATTTCCTTGTCACACTCGCAATAACAATTACAATTGGCTTTATTTTCTCGATTTATCCAAGTAATAAAGCAGCAAAATTAGATGCAGCAGAAGCTTTAAGATCAGAATGACCCAACTAACAGAAAAGAGGAATTTAACATGAAAAAACCACTAAAAATCAGCTTAATCGTCGTAGGAATCGCAGTAGTTATATTTGCAGGAGTGATGCTATCCTACCGTTTTATTAAATCAATGGATGTTACTGAAAATGCCGAAATAAACAAATCAGCTACAGGAGATCACGTATTGCTGGCAACTCAAGGTAGTAAATTTAAAGACAGCGTAATGGATCAAGTGAAAAAAGACATGGAAGGCAAAAACGTACATGTTTCGATTATCGATACAACAAAACTAGACAAAGTAAAAGCAGATGATTATGACAAAGTAGTTCTATTCACTACAGTACAGTCCGATGATATTCCAGAAAACGTAACCACTTTTATGAATGATAATAAAGATAAAAGTATCCATATTGCGGTAACAGCAGATTCTGGCCGTTGGGATGATAAACCGAAAGATATTGATGCAATTTCCGAAGCATCGAAAGCAGAAAACAAACAAGATTTTGTCGATGATTTGACGAAAGCAATTGTAGCGGAATAAGAATAAGAAAGCACTCACCTTTAGGGGTGAGTGTTTTTTAATATCAGATAAATTTACTAAAAACGCTATATCGTTATTCCCATTTTAAAATATGCTATACTTAGGGACAAATAAACCTCAAGAAAAAGGCGGGTGGTAGTCATTGAAGAAGAGTAGAACGGTTCAAATTCTTTTCGTTTTTTCCGTTATTGCGCTAGTTGTTAGTGTTGTTGGTGTAGTGTCAATTTGGTACGGGCAAAAAAATCATCAAGCAAATAATACAAATTCAGCTACCAAAAAAGATACTACTGTAACGAAAAAACAAGATACCTTTAAAATAACTGCACTCGGCGACTCACTTACATATGGCGTTGGTGACACAGAAGGAGGTGGGTATGTTCGGGTTGTGGAAAATTTCTATAAACAAAAAGAGAAAAATGTCGAGAACGTCAATCTTGCTATTAGCGGGGCGAAATCAGGACAATTACTCAAACAATTGGAACAAAAAGAAGTACAGAATCAAATAAAATCAGCTGATGTAGTCTTAATGACAATCGGCGGCAATGATTTATTTCGCGGCGGGGAAGCACTTGATGATTTCAAAAGTGATGCGATTAAACAAGCCGAAGCAAGCTACACGAATAACTTAAAACAAATTTACCAAACGATACGAAAATTAAATCCATCCGCGCCAGTTTTTCATATTGGGCTCTATAATCCGTTTATGTCGTTAGAAAATGCGAGTGAGATGTCGGCTGTTGCGAATGAATGGAATTTAGAGAGTCAAAATCTATCACAAAATGAGAAAAACATTATTTACATTCCAACCTTTGATTTATTTCAACAAAATGGAGCGGCTTATTTAGCAAGTGATAAATTCCACCCAAATCATGCGGGATACCAGTTTATCGGTAATCGGGTGACAGAAGTGATACAGACGGGAGGGGGAAAAGGCGATGACGGAGCTAGCACTTCAAGTAACTAACCTGCATAAAAAAATCCGCAAACGAGAAATTATCAAAGGGATTTCTTTTGAAGTACGACCAGGAGAAGTATTCGGTTTTCTAGGACCAAATGGAGCGGGCAAAACAACTACGATCCGAATGATCGTGGGGTTGATTAAACCAACATCTGGAACGATTTTAATCGGTGGCAAAGATATTCGAAAAAATTTCACCGAAGCAATGCGCGGTCTTGGCTCTATCGTGGAAAATCCGGAATTCTATACATTTTTAACAGGGCAAGAAAATTTGGCGTATTTTGCCCGAATGGATCCCTCGATAAAAAAAGAACGTATTCAGGAAGTAACCGAGCTAGTTGGGCTAGAAAAACGGATAAATGACCGAGTTTCCACCTATTCACTTGGTATGCGCCAGCGTTTAGGCATTGCCCAAGCGTTACTTTCCAGTCCGAAATTATTAATCCTTGATGAACCAACAAACGGTCTCGATCCATCTGGAATTCATGAAATGCGCGACTTTATCCGTGCGCTTGCCAGAAATGAAGGAATTAGCGTGCTCGTTTCGTCGCATTTATTAAGTGAAATTGAGCTTTTATGTGATCGGGTGGCGATTATGACAGACGGGACGATTATTAAAACCGACCAAGTTTCACACCTCCTTAGTTCCCGTGCACAATTACGCTGGCTGGCGACTCCTTTTGAACAAGCCAAAGCATTTTTGGCAAGTGTAACCGAAGTCGAAGTGGACGGCGAATATCTCGTGACCGCAGTGAATGAACGTAGCGCCGAATGGAACGAACAGTTGGTTGCAAAAGGCATTCAAGTCCATGAAATCGACAAGAAAAAACCATCTCTCGAAGACCTATTTCTTGAGTTAACAGGAGGTCATTCGATTGATTAATTTAGTCTATAATGAACAGCTAAAACTTTGGCGCAAAAAGCGACTCATCGTTATTTTAGCATTGGTAGCAATTATCGTAGCGATTTTCACGTATGCGCAGTTCCGGCAGTATCAAGAAGATGAAAAGCAAGCTGGGACAAGTGATTGGCATGTACAGACTCAGCAACAAATCGTCGACCTTGAAAACAGACTCGGCACAGGGCGACTACCCGAAGAATATCAAAAATATTTCAAAGTGCTTGTCGGGCAACTACAATATTATTTAGATAATGACATCAATCCCAATGCACCTGGAGCACCAACTTTCTTAAAAACGTTTGTCGAAAATGGTATTAGTTTGTTGTTTCCACTTTTTATCATGGTAATAGCAGCCGACTTAATCAGTGCTGAAACAAGCGCGGGAACAATGAAGTTCCTGCTGACAAGGCCTGTGAAGCGATGGCGGATTTTGACGAGTAAATATATATCGATGCTACTCTCGATTTCCGCAATTATGGTATTATCCGCCGTTATTGCCTACCTGATTTCTGGAATTGTCTTTGGGTACGGTGGCTGGGATGCACCAGTTCTCACCGGGTTTGGTGTGAAAGATGGCGCGATAACGACAACCAATGTGTACCAGCTTCCGGTTTGGCAATTACTGCTCATGGAGTTCGGACTCGCGTGGTTTGTCAGTGTTGTGGTCGGTGTGTTAACAATGTTTGTATCCGTGCTAGTTCGGTCCACGGCAGCAGTTATGGGAATTATGCTTGCTTCACTCATTACCGGAACGATTTTAACCAATCTCGTCAGCTCTTGGCCAAGCGCGAAATATTTATTTATGGTTAATTTACAACTAACGAACTACTTAAACGGCTCCAGCCCACCCGTCGAAGGAATGACATTGAGTTTTTCGATGCTTGTGTTAACAGCGTGGATGGTAGTCGCTTTCATCTTATCCTATTTTATTTTCACAAAACGAGATGTGTATTAAAGAGCGCTTAACGGCGCTCTTTTTTGCGTACATTAAAAGTTACTTACTTTTTGTGAGCATAAAACTTTTCTTTTTAATAGTTTAGTTATAAACTATAGTTAGTAATCAAGAAGGAGGTACAAACAAATGATTAAAGGCATTCATCACGTATCCGCGCTAACAAAATCATTTAGCGAGAACCATCATTTTTATTCAGACATATTAGGGCTACGGCTCGTAAAAAATACAGTAAATCAAAGCAATATTCACATGCGCCACCTATTTTACGGGGACTATACAGGCAGCCCCGGTACCTTGTTAACATTTTTCGAAGTACCTCGCATCGGCTCAAGCTACAACGAGCGCGCCTTTTTCGGTAATATCACCCTTGGAATACCAAAAGACACAAGCTCTTACTGGGAAAAAAGGCTAAACGATTTTGCCATTTCTTTCAAAAAACAAGACCAGACTTTTAGATTACAAGATCCCGATACAATGGGCATAATCCTAACGGAAATACCAGAAACCATTTCTAACCCAACCATCCACACCGATATACCAGCCGAAAACCAAATCGTTCGAATTATCGGCGCAGACTATCACGTACCGGACCCAGCCGCATCTAGTCAATTTTTCACAAAGCTTTTTGGGTTAAAGCAACAGAATGGGGTAATAGTAGATAAGAGTGAAATGAGTTTTATGAAATTGTACGCTACTAAATCAGACAAAAAATCCCGCACAGGACGCGGAACAATCGATCATATTGCATATACTTTAGAAACGAAAGAAGCTGTTGATGAACTTCATGATTTAGCAGTAAAAAACGACTTGGAAATTGAAGAATTCGTTGACCGGGAGTATTTTAAAAGTCTCTATATCCGCGAACCAGGTGGCTTAAGAATTGAATTTGCTAGCGCTGGCCCCGGTTTTACTATCGATGAACCACTTGAAACAATGGGCGACCACTTAGCCTTACCAAGCTTTTTAGAAGAAAAAAGAACAGAAATTGAAACTTATTTTGGAGGAGATTTATCATGATTAAAGGGTTAAAAGGAATTCACCACGTAACAGCAATGACAAGTAGTGCCGAGAAAAATTATGCGTTTTTCACAGAAGTTTTAGGAATGCGATTAGTGAAAAAAACAGTCAACCAAGACGATATTCATACGTATCATTTGTTTTTCGCAGATGACAAAGGTTCAGCAGGAACGGATATGACGTTTTTCGACTTTCCTAATTTACCAAAAGGACGTCACGGCACAGATAGTATTTCTCGCGTATCTTTCCGTGTGCCAAGTGATGCAGCGCTTGAATACTGGCTTGACCGGTTTGACCAATTAGAAGTTCCGCATAGTGACATCCAAACATTATTTGGCAAAAAATATCTTACCTTCCAAGACTTTGACGACCAACAATTACAACTAATTTCAGATGAAAATAACGAAGGAGTTGCAGCAGGAACTCCTTGGAAAAAAGGACCAGTTCCAGAAAAATATGCGATTTACGGTTTAGGACCAGTATTTTTAACAGTAGTTTCGCTCAAAAATATGGAAGCAATTTTACAAACTATTTTTGGCTTTAGAAAAGTGACAGAAGAAGATGGACTTCATTTATACGAAGTGGGTGAAGGAGGAAACGGGGCGCAAGTGATTGTGGAAGAACGTACCGATATTCCAGCCGCAATGCAAGGTTACGGCGGTGTACACCATGTAGCTTTCCGCGTTGACGACCACGAGGAATTACAAAAATGGATTGACCGCATGAATACAATCGAAGCACCCAACTCTGGCTATGTAAACCGCTTCTACTTTGAATCATTGTATGTACCAGTTTCAGAACGAATTTTATTTGAATTCGCAACAGATGGTCCGGGTTTTGCAGGCGATGAACCATACGAAACACTTGGTGAAAAATTGGCATTACCTCCATTTTTAGAACCAAAACGAGCTGAAATTGAAAAAATGGTCCGCCCAATTAACACGAAAAGGAGCTGAAAAACGTATGGAACACATTTTTATTCCTGGAAAAAATAACAATTTAGCACCGTTATTACTACTTCACGGGACAGGTGGCGATGAAAAGTCGCTTGTTGAAATAGCGGAATTTATTAATAGTGATGCTGCTGTTTTATCATTACGCGGTGATATTAAAGAAGGCGGAGCAAATCGATTTTTCAAAAGGTTTCATGATGGCAGCTTAGATTTAGAGGATTTGGAGTTTAAAACTGCAGAATTAATCAAGACGACACGCGAGTTAGCGGAGCAATATCAACTGGATTTTGAACGAATGATTGCGGTAGGTTATTCGAACGGTGCCAATATTGCAGCCAACGCACTACTTCAAGCGGAAGATAGTTTTCATAAAGCAATTTTGTTTCACGCGATGCCAGCTGGAAATAAACAACCCGAGTTTTCAATTAGCCACCGCAATGTATTTCTGTCAGCCGGCTTAAATGATCCACTTATTACCGCAAAAGCATCCGAAGAATTAGTGGAAATCCTCGAAAAACGGGGCGCGAAAGTCGAAACAGTTTGGACAGCTGCTGGCCATTCCTTGACTATGGAAGAACTAGAAGAAGCAAAAAAATGGTATCAAAACAACCAGAAATGAGGTAAATAAATGACTATTTTTAAAAGTGCAGATTTATCCCAAAAAGAAAACTATAAATTTTTAACAGGAAGTATTATTCCACGACCAATTGCTTTTGTAACAACACTTGCTGAAGACGGGGAGACGGTTAACGCCGCCCCGTTCAGTTTTTTTAATGTCGTTTCGAGTGATCCCGCAATAGTATCGATTGCGGTTCAACGCGCAGATGGCAAGCAAAAAGATACAGCGAGGAATGCGGCTTTTACGCAAGAATTAAACATCCATATTGTTAGCGAGGAATTTGTGGAAGAAATGAATAAAACTGCGGCAAGACTTGCACCAGATGTAAGCGAAATCGATAAGACAAGCTTGCATTTAGAGCAAGTTCCTGGAATGAAAACTCCGAAGATTTCCGAGGCCAATATCGTGCTTACAGCTAAACTAGAACAAATTATTCCAATTAAGAATGATGCTGATGAGGTTGTTTCTGATTTAATTCTGGCACGTATTTTGACGTACGATTTTGCAGATGAAGTGTTTGACGAAAAGCATCACTATATTTTACCAGAAAAGCTTGCGCCAGTTGCTCGTTTGGCCGGGAATGACTACACGAATCTTGGCGATATTTTCCGGATTGAAAGGCCTAATTAACGAGAAATAGTTGCGAAACAAAGGCGACCATGTTAAACTAGGGGCAACTTAAATGAACGGAGGGTTGCCCATCATGCGTTATATTAGACTACGTTTCCCAAAAAATCTATGCAACTAATTTAATAGTGCGGGAATATCCATGCTTATTTAGTATGGGTAACGGGATTGGTCTTGCGTGCATGTATGGCACCCAAAATAAATATGGGTAGAATGAAGGCGAAATACTTTCATTTGAAGGCAAGCTAGTATCTTTTGATGCTGTTTTTGTGTTTTCATCTACTCAAAAACCCTGACCGCGCTGAATCTATTTCAGGAGGTCCTTTTTTATGGAAAAAAATGTATTAATCGTTGGTGTTAGCCAAAAACAAAAAGATTTTGATTATTCAATGGAAGAATTAGCCAATTTAGCGGCTGCAAATAATATGGAAGTAGTGGGCGAATTACGACAAAATATCGATCGTGAAAATCGTGCTACTTACGTCGGAAAAGGAAAAGTGGATGAAATCAAAGGCTTAGCAGAAATGCAGGATGCCCGCTTGATTATTTTTAACGATGAACTTTCGCCGTCGCAAATTAGGAATTTAGAAGAAGCGCTCGAGCTTGAGGTAATGGATAGGACTGGGCTAATACTCGCTATCTTTGCAAACCGAGCAAAAACTAAAGAAGCTCAACTCCAAGTCCAAATCGCCAAATTACAATATGAATTACCGCGAATTTTTGGACAAGGGGAAGATATGGACCAACAAAGCGGAAAAGGCGGACTTAGTAACCGTGGTTCGGGTGAAAAGAAAATCGAAACCGACCGTCGTACCATCAAACATCAAATCCGCCATTTACAAAAAGAACTAGACATGCTCGTAGATGACCGCGAAGTACGTCGTCGCAAACGGAAGAAAAATGAGATTCCTGTGGTGTCACTTGTTGGATATACCAATGCTGGAAAATCAACGACGATGAATGGTTTAGTGCGTGCTTATAGCGAAACTGCGGACAAACAAGTTTTTGAGAAAGATATGCTGTTTGCTACGCTTGAAACAAGTGTGCGCGAAATTGTTTTACCGGATAACAAGCAATTTTTACTCACAGATACAGTTGGTTTTGTTAGCAAACTTCCGCATCAATTAGTGAAAGCATTCCGCTCCACACTAGAAGAAGCACGTGATGCAGATTTACTCATACATGTGGTAGATTATTCCGATCCGCATTATAAAACAATGATGAAAACGACTGAAGAAACGTTGAAAGCTGTTGGTGTGGAGGACGTTCCAGTTATTTATGCTTACAACAAAGCAGATTTGATAGAAGGAGAAATTTATCCTAAGCAAACGGAAAATACAATTGTCTTTTCCGCGCGTGAAGAAGAAAGTTTAGTCTTTTTAACCGAAGTGATTCGTAAAGAACTTTTTGCCAGCTATGAAAAAGCAACTTTCTTAATTCCGTTTGAAGCGGGGCAAGTTGTTGCTTATTTAAACGATCATGCAGATGTTTTAGCTACTGAATACTTGGAAAACGGCACAGAAATTGTGGCTGAAGTTAGTCCGGCCGATTTACAGAAGCTAGCAGAATACCAAGTAGCTGAGTAAAGCGAGTTCCAGCTGAATTTGCTATAATGAAACATACAGCAAATTTAGTGAGGAGATTTCTAGCTATGAAAAAAACTGGATGGGGTATACTTGGTGCAGTTGCTGCTTTCACAGGATATGCATACTGGTCAACCAAACATTTAACTGTAACAGATTATGAAATAGTATCAGATAAAATTCCGGCAGAATGGGACGGCGCAGCTTTTGTTCAGCTGTCTGATCTGCATAGTGCGAGTTTTGGTTTATATAATAATCCTTTGCTTAGTATCGTGAATCAACTAGCGCCAGATGCTGTTTTTTTAACGGGAGATATGATTGATGGTGATGAGTCTCCTTTTGTAACAATGGCAGTCGTCCGTAAATTAGCAAAAGAATTTCCGGTCTTTTATGTGAGCGGAAACCACGAAGGTAGAAGCGCATTTTATGAAGATTTTAAAGCGGACATGGAAAAACATCATGTAGCTGTCCTTGAAAACGAACGCTATTTTCTGAGAAAAGATGGTGCGGCGATCATGGTAGCTGGTGTTAAAGATCCGCGATTTGTTAGAGATGACTGGGCGGAGAAAGAATTGCCTAAACAAGTTTGGGAAGAAGAAGCATTAAAAGAAGCGCTAGATGAGGCGACAACTAATTTATCCCCGGACTACTTTACGATTCTTCTCGCTCATCGTCCAGAATTTTGGCCACTTTATCAAGGTTATCCGGTTGATTTAGTCTTATCTGGTCACGCGCACGGCGGTCAGTTTAGGCTGCCACTCACAGAAGGACTTTTTGCACCAGGACAAGGCTTTATGCCAAAATGGACAGCGGGAACTCACTCAGCTGGCGGAAAATCGCTTATCGTCAGCCGTGGTTTAGGAAATGTAACTAAGCTGCCGCGTCTATTTAATGATCCAGAAATCATTCGAATTACGCTTAAAGCAAAAGGGGATGCTAGAGAAAATTGATTTATTTAGACAATGAAGACGTGCTTGACCAAGCATATAATTTTGCAATGGAAGAATATGCGCTCCGTTTTTTAGATGAAAATGAAACCTATTTTATGTTTTACCGAATGAAGCCAACGATTATTGTTGGTAAAAATCAAAACACATTAGAAGAAATTAATCATTCCTTTGTAAAAGAACATAATATCGATGTGTTGCGTCGGTTATCGGGTGGCGGGGCAGTCTACAACGATGAAGGAAATATTAGTTTTAGTATGATTACAAAAGACGATGGGAATAGTTTTCAAAACTTTGCCAGATTCACAGAACCGGTTATTCAAGCACTTCAAAAATTAGGTGTAAATGCCAAACTCAGCGGAAGAAATGACATTGAGGTGGACGGCAAAAAGATAAGCGGTAATGCGCAATTTGCGACGAAAGGGCGACTTTATAGCCACGGAACGCTACTTTTTGATGTGGATTTATCTATGTTAGAACAAGCACTGCAAGTCGATCCAGAAAAATATTTATCTAAAGGCGTTAAATCTGTGCGCAGCCGTGTGACAACTATTCGCGAGCACTTAGCAGAAGATATGGATATTCAAGCCTTTAAGCAGATTTTACTTGAGTCGATTTTTGAAACGACAGATATACCGAAATATAATTTCACCGCGGAAGATAAAATCGAAATAGAAAAATTACGCACTCAGCGGTATCGGAATTGGGACTGGACTTACGGAAAATCCCCAAAAGCAACCATCAAACGCAAAAAAAGATTTCCCGCCGGCACTATCGAATTTCAGCTATCCTTAAATAAAGGTCAAGTGGCTGAAGCGATAATTTATGGTGATTTCTTTGGCACAGAAGATGTTAGTGAGTTAGCAGCTAAATTAATCGGTTGCCGTTTTGAGCGATCTGCAGTCCAACATGCTTGGGAAAACGTAAATACAAAAGCTTATTTTGGTAATATTGAAAAAGAAGCGATATTAGATATGTTGTTTGAATAAGGATTAAAACTCTGAGATATAGATTCTCAGAGTTTTTTTGTGTATAAAAGAAAACGATTTCATTTTTATATTGACAGAAATTAAATATATATAGTATTATTTAAATATGATAAATACTAATTAAGTATAATTAATTAAAAGGAGTGAATAATTTGGTTATCGCAAACCGCGCTTTTATACAAACAAGCACCGAAAAAATAAAAAAAGAACTAAATAATCAAAAATTAGCTGACATGTATGAAAAGTGTATGGAAAACACATTAGACACCACCATTAAAATCAGGGAAAATGGTCTCACATTTATTTTAACAGGGGATATTCCAGCGATGTGGTTACGTGATTCCGTATGCCAAGTACGACCGTTCCTGCTTTTCGCTAAAGAAAATGAAGAAATTGAGTCGATGTTGATTGGTCTTAGCAAAGAACAAGTCCGTTTAGTTGGAATTGATCCTTATGCTAACGCTTTCAATGAAACGCCAAATGGAGCTGGGCATCAAGCTGATAAAACGGAAATGCATCCACAAGTATGGGAACGAAAATATGAGATTGATTCGTTATGCTATCCGATTCAATTAGCGTATTTTATTTGGAAAATTACTGGAAGAACAGAACAATTTGACGCTGCATTCTTCAAGATGTTACAAACAATTTTTGCTTTATGGGAAGTAGAACAACATCATGAAACAAAATCGCCTTATCGTTTTGAACGGCTGGACTGTGTTCCTTCTGATACTTTAAAAAGGAACGGATTAGGAACAGAAACAGCTTACACGGGTATGCTTTGGTCAGGATTTAGACCAAGTGATGATGCTTGCGAATATGGGTATCTTATTCCTTCAAATATGTTTGCAGTAGTAGTTTTAGGTTATGCCAAAGAAATTATAGAAGCTTTTTACCCAAGCGAAATAGAAACGATAAAACAAGCAGTTACCTTACAAAATGATATTCAATTAGGAATCGAAAAATTTGGTACATATAATCATCCGACTTTTGGTGAAATATTTGCATTTGAAGTAGATGGGCTTGGAAATCAATTATTGATGGATGATGCCAATGTTCCAAGTCTACTCTCTATGCCAATCATCCAATATCTTGAGAAAGAGTCGCCAATTTATCAGAACACGCGGAAGTTTATTTTAAGTAAGTCAAACCCGTATTATTTTGAAGGTGAGCTTGCAAAAGGAATTGGTAGTCCGCATACACCAAAAGGATATATTTGGCCAATTGGACTGGCGATTCAAGGACTCACTGCAAACGATACATCAGAAAAACTGGAGATTTTACAAATGTTGTTAAGAACGGATGCAGGAACTGGATTAATGCATGAATCGTTTCATCCAGATCACCCGGAAGACTTTACGCGTGAATGGTTTTCCTGGGCAAATATGATGTTTTGCGAATTAATTCTTGATGTAGCTGGATTTCGAATGGCAAATGTTTTAAAGAACTAACAAAGGAGGCTTAATGATGGCAACGATTAGAAATAAATCTGTTCAAATACATCAACAACGAATGGCTTACCTTTTTATTGCGCTTCCAGTTTTATTACTGGCAATTTTTATGATTCTTCCAATTGGAATGGCTCTGTTTGTCAGTTTTACAGATTATGATATTGTTAATTCTCCCAATTGGATCGGCTTTGACAACTACATAAAAATGTTTAGAGATCCTTATTTTCTCATTTCATTAAAGAATACGATTATCTACACAGCTTTGTTTGTACCACTTGGTCTTGTAGCATCGCTTGGAGCTGCTATCTTGATTAATATGAATAAAAAAGGAGCAGGTTTATTTCGGACATTTTTTTATGTGCCGGTATTATGCTCTACGGTAGCCACAGCGACTATCTGGTATTGGTTGCTTAATCCGCAGTATGGTTTGATTAATCGTGTTTTAGGATGGTTTGGAATTAATGGCCCAGCATGGCTTTATGATTCGAACTGGGCGATGTTTGCGATTGTGATGATGAGCGTTTGGATGACATTTGGAACTAATATGATGATTTTTCTTGCTGGTCTTCAAGGCATCCCAGCTAACTTATATGAAGCTTCTAAAATTGAAGGCGCTTCAAGATGGAAAACGTTTCGTTATGTCACTTGGCCATCCCTCTCACGGACTACTTTTCTCGTAACTACAATGCTAATTATCAATGCTTTTCAGGTGTTTGATCAGGCATATGTTTTAACAAAAGGCGGGCCAGGAAACTCAACTATCACCCTTGTTTACTATATTTACAATGAAGGCTTTGGAGGATTAAAAATGGGCTATGCTTCCGCGATTTCTTTTGTACTATTTTTAATTATACTAGTATTTTCGATTATTAATATGCGTGTGAATAAAGAAGATAGAACAGCTTAAGGAGGGTTGGTATGAATACCATAAAATTAAAAAAAGGGAGCAAGTCGTTCATTTGGTATATTGCAGTACTTCTAATTAGTTTAGTGACTGTTTTCCCGCTTATTTGGACAGTATCTACTTCCTTTAAACCAACGAGTGAAATTTTAAGTAATAGCATGAATTTAATTCCTAAAATGTTTACTTGGGATAATTACAAAGATGTATTTAGTACAACTCCATTTGCTCGCTATCTAGTCAACTCTTTAATCCTTGCAGTTGGTGGAGTGCTCACTAATTTATTCTTTGGATCACTAGCAGGTTATGCTTTTGCTAAGCTTCCTTTTAAAGGGAAAAAAGGTCTTTTTATGACATTTTTAGGAAGTATGATGATTCCAGCTGTAGTAACAATGATTCCATCGTTTTTAGTATTAAAGAATTTCCCGCTGATGGGCGGTAATGATATTACTGGTCATGGAGGAATGGGTTTTATTAATACTTACTGGGCAATTTTGATTCCAGGAGCTGCTGGAGCGTTTTCGATTTTCTTCATGAAACAGTTCTTTGAAACTTTGCCAGATGAACTTTCGGAAGCTGCAAGAATAGACGGTTGTTCGGAGTTTAAAATCTTTTGGAAAATCTATATGCCACTTGCTAAAACAGCACTTGCTACCCTTGGAATAATGACATTTCAGGCTGGCTGGAATCAGTTTATGTGGCCATTGATTGTTCTTAATTCACAAAAAATGATGACAGTTCAAGTAGGACTTGCTTCCTTTCAATATAACGAAAGTGCCAATTATGGGGCTTTAATGGCTGGGACAATTGTTTCCACCATTCCTGTATTGTTTGTTTTTATTTTTGCACAAAAATATTTTGTAGAAGGTATTGCGCATAATGGCGGTAAATAAACTAAAAAGGAGTGTATAGGATGAAAAAAGTATTGTTAGCAATTCTTAGTATGGTGTTGTTACTCAGTTTAGCGGCTTGTGGTGGAGGTTCAGACAGTAGTAAGGATAAGGACGGAAAAGAAGAAATTGTTATGTGGGGCTCTTGGTCAGGAGATCAGATTAAACAGTTAGAGAAACAAATCGATAGTTATAATAAGTCACAAGATAAATATAAAGTAAAATATGTAATGCAAGAAAATGTGGAAGAAAAATTATTAACCGGAATTGCAGGTGGCGAACTCCCTGATATTATTATGTGGGATCGCTATCAAACAGCTCTTTATGCACCAAAAGGAGTGCTTGAACCACTAGATAAACTTGTCAAAGAAGACAACGTGAAGATGGACGATTTTTATGAAGAATCAGTGAAAGAAATGACCTATAGTGATAAATTATATGGTTTACCACTATTAAATGATAACCGAATTCTATTTTACAATAAAAAATTATTACAAGAAGCTGGCGTAAAACCACCAACTACATGGGATGAATTAGCAACTGCTGCGCAAAAAACAACGAAATGGGATGGAAATAAAATGACGCAAGCAGGAATGTCGCTTCAAGATGTTGGCTTGTTTAACTTATATTTAATGCAAGCAGGTGGCGAACTAGTAACTCCTGATAATAAAAAAACGGCATTCAATTCAGAACAAGGATTAGAAGTACTTAATTACTGGGATAAAATGCAAAATGATTTAAAAGTATACCAACGTGGTTTTGATGATGGTTCTGATGCTTTTGCAGCTGGAAAAGAAGCAATGACATACAACGGTCCATGGGCTTTAGCGGATTATAATAAAGTAGAGAATCTTGATTACGGTGTAGTAGAACCACCAAAAGGACCAAATGGTGATAAAGGCGCGATCATGGGCGGATTTGGATTAGTAATGCCTAAACAAGCGGAACATAAAGACGGCGCATGGGACTTTATGAAGTGGTGGACAACAAAACCAGAAAATGGTGTAGAGTTTGCTAAAATTAGTGGTTGGTTACCAGCGAATAAAATTGCTGCTGAAAATGAATACTTTACAAAAGACCCCAATTATTCTGTTTTTGTAAATACAATGAAATATGCTAAAATCCGTCCGACTGTGGCAGGTTATGCAGATGTAGAAGGTTTAGCAATGAAACCTCAATTTGAGAAATTCATGAATGGTAATATTTCAGCGGAAAAAGCTTTATCACAAGCTGAAAAAGAAGGAAACCAAATTTTAAAAGAAGAGAGAGATAAATAAACGATGAAATGGTCCGAATATGCAAATTTAGCTCAACAAAGTTTAGAAAAATTTTATCTTGCGGATACAAAAGAACAATTTTTAAATAACTTTTATCCGACAGAAAATCCGGAAGAAGATAATAAGGTTTTTAATTATTGGTGGCTAGCTCACTTGGTGGAAGTACGATTAGATGCTTACTTACGTACAAAAAAACAAACGGATTTGGAGGTAGCCGAAAACACATATCTGCATAATAAAAACAGAAATGGTGGAACGCTTATTCATGATTTTTATGATGATATGCTTTGGAACGCACTTGCGGCTTATCGTCTATATAAAGCGACTGGGAAACCAATTTATTTAGAAGATGCACAGTTGGTTTGGCAAGATTTAGTGGATACTGGTTGGAACGACATCATGGGAGGTGGCTTTGCTTGGCGTCGACCACAAATGTATTATAAAAACACGCCCGTGAATGCACCGTTTATTATTCTTTCTTGTTGGCTATATAATGAACTTAATGAAACGAAATATTTAGAGTGGGCAATGAAAACCTACGAATGGCAAACTAAAGTACTTGTACGTGAAGATGGTTTTGTTGAAGATGGAATTAATCGTTTAGAAGATGGAACCATTGATTATGAATGGAAATTCACTTATAACCAAGGTGTGTATATCGGAGCTAATTTAGAATTATACCGTATCACTAAAGAAGCAAAATATTTAGTCACTGCGAATAAAACTGCGGCTATATCATTAAAAGAATTAACAGAAGATGGTATATTTAAAGATGAAGGAAATGGCGGAGACGAAGGGCTTTTCAAAGGAATCTTTTACAGATATTTTACAGATTTAATAGAAGAAACGGCGAATAAAACTTACCGAGATTTTGTACTAAATAGTTGTCAAATACTCGTTGAAAACGCAAAAGTAGATGGATATTTGTTAATGGGGATGAATTGGAAAGAAAAACCTTCTGGAAAAATTCCTTATTCAGCAGAATTAAGTGGAATGATCGCACTTGAAATGGCTGCAAAATTAGAACATTAGAAAAAAGCACCTCCTACTTGGAGGTGCTTTTTAGTGGCTCGACTGAATCTCCTTCTACAAGCATTGGAGGTAAAGTTTCTTTATTTATCGTATCTGGTTTAAGCACTTGATTTAACAGCATATCCACTGCTTTAACTCCTATTTCATACTGTGCTTGTTTTATATGTGTAAATTGGAATGCGGAGGTATCAAAAAAATTATCCGGATGATCGAAACAAACCACAGATAAATTAGTAGGAATAGATTTGCCTAACTTATTACATGCTTGTTTTATCAAAAGGGCGATATTGTATTCTGTCGCTACAAGGGCAGTAATTTCTGGATGTGTTTCTAAAAAATGAGCAATTTTATCAATATCTGTTTGAATCGAAACCGTTGAATTTGGCATCACTGATTCAATTTCACGAAAAACATAATCAGAATGAAAAGCGGTATGGAAAGATGCATGTCCACGAATAAAGCCGTTCACTCGACTATCAAGCGTAGAAACTGGACTAGTAGACGTTATCATTCCAATGTGCTTATGACCAAGTTCAAATAATTTCTCTGTAATAATACGACCAGCTTCTGTATTGTCAGAACTAATAGAGGATATTGGTAGACCTTCTAACGTACGATCTATCACAACTAAAGGGAATTTTTGAGAAGCAAGCTCCAGTAAGGTTGGTGAAACAAATTTAGAACTAGCAGGTAAAATCAGTATCCCAGCAACATTCATTTCAATAAATTCTTGCAGTATTTCTTCTTCTCGTTCAGTATCTCCCAGTGATTTTTTTACAATAATATGAGCTTTAGAGTCACTGTGCTCTAGCATACCGGATAATAAAATCGTTCCAAAAGTATCGTCGAAATTCGTCATAATACAACCAAAAAGTGGTTTATCGAACTTCCTCGTTTCGATTTGCTCACTATTTGGCGAGTCATTAATAACAAAAGTACCGACACGAGGGCGCCTTGAAATATAACCATCTTTTTTTAATAATTCTAGCGCTTTTTTTAACGTAATACTGCTCACATCAAATTGAGCCATTAATTCATTTTCAGTCGGCATTTTGCTACCAACAGGAATCTTGCCTTCTTGAATGGATAATTTTAGTTGATCATAAACTTTTTGATATAGTAGTGTTTTCATTTACTCACCCATTAAATATATTTTATAATATTAATTATATTTAATTTTAAGCATAATGTAAACTAATTACGATAAAAAAGTGAAAATCTCTTTACAAACTTTAATAAATGGATGACTCATGTTAAACTTAAATTTAGGAAAAAAAGGAAAAGGTGTAGAAATGGCTATAAAAAAATTAAACGATTTTTATTTTAAAAAACTTAGTAGCTGGAATTTAATACATAGCTTTATGAAAGGTTTTTGGAGAGCGTTTTTTTTATTAGTGCTGCTTTTAATTGTTGGTAATGTTATAGTCATGAATTTAGTGGATAATCGTTTTTTTATTCCAGTAATTTTGGTTAGTTTACTCTGTATTCCACTTTTTTATTACCTATTGATTTATAATCGGGCGAAAAAATTTATTAAAACCCGTTATCAGTTGCGTAATTTTAAAGAGTTAGCAGTTATGCGTCGCTATTTATTATTTGCTTATTTAGAAAAAAGTGGTTTCAGTTCAAGAGACGACTTAGAAAAACTGCTTCGGTTTATTCACTCTGAAATGGCGGAAGAGAAAAAGAACTATAAGCCACTTAGTACGATGATAGGCGTTTTTATAGCTGCATTTTTAGCTATATTAGGCGGGTCTTTTCTATTTTTAATGAATAATGTAGCGGAACGACTTATTGCGGCAGTGATCATTATCGTCATGGCAATAGTATTGTATTTTTTCGGGATTACGATTATGTCAGTTATTCGTTCTAAATCAGAAATAAATGCAAAAAAAGAGCACGAACTAACAAAAGAAATAATTGCTATTCAAACAGCTATGTTAGTCACAGAAAATACGAGTTACCATCCCTTTTTGGCGATGGAGAAAAAAGTGAATGAAAACGATTTTTTGAAAGAGATTATTACATCACGGTCCTTTTTATAACATAATTTTTTAGGCATACTTAGGAGGCAAAGTAATGACAACCAAACGCAAAGAGACTAGAGAAAGTGTTTGTTATCGGGAAATTAAAAAGAAGATTAGAAACGGGGAACTAAAGCCAGGTGATCGCTTAATAGAAAACACGTTATCAGAGCAGCTTGGTATTAGTCGGACGCCCATTCGTAAAGCAATCGGGATGCTTGCTGCAGATGGATATGTGGAATATAATGATTTCCGCGGCGCTTTTGTTCGGGACAGTATTATTAATAAAGAACGTTATTTTGAAATGACTGAAATTCTTGGTTTATTTTTAAAACAAGCCATTCAAAAAATTCGTACTAAAAAAATCAGTTTTAATAAGATGCGCGTAGTCGCTAAGTTAGTAGAAATTGAACGTGATGTAGAACCAAGTGATCCAGCAGTTTATTTTGAATATGAAAAATGGTTTGTTAATGATTTATTAACCTATATGAAAAATAATTACTACTTAAAAATTAGCAATGACTTTTTTAATAATATTCAAGAGTTTGGTGATGAGGAAGTAATTAAAATCGCTCAAAACGCTTGTGTTAAAACAATCGCTAATATTCAGCGTTTTATCGATGCGCTTGAAGCACAAAATTACGATGAATGTATGGCGATTATTGATCAAGTCATTGATGCGCATGTATTAGTCGCTTATCGGTAAAAAAGCATTGTCCCTTTTGAATGGGGACAATGCTTTTTTTATTTTATTTTTACTAAATATCTTCCGGTTATTCCGCCATTCATAATTTGGTGAAGGGCAGCTGGTAATTCAGAAAAATTGATTTCAGTAGCAAGCTCATTTAAATTAGTTAATTTAAAATCTGTTGCAAGTCGTTTCCAGATGCGTTCTCGTTTTGGCATTGGACAAAGAACGGAATCAATACCAAAAAGTTGAATCCCACGCAAGATAAAAGGGAAAACAGTTGTATCTAATTTTCCGCCGGCTGACATACCACATGTCGTTACTGCCCCGCCGTATTTTACAGCAGTTAGTAAGTATGAAAGTGGTTTTCCGCCAACACAATCAATCGCTCCTGCATATAGTTGTTTATCTAGAGCGCGGATTTTTTCTGGTTGGAATGCTTCGCGGGGAACGACTTCTTTCGCGCCTAGTTTATGTAAAAATGTTTCTGCGTCTTTTTTTCCTGAAGAAGCTACGACTGAATATCCTCTTTTAGCTAAGATGGCTGTGCTAAGGCTACCAACGCCGCCAGTAGCGCCACTCACAGCGATTTTTCCAGCATCTGGTGTTACGCCGCTAAATTCCAGCGCATCGACCGAGAGAGCTGCTGTGAAGCCTGCTGTTCCTAGTACCATAGCTTCTTTGAGCGATAAACCTTTTGGTAAAGCGACCACCCATTCAGCAGGAACCCGGATAATTTCGCTATAGCCACCAAAATAGCTAACACCAAAATCATAGCTTGTTACGATAACTTCATCACCGGCCTTAAAACGAGCTGATTTTGATTCAACAACGACACCACTTGCATCAATTCCCGGAATAAAAGGATATTCCTTCACAATTTTTCCATCAGGAAGTACTGCTAGCCCATCTTTGTAATTAATACCAGAATAGTGAACCTCAATTGTTACTTCATTTTCTGGTAAGTTATCTAAAGTAGTTTCTCTAAAATGAAGTGAAGTATTGTCTGCCTCTTTTTCAATGAAAAGCGCTTGAAATGATTTCATTTATAAATTCCTCCACAACTCTATTTTGTGTTCATCTTCACTTTACGACTTTTTTCGGCATTTTTCAAGGCTGTGACTGGTACAAATCCCCATTTCAAGGTAAACTATAGTAGTGAAGATGCCTATATTATGTGTGAAAATATAAATAGAATTTTTTTGCAAGAGAGGGTGAGTGCGATGGGTAAGGCACTATTGATTGTGAATCCATCATCAGGTAAAGAAAAAGGAAAAACTTATCAAGGGAAAACAGAAGAAGTCTTAAAAAAACGATATGATGAAGTAGAAGTACGTTTAACAGAAAAAGCAGGAGATGCAACGGAATTTGCGTCTTGGGCATCGGAACAAGGATTTGACGCAGTTATCGCAATGGGCGGTGATGGAACGCTAAATGAAACTATAAATGGTTTAGCAATCCATGAAAAACGACCAGATTTCGGCTTTATTCCACTTGGAACCGTCAATGATTTGGCGCGTTCAGTAGGAATACCGCTAAAACCCGAAAAAGCAATTCAAGCGCTTGAAAAAGCAAAAGCAATTCCAATGGACATCGGCCGAATTGGCGATCAATATTTTATGAACGTATTAGCGATTGGAATGATTGCGCAAGCTGTTGACCAAGTGAGCGTAGAACAAAAAACGAAATTTGGTTCAGTAGCATACTTTTTAGAAGGCTTAAAAGCATTTAACCGCAATGAACTACTTCATTTTAAACTAGAATATGACGAGGAAGTATGGGAAGGTGAGGCAGCTCTTGTTGTGGCTGGCTTAACGAAATCAGTCGGCGGAATGGAATCATGGGCTCCTGATGCCAAAATCGATGATGGTTATCTTCATGTCGTCGTGTTAACTAAACTCGGACTACTTGATGCGGCAAATATGATTCCGCAATTAATTCGAGGTAATTTAAAAAATAGCGATGGCGTTGTTTATATTAAAACGAAGAAATTAACGATTGATGCAAGCGGGGACGACTTAAGCATTAATGTGGACGGCGATCCAGGTCCAGGCGTTCCAGCCGAGATTGAAGTCCTTGGAAGCCATTTGAACATCCTCGCACCTAAAAAAAGCAGCCAGAAGCGCTTCGGTCCATTCATACTGAAAAAGTAACAGCTAGCGTTGTTATTATAAATGTAGAAGAATAAGGAGATGAGAAGCTTTATGGAAGAGGAATTAGAAGTCATTCATAAAGGTCTTGCCAATGCGAAAAATGGTTTTAAAGCGGTCCCTGGGAAGCTTTATTTGACCGAAACTTACATTGTACACAAGCCAAATGATTACTTTGACGAAGAAATCAATATTCCACTGAACCGCGTCTCTAAAATTCGCGGAGTCCGAACAAAAATTCTTGGAAAAGAGTTATTATCCAACATTTTAGAAGTAGATATGATTTCAGGTGTGAAGTATCAATTTGTTGTAAATAAACAAAAGAAATGGCTTGAAGCGGTCAAAAAAGTATTAGAAAGCCGCGGTGAACCAGAAAAATTAGGATAAAAAGAAGCTGGCGCAGCAAAGTGTCCAGCTTCTTTTTTTATGCTAAATGAAAGGCAGTTGCACCAATTAAGTTGGCATCATTCCCGAACTGACAACTAACTACAGTTGGGAGAATAGTAGCAATCGGAACACTCGCCTTTACTTGATCGACGTAGCTATTTAGTTCAGTTATAAAATCAGGACGTTCACTCACACCGCCACCGATCACAACCATCTCAGGATCAAGTGCATACTGTAAATTAAAAATACTTCGAGCTAAATAATAAAACATTGTCTCAAGTTCTTCTTTGGCGACCTCATTTCCGTCTGAACGAAGCTTAAAAATAAGATGGCCATCCACTTTATCCGCAGGGAGTTCAAGGCGTTCTGAAATCCGAGTAGCAGCATTTACGACAGTACCAAGCTCGCTAAGTGTGTGTCCATCACGGTCCATCAACATATAACCAAATTCGCCGCCATGTAAATTCGCGCCATGATGTACTTTACCACCACGAATAACCGCGCCACCTACGCCACTTCCAAGTATCATAAAAATAATATCTTGTTTATCTTTAGCTGCTCCAATCCAAACTTCTGCTAAAGCCGCACAGTTGGCGTCATTTTCCATTGTAACCGGAAGCCCGAGTTTTTCTTCAAGTAATTGTTTTAAAGGAAAGTTATGTATGTAAGGAATTGCGCTCGCTCCGCCAATGATGCCGGTTTCATTATTTACTGCACCAGGACAACTAAAAGCAGCACCTTGGAAAGAGTAGCCATAATTAGATTTCACATCCACCAATAATTGTATCATTTCATCCAAATTATCCGGAGTTGTAAATTTACCCTTTTCTAGTATTGCGCCTTCTGTTGTTAAAACGCCATACTTCACTGCGGTACCACCCATATCAAATGCTAGTATCGTCATAATCCGATCTCCTTTTTATAAAAAGTATATACTTATCATACTTTTAAATAAGACAAATGACAAATAAAAAGTGAAATTACTTTGCTAAAAATTACCGTCACTTTCGAGTTTTGTGCTATAATAAAGCAAGAATTTGAAGCGCAGGAGGAAATGGTTAGTGGAGATAAAGGTTCAAAAAAAATTGACTGACGGCAGAATCGCTTTTAGTAGTGAATATGGTGAATGCGTTGGTATATGGGCCGATGAAGACCCAGAACCAAGTAGGGTTTACACGGTAGAAATTACGATACCTGATATGATTACCGCGGAACTTTTGCATGAAAGTGAAGAAAAACATTGTTTATTAGAAATAGATGAAGATGGCTTAGTTCATGTAGTTGGTAAGTTAGAGGACTACGAGGAAGATGGCTTTGCGGTACTCCGTCTAGAAGAAAGTATTATTTGTTTTGATACGAAATTCAGCGAAGAAATCGAAATGCTCCATGGAAGATTTGTTGAATTTGTTATTCCGGAAATAGAATTAAGTAATGTTGGTATATAAAAAAACGCCATGCTCCATTCTCTTAAAAGGGAAGGTGAGCGCGGCGTTTTTTAGCTATATGTAGTAAATACAGCGAGCATTTTTTCTAAATCTTTTTCAGATCTTGCAAAGAGCATCAAACGTTGGCGATTAGTTTCAATGACTAACACACCGTCTTCCGATAAATTCATTCGTTCGATTTTAGCGTATGGGAAGAACAGAAGGGCATAATAAAGTCCTGTTTCTTTAAAAACAGCTTTTGAACTACGGAAGAAACAAATATAGATGAATAATACACCCATAACAGCAAGTAATACCGACGTAGAGAACGGACCTTCACGAAAGAATGTATTGGAAACAAATAAAAGAACAATGATTCCAACGAAAATATAGCCATCCCAACGTCCACGAGAACGCAATTTGACACTTAAGACTGTTTTACCTTTTGAAAGAGGAATTACTGCATCATTATACAAGATATACAGTAACGTCAATATGTTGGCAATGAATAAAAAGATATTAGTAGCATCCCAAACCATTTAGTTATCACTCACAATCTATCATTGGTATAGTTTAGTAATATTGTAACATAATTAAGTAAATAAAAGGGAGAACCGGATCTAATTCCGGTTCTCCGCTTTTTCATTTTAGTTTATTATCCTAGCGGTGAATACCCAGCTGGTGGAAGTCCTAAAATACCAGACCAGTAACCTAGAATACCAACAACGAATAGTCCCAAAATTAGCCATAAAGCATTGACTTTTTTCTTCAGAATCCACATACAAGCGAATGTTAGTAGAAGGGCAAGAAGACCTGGCATTAATTGGTCCAAGATACTTTGGACAGTAGTTGGAACGTCTTTACCAGTTTTAGAGTCTTCGGTTGTATAAGCTACAAGTGGAACATAGATTGTTGTCCACTTATTAACGAGGGCACCCATAACGAATAGTCCGAGAATGGAAGCTCCTTCTGTTAGTTTTTGAAGTAAACCGCCAGACATATCAGATACAACATCTGTACCTTTTGTATATCCGTAGAATACGCCCCAATAACGGAAACCTAGACGAATTGCATTAAATAGTACGAAGAATAAAATTGGCCCGATGATACTACCGTCAGTTGCAAAACCTGCACCTAAAGCGGCAAGTACCGGACGAACAGTTCCCCAGAAAATTGGATCCCCAACACCGGCAAGTGGTCCCATTAGACCAACTTTAATACCATTGATAGCACCGTCGTCAATATCAGCACCATTGGCTTTTTGTTCTTCCATCGCAGTAGTTACACCTAAGATAGGAGCGGCCATATATGGATGTGTATTAAAGAACTCTAGGTGACGTTTGATAGCTTGTTCTCTTTCAGGTCCTTTTTCAGGATAAAGACGTTTGATTACTGGAATTACTGAGAAACAGAAACCTAGAGATTGCATACGTTCAAAGTTCCACGACCCTTGGAAGAGGTTGGAACGAATGAAAACGCCCATTAAATCACTTTTCGTTATTTTCTTTTCATTAACTGTAATTTGTTCACTCATATTTTTTCTCCCCCTTCCTTAGTCGTCAAGGTCGTCGTCGAGATCATCCGCTGATCGTCCGCCGCCGCCTCCACCGTATTGTTGGATAGCTTCTTTCAATTGATATTTAGGATTTAGTTGGATATATACGATTGCTGCAACTAGTCCTAGAACACCTAGTGCTACTAAGTTGAAGGCAGTAAATGCTGCTACAACAAAACCTAAGAAGAAGAAAGGCATTAAATATTTAGCTGACATCATGTTAATAACCATAGCGTAACCAACAACAACGATAAATCCACCAGCTACGTTAAGACCATTAACAATAACATCAGGAATGGCATTGAGTAAATTTTCTACGGCGCTAGTACCAACTGTTACCGCAACGATAACGGCTGGAATTGCGATACGCATTGCTTGAAGTAGTAGTGCTGTAACATGTATCCAGTCGAGACTTCGCAGATTACCTTCCTTACCAGCTTTATCAGCCATGTGTTGGAATGCAACTGTAATTGTACGAACTAGAATTGTAAGTACTTGACCAAGAGCAGCTAAAGGAATCGCAAGCGAAATACCTACGCTAATATCTTGTCCCCCTGTAATAACTAAGATAGTAGAAATAATAGATGCAAGTGCAGCATCAGGTGCAACAGCAGCTCCGATGTTCATCCAGCCAAGCGCGATCATTTCAAGTGTTCCCCCAATAATGATACCGGTTGTAATATCCCCTAAAACAAGACCGATTAATGTACAGGCAATTAATGGACGGTGCGTTTGCCACTCATCCAAAATACTACCCATACCACTAATACATGATACGAGGAATACAAGGATTAATTGTATTGCTGACATATATTTCCCTCCCAATTTTTCTTTAAAATGATAAAAAAGATAATTTCAATATGATGACTGAATAATGAAAGCGTCTGTTACATGAGCTTTTATTCATGAATCACCCCTTTAAAGGTCTTCCTTTAAACGTTTGCATATCTTTCTACTTTAAAAATGAAAGCCTACTTTTCTTTATCAAGTAGTGGAATGAGTTTTACTTTATTATCAGAAGCGACTTTACGGATTTCTAGTTCGATTCCTTTTTCGTCTAATTTGCGGAATGCTGCTTCGTCTGTTGCATCGACAGAAACTGCATTGGTAATCATGTGTTTACCTTCGCGGAATGCCATGCCACCAATATTAACAGTTGTGATATTGACACCAGCTTCTACTAAAGTTAATACATCTGTTGGGTTAGTAAATAAAAGCATTACTGGAGTTTTTGCGTATTTAGGATTATTGTATACACGAATTCCTTTTTGTACGTCAACAACACTAGCTTTAACTCCTGGAGGTGCTACTTGTGTAAGAAGGGTTTTACGCACTTCATCCTTTGCTACATCATCACTAATAACAATAATACGTTCTACCTGTGTTTCTTTTGTCCAAACTGTTGCTACTTGACCGTGAATTAAGCGGTCATCAATACGTGCTAAGCGAATTTCCATTATAAATCGTCCTCCCCGACTTCGGTTTCTTTTTTTGGTAATGATGCTTTCAGTGACTTAACGCCATCACTTCCTGCTGTTATAGCAGTTTTAACTAGATCTTTTTGATTACTTGCAGCACGCATGGAGAGTGTTTCAAGTAACATTGGGATATTGACGCCCGTTATAACGTCCATATTCTCTTCTGGAAGGGCAATTTGGCTAGAAGCATTATAAGGACTACCACCAAATAAGTCGACCATAAAAATAACACCTTCTGAAGTATCTAATTTGTCTAGTTTTTCTTTATATTTGGTAATAAGCGTATCAGTGTTTTCTCCAGGAACAAACGTAATAAATTCAACATTGTCCTGTTTGCCGATAATCATTTCTGCTGATTTGAGCAATTCACGCGCAGCTTCACCATGTGTGCCAATAATAATTGCAACTGGCATAAGTATCTCCTCCTTAAAGCGTGGATATGAAGCATCCATTAATACTAACGCAAAAACTGTGCCAACTTTTCTGTATTAAACTACCCCCTTTATTAATAGAAGTGGTTCAAGGCTTCTGTAAGCGTGTACTAAAAGGTGAATAGGAGCTTAATACGCTATATAACTACATTAATACACTAAATATTTATCTTAGACATACATACAACATTACCCTAAAAAATGTAGCAGAAAACGCAATAGTTGAAAATAAAAAAAGCCAACGTAACAATTTTGTTGGCTTTCTGATGTTTATGAAAGTACTTCTGGTTGAATTTCGTTCAAAATATCATACAAATAACAAAGTTCATCATTTGTAAGCTTTAAGTTCATTTTGTAGATGACTTCTTTATTTGTTTGTTCTAATGCACTGAAAATATCTGTGTCTAGCATGGTTTTTGGTTCGCGGTAGACTAAACCATCATTTAAAACCATGCGTTCTAGGGCGCAACCTACATGGATGAGTAAATTAATTTTAAAAGTATTATCCAGTTTGTAACCTAGTTTTTTCTCTAATACAGTTGCAAAAGAGCTCAGAATTTCGATTGTTTTCTTTGGATTAAGATAGGTTAGAAATTCATTAAGGCTTTCTTCGATAATTTCTTTTGCGATTCGACCAGTTTCGCCTTTTTTAACAATAATGTTGCGTTGTTTAACTAGGCTAACTAATTGTTCTTCACCGTCAATGCCAAAAAGTCTTTCAAGCGGGATGAAGGGGATTTGGATTTTTGGATCTTGAATTCCGACAGCCATTAAAATATCGTTTTCTTCTTGTAGCTGTTCTAATCTCGTATCCATTTCATGTAAACCGATTGGGATGACTTTGATGGCGTCCGTTGTGATAGTATCTAAAATATTTTCAATAAATAGTTGAAGTTTTTCAGCAGTTCCTTCGCCAGTCGCACAAATAGTAACGATAGCGTGTGGTTTTTGATTGGAATCGAGTGTGTCATCATCAGAATTATAACCCCCGTAGCCACGGAAATCTTTCAGTGAATCGTAAATACTATCTAGCTCCATATCAAGAATGTTTGATTTACGTACGGCTTCGATAACTGTCGCGGTTGAAACCATATCAATTGAGCGCACCGGAATGCCCGTACGTTCAGAAATAACTGGAGCAAAACTTGTGAGCGAGCCCATATCAACAAGTAGAAGTAGACCGCGTCCCATATCCATTTCCTTCGCTCGTTCGGTCAGCTTATCCAGCACGATTTTCGGACTTTGGTCAAGCGGCATATCAATTCCTTCGACCAATCCTTCGCCGAGTAATTTTTTTGCAACGCTAACCATACTACTAGCGGTATTATTTCCATGAGTAGCAACAAGTACAGCAACGCGCGCATTTTCTTGTTCTTTAAGCAAGGAGCTAATGAGAAGGGTTAGATACATTACTTCCATATTTGGAACGCGAATGTGGAAAGTAGCTTCAATATCATCTTTAATTTCACGAGATAATTCATACGCTTCAGGTTGATCATTAACCACATTTTCGATATTCGTGTATTTTAACGGTTTGTTACTTTCAATGCGTTTAATAAAGGAAGTCAAGTGCAGACTAAAGGCGAGTAAGAAGCGCTCATTTAACTTTTTGCCTAGCTGATGCTCGATTCTTTGTTCAATACCTTCTGCAAAATTAAGGATTTCTTCATTCACGATTTTTAAAATATTTTCGCGATTATGGATGGTGTTTTTGAATTTGTTATAGAAACTGTTGAGGTGAATATCAATATCCATCTTGATAAATTTCTTAATATCGTCATCTTCAACACCTTGATCCATTAAAATAGAAGCTTTATCTTCAATAATTTTATAAAGATTGAAGTTTGGCTCATATTCATCGGAGGTAATTAACGTGTTGTTTAGCTCAGGGAAAATCGTCGTGTATGGCTCTAGATATTCCGCGATGGCTTGAAGTTCTTTGCGCCGATTACTAAAGTGGAAAAAGCCATCTTTAATATTTATCGGTAAAGTTTTAAAATCAATTAAAATTTCATCGTCTTTATCAAAACTGTTTAAAAAACCTTGCGCACAAACGAGTTGAATGTTTGATTTCAACTGGCCGATATTGCCGTAAGTAGTATTACCAATCAGCGCTTTGGCAGCCTCATCTTCAATCCGAATCGGTTTATTTACACGGTGCGCCTCGCTAGAAAGTAAGTATTTAAGTAGTTCCACACGTTCAAAAGCAGTTCTTTCTTCTAAGCTTGGTAAAGTAATAATAATCGGAATACGACGCATAAATGTTTTTAATAAGGAAGATTCCGGATTTTCTGTCGTTGCTCCAATAATTAAAACATTGGATTTTCGAGTTCGGTCAGTTTCGCCGAGTTTGTTGTAGGTACCAGAGTCCATCAGATAAAAAATCATTTCTTGCCCTTCAGGAGGGAGACGATGAATTTCATCGAGGAATAAAATACCTCCTTCTGCTTTTTCAACGAGTCCGCCTTTATCATTTTCCGCACCAGTAAAGGCACCTTTGACATGACCAAAAATATGGGACATCAGGAGTTGCGGGTTATTGTAGTAATCGGCACAGTTGAAAATAATAAACGGGGCATCAGCCGGCAATCGTTTGGCATGTTGCGAGAAACGATACATTAAGTTAGCGAACAATGTTTTACCCACACCAGTTTGTCCAAGAATCATTGTATGTAAGCCGTTTGGTGGATAAAGTACTGCTGCTTTGGCTTGTTCGACAGGGGTTTTAAGGCTATCATTTACGCCAATTAAATCATCGAAAGGGCTTCTTTCAACGATACTTGGCTTTAAAATTTTCAGAAGTGCTTCACAACTTTCAAATTCTAGTTCGTTATCTGAAAGCACGCGGCCAATTTCTTCTTCCACCGTTCGTTTCGGAAAATAAAGTACTGGTCGCCCAACGATTTTAATAATTTTGCCTTGTCTATGAAGTTCATTTAATTCCATGCTGACGTTATTTCTTAAAATATCTAATGTTTCTGAAATAGTAGTTGCAGTAAAGCCTTCATTATTTTCTAGTTGCTCACGAATCGACTTAGTTGAAGGGTTTTCTAAAATAAATTCATAAATACGGTCAATACGCTTCAATTATAAAACCTCCAATTAGTGTATTGAAAAACGGAGTGTGTATTGAATGATGCTAATACACTCTAGAATTCTGTATTTATCTTAGCATTCCTAGTGAAAATGTCAATGATTATTTGCTTAAAATCAAATTGACTCCCCGCGCGGATAGTACTATTATATAGAAGGAACAAATAAAATCAATGAGGTGTTTTCATAATGTCAAAAGTACTATTTATTAAAGCGTCACCACTTCCAAATGAAGTATCCAGAAGTTCGCAAGTAGCAGCTACATTCATCGACGAATACAAAGCGAAAAATCCGTCTGATACAGTAGAAGAATTAGTTTTATATAATACAGAAGTTCCGTTATTAGATTTAGAATTAATGACAGCTGGCCGCGAATTACAAGCTGGTAAAGCATTTACTGATTTAGCTCCAGATGTACAAAAAAGATTAAATGCCTACAATGCGCTTACAGAACAATTCTTAGCAGCAGACAAATATGTATTCGTTTTCCCACTTTGGAACCTTGGAATCCCGCCACTTTTAAAAGCTTATGTAGACACTTTTGTTATTGCTGGTAAATCATTCCGCTATACAGAACATGGTCCAGAAGCACTTTTAAAAGGTAAAAAAGCGATTTTGATTCATGGTAGCGGTGGTATTTATTCTGCTGGACCAACAAGTTCATTTACTCACGGAGAACCATATTTGCGCACAATTTTACAATTTATCGGTATTGATGTAGTACCATCGATTTTTGTGGAAGGTATTGACCACAATCCAAGCAAAGAAGCGGAAATCGTTGCAGCTGCTAAAGCGGTAGCGCATGAAAGTGCGGCTGAATTCTAAAAAAGTTTGTGAAAAATAGTTTTTAATATTAAATGTTAATATAGTATTATCAACTGTCTAGACCAATAAAAACATATAAAAAGATTGCTAATCCCTTTATAAATTGGTAAAGTAGAGAAGTAGATTGATGGATAAAGTGCTGACTCAACTCGGCACTTTATTCTGTTTAGTTACTCGAAAGGGATGAATAGAGATGGAAGAGCAAAAAGAAGAATTGCAAAGAGGACTGAAAAATAGACATATTCAGTTGATTGCGATTGGCGGAGCAATTGGTACAGGGCTTTTTCTAGGAGCAGGGAAGTCAATTCATTTAGCCGGACCTTCTATCATGTTAGTTTACTTAATTATTGGGGCTATTTTATTCTTTGTTATGAGAGCTTTGGGAGAATTATTAATACATAATCCAACAACAGGATCTTTTACCGAATTTGCGGAACAATTTATCGGACCGTGGGCTGGCTTTATTACTGGTTGGACTTACTGGTTTTGCTGGATTGTGACCGGGATTGCAGAAATCACAGCAGTTGGAATGTACGTGAAGTTTTGGGTACCTGATTTACCTCAGTGGATTCCAGCATTAGGTTGTGTTTTAATTTTACTATTATTTAACTTAGCTACAGTCAAAGCTTTTGGCGAAATTGAGTTTTGGTTTGCGATTATTAAAGTGGTTGTTATTATCGCTTTAATCGTAATCGGATTTGTACTTGTATTTATTGGTTATAAACATGGAACTAGTACAGCGTCATTTTCTAATTTAATTGATTATGGTGGCTTTTTCCCAAATGGAGTAGCTGGATTTTTACTCGCGTTCCAAATGGCGACTTTCTCGTTTGTTGGGATTGAACTTGTTGGGGTTACAGCAGGAGAAGCAGATGATCCAGAGCGGACACTTCCAAAAGCAATCAATAATATTCCTATCCGGATTTTGATTTTCTATATTGGTGCTTTATTAGTACTAATGTCCATTTATCCGTGGAGTAATATTGATCCAGACACAAGTCCATTCGTTAGTGTATTTACGATGATTGGGATTCCAGCCGCGGCAGGAATTATTAATTTCGTTGTACTTACAGCCGCGATGTCTTCTTGTAATAGTGGTATTTTTAGTACTAGTCGGATGCTTTATACACTTTCAGCAGAAGGAAAAGCACCGAAGAAAATGCACCACTTAAGTTCAAATGGAGTGCCAGCAACCGCGTTAATCACTTCTACAGCATGCTTACTTATCGGTGTATTTTTAAACTATATTCTACCAGAGCAAGTATTTATTTTAGTTACAAGTATCGCAACGATTTGCTTTATCTGGGTTTGGGGCATTATTTTAGTGGCGCATTTACGTTTCCGTCATAAACATCCGGAAATCTCTGCTAAAAGTAAATTTAAAATGCCATTATCGCCATTTATGAACTGGGTGAGTTTGATTTTCTTTGCAGGATTATTGATTATTCTAGGATTTGCAGCAGATACACGTATCGCTTTATTTGTAACTCCAGTATGGTTCTTAATTCTAGCTATAGCTTATCAAATTTTAAAAGCATCAAACCGAAAGACAAAAATTAGACATAATTAACGAGAATACAGTCATTCGCTAAAGAAAGCAGTTTTAGCGGGTGACTGCTTTTTTTGAAGCCAAAATAGCTCCGCGAAATTCTTTACAAATCAAAAAAATCGTGTAGAATGATAGGTGTTTAGAGGTTTTGATGCCTTTACGCATTTCGAGTGAGTACTCACTCATTTTTATAAATGCGTACTTATGTGAAGCAGTATACAATTAACGAATGATATGTGAATTTCTGTACATATCAAGTAGGGCGTAACGAAAGGGATGAGAAAATGATTCATGCAGGTTTAGATGTGGGATCAACAACAGCAAAAGCCGTAGCACTTAACGACCAGGGGGATATTTTATTTCAAACGTACCGAAGACATTTTTCCGACATTAAAAAAGTAACACTAGAAATCATGCAAGATATGCAAAAAAAATGTGGCATGACCGAGATGACATTTAAAATAACAGGGTCTTCAGGGCTTGCCATCTCCAAATTTTTGAATGTACCATTTGTGCAAGAAGTAATTGCTTGTACAGAAGCAGTAGAACAGGTCATTCCAGAAACAGATGTAGTCATTGAGCTCGGCGGGGAAGATGCGAAGATTATTTATTTCAGCGGTGGGATTGAGCAGCGAATGAATAACGCGTGCGCGGGGGGAACGGGTGCTTTTATTGACCAAATCGCCACACTACTTCAAACCGATCCAACTGGTTTAAATGAACTAGCGCAAAATGCGAATACGATTTATCCAATCGCTTCTAGATGCGGTGTTTTCGCAAAAACAGACGTGCAACCATTACTTAATGAAGGTGCTAGAAAAGAAGATATAGCAGCATCGATTTTTCAAAGTGTCGTTACACAAACCATTAGTGGGCTAGCTTGTGGACGCCCAATCCGCGGGAAAGTAGCTTTTCTTGGAGGTCCGCTTACGTTTCTTGATCAATTACGTTATCGTTTTACAGAAACGCTTAAAATGAAAGACAGTGATATTATCGCACCTCAAAATGCGGAATATTTTATTGCGCTTGGAACTGCTTTTACAGGGCTAAACGATGTACCGATAAAAGTGGCAGATATGATTAATCGTCTGTCTAACATGGATATGACAACAATGGCGACCGATACGGTTATTTTGCCAGCACTTTTTGAAAATAACGAAGACTTAGAAGATTTTCGGGCACGTCATAATCAAATGAAAGCTAAACGGGCGAAGTTGGAAGAATATGAAGGCGACGCTTATTTAGGAATTGATGCCGGTTCAACGACAACGAAATTAATCTTAATGAGCCAAACCAACGAAATTTTATACTCATTTTATTCAAGCAATAACGGTAATCCACTTCAATCTGTTATTGATGCAACAAGCGATTTATATGAAATCTTACCAGAAAAAGTTCGAATAGCGCAGTCTGGAATTACAGGTTACGGCGAGTCGCTTATTAAAGCCGCACTTAAAATTGATGTTGGCGAAATAGAAACCGTAGCGCATTATCGTGCTGCTCGTGAGTTTTTGCCGGATGTTGATTTTATTTTAGACATTGGCGGACAAGATATGAAATGTATGAAGATTAAAAAAGGGGCGCTGGATAGCTTAATGCTTAATGAAGCTTGTTCAGCCGGATGTGGTTCGTTCCTTGAAACTTTTGCGCAAACACTTAATTTATCCATTGAAGAATTCGCTGCCAGAGCCTTGGAAGCAAAAGCTCCAGTTGACTTAGGTTCGCGCTGTACGGTGTTCATGAATTCCAAAGTGAAACAAGTGCAAAAAGAAGGCGTTAGTATGGAAGATTTATCCGCGGGTCTCGCATATTCCGTCGTAAAAAATGCCCTTCAAAAAGTAATTAAACTCCGTAGCCCGAAAGATATTGGTGAAAAAGTTATCGTACAAGGCGGAACTTTTTACAATGAATCCGTATTACGTGCTTTTGAGCTTTTAACAGGGCGGGAAGTTGTTCGACCGGATATTGCGGGAATGATGGGGGCTTATGGTGCTGCTTTAATCGCCAGGGAACATTATGAAACTGGCGAAGTAACCGAGATGCTCGTACTGGAAAAATTACGTGAATTTAGTGCAGATACGTCGCAATCGCGTTGTAACCTTTGTAGTAACACATGTCAGCTAACCGTGACAAGATTTGGCGATGACCGGATGTTTGTTAGTGGAAACCGTTGTGAACGCGGGGAACGTGTCGAAACAAAACGCAACTTACTACCAAACTTATATGCGTATAAATTAAAACGTACCTTTGATTACAAATCACTGAAAAAATCCGAAGCTACAAGAGGCACAATTGGCATACCGCGTGCGCTAAATGTTTTTGAAAACTATCCGCTGTGGCATACGATTTTAACAAACTTAGGTTTCCGTGTCGTTTTATCGTCTAAATCGTCTAAAAACCTGTATGACAAAGGTATTGAAACGATTGCTTCTGAAGCGGTTTGTTTCCCAGCCAAATTAACACATGGTCATATTATGGATTTAATTAAGAAAAAATCGGATCGCATTTTCTATCCATCTGTCGTTTATGAAAAACCAGAATTTGGCGAGGCGACAAATAACTTTAACTGTCCAGTTGTGGCCGGTTATCCTGAAGTTATTCGTGTGAATGTGGATGCTTTGGAAGAAAAAAACATCCCGATGATTAGTCCATTTTTAACATTAGATAATGAAAAAGCATTGATCGAACAAATGAGTCTCGCATTCCCAGAAATTCCAGCTGCTGATATGGAAAAAGCAGTCCAAGCTGGGTTAGAGGAAGCAGAACTTTGCCGTAAAGACATTCAAGCTGAAGGAGAAGCAGCACTTACTTATATTAAGAAAAATAAAATTAAAGGAATTGTTCTTGCTGGGCACCCTTATCATATTGATCCAGAAGTGAACCACGGCATTCCTGAACTTATTACGATGAATGGCATGGCGGTTCTTACCGAAGATTCAATTTCTCATCTTGGTGAAATTGACCATAAACTCCGCGTCGAAAATCAGTGGAAATATCACGCAAGACTATATCGAGCAGCTAGCTTTACTGCTAAAAGTGAAGATTTAGAATTTGTGCAATTGACGTCATTTGGTTGCGGACTTGATGCAATTACGACAGATATGTGCCAAGAAATCATTGAAGGTCATAATAAAGTATATACACTACTTAAAATCGATGAAATCAACAACCTTGGTGCGGCTCGTATCCGCGTTCGTTCGTTAAAAGCAGCAATGGAAGAACGGGAGAAAAACAACGTGAAACCAGGAATTATGCCGAAACCAAAAGAACGTCCATTATTTACAAAGGAAATGAAGAAAACTTATACTATTTTAGCGCCACAGCTAGCTCCGACCCATTTTGAAATGTTAGAAGCAGCTTGTAAAGTGGGCGGTTATAATTTGGAAGTGTTACCAGCAGTTACGCCTCGCGCGGTTGATGAGGGGTTACGTTACGTCAATAATGATGCATGTTATCCGGCGATTTTAACTATCGGACAAATGATGGATGCGCTGAAACATGGTGATTATGATGTGAATAATTTAGCGGTATTGATGACGCAAACGGGCGGAGGATGCCGGGCAACCAACTATATCTCGATGTTGAAAAAAGCACTCGGAGAAGCTGGTCTTGACCATATCCCAGTTATTTCGCTTAATGCTAATGGGTTAGAAAAACAACCAGGTTTTAAAATGACACCAAAAGTTCTTGTTCGTTTCCTAGCCGGAATTAGCTTAGGTGACGCGCTCGACCGGATGCTATACCGAACCAGACCATATGAAGTCGAACCAGGCAGTGCGAATAAACTATTCCGTAAATACCTTGATGCTGGACGTGCTCTAATGGAAAATTATTCTTTCGTAGCATATAAAAAATTAGCAAACGAAATGGTTCGCGCTTTTGACAATCTACCAATTACAAATGAAGTGAAACCAAGAGTTGGCGTGGTTGGAGAAATTCTCGTAAAATTCCATCCTGGTGCTAATAACAATATTGTCGATGTCATTGAAGACGAGGGCGGAGAAGCGGTTGTTCCAGACTTAACAGATTTCATTTTATATTGTTGTTATGACGATCACTTTGCAGCGAATACTTTCGGACGTTCCAAAGTAAAATCATTCGCAAAACAAAGCGTTGCGATTCCGCTCATTAATCAATTCCGCAAACCAGTGACAGATGCGCTGAAGAAAAGTGAACGCTTTGAAGCACCAGCAAGCATCGAATCTATCGCTGAAAAAGCGAGTCAATTACTATCTCTCGGAAATAAAATGGGTGAAGGCTGGTTCTTAACAGGAGAAATGTTTGAATTACTCGATAGTAACGTACCGAATATCGCTTGTTTACAACCATTTGCTTGCTTACCAAACCATATTACTGGTCGAGGAATGATTAAAGGACTCAAAAAAATGTATCCAGAAGCTAACATCATGTCAATTGACTACGATGCCGGATCAAGTTCTGTGAATCAACTAAATCGAATCAAACTAATGCTCTCAATTGCTAGAAAACAACTAGAAACGACAGAAGTTATCACAGCGAAAGAAACAAACACACGATTTAACCCAAGAGAAAAAATCCTTGGTAAAGCAAAACAAGTAAGAGAAAGCGCGCCAGTCGAAATGATAGGAAACAAAGTAAAACAAGCGCGCGATGCAGATCCAGTTGGCGCGATTGCTCAGAAAGTAAAGCACGTAGCTTCTAGTAATGAGCATGTCCAAACCGATAATGATTAATTAAAAAGCCGCCCATCCAACGGGCGGCTTTTTTCTATTCAATAGTTAAATCCTTCTTTTCACAGTAATATCCTTTACCACCCACAAACACTTTTTCTATCTCATCATTATTACTCAATGCTAAATTAACTAAGACTTCAGAAGGCGAGTCCAAAGAATAGCCCTGTTCAAACAGATAATTCTCTTTTCGCAAGTAATGATTTTTATAAAGATAACATGCTAAAGCGGCATTCGAAGTCCCTGTTGCTGCTTCTTCATTAATGTCGTATAGCGGGGCGAAATTCCGACAAATAATTCGGTCGTTATTAAACGTATAAAGATGCATTCCAACGACATCATAAGTCGCGCTAACTTCCCTAATCTTTTCAAAATTTGGCTCTAAAGCATGTAAATCTATTTCACTTGTGATTGGAATTAATATATCTTTTAAACCAGTTGAGACAATTTGAACTTGGTAGTTTGTATTAACCTTGTTTAAGTCAAAGCATTCAGTTAGCTCATTTGGCGGGATTATATCATAGAAGTTTGGTCGATTTTGCTCCATGAAGATAGTACCGTCTTTTAATGTAATAGTAAGAACACCGCTATTTGTTTCGATTGTATATTGATTCTTATGAAGTTTATTTAAATGCATCAATATCGCAAAAGAACCAATAGTCGCATGTCCGCATAAATCAACTTCTTCTTTTGGTGTAAAATATTCTAATTTATAATCGGCAATTTTAGAATCGGTTACAAAAGCTGTTTCCGCATAGCCTAGTTGTTTTGCAATCGCCATTTTTTGTGTGGTGATTAATGTTGGTTCATTTAATACTACGCCAGCTTTATTTCCGCCGTTGTTATTTTTGCTAAATGCACTTGCAACGTATACGGGTATGTTCATAAAACATCATTCTCCTTCGTTAAACTTAATCTTCGGTAATCATCGCAAACTCCGCACGGACTACTTTTTTTAAGTCAAAAGGGGCTAGTTCGATTTGAAGTCCTCTTTTTCCGGCTGAAATTAAGATAGTATCAAGCTGTTCTGCACTATTATCAATAAAAGTTGGAAATAGTTTCTTCATACCAATGGGAGAACAGCCACCGCGAATATAACCTGTTAGCTTTTCCAACGTATCAACTGGAATTAATTCACATTTTTTATTCCCGCTAATCTTCGCTAAGTGTTTCAAATGCAAGGTTTTATCAGCTGGAATGCAGGCGATGATATTCCCTGTTTTGTCGCCAGTCAGAACGAGCGTTTTAAAAATTTGCGCAGGATTATTCCCCGTTTCTGCCGCAACATGAAGTGCATCAAGCGCGTCTTCACTCCATTCATACTCACGTAATTGGTAACTAATCTTCTGTTTATCTAAAATTCGACACGCATTTGTTTTTTTATTCAAGTGTTTCACCTCAATTAATTTTATTTTATGTACAAATTATGACACTTTTAGTAAAATAGTTGGCTTTTATCCCTGCATTCTGTACAATGAAGTGGAATTCAAATAAGAAAGGGAGATTTATTAATGAAAAAAGGGTTATTTAGTATGGTTCTTGTGCTTGCGATGGTACTTGTTTTAAGTGCATGTGGCGGCGCATCAAGGGTAGAACCAAAAAAAGCAGGAGAAATCACAGTTAACGCCGTTGTTTATAATAAAGACACGGATAAAGTTAAAGACGTATATGGTGAAGATGGTTCTAAATTCGAAAAAGAATTTGAAACTAGTTTTAAAGAAAGCTTCATTAGTACATTCACTGCAAGTTTTTCAAGTGATGTTAACTTAGACAAACAAGTGGATGATTTCTATAATGCACTTCGTAAACAGGTAAACGAAAAAACATCGTATACTACTAAAGTAACAAATGACGACAAAGAAAGTCCAGAAATTCAGTTCGCTGTTAAAGGGCTAGACATGAAGGGCGTTCAAACAGAATTAGTAGAAGAATTAACAAAAGCAGCAACAGCTGATCCATCTCTAGCTACAGATGATCAAAAAATGGCTGAAAAAACAATGGAAATCTACACTAAAGCTGTTCAAAATGCAGATGCAGTATCAGAAGCAAAAACAATTACACTTAAACTAAAAGCAGATCCAGATGATGATTCATTATGGAAAATGCAAAACGATATGGCATTCATGCAAGAATTAACAACAGCATTCTTCATGGGCGGCATGAACTAAGATTTTTATAGACACTAGCAACTTTCGGGTTGTTAGTGTTTTTTTGTTTTTAGCAATAGATGTTATAATTGCGTTAATTAGTTGAATAGGAGGGGGCACATGGTTACACTTAAAGTCGCTTTAGTACAACAACAAGCAGTACCAAATGACAAAGAGGCAAATTTAAATTTATCTATACAGTATATACAAGAAGCGCACCGAAAAGGAGCCGATTTAGTCCTTTTTCCTGAAATGTGGTCAAACGGCTACACGCCACCTTTTGACACAGCCTTTGATGAGCCAATGGATGCTGGTTTTGAAGAAGAGCGCACGCGGTGGTTGGCAGATGCAGTAGCACGAGATAGCGCATACGTTACTACTTTAAGAAAACTCGCGAAAGAACTAAACATTGGTGTTTGTGCTACTTATTTATCTAAAACAAAGCAAAAACCACAAAATACAGCTATTATAATTGACCGAAATGGAGAAATAATTCTAGATTACGCTAAAGTCCATACGTGCGATTTCTCTTTAGAAGCATTGCTGCAAAGCGGGGACGAATTTAACGTTTGTGAGTTTGATGGCATAAAACTTGGTGTGATGATATGTTATGACAGAGAATTCCCTGAAAGCGCCAGAGTTTTAATGTTAAAAGGAGCAGAAATTATCCTTGTTCCAAATGCATGCGATATGAATCCAGCTAGACTGAACCAACTAAACTCTCGAGCTTTTGAAAATATGGTTGGGGTTGCAATGGCAAACTACCCTGGAAAAAAATGGGGCAGATCCACTGCTTTTTCCCCGATTGTTTTTGATGAAAATGGAGATTACCGAGATAATACGATTATTGAAACAGATGACATTTCAGAAGGTATTTTTATTGCTGAATTTAATTTAGACGAGATTCGAAATTACCGGGAAAATGAAACGTGGGGAAATGCCTACCGAAAACCGCAAACCTATACAGATTTAATAAGTTTAGATGTAAAAGCGCCATTTAAACGAAATTAAAAAAACAGAGATGAGCGATTCTCTGTTTTTTCTTTTAAAAATAATAAAGCCCCGCAACAATTAGCGCAACAACCAAAATCCCCGTAACCAGATTCGCGACCCGAATTTTCGTTAAACCAAGCAGGTTGAGACCAATAGCTAAAATCATAATTCCGCCAGTAGCCGTTAGTTCTTTAATAATAAGTGCCATCAGGTCTGCTGGAATGAATTGATTAATTTGTGTTGCAAAAAGCGCGATAAGGCCTTCAAATAAAAACACCGGAATAGCCGAGAGCATAACGCCCCAACCAAGTGTCGTACTAAGAAGAAGAGCGATAAATCCATCCATCACCGATTTCGTATAAAGTACATCATGGTTACCACGAATGCCACTATCAAGCGCGCCAATAATTCCCATCGCGCCAATCACAAAAATAAGTGTAGCAGTAACAAAGCCTTTTGAAACATTACTTTTTCCTTTTGCCCCGACTTTCCGTTCAATCCAGTGCCCGAGTTGATTAAGATGGTAATCTATATTAAGCCATTCACCAATAACAGCTCCAAAACAAATACTTAAAATAACAATAAGCGAGTTGCTCGTTTTAAATGCCATTTGAATACCAAGGACGATAACGGATAAACCCATCCCTTTCATGACAGTATCTTTCATACGTTCAGGGATATTATGTAATTTCATGCCAATTATAGAGCCAATTAAAATCCCTAGCCCGTTAACTAGCGCACCAAGTAGAACCATTTTCTTCCTCCCTTTTTTGCATATAGCATTAGTATACAGGAATTTTCTGGCAATTGGGAGTATTATTTCGCATAAAAAAGTCGAAGGAAGCGTTTTGCTCCTTCGACTTTCGTGTTATTTTCCAGCCACTGTAAATCGTTCATTTAAGTGGTTTGGTCGTTCAATCTCATCTAAAACGGCGATAGCATAATCTTCCATGCTGATAAAACTATTACCATCACTACCAAATAAAAGATGATCTTTCCCAGATTGATATTCGCCAGTACGTTCACCGGGCTCAAACATGGCAGAAGGGCTAATATAAGTCCAACTAAACTCTGCCTTATTTGCTTTTAAATGTTCCAACTGTTTTGCTTGAGCACGAGCAGTTGGATAGTACGGCGCCTCTCTAAGTCCTTTTGATTCTAAAAGGGTATTACCATCTTCATCAATTTGAAGACTTGCTGCCCCGCCAACGACAATTAGGCGCGGAGATACAGTTCCATTTAAAACAGAAATCAGATGATCAAGCGAATCCACATGTTTTTCTGCTTCATCCGGGCTGACCCCGTAAGCATCAACGACTACATTTTGATCGGATAAATCTGAAAGAGTTAAATCAAAAATATCTTTTTGTAAAATATTAACATCCTTATGCGTTTGCGTTATTTTCCCGGCATTTCTAACAATAGCTGTTACTTCGTGGCCACGACTTTTTGCTTCTTCTAAAATTCTTGAACCAGCTCGACCCGTAGCGCCAATAATACCAATTTTCATGAAAAAAGCCCCCTATTCATTTTTATGGAATAGCTTCTCGCTTGATAGGAGAATTATTCCCGAAAGAGGGGACCGGAAAACATTTTTTTATGATTGTTCTTTTGCAGCGGTTGATAATTGTTTGATTTTTGCTGCGGAATAAATGTGTGAAATCGTGAAAATAATGAGTGCTAACCAAATGAACATGAAGGCAAATAATTGGATGTGGTCAAAACTTTCTTTGAAAAGCAAGACACCGAGAGCAAGCATTAATGTAGGCCCAATATATTGCAAGAAACCGACCATTGTATAGCTGATTTTCTTTGCAGCGGTCGCAAATAAAAGTAATGGAATAGCGGTAACAATCCCAGCGCCAACTAAAATAATATTTGTTTGCGCGGCATACTGCATTAATCCATTCGTCGCGAAAAAGAGTACATAAATGAGTGCGAATGGCGTGATAATCATCGTTTCAAGTGTTAAACCAGTCCATACGGAAACGGAAACGACTTTTTTAATCAACCCATAAAGGGAGAAGGACACAGCCATACCAATTGCTGCCCAAGGAACGGACCCAAGATGCCATGTGAGAATTAAGACGCCAATTGTTGCCGAGATAACTGCAATAATCTCACCGCGACTCAATCGTTCTTTTAAAATCACCGTTGCGAGAAGTACATTTACAAGTGGATTTATATAGTAACCAAGACTTGCTTCGGTCACATGCCCGCTATTCACTGTGTAAATGAATAAATACCAGTTTCCAGTAACTAAAAAAGCCGCCGCAATAATGGCGATAAGCGTTTTCGGTTTAAGCAAAACGTCCTTTGTTTCTTGAAAAACCATCGAAGTCTTTCGTAAACAAACAATCAAAAATAGCATAAAAATAAAAGACCATATAATTCGATAGGCCAAAATCTCCATAGGAGGGACATTTGTGGCTAGCTTCCAGTAAATTGGAAGGACACCCCAAAATACATATGCGAGAGCTCCGGCGATAATTCCACCTAGCTGCCCATTTTGTTTATTTTCCATAGCGATGTTAGCCTCCTTTTTTAAAAACAATAGAACTATTTTATCCTAAAAGGGAGAATAAAGCTACAAAAAAAACCACGAATAGGCTAGCTACTCGTAGTTTCAGTAATTATTTACTTGCTTCAATTTGGATGTTTAATTTTACTTCGTCACCGATAAGTACGCCACCAGTTTCTAATGCAGCATTGTAATTTAGGCCAAAGTCTTTACGGTTGAATTTACCTTTTGCTTCAAAGCCAGCTACCATGTTACCAGTGTTTGGATCTTTTCCAGTACCTTCATAGCTTACTTCAAGTGTAAGAGGTTTTGTTACGTCGCGAATCGTTAAATCACCAGTCACTTCGTATTCATCATCGCCATCAGCTGTGATTTTTGTTGCTGTAAAAGTAACGTTTGGATATTTTTCTACATTAAAGAAATCTTCACTTTTTAGATGACCATCGCGTTGTGCTTGGCGAGTATCTACAGAAGCTGCTGATACAGAGAAGTTTAATTTTGCTGTTGTTAAATCTTCTGGATCCATTTCAATATCTGCTGTGAAATCGCTAAATGCACCTTTTACTTTTGATACCATCATGTGTTTTACTTGAAATTCGATTGAACTATGCGCTGGGTCTACGTTCCATTTTTCTACTGTCATTTTTTCATTCCTCCAAATATGTTTTTTTATAAAAGCATTCTCTTATAATCTAGCCTTAATTGTTTGATATTAAACCTTAGAAAAAATACTTTTACGCGTTAGAAAAGCAATTGCTTAACTGTTTATAAGTAAACTATATCATACTTACTTTTAATAAGCAACTATAAAAACGTATTAGAAATATATTTTTTTCGTAAATATGATTGAGTTTTTCTGATAAAGTGCGTAGAATAGGTGGTAAGAGGAGGTTGAATGATGGAAAAAATTAATACAGATACAGAAAATATTAGTGAATTATTAAAAACTTATTGGTCAATACAGCGGATTTCAGCGGGATATGCCGATCAAAATGCGGCTAGCTTAGGACTAACAATTCAGCAACTTGCGATGATTAATGTGATTTATAGCACACCTGGCATTTCAGTGGCGGATTTAACTAAACGATTAATAATTACTGGAAGTTCTGCCGCGGCTAATGTGGACGGGTTAATTAGCTTAGGTCTTGTTGTAAAATTAAACAAAACAATCCCAACTGATAATATGGATTTAACACTAAAGCTTTCAAAAAAAGGAGAAGACTTATCTAAGCGCTCCACTGCAAACGCTTTTATGTACAAAGCCATGATGAAAGTGTTCGAAAACCTGACCGAAAACGAAATAGAAGAATTAATTCGCCTAAATAAAAAAGTCGAAACCTTACTGAAAAAGAGTAAATAAAAACATCTCCTGTATCATTCAAGTAAAAATGAATGAACAAGAGATGTTTTTTTATTTTTGATCAAATTTGCAGTCTTCCAGTGGAATGACTTTTGTTTTATTTGTAAATTTAAATGATAACCAGAAGATAAGGAAAATAGGGAGGCCGATATAAGAAATACCGATTTTTTGCCACCAAGCAGGATTCGTAAATTCTGGTTTTAAAAATGCCGCGTAATCTTGACCGACAATAACTAAAATACATAAGATTAAAGCTAAAATCGGACCAAAAGGGAAAAATTTGGCTTTATATTTTAGTTCGTTCAAATCATGGCCTTGCTTAATGAAAGCTTTACGGAATCGGTAATGGCTAATAGCAATGCCGACCCAAGCGATAAATCCGGTTAAACCAGAAGCAGAAAGGAGCCATGTATAAATAACTGTTCCATTTTCGGTAAGCGTGGTAATGAATGTCATCGCACCAACAATGGTAGTAACAATAAGTGCAGCCATCGGGATACCACGACGGTTTACTTTGCCTAAGAATTTAGGAGCTTTTTTATCACGAGCCATTGCCCAAAGCATTCTTGTGGAAGCGTAAAGGCCTGAATTACCAGCGGATAGAACGGAAGTCAAGATAACCGCGTTCATTACCGAAGCCGCAAAAGCTAGCCCAGCCTTTTCAAATACGAGCGTAAATGGACTAATCGCCACATCTGTTGCCTCAGCGCTCAGTAAATTCGGATTAGTATAAGGAATAATCATCCCGATAATGAAAATCGCAAAAATATAAAATAACAAAATCCGCCAGAAAACTTGCTTAATCGCTTTAGGAACACTTTTTTCTGGAGTAGCACTTTCACCAGCTGCAATACCAACCATTTCAGTACCTTGGAAAGAAAATCCAGCAATCAAGAACGTGCCTAATATCGCGAAAAATCCACCTTTAAATGGTGCATCTCCTGCTGTAAAGTTAGAAAAGCCAATCACTTCGCCGCCAAGAATACCAACAATTGTCAGCACACCGACGATAAGAAAAATAATAACAGTCGCTACTTTAATAATCGAGAACCAGTACTCTGACTCCCCGTAAGCTTTTACCGATAGGGCATTTAAACCGAAAATCAAGAGTAAGAAAATCGCACTCCAGAGCCAAGCAGGCGTATTCGGCAACCAAAATTGAACAATAATCGCCGCTGTTGAAATATCGACTGCGAGCGTGATCGCCCAGTTAAACCAATAGTTCCAACCGAGTGCAAAACCAAAAGCTGGATCAACAAATCGACTAGCATACGTACTAAATGAGCCGGAAACAGGCATGTATGTAGCCATCTCACCTAAGCTTGTCATTAAAAAGTACACCATAATGCCAATCGCAATATAAGCAACTAGCGCTCCACCAGGCCCAGCAGTATGAATCGCATTTCCACTTGCTAAAAATAATCCGGTTCCGATTGAACCACCAATTGCTATCATGGATAGATGCCTTGTCTTTAAGTCACGACGAATCTCGCCATGTGTTTCTTTTTTCACTATAAATCTCCCTTTCTATTATCAGAGGAAGTGCGCAAAAAACAGCCAATCTGCAAGAAATTGGCTGTTACGTATTTTACCAACATCATTTTGTCAGATAGCACACCTATAAGAAATTTCGACAAATTCTTATAGCAGTCCAGCTCCTTTAGGAAACTGTCCCAACAACTATTTTGATACAAAGAGAAAATAGTCACTTCGGCGATCAACCTGTTCGTTTTTTGTCATTGGCGTCTTTGTTTCGCCTCGAAAAAATTACTAGTGCATCTCGCAACCTCTACCTCACCATTTGGATGAGGGTTTATATTTGATTATTTACCCATAATAACGGAAAATGGGTCGTTTTGCAATATGTTTTAGTAAAATTGTAGTGCTTCTTTGATTGTGCTATAAGTAGTTAAACTAGATAGATTTTCTTGGTAGCGCATTAAAGTCATTGCAAATTTAGGTGAAATTCCCGTAATAATTAATTCCACACCTGTTAGCTTCATAAAGCCATGGAACTTCACAAGGTTCATGACAGCATCTTCATTAAAATCAGCAAGACCAGAAAGATCCATAATTAAATAGTCTTCTTTTCCATTATCCATATATTCGCTGACATATTCGGACATGTGCTGAAACCGGTCGTGGGTCAAGGAACCAATTAGCGGCAGCACACAAATATTTTCCTTAATGGGAACAATTGGCGTGGATAGTTTTTCGATTTCCCATAAGGATTTTTCAAGTTCCAGTTGATAATTATGCTCGGTCGTCACATCTTTTTGAATGCCGACAAAATATAGATGTTCATTATCATCATAAATCGGTTCAATTGTCAGCTCATTCATAAATGAAGTGCCATTTTTTCGGTAATTTTTTAGTAGAACGTTCGCAGTTGATTTTTCGTTAATGGCATGACGGATTTTGGCAACTTCCTCTTTGTCAGTATCATCTCCTTGTAAAAAGTGACAATTAGAGCCAATAGCTTCTTCTTTAGTATAGCCAGTAATATTTTCAAAGCCTGTGTTCACAAAAATAATCGGATTGTTTTTTTGCTCAGGATCTGTAATAATTACTCCTACACTAGACAAATTTAATGCTTTTAAAATAACATCGAATTTTGGATAAGCGCTCATCTGCGTGTTTCTCCCCCTTTGTAAATACATACCTATCATAACACGCAAAGGAATGAAAACCCAATGTCTAATTTGTGAAATAAATCGAAAGTAAGCAACTCACGCGAAATCTTAGTAACTCAGGTGTATAATAGAGTTAGAGGTGATTGGTTATGTATATAACATTTACAGATAGCGCCATAAATCGGCTAAATGCGCTTCGTTCAAATCTTTCCGGTCAGTTGCATTTATACTACGATACAGAAGGGTGTTCCTGTGAAAACAGTGGTATATTTACCCTTCGATTAGTAGCAGAGAAAACTCCTGAAGATGATATAATAGATTCAAATATCGGTCCTGTATTAATTAAGCGCTGGACGGAAATATTTCTAGAAGATGCGTTAACGATTGATTATAATGACACAGAAAAAACGCTTGTATTAAAAAGTGATGGACAGTATTATAACCGTAATTTGTTGCTTGTGACAGATAACGATAAAGTAATTAGTTGTCCAATTAGTTAAATAGCGAATTAGCCTAGAATAATTTTTATTCTAGGCTTTTTTATGAAAATTTCATGAGAATGTGGTGAAACTTTCGACATATAGTTACGCTGGCTTCTGATTTGTAGTAACATGGAATAGGAAGTTTATACATATGGAAGGAGTGTCATCATGGAACAACCATCAGTAGACGAACTAAAGCATTGGCGAAATGTTATGCTTCTTCACCGTTTTGCTCTAGAAGAAGTGAACACGAAACTTAAAATATTGAATGAAGAATTTCAATTTATCCACGACTATAATCCAATGGAACACTTGAAATCACGGGTCAAATCACTCGAAAGTATAGGGGCAAAACTGGAAAAGAAAAATGTGGATATTACACCAGAAAATGCACTTAAGTATGTACACGATATTGCGGGAATTCGTATTACCTGTTCTTTTGTATCCGATATTTTTCGTATTCATGAAATGCTTGCCGGCCAAAGTGATATAACGATTAAACGAGTAAAAGACTATGTGACAAACCCAAAACCGAATGGCTACCGGAGTTTACATTTATTATGTGAAGTGCCAGTTTTCTTAACAAATCGTTCGGAAAAAATGACGGTAGAAATTCAAATTCGAACGGTTGCAATGGATTTTTGGGCAAGTTTAGAACATAAAATTTATTATAAATATCAACAAGAAGCGCCAGAAGAATTAGTAAAAGAATTACAAGACGCCGCAAGAATCATTACCCATTTAGATGAAAAAATGAAAAATTTAAATGATCAAATTGATAAATATAAGAATGAAAAAGAAAAGTAACTTAATCTAACAGCTTTGTTTCTTTGTAAAGTGAGCAAATACAAAGGAGCAGGGCTGTTTTATATTTGCGAGATCGTTTATTTTGCTTCATAATAATATAGGAGAATAAACGAAAGGGGACGGTACATATTGGAGATATTTTTATATGTTTTAGCATTACTTGTAGCTATTTTTATTTCTAATTTGCTTAATCGGTTTGTTCCCTTTGTTTCGGTGCCGTTAATTCAAATCGGACTTGGTGTAATTATCGCTATTATGCCAATTACGTTTGATTTACAACTCAATCCAGAACTTTTTCTTGTAATGTTTATTGCACCCTTGCTATTTAATGATGGCAGACAGACGGATAAAGCGGCACTTTGGGGAATGCGGATGCCGATTTTAGTATTAGCGCTCGGGCTTGTGTTTGCGACGGTTGTTGTGATTGGTTATTTTGTCCACTGGATGATTCCAACCGTTCCACTTGCAGCAGCTTTTGCTCTTGCAGCGGCTCTTGCGCCAACTGATGCTGTAGCCGTTAGTTCACTTTCTGGGCGGATTAATTTGCCAAAACGGATTATGAATTTACTAGAAGGAGAAGCGCTAATTAATGATGCTTCAGGATTAGTTGCTTTCCAATTTGCGATTGCTGCGATGGTGACAGGCGTATTTAGTTTAATGGATGCGAGTATTAGCTTTTTTATTATCGCGATTGGTGGTATTTTAGTAGGGCTCGTATTAAGTTGGTTAAAATTCCGATTGTTAAAATGGGTTCGTGGTCTTGGGATGGAAGATGTTACTTTTCACATGCTTATCCAAATTTTAACGCCATTTATTATTTATTTAGCGGCAGAGGAATTACACGTTTCAGGAATTTTAGCGGTAGTTGCAGCCGGGATTATGCATTCAATGGAACAAAAGAAAATGGATCCACAATTAGTTAAATTAAATGTTGTTTCGCAAAGTACTTGGTCGGTTATTATTTTTGTTTTAAATGGCTTAGTGTTTTTACTGCTTGGTACGCAACTTCCTGCGATTACCGAGGTAGTATGGAATGATTCCGGTAGTAGCAATTTACAAGTAATTGCTTATATACTTTCTATCACAGCAGCCTTGATTTTACTGCGCTTCTTATGGGTTTACATATCATGGAGCATTGGCGCAAAACAAAGGCAAAAACAGAATAAAAAGACACAGCTACCTAAGTTTAGACCAGTTGTGCTCACATCGCTTTCTGGTGTTCGCGGGGCAGTTACGCTTGCCAGTGCGCTCGCAATTCCATTTTTCTTAGACGATGGATCACTATTTCCGCAGCGCTCACTGATTATCTTTATAGCGTCAGGTGTTATTCTGTGTACGCTAGTTATTGCGACGTTTATCTTACCGTTACTAGCAAAAAGTGAAGAAGTGACAACGGAGGATGAACGAGCTGAAATTGCGACACGGATTCGGATACTTCGAAATGTCATCAGAGAATTGAAAGAACAGACTTTACCAGAAACGAAAGCCGCAACAGATGAAGTAATTGAAGATTACCGCAGACGAATTTATGATTTACAGCAAAATAATATTTCGAATCGAGGCATGGATGAAAGAGAACGTGCGAAACGATTAGAAATTATCCAGTGGGAACGTGAAAACACCCAAAAAATGACCGATGAAGGACGCATTGTTGCTACAGATAGCTATCGTTATCAACACTATCTTAATATGATGGAACAAGCGATTAAACAGCGCTTCCGAACAAAAATAAAAACAGCATGGATGTTCCTTTATCGTCTAATAATGCTTATCATTCACCCGAAAAAATGGGGTAGAATCACCCATAAAGTGAAAAAAGGTATTTCTAAAGACAGCGAACGATTCCAAGCAATTCGCCAATTACGAGAAGAAAATGAAGTACTTATTATTTCTAAACTCAAAGAACAATTAACGAAAGAGAATGTTGATATAATTGGACCACTAATTACCGAACACACTATTTTCTTAGAACGCGTGAGAAAAGAGCACAGTCCAAGAGGTAAACGCGCAAAATTCGAACAGAAAAAACGCGAAGTCCAAGTAGTTGCTTTCCAATTAGAACGTGATATTATTCAGAATATGTTTGAAAAAGGCGGGATCTCAAGGGAATTAGCCCGGGACTTACGCCAAAATCTCAACATGATTGAAACATACTTATATGATGACTTTTTAGAATAAGAAAAAGCCCTAAGAACAACGCAATGTTCTTGGGGCTTTCTATTTAAGCTTGCATATTTCTTAAATGTTCAGCGAGATTTTCTATTTCTAAGTGGAAGTTCTTTCTGCCATTTCTATGAGTGATGGCGGCATTTCGGAGCTTAATTTTTTCTTCTTTCCCTGTCTCTAAATTAAGAATATTGATAGTGTAATAGGGAAGAAAAGAAATAGTCCGCCCGTGCAACCTAGTGTCACATTCCAGCATATATTGACTAAAAGGATATTTTTTATCCGAAAATCCTCTTTTATAAAAAAGCGCGCGATTATTAATCGATACAGTACCATTAACATAAGTGGAGAAGATATTAATAGTTGAAATAATAAAAACGGCATATAAAAGCCAAAATTGCCAAACTCGAAGGACCTCATAAGTAATAAACAAGTAGAGACCAAGGCCCAAGATAGCTAAGGCAACGATGAAAGTAAAGAAAGTTTTGATATTCATATTATATTTGAAGAAAGGATAGTTTTTCATATTTGTGTACCACCAATGTTGATTTTATAACCAAATCTTAGCATTAAAAACAAACATTGTCTAACTTAGAAAAAATCAAAAAAAACTATTGTTCATGTGGAAGCTTTGTTGTATAATTTAGCTTGCTGTAAGTAAACTTTGTGTTTAATATTAGTAAACTTCTATGACTTGAGGTTTACTATAACTAAACTTGAAAGAAAGGACATTGACATGGATATTGGCAAACGCATAAAAAATCTTAGGCTCAGCAAGAATTTGACACAAGAAGAATTAGGCGAACGAACGGATTTGACGAAGGGATATATTTCTCAGCTAGAACGAGATTTGAGTTCTCCTTCTATCGAAACGTTATTTGCTATTTTGGAAGTGTTAGGTTCTACTCCGAAAGATTTCTTTGATGAAGAAGAACATAATCAAAAAGTAATTTACGGAGAACTAGAGCATACTTTCTTTGAAGATGAAGAAAAAGGTTACAGAATTAAGTGGCTTGTTCCAGAATCAAATGAAAAAGAAATGGAACCCGTGCTACTTGAAATAGAAGCAAACAGTTGTTTTAAAAGCTTTGAACCATCACTTTCAGAAACTTTCGCCTACGTGCTAAAAGGGGAAGTGACCGTGCTGCTTGGTCGAAATGAGTATGTGGCTAAAAAAGGAGAAGCAATTTATTTCCACGCCGCAGATGAACATCAAATTGTTAATCGATCAAATGAACAAGCGACACTCATCTTAGTTGCGACAGACTCATATTTATAAGGGAGGTAAATGATTGTGACAGAAACAATTATTCGTTTTGAAAACGTAACAAAACAATTTGATAATGATCCACCAGTGCTTGACAATGTCAGCTTTGAAATAGAAAAAGGGAAGTTTTATACTTTGCTTGGCCCATCTGGTTGCGGGAAAACAACCATTTTGCGCTTAATTGCCGGATTTTTAGAAGCTTCAGAAGGACAAATCTACTTAGGGGATAAGGTAATTAACCAAATTCCAGCCAATAAACGTCCTGTAAATACTGTTTTCCAAGATTATGCGTTATTTCCACATTTAAACGTGTACGAAAATGTGGCTTTTGGACTGCGGATTAAAAAACTAAAAAAAGACGCAATCGATAAAAAAGTACAAGAAGCACTGCGCTTTGTTAACTTAAAAGGCTATGAAAAAAGAGAAATTAGCGAAATGTCTGGCGGACAAAGACAACGTGTCGCAATCGCGCGGGCAATCGTCAATGAACCAGAAGTTATTTTGCTTGATGAACCACTGTCAGCGCTTGATTTAAAACTACGTACTGAAATGCAATATGAGTTGCGCGATTTGCAAAAACGTCTTGGGATTACGTTTATTTTTGTGACACATGACCAAGAAGAAGCACTTGCGATGAGCGATGAAATTTTTGTATTAAATAAAGGCGAAATTCAACAAAGCGGTACGCCGATTGATATTTACGACGAGCCGATTAATAAGTTCGTTGCTGATTTTATTGGAGAATCCAACATTGTTAATGGCAAAATGATACAAGATTTCGAAGTGGAATTTGTGGAAAGACGTTTTGAATGTGTCGACCAAGGTTTCCGCCCAAATGAAGTCGTTGAAGTAGTTATTCGTCCGGAAGATCTAGAGATTACTTCGGCTGAAAAAGGAAAACTTCAAGTAACCGTTGATTGGATGCTATTCCGCGGTGTTCATTATGAAGTTGGTTGTATTGATATTGATGGAAATGAATGGCTTGTTCACACAACGAGAAAAGTTCGTGTGGGTGATAAGATTGGCTTAGCGTTTGAACCAGAGGCAATTCATGTTATGCGTCTTGGGGAAACGGAGGAAGAATTCGATAAGCGGCTTGATAGCTACGATGAGGTGCAGTAATGAATAGACGCACTCGTACAGTTTATCTCGTTCCTTATGTTCTTTGGATTTTACTTTTTGTTGTCGCACCGATTTTATTAATTGTGTATTATTCTTTTTTTGATGTAGATGGCAATTTTACGGTAGATAATTATATTCACTTTTTCACTCCTGTATATTTAAAAATGACAGCTAGTTCGTTCTGGTACGCGTTTTTAATTACCGTTTTTACGTTGTTGATTTCTTATCCAACAGCGTATCTGTTAACGAAGCTAAAACATAAACAATTGTGGTTATTACTCATTATTTTACCGACTTGGATCAATTTACTGCTTAAAGCGTATGCCTTTATTGGGATTTTTGGGACATACGGGGCGGCGAATCAATTTTTAGAAATACTTGGAATTGGCTCGAAACAGATTTTATTTACGGATTTTAGTTTCTTATTTGTATCAACCTATATTTTTATTCCGTTTATGATATTACCGATTTTTAATGCAATTGAGGAAATTAACCCAACGTTGATTCAAGCGTCACGCGATTTAGGCGCATCGAGTATGACGACATTTAGACGAGTGATTTTCCCACTTACTGCTGACGGTGTGAAATCAGGATGTCAGGCTGTTTTTATTCCAGCGCTATCACTCTTTATGATTACGCGATTAATTGCAGGAAACCGTGTGATTACGCTCGGAACAGCGATTGAAGAACATTTCCTTGTCACGCAAGACTGGGGAATGGGTTCGACGATTGGTGTATTTTTAATTATTGCGATGATTTTAATTATGTTCCTAACGGTTTCGAAAAAGAAAAGAGGTGCGCGTAAATGAAGAAAAGTAAATGGGGTACGATTTATTTAGTACTTGTTTTTGTGATTTTATATGCGCCGATTTTCTATTTGATTTTTTATTCGTTTAATAAAGGTGGCACAATGCATAACTTTAGCGGATTTACGCTTGGCTATTATAAAGAAGTTTTCCAAGATACGCGCTTACTGATTATTGTTTTAAATACGTTTGTAATTGCGCTGCTTTCTTCGGTTATTGCGACAATTATTGGAGTTTGCGGGGCGCTGGCGATTAAATTTATGCCAAAACCATTCGCGAAAAACTCGCTTTTAAGTTTGAATAATGTGTTGATTGTTAGCCCGGACGTTATTATTGGTGCTAGTTTCTTGATTTTCTTTACGATTTTAGGCGTAAAATTAGGTTTTATTTCCGTCCTAGTTTCGCATATTGCTTTTAGTATTCCGATTGTCGTATTGATGATTTTGCCGAAATTGCAAGAAATGAGCCCGACGCTAATGGATGCTGCCCGAGACTTAGGAGCAAGCCAGTGGCAAGTGCTTTCAAAAGTTATTTTGCCATATATTATGCCAGGCGTTTTAGCTGGATTTTTCATGGCATTAACGTACTCGCTAGATGATTTTGCGGTGACTTTCTTTGTAACCGGAAATGGCTTCTCAACTTTAGCGGTAGAAATTTATTCTCGAGCAAGACAAGGGATCTCGCTTTCTATCAATGCTTTATCGACACTGATTTTCCTATTCACGATTATTCTCGTGATCGGTTATTACTTTATCAACCAACGTAATACAAGTAAAAATATTCGGACGGGGGCGACGAAAGAATGAAGCAACTGCTGAAAATTTTTGTACCAGTAATTGTTGTCGCACTCCTAATGATGCTACTTGCAACAACGATGAACCGTTCTGAGGGCTACGCTGGGAGCAATACGCTGACAATTTATAACTGGGGCGATTACATTGACCCATCGCTCATTACTAAATTTGAAAAAGAAACAGGCATCAAAGTTATTTACCAAACATTTGATTCTAATGAAGCGATGATGACGAAAATCGAGCAAGGTGGAACGACCTTTGATATTGCGGTGCCAAGTGATTACGCGATTAGTAAAATGAAAGAAGAAAATTTGCTGATTCCGCTTGATCATTCCAAACTACCAAATGAAAAATACCTTGATCCGCGTTTTATGGACTTGTCGTTTGATGACGATAATAAATATTCGATGCCGTATTTCTGGGGAACGCTTGGCATTATTTATAATAAAGAAATGTTCCCGGATAAAAATTTCGATACGTGGAATGCATTATTTGATCCCGAATTGAAAAACCAAATATTGCTAATTGATGGAGCGCGTGAAGTGATGGGACTTGGGCTGAATAGTCTCGGTTACTCACTGAACGATACGAATAAATCCCACCTACAAGCTGCCAGAGACAAGCTAGAAACGATGACGCCGAATGTCAAAGCGATTGTTGGCGATGAGATTAAACTTCTCATGGCGGACAATGAAGCGGGTGTCGCGGTTACTTTCTCCGGAGAAGCAGCAGAAATGCTAAGTGAAAATGAAGATTTAGAATATGTTATTCCAAAAGACGGCTCCAATTTATGGTTCGATAACATGGTCATCCCAAAAACGGCGAAAAATGTCGATGGGGCGCATAAATTTATTAACTTCATGTTAAAACCAGAAAATGCCGCAATTAACGCTGAATATGTTGGCTATGCAACACCAAATGAAAAAGCCGTCAAATTATTACCAAAAGAAATTTCGGGTGACGAACGTTTTTATCCGGATATGGATGAACTAAATAATTTAGAAGTATATGATAACCTCGGTAAACGAATGCTGTCGTATTATAATGAATTGTTTTTGGAGTTTAAGATGTACCGGAAATAAAGCTTCATCTCAAACAAAAAGACTCTTGTATTCTAATACAAGAGTCTTTTTTACGGTTCCTTATTTTTGATTAGATGAGGCTTGATTTGCGTATGAAAACAAATTTTCAGTCAAAGTAAATGAGAATGCTTTCCTATCAATCATGCCGACAATTTTATCGCTGTCATACAAATCCAATAAAAATTGGGCCATTTCATCACTTGTATGATAATTATTAAATTTTTTGTCATAGTCATATTCGCTTACATCATTTGCTTTTTGCCCAAATTCGGTTTTGGTGGCAGCTGGTGCTAATACTTTTGCTTGAAGTGGAGAACCGCTTTCTCGTAATTCCAAACTTAGTGCTTCAGTAAAGGAACTGACATAGAATTTACTAGCACAATAAGTTGTTGCAGTAGGAACCATCGTATAGCCACCTGCTGAAGAAACATTAATTAGTTGTGTACCTGATTGGTCATGATACTTTCTAACATACAAGACCGATAAAACTGTTAAAGCTTCAATATTCAAATGAAGAAGCTGTAAAGTCTTAGTTAGGTTCTGGTTTTTAACTTCACTATAATATCCTAGACCAGCATTATTTACCCACGTTTCAATGAAATAAAGGTCCAATTCAGAAAATAATTTCTCTAACCGATTTATTTTTGTTAAATCAATCGCTTTGATTAGGACTTCAACTTCAGGTACTTCCTTCTCAATATCGTTTTTCAACTTCACCAAATTAGCTACTCTTCTGGCAATTAAGATTAGATTTTTTTTGCGTTTTGCAAACTGTTTAGCGGTAGCATAGCCAATACCCGAACTCGCACCTGTGATGACAACATATTTTTTCATGGCAATTCCTCCTAGCATTTTAGTATGAATCAACTATAAATGCTGGAGTTAACACCATGTCAACTCTTCTTATACGAGCAGAAATTATTTAATATCTCGTTCACTTAACATTTCCTTATAAATATCTATTTTATTTAGTAGAAACTGGGTATATAGCTCAATTTCTTCCCTTTTCTCAACTAAAATATCGTATTGCTTATATAACAAAGTCATTCGTTGCTCGATGGTTTGATCTCCCAGATACCGAAGTTTTGCATATTCCTTAATATCTTTAATTGGCATGCCTGTCTGCTTTAATTTTTTTATGAAGTTAATCCAAGTAATATCCGAACTATCATAAATTCTACGGTTAATCTCATTTCTTTTTGGTAAAATTAGTTTTTCTTTTTCATAATATCGTAATGTATCAATTGATAAGCCGACTTCTTTTGAAAATGCACCAATTGTGTAATTCACGAGTAATCATCTCCTCTTTTAAATGGATATGGTGTTAACTCCAGCTTACTACATAAAAAGGAGCGGGGAAAGATAGTATGGAATACTCGTAAGTCCCTTTGTAAGCTGCCAGAGATAAATTGGATGAGATTAAACTTCTCATGGTGGACAATGAAACGGTTGGCACGTATAAATTTATTAATTTATGCTAAACTCTGAGAATACCACAATTAATACTGAATATGTCAGCTACGCAACACCAAATGAAAAAGAAGTCAAATTATTACAAAAAGAAATTTCAAGTGATGAACCTGTTTACCTATATATGGATAAGATTACTAGTTTAGAAGTACAGATAACCTTGGTAAACGAATGCTATCGTAATATAATAAATTATTATTGAAGTATATGATTTACCGAAAATAAAAGGGAAAAGATGGAAGTATATTCAATTAACGAAGATTAAGGATAATAAATTAGAGTGTTTACTATTGGTTCTCTAAATTTCTTTTAAAAAGAGGCAAATTGTCGATTTTAATATTTTATTTTAAAGGACTTCAATTAGAGAACCTATGCATAAAATTAAATATTTATTTTGGATTTATTTACAAATTTGGCAGAATTTTTTCAGACTAATTATTGTATTTGGAGTTATTATATTTAAAGAAGTAAACATTTTTTTAAATCTAATGATGAAAAGAATATTGGTGATGGTTGGAGTTTATTTAGTTATATGACTGAATTTAAATATAAACTTTAAAAAAAAATAAAAATTAATGTTTTTACTTTAAAAATGTTGTATACTAGCATAGATGAATAGATGGGAGGAATATAGATGGATGAATTTAAATTAGATAAAACAATTAGTAAAGCAATAGTTGATGGAACTTTAAAAGGTTATTTACAGTATCTTGAAGAGAGAAAAAGCAAAAAAGAGACAATGAATGTTAGCGGCGCTTATGCTTGGACAAAAGGAAATCATATCGATGACCAAGTTTCTAAAATTGGACAAATGAAAAATGTCCAGTTTAAAATCGAAAAAGCTGGCTACACATGGGAATACTTGCAGTTTACAGTTAGCGAGAATTCAGAAGATTATATGGTTATCGTAAAAAATTCTAGAAGAGTACAAAAATCTTTTGATGAGCAAAAAAAGAAAACAAATGAGGATAATTATTTAGTGAATTTAGCAGATATAAACACACCTGTATTAAAGAATATCTCTCGAAACTTTGTTATCCAACCAGAGCAGATTCAACTCGAATTAAATGATCCTGAAGAAATAAAGGCAGTAATTGAAGGAACTCAGCTGAATGTAAGTAAAAAATATTCTCGATTTTATATAGTAACTTATGAAATTCATGATGAGACTAAATTTGTTGAATCTATTAAATTAACTATGCCAAACCGTCAAACGATGACTTTAGAACTTATTGAAGATTTAAGTTATCTTATCCAAGGTAATGAGTACGAAATTACCGATGAAGATGTAGAACCAATTAAAAATGAAAAAGCTCCAGAAAATACAATCTTTTCAGGCGATACAAATTCGTTTGGTTATTCAATTCCTGAAGAAAAAGAAGAATCTGGAAACTAACTTTTTAACAAATAAGCAAGGATGTGATTATAATGTTTTTCGGAGAGAAATTAAGAAGTGTCAGGGAATTAAATGGTCTCTCCAGAAAGGAACTTGCTGACAAATTAAATTTAAGTGAACAAGCAATTTGGCAATATGAAAATCAATATACTGTTCCAAAATTTGAAGTGGTTAATGAGTTGAAAGGAGTCTTTAATGTAAAAGCTCAATTTTTTTACTCGGAACCATTTATAACTAATATTTCTAAGGTGGAAAGTATTGCTTATCGAGCTGAAGATCGAGAGGTTCGCAAGAAAACAAAAATGGAAACGACTTTTATTAATTTTGTAAGCTATTTCCTGGATAAGTTTGAAGATAGACTAAATCTTCCAGTTAGTACTATTACATTATTAAGAAATGAATCTATTCAATTATATAATTTAGCGACAGATAATAATAACAAACTTCTGAACCTTGAAATTATCGCTGAAAAAGCACGGAAAACTTTAGATATTCAAACAAATGCTGATTTATTGTATAAGCTTGAACTGTCTGGAATTTATGTATTAGAAAAAAACATGGGTGCAAGTATTGATGCATACAGCACTTGGACGAATCAAGAAAAACCATTTATTATTTTGGGGAACAAAAAGAAATCCGCTGTTCGCAGAAATTTCGATTTAGCACATGAATTGGGTCATTTATTACTCCATTATAAAATTGATATGGATAGCTTGACGAAAGATGAGCATAAAAAAATCGAAAAAGAAGCAAATGATTTTGCGGCATTTTTCTTATTGCCAAAAGAGCAGTTTTTAAAAGATTTTTCAATTATAAAAAAGAAATCTAATCCTGAATCATACCTAGATTTGAAAATGAAATATATGGTTTCAATTGGTTCACTGGAGTACCGTGCTTATAAACTGGGGCTTCTGACATTTGAAGAAAATCGTTACTTTTATGCAACTTTAAATAGAAAAGGCTACAGAAAGAATGAGCCTCTTGATGAAGATATTGCTATTATTAGACCAGGGAAGGTTCGCTCTTTACTAGACTTGATTTTTAAAAATCATGTATTTCCTTTAAAGGAAATTTTAGACCATTATTATATTGATCGTTCATTTTTAGAATCACTATTTGGACTTGAAGATAAATTTCTAAGTCAGTATGTTGAGGAGACTAATAGGGAGTATTTTAATAACTCAAATGTTGTATCCTTGTTCTCTAGAGGAAGCTAATTAATGTTGAAAGGCGTTCTCGTAGGAACGCCTTTCTTTATTTAGGCTGTCGACTTACATATTTTCATAATCGATTATGAATGTTTTCGAGTTATATTTCTGCTTGTTTTTTACAATTCGTAACATGGAACTTAGAATTGTTATGATAGAAGAGATTTAATTTTTTTAGTATAAAAACTTTATTCCACATCAATTTATAAATAGTTTATAAATTTGATAGGTGAAAAGCACTTCAGATTTAATTGTAAGTGCCGTTTTGTTTTGCTATAATTATATAAGCGTGTGGCTAGATTTTGTACTTGTGTTTCGCAAGTGTTGACTAAAATGGTGGGAACTTTGCTCACCTCTAAACTTACCTACTCAAGAGTAATATAGGAGTAACGTGCGCTCTGCGTAAGGAGTAGCCACACGTATAATTTAAGGAGAAGACAGGATGAAAACTTTAAAAAATATAGAGAATAGAACAGACCTAGCTGATTATCTTAATATACCTATAAAAAGATTAACATATATACTTTACATAAAAAGAACAGAAAATTTGTACTACTCGTTCGAAATTCCCAAAAAAAGTGGTGGAGTTCGAAATATTAATGCACCAAAAAGTGAATTGAAGGCATTGCAGAAAAAGTTGGCTACTTCATTAACTAAATATCAGGAAATTTTACAAAAAAGTAAACGTAAAACACCTAATATTTCTCATGGGTTTGAGAAAGGAAAAAGTATAATTTCAAATGCTAAAATCCATAGAAATAAAAAAATTGTGTATAACCTAGATTTGGAGAGTTTTTTTGAAAGCTTTCACTTTGGACGAGTTAGGGGCTTTTTTGAAAAAAATAAGGACTTTGAACTATCTACAGAAGTAGCAACAATAATTGCACAATTGTCATGTTTCAATGGAGCATTACCACAGGGAGCACCTAGTTCCCCTATAATTACAAATTTCATTTGTAAAATAATGGATATGAGAATATTAAAGTTAGCCAAAAATTATAAATTAGATTACACGAGATACGCTGATGATCTAACTTTTTCAACTAATGATAAAAAATTTATAGATCAAATAGATTGTTTTTTACATAAACTTACAAAAGAAATAGAGAAGGCGGGTTTTAAGTTAAATAAGAATAAAACAAATCTGAATTTCAAAGATTCTAGGCAACTAGTTACCGGATTAGTTGTAAATAAAAAAATAAATGTGGATAGAAGGTATTATAAAGAAACTAGAGCTATGGCTCATAGATTATATAAAACAGGTGAGTTTCAAATTGATGATAAAAATGGGACTTTAAACCAATTGGAAGGTAGATTCTCTTTTATAAATCAAGTCCAAAGGTATAATAATGTTATCGATTCTTCCAAGCATGACTTTAATAATCTAAATGCATTTGAAAAGCAATACCAAGCTTTTTTATTTTATAAATATTTTTATGCTAATAATAAACCAATTATTGTGACAGAAGGAAAGACAGATATTAATTATATAAAGGCTGCATTGAAAACGCATCATTTGGAATTTCCTAATTTAATAGTAAAAAAAGAAGATGGAGAATTTGATTTTAGAGTAGCTTTTTTGAAAAGAACAAATCGGCTAGCACATTTTTTGAATATAAAAAAAGATGGAGCAGATACAATGAAAAATATTTGCAAATATTTTTTTGATATTGAAAATAATAAGGTCCCAAATTATTTAAAAACTTTTAAAATTTTAACGAAGAAAATTGCTTCTAATCCAACAATTTTAATTTTTGATAATGAAATTTCCAATAATAATAAACCTGTTTCAAAAATCATTGATTACGTTAAACTGAGCGAAGATAGAAGAGTTATACTAACAGAAGAGTCTTATCTAAATATAGAAGGTAGTTTATATTTGTTAATGAATCCATTAGTGAAAAACAAAAAGGAATGTGAAATTGAGGATCTCTTCGATCAAGCTACATTAAATCACGAAATAAATGGGAAAAAGTTTTCTAGAGAAAAAAATATGGATTTGAACAAGTATTATAGTAAAGAAAGATTTTCAAATTTTATTTATAATGAGTATAGAGAAATAGATTTTTCGAACTTTAAGCCTATGTTGGAAAATTTGGATTTTATTATTGAGAATTATAAGAATGAAAAGTAAAGACGTTTTTATATAAAAGATGTATCGGAAATAAAGCCACCAGTATCTTCACGCGAGTTCACACCAAAGTCACAACACGAACATTAAGCATATAACTTGTGAAATAGATCAGCTATCCGCTAAAATAATGTTACGCAATTTTTTTCGAAAAGGAGAAATGGTTATGACTAAGGAGAAAGTGTTATGGGGTTACGATGAAAAGACTGGGCCAGAAATGTGGGGGCATATCTGCTCTGACTTTGAAATCGCACATACTGGGAAAGCACAATCGCCAGTAGATATTGAACAAGCTGACGTTGTGAAATTAAAACCATCAACAATGAAATTTTACTATAAAGAAACAGACTATACGATTAGAAGAATTGAACAATCGGTGCATGTTTTTCCGCATGATAAAGAACAAGGGTTACGCTTTAACGGCGAATATTATCCACTTGTATCGTTCCATGCACATATTCCGGCTGAGCATTTACTCGACGGCTATATGTATCCGATTGAATGGCATTTTGTTCATGAAAAACCAGACGGCACAACGCTTGTAATGAGTGCTTGGATGGAAATTGATAATACAAATAATGTCGAATTCAAAGATTTACCAACCTATTTCCCAGAAGTGTTCGCTGATTTTGAAACAGAACGGGAAATTACTTTGGATGTAAATGAATTTATGCCAGAAGAACGTGTTTTCTATACATACCAAGGTTCACGGACGACACCACCAACCGTGGAAGGCGTGACTTGGATCGTGTTGAAAAATGCGAAGACGCTTGGCCAAGAAGATTTTACTGAATTTGAAAAAGCAATTGGTAATACAAGCCGACCAGTACAAGATTTAAATGGTCGTGAAATTACTTTTTACAATTAAAAAACTAGAAAGCCTCGCTCGAATCTTGTATAGTATAGACATAGATTCTGAGTGGAGGCTTCTTTTTATGTATGAAAAAGCGAGACAGATGATGATCGAAGCGCATAGTGGCCAAGTTCGCAAAATTACTGGCGAGCCTTATTTTTCGCACCCTTTAAACGTAGCGCGAATTTTGCGCCGTGCTGGTTTTCGCGAAGAAGTTGTTGTCGCGGGGTTGTTACATGATGCTGTTGAAGATACGGAGATGACTGATGCCGATATTCGCGCAACATTTGGTGACGAAGTAGCAGATTTAGTAGCTTCTCATACAGAAAATAAAACATTATCTTGGGAAGAACGAAAAGCCCATACGATTGAACAAGTCCGCACTGGCAGCCTAGAAGAAAAAGCGTTAATCGTGGCGGATAAACTAGATAATTTAACCTCCGTCAAATATGCCTTAAGCTCAGAAGGCAAGTCTGTCTGGGGCTATTTTAAACGGGGCTATGAACTGCAAAAATGGTATAACGAAGGGATTAAAAATAATATGGAATACGGGTTAAATCCATCCGACGTGCCTAGTTTCTTTGATGAATACGCGCGACTTGTGAAGTGGATTTTTAAGAAGTAAAATTTTGCATTAAAATATCTGTTAAATTAGGTATTTAGAATTAAAATGATAAGTTTTTAGAAAATAAGTTTCTTTTTCCAGAAAACTATTGTAAAATGAAAGCGTTATAAAACTTACGAGAAGGGAAGTTTTTTTGAATGGTTTATGGAGCAATTGAAGCAGGCGGAACTAAATTTGTTGTAGCAATCGGAGAAAAGTCAGGGAAAATTATTAAACGCGAGAGCTATCCGACAACGGAACCTGCAGAAACAATGAAAGCAGTCATTCAATTTTTTAAACAATATCAAGATGAATTAAAAGCAATTGGAATCGGCTCTTTTGGACCGATTGATATTCAAAAAAGTAGTGCTACATATGGTTACATTACCCAAACGCCAAAACTAGCGTGGCGTAATTATGATATTGTGGGCGCAATGAAAAAAGAATTTAATGTGCCAATTGGCTTTACTACCGACGTTAATGCAGCAGCTTTAGGAGAGGTAAGCTTAGGCGCGGCGGCAGGTTTAGACAGTTGTATTTATTTAACTATCGGAACAGGAATCGGTGGTGGTGCAGTTGTTTCTGGTAAAATTCTAGAAGGTTTCTCTCACCCAGAAATGGGACATATTATGGTGCGCCGTCATAAGCGTGACCGTTTCACAGGAAGTTGCCCGAGTCATAGCGACTGTTTAGAGGGGCTTGCAGCAGGTGGGGCAATCGAAAAACGATGGGGTCAAAAAGCAGCAGAACTCGCAGATAATGAAGAAGTGTGGAATTTAGAAGCGCATTATATTGCTCAAGCTTTAATGAATTATACGCTTATTTTATCCCCAGAAAGAATCGTGTTAGGTGGAGGGGTCATGAAACAACGCCAACTTTTCCCACTTGTCCGTCAAAAATTAAAAGCACTCGTTAATAACTATGTTCAGCTACCAGATTTAGATGAATATATCGTTCCTCCAAAGTTAGAAGATGACGCTGGAATTACTGGCTGTGTCTTGCTTGCTGTGGATGCTGAAGAGTCCAATTAATGGCGAAAAACAGCTCTAGTTTATAGGGCTGTTTTTTGATATACTAAATTGTGATAAAACAAACAAGAACGCAGGAGGAAAAAGATGTCGATTACGAACTTATTAAATATTAAATATCCAATTATCCAAGGTGCAATGGCCCAAATTGCCAAAGCTCCACTTGTAGCCGCTGTGTCTAATGCAGGAGGTTTAGGAATTATCGCTTCTGGCGGAATGACTGCCGACATGCTACGCGAAGAAATCCAAAAAACAAAAGCACTGACAGATAAACCATTTGGTGTGAATTTAATGCTAATGATGACAAATATTGCTGAGTTAACCGAAGTAATTATAGAAGAAAAAGTGGGAATCGTTACAACCGGAGCGGGAACGCCAAAAACGTTTATGCCAATTTGGAAAGAAGCTGGAATTATCGTGATTCCTGTTGTTCCATCTGTCATGATTGCTAAACGTATGGAAAAAATGGGCGCAGATGCAGTTATCGCAGAAGGAACAGAAGCGGGTGGACACGTTGGCGAAACAACAACAATGGCGCTCTTACCTCAAATCGTGGATGCTGTAACTATTCCAGTCATTGGCGCAGGTGGAATTGCAGATGGTCGTGGAATCGCCGCAGCCCTAGCCCTTGGTGCAAAAGGTGTCCAAATCGGCACACGCTTCCTAGCAACCGATGAATGCCCAGTACACCCCGATTTCAAAGCAGCCGTTATTAAAGCTTCCGACCGCGACACAATGGTTACTGGTCGAAAAGCAGGCGCGCCCGTTCGCTCAATTAAAAACAAAATGATCAAAGAATACATCCGTTTAGAAGAAGAAAACGCCGATCGCGACACGTTAGAAGAGTTAACTTTAGGCTCTTTACGAAAAGCAGTACAAGAAGGTGACACAGACAACGGCTCCGTCATGGCCGGTCAAATCGCGGGATTAATTACAGAAATCAAACCTTGTAAAGATGTTATTGAAGAGATGATGACAGATGCTAAGAATGTGATTGCTGGGTTAGAATTAAATTAATGTTTTAAACTGCTTTCTTTTGAAGCGTTTGAGTAAAATAGCTTCGATAGATTCCTTAATATTGGATTTTTAGTAAGTCATAAAAAGCCGTGCCAGTTCACTCAGTGCTGATACGGCTTTTTTAGTTAGTAGAAAAATTCATTTCTGTTTCATCAATACATCCTCTATGTTATACTAATGTAAAGTTACATTGTTGCAAATGCAATAAAAGGAGGTTGGCGATGAAAGATATATTAAGAGATATAGGTGTTATTGCACGTGCACTTGATTCAATAAGTAATATCGAATTTAAAGAATTAAATCTAGCAAAAGGACAATTTATTTATCTAGTTAGAATTTGCGAGAACCAAGGGATTATTCAAGAAAAACTAGTAGATATTTTAAAAATCGATCGAACCACTGCTTCGAGAGCTATTAAGAATTTGGAGAAAAACGGTTTGATTATAAAGAAACAGGATAAGAATAATAAAAAAAATAAACTATTATTCCCAACAGAGAAAGGACAGCAACTATATCCCTTAATTATCCGCGAGAATGAATACTCTAATGCAGTAGCTTTAAATGGATTTACTGAGGCTGAAATTAATATGCTCACCGATGCGCTCAAGAAGGTCAAAGAAAATATTGCAGATGACTGGTTATATGTCAAAAAAGGCAATAAAAGAAGTTATTAATTTGGAGGAAAAGTAATGATAAAATTATGTACAATAAGTGATTCCCAAGCACTCTTAGAAGTAAGTTATAAGACATTTGATGAAACATTTAGAGCGCAAAATAAACCGGAAAACATGGATGCATATTTAAAAACAAATTTTACGGCTAAAAAATTAAGCGATGAACTAAAAAACCCACATTCCTATTTTTATTTTGTTTTTCACCAAGAAGCTATTGCTGGTTATTTAAAACTAAATATAGGAGATGCTCAAACAGAAGAAATAGCTGGGAATACAATCGAAATAGAGCGTATTTATGTATTGAAGTCATTCCAAAAAAAGGGATTAGGTAAAGAGTTATTTAATCAAGCAATAGAGATAGCGAAAGAAGTTGATGCAGAAAAAATATGGTTAGGTGTTTGGGAGAAGAATAAGAACGCTATTCAATTTTATGCAAAGCTGGGTTTTATTAAAAATGGACAACATGATTTTTTCATGGGCGATGATTGTCAAACTGATATTATTATGATAAAAGATTTATAAAAAAAGTTGAGCGCATACTAAGCTCAACTTTTTTTATCAAAATTAAGCTGCCAAAACACCCCAAACCGGTCCGTCACCTGCGCATAAGTCGAACCCCAGAATGCCACTTGCAACTCCATCTCCACTTTACCCGTAGCGCTTAAAACTTCATAGGCGTACTTAATATCATCCTCTGTTTCAAAATTAATCAGGATTGTCACCCGATTACCAATTGTAAAACCATCATAAGGCGCATCGGTAATATAAATAAATTCTTCCCCGTTTTTTGCTAAACGACTATGCATCAATCGCTCACCAAAAACGGCATCACCATCAAAATTGTTCATTTCTTTAAAGCGCTGTACACTTGTAATTTCAGCTTGAAAAACATCTGCATAAAATGTTAACGCATCCTGACCTTCGCCGTTAAAAACTAGGTATGGTACTGCAAAAGACATCTCATCATCTCCTATACAATTAATTAGCTTAAGTATAAGCCTAAACCACTTTGAAGTCATGTTTGAGAGAAAAGGATATTTGTAAAGAAAAACGAAATACTTGCAATAAAACGTGATATATTATACAATTACAATAAGAAAGCAGATATATTTAAATAAATATTTTTTTGCAACAAAATAAAGTAAGTACTTGCTTTTAGTAGTAGGTGCGTAGGAGGTAGATGTATGCTTTGGGTAAAAGAGTCAGTCGAGCAACTTCTTAGCAAACTACACACAAATTTAGACACAGGGTTAACGAAAGAACAAGTGAAACAAAAACATGCAGAGTTTGGGACGAATGAATTTGAAGAAGGGAAGAAAGAATCACTACTTCAAAAAATCGGTCATCATTTGATTGAGATTACGACGATTGTCTTGCTTTTTGCAGCAGCAATTTCTGCATATTTAGCAATTACAACCGGATATGGTTGGGCGAAGGTTGTTGTTATTTTAGGAATCGTTGTTTTAAATATGGTGCTGGGGATTTATCAGGAAAACAGTGCTGAAAAAGCACTCGCGGCACTTCAAAGTATGAACGCTCATTTAACGACAGTTGTTCGTGATGGCGTGCGGATGCAGGTAGATGCTATCGAATTAGTGCCTGGTGACATTATTGAAATCGTAGCGGGTGACATGATTCCAGCTGATGCGCGGATTATTTCAAGCAGCAGTTTGCAAGTCGAGGAATCTGCGTTAACTGGCGAAAGTGTTCCAGTTGAAAAAGACGCAAATGCGGTTGTTTCAGAAAAAGCACCAATTGGCGACCGTCTGAATATGCTTTACTCAGGCTGTCTTGTAACAAATGGTCGTGCAACAGCAGTTGTTGTGGAAATTGGGATGGAAACAGAGATGGGGAAAATTGCTGGACTTCTAAACAGCACCTCAAAACTGATGACGCCTTTACAACTTCGCTTAAAAGAATTAGCTAAACGACTTAGTATTGTAGCACTTTTAGCAGGTATTTTAATTTTTATAATTGATGTATATGTGTATGGGGAAACGATTATTGAAACATTGATGATCGCGATTTCTCTAGCTGTAGCAGCGGTTCCTGAGACGTTGCCGGTTATTGTGACATTAACACTTGCTTACGGCGTTCAAAATATGGTGCGGAAAAATACGATTATCCGCCGAATTCCAGCAGTTGAAACAATCGGAAATACGTCTGTTATTTGTTCTGATAAAACAGGAACATTAACGCAAAATAAAATGATTATCCAACAAATTTGGGCAGCAGACCATACACCGATAAAAGCAACAGCTGAATTTGATAATGCAGAACAAAAAGTATTAGAAATGTTGAGTCTTTCCAGTAACGCGACGATTGATGTTACAGACGGCGAAGAAACCATCATTGGTGACCCAACCGAAAGTGCGATTATCCGTTTACTGGAAGAAAAAGGTACGACCAAAAAAGCATTAGAAGCCAAATATCCACGTATGTTTGAACTTCCTTTTGACTCAGATAGAAAGTTAATGACGACGATTCACCAAGTAGAAGACGGATTCCTTTCTATTACAAAAGGTGCTTTTGACCGCATCCCGGTAAACTTTTCAGCAGAGTTTTTAAAAGAGGCAGAGCAAGTGCATGACAGTTTTGCAGAAGAGGCATTACGGGTGTTAGTTGTTGCCTATAAAAAATATCAGGAAATGCCGACTGACTTGTCTAGTGAGGCGCTTGAGACGGACTTAACGTTCGCGGGAATGGTTGGGATGATTGATCCACCAAGACCAGAAAGTAAAGCAGCTGTGTTAGCGGCGAAAAAAGCGGGTATTAAGACTGTAATGATTACTGGTGACCATATTGTAACGGCATCAGCAATTGCAAAAGAAATTGGTATTTTAACGGATGGGGACAAAGCGATTACTGGAGCAGAACTAGCAGAAATGTCAGAAGCAGATCTGGAGAAAAATATTCGAGATTATGCAGTATACGCTCGAGTTAGCCCAGAAGACAAGATTCGGATTGTCAAAGCTTGGCAGAAAAATGGTGAGATTGTAACAATGACAGGTGATGGCGTAAATGATGCGCCAGCCCTCAAAGCAGCAGATGTGGGAGCAGCAATGGGAATCACCGGAACAGATGTATCTAAAAACGCTGCTGATATGGTTATAACAGACGATAATTTTGCAACGATTGTAGATGCAGTCAAAGAGGGGCGTACAGCCTATGAGAATATCCGCAAAACGATTTACTTTTTACTAAGTACAAACTTTTCTCAAATTTTCATTATGTTAATTGCGATTATTCTTGGCTGGGGCGCACCGGTTGTAGCTGTTCAGTTGCTACTAATCAACGTTGTGTCTGACGGGATTCCAGGATTCTTCCTTAGTCGTGAAAAAGCAGACGATTCGATTATGGAACGTAAGCCAATACCGAAAAACGCTGGAATTTTTGCGAATGGACTTGGGAAAAAAATGGCGACACAAGCGGTTGTTTTCACTATTGTAACGCTAGCTGGGTTTTATATCGGGCAGTTTGTAACGATTAATAATTCGATTGGTGCAAGCTATGAAGTTGGAATGACAATGGCGTTCGTTATTTTAGCATGGTCATCTGTCGCGCACATTTTCAACGTAAGAAGCGATAAATCGATTTTCACTATCGGATTTTTATCAAACCGTGGCTTGTTCTTTAGTGCGATTTGTTCGATGCTGATTATTCTAGGGCTTGCGATTATTCCACCACTTGCTAACATGTTCTTCTTAGTTGAGATGAGCTTAACGCACTGGATTCTTGCATTTATCCTGTCGATGTTCCCACTTCTATTCGTTGAAATCCAAAAGCTAATTCAGCGTAAAAGAGCAAAAGCTTAAAGGAGGACAACTAAATGAATGAAACTCAAAAATTAGTAGCAGCATCTCTTGAACGTAACTTTGGAAAAGACATCGGGGCACGTTATGAAGGAAACGAAGAAGCGCAGTTACGTGCCGAAGAAGTTATTGAGGAAATTGCTATCGTTATTGCACCACTTGTAGAAAAATTAGGAATCGAAAGTAAAACAGTGAAAAAAACGATTCCATTTTTATACGAACTTCAAAAAAATCAATTTTGTGATATGAGTGCCTATCCGTATCCGCTTCTTTTAGTCAATGGAACGAGCGCGGATACAGAAAAATATTGGCGGGATTTACCGACATATTGGACAGATGAAGCTAATAAAATCGTGCTCCCATATGTATTAGAACATATTAAAAATAATAAAGTACGCCAAAAACTATTATCTTTCCATGCATGGTTGTTAGGTGAGGTAGCCGAGATGAACACAGAACTCGGAGCTCAGTTTCGGGTGAAATTAGTTTTTGAGTCAGATATGCGCATTCGTCTTAGAATTTATGAAGTCGAGCAAATTGCCATCGAAGTTCATTTTTTAGATAATCATGATACGGAACAACAACATTTGGGCTATGATGTGAGTTTGGACGCGGAACTTGAGGTTAAAGCTAGACTATTGCTACGCCAAGGGATTTTAACAGAAAACCTAGGATTGGTAGCATTAAAAGCTTATATTCGCTCCGTTTTACCAATCGCGCATAGTTTGAAAAAGCTAGAAAAATTAACGGATGAAGAGGCGAAAAAATTAACTAAGTGGTTAACGCACGAAGAACCAAAAATTATGGAAGATACAGATTTAACTAGTAAAGCACTCGATTTCTTACAAAAAGTAGCACAGCAATAAGAATAAAATGCTATTTGGAGGAAATTGATCCTAAATAGCATTTTATTTTTGCAAGTGAGATTGGTAGAATAGTAAAATGATACAATGAAATTAGAAAAGAGGATGTAAAAATTGATTCGACAAGCTAAAAAATCAGACGCGCCAAAAATTGCGCCACTTTTACTCGTAATATGGAAAGATATGGAGTTACCAATTTTAGAAGTAGAAACGGAAGAAGCAATTACAAATGCATTAATTGAAGCGATTCAAACCGAGGATTACCGTTATAGCTACAGACATCTTCATGTATTTGAAAAAGATGGAGATATTGCCGGAGTTTTAGCTGGCTATCCTGGGAAAATGGAACCGGAAATCGACCATGCGTGGAACGAGATTGCGAAAAAACACGGAATTACTTACAATGCGCCGATTTTTGTGGATAAAGAAACATTTCCAGGTGAATGGTATTTAGATTCAATAGTAACAAATGAAAAATACCGCGGTCACGGCGTTGGAACAGCTTTACTTGCTAAATTAACAGAAATTGCTGCAAACGATGGTGAAAAAGTAGTCGGTTTAAATTGTGATAAAGGAAATCCACATGCGAAACGCCTGTATGAACGCTTAGGATTTCATGTGACTGGGGAAATTAAACTGAGCGGCCACGACTATGAACATATGCAAAAATAAGAAATGAGGCAAACCAATGAAAAAAATTATTTTCACGCTGTTACTTAGTTTAGTTTTAGTTCTCGCAGGATGCGCCAATGTAACGAATACGGTGAAAGTCGACAAAAAAGGTGAGGCAATGATTTCCTTTGACATCGATATTTCATCTGTAGCAGGAATTTTCGCATCAAGTTATTCAAATCAAGTGGAAGCTAAACTAAAAGAAGCTGGCTTTACTGTTGATAAGAAATCAAATACAAGTTATCATATCGAAAAGAAATTAGCGAAGGACGAAACGACGAAAAGCGATATGAAGCCAGAAGATTTTGGCGTGAAAATTACTAATACGAAAAGTTTCTTCACACAAAAAATCAAAGTGGATGCAAATATTGACATCGAGAAAATCTGGAAAAAAGAAGTAGCAGATGTCCCGTTTCCTAAAGAAATATTAAGTCAAATCGACTATACTTTTATTTTAGATTTACCAGTGTCGTCAATTGGTGATAATAATGCTAAGAGCGTCGATGGCGGAAAGCTAACTTGGGACGTTCCACTTGATCAAAAATCCGAAATGTATTTTGAAGTCACTGTGCCAAACGTGAAAAATATTGCGATTGTTGGTGGAATTCTACTCGTAGCGATTATTAGTTTATTAGTTTACCTTATTAGAAAACATCGCAAAAAGAAAAGATTACAATAAAAAAAGTGTGAATCAGTTAGCTAAGCTGATTCACACTTTTCTTTACGTCTTTTTCTAATTCTTCATAGCAAGCTAGTTTTTTCTCGATTTTTTTAAATGCGCGGTCCAGTTCGGCTTGCCGGCGATACATATCTTGTTGATGTTCTTTAAGTACAGCAATTCGTTCTGATACTGTTTCGTCGCCACATTTAGTTAATTCAACAATTTCTTTCTGTTTCGCAAGTGGCATTCCAGTGACACGTAAACAAGTTAGTAATTCAAGCCAGTGCAGGGCATCATTATCGAAAATCCGGTTATTATTTTTATCACGTGCTAGAAATGGAATTAACCCTTCTCGTTCATAATAGCGAATCGTATGGGCGCTTAAACCCGTGTGCTCAGAAGCTTCTTTAATTGTTTGTTGCACTAAAATCACCTCTTTTTTTCTTAATAATAGCACCTTAAAAATCGAAAAGCCAAATGTTTGCCTTTGAGTATACTCTAAGGTGTATAGTAAACGTGTTAATACTTTTAGGAGGCGGATAAATTGAACTTAAAAGATACAGTAAAACTTGCAAATGGTGTAGAAATGCCACGTTTAGGATTTGGCGTATGGAAAGTACAAGACGGCGACGAAGCAGTAAATTCTGTTAAATGGGCAATCGAAGCTGGTTACATTAGCATTGATACAGCTGCTGCTTACAAAAATGAAGAAGGCGTTGGTCAAGCGATTAAAGAGTCTGGCGTTAAAAGAGAAGACTTATTCGTAACAACCAAACTTTGGAATGCAGAGCAAGGATATGAATCTACTCTTGCTGCGTTTGATGAAAGCTTACGTAAACTAGAACTTGATTATGTAGACCTTTATTTAATTCACTGGCCAGTCGAAGGAAAATTCAAAGATACTTGGCGCGCTTTTGAAAAATTATATAAAGATAAACGCGTTCGCGCAATTGGCGTATGTAACTTCCACGAACATCACCTAAAAGAATTAATGGAAGATGCGGAAATCGCTCCAATGGTTAACCAAATTGAATTACATCCGCAATTAACACAAGAACCATTACGTAAATTCTGTGCTGAAAACAACATTGTAGTAGAAGCTTGGTCTCCACTTGGTAACGGTAAACTTCTTGCTAACCCAGAAATTAAAGCAATTGCTGATGCACATGGTAAATCAGTTGCACAAGTTATTCTTCGCTGGGACTTACAAATTGGCGTAGTTACTATTCCAAAATCAGTTCACCAAGAACGTATTATCCAAAATGCCGATATTTTCGACTTCGAATTAAGTGATGAAGAAGTTGCAAAAATCAGCGGATTGAATAAAGATGAAAGAACTGGCCCAGACCCAGATAATTTCGATTTCTAAAAGAAAAACAAAGAAACTGCTAATTAAAATAAAATCCCTTCCGACTTTTCATAGCGGGAGGGATTTTTGCTATGTTTTTATGCTACAATAAACTAAAAAAAGAGGTTACTATGGAGCGAAAAACGATTATTCAAAAGCGGTTCATAAACCAAAGACTAGCTGAGACTACATGGCTTCTGTCCCCGGAAGAAGTAGTGTTTCATTTTGGCGCGATGCAGTCTCAAAATTATGGTCAATCACTTTGGGCAGTTGGAAGTAGATTAATTACTCCAAATGAGCAAACTGTAAAACAAGCAATTGATGAAGGTGAAATTATCCGAACGTGGCTTTTGCGAGGAACAATTCATCTTTTTTCGGCGCGAGATTATCACTGGTTGATGGATTTAATTGCCCCGAGGATAGATAAAATTTGTAAGCCATATCGAACTAAATTAGGTTTAACAGAAGACATTCTAAGTAAATCTACAGAGGTTGTAAAAACACTTGTAGAAGAGAATGCGATAACGCGAAAAGACTTAGCTCTGAACTTAGCGAAACATGATTTACCTAGCAGCGGCATTCCGTTTGCGCAGTTATTGGTCTACTTAAGCTCGCGGAAAATTATTTGCTCTGGCGCGGATGAAACCTTTCGAAACACAATTCATATTCCAGCTCCTGAGTACACTTATACCCGAGAAGAAGCGTTGAAAGAATTGGCAAAGCGCTACATACAAAGCCACGCGCCAGCTACGTTAAAAGACTTTTGCTTTTGGTCTGGATTAACCGTTACCGATGCAAAAATAGCTTTAGAAGATTTCACTAAAGAAGGCGACTTTTATTTATCCAGTACAATTGAAAAAAGTAGTCCAGTACACACGGTTCCGCTAGCAGGTTTTGACGAGTGGATTATCGGATACATTGACCGCTCCATCGTTTTACCAGAAGAGTGGCGTGAAGCAATTATAACGAAGAATGGGATTTTTAGACCAGCGATTATTTCAGCCGGCCAAGTCGTGGATAAATGGGAAAAACCTAAGAAAAAAGCGGAACTGACTGGGGATTACTGGAACCGTTACATCCAGTTTCGGAATATGCTATAGTCAAGTAAGTGCAGAAAATTTAATTTGAGGTGATTAAAGCAATGAAAGCTTTTGATAAATTTTATAAAAAAACTTTAGAAGAACGTCGTGCGGTTTTAGCCGAATATGCTGATTTAAATGAAGAAGAACAAGCCTTTTTAGCTTCCACAGGGGCTCTTTCTCTTGATAAAGCGAACCACATGATTGAAAATACGGTTGGCATATACTCGCTTCCACTCGGGCTAGGAATGAATATGCTATTAAATGAAAAGAATTATATTGTTCCAATGGTAATGGAGGAGCCTTCTGTCGTTGCTGCTCAAAGCTCAGGAGCGAAATTAATCGCGCAAAACGGTGGCATGAAAGGCACTGCGACTGACCGAAAAATGATCGGTCAAATTGAATTAATTAACGTGCCAGATGTCCAATCTGCGGAAGAAAAAGTTGTGGCTAACCGAGAAAAACTTATTGCAGTTGCTAATGACGCCCATCCATCTTTACAAAAAAGAGGCGGCGGGGCTGTGGATTTACAGGTACGTACCGCCAAAACTGCGAGCGAAGAAACTTTATTTATCGTTCATTTACTTGTTGATACCCAAGAAGCAATGGGAGCCAATATGGTAAATACGATGGTAGAAACGTTAGCGCCCGAATTAGAACTTTTAACGGGTGGAACGGCAAATATGCGAATTTTATCCAATTTAGTAGATGAAGCAACCGCAACGGTGACTTGTCGACTTTCCCCTCTAAGTTTAGCGACAAAAACGCAAAGTGGTGAGTGGGTACGTGATCGAATTATTGCCGCTTATGAATTTGCAGATGCTGATATTTACCGAGCGGCCACCCACAATAAAGGAATTATGAATGGTATCGATGCAGTTATTATGGCTTTTGGAAATGATTGGCGAGCTGTAGAAGCCGCAAGTCATGCCTATGCTGCCCGTACAGGAAGCTATAAGCCCATGTCTAAGTGGTCCAAAGATCGAGATGGATATTTGGTTGGCGAATTAACTTTACCAATGCCAGTAGCCTTTGTAGGAGGTTCTATCGGGATTCATCCAATCGCCAGCCTTTCGAAAAAAATTGCACGAGTAGAATCGGCGAAAGAACTAGCTATGTTAGTATGCGCAGTTGGCTTAACGCAAAATTTAGCTGCTTTAAAGGCACTCGTTACGGAAGGCATCCAGCGTGGACATATGTCATTACAAGCAAAATCGCTGGCAATGACAGCGGGAGCAGAAGCAAATGAAATCGAAAAAGTAGCCAAGTTTTTACAAGAAAGCAAACAAATGAATGTCATGGCAGCAAAAGCGTATATCGCTACTTTACGATCTGAAAAATAAAAGTCTATGTAAACGACCTTTACAAAAACTTAACAATACATTCGGAACGCGTTAAAGCCTTTATTTTCAACGTTTCACATTCTTTTTAATAGAACTTCCTTTACAAAATGAAAAAAATCTATTTACCTCGCTTTTACTTTCTTTTATGATGAAAAAAGAGTGAAATTACAAGATTACAAACAAAAAGGAGATTTTCATGGGAGACATAAATATTCAGCAGATGATTTTTCAATTTATTGGAGGACTTGGAATTTTTCTTTTCGGTATAAAATATATGGGAGACGGACTGCAAATGGCAGCCGGCGACAGACTCCGTGATATTTTAGATAAGTATACAACGAATCCTTTTATGGGTGTACTTGCCGGAATTTTAGTTACTGTATTAATTCAAAGTAGCTCAGGTACAACTGTTTTGACGGTCGGGTTAGTAAGTGCCGGGTTTATGACCTTAAAACAAGCAATTGGTGTTATCATGGGGGCGAACATTGGAACAACCGTGACCGCCTTTATTATTGGTATTAAGTTATCCGAGTATTCTTTACCAATAATTGCTGTAGGAGCAGTACTTTTATTCTTCTTTAAAAATCATAAAGTAAAAAATATTGGACAAGTATTCTTTGGATTTGGTGCGTTATTTTATGGGCTGGATTTGATGGGACAAGGGATGAAGCCTCTTGCTAGCATGGAAGCTTTTCATGAGTTAACTGCGCAAATGAGTACGAATCCATTCTTAGGTTTGTTAATCGGAACGATCTTTACCGCGGTAGTGCAGTCTTCAAGTGCGACTATCGGGATATTACAAGAGCTATATGGACAAGGTGCAATTGATCTTCAAGCTGCATTACCAGTTTTATTTGGAGATAATATTGGTACAACGATCACAGCGGTTCTTGCTGCTATCGGAGCTAGTGTTGCTGCTAAACGTGCTGCAGCAACTCATGTTATTTTCAACTTATTAGGCGCAATTATATTCATGTTGATTTTACCACTTTTCACATCGCTCGTAGCTTATATGCAAGGTTTATTTGGACTAAATCCAGAAATGACCATTGCGGTTGCTCACGGAACGTTTAATGTGACAAATACATTTATTCAATTCTGGTTTATTGGGGCCTTTGCTTGGCTAGTAACAAAACTCATACCAGGAGACGATTCGCGCATTGATTATAAAGTGAAACATCTAGATACAAACTTAATCGATCAGTCACCAGGGATTGCACTTGAAATGGCGCGCGAGGAAACACTTCGCATGGCAGATTATGCCAAATTAGGCTTACAAGAAGCAAAAGAATATCTCGTTAATCAGGAGCCAAAACATGCCGAGTCAACTGTTCAAGTCGAAGAAGCAGTAAATAATTTAGACCGAAAAATCACCGAATACTTAACTAAAATTTCTTCGGTTGCTTTAACAAACAATGAAACAGAAGAACATGCGCTGATGCTTGATACCGTTCGTGATATTGAACGGGTTGGCGATCACATGGAGAACATCGTAGAAAATATCGACCAACTGATTAAAAACAAAGCGAAAATGTCCGAAGAAGCTTCCACGCAGTTAATCGAAATGTTTGAACTGACAACATCCAATTTCGAACGAGCAGTAAAAGCAATGCATAAAAAAGACCGAGCACTTGCTGAAGAAACTATTTTGGTTGAAAAAGATATTGATAAAGCTGAACGTAGATTACGTAAAAGCCACATCCGTCGCTTAAATGAAGGCAAATGCCAAGTCGTTAGCGGAATTTTATACATCGATATTGTAAGTGATTTAGAACGAATTGGTGACCATGCAAATAACATTGCAGAGTCTGTTTTAGAATTAAACGAATAATAATCAAAAGAAATTAGCTATCGTTTTAGCTAGTTTCTTTTTTTTGTTAAAAATCTACACTTTTTCTAGTCCTTGTGAAGCATTGAGTATAAGCGAATAGTGGTGTAGAATAAGAATGATTATAAAACTAGAATGACTGGAAGTGTTGAGTCTTATGCGAAATAGAAAAACGATGGATGGAAATACCGCCGCAGCTTATATTTCTTACGCATTTACAGAAGTTGCAGCAATCTATCCGATTACCCCTTCCTCCACCATGGCTGAACTTGTGGATGAATGGTCTTCAAAAAACAAGAAAAATTTATTCAATGAACCCGTAAAAGTAGTAGAAATGCAATCAGAAGCAGGCGCAGCAGGAACAGTTCACGGCTCACTTCAAGCAGGAGCCTTAGCGAGCACATATACAGCGAGTCAAGGTTTACTTTTAATGATTCCGAATATGTACAAAATTGCCGGCGAACTATTACCAACTGTTTTCCATGTTTCTGCAAGAACAATTTCTGCAGCCTCACTTAATATTTTTGGCGATCATAGTGATGTGATGGCAGCGCGCCAAACTGGATTTGCGATGCTTGCAGAAGGTTCCGTGCAAGAAGTAATGGACTTATCTGCCGTTGCCCATCTAGCCTCGTTAAAAGGGAGTTTACCATTTTTAAATTTCTTTGACGGCTTCCGGACGAGCCATGAATTACAAAAAGTCGAAGTGCTCGAATATGACGAATTAGAAAATTTACTTGATAAAGAGGCCTTACAACAATTCAGAAATCGCGCAATGACGCCAAATAATCCTAAAACACTAGGTTCCAACCAAAATCCAGACATCTTTTTCCAACAAAGAGAAACGGTGAATCGTTATTACGAGGAAATTCCTAGTATCGTTCAAAACTACATGCAAGAAATTAATCAGCTTCGTGGCACAGACTATGACTTGGTAAATTACTACGGAGCGGAAGATGCAACAGACGTTATTGTGGCGATGGGCTCTGTAACACCTGTCATCGAACAAGTGATTGATTATTTAACTACCCAAGGCAAAAAAGTAGGGCTATTAAATATTCGTTTATACCGTCCTTTCCCAGCAGAAACTTTCTTAGCAAAACTACCGAAAACAGTGGAACGTGTGGCTGTTTTAGACCGGACAAAAGAACCAGGATCAGGCGGAGAGCCACTTTTGCTCGATGTACAAAGTGTGCTTTATGATAGTGAAACGCGTCCGCTCGTTATTGGCGGTAGATATGGCTTAGGTTCAAAAGATGTTACACCAGACCAGATTCTTGGTGTTTATTCGCACCTAACGACCGAAAAACCAAAACCGCGCTTTACGATTGGAATTACAGACGACATTACGAATCTTTCTATTGAAAATACTGGACCAAGTGATCTGACTTCAGCAAAAACATTCCAATGTAAATTCTGGGGCTTCGGCTCGGACGGCACAGTTGGCGCGAATAAAGCCGCGATTAAAATCATTGGGGATAATACCGATTTATATGCGCAAGGCTATTTCTCCTATGATTCGAAAAAATCGGGCGGGCTAACCGTTTCGCATTTGCGTTTTGGTGAAAACCGCATTCGTTCTGCCTATTTAATTCAACAAGCTGATTTTGTTTCATGCTCCACCTCGGCCTATTTACGCTCCTATGATTTATTAAAAGGCTTAAAACCAGGCGGAACATTCTTACTCAATACGATTTGGGAAGGCGAGCAGTTAGAACGTCATTTACCAGCCGCCATGCGCGAATATATTGCGAAAAATAATATTCAATTTTATACATTAAATGCGATGAGAATTGCTGGTGAAGCCGGACTTGGTAGAAGAATTAATACGGTTATGCAAACAGCCTTTTTCCGAGTGACCGATATTTTACCGTTTGAAAAAGCACTGGCTGACTTAAAAGCATCGGCTATCGCTACTTATGGGAAAAAAGATATGGCAGTTGCGGAGAAAAATATTCTCGCGATGAACCAAACAGTTGCTAACTTGCATAAAGTAGAAGTGCCGGAAAGCTGGGCAAATCCAGTTTTAACAACAGAAACAAGTACCTCCACCGAAAAACCAGCGTACGTTAAAAATATTCTGGAACCTGTGAACCGTTTAGAAGGCGACAACTTGACTGTTGGCGATTTAATTTCTAACGGAATGGTGAGCGGCGCATATCCTCCAGGGACAGCAGCTTACGAAAAACGTGGTATTGCACTTGAAGTTCCCGAATGGATTTCTGAAAACTGTACGATGTGTAATGAATGTGCCTTTGTTTGTCCGCATGCAGCAATCCGCCCAATTTTAACAAACGAAGAGGAAATGGAATCTGCACCAGAAGGCTTTATGACACGAGAAATGCGCGGAAAAGATGGACTTCGTTATCGTATTCAAGTTTCACCAATGGATTGTACTGGCTGTAACTTATGTGCGGAAACATGTCCGGCGAAAGATAAAGCGCTCGTAATGAAACCTTTTGAAGAAGTTGCCGCAAAAGAAAATCCGAATTGGTCCTTTGCGATTAATGTGAAGCCAAAGAAAAATCCTGGTAAGAAAAATACTGTTCCCGGCAGTCAATTTGAACAACCGTTACTTGAGTTCTCAGGAGCTTGCGCAGGTTGTGGTGAAACCCCTTATGTTAAATTATTAACGCAAATGTTTGGCGACCGAATGATGATTGCCAATGCGACTGGCTGTTCCTCAATTTGGGGCGCATCTGCACCAGCGACCCCGTATACTGTGAATGATCAAGGACACGGCCCGGCTTGGGGAAATTCATTATTAGAAGATAATGCAGAATACGGTTACGGTATGTATTTAGCGAACCAAACGATGCGAAAAGCTTTAAATAATAAAGTCACTCAAGCACTGGCGGATGAAACATTATCAGAAGGCTTACGTGAGGCTCTTTCAGATTGGCAAAATCAAATGGACGTTTCAGAAGACACACGTGACCGAGCAGAAGCTTTGCAACTTGCCCTTTTAAATGAAATGAAAGGAAATGCCTTGCTTGAATCCATTTACCGTGATAGAGAATTATTTATTAAACGGTCGCAGTGGATGATAGGCGGCGATGGTTGGGCTTATGACATCGGATTTGGCGGAATTGACCATGTTTTAGCATCAGGAGAAGATGTGAATATTTTTGTAATGGATAATGAAGTATATTCCAACACAGGTGGTCAATCATCCAAAGCAACCCCAACTGCTGCAATAGCTAAATTTGCTTCTGGTGGGAAATCGGTCGGTAAAAAGGATCTTGGAATCATGGCCATGAGTTACGGTAATATTTATGTTGCTCAAATTGCGATGGGTGCAAGTAAACGCCAAACCTTGAAAGCTATCGAGGAAGCGGAGGCTTATCCTGGACCGTCGTTAATTATCGCTTATACGCCATGTATTAACCACGGGATTTCTCGCGGAATGAAGACGATGCTTAGCGAAACCCAAAAAGCAGTTGAATGCGGATACTGGAGCCTATATCGTTATAATCCTTTACTAGAAGAAAAAGGTAAAAATCCGATGGTTATGGATTATAAAAAAGTAGATTTTGATCAATTTGAAGACTTCTTAAAACGCGAAACACGTTATTCTGCATTATATAAAGCAAATCCAGAAGTAGCTGCTAAACTGTCCGAAAAAACGCGCTTAGATGCTGAGAAACGCTTCAAACGCTATGCAACAATGGCAGGTCTTGATTTAGAAAAAATATTGAAGAAAAAAGAAGCATCTGAAGAAGTAACCAAAAAACCAGTAGATGATGACCGAGCAGCAAGAAAAGCAGCTAGAGAGGCTAGAAGGTTAGCCCGCGAACAAGAAAAATAAAAAGAAGACCCAGTGATTACTGGGTCTTCTTTCTTTGCTTTTGATCTGTGGGAATCAGAAGCTAAGTGGGAATGAATAGATATTCTTTTATGAATGTTATAAAGAAATAACTACTATTTTAATATAACTTTTTTTACTAAAACGTGCACTAGTAAAAATAGAACAGAAATAGTTAATAACGCTCTATTTGTTGCAGCCCAGTCAGTCTGGCACTTGTGAAAGTTTTATGACAATTCTAAATCCATCGTTCAACTGTTTTCGTGAAGCGAACCATTGCGGTAAGCCTCAAGAAGCATTTTTAAATCGGTGGCTTGTTCATTAAGTTTTTTACCAATATCAGTGTCTCGTACACGTTTTCGATTAATTTCCATCTCAATAACTTGTCGTGTTGAAAGAATATCGGTCTCATTTTTTATTGCATCTTCTTTCGTCGTAAACGGTTGATGACTGACTAACTGCAAACCGTAACTATTATAGAGTAATGTGTAACCAGCAAGCGTCGTTTCTTTATGATAAGCCTTAGCAAAACCGCCATCAATCACAAGCATTTTGGTGTTTGCTTTAATTGGACTTTCTCCTTTACCTTCTTTAACGGGTGTATGGCCGTTTATAATATGCCCACATTCACCGTCGAGACCAAATTCTTCCAAGATTTGTTTGCAAATTGTTTCTTCGTTGCGGAGTTTATAATAAGGATTTTTTTCTTCTTTGTGTGTTTCTTTTTCCGCAATGAAGTAGCGCTCAAACGTAGTCATCTCACTTTTTCCAAATAATGAAGATACCGCTCCCGTCCATAAATACCAAACAATATCACAAGCATATTTCTTCTCTTTTGTTCCAGGTTTACGCACGTAGGCTTCACGAGTAAGAATTTCAAACTGTTCTAAAAGCTCTCGTCCAGAAAAGTTTTCTCCGCGTAGCTTCATTTCCATAAAAGTTCCATCTTCATATAGAGGAATACAACCATGATAAAGTAAATTACCATTATACGTTAAAAACATACTACCTTTTGAATAAAGAAATTGAACATGTTTTTGTAATCGCCGACAATTTTTAAACGATGCCGTAATTTTTTCAATAAGCTCTTTTTCTTCTTTTGTTAGCTTATAAGGGTCATTAGGATCTATCGTTGGAAAATGAGTATCAAGTAACTGGTAATCTTTCCCTTTTAAATGGATGGTTCCTTTTTTATAATCAATCATTTGCAGTAACAGACGATGATTCATATCAAATTCTTTACGTCGATGGATTATCTCACCCTCTAGTTTAAATTGAATGATCGAAATCGCTTTATGCATCCGCGCAATTTGGGTAATTTCAGCTTTACTATAGTTTAAATTATCTTCATTTTTAGGTTGGAAATAGGTGCAAGGATCATTTTTATAAATTTCATCAGCAAAAAGTGCAAGTGGGCGAAGAGAAATACCATAACTATCTTCTAAAATATCTAAGTTTAAGTAACGCGCAGAAATTCGAATGACGTTAGCAGCACAAACTCTTGAGCCACTAGCCGCTCCCATCCATAAAATATCATGATTACCCCACTGGAAATCAAGTGAGTGATAATTCATCAGTGTATCCATAATTTTATCTGGATAAGGGCCTCTGTCATAAACGTCGCCAACGATGTGTAAATGATCGACCACGAGTTGTTGAATTAAACGTGATAATGCACTGATAAATTCAGCTGCACGATCCAGCGAAATGATATGTTGCAAAATTTCTTCATAGTACATTTTTTTATCTTCTTCGTTATAGTTTTCGTGTAACAATTCTTCTAATATGTAAGCAAAATCTTCCGGCATGGCTTTTCTTACTTTCGATCTAGTATATTTTGAAGCAACATACTGGCACAGTTCGATTAAACGGAAAAGGGTAGTGCGATACCAATCATGCATATCGTCCATTTCTTCAGCGATTAGATCCATTTTCTCTTCTGGATAATAAATCAAAGTACTAAGAGAATTAATTTCAGCATCATCTAACTCATCCCCAAAAATATCGCGAATTTTACGTTTTACAACTCCAGATCCATTCCGTAAAACTTGTTCAAATGCGCTATATTCTCCGTGCACATCACTCAAAAAATGTTCCGTTCCTTTTGGTAGATTCATAATGGCTTCAAGGTTAATAATTTCTGTGGCCGTTTTAGCTATAGTAGGATATTGTTTGGCTAATAAATGTAAATATTTCATATCGATATTTTCCACTGATAACCGTCTCCTTTTTTAATTGGTACAGCTATTATATTTATAAAATATAAGTAAATCAAACGTTTTGTTTTATTATTGGTCTATACAAAAAGACGAGCCGGAGCCCGCCTTAGAAAACTGGATGAAGAAAATAAAGTACGATAGGTAGCGTAATTATACTTAAAACAGTACTAATAAACGTCGTACTGGAAACCAAATCTGGCTTAGTATCAAATTGAACAGCCATAAGAGTTGTATTTGCTGCTGTAGGCATTGCTGCTAACAAAATCATGATTTGCTTTGTCATTTCATCGACAGGAAGAATAAGAGTCAAACCAAATGCGATAAACGGTGCTATGAGTAATTTCAAAACTAGCGCGATGCCAACTTTATCCAGTTCAATCCGCCGAAAAGAAATAACCGCTAACTGCATTCCAAGAACAATCATAATTGTTGGAATCGCAGCATCACCAACAAGTTTCACACAAGTCATTAATGCAGAGGGAAGCGGAATATGTAGTAGCTGAAGAATAAGCCCAAGTAGCGCCCCGTAAGCAATCGGCATTCGTACCACACGTGTCATGACAGTTTTCATACCATTCGCATCCTTGCTCCCTTTTGCAGCAAAATAGATACCAATCGTACTCATTGCAAGTTGTTGTAACACCATTAAAACAACCGCAATATCGAGTCCAGCCGCCCCAAAAACAAGCAAAACAACAGGAGTGCCGTAATTCCCATTATTCATAAAAGCACTAGCTAAAATAAGCGCACAACGATCTTGCACATTGTAACCAAGCAGAAAACTAATAATACTAACAAGTAAAATTAAGCTTAAGCATAAAACAAAAATATAAATCGCCAAATAAAAATAATCCATCGTTAGCGGATTAGTATAAAAAGTATTAAATGCAAGAAACGGCGACATAAGATAAAGCGTCAGTTTCGATAAATTAGGAATATCGAATTTTAATGTTTTCTGCCCAATAAAACCAATTGCAAAAATTCCGAAAACTGGAAGTAAAATGAATAGAAACTCCATAGCAACACCCTTTTCTATATAGATTGTAAATTATTGTACCACAAAAAGACGTTTTATATTTAAAATAGACCAATAGTGGCCCTTATAAGTTATCTTTAAACGATTATTTTTGCTGAATTATGCTAGAACTCCTCTCTGACATTTATTCTTAAAAACAATCGAAAGCAGCTAAATGTACTGTTTTAGGAATAAAAAAGCTCTTTTTCATCATAAAAGTCCTAAAAAAGTACTGAAAAATAGAGGGAGTTTGACCTATGTCATTAAATAGACACTAAAAAGACACTTTTTAGCCACAAAAACAACTAAATTGGTCTTTTTTTAGTATAAAAATTTTCATCGTATAATCTATAATAAATGTGTTGATTAAGAAATTTTGCAAATTCCGAAAAGTTTCATTGTTGATAAGAAAGTTTTTACTGAAAAATAAAAGGAGATAATAGGAATGAAACGAGGCTAGACTGCATTAATTAACGAAAAATTGATTTTATCTATTAATTTTCAAAATAAGGGAAACAAGAAAAATAGTTCTTTTAAATACTAAAAAAAAACAATCGGCAAAATTGCTCATTCAAAATAGTTTGAACAAGGAAATATTGCTAATTTGTTATTACTAGAAATGAGTATTAAAAGAGACGTACAATGGGGTATTAAAACAACACAACAGTTGACTGGGAAACTACTTTATGAGAAAAACGCACAAGAAAGGAACTGTTTATGCCTACTAAAAAATATACCGAAAAATTCAAAATAAGCCTTGTTTATTTATATCGCAAAGGAACTTCTAAACAAACTCTATGCGAGGATTTTGGAGTTTCAAGCGCTTCACTTTCTAGATGGATTAAATGGTACGATGTGACAGACGTTGATTTGAATGAAGCTGCAAACATCTTACAAATGTACGAACTAAAAAAACAAAAAGATAAATTAGAAGCCGAAGTTTTAGAACTTACTAAAGCGATTCAACTTTTCAATTCAGATTTAAATACAGTATAAAAAAAGCAAGCAATCCCGAAAGTGGGGTTGCTTGCTTTTTTAGCCCTCTCTTTTAAGGAGCTTAGTATTAGCTAAAAACAGTGCAGCGACAAGAAGTAAAATCGCGCCTGAAAGTATTAGCGTAGATGTTGCACTAGAATGATCGACAATAATAAATCGAATAATCGCTGTGATACCGATATAAATAAAGTAGCGCAGCGGGAAATGAAAATGGGATTCGAAATATTTTACAATGAGCGCAATAAATTCAAAATAAAGGAAAAACGTCAAAATATCCTGTGTCATATAGTAGTAAGAAACGTCCGTATCTAAAAAGAAAATATTATTGAAAATCGTAAATGCCTCTCTAATTAAAAAAGCAACAAGAGTAAATCCGACCATAATGAGCGCCAAATTTAGAGTAATCCGTAGCAGGATGGGAACAATAGAAGAAATCTTTTCTAATCGTTTCATCAGTTGCCTCCTTTCCAAAAACAATATCGCTTTTTTAGTCATTTTACACTATAATGGGAACCATGACTATTTTTAAGGGGGGAGTTTGTCATTCTAAAAAGGTTTTTTAGTTATTATAAACCGTATCGGACACTTTTTATCATTGATTTTGGTTGTGCTGTTTTAGCTGCGATTTTAGAGCTTGCATTTCCGGTCGCTGTAAATCACGTGATTGATACATTACTTCCAGGAAAAGATTTTGGGCTAATTATTACTGCAGCACTAGCCTTGTTATTCTTTTACATACTCAATACTTTTATGCAGTACATTGTCACTTATTTTGGCCATATGCTAGGTCTTAACATAGAAACAGATATGCGCAGAGATTTATTCAGTCATTTGCAAAAGCAACCATTTGGCTTTTATGATAATCAAAAGACAGGGAAATTGATGTCGCGAATGACGACCGATTTATTTGAAATTGGCGAAGTGGCGCATCATGGTCCGGAAGATATTTTCATTTCAATTATGTCGCTATTTGGCGCATTTTTCCTAATGCTAAACATTAACGTCAAGCTGGCGATTTCTACATTTATTTTAGTCCCAATTTTGACAGTGTTAATTGTTTATTTCAACAAACGAATGACCAAAGTAACGACCGGGATTTTTAAAGATTTAGGGAATTTTAACGCTGGAGTGGAAAATGCAATCAGTGGCGTTCGGGTTGTTCAGGCATTTGCCAATGAACCGCATGAAAAAGGTCGTTTTGCAGTTTTAAATCAAGCGTACCGCAAATCTAAACTCATGTTTTATAAAGTGATGGGGCTTAGTTTTTCATTTAACTATTTTCTTATGCGATTAATTAGTTTATTTGCTTTGTTATTTGGGGCATACTTTACGATTAATGGCGAGATTTCATACGGTGAATTTGTTGGCTTTATTTTACTAACGAACGTTTTCATCCGACCAATTGAGAAAATCAATAATGTTATCGAAAGTTATCCGAAAGGGTTCGCGGGCTTTAAACGTTTCCTTGAAGTGATGGATACGGAGCCCGCAATTCAAGATGAAAAAGATGCTAAACCGGCTTCAGCTTTCCGCGGTGACATTGAATATAAAGATGTTTCTTTTGAATACAGCGACGGAAAAAATGTCTTAAGTCATATTAACCTTTCGATTAAAGCTGGCGAAACAGTCGCATTTGTTGGACCAAGTGGTGCTGGGAAAACGACGATTTGTAATTTACTGCCACGTTTTTATGATGTCTCAGATGGTGAAATTACTATTGATACCGAAAATATTAAACATTTCACTTTGCCATCCTTACGAGCGCAAATCGGCGTAGTGCAACAAGATGTCTTTTTATTTTCCGGTACTGTTCGTGAAAATATCGCTTACGGAAAATTAGATGCTAGTAATGAAGAAATTGAGCATGTCGTAAAACTAGCGCATCTTTCTAAAGTGGTGGAAGAGATGCCAGACGGTCTAGATACTATTATTGGTGAACGCGGGGTAAAACTTTCTGGCGGACAAAAACAACGGTTAGCAATCGCGCGAATGTTTCTAAAAAACCCACCAATTTTAATTTTGGATGAGGCAACTTCCGCACTGGATACTGAAACAGAACAAGTAATTCAAGCTTCATTAGAAGAATTAGCAGAAGGTCGGACTACTTTAATAATCGCACATAGGCTTGCAACGATTAAGCATGCTGACCGAATTATCGTTGTAAATGAAACCGGCATTGCAGAAACTGGAACACATGATGAACTGTTAGCGAAAGAAAACGGCGCATATAAACGATTATATGATGCACAATTTAATACGATTTAAGAAAAAGGGATTCCAACTTGGAATCCTTTTTTTATAATTGCGGACGAGTCCTTTTATAGAGAATAAAAATGGCAACAGTTATCAAAATGACGCCCATAACGGCGGGAGCAGCGTGACCAAGAGTGATATAAATTTGACCACCGATAATAGGTCCAATGATACGCGCGAGAGATTGAATCGCTTGGCTGCCACCTTGAATTCGCCCTTGTTCACTGGCGCTTGCCGATTTCGAAACCATGCCATTGAAAGCGGGGCCGAAAATCGAATCACCAAACCCAAAAACAAACATTCCAATGACTAGCAGCTGAGGAAGGATAAAAATCGAGGAGGCCGCAATAAGCGCATATCCAACAATTTCAGCAATCATCCCGAGAATAGCAATTTGTTTATCACTAAGCCTAAGTAGCAGTTTAGGCATAACAAAGGCTTGTGAAAGAATATCTTGAACCCCCATAATTGAAAACATTAAACCAATTAAAGCTGGTTTCCAACTAAAATTATCAATGGCAAATTGAGACATAACTGCTTGAAGTGAGCCATTTGGAATCCAAATCAAGAATGCCGCAATAAGTAAGCGACCTAAATGTTTAATTGTCAAGATATTAAGGAGTTGCGAGAAAGGATTAAGTCGTATAAGCGGAATCCGTTTTAAGCGATTTTCCTCTTTTAAAGTTTCAGGCATGTAAAAATAGCCAAACACCAAGTTAATAAAAGTAATAGCCGCCCCAAAGAAAAACGGCATCGCATATCCAAAATGAGCTATTACGCCGCCAAAAGCAGGACCAAGCGCCGCACCCGCACCCGCCGCGGCACTGACCCAGCCAAAGTATTTCGTACGCTGTTCTTCGGGCGTGATGTCAGCAAAGAAAGCGAATAGCGTGCTAATACTACCGCCAGTGATTCCTTCAATAATCCGCCCAAGAAAGAGCACCCAAAGCGCCCCGCCAAGCCCGAAAACAAAGTAGCCAATTACCGAACCGATAAAACAGATTAGTAACACCGGACGTCTGCCGAACCGATCACTTAAAGCTCCAAGTCCAGGTGCAGCGAAGAACACGCAAAGGGCATAAACAGATGTTAATAGCGTCACCATAAGCGCTTGTTCACTAGAATTACTTACATATGGTGCAACTAGAAAAGGAACTACAGGCATAATGATACTGAAGCCCATTCCACAAAGAAAAACAGATATAAGACCAAAAAGTAAGGTTTTTGTATTAATGAAAGATTTAGTTGAAGACATGTGATTCTCCTATCGAAATATAATTAGTGTCCTAGGAAACATAAATAGCTTAACTCCTTTTTGTTTCCTTGTCAACAAAAATAAAACGATAAAAAACAGCCTAACTAATAAAAGCGAGACTGTTACTAAGTTTATTCTGATTTCCTATCTAAAATTTTCTTCATTTCAACATCTAAATGACGGCTATATTTATCCACAAATTGTAAAACTTCCTCATATTGTTTATCAGAAACATCTTCAAAAACAACTTTATCCCGGTCCAGAAACTCTTGATGTAAATTATCATGCACTTGGTTGATTTCTGCTCCTTTGGTTGTTAATCGAAAATAGATTTCTTTCTTATTTTCAGGTTTTTGATAACTTTCAATATATCCTTTATCCATTAACTTTTTAGTGATTTTACTAATCGCGCTTTTTGTCATATAGAAAGCTTCCGCGAGTTTAGTTACGTTTGGATCCTCGTTTTTAGCAATAAATTCAATGCAGTGAACTTCGGAAGGTTTGTATCCCTCAAGCGCTTTTTCCATTTTCACTTTGTTAATCCATGCGAGTTTGTTAAATAAATCTCTAACGTTTGCCATGACTTGTTCGTTTTTATCCATGCCATGCCCTCCTAAGTTATCTCTCTGGTTGTAGTATAGTTGTTTTTTGTGTCCGTTTCAACTATTTTTTGCCTTTATTCGCTAAAATAGGAAGTTGGAAGCGCTATTTGTTAAGAGTGTGTAAATTCTCCATGTTATCAATATTATTTCACTGTTAAGATTTGTTATACTTAACACATAGATTGATTGGAAGGGGCTGAAATGATTGGAGATTTACCGCAAAAGCGCGGCAGATACATTTAAACAACTAGAAGCAACAGAACAAGGCTTAACAACTAGTGAGGTTACAAAACGACAAGAAAAATACGGTTTTAACGAACTGAAGAATAAAAAGAAAGATCCACTTTGGAAGCTTTTTCTCGAAACGTTTAAAGATCCAATGGTTATCGTTTTAGTCATAGCTGCCTTGGTGCAGTTGGTTTTAGGTGAAGTAGTTGAATCACTTATTATCTTTTTAGTACTTATTGTCAACTCAATTATTAGCGTAGTTCAGACGAGGAAAGCAGAAAGTTCACTCGATGCTTTACGGGAAATGTCTGCGCCAGTCGCCAAAGTTATTCGCGATGGCTCTAAACAAAGCATTCATGCGCGCGAACTCGTCCCAGGCGATGTAGTTATTTTAGATGCAGGCGATTTTGTCCCAGCAGACGGCCGCTTATTCGAAAGTGGTTCTTTAAAAATCGATGAAGGCATGCTCACTGGGGAATCCGAAGCAGTAGAAAAATATATTGATACTATTTCTGATGAAGTAGGCCTTGGAGACCGTGTGAATATGGTGTTCAGTGGCTCCCTCGTTGTTTATGGTCGCGGGATGTTTGTTGTAACAGGCACTGCTAGCGAAACGGAAATCGGCAAAATCGCAGGACTACTTGAAACAGCAGAAGCAAAACAAACACCACTACAACGAAAACTTGAATCATTTAGTAAAAAATTAGGAATTGGTATTTTAGCACTCTGTGTACTTATTTTTGCAGTTGAGGCTGGTCGCGTATTACTCGGCGACAATTCAGCGGATATGGCAACAGCGATTTTAAATGCCTTTATGTTTGCCGTGGCCGTAGCTGTAGCAGCGATTCCAGAAGCACTTTCTTCTATTGTAACGATTGTACTTGCCGTCGGAACAAACAAAATGGCGAAACAACATGCGATTATTAGAAAGCTCCCAGCTGTTGAAACACTAGGCTCCACAAGTGTTATTTGTACCGATAAAACAGGTACATTAACCCAAAATAAAATGACTGTTGTCGATTACTTTTTACCAGATGGAACAAAGGAAAATTTCCCGGATAGTCCAGAAAACTGGTCAGAAGGGGAGCGTCGTTTAATTCATATTGCGGTACTTTGTAATGACTCAAATATTAACAGTGAAGGTAAAGAACTAGGCGACCCTACCGAAGTAGCGCTAATTGCCTTTAGTAATAAAAATAATCAAGACTACAATGAAATTCGCGAAAAATTCATCCGTGAAGGCGAAATTCCATTTGATTCAGATCGTAAGTTAATGTCTACGCTTCACACCTTTAATGAAAACAAAGCAATGCTAACAAAAGGCGGACCAGATGTGATGTTCGCGCGCTGTAGTTACGTTTTCCTTGACGGTGAAGAAAAGCCGATGACAGAAGAAATTTTAACGAAACTAAAAGAAACAAATGAAGAATTTTCAAATCAGGCGCTCCGGGTCCTTGCTTACGGCTACAAACGGATGCCTGCTGATACAACTGAATTAAAATTAGAAGACGAACAAGACATCGTACTAGTTGGCTTAACCGCAATGATTGATCCGCCTCGTGAAGCTGTTTATGCATCGATTGAAGAGTCGAAAAAAGCAGGTATCCGCACCGTAATGATTACTGGTGACCATAAAACAACCGCACAAGCAATCGGACGTGATATTGGTTTAATGGATGCAGATGACATCGCTTTAACTGGTCAAGAACTCGACGCTATGCCAGAAGAAGAACTTGATAAAAAACTAGAACATATCGCTGTTTACGCCCGTGTTTCTCCAGAAAACAAAATCCGTATCGTCAAAGCTTGGCAGAAAAAAGGTAAAATAACGGCAATGACCGGAGACGGTGTCAATGATGCGCCCGCTTTAAAACAAGCCGATATTGGTGTCGCAATGGGTAGCGGAACTGACGTTGCCAAAGACTCTGCCGCGATGATTTTAACCGATGATAATTTCGTTTCAATTGTGGATGCAGTCGGTGTAGGTAGAACGGTTTTTGATAATATTAAGAAATCCATCTCCTACTTATTTGCAGGAAATTTAGGCGCAATTATTGCGATTTTATTTGCACTAGTGCTTGACTGGATTAACCCGTTCACAGCACTACAATTACTATTTATTAACTTAGTCAATGACTCCTTACCAGCAATCGCATTAGGTATGGAAAAAGCAGAACCTGACGTGATGAAACGCAAACCGAGAGATATTAATGAAGGTATTTTTGCCGGCGGAACGATGCGTGCCGTTATTAGCCGCGGTGTATTAATCGGTATCGCTGTTATCATCTCACAATATATCGGTATGCAAATTTCACCAGAGATGAGTGTCGCGATGGCATTTACTACCCTTATCTTAGCGCGTACACTACAAACATTCGCAGCTCGCTCAAACGTTCAAACCGCATTTGGCGCAGGATTTTTCAGCAACAAATACGTCATCGGCGCAGTATTACTTTGTTTCGTCCTATACGGAATTACAGTATTACCAGGAGCTCGCGAAATCTTCTCTATCCCAGCAACATTTGGTTTACACGAATGGTCGATTGCAGCAGGATTGGCACTTGCGGCAGTTGTGATGATGGAGATTATAAAAGTAGTTCAGAATAAGTTTTTTAAATAATTCATATAAACACAGAAATTCCTTGAATAACTAAGGGTTTCTGTGTTTTTTTCTTCATATTTGGAAAGAAATCGGTGAATAACAAGTATATAAAATAGATAAATTTCTTATAGAAATCCATCTAATAGAAGTACTAAACGATCAATATAACACTAATATGCCTGTTTTAGGATTATATTAAAAACTTTAAAAGATGGCTCTATCATGGGGTTTTAATGGTTTTTTTACTTCTATAAGAGTGTCTCATTTGCTAAATATGTCTAAAATATGTCTGAAATCGTGTTTTTATATGACGAACTTTTGTATGAAATGGCAATATTTACTATTTATTTTAAAAACTCATCCTAGTCATGTGTACATATGGCGTTCCTTGTATGTATTATATTAAATGAAATGCGAGGACACACTATTTCACAGCTATAAAATATACTTGGAGGAGCGAACTCTTATATGATGAAAGTAACTAAAGCAAGACATTATTTAGTGCTGTTAATGGCATTTTTCCTAGTATTAGGACAATTAAATTTAACAGCCCTTAATGTGTTTGCAAAAGAAAATGGAAATGACGAGCTAACTTATGAAGTTCAGTCTAAATTGGCAGAAGACAAAAAATCAGCTGATTTAACCATTAAAGTAACACCAAAAAGCGATCAGGTAAAAATCTTAACTATTGAAACACCTGATGGAGAGAAGAAAGAAGGCCAAGAAGTAAGCTATAAAGCCGAAAAAAATGGTACAACTAATTTCTTAATTAACTATCAAAATACAAGCGAAGAAAAAGCAGAAACTAAAACATATACTGCTTCTTATGAAGTATCTGACATTGTTTCTGACGATGAAGCAAATAAAGATTCTAAAACAGAGAAGGTAACTGAAAAAGAAGATGCTAACATTCAATCTCCTTCTAATAATAAAAATATAAAATCACTTAAATCTGGACAAACAACAGTGGAACTAAACATACCAGATTATAACAAAACAGCATGGGCGAACGGTGATATTAAAGAAGTAACTGCGACAGTTAACTTTGGCGACAATACTTCTACTGGCAAAAAAGTAAATTTCACTTTACCAGATGGAATGCGTTTTGTTTCTTTGCCAGTGCCGAGTAACTATCAGGCTGGTACGAATGTGGATAAAGATATTTTGAGTCATTTAGGAGCAAGTGATCCACTAGGAATAGCCATTACTTCGGTGAAAGTACCTGATAAAGAAACAACATATAATAAAGCTACGTATGGAACAGTAAGTTATGAGCTAAGTCCAGGAACTGAAAAAGCGAGCTTTACTTTTTCTGTACGGGTAGATGCAGCTAAATATTACGGACCAGTTGACTTAGCAGATCAAGTAAAAACAGAAGTATACAAAGGAGAGGCAAGTACACCTGTTGCTTCTGCAGAACAAGCAATTCGTGCGGAAGGAAACAAAGTTGTAGGATATGCTAACCAAGATCATGTAAAAACAATGTTTCGAACTTGGTATAATAATAAAAGACTATCAGAAGTCCTTGCAAGTACAGATACAACGGACTCTTATAACTATACAAAATCTTACTCTGTCGTGAATGGATTGAATAGTATAGACAGCCGTGGAGCAGCAACTTACAATGCTAAAAATATCGAGGTAACGCTTTATTACCCAGAAGGTATGGAGTTTGTAGATATTGTAAATAATGATGGAACAGTTCAAAAGGAAGATTCTAACTTAACTATTACTAATTACCCAAGTGAAAATAAGGTAGTAGTTAATCGTAAGCAATTAAACCATAATCCCGTAAGTAATTCTGTTTATGGAGTCAAATATAAAGTACCTAAAGGAACGCCTGCAGGAACATATAGCACAGCAAAAGTACCACATGCAGTTATCACAACATATGATGGAGAAGTATTTGAATCAGATGCACTGACAACTGATCCTAACGATTTAACAACTTTAGCTCCTCTAGATACTTGTACAGTTGTTGATACTACCGAAAATAAATTGAGTTTAAAGACAGGAAATGGTCAACTCAATCCAGATAACGAAACTTGGGCTGGTAGCATCCAAATCAATAATAAAGATAGTGCTGGTGTGAAAAAAAATCAAATGTATCAAATTAAATTTGATCCTAACTGGGAAGCTTATATGGTTAATATTCCTTTTGATAGCACCATTTCAGGAAACAAAATCAGTGAAGTACAGTATAAAACAAATTTAAACGACGCTTTTCGAACATTTGAAGGGGCGCTTACTAAAACTAATAACCAAATGTATCGACTAGATGCAAAAGCAGTTGGACTTGAAGATGGGGAATATTTCACAGAAGTAAAAGCAAATGTGGGAGATTTTGCGCCTGGATATCAGAATACAGCAGCTTCGGCCACTTATCGTTGGGACTCCACTACTTCTTACGGTAAACTCAAGCCGGGCATTACATCTGTCCAATTTGAAGGCGCAATTTGGGACGCAGATGATGAAGCTAACACGAAAACATCTGGCATATCAACTTATAAAGTTTCAAGTGCAGAAAGTACAGCAGCAAATGGTACTGCAGCTTTCTATAATAAAGCTGGTACAAAGGTGAAAACAGCAAGTGCAGGAGAAACTATCAACACAAAAGCTATATTAGCGTTATTTGATTATCCTTATGGAACAAGAACGGTCCTCAATGATCCGGAAGTTTATTTACGTGCTATAGAAGGTACAACAATTCAACCTTCTTCTATTAAACTGACTGATCAGGATGGGAAAGATGTTAATTTCACAGTTGAACAAGAAACGGCAAATAATGGAGACAAAGTATACCTCTTAAAAACAACGGATGTATCAGTGGGAGTATATGTCGGCTATCCTACTAAACATAAATTTCTAAATGTCAGTTACGATACAACGTTTGATGTAACTTTAGATAAAAGCATTAATATGGATGCACAGGAGGTCATTGCATGGGGTGGCCCAAATGTTACTCCGGCAATTTCTACTAATTCTTTTTCAGATGTAGGGCTAGATGTAAATAAAAATGGCAGGGACAATGAAAGATTACTTTCTGTCAATAGTAGTACTTTAAGTATTCCAAAACAAGATACAGTTGCTGTAGAAACCTTCTTAAGCGTGGCTGGAGAAGGAGCTAAAGCTGCCTATGTAGAAGGAGAAGACAGTACGGTTTCCTACTTCACACCAGGAACGGATGCGGACTACACAGTTAAAATTACGAATGCTTCTAACGGAGAAGCAAGTGAATTTGAGCTTTATATCCCAATTCCAAAAACTGGTCAAGACTTCGGATCTAAATTCCAAAGTGAACCTTTCAAGTGGGATATGAAACTAAGTGGAGCACTACCTGTTAGTTCAGATCAACAAGACCAATTCGACATTAGTTATGCAACAAATGCAACAGAAAACAATTACGATTCTACCAGCATATACTCAAATACAGTTTCTGACTATGAAAAAGTAAATATGGTCCGAATCAAAGTTAAAACGAAAATTAATGCAGGTGAAACACAAACCTTCAAAGTACCACTTAAAGTAGATGAAACATTTGATTCAGCAACAGAAGGCAACAAAATTGGTGAACGTGATATCTACAACCCGTATTACCGTGTAATTACTAATACGTTCGCTGGTTCATTATCTGGAACAAAAGTAGGTGCTGAATTAGTAATTGGCGAAGTAGCCGGTATGTTATTTAATGATAAAGATGTTAATGGTTTGTATGAAAAAGATAAAGGCGATGAACCTTTAGCGAATGAAACAGTTGAGTTGTACAAATGGAATGAATCCACATCTGTTTATCAACCTGCCAAAGTAGGAGACAAAAATGTAACTGCCACAACAGATAGCAACGGTAAATACAGTTTTGATTACAATGATGGCGTTGGTTATGGTAATTATGCAGTGAAATTCCCAGACAAAGCTGGCTATCAATATACGTTGAAAAATATTGGTAAAGATATTTCACTAGATAGTGATGTTCCATACAGCGGAGCAGACAAAGGTTGGGTGAAACAAATCGATCCAACGCAACCAAGCTCACAATACGCAAATGCAGGTTATTACGCTTATAATCCTACACAAGATTTAAAAGTTAACCTAAATGAAAAACGAGTGCAAATGGGTCGCAATTTAGAAATCACATTACCAAAAGTAGCTTCAACAACTGGACAAGCTGCCGAAGATACTATTGAACCAAGCTTCTTTAAAAATATTAAAGCAACAACAAATGGTTACAAATGGACTGTTGCAGATACAAAAGTGGCAACAGTACAAACATTAGCAGATGGTTCAGCAGCTGTAGTTGGCGTTTCCACAAATGATAAAACGATTGATGTAACGGATTTAACGATTACAATTCAAGATATTTTTGGAACAGAACAAAGCTCCAAAGCTCCACTATATGTTACTGGAACTGAGGGAACAGTTGCGCAACAAGACGGTTATACCATGGGTGCGACTGACTTTTCGATGGAGTACAAAGAAGCCACTGATTTAACGAAAGCACAGGCACTAACTCTCGCAAAAACAGCAGCCTTTGAAGAGGTAAAAGACGGTGTTAATTCAAGTGCCGAAGATCGTTTAGACTTAGTACAAGTGAACCAAACACAACTTAATGCAATAAAAAATGGCTCTAATCAAGGTGGCGTGTATCCATTAACTTACACGATAACTAAAGATAGCAAAACAGTCTCAGTCACTATTCAAGTAACTGTAGCGGAAGATTTAACAGCAGTGAACGCACATGATTCTACTATTTATGTAGGAGACACATGGGAAGCGAAAGACAACTTTGATAGTGCAGCAAATAAAGAAGGCGAAACTAATGTAGCGTTTAGCGATGTGACAGTTACAGGAACTGTAAACACTGCAGTAGCTGGTTCGTATCCAGTAACTTACACATATAATGGTGTCTCTAAAAAAATTAATGTTACTGTCAAAGCTAAATTAACCGCAGTGAACGCGCATGATTCCACGATTTATACAGGTGACACATGGAATGCGGGAGACAACTTTGATAGTGCGCTTAATAAAGATGGTAATTCCGTCGCTTTTGCTGATATAACAGTGGCAGGAAATGTTAATACAAATGAAGCTGGTACTAATACCATCACTTATAGCTACGATGGCGTTTCGAAAACTATTACAGTTACTGTTTTAGAAAATAAAGAAGGTATCAGTGCTCATGACTCTACTATTTATGTAGGAGATGCATGGGATGCTAAAGATAACTTCGATAGTGCTTTTGACAAAGATGGTAACGCGGTTGACCTAGAAGATGTTACAGTCACAGAAAAACCAACCGTTGATACAGCTAAAGCAGGTGCTTACGAAGTCACTTACAAGTATGGCAAAGTATCGAAAAAAATCACTTTAACTGTGAAAGCTAAATTAACAGCAGTGAACGCGCATGATTCCGCGATTTATGTAGGAGATGCGTGGAATGCAGAAGATAACTTTGACAGTGCGCTTGATAAAAATGGCAATTCCGTCGCTTTTGCTGATATCGAAGTTAAAGGAACTGTTGATACAGACAAAGCTGGAACATATCCAGTAACGTACACATATGACGGTGTCTCAAAAACAATTAATATCCAAGTAAAAGACATCTTAACAGCAGTGAACGCGCATGATTCTGAAATCTATGTGGGAGATAGCTGGGATGCCAAAGATAATTTTGACAGTGCACAAGATAAAGATGGAAATACAGTAGATTGGCAAAATATCAACGTTTCAGAAAATCCGACTGTTGATTTAGAAACAGTTGGTGTTTACCAAGTGACTTATAGTTATGGTGGTGTTTCGAAAACAATTAATCTCACTGTAAGTCCAAGGAAAACAAGTTTAGAAGTGCATGACTCCACAATTTATACAGGAGATAAATGGAAAGCAGAAGACAACTTCGATAACGCTACAAATAAAAAAGGCGACCAAATTTCTTTTGAAGATGTAACTGTAACCGGTCAAGTTGATTCTAAAACAGCAGGCGCATATGAAGTAAGCTATATCTATGATGGAGTGAAAAAAGTAGCCCATATTACTGTGATCCAAAACCAAGCTCAAATCACTGTAAAAGATAGCGTTATCCCACATGGAGAAAAATGGGAAGCAGAAGCTAATTTTATAGGTGCGACAAACCGAGATGGTGTAGCAATTCCTTTCTCCAAAATCCAAGTAGATGGTAAAGTAGATGTAAATAAAGCTGGTATCTACAAAGTGATTTACACGTATGATCCAAATGAAGGAACTGCAGATGCAGGGAAGGAACAACTTTCTGTTACAGCTAACATTCAAGTAAAAGCAGAAAATGTAAAACCTGTTGACCCATCAGACCCAACAGGACCTACAAATCCAGTAAAACCATCAGTAGAAAAAACACCATTAAAAGTAGTTGATAACAAGCAACATACAACAACATATGAAGCAGCAAAACCATTACCAAAAACAGGTGACCAAACAAACACTTGGGTAATCTGGACAGGCATGAGCTTACTTGTTCTAAGCATGCTCTTGTTGGTAATGAGAGGTAGAAAGAAATTAAGAAGGAAAAACTAATAAAAGATAGTAAGAATAAAAATACCGACCAGTTTTCTCTGGTCGGTATTTTTTACTATTAGACATAATAGATTTGTTATAGTGTTTTACTAATTTTAAGAACTGTACAAAAAGACTGTTAAAATATAGCTATGAATTACTTTTATCAAAGATAGAAATCATGTTTAAAAGACAATTGGAATGACTCATGTCAAGCACTGCAAAACTATTTCTGCTGGGAATTTGAACATTATAAAAGCTAAAAAATCGACAAATTTAGCTTGTTAATTCAGTACAACCACCAAACCAAAACCCCTACAGTCCAAACCATCGCAAGCGGAACTAAAATCCGAAACTTCGGCTTTTGCGTTTTATGGTGAAACAACTGCATCGACATCCAACTACCAAAGGCACCACCAAGAAATGCAGAGAGCAGTAGTACCGACTCAGGTATCCGGTATGCGTGTTTAATTGCTTTCCGTTTATCAACAGCGAATAATAGAAAAGAAATAAGTGTTATCGCGATTAAATATATCGTTAAAATCATCTGGAAATCCCCCTTTATTGCTAAAACTAACTTTATTGATTAGAATAAAAGCATACCACAAAAGAAAGCAGGGATAAAATGGCAAAAGAAATTATTCAAACCTCGTCAGCCCCAAAAGCACTCGGACCATATTCACAAGCTGTAAAAGTGAATGGACTTATTTTCACATCAGGTCAACTTGGTATTAACCCAGCAACTGGAGAATTAGCAAAAGGCGCAACAAAACAAGCTGAGCAAGCTTTTAAAAATTTAGCAGCCGTACTAGAAGAAGCTGGTTCTGGACTAGACAAAATCATTAAAGCGACCGTTTTCTTCAAAGATTTAAATGATTTTACAGCTGTGAATGAAGTATACGCTACTTTCTTTTCCAGCGATTTCCCAGCGAGAAGTGCTTTCCAAGTAGCCAAGTTACCGCTTGATGCTGACATTGAAATCGAAGTTATCGCAGAAGCATAAATATTCAGAAATAAATTTGACAATTACAAGAAGTAAACGATATAATAAGAACCAATTACATAGTAACTTATCAAGAAAGGTGGAGGGTTCTGGCCCAGTGAAGCCTTGGCAACCGGACTTTTCACGGTGCCAAATCCAGCAGTATCACTGACAGATAAGGCACGCGAAACAGGTAAATCACTCTTTCCCTTAAAAGCTGTCTTTTGGGGGAAAGTTTTTTTGTACATAAAAATAACTAGAATTGAGGAGAAGAAAATGAATCAAGTGGCACCATTTTATGCAGATCATGTTGGAAGTATTTTGCGGACAAAGGCAATTAAAGAGGCACGCGAGAAATTCCAAAGTGGCGAAATTACAACTCAAGAATTACGTGAAATTGAAAATGAAGAAATCAAGTACATTGTTGAAAAACAAAAAGAAGTGGGTTTAAAAGCAATTACTGATGGCGAATTTCGCCGCGCTTGGTGGCATTTTGATTTCTTAGAGAATTTGGATGGGGTAGAAGGATACGATGCGGCGGGAGGCATTCAATTTAGCAAAGTCCAAACAAAATCTCATTCGGTGAAAATTACAGGTCCAATTGATTTCACGACGCATCCATTTATAGAAGATTTTATTTTCCTAAAAGAAGCCGTTGGTGAAAATCATGTAGCAAAACAAACGATTCCAAGTCCGGCGATGCTTCATTATCGTGGTGACATGGAGTATCAGCCATATATAGACGATGCTGATAAATTTGTGGCTGATTTAGCGGCTGCTTATCAAAAAGCGATTCAAGCCTTTTATGATGCCGGTTGTCGTTATTTACAATTAGATGATACATCGTGGAGCTATTTATGCTCTGATGAACAGCGTGAAGTCGTGCGTGAGCGAGGTTTTGACCCCGATACACTGCAAGAAACATATAAAACGCTTATCAATGAATCTATCAAGTATAAACCAGCAGATATGGTTATTACGATGCACATTTGTCGTGGGAATTTCCGCTCTACATGGATAGCAGAAGGCGGTTATGGACCAGTTGCAGAAACATTATTTGGCAAACTAAATATCGATGGTTTCTTTTTAGAATATGATAATGAACGTTCTGGAGATTTTTCACCACTAAAATATGTAGCGCGCCCAGATTTGAAAATCGTTCTCGGCTTAATCACCTCTAAAACAGGGGATTTAGAAGATGAAACGGCAATCAAAGCACGAATTAAAGAAGCGAGTGAGATTGTGCCGCTAAACCAATTATGCCTTAGCCCACAGTGCGGATTCGCCTCTACAGAAGAAGGCAATATTTTAAGTGAAGAAGAGCAATGGAACAAATTACGTTACGTCGTCAAAATCGCAGAAGACGTTTGGGGAAAATAACGAATAAGAAGAACTGGCCTAGGCTAGTTCTTTTTTCGTCTTTACAAAAACAGCAAGTAGGAATAGAATAGATGTTCTAGAAGGAGGGGAAGCCCTTTGGATGACAAATTACAAACCAAATTAACCTTATTACCTGAATCACCAGGTTGCTATATTTATAGAGATGAAAATAACGAAATACTTTATATTGGCAAATCTAAATGTTTAAAAAACCGTGTAAAGTCTTATTTTCATAGTAAACAAATCGGTAAAACAGCAAGACTTGTAAGACAAATTCGTGATTTAGAACTAATTATCACTACTTCCGAAAAAGAGGCACTACTTCTCGAGATGATTTTAATTCAAAAATATCAACCTCCTTTCAATATCCAGTTAAAAGAAGGAACGAGTTATCCCTATATTAAAATCACGAATGAGAAAAATCCGCATATCGAAGTTGTATTTGAAGTGAAACAAGATGGCGCGCACTACTTCGGCCCATATCCTGGTCGGTTTTCAGCAAGGCAAACGGTAGAACTTATTGAAAAATTATATCCGCTTTGTAGATGTGACGGAAAGCCGGGACGTCCGTGTTTGTACTATCATTTAGGACTTTGTCTAGGACCTTGCCAAGCGGAAATTGAACCGGCTGTATATAAAAAACAAATTCAAAAAATTAGTCGTTTTCTTGAAGGCGATGTTAAAGGCGTGAAGGGGAAGCTCACTAAAGACATGGAAGCAGCCACCGAAAAACTGGAATTCGAAAGAGCTGCTGAACTACGCGATAAAATCCATGCTATTAATGAAACCATCGAAAAACAACATATTATTTTCCCCGGACTAAAAAATCGGGATATTATCGGCTGTTATGAACAAGATAATCATTTAAGTGTTTTCGTTTTCTTCGTCCGAAATGGTGCAATCAACGGTAGTAAATGGCATGTATTTCCAATCGAAAATTCGCTTCAAGAAGACTTAGCCAATTTTATCAACCAATTTTACGAAGACCCAAATAACATCCAACCAAAAGAGTTGCTAATCGCAGAAAAAATCGATAAAATTACTTTGAAAGAGCCGCTCCGTAAGGCTTCTTCCTTCCCGCAAAAAGGTGGAAAGAAGAAACAGCTTAATTTAGCTATCGAAAACGCTAAGAGCACGTATGCCGCATATGCTAAGATGAAAGAATACGATTTTGAAAACCAATTGAAAAACAGTTAGAAGCTAGCTTTCACTGATTAGCTTCTTTGTTTTGCTGTATTGAAAATCTTATCATAAATAACTATGGTCAATAATCTAGCCTTATGGTAAAATCTTACGAGTACGGAAAAAAATTAATGCTACATAAAATAATTAATTATAGCTAAACACATATAGAGGGAGGACACAATATGAAGAAATTTTCACGCTTCATACTAACAATGGCAGTTGCATGTGTTGCCATGTTCATTTTCACAGGAAACGGGTTAAATGCAAAAGCCGCAGAAGAAACATACTTGATTGGTACAGATACTACTTTTGCACCTTTCGAATTTGAAAAAGATGGGAAACATGTCGGGATTGACATGGACATTCTTAAAGCCATTGCCAAAGATCAAAATTTTAAATATGAAATTAAAGCAATGGGATTCAATGCAGCCGTTCAAGCACTTGAAGCTAATCAAGTAGACGGCGTAATCGCTGGAATGAGTATTACAGACGAACGGAAACAAAAATTCGATTTCTCTGATCCGTACTTTGACTCTGGCGTTGTTATGGGAATCCTGAAAGATAACGACGAAATCAAGAATTATGATGATTTAAAAGGCAAAAAAGTAGCCGTTAAAACAGGTACAGAAGGTTACGCTTTTGCTGAAAAAATAAAAGATAAATACGGTTTTGATATTGTTGTATTTGATGATTCAGCACAAATGTATGATGATGTTAAAACAAGAAATTCAGTTGCATGTTTTGATGATTATCCAGTACTCGCTTATGGCGTGCAAACAGGAAACGGCTTAAAAATCGTTACTGAAAAAGAAAAAGGGAATTCATATGGTTTTGCCGTTAATAAAGGCCAAAATCAAGAACTTTTAAAGAAATTCAATGACGGCCTTGTTAATATTAAAGCTAGCGGCGAATACGATAAAATCCTTGAAACTTATTTAGGAAAAGACGCTGTTAAAGAAAATACTACTGAAAAAGGCTTCATGGGTATTATTAAATCTTCCTGGCCAGCACTTTTAGCTGGAATGTGGTTGACTATTCGTCTAGCCGTTGTTTCATTAATTATTGCCTTCATTATCGGTATTACATTTGGCTTTATGAAAGTGAGCAATAGTAAAATTCTACGTGGGATTGCAACAGTTTATGTAGATATTTTCCGTGGAACACCATTAATTGTTCAAGCATTCTTCTTCTACTTTGGTATTCCAGCAGCGCTCGACTTTAGGATGCCAGTATTCTTGGCAGGGGTCATTGCGCTAAGCTTAAATGCCGGTGCTTATATGGTCGAAATTGTACGTGGCGGGATTCAATCTGTCGACAAAGGACAAATGGAAGCAGCAAGAAGTCTTGGCTTACCACATAAAAAAGCAATGATGAAAGTCGTTCTACCACAAGCAATTCGGATGATGATTCCATCCTTTATCAACCAGTTCGTTATCACTTTGAAAGATACGTCGATCATGTCGGCAATTGGGCTCGTCGAATTAACACAATCTGGTAAAATTATTATGGCGCGTACGTTTGAAAGTACATGGACTTGGCTTATCATTGGAATTATGTACTTAATCGTCATTACCATTTTAACGAAAGTGTCCGATCGTTTGGAAAGGAGATTACGAAATGACTAAACTTAAAGTAACAGGTCTTAAAAAAAGTTTTGGCGCGAATGAAGTGCTAAAAGGCATTGATATAGAAGTAAAAGAAGGCGAAGTAGTTTGCGTAATCGGGCCATCTGGTTCTGGTAAAAGTACCTTTCTTCGTTGCATGAATAACTTAGAGGAAATAACAGCTGGTGAAGTTGTTGTAGACGATTTTAATATTACAGATAAAAAAGTAGATATTAATAAAGTTCGCGAAAACATCGGTATGGTTTTTCAACATTTTAATTTATTCCCGCATCTTTCTGTTTTAGAAAATATTACTTTAGCTCCTGTAGAACTGAAAAAAATGGATAAAGAAGCAGCGAAAAGTAACGCGCTTCGTTTACTTGAGCAAGTTGGGCTAAAAGAAAAAGCAGACGAGTTTCCAAATCAACTATCTGGTGGACAAAAACAACGGGTTGCGATTGCCAGAGCTCTTGCAATGGACCCAGATATTATGTTATTTGACGAACCAACCTCCGCACTTGACCCTGAAATGGTCGGGGAAGTTCTTGGAGTAATGAAAGAGCTAGCTAAAGATGGAATGACAATGATGATTGTTACCCACGAAATGGGCTTTGCTCGCGAAGTTGGCGACCGTGTTATCTTTATGGATGGCGGTTATATCGTGGAAGAAGGAAAGCCAGCTGATATTTTTGACAACCCTACAAACGAAAGAACAATTAGTTTCTTAGACAAAGTTTTATAATAAAAAAGCAATATGCCTGTATTATTCAGGCATATTGCTTTTTTATTGGTTTGTTAAAACGGGATTTTTTCGATTCTTTGAAATCTGTTCGTAAGCATATCCCATATTTAGTAAAGCTATGTCCGTATTTCGCTTAGAGACAAAAGTTAAGCTCTTAGGTTGATTTGATTCAGTGTCATAGCCAGCTGGGATAGTGAGTTCCGGATTTCCAGCGATTGGAGCTAGGAACTTCACAGACCCGCCGACACCTGCTGATACGATAGCGTCTAATCTTTCATTTTGTAACACAGAATCCAGTTCGTTTTGTGTAATATGAATGAGGTCATTAGCTACGTTATCCGCTTCTTGTTTCGTCATTGTATTATTCTGCGATGCTACTAGTTCACTTTGACCGAACTTCATATTTCTAGTAGGATTTATTTTGTTAAAAGCGATAATTGATTCTAAAGTTGACATAGGAGAACGATTAATTTGTAAAAATTGATTAAGATCTCGTTTGAAATCGGCATTTAATAAAGTGATATAATCAGCATCCACTTGTTCTAATTCTTCCAGTGTGATGCCCTCTATAACCGTTGCGCCAGCAGTTGTTAAATCTTTTTTAATTTTCTTTAGGATGGCTGTTTCTTCATTGCTTTCATCATCAGACAGTAGTCCAATCCGCTTGTTTTTTAGCGCATCTTTGGAAAGTGGTGTTTGACTTGCCTCATCCATTAAAACATTGGTTGTTAAATAAGCATCTGTAACTGTTCTTGTAAGTGGACCAGGCGTATCAAATCTACTTGAGAGTGGGATAATTCCCTCGTTGCTTACAAGGCCTTGGCTGGGTTTAAAGCCAACAACAGATTGAGCTCCTGCTGGTAAAATGATAGAACCATTTGTTTCTGTTCCAATCGCAATTGCAGCAAAATCACAAGTAGCAGCAGTTGCAGATCCAGAGCTTGAACCAAGTGGATCTAGTTCGGAAGAGTAAGGATTTTTGCTACGCCCTTTTTTTCCTGAGTAGCCATTTGGTACTCCGTCGTCCATTGCAGCTGCCCATTCTGACATATTAGTTTTTCCTAGAATTAAAGCACCGTTTGTTTTAAGTTTGTCTACGATAGCCGCGTCTTTCTCCATTACCCAATCTTTAAGGGCTACAGTACCGGCACTTGTTGGCAGGGTAATAGTACCAATATTATCTTTTAAAACGACAGGCATGCCGTATAAAGCTGGTTTATTTGATTCATTTTGATTATCAAGTTGCTCTGCTTCAGCAATAATAGTAGGGTTAATTTCTGTTATTGCATTTAACATAATCCCATTTTGATCGTGCTTTTTAATTCGGTTGAGGTAAATTCCGGCTAATTCTTTATAACTCAATTGGTTAGTTGTAATTAAATTTTGAAGTTTGGCAATGTCAGCTCCAATTACGAGATGCTCTTTTTCTTCAAGAGCCGCTATATCCAATGATTCTAGTTGTGCGTCAATTGGGTCCATTACTCGTTCTTTGTCATAAAAGTTTATATCTTGGATTGGCGCCTCTTCGGTCGGTTTTTGTTTACCTGGATTTACTTTCCCAGGTTTTGCTTTACTCGGCAAAGTGTTATTCGGTGTAGTGTTATTCAGCTTAGAACTTCCCTTTTTTTTCGCTGCTGCTGTTTTGTCGTTTGTTAATTTAATTTCGAAATTTTTGTTTTGATTAACAGATTCCTGTGAAACTCTTCCAGTTAATCTACCAACTTCTAATGTTTTATTGCCAAAACCAGTTTCTAGTTTGAAGTTTTCTTTATTTGAACCGATTTTTTTGTCTTTATCATGTTGGTTGGAATCTTTGGGTTTAGAGGTTGGAAGGTCTTTTTTTGTCATACTAGAGGTTCTTTCTGGAGCGGAAGTTTGCTGGCTTGTTAGATAGAGATAGGTCCCAGTTACACTAAACGTTGTAATAACTGTGGCACAGATGATAATAATTCGTCTTTTCATGTAATTCCTCCGATGTCTGATGTATGTACCTTATTATATAGGAAGTATAAGAGAAAATCAGTGACAATAATGTGAAGATAAGAATTACATTTTTATAGTTGATTTCATACATAATGGCTGTATATTCACAATCAGGTAGCTTAAAAAGATTTTATGTTTTTCTCTTTTCACAATTCCGTCACAAAATAGCGACTTTTTTACTTTTAGTTAACTATTATTAGTTATTATATTTTATAATTGTAAGAAAGGATTGTAAAAACACATAGGAAACTTTATGTGAAAAAGGCAATTATTCTTTATATTAATACGATATTATCCAAAAAAATTCGGTTTTCAAACGCTTTCTTGAAAAAAGTCACGAATTTAGGTTAGTTTTTAGATTAATAGGGTATTTTTACTAAAGAGAATATGGTAAAGTAAGGAAAGAGAGATAATGAAAAGAATGAAAACTAATTTGGAAGATGGAGTGATGAGTTTGGATAATAATCAAAAAGATTTGAATCAAGTAATCCGTCAGCTCAAAGAAAAAGGTATTGTGGTTGAAAAAACCAAATCCCGAAAAGATATATGGAAATCGGTAAGCGGGAAAGCGATGCCGAATATGACACTTCGATTGCAATAAAATCGAGAAGTGGAGGCTTTTTATATGTTATTTATCTGCGTTTTTTGTAAGTGAAGTTACGAAAAACGATAGAATTCGCATGTAAAATTACTCCACTTTTTTTCTTTGTCATAAATTAGTCATTAAGTTTTGATGTTTCTGTTATCCTTTTTAAGCGAAAATGTTGTATGATGGTATGGAAGACTTCTGTGAATGAAGAAAATAGAAATAGAGTGAGGCAAATACATGAAAAAAGAAGCAGTTAATCAACAATCTATTTATGTTCATATTGATCATGTTATTAACAATGTGGCGACAAGCGGCATTTCTTTTTGTGATTTTTTAAATGGCGTTGGGCAACCGCCTGAAAATATATTGTTAATCAAACATAATATGGAAGATGCGTCTTATAATGCACACACGGCTTTCCATTACTTAGAGCCAGGCGATTTGACAAATATATCTAAAGAAAATTTCAGTCCACTTTGTTGGATTGATTTTGAAGATGTGGAACTTTTAAACCAACTTACACCGCAAGAAGTGGCTGAGATGCTTTATCTTGCGCATACGGGACGCCACCTTCGTTCTCCTTTTTACTATAAATTACAAAATAATTTTGTTTATTTAACGAGAGAAGACGGTCGCTACAATAAAGTATATTATCGAAATTTAAATCATTTTTATATGTTGCTAAGTTATGTCATTGCCCGGAAAACATCGGAACTCGTTAATGAGAAAGGCATTTTTTCGTTTGGAAAGAAAAAATATGTTTCTGAACCACCAGTTGAGTTACTCAAAAAAATGTCCGATCATTTCAAAGACGGTGCTTGTATCGCAATGGATGATGTCGTTAGAACTAGAACCCAAATCGAAGTACCAATTGGCCTCGGTCTTACGGAAGAAATGACTGAACTAGAAATAACTTCAAAAATTTACTACGAAGAAGAAGTTGCAAAATTAGTCTATGATTTAAAACAAAATGAATGGAAATATATCGAAAAATAAAAAATCAAACCTTTTCCTTTACGTTTGGTTTTTTATTTGATAGAATTTAACTAATGAACGTTAGTTAGGAGGATTATTCTAATGACGAAAAAACTTATTAAAGAAGTAGCATTAACCCTTTTTGCAGAAAAAGGATATGATGGGACGGCCCTTTCTGAAATTGCAAAAGCTGTAGGGATTAAAACGCCATCGTTGTATGCCCACTTTCCATCTAAAGAAGCGCTTTTTATGGAAGTGTATCAAGATAGCATCCACACAGAACTAAGCGAATTAAGTAAAGTAGCTGATGAAGAAGCGCTAGTAGGAGAAGAAAAACTGCGGACAATCTTTTTTGTTGCGACTGATTTTTCAAGAAGTCCTGATGAGAAGAAGTTTTTCCAACGAGCGGTATTTTATCCACCAAAGTCTCTTTTTGAAGAGTTAAAAGAAGAGACGAGGACTTATGAGCAGTTAACAAATGATATTTTACGAAAAACGCTTGAGCCGGCTCTCTCTGAAGATGCTTTAATAAGATGGATGCATGTGTTCTATGCGTTACTCGATGGGCTTAGCGTCGAGCACGGGATCTATGATGAAACGGAATTTGAGTTGCGTAGGAAATCCGCTTGGGAAGTTCTCGCAAGTTTACTCGGATAAATTGGAGGTAAGGAAAATGGCTTGGATTTATTTAATAATGGCAGGATTATCAGAAATTGTTTGGGCTTTTGGGCTGAAAGAATCGCATGGCTTTACGATGTTAGGGTGGAGCCTTTTAACGATAGCGTTTCTAATAGTTAGTTTCGGTTTGTTTTCGATTTCCATGAAGTCGATTCCAATTGGGACGGCGTATGCAGTGTTTACCGGAATTGGGGCTGCTGGTACGGCGATTATTGGAATGATTTTTCTTTCAGAAGGCGTTTCTTTTTGGAAAATTATTTCCCTAATCGTACTATTAACAGGAATTATTGGCCTTAAGTTAGTAGATGGCAATGAGTCTGAGAAGGAGGCTAAATAACGATGGATTGGATATTTTTACTCGTAGCAGGTTTGTGTGAAATGGTCTTTGTTGTCATGCTGAAATTATCAGACGGATTTAAACGTCTCGGATTTGCGATACTCACCGTTATCTTTATGTCAGCGAGCTTCTTCTTATTATCTCTCGCACTTAAAACAATTCCGATTGGTACGGGTTATGCGATTTGGACCGGAATTGGGGCTGTTGGTAGTGTCACACTCGGAATGATTGTCTTCAAAGAGCGTAAGAGTGTTGGGAAACTGCTCTTCATTACGATGATTATTGCTGGCGTTGTCGGTCTAAAATTAACATCTGGTGTTTAAATAAAATAGGTTGAAAAAGATCTTTTTGGAATAAGAGCACGTCATTCTTATTCGAAAATGAAGATTTTTTCAACCTATTTTTTAGTTATGTCTTTTCATCTTGCTAAAACATGGTAAAATAGATAAAGCGAATAATGACGGAGGGGTATTATGAAAACCAAGTTAATTTTATTATACGGTGGAAAATCTGCTGAACACGAGGTTTCTTTACAAACAGCATTTTCAGTAATCAATGCTTTAGATTTAGAAAAATTTGAAGCTGAACCAATATATATTACAAACGAAGGTGAGTGGGTTCAAGGACCGCTACTTTCTGGAAAATTAGATTTTGTCGAGCAATTACGTTTCTCGGCTACAGATAGAGTGAAACTTGCTACAGCTGAATCAGAAAAATCAGAAGGGGAAGCAATTAGCCCAGCTGTTTTAGAAGCTGACGGACAAGAAACAGTCGTATTTCCACTTTTACATGGTCCAAACGGAGAAGATGGAACTGTTCAAGGCTTGTTCGAAGTTTTAAATATTCCTTACGTTGGCAATGGTGTCCTAGCTTCATCAGCAGCAATGGATAAAATCGTGATGAAGAAAATTTTTGCAGATGCTGGTATTCCACAAGTTCCAGCAGTTGCGGTGCGTTTAATTGATTGGAAAAACTATCAAGAGGAAATGGTTACTGAAATGGAAGAAGTGCTTACATATCCAGTCTTCGTGAAACCAGCGAATCTCGGTTCAAGTGTTGGTATTAGTAAAGCAACGAACAAAACAGAGTTAATTGAAGCGATGACTGAAGCATTTTTATACGACCGTCGTGTTGTCGTTGAACAAGGTGTGGTTGCTCGTGAAATCGAAATGGGCGTGCTTGGAAATGATACACCGGTTTGCTCGGTTCCTGGTGAGATCTTGCCAGAAGGTGCTGTTGCTAAGTTTTATGATTACAAAGCAAAATATCAAGACAACAACACTGCATTAATTATTCCAACAGAAGTAGAACCAGAAATTTTAGAACAAATGAAAGAATATGCGGTTCAAGCTTTCTTAGGACTTGATGCAAGCGGGCTCGTGCGTGCTGACTTTTTCTTAACGGAAGATAATCAGTTGTTCTTAAATGAAGTAAATACAATGCCTGGTTTCACACCATATAGCATGTATCCACTACTTTGGCAGGAAACTGGCTTACCATACGGAGCGCTAATTGAACGATTAGTTGATTTGGCAAAAGAACGCCACGCAGCTAAAAATGCACTTAAATATAAATTAGAAGACTAAAATAAACAAGAAAGCAGTTTTCAGATGCGGAAGCTGCTTTTTTATGGAAGAGAGCGATTTAATTTGAAAAAAACAGTAGGCGAAGTAGTAGCAATGTTAGATAGTTCCATCCATGTAGATACATTTCGCGATGTCGTCATTACTGGCATTTGTTTTGACACAAGGCAAATAAAGTCAGGAGATTTATTTGTTCCGTTTGTAGGGAATTTACGCGATGGGCACGAATTCGTAAGTCAGGCACGAGAAATGGGAGCGGTAGCGACTTTTTGGCAAAAAGATGTACCAAATCCACCAACTGATTTCCCGGTTATTTTAGTGGAAAATACTTTGCTAGCACTTCAAGAGCTGGCAGCGAAATACATTCAGCAAGTAAAACCTAAAGTAATTGCAATCACTGGCAGCAATGGGAAAACGACTACAAAAGATATTATGGCAGCAATTGTTGAAACGACTTATAAAGTGCACTATACGGGCGGGAATTTTAATAATCATATTGGTTTACCTTATACTATTTTAACGATGCCGGAAGATACAGAAGTGGCTGTACTTGAAATGGGGATGAATCATCGTCATGAAATCGAAGTGCTGTCAAAAATTGCAAAACCTGATATTGCGATTATTACTAATATCGGCGAGGCTCATATTGAATACCTTGGTTCGCGTGAAGAAATTGCCAAAGCAAAACTCGAAATTACAGCCGGCTTAAATCCAAGCGGTATTTTAATTTATCCACATGAAGAAAACCTTCTTTTAGGAAATGTAGATGGCGACTTTAGACAACTAACTTTTGGTAAATCAGATGCAGCGGAAATTTATCCGTTAGAAATTCGCGCTGAAGCAGAAGGGACCTCTTTTATAACAAATTGGGAGCCGGATTTAGAAATTTTTGTTCCGATTATCGGCGAGCATAATGTTTTCAATACGATGGCGGCGATGCTTGCGGCAAGAGAAATTGGTATTGAAGGAGAAAAAATACAGTCAGCGCTTAAAAATATGGAACGTTCTAAAAGTCGTTTAGAATGGATAACGACCAAAAGCGGCGCGCGTATTTTAAATGATGCTTACAATTCCAGCCCAACAGCGTTAAAAACAGTTTTAAAAACTTTTATGCATATGGACTCAAAAGGTAAACCAAAATATTTAGTACTTGCAGATATGCTTGAATTAGGCGATTTGTCGACAAAACTACACCAAGAATCTGCTGAAGTACTAGAAAATGATACGATTGAGAAGATTTTCTTATACGGTGAAGCGATGAAAGCTTTCAAATCAGTGGCTGAGGCAAAAATTGGTCAGGGAAAAGTTCAACATTTTGACACAAAGGAATCGCTTGAGACGGCGCTTCTTTCAGAAATAAATGGAAATGAATGGATACTGGTCAAAGGTTCTTACGGAATGGGCTTGAAAGATGTGGTAGAAAATCTTATTATTAAGTAACGAATAAAATTGGACATATGATATTACCGATTAATTGGTAATAATTTGGACAGGAGGAAAGGCATAATGGTTGCTTGTTTGTGTATTCATGGTTTTACTGGTTCGCCGTCCGAGGTGAAGCCGCTCGCTGATTATTTGCGAGAGCATACAGATTGGGATGTTTTAGCACCCACATTACCTGGCCATGATCACCTGCGCCACTTAAAAAATGTGACGTATAAAGATTGGATTGTTTTTGTAGATAGCATTTTAAGTCAAATGTTAAAAGAAGACGATGAAGTATATATTATTGGTTTTTCTATGGGCGGTTTGCTCGCGGGATGGCTAGCTAGGCATTATCCGGAAGTGAAAAAGCTGGTACTTCTAAGCACTGCTGTAAATGCGATGGAATGGCCGCAAATTATCGAAAATTCCAAGCAAGTAATTACCGAAGCAAAAGAAGTCACACTTAAAAATAGCCCGATGTTCAAACGCTATCAAAAGAAAGTAACTGAAACCCCGTGGACATCCACGCTTCAATTTAAAAAAATGGTCGCTCTTGCAAAACCAGTATTTGAACATATTGAAATTCCAACTTTTATTGCACAAGGCAGTGCCGATCCTATTGTTCCTGCTGAAAAAAGTGTCAATTTTTTAATGGAAAGTATACCAGGACCGAAAGAATTATTTATTCTAGAAGGTTCAAAACATGTGATTTGTCAGGATGAACAAGCAGATAAATTATTTGCAGCTGTTTTAACATTTTTACAAAAAGATGTAGCTGTACTAAATGCAAATTAAAAAAACCGATTCAGCTCTCAGTTGCTGAATCGGTTTTTTTGTTTTCGCCAACAGAATCTCGGGCTATTAAATTAGTCGCAAGTGCCAGATGAACAAAGCCTTCATCTGATTTTCTTACGCGATTATACATAAGTTCCACTGCTTTTTCACCCATAAACGAAAGATTGGTACACATTGTCGTAAGTGGAGGATTGCTAAGTACTGTAAATTCGGTGTTATCAAAACAAATAATCGATAAGTCTTTCGGAATATTGTATCCTTTTGATTGCAAATAAGTATTTAAAATAAATCCAAGGCCTGAATTGACGCAAAACCAAGCAGTTGGAAGTTCATCTAGCTCGTCTAACGTCCGGTATAGTGTCGTTTGTTCTTCTTTAATTCGTGTAATGGCATATTTTTCATTAAAAGGAATCTGGTGATACTGCAATGCTTTTTTGTATCCTTCAAAGCGCTCTTCATAACTCGGAGAAAAAGTAGTATCACCAAGAAAACCGATTTTTTGATGTTTATTTTCGATTAAAAATTCGACTGCCGTGAAAGCACCGTCTTTATTTTGGCTAATAACGGCATCGGCTTTTAAATGTGGATCGTGATGATCAATTAGTACCACTGGCATACCAAGTTCAATCACTTTCTTACTGTAAGCTGTATTAATATGCGATAGCAAGAAAATTCCTGTCCAGTTTTCCTTTGTTAGTTGCTCAGGAAGTTGATTCTTTTCTGCCTCCTCATCCGTCACTGGAAAAATAATTAATTCCGCTTGATGAGCAATGATGCTTTGTTTCATATTATCAATAATTTCGCCAAAAAAACTACGTTGTGATAAGGCGAATGAAGTTGCTAAAAGTGCGAATTTTTCTTTCACGACTTCTCGTGCGATTTCTTTTTTATATTTATAACCTAATTCATCAGCCATTTTAAAAACAGCCAATTTAGTTTGCTCGCTGACCCCGTTTTTATTACCTAAAGCTTGTGAAACTGAATTTTTCGTTATATTTAGCCTGTCAGCAATATCTTGCATTGTAACTTTCTTCATGCTTCCCCCTCCGTTTTCCTCTGTTTATTCTATTATAGAAGTTAATTCACAAAATAGCAAAAATTTTATAATTAAAAAGTAATGTTAAAAGTAATTTTTATGATTTTTGATAGCAAATGCTTAAAACGTTTATAATAAAAGAATTTATAAAAGTAATTATTGACATTACAAAAATGTAATGTGATAATGTAATCGTAATCAAGCGCTTACAATTACAAAAAGTGGAATTAGGAGGATTATTGATATGAAGATTAGAAAAATTGCTATTGCGGCTCTTAGTGTTGCGGTTGCTGGCTCATTACTAACTGCTTGTGGCGGTGGAGGAAACAAAAGTGGAGACGATAACGGTAAAACAAAAGTAACGTTTTGGGCAGCTCCAAATCCAACTCAAGTAAAATATTGGGATGAAATGGCAAAAGCATATGAAAAAGAAAACCCAGATGTAACGGTTGAAGTTTCCCAAATGAAAGAAAGCCCATCATCAGAAGCGACAATTCAATCAGCTATCGCCTCTAAAACGGCACCAACTATGTCTGAAAATATCAATCGTAGTTTCGCTGCACAATTAGCAGATAGTAAAGCTATTGTACCTTTGAACGATGTAAAAGGTCTTGATGATGTTGTAAAAGAAAGAAAAATGAGCGAAACAATGGATTCTTGGAAATTCTCTGATGGCAATCAATATGTGCTACCTGTATACTCCAATCCAATTCTTTTTGCTTGGCGTTTAGATACATTAAAAGAACTTGGCTATGATGCTCCACCAAAAACATATAGTGAAGCACTTGAAGTTGGTAAAAAATTAAAAGCAAAATATCCAGATAAAGTACTTTGGGCTAAAGGCGATTTATCAGACCCAACAGCATGGATGCGCTGGTTTGATTTCTTCCCACTGTATGATGCAGCTTCAAAAGGAAATGCATTTGTTGAAGATGGCAAATTAGTTGCAGACGATAAAGCTGGAACAGAACTATTAACCTTCATGTCCGAATTGCAAAAAAATAAATTACTTCTTGCAAGTAAAGCAACAGATCCATTTGAAACAGGAACAAGTATCATGGCAGACAATGGCCCGTGGACTTTCCCTAACTGGGACGAAAAATTCCCAGAACTTAAATATAACGAAAACTACGCAATAACTGCGCCACTTGTACCAGACAGCATGGCAAATGAAAAAAATATTGCTACTTATGCTGATTCAAAAGGGGTTGTAATGTACGCTCAAGCAACAGATAAAGAAAAAGAAGCGGCAATGGACTTCTTGAAATTCGTTTATAACGACGATAAAAATGATTTGAAATTCCTTGAAACTACTAATTTAATTCCAGCACGTGATGATGCAACTGAAAATGAAGCTTTCACAGCATTCTTTAAAGAAAATCCAGAATTAGAAGTGTATGCAGCAAATGTACCTTATAGCATTCCAGCGATGGATGATGCGAAATACAATGATATTCAACAAGTTCTTGGAGAAGAAGCGTGGAATCCAATTGTACGTGGGGAGAAAAAACCTGATAAAGCTTGGTCTGACATGAAGAAAGCGGAGGACGGGGTGCTTCAAAAATGAAGCGGCGAAATAACAAATTGGGCTGGTCATTTACCAGCCCGTATCTCATATTCACAGCGGTATTTTTCTTAGTACCGCTAATTTGGTCAATTTGGTTGTCGGTGACCGATTGGAACATGATGAGTCCGGAAATCAATTTTGTTGGCTTTGATAATTTTATTAAAGCCTTTACTAGTCCGGCAGTTCGAGCAGCCTTTTTTGTCACTTATAAATTTTTAATTGTGTTTGTTCCGATGGCGTTAATTATTTCGATGATTGTCGCAGTACTTGTGAATGGGCTACCGAAGTTTAAAGGACTATATTTAGTGGCGTTTTTCCTACCATACTTGTCCTCAGGTGTTGTTACTTCACTAATTGTGCAAGGTTTACTTTCGTATAACAGTGCTCTAAATGTGTTCTTACGTGGGCATTTTGGTTGGGATATTGATTGGCTTGGGACGCCGATGTCGGCACTTGTCATTATTTCGCTAATGATTGCATGGAAAATGTCTGGTTATTATGCGCTTATTTTAATTTCTGGACTCGCTAGTATTAACCATGAAATTTATGAAGCAGCAGCGATGGACGGTTCTGGTCGCTTTAGAACCTTTTGGAAAGTTACCGTTCCGATGCTCTATCCAGCTTTATTTACCGTAATTGTTTTGGCGGTAGGCGTTAGTTTTGGGATTTTCACCGAAGTATACCAACTAACTGGCGGTGGTCCAAATTTTGCAACGAACACATGGCAAATGGAGATTTTCAACCAAGCATTCGTTAACTTGAATTCTGGTTATGCTTCGGCGATTTCTCTAATGGCTGCTACTGTAACGTTCGCATCAATTGGTGTTATTAAGAAAATGCTTGAGAAATGGGGTCAAAGAAATGGTTGGACATAATAGTAAAGCAGGAAAAATTGTTCGCTATATACTGACAACATTGCTCATGTTAGTTATGATTTATCCGTTTATTTATCTCGTATTAAATTCATTTGCAGCTTGGGATCAAGTAGATAAAAAGCTTATTCCAACTGAATTTACCACTCGTTCTTGGGATTGGTTGTTTGGGAATTCAGTGGTTGCAGCGCCTGCTCCGTGGATTCACGCCTTTATTAATACCATCATTGTTTCCACTATTGCAACAGGATTAATGCTACTTTTTGGCTTAATGGTCGGCTATGCACTCGCCAAAGTTGATTTTAAGGGTAAAAAAATTGTTAATAATGCGATTTTATTCCAAATGTTTTTCCCGGCGATTATTTTGCTGATTCCGCAATTTTTAATGATTACGGACTTTGGGTTACTTGATACGTACGCTGGAATGATTATTCCGACCATGCTTAGTTTATGGGCCGTATTTATGTATACCAACTTTTTTAAAGCGATTCCAGATACTTTAATTGAAGCAGCAAAATTGGATGGTGCGAGTGATTTGAAAATTCTATTTCGGGTTGTACTTCCGATGTCCAAATCAATCACAACAGTTATCTTTTTATTCCTGTTCACAGACAGATGGACGAATTTACTTTGGGATATGCTTGTAACGAAGAGTGATGGAACGGTAACGCTGAATGTACTAATTTCGCAAATGTTCGGACCGTATGCAACTTATCCAGGTCCAATGTATGCAGCTTCTGTACTACTCACACTACCACTAATTATTCTATTCTTATTCTTCTCAAAGAAATTCCAAGAAGGAATGCAATTTACTTTGAAATAAAAGGAGCGACTGAACTTGGAATTTTGGCGAGGTAATGTTTTTTATGAAATTTATATGAAATCATTTCAAGATAGTGATGGTGATGGTTTAGGTGATTTTAAAGGATTGACTAGTAGGTTAGACTATTTGGTAGATTTAGGGGTTGATGGCATTTGGCTCACTCCATTTTATCCTTCACCACAAGTGGATAATGGCTACGATGTTTCGGATTACTGTGATATAAATCCAGATTACGGCAGTATGGCTGATTTTCGAGAATTTATGAAAGCAGCAGATGCGCGAGGCATAAAAGTCATTATTGACTTAGTTTTAAATCATTCTTCGACGGAGCACGCGTGGTTTAAGGAGTCGCGGAGTAGCAACACAAATCCTAAACGAGATTATTATATTTGGCGTGAAAAACCAAATAATTGGGAGTCGTTTTTTGGTGGCTCAGCATGGGAGCTTGATAAACTTACTGGTGAATATTATTATCACAGTTTTGCAAAGGAACAAGCTGATCTTAACTGGGCGAATCCGGCTGTTCGCACTGAAATCGAGCAAGTTTTAGCATTTTGGTTAAATGAAGGTGTGGCAGGATTCAGGTTAGACGTGATTAATAATTTAACGCTTGTACTTGAGTTCCCAGATAATCCAGTTGTAGATAATGAAATGGAGCATGTTTATGATCGAAATCAACAAGGACTCGAACAAGCTTTAGAGCAGATTGCTGCTTTTTGTCGCAAAGAGCGAGAGGTATTTTTAGTAGGTGAAATTAGTTCTGATAAATTGCCAGAAATTGCGAAATATAGTTCGAAAACAATGCTTGATGTTACCTTTAATTTTAACTTTGGAAGTGTCGAACTGCTTGATGCGCAATCGGTATTTACTACTTTAAATGAAATGGAAACAGCATTACAAGAGGGACAATGGCCAACGCTTTTCTTTGGTAGCCACGATATGAGTCGATTTACAACACGACTTTCAAACGGAAACTTGTCCAAAACGAAACTGTTAGCGTTTTTAATGTTAACTGCTAAAGGTATACCGTTTATTTATTATGGCGAGGAAGTGGGGATGCCAGATTTAACCTTTTCCTCCGTGGAAGAAATGCGTGATATTCAAGGAACTGCAGCTTATTATCAAGCGTTACAAGCAGGTTCAGATGAACAAAGTGCACTTGAACTTGCGATAAATAAAACGCGCGATAAAGCACGCGGGCCGATGGTATTTCCGGATGGGAAGCCGTTTACGATCGGGCAACCATGGATTAAAATGGCTAGTTTAAAAGAGGATGAAGCATTATCAATGTGGCATTTTTACCAAGCTTTACTCGCTTTTCGAAAAGGTCATGATTTTAAAGAAAAAGAATACGCGTCATTAACGTTAGATGGTGAAACACTTAGCTATCAGCGCGGGAAATTCTTATTTTTACTGCATTTTGGTGAGGCAGAGGTGACATATCCACTTCAAGGGAAATCAGAGCTTGTTTTTGGAGAAGCTGTGATGTTAGAAGCTGGCATTAAGATGGGAGCGTATACTGGAATTGCGCTCAGAGTGGAGGATTAACATGAAATCAATTGAAACCTTATTGCAAGTTTATCGTGAAACAAAGACTGCTTCTTACACCCGTCTTGAGTTAAGTGGCGCTTTTGACAAGGATGTCTATAACATTACTGCGCCTTTTACTTGGCTCGGAAAAGAATATATTGCTGGACGAGTGGAATCACGGGATAGTGAGTTTGCAGAAGTGCGCTTTTTTGAAAATACGGCAAAGGATACGTATCAATTAGTTGAAAATACGACTATCCTAGCCCTGCAAGATCCATTTGTAACGTTTGTACAAGGAGAACTTATTATCGGTGGCGTGGAAGTTTTTCCTAAAGAATCGGACAGGGCAATGTTAGATTGGCGCACTAATTTATATCGCGCAACTTCGCTTACCGACTTTGAGCAAATCTTTACAGGTCCAATTGGAATGAAAGATTTACGAGTGAAGGAGCTAACAGACGGCCGGATTTTAGTACTAACAAGACCACAAGGCGAAAAAGGCGGTCGCGGAAAAATTGGCGCAATCGTCATTAATTCACTAGCGGATTTAACAATCGAACAAATTGAAAAAGCGCCCCTTTTAAAACGAAACTTTTCAGGTGATGAATGGGGCGGTGGCAATGAGATTCATTTGCTAGAAGATGGTCGAATTGGCGTTCTTGGTCATATTGCTTGTTTTGATGAATCTGGTGATCGTCATTATTACGCGTGCTCTTTTTGTTTAAATGAAGATTTTACACAAATCGAACAAGAAAAAATTATTGCAGAACGTGCTGATTTTGCTCCAAGTGAGCCGAAAAGACCTGATTTAGCAGATGTTGTATTTAGCGGCGGTTTAATCAGAAATTCGGACGGTACTGCTGAACTTTATGCAGGAATTGGTGATTCTGATGCACAAAAATTAACCATTCCTGATCCATTTAAAAATAACTAATAGTAGGAGTTTTGAATAGAAATGAACATTTATCGTTATGAAGAAAACCCATTAATTACACCTTTAGACGTGAAACCAATCCATGAAGGTTTTGAAGTGATTGGCGCTTTCAACGGCGGTGTGGCCGAGTATAATGGCGAAGTGCTTTTACTTCTTCGTGTGGCAGAAAAACCAGTTAGTGAAGATCCAGAAATAGTTCTTGCACCAGTTTATAATGCGAAAAACAAAGAATTAGAATTACAATCTTTCCGTTTAGATGATGAAAATTATGATTTTGAAGATCCGCGAATGATTCGCAGTAAAGCAAAACTAGAAGGATTTTCTTATTTAACTTCTCTTTCTTATATTCGAATCGCTCGCAGTAAAGATGGTCATCATTTTACCTTAGATGAAAAGCCGTTTTTATACCCATTTAATGAATATCAGACATTTGGGATTGAAGATGCTCGCGTGACACAAATTGGAGATACTTATCATGTGAATTTCAGTGCGGTATCTGAGTTTGGTGTAGCAGACGCATTAGTTACAACAAAAGACTTTGAAAATTTGGAGTATCAAGGCAATATTTTTGCTCCTGAAAATAAAGATGTACTTATTTTCCCGGAAAAAATTAATGGGAAATATTATGCACTACATCGCCCAAGTTTAAAAAGTATCGGTAACTTAGATATTTGGATTGCTTCTTCACCGGATTTGCGTAGTTTTGGAGATCATCGTCATTTACTTGGCATCCGTCCTGGTGAATATGACAGTGGTCGCGTTGGTGGCGGTTGTGTGCCAATCAAAACAGAAGAAGGCTGGCTGATTTTATATCACGGTGCAACTGAAGAGAATCGTTACGTGATGGGCGCGGCTTTGCTTGATTTAAATGATCCAACAATTGTATTGAAAAGAACGAAAACCCCGATTTTAGAACCAGTGGCTGATTATGAAAAAAATGGTTTCTTTGGCGATGTTGTTTTTGCTTGTGGAGCTATTCAAGAAGGCGACACGTTACACATGTATTACGGGGTAGCTGATACTTCCATGGCAGGTTGCGATATGAAAATCAGTGAAATTTTACATCAGTTAGAAGTGGAAGCTAAATGACTTGGCGAAACTATTTGAATGCTTGGAAAAATGCCGATTTATCTGATGAGTGGCGAAGTGAATTAAAGCGAGTGGAACATGAACAGGAGCGTTTTGAAGGATACTTAACATTTGGAACAGGCGGAATGCGTGGCAAAATGGGCATTGGCTCGAATCGCATCAATCTTTTTACAATCAGACGGGTGGCAAGTGGATTAGGCGAGTATGTGGTAGCAAATGGAGGCAAAGAGAAGGGCGTCGCGATCTTTTACGATTCTAGAAATAATTCAGACGTTTTTGCAGCTGAAACAGCAAAAGTATTATCAGCACTTGGCATTCGAGTTTATTTATCAGATACGATTCGTCCAACACCAGCGCTTTCTTTTTGCGTTAGAGAAACGAAATCCTTTGCCGGAGTAGTGATTACCGCGAGTCATAATCCTTCTATTTATAATGGATTTAAAGTGTATGATGAAAATGGATGCCAAATCACATTAGGTGCGGCACAGGAAATTACTAGCTATTTAAATAAAATAACGGATATTTTTCGTATACCAGTACGAGAATTACCGAATTTACTCGTTACTACCATTGGAAAAGAAATGGACGATGCCTATTTACAGGCTTTAACAACAGTGATTTCTCGACCAGAATTGCTAGCTGACTATGGAACTGAACTAGGGATTTGCTATACACCACTTCACGGAGCTGGTAAAGAACTAGTTATGCGAGGCTTAGCGGAAAATGGCTTTTCAAATACGCTACTTGTTCAAGAACAAAGTGAGCCAGACGGAGATTTTCCAACGGTTGTTTCACCTAATCCAGAAGAAGAAAATAGTTTTGAATTAGCCAAACTGCAAGCGCAAAAAATGCAAGCGGATATAATTTTGGCAACTGATCCCGATGCTGACAGACTCGGAGTAGCAGTTTTAACCAATCAAAACGAGTATCAAATTTTAACTGGAAACCAGCTTGGTGCTTTGTTATTAGACTATATTTTGTCGGCGAAAGAGTGTGTAACGAAAGAGGATACGATGATTAATACGATTGTCACCGGAGATTTAGGTGGCAAAATAGCAAGTCGATTTGGTATTCGTCACGTCCAAACGCTCACAGGTTTTAAATTTATTGGTGAAAAAATAGCCGAAATGGAAAAGACGCAAGCTAATTTTATTTTTGGCTACGAGGAGAGTTACGGTTACTTAATAGCACCTTTTGTACGCGATAAAGATGCGGTGCAAGCGGCATTACTTACAGCAGAAATGGCTCTTTTCTATAAAAAAGAAGGAACTACCCTGCTTGGAAAACTAACTTCTTTATATGAACAATTTGGCTATCATAAAGAATATTTGCACACTATTACCCTCGAAAACAACGATGGCGCTGCAAAAATGAATCAAATGATAGATAATTTACGAAAAGCACCCCATTTTTTACCAGAAATAGTAGCTGTTGAAGATTTTCTCACTAGCGAGCGAACAAATCTTCTCACAAAAGAAATAACATACATCAAGCTACCTCAAGAAAATGTATTGAAATTTTACTTAAAAGACAAATCATGGTTCGCTGTCCGACCTTCTGGGACTGAACCAAAATGTAAAATCTATTTCCAAACCATTGCTGAAACAGAAGAAAACGCAGAAAAAGCAATGAATGACTTAAAAGAACGCGTATTAGCTGTATGGGACTAATAAAAAGCTGGAAATCGTTTTCGGATGATTTCCAGCTTTTTTAAAATTAAAAATAACTAAAAACAGCTGATAAACGTACATTTAAAACGAAATAACTTTTTTTATTCGATAATAGCATGGAAAGATAAGGTTTTGACATTGAAAAGAAATTGTTATTGTGTTATGATGTTAGATGGAAGTTTATTAGGTTTATATTTAGCCTAGTGATTAATGAGGGCTTTTTTATTTGATGCGTTAGAACTGCTATAATGGCAGAGAAATTTTCTGATGCCGTGAATCATTTTGCTTGGTGCGCCCAGGCTTTTCTATTGCAGAAAAATGAAAATGAAAGATAGCAGTTTTCATAAAAACAACTGCAAATGAACAGACAAACAATCGTAATAAGCGTATTGTGATGAATTATAAAAGTAGCTCTCCTACCAAACTTTAAACAGGTAAAGGAGAAATGACATTGACAAAATTTTCGGAGTTCGGACTGGACGAAAAAATTGTAAAATCAGTAAATCGGATGGGGTTTGAAGAAGCAACGCCAATCCAAGAAAAAACAATTCCACTAGGACTAGCAGGTAAAGACTTAATCGGACAAGCACAAACAGGTACTGGTAAAACAGCCGCTTTTGGTCTTCCAATGATCCACAAAATCGACCAAAAGAATAACAACGTACAAGCTTTAATTATTGCTCCAACGCGTGAACTTGCAATCCAAGTTTCAGAAGAGCTTTATAAACTTAGCTATGACAAACATGTGCGTGTGCTAGCGGTTTACGGTGGTAGTGATATTAGCCGTCAAATCCGTTCACTTAAGAAAAACCCACAAATCGTAGTTGGTACGCCAGGACGTATTTTGGATCATATTAACCGTCGCACACTGAAACTAGACCACGTGGAAACACTTGTACTAGATGAAGCAGACGAAATGCTAAACATGGGCTTCATTGATGATATCGAAACTATTCTAAAAGAAGTACCAGCAGAACGTCAAACTTTACTATTTTCTGCAACAATGCCTGATCCAATTCGCCGTATCGGTGAACGTTTCATGCATAGCCCAGAACTTATTCGCATTAAAGCGAAAGAAATGACTGCACTATTAATCGAACAATTCTTCGTAAAAGTGCACGAAAAAGAAAAATTTGACGTATTATCTCGTTTATTAGACGTTCAAGCACCAGAACTAGCAATTGTTTTTGGTCGTACGAAACGTCGTGTAGACGAACTATCTCGCGCGCTTGATATGCGTGGTTACGTGGCTGAAGGTATCCACGGTGACTTAACGCAAGCAAAACGTATGAGCGTACTACGCAAATTTAAAGAAGGAAAAATTGATGTTCTAGTTGCAACAGACGTAGCAGCACGTGGACTTGATATTTCCGGCGTAACACATGTATATAACTATGATATTCCACAAGATCCAGAAAGCTATGTTCACCGTATCGGTCGTACTGGTCGTGCTGGTAAAGAAGGTATGGCGATTACTTTCGTACAACCTCGTGAAATGGGTTATCTACGTATTGTTGAAGAAACTACGAAAAAACGTATGCAACCACTTCAAGCTCCTACTTGGGACGAAGCATTTGCAGGCCAATTACGCGTAGCAACTGAAAAAATTCAAGAAGCAATTACAGAAGAAAACTTAGCTGACTATAAAACGTTTGCTAACGAACTTCTTGAAAAATACGATGCAACTGACATCGCAGCAGCAATGCTTAAAATGTTAGCGAAAGAGCCAGACAAAACTCCTGTCCATATTACTGAAGAGCGCCCATTACCATCCCGTGGTGGCGGTGGCTACAAAGGTAAAAATGGTAAAGGCGGTAAAGGTGGCGGCTATCGCGGCGGAAGCGGTAAAGGCGGAAGCTACCGTGATCGTAACAACAGCGGCAAAGGTCGTCGTAGCGGCGGCGGAAGCGGTTCTGGCGGTGGCGGCAATCGTGATCGTCGTGGCGGCGGAGAACAACGCAGCGGCGGCAACAAAGGCAACTACTCACAAAAATCTAAATAAGATTATTAGACAAATAGTTACCATATAGATAGACTGTAGATAAAGAAGTTTTAACTTTATCTACAGTCTATTTTTTTATAAATACTAATGATTAACGATTTCAGTGATACGGGAGTGTGGCGCTAGTCATGAAGATAAATAAAATTATCGAGTATATTGTAGTAACAATCATCGTTCTAGTGTGGACTTACCTCATTGTCATTAAAGAAATTCTTCCTAAAAATATAGGATTTATTTCATTAGTAATTCTATCAATAGTTCTTTATTTTGTAGGCAAAAGGTTGAATGGGAAATATAGCAGATAAAAAAACGGCTATACTCTAAGTAGCCGTTTTTTTATGTGCAATAATTCATTTACATTTATTTCCAAATATGAGAAAATAGCATGTTGGCAAAATTGCCACACGTGGTTCATTCATACCATCCCACGTAAAAAAACTAGGAGGAAAAATAATGAAAATGAAAATTTTGACGGTGAATGCAATTATCGCCGCACTGTATGTAGTGCTCGGGATGATTGTCGCACCAATTGGGTTTATGGCATTACAATTTAGAATACCAGAAATCTTTAACCACCTAATCGTCTTTAATAAAAAATACTTCTGGGGCATTATCGTAGGTGTTTTTATTACGAATTTGTTCTTTTCCGGATTAGGTTGGATTGATTTAGTTTTTGGCGTAGCACAATCAGCTATTTCCCTTTTACTAATGATTGGAATTTCTAAATACGTTAAAGGAATTATTCCGCGGATGATTATTAATACGATCCTCTTCTCGCTAACGATGGCAATTATCGCTTGGGAGCTAGTGATTGTTTTTGACTTACCGTTCCTAATTACTTGGGCAACAACTGCGGCAAGTGAATTCATCGTAATGGGTGTCGGGATTCCGTTAATGTATCTATTAAATAAACGTTTAAATTTCCGAAAAATGATTGATTAAATGAGAGAGTCTAAGGGAACTTAGGCTCTTTTTATTTTTGTAAATAGCGGGCTGCCTCCTGTATCAATTCAACTAATTGGTCATTCGTATAGTCTTTATAAGTTTGATATAATTTGTTTATGAACTCAAAATCATTCTAGCTAGATAATTAGAAATAAACTTATTGTCAGATAAGGTTTAATTATTGCCTTGTTCACTATCAATCTCATTATTTATTCTTATAATTCTTTATAACGAAATAATTCCCTATTGCGAAATATTATAATGTAAATAGATAGTAAAATTAATTTAATAATTTGCTGTAACGAACTTATATGTGAGGTGGTGAATTTGCGATGCAAAAGATAAGGCCGGATTTGGATATTGGCAAAAATATTCAACAATTAAGAAATGATTGTAAAATGACACAAGATCAAGTAGTAGCAAAACTAAATATCATGGGTTTAAATATCTCTAAAAGTACTTATGCAAAAATAGAAACAAATCGTATGAATGTACGAGTAAGCGAACTAGTGGTGCTAAAAACAATTTTTAATACGGGCTTCGACAATTTTTTTGATGATTTACCTTTAAAATAGAGATACAGATAGAAGAAAATAGAAGAAACGGGGTATTTAATATGATTTTTGAATCAATTTCAATAAAAAATTTCAGAAATTTCAAGGATATTCAAGTGACTCTTTCCAATAAAAATGTTTTTTTGGGTTTAAATAATGTTGGGAAAACTAATTTTTTGTATGCATTTAGGTTCATTTTTGATCGAGAGATTAGAAAAAATAATTTGCTGGATTCCGATTTTCACTGTAAAAAGACTGATGAACCAATTGAAATAGTTGTTAAAATTGATATAAGTGATACTTCCTGCGTAGATAGTCAAAAATTACGTGCAAAACTAAAAGGAGCTATCTCAAGTAATCATGATAAGGTATTTATTAAGCTTAGTGCAGAATATAACAAAACAGAGTTGTTAGCCATGCCTATATTATCTTGGGGGGGAGATATTGACAATTTATACGAGATGAAACAACGTGGGTATATGTACGATATTGATTATATAATGAATGTCATTTATATTGATTCTTATGTAGACTTAAATAAATTATTCAAAAAAAGTATTGGAAGTCTGATAAAAAATGATGATAATGCAGATGAAAATATAATTACAGAAATCGAAAAGACTGTAACTTCTCTTAACAGTAGAATATCCTCCTTATCTGGTGTCAAATCATTTGAAGAAAGAATTACTCCTGAATATCGAAAATTTAGAGACGAAAATATTTCTGTTTCCGTTAAATCAGAGATAGCTATTAAGGGACTTTACTCTAATATTGTTCCTTACATAAGAACGCAACCAGATGAAACTTTATATCCAACATCAGGTGAAGGACGCAAGAAACTACTAGTCTACTCAATATTCAGCTTAATTTCAGCAGAACATGAGGAAAAGAAGATAAACCTGTTCTTAATTGAAGAGCCTGAGAATCATCTCCATAAATCTATACAAATTGCGTTATCCCAAATACTTTTTGAAGATAATAAATTCAACTATTTGTTCATGTCTACACACTCTCCATTTATACTATATGAAATGAATAAAGTGAATTTAGTCAGAATATACAATAAAACTAAAATTGATAGTACTAGTGAATTCTATACTGTTCCACAAAAATATGGAGATAATAAAAAAATGTTAAATAAAGGTCTTTCGGAAGCAATATTTGCAGATAAAGTGCTACTAGTTGAAGGACCTTCCGAGTTAATTCTTTTTGAAAAAGTACTTTCTTCAATTAATCCTTTTTTTGAAAGTGATGGTATTTATATACTTCCTGTTAACGGAATTGGTTTTAAAAAATATAGAGATATACTTGAAAATCTGAAGATATTAAATACTATTAAAACAGATAATGATTTGCGTATTGTTAAAAAGACAGGTGATTACAGTGCTTTAGGTTTTTCTAGAGTAAACAAGTATATTAAAAAACAACATGAATTACCTAAAGATAGTTTGCAAAATAATACCATCGAGTCAAAAAGAAGTTTGTATACTGAAAATAAGAATGTTCTTGATGTAATACGTGAAGAGTATGGTATTTATCTTTCAAAAACAGATCTTGAAAATGACTTGGATGAAGTTCTACATGATGAACTAATAACTTATTTGAATACTGAAGACCCTGTAAAATATTTGCAAGAAGCAAAAAACAATAATATGGTAAAGCTAACTACGCATTTAAAAAAAGAAGATTGTAATAAAATTTATGAACATTACAATTTTGCTTGTCTGAAAGAGGTGTTAAAATGACACTATCTCTAATTCAGGAAGAAATAATAAATACTCCAGGGAATCTAATAGTTAGAGCTAGCGCCGGAACTGGAAAAACTTTTACCATGGTACAGAAAATAATGAAAGAAATCGAAGAAAATAATTCACATAAAGTTATCGCAGCAATTACATTCACTATAAAAGCAGCGCAAGAAATAAGAAAACGATTAAGTTGTGATACTTCACAACTTTTTATAGGCACTAATAATAGTTTTGCTATCGAAGAAATAATAAAACCATTCATGAAAGATGTATATGGAACAGATTATGACATTGACATGGATGCAGACTATTTAAAAAAAGTTGATACCTTTAAACAGGGGCTTTCTGTTCTTAAAACAACTGGGATACTTGCTTCATATTCTAATACACAGAAAAATTTTATTTTTGAATTAGCATATAATATTATTGTTGAATCTACCGCATGTAAGTTATACTTCGTTTCAAAATATTTCAAAATTTATATTGATGAGTATCAAGATTGTGATAAAGATATGCACAAACTTTTTATGTACTTATGTGAAGAATTAATAATTGATACTTTTATTGTAGGTGATGAGAAACAGTCTATTTATATGTGGAGAGGTGCCTTTCCAGATGCTTTCAAAGAGATTTGGAAAAAAGATAATTTTGAAAATTTATTTATGCGGGAGAATTACCGTTCTTGCCAACAAATTCAGAATTACACGAATTTATTATGTGAGGATACTAGTGGTTTATATTATAAAATTGATAATAGCAATAACATTGTGTGGCTTACAATTGATTCAAATGAATTATGGAGTGAGAAGGTATTAGAAGTTATTGATAAGGCAGGACAATCTGCGCTATTGAGGTATAGAATGGTAGATGCCAAATTAGGTGCATCGGAACTAACTCAAAAAGGATTGGAATATACTTTTATTCCTAAAGTACCAATTTCAGAAATATCAACTGAATCCGCATGGCTATACAAAGCTATTGCCAACTATTGTATTTTAGAGCACTACTCAGTATATGATTTGGTTGCTGTAATTCCATCAGGGAAATATGAGGATAATTCGAAGATAACAGTTATACAGAAGAACCTCGAAGAAATTGAAAATGCTATTGAAACTTCGGATTTGCTTAAATTTAATGTGCAGGTTGAAGAATTAGCATCTTATCTTAATCTAAGTGTTCGTACTGAACACTTAGAAAAATTATATGATACTATTGATAATACAGAATATCATGTAGCTTTTGATACAGATATTTATAGACACACAGCTAGTACTATTCATTCTGCTAAGGGATTAGAATTTGATCAAGTAATTGTTTTTGCAGAAGATTATAGATTGGATGATAATTCCAGCATATTTAATCATTATGTGGCTTCATCTAGAGCAAAACAAAAGTTGATAATTATAAAAAAGAAAAATTATAATGCTAACTGTTTTGAAGCAAATCTGAAAAATATTTTTTCTAACTATAGAATAGACTTTACTGATATGGTTACAATTCCATAATTAATTTAAAACTAGAACATCTATTTTAATAATCGGTGTTCTTTTTTGTAAAAAAATAAACTTTGCAAGAAAATCAAACTTTCTGTTGTAGCATTAGTAAGAAATACTACAAAAAATTTTGGAATATCAAATCTAGGAGCTTATTTAAGAAAAATAGCGGTAGATAGAGTCATTATTTTTAAAAATCATGTTGAGACGGAAAATATTACTGTAGAACTCAATAAGAGCGGTAATAAGATTAATCAAAGTGAAGAATAGAAAATATTGAAATTATAAATAGTGCTATTTTTCTATTAATCTCGTTTCAACAAAACAATATCTTCATTCTTCGTCAGCAATAAATCCACATGATTCTCGCCCCATAAGCAAAGTTTGTTCAAAATCTCCGACAACGATTCGCCGTACTCACTCAATGAATACTCAACTTTCGGTGGGATTTGCTCATATACTTTACGAACAATAACTCCAGATTTTTCCAGCTCGCGCAATTGTTGTGTGAGCATTTTTTGTGTGATGTTGGGGATGAGTCGTTTTAATTCGCCAGTTCGTTTTTTGCCTTCGCGTAAATGGCAAAGGATGACTGGCTTCCACTTACCGCCTATAACTTCAAGTGTAGCTTCGACACCAATATTATATACTTTGGTCATTATTATCCTCCTATAGGCACTTTTTAGTATCTATATGACTTTCAAGTACCTTCTTGTTATTTTGTACGGTATATAAGATACTGTATAACAGAACGAAACAATTTGCAATTTTTTAGGGGGAAATAACGTGGATATGAAAAAAGTAAATCCTAATTTGACACTTTTGGCGCTGGCGATTAGTGCGTTTGGGATTGGTTCAACAGAATTTATTAGTGTAGGGCTTCTTCCACTGATTTCTTCTAGTATGGGTGTGTCGATTAGTTCAGCGGGATTAACTGTATCGATTTATGCGCTAGGTGTGATGGTGGGGGCGCCGGTTTTAACAACAATGACGTCGAAAATGAACCGTAAAAATCTACTATTATTAGTAATGTTAGTATTTCTGATAGGGAATCTTGTCTCGGCATTTGCTGTAAGTTTTGGAATGCTCCTTACCGGGCGGGTAGTGGCGGCATTTGCGCATGGGGTGTTTATGTCGATTGCTTCGGTTATTGCGGCAGATGTCGTTCATCCGAGCAAACGAGCTAGTGCGATTGCTGTGATGTTTACGGGGCTAACAGTGGCAACAGTGACTGGGGTGCCACTTGGAACCTTTATCGGGCAACTATTTGGCTGGCGGGTGTCGTTTCTGTTTATTGTTGCGATAGGCGTGATTGCGATTATTGCCAACTTCTTTTTAGTTCCAAAAAACTTATCTAATGCAAGTAGTATTTCATTTAAATCGATTGGGCAATTATTAGTTAATAAAAAAATCGTGATGGTATTACTCATGACGGCGTTTGGTTACGGGGGCACATTTGTTGTTTATACGTATTTATCGCCAATGTTTAGCAATATGGGTTATTCGACAAGTATGATAGTTATTTTACTGATTATTTATGGTGTGATGGTTGCGATTGGGAATACGATTGGTGGGCATTTTGCGAATGAGCGCCCAGCTAAAGCACTTTTCGTGATGTTTAGTTTGCAAGGGATTACGTTATTATTGCTTCAATTTACGTCGACCAATGCTATTTTAGGTTTAATTACTATTATGCTAATGGGATTTTTCGCGTTTATGAATGTGTCTGGATTGCAGCTTTATGTGGTGCAATTAGCAGAACGGTATTTGCCAGAAACGGTGAGCATGGCTTCTGCGCTTAATATTTCTGCGTTTAATATTGGAATCGCGCTCGGAGCATTTATTGGTGGATTAGTAACGGAATATATTGGTTTAAGTTATACACCAATTGTCGGATTTTTGATGGTTTTCATCGCAATTATTTTAACTTTCTATATGAAAAAAGATAAATAGTTCAAATAATAGGCCTTTTACAGTGAATGTAGAAGGCTTTTTTTGTGCTTTCGGTAGGTCTGACCTATTCCGGCAAGGTTTTTTTCCAGTTATAGTAAAATGGATAGTTTTTTTGTCCCGACAGGTCTGACAAAAATAGCTATATAGCTTATTGTAAGCCCTATCATGAAAATGATAAATTGAATTTAGAAAGAGGAGTGATACCTGATGAAACTAAATCAGCAGTGTATTCAAATTTTAGATTTTCTTATGGAGCAGGAAGATTTTAAAAATATTGGTTATATTTCTAACGCGCTTGGTTGTTCGGAGCGCAGTGTTCGTTATAGTTTGGAAAAAATCGATGTTTTTCTCCATGAGCAAACGTTGCCAGCTCTTATCAGACATACGAGGAAAGGGGTGCTACTTCCAGAAAAGAACATCATAAATCCGGTGGTGAGTAAGTTCAAACAGCAAATCACGCCGAAAAAATATCGTTACAGTCAAGAAGAAGTACAGCAATTTTTACTATTAAAGCTTCTTTTAAGTGAAGAAGTGCTCCCGGTTACATATTTTGAAGAAGTTCTTTTTATTTCAAGATCTTCTGTGCTAAATCATCTACGCGCAATTGAAGGTGAACTTTTTTTAAATAACTTGGATTTGTCCCACCAACCGCGCCATGGATTTCTCGTTACAGGTAATTTAATTACGAAAACATCCCTTTTTGCGAGGAGTTTCTTGCGTTTTATTAACATCCGAGAATTTTATCAGTTTTTAGATTCAGAAAATAGCTTATCTAAAAAAGGAGAGTTATTTTTTTATAACCTTTTTGAGATGGAAGTTTTGCAGGAAGTGAATCGTGAGGCACATTCGGTTGAAGAGAATATGACGCGTGCGATGGATGAGCAACTTTATTTAACCTTAATTGCTATTTTACTAAAACAACATGAAACGAAAGTAGATTTTAAGTTTAAAGCGGATTTTGCGGTGACAGATGAGCTAGATAAAGCGCTAGAAACGATTATTGGCTCGCTCAAGCAGTACCAATATGGGAGTGAAGATGAAGCTATCATTGAAGCTTTTGTAAGAGGTATTTGCGAAAAAATGGGCGAAATTTATCAAGTGGATTTTGTGCATGGTGATACGGATTTTTTTACACAAATGAAGGCACATATTAAGTTAATGATTCGGCGTGTTCGAGCAGGGGTTATTATTGAAAATCCGATTTTTAATGAATTTATGCGTGATAATCGCGAAATTTTTATGCGGGTGAAGGAAAGTTTGGAAGCATTAAAGCCAGTGTTGCCGATTTCTGTTAGTTCTCAAGAAATTTCATTTTTAGCGATTTACTTTGCATCTGAGGTACAGCGAAATAAACAAACTGTTGAAATGAAGCCAAACTTATTGATTATTTGTCCAGAAGGTGTCGCAGTGTCAAATATGATTGCGATTCAGCTAAAACGAATGTTTGAATTTGAATCGGTTCAGACGATTGGTCTTAGAAAATTTAAGCGTGATATGATGAAAGATTTTGACTTTGTTATTAGTACAGTGGATTTACCAGATATGCAAGATGCTAAAGTGCTCAGAATTAATAGCTATTTGCAAAAAGAAGATATGGAATTACTGCAAAAGCATTTACGAATGAAGTTGGTTAAAAGTGATAAGCAGATTATTAACAAATTTAGTAAGATTTTAGCGATTATAGCGGAAAATACGCAAATTAATAATTTAAGTAAGTTAGAGTTCGACTTATTGGAAGCGCTTATATCTGATGAGGGAGAGGCGCCAAGGAAAATTATCCCGCCATTTCAATTTACAGAAGAGGCCATCATTATGGAAGAAAATTGTCCTACTTGGCGAAAAGCAATTAAACTCGGAACAAAATGTATGGAAAAGCTTGGGGTAATTGAGCCTAGTTATCATGAAAAAATCATCCATAATTTAAAAGTTTATGGGCCATATATGGTTGTTGCGCCAGGTGTTGCGATTGCGCACGCGGGCGCAAGTGATGGTGTTTTGATGGATGGTATAGGGGTGACGATAATTGAGGACGGGATTATGTTTTTTGATAGATACGAAAAGCCGGTTCATGTCATTTTCACCTTGGCCTTAAAAACAAAAGAGGCACATTTAATCGTCGAACAATTAATGAAATTAGCGCTGAATGAAGAAAAAATGCAAAAAATTAAAATGGCTAGCTCAAAACGTGATATTTATCATTACGTTAAGTCAGCTATCTTTGAATGAGAGAGGGTTTCATAATGGACATAGAAAAAATATCGTTTTCACTAATATCGCTAGCGGGGGATTCATTTTCTAAATTAATTGAAGCATTACAAGCCGCAAAAGAATCGAACACAGAACTAGTAGATCAGCTTTTGAAAGAGGCGGATGATTTAATGATTGAAGCGCACAAAGTACAAACTGAAATGCTTATTCAAGAAACGAGAGGCGAACAAGCCAGTTTTTCTGTTTTACTCGTACATGCGCAAGATACCTTGATGAATACTATTTTAGCATCGACGTTAATTCGTGAAATGATTGAAATGCATCAAGAAATGAAAGCATTAAAAAAAGAGGAGGAAAAGTAAATGGAAATAAATCAATTACATGTACTTCTAGTGTGTAATCTAGGTGCATCAACCGGAGTAATGGTAACAAAAATGAAAGAAATTGCCCAAAATAGTGAAAAACTAAAGAATACAGATGTAAAAATCGAGGCACATCCTGCTGGAGAATTACGTGAGCATATTGAAGACTTCGATGTTATTTTAGTCGGGCCTCAAATTAAACACCAACTAAAACATTTAAGTGAAATCGCAGCTGAATATAATAAACCAATCCAAGTCATCGATACGAAAGATTACGGCACAGTCAACGGCGCAAACATTTTAAAAGACGCGATTATCCTTAAAATGAACAAATAAAAAAGTGGAGGGAAACAACATGTCGAGTAAAAACAAACAATCTTTTATGAACCGTTTTATCGCTTTTATGGAGAAGTATTTTGAGCCAGTCGCAGCTAGAATTGAAAAACAACGCCATATTTCCTCAATAAAAAATGGGATGATTGCTTTGATCTCGGTTTTAATTATTGGATCATTTTCGCTGATTATTTCAGCAATCGGAAATATGTTTCCAGCGGGTTCTGTTGTGAAAGAATTCTTTGTTCAAAACGCAGCAGCACTTAACTTACCGTTTCAATTTACGTTTGGATTACTATCGATTTATGCTGCCATAACTATTTCCTACAGCCATGCAAAACAAATGAAAGTACCCGTGTTACATAGTGTGATGGCCGCTGTCATGGTAACACTCATCCTCAATACGAAAATGGTTGACGGGGTTCTAAATACAGAATTTCTAGATTCAAGAGGACTCTTTATCGCAATATTTGCAGCACTTATTTCTGTTGAACTTATCGGTTTGTTTATTAGAAAAAATATTACGATTCAAATTAAAGGATTACCAGCGGGGATTGCGACTACTTTTGAAGCGATTATTCCACTCGTAGTACTGCTATTCAGTGCTGTTGGACTTAGTATTCTAATGCAAAGTGTGACGAGCGGGCAAATTATTCCAGAAGCCTTCACGACGATGCTAGCTCCGGCGATTAATAGCATTGATACACCTTATGCAGTGTTCCTTATCTGTTTCCTTGAAATGCTATTTTGGTTTATCGGTCTAAATGGTTATGCGATTTTGATTGGTTTTGTGCTTCCATTTATGACACAATATTTAGGAGCGAACGCAGCTGCGTATGCGGCAGGAGAACCAATTCCGTACGTATTTGCGCCAAACTTCTGGGATTACTTCATGGGATTCTCAGGTTCTGGTATTACAGGAGCATTAGTTATTCTGGCCTTATTTAGTAAATCAAGAGAATTAAAAGCAGTCGGAAAAGTGTCTGTCGTTCCAGCGATTTTTACGATTTCCGAGCCAGTGGTATTTGGACTTCCAATCTGTTTTAACCCATATTTATTTATCCCATTCGTACTTGGAACACCTATTTTAGCAGTAGGTCAGTGGTTTGTGTTCCACTTTGGTTGGGTTCGTCCACCGATTGCAAATGTAGGCGGGACACCGATTCCACTCGCACAGTATTTAGCGACCATGGACTGGCGCGCGATTATTTTAATCATCTTCGTTCTCGCAGTAGCAGTTTGTATGTATTATCCATTCTTTAAAATGTATGAAAAGAGCTTAATCAAAGAAGAAACAGTGGTATCAGAACGTCAAGCGGCGCACGATGCACTGGACTTAGATTTCTAATACAGGAAGGTTGATTAAAAAAATGAAATTAATTATTAATGAAAATGAACAACTCGTCGCGGAAACGGTAAGCCAAAGAATCATCGAATTGGTAAAGGCGAAACCAGCAAGCCTCATTTGTATCGCTGGTGGGGATACGCCGTTACTTACGATCGAAGCTCTAATAAAAGCTAGTCAAACTGGGGAAGTAGATTTCAGTCAAACGCAATTTGTTGGTTTGGATGAATGGATTGGCTTAGGGCGCGAAACAAAAGGCAGTTGTATCCAAACGTTGTATGATGCGTTTTTTGACCGTTTAGAAAATGTTTCTAATGAACAAATTTGCTTTTTTGACGGGAAGGCGGAGGATTTAGCTGCCGAATGTGCTCGGGTAGATGCCTTTATTGATGAGCGAGGCGGGATGGATTTTATTTTATTAGGGATTGGACTTAACGGGCATATTGGCTTTAATGAACCTTTTGTGCCGGTGGATGTGAACTGCCACGTGGTAGAGCTCGATGCTGTAACAAAACGTGTAATGAGCAAATATTTCGATACAGACTTACCGCTAACACAAGGAATTTCCCTTGGAATGAAGCAAATTTTAGCGGCGAAAGAAATTTACTTAGTAGCTACAGGAGCGAAAAAAGTCGACATCGTCAAACAAGTAATTGAAAAAGCGCCAACAGTTGCGATTCCTGCGACGCTTGTAAAAGAAGCAAATACAACCCTTGTAATTGATAAAGTAGCGGCTAGTGGGGTGATGGCATAATGGAAAAAATTATTGTTCAAGGAAGAAAAAATGGGAAACAAATCGAGATAGCTTGTTCGAATTTAGTCATGGGAGCTGGAGATTTTTTACGCGCTGATAATATGGATTTTGCTGGTCCGGTATTAGATCAATATTTTGAAATGGGCGGAAATATATTTGATACCGCGCGCCATTATCGTCATAGCGAAAAAGCAATCGGCACGTGGATGAAAGCTCGTGGTAACCGCGATAGTGTAATTATCCAAACAAAAGGCGGACATCCGGTACGAGAAGCAAGCGATGTGCCACGAGTTACGGCAGAAGCAATCCATGAAGATATTTCCGTTAGTTTAGACACGCTACAAACAGATCATGTCGAATTATTTGCACTTCACCGTGATAATCCAGAAGTAGAAGTGGGTGAGATCATGGAAGCAATGCATCAAGAAGTGGAAGAGGGCCGGGTATATGCTATTGGACTATCTAACTGGGAATTGCCGCGGATTATCGAAGCAAACGAATATGCAGTAAGCCATGGTTTAACCCCACTAAGTTTCAATAGCCCTAATTTTAGTTTGGCAAAAGTGAATCGACCACGCTGGGAAAATTGTGTTTCAGCAAACGAAGCGATGATTAACTGGCATGAAAAAACAGGCTTGCCGCTATTTTCTTGGTCGTCACAAGCTGGCGGTTTTTTCTCCGGTCGATTTTCTAAAGAAGATAGAAGCGATACGGAAATGGTAGAAGTTTATTATAGTGAAGCAAACTGGGAACGATTCAGTCGCGCCAAACAACTCGCTAAACAAAAGGGCTGTACACCAATTCAAATTTCGCTCGCGTATGTTTTAACACAATCTTTCCCAACAGCCGCAGTTATCGGACCGGAAAATGCTGCTGAACTTAAGTCATCTATTTTGGCAGCAGAAATTACATTAACGCAAGCAGAAGTTGACTGGCTTGATTTAAAGGCATAAGGAAAGGCGGAGAGAAAATGGATATTCAAGCTAAAATAGCAGTCCAACTATATTCAGTACGAAAAGAAATGGAACGCGATTTAGAAGGTACGCTGCAGAAAATTCACGAAATCGGCTTTCGTTATGTGCAACTTGATGGCATGCGAGGCAATAATCCGGCAGAGGTTTTACGCTTACTTCAAAAATATGAGTTGAAAGTTATCGGGATGCACATTAAACACGACCGCTTTATGAATGATTTAGATGGTATTATTGAAGAAGCTTATTACTTCGGTTGTAAAACAGTTTTTGATAAATATATTGAAGAGGAAGACCAAACAACTGCGGGTTACATTGCAACAAAAGAAGCACTCATAGAAGCAGCAGGAAAGTTACACGGACTTGGTTTTCGCATCGGTCTTCACAATCCGGAATACGATTTTAATGAATGCATCAATGGCCGCCGAGTGATGGATTTTATCACAGATCCAGTTAATGGAATTTGCATTTACGCAGAACCAGATACGTACTGGATTAAAGCAGCCGGACATGATGAAACGGAATTTATTAAGCGATACAGTGGGCGGGCGCCAATTGTTCATATGAAAGACTTTATAAGTGGTTTTGAGCTAGAAGATATGGATAATAATCTCGTTGAAATGGGCGAGGGTGAAGTAGATTTCCGCGCTATCATCGAGTGGGGCGAAACAAATGGAGTGGAATATTACTGTATCGAGCAAGATAGATCGAAACGAAATATGTTCGAAACTTTAGAAGCAAGTTACAACTATTTATTAGAACTATAGTAAAAACGCCAGAGATTTTTCTCTGGCGTTTTCTTATGTGAAAATAGTAGCAACGTTTACAACGAGTAAGGTTTGGGAATGTACATGTAGATGTTTTAAGGGGGAATGAAACAAATGAAAAAAAAGTGGCTAATTTTCGCAATCATTTTTTTAATTGCAAGTGGATTTTTGAGCCCAAAAGCAGAGGCTGCAACAGATTACGGTAGCAGCTTTTTTACTAATGTAGCTTTGCAAAATCAAAACGGGGATCCAGTTACTAATTTTAAAGAAAATAGCAAAGTGCGGGTAGCGTATGATTTTGTTATTACGCAACCTGTTGTAAGTGGAGAGACAATGACATTAACGATTCCGGATCAGCTAAAATTAATCAATTTCGGTGGTTTTCCAGTGAATGATGCATCAGGAAATACTATTGCGAATGCGACAATTGATCCAGCAACAGGAACGATTACCTTAACTTTTACAGATTACGTCAATACACATACAAACTTAAGTGGTAGCTTGTTTTATAATGCCACTTTTAACAGCAAGAATATCCAAACAGACCAAGTGAATCCAATCCAGTTTCCAGTAAATAACACCACGCAAACCATTAATACTTATATAAGCAAAGTAACAACAGGTGGCGGTACTGGCTCACCTACTATCGTCTTTAAACAAGGTCGAATGGATGATAAGGACACGAGTATTATTCATTGGACTGTGACTCTAAACAATGCACTTACACCGATTGATAATGCGATTTACACCGATACACTTGGAACTGGCCAAAATCTTCTTGGAAATGCAACAATCAAATACCGCGATGCAAATAAAAAAGTTCTATCAACCAGCGTCCAACCAATTGCGCTCGATAGTAATCGTAATTTTGAATTAACAATCGGTACACTGAACAATCAATCAGTCGTCATTACTTACGATACTAAAATCACTACGAAACAAAAAAGTTATACAAATAAAGCCACTTTATCAGGTGACAATTTAGATGCAGTTTCAAGAAATGCAACCGTTAATGATTACGGAAGCGGCGGACAAGGGACAGGAACACCGCCACCAACACCGCCAGTTAAAGAAGAACCACCATTTATCCCGGCAGATAAACAACCAATTGAAAAAATCGTTGAAACAGACTTTGGACCAATTGAAGTTGTCAAAGATTCCGAACAAGACGGTAAAATCAAAGTCATTTATAAAGTGAAAAGTGGCGATACTTTACCAGGCGTTGCTAAAAAATTCGATGTGACTGTTGCAGAAATCAAAGACTGGAACCATTTAAGCTCGGATAATTTACAAACGGGACAAAAACTACAATTAACTATCGAAAAAACACTACTATCAAAAATTACCGTCCCAACTCCGCAAAAAGTGACTAGTACAACGAGAGTGAATGGGGCAGTAAACGCATCTGGCACTTTGCCACATACAGGTGACGAAAGCCCTCTAATTCCATTTTTGGCTGGAGTAAGTTTGGTTGCAATCGGTTTAACTTTTGGACGTAAAAACTAAAAAAAGGAAGCGCTGAATTTCTCGAGCGCTTCCTTTTATATTATAGAAGGTGACCTTTTTTTCGATGTGTCACGGTTTGATTTTTCGATTTATCATGAAACGATTTGGAATTTTTGTTTGGCTTTTCGGGAAGATTGATAGTTATCGTTTTGCTTTCTGTTGTTCCATCAGCCATTTTTGCGATAATAGTCACTAAATTATTTCCGGGCTCCAAGTTTTCTAATGTAAATTGGTGATTTTCAGTATTACCGGCAATTTGTTGGGTCTGATTATTTGTTTTAATCGAGATTGTTGCAGCGGTATCTGTTTGAAACATTAATTCTGCGCTATTTTTCGTCGTTTCGATATAAGGGTTTTGAATGGAATAAGTTAGGAACATTTCCATTAATTCGCCTGTTGTTGCAGTTGTATAGGTGACTCCTGTTGATTCTTTTTTCGCATGGGCAATTTCTGGAAGCCAGTTTAAAGTTAGCGACAAAAGCGCAACTATTAATAGAACGTAACCTTTTTTCTTCATCATTCTCACCTCTTCTTTTTCCATTATAAAAAAGAAATATGAACAAATTATGAATAAAATATGATAGTTTTAAAAAATCGCTACCAATTTGGATGGTTTTAACGTAAGATAAAAAGAAAAAAGGAGTAGAGCAATGGAACTTGAAAATTTAGAAAAGAAATTACCGAAGAAAATTAAAACTGTATGGCGGCAAACAGAGGGAATTGCTGTTTTTGTTTTTCTTGTTTGTTCGGTGGCCGCGGAAATTATTTTATATTATGCTGGAGCCTCGGTTTGGTGGAGTGCTATTGGATTTGGTTTCACTCTTTTATATGCCGCTTTTATTTACTTATTCATTATTCCGTTTCGTTTTGCGAGGTGGAGCTATCAAATTAAACCTGATGAAATGGAAATTCAGCACGGTATTATTTTTAGAAGTCGTGTATTAATTCCAATGATTCGCATCCAACACGTGGAAACGGAGCAAGGCCCACTACTTAGAAGACAAAAATTAGTTTCCTTATCAATTACAACAGCTGCAAGGACACATAAGATTGAAGCGGTAAACGCATCCGAGTCAGATGAACTTAGACATCATATCCTTGAGCTTGTGAAGGTGGCGAAAGAAGATGTTTGAAGAAAGACGCCTCCATCCAATTGCTCTAATTAAAGAAATTATCACAAACGTAAGGCGCAATATTGTTCCTATCGTCGTCGGTTTGTTTTCTGTTTTTCGCGCAATTAATAGCAACGGTTACTTACCGAACTGGGCTGTATATCTTATTATTGTCATCGTTATATTGCTCGTTTTAACCCCCGCGGTTTTAAAATACATTACATATAAATACACACTGGAAGACCAAGGGATTCGTATTAAATACGGTTTGATTTTCCGAAAAAATACTTACATACCTTATGAACGCATTCAAACCGTCCAAAAGAAACAATGGTTTTTCTTTATTCCATTTAACGTCTGCCAAATTTTAATTGAAACAGCAGGTGGTAATGGTAAAGCGGAGGCCGACTTAGTTGCTGTTCCTGTGAGCGTGGTCGACGAATTGAAGGATTTACGTGACGGGAAAAAAGCAACCATACAAGATGAAGTGAAAGAAACCGAAGATCCAGAAGTAGAAGTGCTTGAGACAGAAGAAGCTCCAGAAAAAACGGTGATGTTACAAACAAAACAACTCATATTAATGGCCGTAACATCAGGTGGAGTTTTCGGAACGCTCCTAATCGTCCTCGCATTCATGCAACAATTCCGTGAAGTCATTCCGACAGATTGGATGGAAGCTCAAGCAGAAGAATTATGGAAAATGGGAATAATTGTACTTATTGTCTTAATCGTTTTGATTCTCCTAGTATTATGGGGCATCTCGATTGTTACGACCCTTTTTAAATATTTTCAGTTCAAACTAATGAAATACCCCAACTCCCTAGTCGTGGAAAAAGGATTATTAGAACGAAACCATACAACTATATCACTTGCCCGGATTCAAGGAATTACCATTATTGAATCACCACTACGACAAATGCTTGGACTAGTTGCTGTCAAGGTAATTACAGCCGGCAACTCAGGTGATGAAAAACAATCAGGCGACATTTTACTCTTACCAATCATGAAAAAAGAGTTAGCCTTAAAAACGTTAAAAGAAATGCTACCCGATTATTTATTTGAAATAGAAGAAATGGAACGTGCTCCAAAAGCAAGTTTGCGCAGATTTTTGCAGATTTACCTCATTTGGACAGTTATTCCAGCTATCATAGCAAGTATATTATTCTTCCCACTTGGCTTAATTAGTATTATTTTACCAATTTTAGCGGGAATAAAAGCGATAGCAAGTTACCGGGCGACTGGGGTTTTCATGGATACACACACACTACTCGTACAGTCACGACCAATTTTCTCTAAGTTAACCCATATTATCCGTAAAGAACGAATCCAAGGTTTAAGCTTACGACAAAGCATTTGGATGGAAAAAGGGGATTCCCGCCATTTAAACGTCTGGCTTAAATCAGGCAGTACGAGCGCTGAGGCATATGTGCGATATTTAAATCAAGACCAAGCAATAAGCGTATACAACTGGTACAGCCCATCAAAAACGATTAATTAATAAATAGAACATTCAATTCCTAAAAAATCTGTGGAGGTAAACGCATAGGTTTTTGGAAGCGAATGTTCTATTATTTTTTTTCAATTAGGTGGAAATCTGGTAAAATAGAAAGAATAAACGACACAAGAGATAGAGAGGATTGGTTAAGTAGTGAAACACATAGTGATTATCGGAGGCGGATTATCGGGGCTTGCAGCAGCTTATGAACTACAAAAAACACATCCGAATTATACGTGGGAATTAGTTGAAAAAGACGAGAAATTAGGCGGGAAATTTGAAACAGTAAAACGGGACGGATTTTTAATTGAAAAAGGCCCAGATTCCTTTTTAGCTAGAAAGCCTGCTGGAGTGGGCTTAGTGAAGGACTTAGGGCTCGAAGATAAATTAATTGCAAATGCGACAGGACGGTCTTACATTTACCATCAAAAAGCGCTTCATCCAATTCCAGAAGGTTCTGTGATGGGAATTCCAACTGATAGAGAAGCACTTCTAGCTAGCACGCTTGTCTCTGAAATAGGCAAAGCACGCGCACTCCAAGAACCGACAATCGAACCAAATAATCAAGAAACAGATCAGCCACTTGGCGAATTCTTTGAGGCGCGTTTCGGCAAGGAATTAGTGAAAACAATCATTGAACCTCTTTTATCAGGAATTTACGCGGGTGATATATACAAAATGAGTTTGCGTGCTACATTTCCGCAATTTGAACAAACCGTCAGAAAGTATGGAAATCTAATGGACGGGTTGAAGGAAAGTACTATGCAAACAACTGGCACAAAAGGAACCATTGGCGCCTTTCGAACGTTAGAAGGAGGCTTAGACCGTTTACCAAAAGCAATTGCCGACGCTCTGCCAGCTGAAAACTTGCATACAGCGAAACAAGCAACACAAATCACGAAAAAAAATACTTCTTATGAAATTTCTTTTGCTGATGGAGATAAAAAAGTAGCAGATGGCGTTATTATTGCAGCTACACATGATGCCCTGATTCATTTGTTAGCAGAAACAACGACAGCACCTTTTGCAGGACAACCACTAACGACACTCGCGACCGTTTCATTAGCTTACGACGAAAAAGATGTACCAATTTTGCCGGATGGAACAGGTTATTTAGTTGCTCGAACCGCACCGTATAAAACAACTGCTTGTACTTGGGTGCAAAAAAAATGGCCTCACATGGTACCAAAAGATAAAATGTTATTACGTGGCTTTGTTGGTAAAGCTGGTGAATCTTGGTTAGAGCAAGCAAGCGATGAAGCAATCGTCACTGCTGTACTAACGGACTATGCGGAAATAATGGATTTACATGCCGCACCACTTTTTTATGAAGTAAGTCGAATGAAATCAGCCATGCCGCAGTATTTAGTAGATCACCAAGATCGTCTTAAACAATTGAAAAAAAACATCCAGACAGACTATCCAGGCGTTTATTTTGCAGGGATGAGTTACGAAGGTGTAGGAATTCCTGACTGTATAGCTGGAGCGCAAACTGCGGTTACTGAATTAGCAGATTTCTTGGAAGAGGTGTAACATGATTAAAGGAATTGGACTCGATATGATTGATTTAGACCGTGTAAAACAAGCGGTCGAAAAGAACCCTCGCTTTATCGAACGAATTTTAACAGAAAAAGAAACAAAACAATATGAAAAATACGAAGGTAGCCGTAAAATTGAGTTTTTAGCAGGACGTTTCGCAGCGAAAGAAGCTTATGCGAAAGCCAATGGAACCGGATTTGGTAAACATTTAAGTTTTACTGATGTAGAAATTTTGCAAGTAGAAGATGGGCGACCTCACGTAACGATGCCGATAAAACAAGGTGAAACTGTTTTTGTGAGTATCACCCATACAGCCAGATCAGCCGCAGCTCAAGTGATAATTGAACAATAGAAAGGAAAGTGAACGATAGTGGTAACAGGCTGGCACCGTCCGACATGGATTGAAATTGACCGCGCAGCAATTCGCGAAAATATAAAAAATGAACAAAATAAACTACCAGATAAGGTGGCACTTTGGGCCGTAGTAAAAGCAAATGCATACGGTCACGGAATTATTGAAACAGCAAAAATAGCGAAAGAAGCCGGAGCAAAAGGTTTTTGTGTCGCTATTTTAGATGAAGCTCTTGCTTTAAGAGAAGCTGGGTTTCGAAATGAATTTATTCTCGTCCTAGGAGCAACTAGAAAAGAAGACGCCAACCTTGCTGCTAAAAATAATATCTCAGTTACTGTTTTTAGAGAAGATTGGTTGGACGATTTAACTTTAGAGGCGCCACTCCGGATTCATTTAAAAGTAGATAGTGGCATGGGACGCCTTGGTATTCGTAGTAGAGAAGAAGCACAGCGAATCGAAACAACAATAGCGATAGATCATCAAATGATTTTAGAAGGTATTTATACGCATTTTGCGACAGCCGATCAATTAGAAACAAGTTATTTTGAACAACAATTAGCAAAATTCCAAGCAATTTTAAGTAGTTTAACAACACGCCCAACATTCGTTCATACAGCAAATTCAGCAGCTTCATTGCTACAACCGCAAATTGATTTCGATGCTATTCGCTTTGGGATTTCGATGTATGGTTTAACACCTTCCACGGAAATTAAAAATAGTTTGCCCTTTGAACTTAAGCCTGCACTTGCACTTTATACGGAAATGGTTCATGTGAAAGAACTAGCGCCAGGTGACAGTGTTAGCTACGGCGCAACTTATACAGCAACCGAAAAAGAGTGGGTTGCGACATTACCAATTGGTTATGCAGATGGCCTTATTCGCCATTATAGTGGCTTTCATGTTTTAGTAGAAGGCGAGCGGGCACCAATTATCGGAAGGATTTGTATGGATCAAACCATCATAAAACTTCCTCGTGAATTTCAAACTGGTACAAAAGTAACGATAATCGGTTCAGATCATGGAAATAAGGTAACAGCAGATGATGCAGCAGAATATTTAGGCACAATTAATTATGAAGTTACTTGTTTGTTAACGGAGCGCATACCAAGGAAATACATCAATTAGAAGGTAATATTCGTGCTTTTTTTAAGAGAAGCCTTTATAATCTAACATATGAAACTTTATAGCTATATATAGGACTTAAGGGAGTTCCTAAGCTGAAACTGTAACATTCTTAACAATAAAATGCGAAATAACTCTTTTCTTCATGGCGTGATAATGGTACGATATAGTTGTTACTTACAGGTACGAGGCTTTGGGGGTGTGACACGTGTTAGAGAAAGAAAAACGGATGATAATATCCGTAGAACTGACACAGGAAATGGTACAAGAACTCGACGTAGTTGTAGAAAAAGAAAAAATGGGGCGGAGTGAAGTTATAATGGAAGCAACGCAACAATTTTTACAGGAGAAAAGAGCTCGTGAATTAAGAGACGAGATGGAACGCGGCTATGCAGAAATGGCGACGATTAATTTCGCTATCGCGTGCGAGTGTACTCATGTCGAAGCAGAGGCAGAAGACAGGAATATTAGTATTTTAGGAGGTTAATGGCTGATGGTGAAGCGTGGTGACGTTTACTACGCGGACCTTTCCCCCGTGGTCGGAAGCGAGCAAGGGGGAATAAGGCCTGTTCTCATCATTCAAAATGATATTGGTAATAGATTCAGTCCAACTGTGATCGTGGCAGCAATAACTGCAAAAATTCAAAAAGCGAAGTTGCCGACACATGTGGAAGCTACTCGTAAAGACGGCTTTGAAAGAGATTCTGTCATTCTATTAGAACAAATTAGAACGATAGATAAACAACGCCTGACAGATAAGATTACACATTTGGACGAGGAACTAATGGCCAAGGTAAATCAGGCACTTGAAGTCAGTCTAGGAGTAGTAGAATTCTAAACAATCCTAAAGAAATAACATACAATGATGAATGCAGGCAAAGGGTCTGACGTAAAAAAAGATAATTAATACATAAGAAAATAATTAACTAGTCTGGCTAAGCAAAAAGGGCATCAGAAACCTACAAACAACGCGTAATCAACCTATTCGCTAAATTTGTTTCTAATGTCTTTTTTTAAAGAATAGTTAATCAAACCGCATAATAATAGAGAAAATTTTGTTAACAATGGAGAAAGGTTGGAAAATAACTGATGTATAAAGATTTTGCAAACTTCATCCGTACAAATAAAAAAGACTTACTAAATAATTGGATGAATGAAATGGAGAAACAATCAGATCCGCTTATTAACGACATCGCTAAAGAACCGATGTACGAAGAAACAAGCATTGAATTTGTTGATTTGATTGTCTCGAATATTACTGAAAATGGCTCTAAGTTTAATGAAAAACTTGATGATTTTGCAGAGAAAGTGGTCCACCTAGGTTGGCCGATTCATTTTGTCACCACTGGCCTACGAGTTTTCGGGCTTTTAGTATATACAGCGATGAGAGATGAAGATTTATTCTTAAAAAGAGAAGAAAAACCAGAAGATGATGCCTATTATCGCTTTGAAACATGGCTTTCCTCCATGTATAACAAAGTGGTCACTGCCTACGCGGATACGTGGGAAAAGACAGTTTCTATCCAAAAAAGTGCTTTACAGGAATTATCCGCACCACTTTTACCAATATTTGAAAAAATTTCTGTAATGCCGCTAATTGGAACGATTGACACAGAAAGAGCTAAGTTAATCATAGAAAACTTACTAATAGGCGTTGTAAAAAATCGGTCAGAAGTGGTTTTGATTGATATTACGGGAGTTCCTGTTGTTGATACAATGGTTGCGCACCATATCATTCAAGCATCAGAAGCAGTTAGACTTGTCGGCTGTCAGGCAATGCTTGTAGGTATTAGACCAGAAATCGCGCAAACTATCGTTAACTTAGGAATTGAATTAGATCAAATTATCACGACCAACACAATGAAAAAAGGCATGGAGCGTGCGCTAGCCTTGACGAACAGAGAGATAGTAGAAAAAGAGGGGTGAATACTGTGGGGATACCAATCTTAAAGTTAGGTGAATGTTTATTAATTTCTATCCAGAGTGAATTAGATGATCATACTGCGGTAGAGTTCCAGGAAGATTTACTTGCAAAAATCCATGAAACGTCGGCCAGAGGAGTAGTCATTGATATAACTTCGATCGATTTTATTGATTCATTTATTGCAAAGATTCTTGGAGATGTAGTAAGTATGTCTAAATTGATGGGTGCAAAAGTGGTTGTAACTGGAATACAGCCAGCAGTTGCGATTACACTAATTGAACTCGGAATTACGTTTAGTGGAGTGCTTTCGGCGATGGATCTTGAAAGTGGTCTTGAAAAACTTAAACAGGAATTGGGGGAATGAACATGACATTCCAATCCTGTGTAAAGATAATTAATGAATGGGACATTGTGGCTGCACGACAATTAGGTAGAAAAATATCCAAAGAAATTGGCTTTGGAACGGTTGACCAAGCAAGAATTACAACAGCCATCAGTGAACTAGCAAGAAACATTTTCCTTTATGCTGGACGAGGAGAGATTTGCATTGAAAAAGTAAGCGAATCCGGTAAGCAAGGAATGATTATTGTGGCCAAAGATAAAGGCCCAGGAATTGTAGATATTAGAAAAGTAATGCAAGATGGTTATACTACATCTGGCGGTCTTGGAGCAGGTCTTCCGGGAGTTAAACGCTTAATGGACAGTTTTGATATTGAATCCAGCATTGAAGGCGACACAAGAGGAACGGTAATTACAACAACGAAATGGGTTCGGTAAGGAGAGCTAGAAAAAAATGGAAAAAGCTTTTGAAGGAAAATACCGTGATATTCTTATTCAATATTTAGAACATCAAGATGAAGAAATTCTTTATACTTGCGAAAAATTATCCAGAGAAGCTATGGAAGAGCGAGTTTCACCAGAAGAAATTGTCCATTTACATCGCTCAGTTCTTGAATTATACGGAAAAGAGTTGCCAGATTTTGTACGATTATCATTTGATGTATTACTCGAAATAATGGTAGGTTACGGCTTAGCTTATATGGAACATCTGAGTCTAAGAACCGAACAAAAAGCGTTACGTAGCGAAATTGCTCAAGCAGAAGATATGCAAAAAACCTTAATGAAAACAGATGTGCCAGAACATGATGCACTTGATTTTGGCGTTATAAGTGTCGCAGCAAGACAAATGAGTGGCGACTACTATAGCTTTACAGAAGAAGGTGATAAGCAAATTGGTATCGCGCTCGCTGACGTTATTGGTAAAGGAATCCCGGCTGCATTTAGTATCTCGATGATAAAATATGCTCTAGCAGGAATGACTGGTGACGACCGAAAACCATCCATCGTCCTAGAAACACTGAACCAAGTAGCGGAAGAGAACATTAATGATAATATGTTTATCACGATGTTTTACGGGCTTTATCATGAAGATACGCATTTGTTTGAATATGGTTCTGCTGGACACGAACTAGGTTTATATTACCAACATAAAGAAAACAGCTTTTCTGATTTATATGCCAAAGGTTTACCTCTTGGTGTTGATAAAAATGCTGTTTATCGTCAATTTGATAAGAAAATTGAAGTTGGAGACGCTATTTTTATTATGTCAGATGGTGTTACTGAAACAAGAACAGCAAATGGATTTATCGAACGAGAAGAGTTAACAGAAATTATAGCAGCGCATATTTCATTATCAGCTGAAAAAATGGTACATGCAATTTATGATCAATTAGTTAAAATGCAAAACTTTGAATTGCATGATGACTTTACACTTATTTGTATTAAACGAACTAAATAAGTCCAAAGTAGAGACGTACCTCATTCTTTAAAGAGCATTTACTGGTGAGTAAACGTATTTAAAGAGTGGAACGTTTTTATTTTTTAATGTTTTAATTTTATTTGTTAGGGTAAAATCGACAGTATACTTAAATTAGATGGGGTGAAGTGATGAATATTAGTATAGAAATAAAAGAACGTGATACTGACCACATAGACATATTTGTTGCTGGGGAGATCGATGCTTATACAGCGCCAAAGGTAAAAGAAGCACTTGAAGTATATCAAGTAAAAGAGGGTATTGTACTTAGAATTGATTTAACAGAAGTAAGTTATATGGATAGCACCGGTTTAGGCGTATTTGTAGGGGCTTTCAAAAGCTTACGACAACGCCAAAGTGAACTTGTCTTGTTTGGTTTAAGCGACCGACTTTTCCGATTGTTTGAAATCACAGGATTGTCAGATATCATTGAAATCAAAAATGTAGAGGGTGAAATGAATGGCAACAATGCATGACAAAATTACATTACAACTTCCTGCCAAACCTGAATATGTTAGTTTAGGTAGACTGTCATTATCAGGAATTGCAAGTCGCGCAGGATTTTCTTATGAAGCAATTGAAGATTTGAAAATAGCTGTAAGTGAAGCCATCACTAATTCCGTAAAACATGCATTTAAAGGTGAAGAAGATGGTGAAATTACTGTAGAATACCATATCTATGAAGACAAATTAGAAGTTCGTGTTTCTGATAATGGAACAAGCTTCGACCTAGAAACTCGTAAACAAGAAATTGGCCCTTATGAAGTGGGTGAAGATGCGGAGATGATGCGCATCGGAGGGCTAGGTTTATTTTTAATTGAAACATTAATGGATGATGTGAAACTTTATTACGATGAAGGGGTTTCTGTCGTAATGACCAAATATATTAATGAAAAGCAGGTGGAGGAGAATGCCAAAAGTATCTCAACCTGATAAAGAAGCAAAAGAAAAAGTCTATATTTGGATTGCCGCTTACCAAGAAGACGGTGACGAAGATGCCCAATATAATTTAGTCATTCATTATAAAAACTTAGTAGAATCAATTGCCCGCAAATATTCTCAAGGTAAATCTTTTCACGAAGATTTAGTTCAAGTTGGAAATATTGGTTTGCTTGGTGCTATTAGACGTTATGACGCTACTTTTGGGAAAAGCTTTGAAGCATTTGCTGTGCCGACAATTGTTGGCGAAATTAAACGTTTTTTACGTGATAAAACATGGAGCGTTCATGTACCACGTCGAATTAAAGAATTAGGTCCAAAAATTAAAAATGCCGTGGAAGAGCTAACAAGAGAACTACAAAGCTCACCGCAAATTAGCGATATTGCAGATTTTATTGGTGTCACGGAAGAAGAAGTTTTAGAAGCAATGGAAATGGGAAAAAGTTACCAAGCACTTTCTGTAGATCATTCGATTGAAGCAGATTCGGATGGAAGTACCATTACTTTACTTGATGTAGTTGGTGGTACGGATGATGGATTTGAACGTGTGAATCAACGTATGCTTTTAGAGAAAGTTCTCCCTGTTTTAGATGAGCGAGAACAGAAAATATTGCAATATACATTCATTGAAAATCGTAGTCAAAAAGAAACTGGTGAACTACTCGATATATCACAAATGCATGTGTCTAGAATCCAACGTCAAGCTATTAAAAAACTTCGAGAGGCGTTGCAGAATGAGGAAGTGGAGTAAATGAACAAGGCGGTTGAATCAAATAATTTATTTGTATTTCAACGTTCTAAAGCATTACAACAATACTGCGGGGATGTTTATTTTACCCATGAAGACAAAAATGGTTTTTTGTATGTTCTTTCTGATGGACTCGGAAGTGGGCTTGAGGCGAATAGAGCCGCCAAAGCGACCGTTGAAGCCATAAAGGAAGATATTCATGCGGATATTACTGATATGCTTGAAAAAGCTAACCAGGCCGTTTCTGGACTTCGTGGTGCTGCGATAGCAATTATTAAAGGTGACTACTTAACGAAAACACTTTACTATACTGGTATGGGTAATATCCGATTTTATATGATTGGTATAGAAGATAAGCTTATTTTTCCGCTTTCTGGCTCTGGATTTTTATCCGGAAGAAAACAGAAGTACCGGATGCAATCTTTTAAATACAAACCAGGCAGTAAGTTTTTGATGCATTCAGATGGGCTTGTTCTTTCTCGTGTTCGAAAAAGTCTCGAATCACCACTTTGTGTAGTGAAAATAGGACATTTAATCGAGCGAAATATACTTGATATTCCAACAGATGATGTAACTTTCATGATTGGAAAATTTCCAGAATAACGAAAACACCTTTTAAACGAGCGATGGTTTAAAAGGTGTTTTTTAAAATCGGGTGTGAGAACTTAGTCTATTTATGGTATATTAGAATAGAGCGCTAGTTTTTATACTTAATCATGTGATAAAAATCACTTAGTAAGCGTGAAGCGATATTGCTTTGCGTTTTTTCGCGCGGATTAAAATATAAATAAGAGAGAAGGAGCAAATTGAAGAAAGTTTTATCGAATAGTGTAAAAGGTTATACGTGGGCGAGATTTAGAAAAGACTTGCTTGCGGGGATTATCGTGGGCATCATTGCTTTACCACTGGGGATGTCATTTGCGATTGCTTCAGGAGTAAAGCCTGAATACGGGATTTATTCAAGTTTTGTTGCTGGTATTATTGTTTCCATTTTTGGTGGTTCTAGATTTCAAATAGCGGGGCCGACTGGGGCGTTTATTCCTGTATTACTTGGAATCGTCTTAACTTATGGTTATCAGGATTTACTTGTAGCTGGGATGATGGCTGGGGTTTTACTTTGTTTAATGGGGATTTTCAAACTTGGAACGTTAATTAAATTTATTCCGCGCCCGGTAACTATCGGTTTTACAGCGGGAATTGCCGTAACGATTTTTATGGGGCAAGTGGGGAATTTCCTTGGATTAACTGGAATGGAAAAACATGAATCATTTATAGCAAATATGAAAGAGATCTGGCTACACTTAGATTCATGGAATTTCTATAGCGTGTTGATTTCCTGTATTTGTATGTTTGTATTATTTGTTTTTCCAAAAATTTTACCACGAATTCCAGCACCACTCATTGGTCTTGTGATTACGACCGGGATTGCTATGCTGTTTTTCAAAGACGCGCTTCCAACAATTGGATCGGCATACGGAGAAATCCCGAGTACTTTTCCACCATTCCAATTTCCTGATATGACATTTGCTAATATGAGTAAATTGATTGGGCCGGCTTTTGTTATTGCGATGCTCGGCGGGATTGAATCGCTTCTTTCGGCTGTTGTAGCGGATGGGATGACGAATTCAAAACATAATAGTAATCGTGAATTGATTGGGCAGGGTATTGCAAACATAGTGACGCCAATGTTTGGTGGTATTCCAGCAACTGGCGCAATTGCAAGAACAGCGACCAATATTAATAATGGTGCCACTAGTCGTGTTTCAGGAGTTATTCATGGGATTTTTGTATTGCTTACGTTACTTGTCCTTGCACCAGTCGCTATTAATATTCCGATTGCAGCAATGGCGCCGATTTTGATGTTAGTTGCTTGGAATATGAGCGAACGAAAAACATTCCAACATATTATCAAATTAAAATCAGGCGATACTTTAGTGCTTGTTATTACTTTTTTATTAACGGTTTTTGCAAGTTTAACAGTAGCGGTTGAAGTGGGATTATTGCTTGCGGTCGTGCTATTCGCTAAACAAATGGGCAGCTCGATGCAAATTGAAGAAATTGAACCAGAAGGCGCCGAAATAGCTCCTCATTTACATGATAAAATTAGCATATTTACGATTCGCGGTCCGCTTTTCTTTGGAGCAGCACAAATTTTTCAACAAAATATTATTAAAGCAATCCATGTGAAACCAGAATTTCTTATTTTGCGAATGGGAAAAGTGCCAATTATCGATGCTACGGCAGAAGGTTATTTCCATCAAATTGAAAAAGAATTTTCGAAGCAAGGTGGGCAAATCTTGATTACGGGCCTAACAGACAAAGCAAAAGAAAGTCTGAAAGGTAGCGGACTTTATGACCGAATTGGGGAAGAACACTTCTTTTTACACACCGAAGACGCGGTCCATTACGCGGAAAATGCTTTAAGTGAGCTTAGCAGATAGCTTTTGTCAGTTGAAACGTAATTATGTTACACTTAATAGATAATGAAATAATTGGAGGCTATCAAGTATGGAACAAATGCAAGAAAAAATAATGAAATTAGTCCAAAAATCGCTAACTTATAAACCAGCGCAAATTAACGCCGTAATTAAACTAATGGAAGAAGGCAACACTGTTCCATTTATCGCACGTTACCGTAAAGAAATGACTGGTAGCCTAGATGAAGTTGAAATTCGCGATATTGAAGAAACGTTTGAATACGTTACTAAATTAGAAAATCGTAAAGAAGAAATTATTCGCTTAATAGATGAACAAGGAAAATTAACAGATGAACTGAAAGCTGCAATCATAAAAGCTGAAAAGCATCAAGCATTAGAAGATTTATACCGCCCTTATAAACAAAAGAAACGCACCAAAGCAACCATTGCCAAAGAAAAAGGCTTAGAACCTCTAGCCGATTGGTTAATGAGCTTTCCGGGTGAAGCAAATCCACTTGAAGAAGCTGCCAAATACATCTCTGAAGAAAAAGAAGTGACGTCAGCAGAAGACGCTTTACTAGGCGCACATGAAATAATTGCCGAACAAATCAGTGATGAACCTACTTTCCGTGAATGGATTCGTAACTTCACTAGAAAATTCGGTATGATTGAATCACGAGCAAAAAACGCAGAAGCTGATGAAAAAGGCGTTTACGAAATGTACTACGAATTTAATGAAATGATTGGAAAAGTTGCTAGTCACCGGATACTTGCTTTTAATCGTGGTGAAAAAGAAGATATTTTACGCGTACAAGTCCAAGTAGACACAACAAAAATCTTCCAATATCTTTTTGAAAAAGTAATCCAAAACCGTAATTCTGCAACACGAACATACGTAGAAGAAGCGATTTTAGATGCCTATAAACGATTTATCGGTCCGGCAATTGAACGTGAAATTCGCGGTGAACTGACTGATAAAGCAGAAGAACAAGCAATCCATATTTTCTCCGAGAACTTGCGCAAACTGCTATTACAACCACCTTTAAAAGGAAAAATCATCCTTGGCGTTGACCCCGCTTTTAGAACAGGTTGTAAATTTTCTGTATTAGATCAAACGGGGAAAGTGCTAGAAATCGGTGTTGTTTATCCGCATACTGCTAAGGCGCGACGTCCAGAAGCAAAACAAAAGATAGCTGAGATTTTATCCACTTATCAAGTAGAAGTTATCGCGATTGGTAACGGAACAGCTTCTCGTGAAACAGAGCAATTTATCGTAGAAGTTATTCGCGAATCGAAATCAAACGCTTATTATTGTATTGTCAACGAAGCAGGCGCAAGTGTTTATTCTGCTAGTGAAACAGCTCGTGAAGAATTTCCGGATTATCAAGTAGAAGAACGTAGCGCAGTTTCCATCGGACGCCGCTTACAAGATCCATTAGCAGAACTTGTAAAAATTGATCCAAAATCAGTAGGAGTAGGACAATATCAACACGATGTTGCCCAAAAACGCTTGAATGAAACGCTAACTTTTGTCGTTGAAACAGCCGTTAACCAAGTAGGCGTCAACGTAAATACAGCATCTGCATCACTTTTACAATATGTTGCCGGTTTAAACAAAACGGTTGCAAATAACATTCGTAAATATCGCGAAGAAAACGGTTCTTTCACTTCTCGTAAAGAGTTGAAAAAAGTTCCTCGTCTCGGCGCGAAATCATATGAACAAAGTATCGGTTTCTTACGTATTTTAGAGGGCGAAAATCCGCTTGATAAAACAGCTATTCACCCTGAGAGCTATAAAGCAGCAGAGCAAATTGTAAAAGCAGCTGGTTTTGGCTTGAATGATATTGGTAGTGAGGATTTAAAAGCAGCATTACAAGCTCTTAGTATCCCAGAAGAAGCAGAAAAACTAGGCATTGGTAAAGAAACGATGCGCGACATTATTGATAACTTAATTGCTCCAGGACGTGACCTTCGTGATGAACTACCAGCTCCACTATTAAAACAAGATGTTATTTCGATGGAAGATTTAAAACAAGGAATGGAGTTACAAGGAACTGTTCGTAACGTTGTTGACTTTGGCGCTTTTGTTGATATTGGCGTGAAACAAGACGGACTTGTGCACATTTCAAAACTAAGTAATTCCTTTGTTAAAAACCCGATGGATGTCGTTTCAGTAGGAGACGTTGTAACAGTTTGGGTTGATGAAGTAGACACGAAGAAAAATCGAATTGCTTTAACAATGCGTAATCCAGATGGAAGTGTCAAATAATGAATCAAACAGAATTGCAGCAGCACATGGAAGAAGTGTCGCTGCAATTTTTCCAAAAAGAATTCCGTCACCAAGCTGTTTTTAACACGCGTTTACGAACAACCGGCGGAAGATATTTACTCAAAAGCCACAATATCGAAATGAACCCTAAGTACTTAGAAAACTTTGGCTTAGAGTACTTTTTCGGCATTATGAAACACGAATTATGTCATTATCACCTTCATTTAGAGAAAAAAGGCTACCAACATCGCGACAAGGATTTTCGTGAATTATTAAAAAAAGTAGACGCCCCAAGGTTTTGTGCTGCGATTCCGCGTGAAATTACAATGCATGAATATACATGTAAAAGTTGCGGGAAGTCATTTTTAAGACAACGCAGATTTAATGTAAACCGTTATCGCTGTGGCAGTTGCGGCGGAAGATTAAAGCAAACTGGTTCAAAAAAAGTTTATACAGAATCCCCCTAAAAAGCCTTGCATTTTTGCTTAATTCTGCGTATACTAATGGAAGTCAGATAATTCAACAGTAGCTCCGTTGATAGCGTAATTGGCTGTTAACCGAGTGGGCGCAGGAACAAGAATCCTGCCTGTTGCGTTTGGGGAAGTACTCAAGTGGCTGAAGAGGTGCCCCTGCTAAGGGTATAGGTCGCTCACGCGGCGCGAGGGTTCAAATCCCTCCTTCTCCGTAATTAAGAAAGGTTACCTTATAAATGTTAAGGTAACCTTTTTTGCGCGCTAAAATTGGCATTTAAGAAGAGAGTTGCTATAATAAGAAAAACGTTTCAGAAAGGAATGGACTATGGATAATAAACTAGAATTTACAACGATTGATGAATATATTACCCAAGCGCCACCGGAAACAAAAGAAGTGTTGCAAAAAATAAGAGAGACAATTCAAGCTGCTGCCCCAGAAGCAACTGAGAAAATCAGCTATCAAATGCCAACTTTTTATTTTGAAGGCAATCTAGTGCATTTTGCAGTCGCGAAAAATCATTACGGGTTTTATCCAGCGCCTAGTGGCATTTCGGCCTTTGAGAAGCAATTAGGAAAGTATAAGTATTCAAAAGGTGCGGTTCAATTTCCTATCAAAGAAGAAGTTCCTTATGAATTAATTAAAGAAATGACACTTTTCCGATTAGCAGAAAATAAACAAAAAGCAGCAGAAAAGCTAGCAAAGAAAAAGAAAAAATAAGTTTGAGGCTTTCATCAATATGATGGAAGCCTTTTTTGTTTGGTCTTTTATTTTAAAAAGACTAGACATTTAAAAATAAATGAGTATAATAATAAATAGAAAACGTTTTCTTATAGAAAAAAATACGTTTGGGGGAAGAAAAGTGAATAAATTTATGGAGTTGCTTGGGGATAAATTAATGCCTCTTGCTGCAAAGTTAGGGGAGAATCGTTACTTAACGACTTTACGAGATGCTTTTATGTTAGCGTTTCCACTGACAATGTTTGGTTCTATTGCTGTAGTTTTGATGAATCTGCCATTTTGGAGTGATGAAACGAAAGCTACTTTACAACTTTATTTAGGAAATGCCCAAAATGCGACGATGAGTATTATGACGGTTTTTGTCGTTTTTGGTATTGGTTATTCGTTATCGAAGTATTATAAAGTAGAAGCTATATATGGTGGTGCTGTTGCGCTCGCTAGTTTCTTGATTTTAACGCCATTTTTCTTTAATAGTGCTAATGGGGAATTAGTTACTGGAGCACTTTCTTTAGACAGACTTGGCGCAAAAGGTATGTTTATTGGGATGATTACTGGTTTTATTGCTGGAGAATTATATCGTTTCTTCGTGCAACGTGATTGGACGATTAAAATGCCTGATGGGGTGCCTCCAGCAGTTGCTAAATCATTTGCTGCATTAATACCAGCAGTTTTGACATTAAGTATCTTTTTAGTAATTAATATTATTGTTCAATTCTTCTTCAATACCAACTTACATGATGTCGTGTACACGGTTATTCAAAAACCGCTTGTTGGTTTAGGATCGGGAATTATACCAACTCTGATTGCACTTTTCTTTGTCCAAGTATTGTGGTTCTTCGGGTTACATGGTCAAATTATTGTAAACTCGGTAATGGACCCAATTTGGAATACGTTAATGCTTGAAAATCTGGATGCCTATAAAGCTGGGTCTCCGTTACCACATATTATTACAAAACCATTCATGGAAGTATTTACTGTCGGCATGGGTGGATCTGGGATGACACTTGCTGTAGTAATCGCGCTCGCTTTTCTAATGAAGAGCAAACAAAGCAAGGAAATCGGTCGTTTAGCGCTCGGACCTGGTATTTTTAATGTAAACGAACCGGTATTATTCGGGATGCCAATCGTGTTAAATGCAACGATTTTAATTCCGTGGATACTTGCACCATTAGTTGTCACTACACTTAATTACTTTGTGATGGCTGCTGGAATTGTACCAGCTCCAACTGGGGTATCTGTACCTTGGACAGTGCCAATTATCATCAATGGAATTTTAGCAACAAACTCATGGCTCGGCGGGGCACTTCAAGTGGTGGATTTCTTCATCGTCTTAATCATCTGGTATCCATTCCTTAAACTTGTTGACCGCACGAATATAGCAAGAGAATCCGAAGCAGCTATCAAATAAGTTATGTTTTCCTTTTCGATATGCTATAATTTGATTGGAAATGGCTAGACATTTTTAATTCAAACGAAGGAGCGATCGACTTGGTTAAGTATGAACTGATTGCCGCAGAAATCCGTGAAAAAATAAACAACGGTACTTATCCACCAGAATCCATTCTTCCTGATCAAGTGAGCTTATCTAAAGCGTATGATTGTAGCAGAATGACAATAAAAAAAGCCTTTGACGTACTGGCGCTTGAAGGACTTGTTTACAGACAACGTGGTGCAGGAACTTTTGTGATGAAAAATGCCTTAGCTAATAAACAAGATGCGAGTTTGCGAGATTATGACGGTCTAACAAAAATGATGGGAGACAATCGAATCCGAAGTAAAATCATTGCATTCGATATTGCTTTCCCAGATGAAAAAACGCAAGAACAACTCTTGATTAAAGTAGACCAACCAGTGTATAAATTGATTCGTTTGCGCCTGTTAGATGGTGAGCCGTATGTATTAGAGCATACAACCATGCCAGCAGATTTAGTTCCAGGTTTAACGAGAGAGATTTTGCATCATTCTATTTATGCATACTTACAAGACACACTAGGACTTGTTTTAAGTGGTGCATTTCGAAAAATTAATGCCGATAAGCCATCTGAATATGACCAAGAATATTTAGCGTGCGGGGAACATGATCCAGTTTTAGAAGTGGAGCAAGTAGTATATTTAAAAGATGGTAGACCAGTCGAATATTCCCGTTCAAGACATCGCTATGATACGAGAAGTTTTATTATGGTAGATCACCGAGAAAAGTAAAATAAAGTCAGCGTGCCTTTTTATAAGCATAGCTGACTTTATTTTATACTAGCAAAAATGCATAAAAATCATGAGATAAAAAAATTGTAAATAAAATTAGAAAAAGCCGTTGACAGTGACTGAGATTATGTTATAATAAAAAAGCTGGTGTAAGAGAAATGAATTCAATTGAATATATATTCATTTTTCGTTTTTTATCTGGCCCGTTGGTCAAGCGGTTAAGACACCGCCCTTTCACGGCGGTAACACGGGTTCGAATCCCGTACGGGTCACTTTTTTATTCATTTTCTATACATATGGTTCCGTGGTGTAGGGGTTAACATGCCTGCCTGTCACGCAGGAGATCGCGGGTTCAAATCCCGTCGGGACCGCTCAAAAAGAATCCAAGTTTAACTTGGATTCTTTTTTTCGTATCGGAAATTGGACATGGCTTTTTATTTGAGCTATAATCTTATTATTCATATAAGAATTGTAAGAATTAAATTGGAGGAATTAATCATGGATTTAGTGAAAAATGGGAAAGTATTAGAACTTGTACATCCAAATGGAAACTGGACATTAATTAAAGATGAAGGTTTTTCTCCAGTTCAAATAACAGTGGCTGCGGTTGCGGCTTGCAGCGGATATGTATATCAAACATTACTTGAGAAAAAACGAATTGAGATAAATGATTTAAGCATTCATACCGATTATGAGCAAAATCAAGAAAGTGCCGTGCATGTTTTAACGAAAATTAACGTTACTTTCACAGTTGATTTAGTGGATAAAAGTAACGAAGCGAAAGCCGAAAAAGCCGTGCATTTAGTGAAAGATGCCTGCCCGGTTGCGAAAAGTTTAGACCCTTCGATTGAAATTAACGAGATTGTTGTTTTTAAATAAAATGATTAGTAGACCGGGCCCCATTGCTCGGTCTATTTTTTTACATTGAGTTTGGCTTGATTACTTGGAGGGAAGGCTATATACTGAAACCAAACTATACAAACGAGGTGCTGGAATATGGCAGAGAAGACAATAGTAGAAAAATTACAACTGACTAAATACAAAGAAGCAGTCATCCTAAATCAACCAGATGGAGCGGATTATTTTCGAAATCTAGCGAATTACGAAGAAAAACTAGCAAATAAGCAATATGACTTAATTTTCGATTTTGTTGAAACGCTAGAAGAATTGGTGTCTTTTACGAAAGAAGTCATTGCTACTAAAAAACTTTCCGCGAATGGTTATTTATTTTTCGCTTATCCGAAAAAAGGCAATAAAAAGTTCGCTACATATGTCCACCGCGATGAACTCATGCCGGCGCTTAAAACCGATGAGGAAGGTTACGTCGACGGTAGCACCCTCAAATTCACGCGAATGGTTGCGCTTGATGAAACATACACGGTTGTTGGTCTAAAAGAAGCAGCAAAACTAAAAGCGAAGGGCGTAAAGAAAAATAATCCTTCCGCAGATGAATATGCCGATTATGTACCGCTTGTCGCAGAATTTTTAGCAGATAAAGGTGATTTACAAGCATTTTACAATAATTTAGCGACAGGATACCAGCGTGTTTGGGCGCGTTATATTTATTCTGCCAAACAACCAGCCACTCAAGAAAAAAGACGCGTAGAAATGGTCGATATTTTGAGTCAAGGATACAAAACAAAAGATCTTTACCGCCAAGGAAAAAAGTAACCAGATAATTTTATTTGGTTATTTTTGCGTTTGAAACTGCTTCTTTATGTAAAAGTGTGGAACCGTGATAGAATAGAGGAGGAATAAGGCGAAGGAAAATCTTGTTGCACTGGAAAAGGGGACATGCAGGATGGCGAATTATATTAACAAAGAAAGGCGCCAAATTGATTTTGATCCATTTGATTTACGGATAATTGCCGTACCAGAAGTAGTAGCGGTTCAATTTAAGCCGCGCTCAGAACATACTTTACTTATTCGTATTGCGGATGTTGGCGCAACGTATCAGCCGCTCAAACACGAAGCACTTTTTGAAGCTATTTTGCCCGTTCATTTTAACGACATAAACGAAGAAGACGATTACTGGGGATTAAGTGACAAAGAGCAGGCCGAGATGAAGCTGTTTAATGAGGTTCATCGTGACTTGATTTATGATTTTGTGGATGAACATCCAGATTTCACGCAAATCGTAGTCCATTGTCATGCTGGAGTCAGTCGAAGTAGCGCCGTTGCTATGGGTATTGCTGAACATTTAGGAGATACCGACACCTATGAAAAACTTCAAGTGATTAAACGTTACTTACCAAATCCGCGGGTTCTCGCGATTATGCGGGGCGAAGCGTATTTATAAAAACGAAAACGAAGAAATGTTAGGAGAGATTTTGTATGGAGAAGCATTATGATTATATTGCGATTGGTGGCGGTAGTGGCGGGATTGCTTCTATTAACCGCGCGGCAATGCACGGGGCAAAGTGTGCATTAATTGAACCAAAATTTTTAGGTGGTACTTGTGTAAATGTTGGCTGCGTTCCTAAAAAAGTAATGTGGTACGGCGCACAAATCAAAGAAGCAATGGATTTATACGCAGATGCTTATGGTTACCAAGTGGATTCAAGCTTTAACTTCCAAAAATTAGTAGAAAACCGAGAAGCTTACATTGAACGAATTCGTGGTTCCTACAAAAATGGACTTGATAACAATAAAGTTGAATGGATCAAAGGTTACGCCGAATTTGTCGATGAAAAAACGTTACGAGTGAATGGTGAATTAGTGACAGCGGATCATATTTTAATTGCGACGGGCGGCGAACCAGCACTTCCTTCCATCCCTGGCGCAGAATATGGCATTACTTCAGACGGCTTTTTTGCGTTAAAAGAACTTCCTAAAAAAGTGGCGGTTGTTGGCGCGGGTTATATTGCTGTTGAGTTAGCCGGTGTATTACAGCAATTTGGATCAGATACGCATCTTTTTGTACGTAAACATGCTCCTCTTCGTAATTTTGACCCGATTTTAACAGATACATTGACTGAGCTGATCGAGCAATCTGACATGACTTTGCATAAACATGCCGTTCCTCAAAAAGTGGAAAAAAACTCGGATGGTAGTTTAACTATCTTTTTAGAAGATGGTCGTACGGAAACAGTAGATACTTTAATCTGGGCAATCGGACGTAAACCGGTTATTAAAGGGCTTCAAATCGAAAAAGCGGGCGTTGAACTTGTAGATAGCGGGCATATTGCGGTAGATAAATTCCAAAATACTAATGTAGACGGGATTTATGCAGTTGGCGATGTAACGGGGCATTACGAATTGACTCCAGTTGCGATTGCTGCTGGTCGTCGTCTTTCAGAACGCCTTTTCAATAATAAAAAAGATGCTCATTTAACCTATGAAAATATTCCAACTGTTGTCTTTAGCCATCCAGCTATTGGTACAGTTGGCTTAACAGAACCAGAAGCTATTGAAAAATATGGCAAAGAAAATATTAGAGTATATACGTCTAGCTTTACGTCGATGTATACAGCTATTACAGACCACCGCGAACCTTGCCGGATGAAATTGATTTGTGAAGGGAAAACAGAACGCGTAATCGGCCTGCACGGTATTGGTTACGGAGTGGATGAAATGATTCAAGGATTCGCCGTTGCTATTAACATGGGAGCAACAAAAGCTGATTTTGACAATACAGTTGCTATCCACCCAACAGGATCTGAAGAATTTGTTACAATGAAATAGAAAACAACGATGGAGGAGGAAGTACGTAATGGGAAAAAAATTATCACTTTATTTTGTAAGACATGGTCAAACATATTTAAACAAAAATCTACGTATGCAGGGCTGGGCTGATACGCCGCTTACACCAGAAGGAATTGAAGTTGTAAAAGAAAGTGGTCGCGGACTTGCCGAAACGGAATTCGTCGCAGCCTATTCAAGTGACTTACACCGTACAATCGCAACAGCAGGACACTTACTAAAAGAAAATAAACATGCATTCGGTCTAACTCTTGAACCACTAAGCGAATTTCGGGAAACATTCTTCGGTTCCTATGAAGGTGAAAAAGGCGATGTAGCTTGGAACGAAATCGCTCATCACATGGGCTACGCAAATCAAGACGAATTATTCAAAAACGCAGATGTTCGAGAAACGATGAATGGCACGAAAGCCGCTGACCCAACTGGTGATGCGGAAGATTTTATGACATTTTGGACTCGGGTAGAACAAGGTTTCTTACATGTCATTAACCGGCACCGTGAAACAGGCGGGAATGTTCTAATTGTCGCTCACGGAAATACCATTCGCAATATTGTCCACGAACTAGAACCATCCATGGACGAATCGGTCATTCTAGACAATGCGAGTGTTACTGTTTTAGCTTATGAAAATGGTTTATTCAAATTAGAACGTTTAAACGATACTTCTCATTTTAAAAAAGCATAGAAAAAACGAGCTTTAGGAACTAGTTTCCCAAAGCTCGTTTTTTTATTCTGTCGGCGGATTAGACCCAGGTGGATTATTATCAATTGCCAGCTGTCCTCGCCTTAATTTAATTAACCGATTCACATTGACGATAATTGTTTTTACTACCGCGTAAAGTGGAACACCTAAGATCATTCCAAAAATTCCTGCTAAATTACCTGCAACAATCAAGATGATGATAATAGTGAGCGGGTGAATTGATAATGATTTACCCATAATATATGGAGAAAGTAAGTTAGAGTCAATTTGTTGAACGATAGTAACGACAACAATTACGAGTAAAGCTTGAACTGGAGAAGTGAATAGCGCCACGATAACCGCGGGAGCTGCTCCAAGGAATGGTCCAAGATAAGGAATAATGTTCGTTGCACCTGCAATAAATCCAAACAGAAGCGCATATGGTTGACCAATAATTAAGTAACCAATAAAAGTAAACAAACCAACAAACATACAATCAATCGCTTGAGAACTAATATAAGTAGAAATTGTTTTGTTCATTTCTTTAATAATTTGTTTCGCTTCAGTACGAATGCCTGCTGGGAAAAATTTGCCAGAAGACTCAACGAATTTATGACCATCTTTAAACATATAAAAGACGATAAATGGAACTGTTACAAGAATCATAACAAAACCAGAAACAAACGAGATAATCGCGCCAAAACTAGAAGCTACCCCATCAACTACCACAGACATAATTTTCGGTAAGGAAATGTTGAGTTTCGAAAGTTCTTGTTTCATATCAATATCTTTTAATGCAGAATTATTTGAGAGACTTTGTAGCCATTTTTCAAAATCTTGCCAGTAACCTGGTATTGCTTTTGCAAGTTCAGCTACTTGGTCAGCAAGTGTTGGACCGAGTTGCATTACAGCTAGAACAACAAGCGCGATAAACGCGATAAAAATCAAAATAACACTTAAAAGTCGCGGAACTTTTCTCTTTTCTAAAAATAAAACTAGCGGATTGAATAAATAGAATAAAAATCCTGCTACTAGAATAGGCATAAATAAAGTGGAAACGATTATACCGATTGGTGAAAATATGTACTTCATCTGCAACAGAATAAATAAAACTGCCACAACTGCTAAAATTTCAATAGTCCAAAAAAACAATTTACTATCCCTAAAACGTGAAAATTTCAAATGATCCCCTTCTTTCTATAAACCTTATTGTTAAATTTTATAGTACCATTAACTGCTTTAAATAGCCACTGAATTTATGATGTTGACTTAAAAATATATGTGTTATACAATATGTATAACAGTTAGAGGAGAGGTGTTTGTATGTTACTCGCGATTGACTTACAATCAGACGAGCCGATTTATACACAAATATGTAATCAAATTATTGAAGGCATGGCAAAACGGGAACTTTTACCGGGAGATAAACTTCCTTCCGTGCGGAGTCTTGGTGCGGATATTGGTATTAATTTTCATACCGTAAATAAAGCATACCAAATCTTAAAGCAAGAAGGATTTATTCAAATACACCGCCAAAAAGGAGTAGTTATACATCCAGATGGCGTGGCAAAAGCAGATCAACTATTTTTCACTAAGCTGCAAACAAAACTAAGACCATTAATTGCAGAATCGATTGTGCGTAGCGTGAGTGAGGAAGAGTGGCTAGAAATTAGTAAAGCTATTTTTGACGAAATAAAAGGGCGGGGAGTGGAGTAGTTATGGAAATCATCATTTATATTTTTGTCAGTATTGCTATTATTTCACTGCAAGCAATTACGCCATTTGTAATACGTAAATCCGAATGTTTCGGGGTAAATGTGGGCGAACGAGCTAATCGAAATGCAGAACTAACCCAACTTAAAAAACAATATGTTGGTCAAGTGATTTTGTGGACTGTATTGGTCGCTATCATTGGAATTGCGTTAATTCAAGGTTTCCATTGGAGTGAAAACATCCAAGCGGGAATCTTTATCATATCCATGTTTGGTCAATTAATTGTTTCTTTCATTATTTACTATCGTTTTCATCACACAACATTACAGTGGAAAAGAGAAAAAATCGAGTCTGGCGAAATTTCAACCAATTCTATTATCATGGTAGATACTAGTTTTCATCGCAGGAAAATGGTTATTTCGTATACTTGGTTTGTAGTACCATTACTTATTTTTATTATCACACTTGCCATTACAGCCGTATTCTATCCGCTTGCACCAGAGGCTTTTCCAGTCCATTTTGACATGAATGGGATTGTGACTGACACCGTTCAAAAATCGGTGAGAGCTGCTTTACTTTTACCAATGCTACAATTAGGGATGATTGCTTTATTTATATTTATTAATTTCGTTATTGCGAGAAGCAAACAAACGGTGGAAAATGAAAACCCGGCAGATTCATTAAAACGGAATATGCTGTTTAGACAAATTTCTAGTAAAGCAATGTTGATTATGTGCGTTATTCTGGTTATTGATTTTCTCGTAATGCAAGCAGTTATTTTACTTTCACTCTCGCCTGAAATTATGATGATTACCATGAGCATTTCTATCATTTTAATTTTACTTGGAACAGTTCTTCTAGCCGTAAAAGTAGGACAAGGTGGAAGTAGGCTAAAATTTGCTAACGAACCAGATAATGTGAATAAACCAATTCGTGATGATGATGCGTTTTGGAAAGCTGGAGTAATCTATTTTAACAGGAATGATCCTGCTTTATTTGTTGAAAAACGTTTTGGCATTGGCTGGACGATCAACACTGCTCGTCCTGTTGCATGGCTCACTTTTGTTTTTATTATTGCAGCGATTATTTTCCTTAGTATCTTGTTTTAAGTAAAGTTTAGTAGGGTATTTATCATGTGTTATGCGGATAAAAAAATTAAAATCATCTATGAATCTTCTGCCGTAATATTCTTTTTAAAAGGAGTGTTAATCATGGCGATTAGACAAGGACGATTAGAAGAATGGGAAGGTTTCACGGGGATTGCGCTTGTTCACGAAGGACTAAAAACAGAAGCATTTCATACCGGAATTAAAACAGCTTTTAAAGAAATGCTCAATCTTGCGCAAGAATTAGATGATTTTTCAGAACTAAAAGAGGTCTATGGTATTTCCGTCCATAATATAGAAGATGGTATAACGCATTACGCTGTTATCCCAGTTGAGCAAAAGTACGCTCATTTAAAAGAACCTCTTGAATGGATTGAAGTTCCAGCACATACTTATTTTGTAGCGGAACATATAGCAGAGACCGATATACTAGAAAGTTACGAGGAAATAGCTCGAGCAATACAACAAAAAGAGTACAAGCCGTATATTACTGCAAACAATCCAGTTTTTGATCCTTTACCATTTAAATTAGAAATTTATGCGAAAAACGGTGAGGAAAGTGCGGATATTGAAATTAGGATACCCGTAGTAAAAGAACTCCATACGTAAAACGCGAGCCCGGGACTTTTGTGCCGGGCTTTTTGATACTAGCAAGCTGTTTTTGATTATGCTATAATAAGAACGCAATTTTGTGATTATTTTAACAAGAAGGAAGGGATTCATGTGGGATATTATAGCCCGCAGGAAGTAACAGAGATTACGATTGAAAAAGGAACACAAAAAGCAAATTCGAGTACATTAACGCTCGTTTTACTAGGTTTTTTGGGTGGCGCCTTTATATCTCTTGGTTACTTATTATACATACGTGCAGTAGGAACAATGCCTCACGAATGGGGCAGTTTTGCAACGTTTATTGGTGCGAGCCTTTTTCCAGTTGGGCTTGTGTGCATTTTACTCGGTGGAGGAGAATTAATCACTGGCAACATGATGGCGGTAGCGATTGCTTGGTATGACAAAAAGATTTCCTTCCAACAATTACTTAGAAACTGGGCGATTGTGTCCGTCATGAACTTAGTAGGCGCTTTTTTCGTTGCTTACTTCTTTGGGCATTTCGTCGGCTTAACTGAAGGAGATTTTTTACCAAAAACACTTGCAACAGCTGGAGCAAAAATTAACGATCCTTTCTGGGTTGCTTTCGTTTCAGGTATCGGGTGTAACTGGTTTGTTGGAATTGCTGTTTGGCTTTGTTACGCGGCAAAAGACTTTGCTGGGAAAATCCTCGGTATTTGGTTCCCCGTCATGGCTTTTGTAGCTATCGGATTTCAGCACGTTGTCGCCAATATGTTTATTATCCCAGCCGCAATTTTCGCTGGATACTATTCATGGGCAGATTTTATTTGGAACGTCATCCCAGTATACCTCGGAAATGTAGTCGGCGGAGCAGTTTTTGTCAGCCTTTTCTATTTCCTTGCATATAAGAAAAACGCACCGAAAAAAGTAAAAGAAGAAATACATCAACCAATTGAAGAAAATTAATCAAAAAAGCTAGTTGCACCCGTTGCAGCTAGTTTTTTTTGAAAAAAATTAAAGTTTTTTAGAAAGTCACTCGTGCCCATCATGCCGGGATGGAGCAAGTTTTCTTATAAGCCATTTTCTGGGTTTAAGAAGAAAATCCTGATTAAATTTTTCGATTTGTGGAAAACACTATTATAAGCAACGATAGATTCGGACAGAAAAATTTACTAAGGAGTGGTATTTTTGAGTATTAAAGAAACAGCCTTACCAAAAGTTCAAACTAAATTATTTATTAATGGAAAATGGACAGACGGCGATAATAAAGAAACAAAAGATATTGTAAATCCAGCAAACGGCGAAGTCATCGCAAAAATTGCTCAAGCAGGACCTAAAGAAACAAAACAAGCGATTAAAGCTGCAAAAGATGCTTTTCCTGATTGGGCCAAAATGGAACTAGCTGACCGTGTTAAACTCTTGCATAATATTGCTGATTTAATGGAAGAACGAGCAGATACTTTAGCAAAAATTATGACCTTAGAACAAGGTAAACCATTAAAAGAATCAAAAGGAGAAGTCTTAACCGGCGCAGAAAACTTCCGATTCGCGGCTGAAGAAGCAAGAAGACTATACGGTGAAACAATCCCAGCTCCAAACAACCATGCGTTTATCGTTAAAAAACAACCAATTGGCGTAGTAGCAGCAATTACTCCGTGGAATTTCCCGGGTGGAATGGTGACACGAAAACTCGCACCAGCGCTAGCTACAGGTAATACAATTGTGTTAAAACCATCTGGAGATACCCCACTTTCGGCTTTAGCTATCTTTGAAATTTTTGAAGAAGCAGGCTTACCAAAAGGCGTTGCTAATATCGTCATGGGTAGCTCGAAAGAAATCGGTGAAACTTTAACAGATAGTGATGATGTCCGCAAATTAACGTTTACAGGCTCTACAAAAGTCGGTCAAACCCTATTTAAACAATCTGCTGACACATTGAAGAAAATCTCGCTTGAGCTCGGAGGACACGCACCATTTATCGTATTTGCGGATGCTAACCTTGAAGCTGCTGTAGATGATTTAATCGCAGCAAAATTCCGTAACAATGGTCAAGTATGTGTATCACCAAACCGCATATTTGTCGCAAAAGAAATCAAAGAAAAATTCACTAAAGCATTAGTCGCTAAAGTAGAAAAACTAAAAGTCGGTAACGGTTTAGACGACGTAAATGTTGGTCCGCTTATTCGCGAAGATGCCATCGACAAAATCGACAAACAACTTAAAAACGCGACAGATAAAGGCGCCAAAGTCCTAACTGGTGGCGAACGTTTAACTGGCTCTGATTACAACAAAGGTAATTTCTATAAACCAACTGTTTTAGATAACGTCACTCGTGAAATGGACATCTTTTATGAAGAAACATTCGGCCCCGTAATTCCGCTTATCGTTTTTGAAAATGAAGATGAAGCAATTGAAATGGCGAATGATAGCGAATTCGGTCTAGCATCTTATTTCTATACAAAAGATTTGGCACGCGTTGAAAAAGTCGGTGCAGCTCTAGAGTATGGTATGGTTGGTGCAAACGAAATCGCTATATCCAATCCGGAAACTCCATTTGGTGGTGTAAAACATTCAGGATTTGGCCGCGAAAATGGTCATTACGGAATGGAAGAATACATCCAAGTGAAATTCATTAACTTAAAATATCGTGATTAAATCAAACGAGCATGGAACTCCTTCGCATCAAGCGAAGGGGTTCTTTTTTGCGTACTTTCCTACCAGTAGGAAAAAAGTATATTTGTAAGCGGATTCAGTCATTTATATAATAAAAGTAAGTTAAGGAAAGGGAGGATACAAATGAAAAACATTTTACTCATTTGTGGGTCAGGAGCTTCAAGTGGATTTATGGCAGCAGCAATTAGAAAAGCCGCAAAAAAACGCGGAGAAAAAGTAACTGTGAAAGCAGCTAGTGAGTCTCAAATTGATGAAAGAATAAACGAAATCGACTATTTACTCATCGGACCACATTTAGCTTATATGTTAGACGATTTAAAGCAAAAAGTAGCTGATAAAGATGTTTTAGTATCAGTCATTCCACAAGCAACATACGGCACACTTAATGGCGAAAAAGCACTTGATCTCATTTTAAATATGGAGGGATAAAACGATGAACAACAAAGTGATGGATTTTATGACAAATAAATTTGCTCCAAAAGTAAATAAAGTTGTTAAAAATCCTTGGGTATCAGCAATTCAAGATGCAATTATGTCTGCGCTTCCACTCGTTTTTGTCGGTTCTTTAGTAACCATCGTTTCACTTCTTAAAAATTTATTTCCAGGTATGCCAGATTTTTCGATGATAAGTAATTTTTCGTTTGGGATGTTCGGTTTAGTTGTAGCATTTTTAATCCCGTATTATCTGATGGAGAAAAAAGGGAATAGCAGTCAAAAATTAATTTCCGGAGCTACTGGACTTGTATTATTTTTAATGTTACTATTTCCGACTATTTCAGCAGATGGAGACGCGGTTTTCATTTTATCTAGATTTGGGGCAACTGGAATGTTCTTGTCGATTACAACGGGACTATTTGTTGGTTGTGTAATGAATTTTGCAGCGAAACGTTCGCTCTTCAGTGAAGATACACCAATCCCTGATTTCGTTGTCGGCTGGTTTAACAGTTTACTACCAATTACTTTTATTTTAATCGTTGGTTGGTTAATTACAGTTCAATTTAATATCGATTTCTTTGAAGTTATTGTAGCTGTGTTTAGCCCACTCGCATCGATTGTACAATCTTATCCGGGCTTTGTGCTTTCGGTTTTCATTCCCGCTTTTCTTTATACATTCGGGATTTCTGGATGGGTAATGATGCCAGCGATTTATCCAGTTTATATGGCAGGACTCGCAGAAAACTCACAAGCCGTAGCAAATGGCGCAAGTGCATCAAATATCGCAACACAAGAAACAGTGTACGCTTTAATTTCAATCGGCGGGGTGGGTACAACCTTATCACTTTCGATTATGATGCTAATTTTAAGTAAATCTTTACAGCTAAAAGCAATCGGAAAAGCAGTTATTGTTCCGTCAATTTTTAACATCAACGAACCATTATTCTTCGGAGCCCCAATTGCCTTCAATCCATACTTAATGATTCCAACGTGGATTAATGCTTTTCTAGTTCCAAGCATCGCCTATTTCGTTATGTCGATGAACTTAGTGAGTATCCCCGCGCAATCATTCTTGCTATGGTACATGCCTTACCCAGTAACATCTTATCTCGCAACACAAGACTTCCGCGCGGTTATTGCTTGTCTAGCGATTATCGTCATCACATGGCTCGTCTATCTGCCATTCTTTAAAGCATACGATAACTCTTTACTAAAACAAGAAAAACTAGATGCAGTAGAAGCAGAGAAAGAAATGGTAACAAATTGATTGGAGGAACTAAAATGTCAGAGCAAGACTATGTTGAAGAAACAGATAGTTTAAATGAACTATCCATGAATATTTTAATCCATGCAGGAAACGCAAGAAATGATTTAGTAAAAGGTCTCAATCACTTAGAAGAATTAGAATTTAACGAAGCCGAGGAATTAATCGCCTCTGCAAAAAAAGAAATTGTCATTGCGCATAGTCTGCAAACAGATACACTACAACTAGAAGCTTCAGGCAACCAAATCCGCTATTCAACTCTATTCTGTCATGCCCAAGATACTCTAATGACAGCAAAAAGTGAAATACTAATCGGCGAACATATGCTACGTTTATTCAAAAAAATGACCGAACTTACGAAAAAATAGGAGGTAAAAGTATGTTTGAAAATTATCAGTTTCCAAAAGACTTCTTATGGGGTGGAGCTATCGCAGCCAACCAAGCAGAAGGTGCATTTAAAGTAGATGGAAAAGGAATTAGTTTAGCAGATTTACACAAATATCATAAAGGTAAAACAAACGATGAAATTAGCGAAGAACAACATAAAGGCGTAAGTTTAGCAGATATTAAAGCAAGCATAGAAGATAAAGTGAACTATTATCCGAAACGCCACGGTATTGATTTTTACCATACTTATCCAGAAGATTTAGCTCTTCTTGCTGAAATGGGTTTTAAAACATTTCGAACTTCGATTGACTGGACGCGAATTTTCCCAACTGGAGAAGAAGAGGAACCAAATGAAGCAGGTTTAAAATATTACGATCAATTAATCGACAAAATAATCGAACTTGGTATGGAACCAATTATTACCATTTTGCATTATGAAACTCCAGTTGAGATTGTCTTAAACCATGGTGGATGGCATAATCGGAAAGTCATCGATCTGTTTGAAAAATACGGCAAAACTGTCCTTGATCGTTACAATAAAAAAGTGAAATATTGGATTGTTATTAACCAAATTAATTTAATCCAATTTGAACCATTCAACTCCACTGCCATTCCATATGATGCTGTCGATGATTATTTATCAGCAACGTATCAAGCAGTTCATAATCAATTTGTCGCTAGTGCGAAAATTTATGAATACGGCAAAGCATTGAATCCAGATTTAATGATTGGTACGATGCTGGCAGATTGCACAGCCTACCCATACTCATGTGACCCAGACGATATTGTGCTTGCAATGAAACGTAATCGGATGGAATATTTCTTCGCAGACGTGCAGTTCCAAGGAGAATATCCACAATATGCGCTTAATTATTTTGCTGAAAATAATATTACAATTGAAATCACAGAAGAAGACAAAGCTATTTTACAAAAAAACACGATGGACTATCTAGCACTTTCTTATTATTATTCGCAAATGGTCGATTCCAAGAAAAATGATTTGGATCCTGCTTCAATCACCCCAAATCCGCACTTAAAAGCAAATCCGTGGGGCTGGGCTGTAGATCCGAAAGGGCTATATAATGCTCTGTCACAATACTGGGATAGATACCATAAACCAATCATTATTGCAGAAAACGGCTTCGGAATGTACGACGAATTAGACAATGGCGAAATCCATGATGATTACCGTATTGATTATTTATCTGCCCATTTAAAAGAAATGAAACGCGCGATGTATGACGGAGTAGAAGTGATCGCATATTGTGCATGGGGCCCAATAGACATCGTTAGTTGTTCTTCCGCGCAAATGGAAAAAAGATACGGTTTCATCTACGTTGATTTAGACAACGAAGGGAACGGTACAGGCAAAAGAATTAAAAAAGACAGCTTTTCATGGTATAAAAAAGTAATAGAGTCTAATGGGGAAGACCTAGAAGTTTAATGTAACAGAAGCGCCAGTTGTGGTAGTTGATAGCTAAAACAACTGGCTTTCGATATATAGGGGGTAACAGGAATGGATACTCAAAAAGAAATACTAGCTTATTTGTATAAACAAGAAGACAAGTGGGTTACCTCAAATGAGTTAGCAGATTTTTGCGAGTGTACAACAAGAACCATTCGCAATAATATCTACAAAATAAATGAAGCAACGCCAAATTTAATTAATTCAACCAAACAAGGCTATCAAATTAACCGAGCGATTCACTTCGATTTTCAAGCAGAAAGCGACGTTTCAGAACGGAAATCTAAATTATTACTAGAATTAATTAAAAACTCCACCAAAGGCGTTGATTTATTTGATCTCGCAGATATTCTATTTATTTCAGAAGTCACTTTAAAAAAAGATATTCAACAATTAAAAAACGAACTAAAAGAAGCAAACGTACAGATTGTCATTGATAAAAATCAAATTAAACTCGTCGGAAAAGAGCGCGCCAAAAGAAAGTATATGATTTCTTTATTATATGAAGAAGGCGGCTACCGTGAAAGCATCAAAGGCCACATCCAAGAAATGCTAGAAATAGTTTCGATTGATAAACTCCAAAGTATCGTAAAAGAAGTTCTAGCAGAAGAAGCTATTACAACTAATCAATATTCGATGATGAATATTGTGTTGCATTACGCCATCAGTATCGTCCGCATCCAACAAGGCAATACGCTTATCGAAACGCAAAAAACGCTTATTAGAAAACACTCTAAAGAATATGAAATCTCAAAAAAAATAGCCGGAATCCTCTCAGAAGAATACCAAATACATTTTTCAGAAGCAGAAACAAAACAACTTGGCCTTCTGTATGTTGGCCTTCAAAACGAGCAAGCAGCCAATGCTAACCAAGCTGAATTAGAACAATTTGTCGATAAAAAAATCATTGAAGCACTTAAAATAGTACTCACCAATGTGGAAGAAATGTACCTCATTGATCTTCAAAACGAGCAACTTTTTATTAAACTTGCCATCCATGTACAAAGCTTATATTACCGTTCGCGTTACAAAGCTTATACAAGAAATTTAAGTTTACTTGATATTAAAACCTCTTATCCAGTAACCTTTGACATCGCAGTTTACATTTCCTCTTTACTACAAGAAAAACTAGCAATTGACTTTAACGAAGACGAAATATCTTTTATCGCGCTACATATCGGTTCTTTTTTAGAAAGCGAAAATCGTGATTATATCAAACTAGAAATCGGTATTCTTGTTGACGACTACCATGATTTAAAAACCAATATGCTAAAAAAACTACGCTCCTTATTTGAAAACGATGCGACAATAGAAGTCATTGAAAATGAGAGATGCGATGAACAATACGATATTATTTTAACGACAAACCGAGATACCGCTCTCGAAAAAGCAGGTTCGATTTTTATTCACCCATTACTCACAGCGAAAGACATTAAAAAAATTACAAGCAGAATCCATACCAAGAAAAAAATGCTTGAAAACAACCTACTTGGACAACAAATTGACCGCTATATCGTCCCGTCACTCTATTCTAATCAAATCGACCCCTCAGAACTCACCCCTCAAAAAATAAGAGAACAAATGGTGTCTAAAATGGAAAAGGCGGCTTTTGTAAAACCAGATTTTAAAGAAAAAGTTGAAAAAAGAGAACAAATGGCACCAACCAGTTTCCCGTCAGGCATTGCGATACCCCATTCAATCAAAAACGATGCCATTCGCAGTGGTGTTTCGATGATGACACTCCAAGAACCGATTTATTGGAACGACGTCAAAGTAAAAATGATTGCCCTCGTCGCCATCAGCAAAAAAGATGCCAACGAATTTAACGATTTCTTTGAAAAATTTGTGGAAATTGTTTCTGAACCAATTAACGCCAAACGCTTATCGATGACAGAAAGTTTCACAGAGTTTATCCAAAAACTAAAAATGATGGTGGAAGAAAGTGAATAATTGGTCACAAATTAAGCCGTGTAATTTAAGCTGCACGGCTTTTTTAGCTTGAAGGATTTACTAAATTGAGCTATAATGTAAACATCAAACGAAAAGGAGTGTTATCTTAAGCCAATGAAATTCTAATCCTGTATTATATGAAAAAATGAAGAAAGCTATCCAATTCTTGGGTAGAAACTATTTTTTCGGACGGGATTCGTATGTTCATTTCGCATGATAACTCTAGCTATAGCCTTTTTTGGCGTAGTTTCGCGGATTCCTCTCTGAAAATATTCAGGAGGTTATTTTTTATGTCAATAATCGAAATAAACCAATTAAAAATAGAAATAGGGGACAGAACTTTAGTAGAAATCCCTCACCTGTTAGTAGATAAAAAAGCAAGAATCGGCATCATCGGTCAAAACGGTTTAGGAAAAACAACGCTCATGGAAGTAATCGCTGGCGTTAAAGAAGCCACATCAGGAAACATTACTTCATACGGGAAACTCGCCTATATCAAACAACTTCACACTGATAAAAGCACACAAAGCGGCGGGGAAAAAACAAGAAAAGCAATTCAACATGCTATGCGCCAAAATCCAAGCATACTTTTAGCAGACGAACCGACGAGCAACCTAGATGTCGAAAGCGTCAAACATTTAGAACGGCAGTGGAGCGATTTTCACGGTGCCCTAATGATTATTTCCCATGATCGCGCCTTTTTAGATGCACTTTGCACAGAAATATGGGAAATTAAAAATCAAGAAATCCACGTCTACAAAGGAAACTATCACGCTTATTTAGAACAAAAAAAACTACAAGAAAATCAAGCAGAACTTGCCTACAAAGAATTTAAAAACAAAAAGAAACAACTACAAGCATCACAAAACTATCACGAAATTGAAGCAGGACGAATTGTAAAACCAGGGAAACGACTAAATAACAAAGAAGCAAGCGCCTTTAAAGCTGGAAAAGGCACACAACAAAAGAAACAACATAGTACAATTAAAGCGCTAGAAAAACGGATTGAACGTCTTGGCAATGTCGAAAAACCACGCACTACAAAGCCAATTAAAATCGTCACACCCGATAACCGATTAATAAAAAAAGGCAGTACGATCTTAAGCGCAAAAGAAGCAACCTTCGAAATTGCAGGAAAAACACTGTTTGAAGCAAAAGCGTTCTCGATAAAAGCAGGAGATAAAGTAGCACTTATCGGTGAAAATGCTAGCGGTAAAACCACTTTTTTAAGAGAAATTATCCAAGAAAATCCAACTATTACTTGTAACAATCAAGCTAAAATCGCTTATTTTGATCAAGAATTAAAAGGGTTAGATTTAGCGAAGACGCTCATAGAAAACATCACAGATAGGAGCGTTCAAACACAACAAGTAAACAGAGATGTGCTTGGAAGTATGCATTTTAAAGAAAGTGATTTGCATAAAGAAGTCGGGATGCTTTCTGGTGGAGAACGAGTGAAATTACTTCTTAGTATGCTTCTTGTCAGTGATGCGAACTTCCTGATACTCGATGAACCAACCAACTATCTAGACATCTACGCAATGGAAGCTCTGGAAATGCTCATAAAACAATTTACCGGAACAGTGTTATTTGTTTCTCATGATAGAACGTTTGTAAATCAAGTTGCAGAAGAATTACTCGTGATTGAAAACAACCAAATGACTTTCCACAGAATGACCTTCTCAGAATACGAAGAAAGTAAAGCCCCAAGTCGTGTAACAGAAGAAGATAAATTGATTTTAGAAATGCGAATGTCAGAAATTGCTGCGAAACTCATGCAACCGAATTTAAAACCAGCAGAAAAGGCAATTCTCGAACAAGATTATCAAGAAATTATCACAAAAAGACAACAATTTAGTTAGATTGTTGTCTTTTTATTCGTGCAAAATAAAAAATATAGTCATTTATCTTTTACTTGATTTCTTCAAAAGATAGGCTTAGAATCAAATAGTTATTAAAAAGAGTAAAGAAAGAAGGAATCCTATGTTTAGTCACTTGCCGGATTCATTCCTACAAATGAATACCATTTTTATTTCTATTTTGATAGAGGCGCTGCCGTTTGTATTAATTGGCGTATTTATTGCTGGTTTTATTCAAATGTTCATTTCTGAAAAATTTATTGCTTGCGTTATTCCAAAAAATAAATTCCTAGCAGTCATTGTTGGCTCGCTAATTGGTGTATTTTTCCCATCCTGTGAATGTGGCATTGTGCCAATCGTTCGTAATCTGCTTGCAAAAGGGGTACCGCTTCATGCTGGAATTGCCTTCATGCTCACAGCTCCAATTATTAACCCCGTTGTCTTATTTTCCACCTATGTTGCATTTGGAAGTACTTGGGAAGTTCCGCTTTTGCGTGTTGCGGGAAGTCTTGTAGTAGCACTCGTTGTCGGGAATATTATCGCTTATTTTTATAAAGGAACTGGTTTGAAAGAAAGGTTTTTAAAATATGAAGCTGCCAGTGAAAAAGTTGCTGTCCCAGCTGGAAACTTAGCCCTTGCAGGAGGTCTGAGTGGGGATGTAACAACAACGAAATTTCAAGTACTAACAACAGAAGGAGCTCAGGCTGAACCAGAGCACGACCATGCGCACCATCATCACGGTGAAGAGCATACACATGAAAAAATGTCTTTTAGTCAAAAAGTTTGGCATACTGTACAGCATGCAGTTGACGAATTCTTTTCTGTCGGCAAGTATCTAGTTTTTGGTGCTTTAATTGCCGCAGCGATGCAAACATATATTAAAACTTCGACGCTTGTATCCATTGGACATGGCCCGATCTTATCTATTTTATTAATGATGGTTCTAGCATTTGTTTTATCATTATGTTCTGAAGCAGATGCATTTATTGGCGCTTCATTCCGTAGTGTATTTTCCACGCAATCAATCGTTGCATTTTTAGTGTTTGGTCCGATGCTCGATATTAAAAATTTAATGATGATGTTAGGAGCATTTAAAGCAAAATTTGTCTTATTAATTGTTACAAGTGTAACGATTGTCGTCTTTTTATACGCCTTGGTTATTTAACAGAAAGCAGGTGAACACATGTTTCGAGTTTTTATTTTATTTGGATTTGGCTTTTATTTGATGCAGCTACATATTTCTGGTGACATCAGTAAATATATTAATATGAAATACGCTTATTTATCTTTTTCAGCAATGATTGCGGCATTTTTGCTTGCAATTATTCAGCTTATTATGGTTTTTCGTGATGAAGATATTGGCGCAAAAACAGAGCATATGGGACATACCCATGACGGCGAAAATACTATTTTGAAAAAAATCATGGTTTACGGTTTACTTTCTTACGCATTAATTGCGGGATTTTTATTTCCAGTCGCAACACTTGATTCAACCATCGTTTCCGCAAAAGGCTTTCATTTTCCAAAAAATAATGCTGCGGGCGATGACCCTTATGCCCAAAATCAGTTTTTAAGACCTGATACAAGTGGTTATTTTGGAGAAACAGATTATGAAAAAATGATGGCGAAAGAAAAAGCCGAAATCATTGATCAAAATCCAATCAAAGTAACCGATAGCAACTATTTAATGACAATGGAAATTCTCTATAACTATCCTGGTGAGTTTACTGGTAAAGAAATCGAATTTACCGGTTTTGTCTATAACGATGAAGTGACAAAAGATAATAATTTATTCTTATTTCGATTTGGAATTATTCATTGTGTAGCGGACTCTGGTGTATTCGGCATGCTCGTCCAAATGCCCGAAAAGACCAATTTCAAAAACGACACCTGGCTTACAGTAAAAGGAACAATCACTCAAGAGTACTATTCGCCTTTTAAAATGAATATCCCGTCTGTACAAGTAGATAGCTATAAAGAAGTAGCAAAACCAAAATCAGTTTATGTCTATCGTAAATATTAAATCGCTACTTGCGGATTTATGCGGCTTGAGTTATCCTTAAATAAAGCTGTTTACGTTTTCACGAATGAATAAAAGGATGGAACATTGAATGAATGATTACAACCACTACTTTCATTTCCCACGAGAAGAATGGCGCAAGCTGGAAGTGAGTAAGGACCAAATTTTAACTGCAGAGGAACTGGAAGAAATACGTGGTTTAAATGACCGAATTTCTTTACAAGACATCTCTGAAATCTATTTACCACTTATAAAACTAATTGCAATCCAATACCATGAAGCAATTTTTATTCATGGTGAAAAAATGGAATACTTAAAGAAAAAAGAATCACGTGCCCCTTTCATTATCGCCTTAGCAGGTAGTGTGGCAGTGGGGAAAAGTACAACCGCGCGTGTTTTTAAATTAATGCTAGATCGTTGGTTTTCTAAAACAAGGCAAGTCGAGCTTGTAACAACAGACGGATTTCTCTATCCTAATAAGGTTTTAGAAGAACGCGGTATCATGGACAAAAAAGGTTTCCCCGAAAGCTACGACCGCGACCGCTTTGCTAAGTTTCTAACCGACTTAAAAGCAAATAAAGAAGACGTTGAAGTACCACTTTATTCGCATTTCACCTATGATGTTTTAGACGAAACTCGCATGATGCATAATCCAGATATTGTCATCATTGAAGGGATTAATGTACTTCAAGCTGACCAACATGAGAGCCTATATCCGAGTGATTTCTTTGATTTCTCTGTCTATATGGATGCTAATGAAGCTGATATTAAGAACTGGTATTTAGAACGTTTCTTCATGCTTCGCGAAACAGCTTTCCAAGACGAAAGCTCGTATTTCCACCCATATACGAAAATCAGTAAAAAAGAAGCAGAAACATTTGCGTTAGGTGTTTGGGATACAATCAATGGCGTCAATTTAAAAGAAAACATCGAGAAAACAAAGTACCGAGCGGATTTAGTTCTTCATAAAGGAACAGATCACCTTATTTCAGATATTTATTTACGAAAATAACCGAGTGCAGATAGAGGGAAACTTCTTGATGCGTTCGGTTTTTCCTTTACATTTAAAAAAATCCGAGTACAATGGAAAGTGAGTAATCACTCATTTTTAAAAAGGAGGGAAACTAATGGCAGAAATAGCAATTGATGTTTCGAATTTAGATGTAAAAATCGGCAAGAAACCAATTTTATCAGATATGTCTCTCGAAATAGAGAAGGGCGAAATATTCGGCTTAATCGGTCCGTCTGGCGCTGGTAAAACAACTCTTGTTAAAACCATCATCGGCATGGAAAAAGCAACAAGTGGCCAAACCAAAGTACTAGGAAATGTAATGCCGAACTTGCCGGTAATTAGCAAAATCGGTTATATGGCTCAATCAGATGCACTGTATACTGATTTAACGGCCAAAGAGAACCTAGATTTTTTTGCTTCACTTTATTCTATTAAGGGTACTGCTAAAAAAGACCGAATCAACTATGCGACGAACCTGGTTAATTTACAAAACGATTTAACAAAAAAGGTGAATAATTTTTCAGGTGGAATGAAACGCAGGTTGTCTCTCGCTATTTCTGTCCTTGCAGATCCTGATGTTTTAATATTAGATGAGCCAACAGTCGGAATTGATCCAGAACTAAGAAAAACCATTTGGGAAGAACTGGACGATCTTAAAGCAAACGGCAAATGTATCCTTGTGACGACGCACGTGATGGATGAAGCCGAAAAATGCGATAGGCTTGCAATGATAAGAAATGGAAAAATAATCGCCATAGGGACCCCACAAGAGCTCTCAAGTAAAACTTCATCTGGCAAACTAGAAGATGCCTTTTTAGAGTTTGGAGGGAAGGACTAATGCGAATTTTAGCTATCGTTAAACGGATCGTTAACCAATTCAGGCGTGATAAACGGACGCTTGCTTTAATGTTTCTTGCGCCACTTTTACTTATTACATTACTAACTTACTTATTTGAAGGCGATACAGTGAAGCCAGTTGTCGGAGTGAACGGACTTTCGAGTTCCATGGTAAAAGAACTAAAAGAAAATGATTTAACAATTAAGACTTACCCAGACAACACGAACGCAACTGCGAAAATTAAAGACGCTGATCTTGACGCGTTTTTTCAACAAGATGGCGAGAAAATCAAAGTGACATACGAAAACAGTGAACCAAGCTTAAGTAAAGAAATCGGTTTAAAACTACAAAAAGCATTGATGGCCGAGCAACAAGTTCAAGTAAAGAAACAAGCCAAAACAACAGGAGAAGCACTTGCCAAAGCTGGAATTGATCCAAACTCGCTTCCCGCACTTACAAACAGCCCTGAAAAGCTAACCATTTCAACCGATTACGTTTATGGCGATAAAGATACTAGCTTTTTTGATACAATTAGCCCGATTTTCATTGGCTTTTTCGTATTCTTCTTCGTTTTTCTAATCGCTGGGATTTCATTTTTAAGAGAACGAACAACAGGTACGCTTGAACGACTCATGGCAACCCCAATTAAACGTATCGAACTAGAACTAGGATATTTGATAGGCTTTGGCATATTTGCCTTACTACAGTCTATCTTAGTCGCAGTTTTTTCCATCCAAGTGCTCGGCATGATGCAAAACGGATCCTTATTTTATGTTTTACTCATTACGCTAACACTCGGAATGGTGTCACTCGCACTAGGTATCTTACTTTCAACGTTTGCTAATAATGAATTTCAAATCGTGCAATTTATCCCCATCGTTATCGTGCCCCAAGTGTTATTCTGTGGGATTTTCCCGCTCGATGGCATGGCAGATTGGCTCGTATGGATTGCACATATTATGCCGCTATACTACGGAGCAAATGCACTAACATCCATTATGGTAAAAGGAGAAGGATTTGCCTCATTTGCAAATGATTTTTATATTTTACTAGGATTTGTAATCATCTTCGTCGTACTAAACATTTTTGCATTAAAAAAATACCGGAAAGTTTAATTAGAAAGGAAGAAAAAAAGTGGATGCAGAAGGAGATATCTTGCGTCAAATGCTTGATTTGACGGAAAAAGAAACTAAAATGAGCGATAAACAACGCCGAATTGTAGCAGCTTCCATTGAACTGTTTGCGGAAAAAGGTTATGCTGGAACATCGACAAATGAAATAGCAAAAAAAGCGGGCGTAGCTGAAGGAACCATTTTCAGACATTATAAAACAAAAAAAGATTTATTGATGGCAATCACGATGCCAACATTGATTGGGGGAGTTATCCCATTTTTAGCTCAAAGCTTTGTTAAAGAAGTTTTTGAAAGTGAGTATCCAGATTTCCAGTCATTTATTCGCGAAATTATTGTTAACCGTTTTGAATTTGCAAAAGAGAATGGTAAAGTCATCAAAATATACTTTATGGAATTATTTTATCATGATGAACTTAGAGCGCAGTTTTCTCAAATTTTTATGACGCATGTAAAAGGGCAGTTTGACCAAATGATTGATTTTTATAAGGCACGCGGAGAAATTGTCGACATGCCAAATAGCACGATTATGAGGGCGCTTATTACAAATATAGTCGGCTTTATGTTGACAAGGTTTGTTGTGATGCCAGATGCTAACTGGAACGACGCAAAAGAAATAGATGATACAGTTTCTTATATTATGAGAGGCTTAGGTAAATAAAAAAGAGTCCAGCATTAGCTGGACTCTTTTTTTATTTAGTAGAAGAATCAGTTGATTTCTTCTTATTATAGTTGTATTTACTTGGATCTACTTTTTTGAAGCCATCAGGAGCATAGAATCGTAATAAATCTCCTTGTAACACAGAATCAGAAAGCTCTAATTCTTTGGATACCTTCTCTTTTGTTTCTTTCATTTCTTTTGTTTCTGTCGCAATTGGTTCACCAGTTTGTTGGTTATACATGTTCCCACCAATCATAGAGTAAGTTGGTGTTATATAATCACCATTTCTAAATGGAACCAGTTGTTTGTGATCTTTTGAAAGTAAGTCAGTACCAAATTGCAAGTATTCTTTGTTATCCACACCAAGTAAGTGAAGCAGGGTAGGTAGTAAGTCAACTTGACCACCATATTGTTCTTGAACTCCACCTTCAACACCTGGAACATGAATCATTAAAGGTACACGTTGCGCTTGGGCATTTTCGAAAGTGTTATAGTCTTTGCCAAGAATTTTTGTCATTGCTTCTTCGTGGTTATCGGAAATACCATAATGGTCACCATACATAATAATTACAGAGTTATCGTAAAGACCAGTTTTCTTCAAGTAATCAACAAAGCTCTTCACAGATTCGTCTAAATAACGAGCTGTTTGGAAGTACGTATCTACCGAAGAATCACCAGTTGTCGCTGGAGCAATCGAAGCATCCTTCTCATCAATTGGATAAGGGAAGTGATTGGTTAGCGTGATGAATTTCGTATAGAATGGTTGTTTTAAGGATGAAAGATATTTTTCAGATTCTTGGAAGAAAGGTTTATCTTTTAGTCCATAGTTAGAAACATCCGCGTCATTCATATCATAGTAACTAGCATCAAAGAAATTATCGTAACCAAATTGTTTATAAATTTCATCACGATTCCAGAAGCTCTTATAGTTACCGTGGAAGACAGCACTAGTATATCCTTGTTGACCTAAAATAGCTGATGCTGATTCATAAGTGTTTTGTCCTTTTGTAGTAAAGGCAGAACCTTGAGGCAAGCCATAAAGCGAGTTCTCAAGTAACATTTCGGAGTCAGCTGTTTTACCTTGACCTGTTTGGTGGAAGAAGTTTGTAAAGCTCAGTGTATTTTTATCTTTAAAGAAAGAGTTAATATACGGCGTTACTTCTTCTCCGTTAAGTTTATAATTCACTAAGAATTGTTGGAAACTTTCTAAATGAATATAAATAACGTTTTTGCCTTTTGCTTTACCGAAATATTCCGGATTTGGCGCGGCGTATTTTGATTTAGTGTAGTTAAGTACTTCCGTAACATCACTACTATCAGCAAGTGCACGCTGTGTAGATGACTCAGTACTTTTCACTGCATCATAGATTTGGTAGTTAGTCATACCAAGATATTTTACAATATAATTTCTATCAAAAGTTCTTGTTAAAAGTTGCGGACGATCGATTTCAGCAAGTCCTAAGTTAGCAAAGAACATCGCGATACCAAGCGTTAAAACACCAACAACTTTTCTAGCACGGATTCGAGCAGTTTTATCAGGTTTTACAAAGCGGAAAGCAAGTAGTGCAATTAAAATAATAATATCCGCGAAGTAAATAATATCGTGCCAGCTGAGTAACGCTGTGATACTACTACCCATGTCGCCCATGTTTTGCATTTGTTTTGCGTTTAGATTCGGAAGCGTAATGAAATCACTAAAGAATCGATAATAGACAATATTTGCGTAAAGAATAAAGCTCATTAAAAAGTCAATGACAACGATCCAGATAAATGAACGACGTCCTTTAGCAAAAAGTGCGAGACCTAAGAAGAACACAGCCCCACTCAATGGATTTATGAACAGCAAAATTTGCTGCATAAGGTTCTCAATACCAAGTTTAAATTCAAGTTGATATGCAATATACGTTTTTAGCCAATAAAGAATGACGGCTAGAACAAAAAACCCATAATTTTTGCTTAAAAACGTTTGGATTTTTATTTTCCAATCCTTCATGAAACACCTCTCCTACACACTATTTACTCGTTTTAATTGTTGTTTTTGAAATGAAAAAAAGAAGCTGTAATATGTAAAAAAACAATTTCATACAGCACCCACTTTAACATAATTCTAACACAAGATTAATAAAAGGCAAGTTATAACACATACGTCTGAAGTAGGATTTTAGGGGAAATAGGCTGATATAACTAGTCAAAAAAGAACCATTTTGACTAGAATTCTGCTAGAATAAAAAGTGAAATAGGAGGTATAAAATGAACGCTAAAATCACTCCAACTTTTTTTGAAAATAAAACTACCATTGAATTAGCTAGAGATATAATAGGGATGAGACTCGTGCATGAAATAGGTAATTATACTCTTTCTGGTTACATTGTTGAAACGGAAGCCTATCTCGGGGCAACAGATATGGCAGCCCATAGTTTTAAAAACTTACGAACCAAGCGGACTGAAGTAATGTTCGGCACTCCAGGAACGATTTATACGTATCAAATGCACCAGCAAGTATTATTAAACTTTATTACGATGCGAGAAGGCATTCCGGAAGCTGTTTTAATTAGAGCATTAGAACCAACGAAAGAGTCCATCGAACAAATGGAACAAAATCGTTTTTTGAAAACTGGCTTTGAATTAACGAACGGCCCGGGTAAATTAACGCAAGCTTTAGGATTAAGTATGCAAGATTATGGGAAAACTCTTTTTGATAGCAATATTTGGTTAGAAAGGGCAAAAGTGCCACATATAATAGAAGCAACTAATCGAATTGGTGTTCCAAATAAAGGTATCGCGACCCATTATCCTCTAAGGTTCACAGCTAAAGGAAGCCCGTATATTTCAGCGCAACGTAAAAGACAAATTTCAGACTATATTTGGGAATAACTTTACAAATTTGTCACAGGTGCAAAAATACTTCAATAAGGCGGCTGATTTCCTTTGCTTCATCAGAGTAGCTACTATATAATGAAATAGTTACAAGGAGGAATAATATGTTAAAGAAAACAATCGCAATCGTTATTTTAATCATCGGTTTACTATTAATTTTTTCCCCATTCATTAAAAACGGCATTGTAAAATATATGAGTGGCCATGAAACAATCGATCAATACAATGCATCCGATTTAAAGAAAAACAATGACAAAGACGCTACATTTGATTTTGAAAGTGTACAACTTCCATCTATGACCTCTGTCATCAAAGGTGCAGCAGACTATGACAAAGATGCCGTTATTGGCTCGATAGCTGTTCCTTCTGTAGACGTTAACTTACTAGTATTTAAAGGAACCAACACTGCTAATTTACTTGCAGGAGCAACAACAATGCGTTCTGACCAAGTAATGGGTAAAGGTAACTATCCATTAGCGGGGCACCATATGCGTAATGAATCAATGCTATTTGGTCCAATTATGAAGGTAAAAGAAGGCGACAAGATTTACCTGACTGACCTCGTAAATTTATATGAATATACAGTTACTGAAACAAAAACAATTGATGAAACAGAAGTAAGCGTGATAGATAATACGAAAGACGCTAGAATCACATTAATCACATGTGATAAGCCAACGGAAACGACGAAACGATTTGTTGCAGTTGGTGAGCTAGATAAAACAGAAAAACTAACAAAAGAACTAGAGAATAAATATTTCCCTAGTAAATAAGTAAAATTTTAAAAAGGCAGCAGATTTTCTTAGCTGTCTTTTTATCTGGATAATTTCTCCTTTTATTATAAATGTTGTATCATATAAATGAGGTTTATTTTGAGAAAGGAAGTGCAGTAATGAAACTAACCGTTTTTGGACATTGGGGCGGATATCCGGTAGCGAACGAAGGCACATCGAGTTATTTGCTAGAAGAAGCTGGATTTAAGTTATTAATTGATGTGGGGGCAAGTGCCGTTTCCATCATGCAAAACTTCATTGATCCTGATGACATTGATGCCGCAATAATTTCTCATTACCATCCAGATCATGTAGCAGACGTAGGGATTTTGCAGCACATTCGTTTGTTGTCGCAAAAAAAAGAAAAACCACCTGTCTTACCTATTTATGGGCACAAAGAAGATGAACGTGGCTATTCTTATTTAGAAATGGCGAATGTAACAAAAGCAGTGGAGTATAAAGCAAATGACACGCTTGAAATCGGACCGTTTAAAGTAACCTTCTTAAAAACAGTTCATCCAGTACCTTGTTATGCCATGCGAATTGAAGCAGCTGGAAAAATCTTTGTATACACCGCAGACAGCGCTTATCAAGATAGTTTTATTCCTTTTGCAGAAAACGCAGATTTACTCGTAACAGATACGAACTTTTTCCATGATTTAGCTGGAAAAACAAAAGTTCATATGGCAAGTACCGAAGTCGCAAAAATTGCTAAAGAAGCAAATGTGAAATCGTTACTCCTCAGCCATTTACCAGAAGTTGGTGATTTAGAAGTATTGAAACAAGAAGCAGCAGCTATTTACACCGGAGAAATTGCACTCGCATCAAAAGGATTTACGAAAACATTTTAATATAGAAGAAAAGGGGTTTGGGGTATGTATTTTATAGATAATAATAATGAAAAAGATCCGCGTATTAATTTAGCAGTTGAGGAATTTATTTTAACCGAATTGAAGTTAGATGAACCGGTTTTACTTTTCTACATTAATAAGCCATCGATAATTATTGGTCGGAATCAAAATACGGTAGAAGAAATCGATACAGAATATGTCGAGAAAAATGACGTAATTGTGGTGCGTAGACTTTCAGGTGGTGGCGCTGTTTATCATGATGAAGGTAACTTGAATTTTAGTTTTATTACAGATGACGACGGCGAATCGTTCCATAATTTTGCGAAGTTTACACAACCGATTGTGGAAGCTCTTAAACGTTTAGACGTAAATGCGGAATTAAAAGGACGTAATGATTTATTAATCGATGGTTTTAAAGTATCAGGAAATGCGCAATTTGCAACAAAAGGAAAAATGTTCTCGCACGGTACTTTAATGTATGATTTGAACTTAGATAATGTCGCTGCATCACTAAAACCACGTAAAGATAAAATTGAATCAAAAGGAATTAAGTCAGTTCGTAGTCGTGTAGCGAATATTTCTGATTTTATGGATCAAGAAATGACTACCGAAGAATTCCGCGATTTATTATTGCTTTACATTTTTAACGTGGAAAAAGTAGAAGATGTGAAAGAATACAAATTAACCGCTGCAGATTGGGAAAAAATCCATGAAATTTCTGCTAAGCGTTATGGCAATTGGGACTGGAACTACGGAAAATCTCCAAAATTCGATTTAACACGGACAAAACGTTTTCCAGTTGGAGCAGTCGATGTTCGCTTAAACGTACAAAAAGGAGTTATTACAGATATTAAGATTTTTGGTGACTTCTTTGGCGTAAAAAATGTGGCAGATATTGAGGAGAAATTAGTCAACACAACTTATAAGCGTGAAGCATTGGCTGAAGCTTTAGCAGATATAGAAGTAAAAGAATACTTTGGTAACATTACAAAAGATGAATTTTTAGATTTACTTTATTAAAAAAAGAAAGCACGCATTCCGCGTGCTTTCTTTTTTATTTAAGATTTTTTCCTGACATCCAATGTTCCAGCCGTTTTCCGACAAACCATAAAATAACGACAGAAACAGCTAAAATAGCCAGTTTAAGTGGTTGGTGAATTAAGTCTACGAAATCATAACCAATATAGCTAATCGCAAAGACTTTGATTAATTTCCCACCTACAAGCGCTAAGATAAATTGGTAAACTTTTATTTTAGAGAGACCTGCAACGATATTTACAGCAGAAGATGGTGTAAAAGGCATTACAAGTAAAATGAAAATCGGACTAAAACCATGTCTATCAATCCATTCCATTACTCGTTTAATTTGTTTATGTCCGGAAATAAATCGCAAAAATCGAGTCTGCCCAAATTTTCGAGCTAACAAGAAAACACATAAACTACCTGCAATTGCAGCTGTAACGGATATTAAAAAGCCGCCAAACAGTCCGTATGCATTAACGTTAACTACAACAAAAACAATAAATGGTAAAAAAGGTAAAAACGCTTCAATAAAAGGTAAGAAAAAAGCTAAAAGTGGACCTAAATTCCGATACTCACTTAGCCAGTACATTAAATTATCATAAGAAAAGAAATTCATCATATCCTGCCAAAATGTCATAAGCAAGCCTCCAGTAGTCTTTAAAAACATACTTTATTTTCTCACATAAAAATGATAAAGCGCTAATAAAACAGCTTGAATATAGTTAAAATCCTAGCAAATCAACCAGGATTTTAATTATATATTATTTTTGGTCAGAAAAACCATTTTCTTCTTCAATAATGTAAAGCGGGCGGTCTTTTACTTCATCATAAATTCGACCAATGTATTCACCAATTAAGCCAAGAATGAAAAGAATCGTCCCGCCAAAAACAAGTTGTAAAATAATAATAGAAGTCCAGCCAGTTAATGTTGTATCAGTAAAGAATCGTTGGAAAAGCACAATAATTAAGTAAATAAAACCAATGAAAGCTGTTAAAACCCCAAGGTAACTTGCGAGTTTTAATGGACGATAAGAAAATGATGTAATTCCGTCTATAGATAATTTAATCATTTTTTTGAGTGGATATTTTGTTTCTCCAGCCGCGCGTTCATCGCGTTCATAGTGAAGAGCTGTTTGTTTAAATCCAAGCCAACTAACTTGCCCGCGAACAAAAGGATTTTTTTCATGTAAGCCAGCTAGCTCTCGACAAACTTGCGCATCCATGAGTCGGAAGTCACCAGTATCAACCGGAATATTAATATCCGTTAATTTAGTTAAAATACGATAAAAGAGAGAAGCACTTTGTTTTTTAAAGAAAGTCTCCCCTTTTCGTTTCAGACGTTGGGCGTAAACAACTTGGTAGCCTTCTTTCCATTTCTCTACCATTTCAATAATTAACTCAGGGGGATCTTGTAAATCTGCGTCGATAACAATAACTGCTTTACCATGCGCATAATTGGCGCCAGCAGTAATAGCAATCTGATGCCCAAAATTTCTCGAAAAATGGATTGCTTTTACACAACTATCTTCCGCACTTAATTTTTGCAACATACTCTTCGTTAAATCACGACTACCATCATTTACAAAAATAATTTCGTAGGGACCGTCAAGTGTCTGCATGACCTCTGTAAGTCTCCCGTAAGTTTTTAGTAGAACTTCTTCTTCGTTAAAAACAGGGACTATACAGGAGTATTCAATATTTTTTTCCATATTTCACACATCCTTAATTAAGTTGATAAAGCGTCCCGCCACTAGTACCATTTATCCCTGTTGTTCTTACTTCTATAGTTTGTGATGCACTAGAAGTAGTATCGTCGTTTGAAAAAAGTGGGACAATGCCACTTAAAGCAAGCGATCTCTTTACCATTTCTTCATCCATTTTACCACATTTGGTTCAGAAGCTTTACTACTTAAGGGAGAGAATCAATATTTATTTCACAGCATATAAGCAAGTTAGTAAAAAGCCTTGAAAATCATAAATATAGTAGGATTTTATTTTTTACAAAGAAATTCCAGAAAAAGTCTTGTCAAAACTAACATAGAATGGTATTATATAAAAGTTGTTAAAACACTAAGAACTACTTACTGTGCGGGTGTAGTTTAGTGGTAAAACTACAGCCTTCCAAGCTGTTGTCGTGGGTTCGATTCCCATCACCCGCTTTATATTTTTTATAAATCCTGTTATCAACGCAGTGTTTCGACCTTTCTAAGCGAAGCATTGCGTTTATTTTATTGCCTGAAAATAAGGAAAGGGGGAATGATGATAGTGAAGCCAGAATCAAATTACGCAGCGCTAAAAGAAGAGCTAATTGCTTATGCACATGAAATTGGAATTCAAAAAATTGGTTTTACGACAGCAGACCCTTTTTTATTTTTAAAGGAACGGTTACTAGAAGCTGAAGCGTTAGATCTTTTTACAGGGTTTGAGCATCCGGTTATTGATGAGCGTGTTTATCCAGAGCTTATTTTCAAAGAACCCCAGTCGATTATTGCTATTGCACTTGCTTACCCATCTAAATTAAAAGAAGCGCCTACCAGCAAAAAAGAAGCAAGACGTGGCGTTTTTGCTAGAGCTTCGTGGGGCATCGATTATCATACTGTTTTACGAGAGAAATTAGCTCTACTGGAACAATTTTTAAGTGAGCGTTTGCCTGATGTACGAATGAAATCTATGGTAGATACTGGTGAATTATCGGATGTGGCTGTGGCAGAACGAGCTGGCATTGGTTGGCGCGGGAAAAACACGCTGCTTATAACGCCAGAATTCGGCTCTTGGGTTTATTTAGGGGAAATGATAACCAATATTCCTTTTGAACCAGATACGCCTGCTAGCGACTTGTGTGGCAGCTGCAACCAATGTGTTAAAGCTTGTCCAACAGGTTCCTTGTTAGGTGAAGGGAAAATGAATCCGAAAATATGTTTAAGCTACCTCACCCAAACAAAAGACTTTCTAGATGAAAAATATCGCGAAGTATTGCATAATCGTTTGTATGGCTGTGATACTTGTCAGGTAGTTTGTCCATATAATCGCGGTCATGATTTTCATTTTCATGAGGAAATGGAGCCGGACCCGGAACTTGTTCGTCCCGAGTTAAAGCCACTGCTACATATTTCAAATCGCGCTTTCAAAGAGCAGTTTGGTGATATGGCTGGTTCATGGCGTGGGAAAAAGCCAATCCAACGAAATGCGATAATTATTTTAGCTCGTTATAAAGATAAAACCGCAGTACCAGACTTAATTGATTGCTTGGAAAATGATCCGAGACCAGTCATTCGAGGAACCGCTGGATGGGCCTTACGTAAAATCGGCGGGGAACAAGCTGAAGAAGCTGTCCAAAAAGCGCTCCAAAACGAACAAGATGAACAAGTACTCCAAGAATTAACAGCAATACCAAATTAATAGAAACCAGGTGAAAAGAAATGCCAAACCATATCGTACTATATCAACCAGAAATCCCTGCAAACACAGGAAATATCTCAAGAACATGTGCTGGAACAGATACTTATTTACATTTAATTCGTCCACTTGGTTTTTCCACAGATGATAAAATGTTAAAACGCGCCGGACTGGACTACTGGGATAATGTGAAACTTTCCTATTACGATTCCCTAGATGAGTTTTTCGAAAAAAATGCTGGTGGAGAATTCTACTATATTACTAAATTCGGACGGCATGTTTATAGTGACGTTGACTATAGTGATCCAAATAAAAATTATTTCTTTGTTTTTGGAAAAGAAACTACTGGTTTGCCTGATGAACTTTTACAAGCAAATGAGGAAAATTGTTTACGGATTCCAATGACAGATCATATTCGGTCTTTAAATTTATCTAACACCGCAGCAGTTTTAGCATATGAAGCGTTACGTCAACAGAGTTTTGGCGCGCTTTTACAAGAACCAAATTACGATCGGAAAATCTTTAAAGACTAAGGGGGAGTTAGGATGAATCAGGCGATAGATGCCATTTTAGGTCATTATTCAGTACGGAACTTTGAAGATAAAGCTTTAACAGAAGAAGAATTAGCTTTACTTATTAAAAGTGCGCAGGCCGCATCTACATCTAGTTTTGTTCAAGCATACTCTATAATCGGAATAACAGATAAAAAAATTCGAGAACAAATTTCTGTTATTGCGGGAAATCAACCATACACTGTACAAACAGGACAATTATTTATCTTTGTTGCTGATCTAGCGAGACACCAAGCCATCCTAGAAGAACATCAAGTAGACACAGCCGCACTAGAAACTTCAGAAAAATGGCTTGTTTCCATCATTGATGCCGCACTTGCCGCGCAAAATATGGCTGTTGCCGCAGAGTCGTTAGGATTTGGTATTTGCTTTATCGGAGGAATTCGTAATGACGTAGGGCAAATTGCCGAAATTCTTGATTTACCACCATATACGATGCCGTTATTTGGTCTAACAATAGGTCACCCGATTAAAGGCAAAGAAAAAGCCAAACCTAGATTACCGCAAGACTTGGTTTATCACGAAAATACTTATCAAAAAATGAATCCAGCAATTTTAGCAGAATACGATGAACAAATAAAAACTTACTACGATGAACGAACAGCAGGAAAACGAGTAGAAGGCTGGTCCGAGCAAATTGCACGGGGGCTTGGAAGAAAAAGCCGGTTAGACTTAAAAGATTTTTTACAAAAGCAACATTTAAATCAAAAATAAAAAGAGTGGTTTGGCGCATTATCGTAATGCGCCAAACCGCTCTTTTTTCAGTTATTTACGTTTATTCCTAGCCATTTGAATTAAGTTCCAAATAACGAGTATTAACACTACTACTAGCAAGATATTAATTAATCCGCCCGCTACATGGAAAATAATTCCAAGTAACCAAACTGCTAATAAAACAACTATAATTCCCCAAATGATTCCTAACATATAAAAAACTCCTTCTGATCTTTTGATTGTACTCTTATATATTCCCGAGTGACCAGTCTCTAAACATGTTAGGGATAAAAAAGGCTATTTTTTTGTGATAAAAGCTAAAAGGGCTTTGACTCCTTCCGTTACCATTCGCTCTGTTTCATCAAAATCACCTGTGTAATAAGGGTCAGGAATTTCCTCCTCTTCCTTACCTGAAACAAAGGACATCAGTGAACGAATAGTTACGTCTTTGTTTTTATTAAGTGCATTTAAATCAGCTATATTATTTTGATCCATCCCAATAATATAATCAGCTTGTTCAAAATCGGCATCCGTTACTTTCCGAGCGCGCATTGCTTCATAATTAATACCGTGCTTTTTCAAAACTTCTCTTGTACCACGGTGCGGCGGTTTTCCTAAGTTCCATGTTCCCGTTGCCGCAGAATCAATTTCTATTTCATCCGTTAACCCTGCATTAGCAACTTCTTTTCGAAAAAGTCCTTCTGCCATTGGAGAACGGCAAATATTCCCTAAACATACAAATACTACTTTTACCAATTGAATTCCTCCTTATTCCCACTCTTTATATAATTCAGTAGTAGCACTTTGATCTATTCCATCACAGTCCTTAAGCCTCGCGAAAATCTTTTCCACAAGTTCAGGAACAAGTTTTCTCCGGAAATAGAGCAATTGATTTTCAAAGGATTGATAGACGACTATATTATAGGGGATTTCGTTCTTTTGAAGTAAACGAATGAGTGTTTCTAAATACCACTTTTTATCAGGATAATCCTCTAATAACTCTAGTAATTGCTTGGTTTTTTTGACATTACTTGAAGCAAGAATTTGGTCTAGTTTTTTTACTGGAAATTGTTCCGCGAAATCTACTGGAAACGGGCTGAAATATAGTGCCTCCAAAAACTCAGCCATGTTTTCTGCAACAACTAAGGTCTGTAGCGTTTCAAAATCAACATATATAATGCTAGGCAGAGACTTATTATCAGCATAAGAAAAACCGATATAGCGCGATTCATCTCGGTGAAAATAAACTTGTTTGCCTGCAAGATCAACATCATTTTGTTCCGGAATGTCCGTTAATAATTCATTTAAACTAGCTAAATAATAAATTTCCGCGACATCAAGACCGTAAGACGTTGGCTCGTTCGTTGGAAAATGGTTTTTTCGAATCAATCCACCGTTTTGCTTCAAAAGCAGCTCTTTATATTCAGCTGGTAAGAATAAACCAAGTTCCGTTTCTTTTGCAGAAATCTCTTGCTCCGTTGCAGCTTTATTCCCGTTTTTAACCCAAATCGTCATCATTTTCAACTCCTTCCTGTATTATCCTAAAAAATACTAAATAGCGCAAATAAAAGAACATAACTAGAAAAACTAGCTATGTTCCAAATGTTACTTCAAACGATCTTGATAATAACAATTTTCATTTCGTGCATCAAATTTTGCGGTTAAAGTTTCGGCTATTTCCACCAAGTCTGTTTCTGTTTCACGATCCAAAAGAGGATAAGCAGCTTGTAAAAATAATAATCGATCTAGTCCGCTTTCTGATTTAAGGACGATTTCTTTATTCGTATCAATGACTTCTCTAGCCTTTTCAGTTTGGTTTGTAAGCACTAGATACTTAAGCAAATGGCTAAGTGGTGGAATTAATGAACTTTCTTTCTCCACAAGAGGGTAGCCTTTATCAAAACATTCTTGCGCCATTTTTTCATCACCAAGTTCTAAATACGCTAAAGCCATATTTCCATAAGTTAAATGAGGAACTTCTGCGCAGCTCTGTTTCCCTTTAATAATTGGAGCAGCAGCTTTCTTCGCTTTTTCAAAATCTTTGATAAAACAGTAATAATGAACTTTATCATTTGTTTCGCAAGCAGGGCAGTCATTTAAATAATCTGCTTTGGTGTTATTCCATTTTTCAAAGAGTTCTTCTGCTTTGTCTTTTTCGCCCATTCGAATGGCAGCAAGGGTACAAACTTTATAGTAAGGGCGTAAGGAATAATTTTGCTGTTCGAATTTTACTTTCATATCATTCAAAAGCCCGTCTATTTGCGCTTTGGATACTTCATCAAAAGTTGGGACATGTTCGCTAATCCATTTATATTTCCAAAGTAGATCGTAAGCGTCAATATATGCCGCATCATCTTCCCATTTTTTTACTAACCAACTAAAGGCTTGTAATTGTTTTTTTGGAAATCCGGCAGTTAAGCAAGTATCAATCAGCATATCGCGTGCCTCAATACCATTTTCTACATCGTTATACATATCTGCACTTGCAATGGCGCGTTCAAGAATTTTCACTTTTTCAGCATTGTCGTCCATACCCCAAGCTTCTTCAATATCATTCAAATAATCCATTTTTTTCCTCCTATAGCATTTCTAAGATTCGTAACATATTTTGATTCATTAATTCCATTTCTTTCCGTTTGAGCGGATAATGTCCTAACAGTAAGGCCTGAATATAAAGAACATTAACAATCACCGATAACTCATTAATAGATTTACCAGATGTGAACAGTTTTTTTATAAGCTCATTATCTAAATTTAAATACAAATGGGCAAGTGGAGCAGGGGCTTGTTCTTGCTGAATACTCTCTAAAATATCACTGAAAACAGAACTCGTTTCTTCTAAAGAGCGTTCCAGTTCTCTGCTTGCCTGTGTAGCGGCAGAATGAATAAAAATAATAGGGAGCGTTTTAGGTTCAAAATGCTTAATTGTTATATCGGCATCAAATTCCGCCATCATTTTATTCATTTCAGCTAGGATTGGTTGATAAGTTACTTCTTCTTCAGCAGACATCGGTAACAATTTATTGGTGATTTCTTCTGGTTGAATTAAAATAAACTCAGCTTCATCCACTAAATGATTTAGCATCGTTAAAATTGGTGTATCGTAGGAGTAACCGCCATTAATCAATGTCATACCACTAGAGCGAGCAATATCAGTTATCTGTCTAAAATCGTCCACCGAAAAAGTATAGTAGATTGTCGTCGTTTCTTTCATTATATCTGCTAATTTTTCTTCACCATTCAAAGTTTTAAACGGCAGATAAGAATAAATTAATTTTAAAAATGGCGCATCTTCACTAGCCAATGCTTTAAAACCAAGATAATGCGTCGATAATAATTTTGTTAGTGCGCTCTCGGGTAACGTTTCAATTCCTTTTTTTAGCGCCACACCTAGCTCCTTAGATACGATTTCAAGGCGCTCATTTTTATAAAAAGATTCCCGTGAAGCGACTGGCTGAAGCTCATCTGTCCAAAGTATACATTCAGCAAAAAAAGCCCAGTTAGGAAGAACGTTATTCGCTTCGCTCGTCACATACATATTGTTTAAAAATACCGTTTGTTTGCGCACCGCATTCATTTGTACCGTATAAGGAATCATAAAAGCGATTCCAAAAGTACGTCCAGACTCATTTTCAATTAGGAAATAATCTTGAAAGCGAGTGCCGAGTAAATGTTCCCCGTAGCGAAGAATTTGCTCCCTCGGAAGACTAAACAGTATTTCTTTATCAGCAAATTGCTTGGTCCACGAGTTAATCTCTTGTTCATAACCATCTGCTTCTATTAAAATGGCGCTTTCTAAAGAAGAGCCGTATTTTTTTAATGTATTAATCAAGTATTCCGTTTCTTCGCATTCAGGGTGTTCATCCATATGAGGACGCAACCGTAAATAAACTTGAGTACCAGGTTCGCGTTTTTCGGTTTTAATTTTACGGACAGAATAAGTACCATCAGCTTTTCCATGCCATTCAGTCGTTTCTCCGTTTTTTTGTGAGGTAGAAATCATTACAATCTCATCGCTAACAATAAAACAAGAAAGTAAACCGATCCCAAAGCGACCAATAAAATCATTGGTATCTTGACCATCAAAGTTTTTTTCACCTTTAGATGAATTAGCAATAGTTGCAAGGAAGGCATGGACTTCATCTTCCGTTAAACCAATCCCATTATCCTCTAAAATTAAAGTTTTGTTGTTTTTTTCACCAGATAATGAAACATGGATTTTTCCATTTAAAGTAGGCTCTATTTTCTTCCTAGCTCTAATTGCATCTGTAGCATTCTGTAATAATTCTCGAATATAAACATCTTTTTCGTCATAAAGATGATTAGAGAGAATGTCAATCATACCAGCCAAGTTCACCTGAAAGCGGTGAGAATAATTTTCCATTGTCTATCCTCCTAGTTGTGTAAATCTCATTTTTATTCTATCATAAAAGAAGAGATAAATATTGGAAAAACATTAATAGATGTTTAAAAAATCATATCAGTGGTAAATACTTTGTGATGGTTTCCACACTGGACATTGTAGTGGAAATAGATTATACTTATTATTAAGTGATAATCATTACAAAATAGGAGGAAGATAATTATGAAAACAATCAACTCAGTAGACACAAAGGAATTTTTGAATCATCAAGTAGCGAATTTAAACGTATTCACAGTAAAAATTCATCAAATTCATTGGTATATGCGAGGCCACAACTTCTTCACTTTACATGAAAAAATGGATGATTTATATAGCGAATTCGGTGAACAAATGGATGAAGTAGCAGAACGTTTACTTGCCATTGGTGGAAGCCCATTCTCGACTTTAAAAGAGTTTTTAGAAAATGCGAGTGTAGAAGAAGCTCCTTATACAAAACCTAAAACTATGGATCAATTAATGGAAGACCTAGTTGGTACATTAGAATTACTTAGAGACGAATATAAACAAGGCATTGAGCTAACTGACAAAGAAGGCGACGATGTAACAAACGATATGCTAATTGCATTTAAAGCTAGCATTGACAAACATATCTGGATGTTCAAAGCATTCCTTGGAAAAGCTCCATTAGAATAAGATGCAATCAAAACTGTGTGGGATTTATTTCTCACACAGTTTTTTTATCTCAAATCTGTTATAGTACAATATCCTTATTTTAAGGTTGTTTTAATACATAGTGGTTTGAATTTTATTAGAAAGAGGTATACTAACTGCATAACAAAAAGCAGAAAAAGTGAAATTCGATGTAAAATCTGCTATTCTTGAGTAATAATCAATACGTACAAAAAATGGAAACGAGGAGTGAAAAGTATGAATATCGAGGTAACGGACCAAGCAAATAAATGGTTTCATGATGAATTTGATGTAGCTGATGGTAATGGAATTCGACTTTTTGCCAAATATGGTGGTTCTAATAGTTCCTTGCATCCTGGTTTCTCTATCGGTTTAGCTGCCGAAAAACCGCAAGAAGCAGCAGTCGCTGAAAAGAAAGAAGACTTAACTTTCTTTATTGAAGATCATGATTATTGGTATTTCAAAGACCACGACTGGAAAATTGACTATGAACCAAAAACGGAAGAAGTATCCTTTTCCTTTAAAGAAAAAGTGAAATGAATACAACATAAATTGCCGCGTGTAAATCGATTTTAATTTCATGCGGTTTTTGTTTTAAAAGCTTTACTGTTCTCTCTTCCTTTGCTATTCTACTAAGAGAGCAGGAGGAGAACGATGACAAAGAAATTAGTAATTTGTATTAGTTTAATCGCGATATTTTTAAGCGGTTGTAGTTTTTCAGAACCATCCACTAAACCATCTAACATCACAGAAAAAACCTTAAATGGTGCAAGCTTTACTTTTTTTGATGTTGGTCAAGGGGACAGCACACTTATTCAAGCAGAAGACGGTACGACTATTTTGATTGATACTGGTCGACAAGATGATGACCGGATTTTAACTTATTTAAAAGAAGCAAATATAAAAAAGCTAGATTTGCTATTACTGACACATCCACATGCCGACCATATTGGTAATGCCGACAAAGTCATTGCTACATATAAACCGAAAGAAATTTGGATGGATGGCTTAACTTTTTCAAGCAGTATTTATGAGAAAGTAATTGATGCAGCACTGGCGTCAAATGCGAAATATAAAGAACCAAGACGCGGTGATAAAGCGACTTTTGGTCCATTTGATATAGAAGTCCTAAGCCCAGATAAACTTCAAAACGATGCCAATAATGACTCCATTGCAGTCAAAATGACATACAAAGATATTTCTGCCATTTTCACTGGTGATGCGGAAAAAGGGCGGGAACGAGAAATGGCAGATAGTGGCGCCAATTTAGAAGCAGATATTTTAGACTTAGGACACCACGGTTCATCCACTTCCAATCAACCATTTTTCTTAGATAAAGTGAAACCTCAAGTGGCTGTCTACTCCGCTGAAATGGCCAACAGTTATGGACATCCCCATGTAGAAGTATTGGAATGGTTAAAAGAACGAGATATTAAAACTTACGGGACAGATGTGAACGGAACAGTTACAATCGAAACTGACGGCGAAAAAATCCATGTCCAAACCGAAAAAGAAGGCACCCCTAAACCCGGTAGCAGCTATAACAAAGAAAATAATACACAAAAAACAGAAGATGCCACATCAGAAGAATTGCCTGAAAGTATTAATCTGAATTCAGCATCTAGTGAAGAATTACAACTATTACCACTTATTGGCCCAGCGCTGGCAGAAAAAATCATTGCCGAGCGCCCGTATCAGTCCATAGATGAATTGAAAAAAATTAACGGCATTGGTGATGGAATTGTGCGCCAAATTAAAGAACAAGGCCTTGCCGTAACAAAGTAGGTGAATAGGGTGAAAAAAGCAATATTAGATCGTATAGAGGATGGAAAAGCCGTTTTTCTAATCGAACCGAACCATACAGAATGGTTAGTAAATCAAGAAGAACTTGATTCCTCTATAAAAGAAGGGGATGTCGTCACTATTTCAGAAACAAATGAAATAATGAAACACCCCCAAGAAACTGATGAAATGAAAAAACGTATTGCGGAAAAGCTAGAAAGACTAAGAGGAAAAAACTGAGAAAAACTTTTTTAAACTCTCATGAAATTTTCATCTTTCTTTCAGCACATTCTTTTTTAGGAAAGTTATTATATGTATAAGCTAACAACAAGCAAAACATTTTCATTTCTTTCCCTTTTTAGAATGAAAATCCCAAACTCCCTTTTAGCTAGTGCGGTTTACTCCCTTTTTCCGCACTAGTTTTTTCATGCGCAAAAATCACTTTTTCTGTGGAAAGAGAAATTTATTGCGTCCAGCATCTAGGCCGCAATATAGCATAATTAGGGTAATGCCGATCAGAACATATAACGTTGGTTGCCAACTGCCAAGAGCATCATGGAGTGTACCAAATAATATTGGACCGGAAGCAGCAAACAAATAACCTATTGATTGCGCCATTCCTGATAAATCCGCCGATTCGGTAGCGCTTGTTGTTCGCAAATTAAAGAACATCATCGAAAGACTAAATGACATCCCCGAACCAATCCCATATAAAATAATCGCAGTAGCTAAAATAAATAGATTACCAGAAGCGAACATAATCCCAAAAATCCCAATCATAAATAATAAAACAGAAATCCCAACGAGCAATTGCTGATTTTTCATTCGCCCAGCTATAATAGGAATAATAAATGTAATCGGCATAACAGCAAACTGCATTAGTGAGAGCATAAGACCGCTAGAAGTACTTGATAATCCTTGATCTGCTAAAATGTTCGGTAACCAAGCAATCGAAATATAAAAAATCGCGGACTGTGAACCCATATATAATGAAATTTTCCAAGCAAGAGGGGACTTCCACACCGAAGTAGTAACTAAATGTGTGGCAATTTTTTCTGAGCTGCGTTGGTTATATCTTAACTGTGGTAGCCAGATAACTAACGCTAAAACACCCAGCATTGCCCAAAAAACCATGCTTCCATGCCAGCTGAATTTATTATTCATAGCTATCGGAACCGTCAAACCAGCAGCAAGTGCCGCACATAAATTCATTGAAATCGAATATACTCCAGTCATTAATCCTAATTTAAAAGGAAACTCCTTCTTAATCAAACTAGGTAAAATCACATTTCCCACTGCAATAGCAAGTCCAATCATAAATGTTCCAGCAAATAAATAGAATTCTCCTCCAAAAGGTCGAAGTAAACTACCAATAACAAGCGTTAAAAGTGCGATAAAAATAAGTACTTCTATCCCTAGTGAGCGACTTAATTTCGAAACAAAAGGGGATAAACCAGCAAAAGCAAGTAGTGGTATCGTCGTTAGTAATCCTGCCATCGTATTTGTTAAATGTAAATCTGATTGAATCATTCCGAGTAAAGGTCCAACTGACGTAATTGGTGCACGCAAGTTTGCTGCAATTAAAATAATGCCGACAATAAGCATCACCCGACTTGAACGCGTCAGGATTTTTTTATTTGTTAAATCTGAATTCATTTGTTATCTCCATTCTTAGCAGCAATTTGTTTGAAGAGCGTGATATACTCAGTTACTTCATGTGCTGCTCCTTCTTTATCTCGTTTTTCGATCGCTGATACAAGAGTTGCATGGCCATTATGCTTATTAACAGCTGGATTCATTTCTGTTGTACTCGTAATCGAAAACTGTATTTCCTCTAAAATATTTACATACATATCTAACAATAAATCATTGTGCGCTGCCTTTACAATTGTTAGATGAAGAGCTGAGTCAGCTTTTACAAAGGCAGTTACATCATTATCTTTATTAGCTAAATAGCAAAGTTGCTTATATTTTTTTAACATTTTTAAATCTTCATCCGTGCGCCGTTCGCAAGCTAAAATAACTGCTTCTCGGTCTAGCGCATGCCTCATTTCTAGAATTTCTTGCACAGAGGATTCTCGCACTCGTTTTTGCATAATAGCATGAAGTTCACTATTATTGCGTACAAAAGTTCCGTCTCCTTGCTTTGTTTCAAGTAAACCAATATGGGCCAACGCACGAATTGCTTCACGTAACGTATTTCGACTGATGCCAAACTGAGTCATTAAATCAGCTTCTTTAGGAATTCGTTCGCCGATTTTCCAAGCGCCACTAGTAATTTCAGCTTTTATCTGATCATAGACTTGCTCAGCTAAAGATTTCCGCTCAATTTTTTCTACCACAAAAAAACGCCCCTTTCTAAAGGTAGGATGATTGGTTCTATTCTACAGAAGAAAAATTTTTTTGTAAACCCTATTTGACTAATTTATGATAAAATGAAGAAAGAAAAGGGCTGGTGAGGAAATGAATTGGTTGGAGAAGCTAAAAGAAAATGACACGGCAAGACGGGTGCTAGTGTTTGTTCTTCTAGGGATTGTATTATATTTACTTAGAAGCATGATAGATTTAATATTATTAACATTTATCTTTGCATTTTTAGTTACGCGATTAGAAAATGTAATTTTAAAAAGAATACGAATACCACGAAAATTAATCGTTATTGTTTTATATTGTTTAGTAGCAATGTTTTTATATGTTGCAATTGTTCATTTCTTACCAATTTTAATTGACCAAATATCGCAACTTGTAGACTCTCTTGTAAAAATTTATAATAACCCGAGTGATAATAAGATTGTGCAGTGGATTGTCGGATTTTTGAAGGAATCGAATATTCAAAAATACCTCCAAACTGGTGTTGACTTTATTATTGCTTCACTTTCTGGAATCGGCTCGGTTGGATTATCGTTTTTCTTAGCTTTAATCCTTAGTTTGTTTTTCTCTTTAGAAAAAGAACGGGTAACTTCTTTTACTGGGCAATTTTTAACAAGTAAAGTAGGCTTTATTTTTAAAGAAGCAGCGTTTTTTGGGAAAAAATTTGTTGCGACTTTCGGGGTGGTGTTAGAGGCACAATTGATGATTGCGCTTGTTAACACAATTATTACAACGATAGCACTATATTTAATGAATTTCCCACAACTTCTTAGTCTATCCATAATGGTGTTTGTATTAGGGTTAATTCCCGTGGCTGGTGTAATTATCTCATGTGTTCCACTTGTTCTTATTGCATACTCTGTTGGTGGTTTTCAAGATGTCGTTTATATTTTAATTACGGTAGTTATCGTTCATGCGATTGAAACATATATTTTAAATCCAAAACTAATGTCTTCCAAAACGAATTTACCTGTATTTTATACCTTTATCATTTTAATTTTTTCAGAAACTTTCTTTGGCGTATGGGGCTTAATTGTTGGTATCCCAGTATTTGTATTCTTACTGGATATTCTAGACGTACGAAATTCTGAAGATATTCAAAAAAGAACTATATTTGGACGTAAGAAAAAAGTAAATTAAGCTTAATGCTTAATCTACTTTTTCAGTTCCCCATAAAAAATTAGCTACTTTTGCATCTACATCTGTATTTTCATGTAGTTTACTGTGAGCCGCTTTTTTCCCAGTAAAGATTTTTTCTTCGTAACTTTTAGCTTGTCCTTCAAAAATAAATTTACCAGAGAGCGCGCTTGCGACCGATACACTACCATCGCTTTTGGTTCCGTCTAGCATATCACCGGCAATATTTAATACTTGTAAATTAGTAGGGATTTTTTGTTTGTTTTTCATAAATTCACTATAACGCTCAGAGGACTGTTTTGGCCCTTCATCCGTTAAATCATAGGCAGTTACACCATTATCACCAACGACTAGCCCATTAAGTGGTGCGCCAATTAAAACTAGATTTTCAAGAACTGGATAGGCTTTATCACTACCAACTTTCTCAATATAACTCGTTAGGCTAACTCCGCCCATTGAATGCCCAACCGCATCTACTTTTTCAATATGATAGTTATTTTTTAACTCTTTCATCACATTTTGTATCCACTGAGTTTGATTAACCATCGAACTTTTATTATCCTCAAAAATGACTTGGATAGTTGGATTATGACTAAATTTATCGTAACTTCCTGTTGTGCTCACACTTCCATCAGCAGCAACAGTCATAACAAGTGATTCTGTTACGATACCATCTTCAGCAAGGCGATTAATCATGCCTTTAAATGAATTAGCTGTCCCTGAATAGCCATGAACAAAAAGTGTTGGTACAGCAATTTCTGAAACTGGATTTTTAGCTTTTTTGGAAGATTTTTGTGCAGTAGCATTCGTAGGTTCTTTAGCAGCTTTTTTAGTAGGTTCAAACTGAAGGAAAATTATCCCAAAGCCTGTAATTATAATGGCTAAGATGATAATCGTGAGTATAACTTTTTTCATTCGAAACATCCTTTAACTTTTATTTCTGCCCCCATAAAAATTGACCGACATACTTATCAACGACAGTGGATTCATGCATGCTACTATGGGTTGCTTTGGGACCTTTAATAACGTGAGTAATGACTTTCTGATGTGCAAATAACTTTTGACCATATAAGACGCTATTTAATTTGACTTCGCCATCACTGTTTGAGCCGTCTTCTAAGTCGCCACCGATAATCATAATTTCCGTATTATTAGGTAATACTTTGGCCATTTTTTGAGCAAACTTAGCATGAACGTTATTGGCATTTTTAATGTCCACTTGCTGATCTCCATTTACATATTCTTCTGGGTAAAAAGGTACTGCGAGAAAAACAATTTTATTTACTTGTGGATAAGATTTGTTTTTTTCATAAGATGCTAAATAGGAAACCCAAGCACCGCCACCCATTGAGTGACCAATTGCATTGAATTTTTTGATGTCATAATTTTTTTGTAAATAGGACATTACTTTTTTTGTCCACATCGATTGCTGAGGGAGGGTTGCTCGGTTATCTTCAAAAACAATATTAATTAACGGATTTTTTTCATTTTTACTATAAGTACCAGTAGTAGAAATGCTTCCGTCTGGACTTACATTTACTGTTAATGACTCTGTGCCCCAATTATATTTTTGGTCGAAGCGTCGTATCATTCCATGAAGTGAGCGATCAGTTCCTCGGTAACCATGTATAAATATAGTTGGAATAGCATCATTAGCTGCTTTTGGATATGTCGTGTTAATCGTAAGTAAAATAAAAATTGCTCCAACTAAACACCCTAAAGGTAAGACAATCGAGAAGAACACGCGCTTTAGCATTATTTTACGCCCCTTTAAATTTCGTTATGAACAAATTATACATTTTTTTAAAGCAAAACGCACGACTAGTCTTCTTTTTCTAATATTTAAATAGTTTATTCTCACTAAAACATATAGTATACTGGAAAAATAAGCGAAGAAACGGAGGCATATTTTCATGATTAAACGAACTGGTGAGATAGTTCTCGCTATTATTGGACTTATTTTTAGTGTACTTATGCAAGCAGCTATTGCTGTTATTGGTCTATTACTTGTAAATGGCTCAAAAGGAAAAGAAGGCTTAACAACTTATTACAATAACTACTACCAAACTGTTACCGAATGGGAAATTCCTAAAGATGAGATACCGGACCCGGATCGTATCTTTGATTTTGTACATACATTATCTTGGACTGCACTTTCTGGCGGGATAATCACTTTAATTGTTGGAGCAGCAGGCATTTACTATATTATGAAGAATAAAAACCCAATACTTGCTGGATTTTTATTCTTAGCAGCCGGTATTGTGTCACTTTTATCCACTGCACTTATTGGTTTCATTCCCGCTTTACTTTTCGTTATTGCGGCAATGCTATGTTTTATTCGTAAACCCAAAAGCACTTTTTCTGGATTCTAATATCGAAACGAGTTTGCATCATGCAAACTCGTTTTTGTTTTATCTCGCTTTTTTTAGGGAATAAAATAGTGGATTTCAAGAGGAGGTTGATAGTGTGAAAAATAAAGTAGGAATTATTGCTGGAGCTGTTGCGGGTGTAGTAGCTTGTGCCGCGATTTATGTGGTGAAAAAGCAACAGCCACCCACGCCTTTTGATGAAGTAAATGATATTAGAACACGCTATGCGGACAAAGAAATTTCAGAAACAGAGCTAGAGGAAAACAATATGATTTCTGAAGGCGGAGTTTCATCTCTTCAATATGAAGAAAAAATAAAATAGCCAAAAAGCAGTTTGTATCTTGTGTTACACGAGAAGCAAGCTGTTTTTTGTTCGTTAAACATTTCTTAATATGTTATCCTGTAGTTAGATAATAGGACTCAAGTTGTAGGTGAATTTCCTTCTACAGTGGGTTCTTATACTTGATACATAGCGTTATGATAGGTACAGTAATAAAAGAAAAATATTTCAGCTACACTTGGAAATAAGGAGGTAGACAGATGAGAGCGATTTTGATTGGCGTATTAATAGTTTTACTCTTAGCAATGATACTTATCGTCTTATGGCCAGCAATTATGGCAACTATTGGCGCAGTGCTCGGCTTTTGGTCACTTAAGAAACTACTCGAAGCAAGGTCTGTAGGTGAAAAAATCGTTTATGGTGTATTAATCGGCGTAGGTGCCTTAATCATTCTAGCTAACTTAAAAGGAATCCTGGTTGTTGCAATCATTGGAGCAATCATTTACTTCCTAACTAGAAATAAAAATAAACCTAGAAAAAATGATGATGTATTCGACTACCCATACAATAAATAATTGGAGGAGAAAAAAATGGCAAACCTTTTTGAAAAAATGAAACAATGGAATAAAGAAGTAAGTGAAAAAATCGAAAAACGTGAAGAAAAACGTCGTAATTCGGTAAGTTACTATATGGATAAAACAAAACAAGAAATGAAAGACGCAGAACGCATGGTAGAAAAACAACGCGAACTGAAATCTCTTTTCTATAAAGAATACAAAGAAATGGAAGTTTATGTAGAGAAACGCCGTCATCAAGCTGAAATTGCAAAAGAAGCTGGTGAAACTAAATTAGCTGACTTTGCATTAGAAGAAGTAGCTCAATATGAAGAACAATTAAAAGCAACTAAATCTCATTATGACCAAGCTTCTGAACAACTTGAAAAATTAGAACTACGCATGCACGAAATGCGCTTAAAATGGAAAAATCTTAAAACACAACATCTAGCTGAAATGGCTGAAAAAAATGCGACAGAAACTTCCGAAAAAATGGACAAAGTTATCCATGATATGAGCTGGGGTAGCGTAAGTGACTATCACGAAGCACAAAAACAACGCGACTTAGCTGAAGAAGCTGAAAAGAAAGCTGATATGAGCAAAGAACTTTCCCAATCTTTTGATGATCTAATGGATGAACTAGAAAAGAAAACCAAGAAAAGCAAAGAGATTATTAAAGACAAAGCCCAAAATTTCACAACAATGGTAGATGAAATTATTGAACGCGAAAAACAAAATTTCAAGAAACCAGAAAAAGCTTCTATGGAAGATCAGTTAAATGAACTTGAAAAAGAGGCTGCTAAAGAACAACCAAAAGAAGAAAAAGAAGTGCTTATTCCAGAATTAGAGAAAAAAGAAGAAGAAGACAAATAAAACAAAAAAACGCGGAACTTATGTTCCGCGTTTTTTTGTGCTATAAAGCTTTCTGCAAGCGAAGTAGTTTTTTGGTTACTTTACTTTTTTTCGGGTAAATAGGAAAAGATAAGTTGCATTTTAATGGATACATGCTATAATAATTGGTATAGACCGATTTAACGAGGAGGCAATACGTAATGACTAATAAAGTAATTACTAACGCTACAATTTATACTGGTAAAGGTGTTCTAGAAAATGCTTTTGTACGATTTGATAAACAGATTTTAGAAGTTGGCTCAATGACTGACTTTCAAGCGGAAAAAGCAGAAGAAGTAATCGATGCAAAAGGACAAAAGTTAGTTCCTGGTTTCATTGATGTCCATTCTCATGGTGGTTATAGTTTTGACGCAATGGATGCAGATCCTGAAGCACTTAAAAAACAAGTGAATGGTATGTTAAACGAAGGTATCACTACTTACTTCCCAACAACAATGACTCAATCACATGAAAATATTGAAAAAGCTTTAAAAGTTATTAATGAAGTCGCTCAAACTGAACCTGTAATTGGCGGGATTCATCTTGAAGGTCCATTTGTATCTAAAGTCTTCAAAGGAGCGCAACCAGAAGAATACATTCAAGCACCTGACTTGGAACTTTTCAAGAAGTGGTTTGATATTTCTGGTGGCTTAATTAAATTAGTTACCTACGCGCCAGAACACGATACTTCAGCTGATTTTGAAAACTTGTGTTTTGAACTTGGAGTTGTTCCAAGTATTGGTCACTCCAACGATGTGCGCGAACACTTAAAAACAAGTAAAGCGACACATGCGACACATTTATATAATGCCTGTCACCGTATGACTCACCGTGAACCAGGTGTTCCAGGTCATGTTTTACTCGAAAAAGGTATTAATGCAGAATTAATTGTTGATGGTATTCACGTTCACCCTGATATGGTGAAATTAGCATACCAAATGAAAGGCCCAGAACATTTATGCATTATTACTGACTCGATGCGAGCAAAAGGTATGCCAGAAGGAAAATCCGAACTTGGCGGCCAAACAGTTATCGTGAAAGATAAACAAGCTCGTTTAGAAGATGGAACATTAGCCGGAAGTGTACTTACTTACGACGACGGTTTCCGCAATATGATTAAATTTACTGGATGCACGGTGGAAGAAGCAGTTCTAATGTCTTCTGGTAACCAAGCACGCGAATTTAATTTAACACAAAAAGGTGCAATCCAAGCTGGTAAGGATGCAGATTTCAACTTACTAGATGAAGATTTAAACATTACAGCAACATATTCATTCGGAAAAAAACATTCTTGAGAGGAAGATATTATTATGCAACTTATCACAACAGAAAATAAATTAGCAGGTTCTAAAAAAGCACTAGAAATTATTGAAAAAGGCATTACATCAGGTGAAGTAAATACACTTGGTCTAGCAACAGGAAGCACTCCAGAAACACTTTACGCTGAGCTTGTAAAAAGCGACGTTGACACAAAAAATGTAACAACAACTAACCTAGATGAATATGTAGGTCTTGCAGCAGACGACCCAAACAGTTATCATTACTATATGAATGACTTATTATTCTCTAAAAAAGCATTTAAAGAAAGTTTCTTACCAAACGGGGAAGCGACTGACGCAGAAGCAGAATGCGCACGTTATGAAGGGATTTTATCTGAGCACCCAATCGATATTCAAGTGCTTGGAATTGGAACAAACGGCCACATCGGTTTTAATGAACCAGGAACTTCTTTTGATTCATTAACACATAAAGTTGTTTTAACAGATTCTACTCGTGAAGCTAACAAACGCTTTTTTGAAAGAGAAGAAGACGTTCCAACACATGCTTATTCTATGGGAATTAAATCAATCATGAATGCGAAGAAAATTATCCTACTTGCTTTTGGTGAAAACAAAGCACAAGCAATCAAAGAAACTATTAAAGGACCTGTAGATGTGAATTGTCCTGCTTCTGTTCTTCAAAATCATCCAGATGTTACTGTGATTCTTGACAACGAGGCGGCGTCACTTCTATAAGAAGAGGGCGGGGAAATGATCGATAAACAATCAGGAATACCGATTTACATTCAGATTCAAAGTGAAATTAAAAAGAAAATGGAAGATGGTGTCTGGAAAGTTGGCACTTCTATTCCAGCTGAACGTCAACTTGCTGAAATGTTTCACGTTAGCCGAATGACAGTAAGACAAGCCATTCAAGGACTAGTCGATGATAATATTTTGCAAAGACGTGTTGGCGCTGGGACTTTTATTGCGGAAAAGAAATTAACCGAACGACTAGAAGCTGTTACAAGTTTTACGAATTTGATGTTGCAAGAAGGGAAAGTTCCTTCAACGCGTATCGTATCGTATGGCATTCGTCCGGCAAGCACGCAAGAACAAGAAGCGTTACAACTACCAGAAAACAGCAATGTAATGAAAATTGAGCGGATTCGTTACGGCGACCGTGTACCAATTCTTTATGAAGTTGCCGCCATTCCAGAAAAAATTGCTTCACTGCTTACAAAGGAAGACATTATGGATTCCCTTTATAAAGCGATTGAATTAAAACTTGGTCAAAAAATCGGAGAAGCAGAACAAACGATGGAAGCTTCTTTAGTATCAGAAAAAATTGCGCCATATCTTGATGTGAAACTCGGATCACCGGTTATGAAACTTCGGCAGATTACAACTTTAGAAGATGGTCGACCATTTGAATTTACACGTTCTCAATATGTAGGTAGTAGATTTCAATTTGTAGCTAGGATTAAACAATAGATAGAAAGCTTGAAGCATGCTCCGTGCGCTTCAAGCTTTTTTTATTAAAAATGTTCGGATAATGATTTTCGTTGTCTTTTTGATAATAAAAAAGTATAATGAGATGAGTAAAAAATTTGCGGGGAGGACTAACCATGAGCTGGATGATAATTTTTATATGTTTTGGTGCGTCCGTGTTACTTACACCGCTAATTCGAAAGATAGCTCTTTATTTTGATATTACTGATAAACCCGATCAGCGACGCATTAATGTGAAGCCGATTCCTAGTTTAGGTGGCTTAGCGATTTTTATTAGTTTTGCCATTGGTTTATTTTTACTTCCAATTGAAAACGAATTCTTATGGGCTTTATTGATTGCTGCATTTGTAATGGTCATAACTGGCCTGTTAGATGATATTATAGAATTTAAGGCAAGATATAAATTAATTGGTCAAATTACCGCTGCTTTTATCATAGTATTTTGGGGCGATATTAGTATTGATTTTATAAACTTACCTTTTGGTGGAGAAATTCATTTTGGCATTTTGAGTATTCCGCTCACGATTATTTGGATTGTAGCAATTACGAATGCGATTAATCTCATTGATGGGCTTGACGGACTGGCAGCGGGTGTTTCCACTATTGCTTTACTGACAATTTTAGGAATGGCATTTATTATGGGGGATGCGCTTGTTATTATGATTGCTAGCGTTTTAATTGCTGGGACTCTTGGCTTCTTACCATATAATTTCAATCCTGCTAAAATATTTATGGGTGATACAGGAGCGCTTTTCTTAGGTTTCATTATTGCGGTACTTTCTATTATGGGCTTCAAGAACGTCACTTTTATCTCTTTAATTGTACCGATTTTAATTTTAGGAGTACCAATTTCTGATACAGTTTTTGCTATTGTGCGCCGTATGGTTACGAAACAACCTATTGCTATGGCAGATAAATCGCACTTGCATCATTGTTTACTCCGGTTAGGTTTTACGCATCGACAAACAGTGATATTAATTTACGCGATTGCAGCATTATTTTCCTTATTTGCATTCATTTTCACGATGTCAACCTTGTGGGGTTCGATGATATTAATTGGAGTACTTTTAATTTTAATCGAAGTGCTAATTGAAACGCTTGGATTAGTAGGAAGCACTTATCGACCGTTATTAAACTTATTTAAGATTACGAAAGAAGACAAAATAGATTAGAGATTAGCTACTTTAGTTAGTCTCTTTTTTTATGCCAAAATTCTTATTGAGTAACAAGTCTTCTTGTGATACATTTATCAAGTAACGTTTTTAGTAGAAATGAGGAGAAAAACATGGAAATCATAGCGACAGCAGATTCAATTAGTCAAGCTGAACAATTGCTTCGCGCGGGGGTAGACAGATTATATATAGGTAACAGCCAATTTGGTTTAAGATTACCTCATTCCTTTTCTGTCGAAGAATTACGTGAAATAGTTCATTTAGCGCATCAAGAAAAGAAAAAAGTAACCGTAGCTGTAAATTCGTTAATGCACAACGAACATATGGAAGAGCTACCAACATTTTTAGACCAACTTGCTGAAATGGAAGTAGATGCAGTTGCATGCGGCGACCCAGGAGCGATTATGCTTCTTGGCGAAATGGCTCGACCGATACCTTTTATTTACGATGCCCAAACATTTGTCACTAGCGCAGAACAAATCTCATTTTGGGAAAAACAAGGAGCAGTCGGAGCGGTACTTGCAAGAGAACTTACTGAAGACGAAATAAAAGCAATTGCTAAAAGCCTTACTATACCAGTAGAAGTACTGGTTTATGGCCCAACATGCATCCATCAATCAAAACGCAAACTAGTTACTAACTACCAACGAATTGTTGAAATGGAAGATGATACCTCGAAGGAACGTGGACTTTATTTACGCGAACCTAATGATGAAACGAGCCAATTACCAATCTATGAGGACGAATCTGGAACGCACATTTTTGCTTCAGAAGATGTATCACTGGTACCATACTTAGCTGATTTATATGAAGCAGGCTTGAAAACTTGGAAACTGGACGGGGTTCTTGCAGATTCGGATAATTTTGTACAAATTGCCACTCTATTTGTCGAGGCAAAAGAAGCCGTTATTAATGGACAATTTGTTGCGGAATATTTTGTGAATAAATTAACGGAACTACAACCTAAAACAAGAAAACTAGATGCAGGATTTTATTTGAAAAATCCGGATGATGTGAAGTAGGGGGAATAGCATAATGAGTAAAGTATTAAAAAAACCAGAAGTGCTAGCTCCGGCTGGTAACTTAGAAAAATTAAAAATTGCCATTCGTTACGGAGCGGATGCTGTATATATTGGTGGCCAGGCGTTTGGGCTTCGGTCACGAGCAGGGAATTTTAGTTTTGATGAAATGAAAGAAGGTATCGCATTTGCGCATGAGCGAAATGCAAAAGTGTATGTAGCTGCCAATATGGTTGCGCACGCAGGGGATACAGAAGGCGCTGGTGAATTTTTCCGGACACTCCGGGATATTGGCATTGATGCAGTCATCGTTTCTGATCCTGCACTAATTAGCATTTGTTTTCAGGATGCGCCAGGCTTACCAGTCCATTTATCAACACAAGCATCTGCAACCAATTATAAAACGCTAGAATTTTGGAAAAAACAAGGATTAGAACGCGTGGTGCTTGCCAGAGAAGTAAGTATGCAAGAAATCCAAGAAATCGGCGAAAAAACGGATGTCGAAATGGAAGCATTTATTCATGGTGCGATGTGTATTTCTTATTCCGGTCGTTGTACTCTATCCAATCATATGGCGAACCGGGATGCGAATCGAGGCGGTTGTGCGCAAAGTTGTCGCTGGAAATATGATTTATTTGAGATAGATAATGGCGTTTCTAAAAATTTAGTTGATACAGACGAAGAACCGTTTTCGATGAGTGCGGTAGATTTATCTATGATTAAATATATTCCAGATATGGTTGATGCTGGCGTAGATAGCTTAAAAATCGAAGGAAGAATGAAATCAATTCATTATGTCTCCACGGTAGCAAGTGTGTATCGCCGTGCGGTAGATGCATACTGCGCGGACCCTGAGAATTACGAATTTGATCCAGCCTGGGAAGAAGAATTATGGAAAGTTGCACAGCGCGAGTTATCAACAGGATTTTTCTATAAAGAACCAACCGAGGACGAGCAATTATTCGGAAAAACTCGGAAAATCCCTCAATATGCTTTTGCGGCTCAAGTACTTGAATACGACGCAGAAACTAAAATTGCTACCTTACAACAACGAAATAATTTTGGTGTCGGGGAAGAAATTGAATTTTATGGACCGGGAGATACTGGTTTTAAACAAGTTGTCGAAGTTCTTTGGAATGAAGACGGGGAAGAAATTGACCGTGCTCCAAATGCGATGATGACGATAAAAATGCCGGTAGATAGACCTGTTAAGCCATTTTACTTTATGCGAAAGAAAAAATAGAATCTCATGCTGCAGTAGGATTGTCGTGTACTCCCCAAGTAAGGTATAATGGGATTAGTACATATGAAGGAGGAGATTAATTATGATAGGATGGATTATTGCTATCGCTGTTGTTGTAATTCTAGTATTGATTTATTTCGGTCTATACAACAGCCTTGTAAAATACCGTAACCGTGTTGACGAAACTTGGGCGCAAATTGACGTACAATTAAAACGTCGCTTTGACTTGATTCCTAATTTAGTTGAAACAGTTAAAGGGTATGCAACACATGAAAAAGAAACACTAACACAAGTAATTGAAGCTCGTAACAAAATGATGGAAGTTCCTGCTGACAACCGTCAAGGGCAAATCGAAGCAGATAATATGCTAAGTGGGGCGCTTAAATCTATTTTTGCATTAGGTGAAGCTTATCCAGACTTAAAAGCAAATACTTCCTTCATCGAATTACAACATGAACTAACTACTACGGAAAACAAAGTGGCATATTCTCGCCAACTTTATAACACAACTGTTATGACTTATAACACAAAAGTACAATCAGTACCAACAAACATCGTAGCAAAACTGCATAACTTTAAAGAACGCGATATGCTTTCGATTCCAGAAGTAGAGCGTGTTGCACCAAAAGTAGAGTTTTAAGCCATGAAGGAGAGCGAAAATTATGCTATTTGAACAAATTGCAGCAAATAAGCGAAAAACTGTTTTTATCATTCTTGGCTTTTTTATTTTCGTTCTTATGGTTGGGGCTGCTATAGGTATAATTGTTTGGAATAACTATCTAAATGGACTCATACTTGCGGCGGCTATTGGTGCGGTTTATATTTTGATAATGGTTATGAGCAGTTCGTCGGTTGTCATGGCGATGAATCATGCGAAAGAAGTCACCTCAAAAGAGCAAGCACCAGTTTTATGGGATACTGTTGAAAGCATGGCAATGGTTGCTGGTATCCCAATGCCAAAAGTTTATATTGTAGAAGATCCAAGTCCGAATGCATTTGCAACCGGTATTTCTCCTGAAAAAGGCGCCGTAGCTGTCACTAGAGGATTGTTAAATAAATTAGAACGATATGAGTTAGAGGGCGTTATTGCGCATGAGATTTCTCATATTCGTAACTATGATATTCGCTTGTCGACTATTGCGATTGCCTTAGTTGCGGTTATTGCTATCCTAAGTGATTTAGCTATGCGTTTGATTTTCTGGGGTAGCTTAACAGGTGGAAGAAATAGCCGTAAAAGTGACAATAATAATGGTGGCGGGGCACAGATAATTATCTATGTAGTAGCACTAATTTTTGTTATTTTAGCTCCGATTATAGCTACGGCGATTCAGTTCGCTTTATCTAGAAATAGGGAGTACTTGGCTGATGCGAGTGCAGTGGAATTAACTCGGAATCCAGATGGGCTTATCCAAGCATTACAAAAAATTAGCGGTGATACGAAAAAAATGGAAGAAGTTAGCGCTTCTAGTGAGTCCATTTACTTTTCGTCGCCATTGAAGTCTAAAAAAGATAAACCAGGTCTTTTCGATTCCCATCCGCCGATTAGTTCGCGAATTGAGCGGTTGGAAAATATGTAATAAAAAAAGTAGCAGCCAAGATTAGGCTGCTACTTTTTTTATTATAAGCTACCGATATATTTCCAGTGAGGCTTGCCATCTGGAGCATCGATTAATTCTACTTTTTGTTGAAGACGCCATTTCTTCATTTGGCGGTCAATTTGTTGTTCAGAAACCCCGTAAAAGGCTGCCATGGAAGCAGAAGAAGTAACTTTTACTTTAGCTAAATATTCTTCCATTTGTGGGCGTTCTTCTGGTTCTGGGAAATCATTTAAAAGCTCGGATAAAACATGTACGTAGACCTCGTAACGATGTAGGCCACTTAATTTTAACCCAGCGTCTTCTATATTTTTATTGAAGAAAACTACTGTCGGATTTTCGCGTATTTCCATTTCTTGTGCTACTTTTTGGTCGCCAATATAGGCGCGTTTAGCAGCAGTAGATGCTAAATCTTTTTTGAATTCAGTAAGATCTAGACCGGTGGAAATAGCGATTTCATAGAGTACTTCTTCACTAGCGATGTCTTTATTCTCAAGAAAATAAGCTTCTTGAATCTTACGCAGGAATGTAATACCTTGTTTTTTTCCTTGGAGTTCAGCGGCTTTAACTGCAAGACAAGAAATATAGGAAAGGTGCGCCCCTATTTGTTGTTCTTTTAAGCTTAGGTTACTATTTCCAGCGCGTTTTTGTTTACATACAAATGTCTGCAAATTATTATGCAACACATAGCGCAATTTAAAATAGTTCCCGTACTCCATTTGTAACCGGAGCATGTTCGCTTCAATATTCCAACAGTCATCACAAGCAGGATCAAAAAATAGATAAATTTCGATAGGCTTGGAATTAGCTACTGACTGATAATATAAATTTTGGTTAATCATTTGCTATCACCTGATTTTCAAATTCTAAATACCTTCAAGCAGATATTCATTTCAATGTACCAGTGTGAAAAGAAATAATTCACTGCTAAGTAAAAGCTGATACAAAATTTGGTTTTGTAACTTACATATCTATTTTATCAGCGTAATGTAAATTTAACAAATAATTGTCATTGGCTTAATATATTTATTCGTTATTTTTTAAGAATTTGTGTCATTTCGCTATAAATTAGTACGTTTTTCGTTAGTTAGTCATTATTTTTATAGACGTGATTATAAAAACGAGCTACTTTATTTTCTGCTGGATGATTCGTTATTTGATATTCTTTGAGTAGTTTATCAAAAATTTCTTTCCCTTTATCGTAATCAGAAACTTCATATTCTAAATCAAAATCTGAAATAGAACCATAGAAATTTTTGTCGAATACGAGTAGTCCTTTTTTATAATCTTTTTCGGCACGGATTGTTTTAAGGGAACCAAAGACTTGTAAATCTTCATGATTAATACCTATTTCTTTTAAAGTATCGCGCACTGGACCAACTGGAATATTTGCTCCGTCTGTAATGGCTGTTGCTTGATCTGCGGCTAAAATTTGAGTTGTTTCCATTAAACCACGTGCTTCAGGAGTTTTTAGCGTTAATTGGTACTGCGTTTCTAACTGACGAATTCGAAGAGCAGAGTTACGTTCTTTTAAGCCGAAATCTGCCGTATCTAAATAAAAATTAGTTTGTTCAAAAAAATCATCCTCTTTAATTCGAAAATCCTCTATAAGTCGATCATATTCCTCTTTTGTCAAAAGATTGCGGAATTCTATTTCTAGTTCTTTTACCATGAAAATTCATCTCCTCTTAATGAAATAACGCATCTAAATCTTGTGCATAAAATTGAATCGCTTTTTTGTAACTTAAAATATCTTTGTCATTAGTTGTATTTGTTAGTAACAGAAGTGCTTCTTGTAAGGCTTCTTTTTCCTGACCTTGATTATACTTAGCCATGATGAAAAAAGTACGTAAAGCATTATTTTCTGGGAACTCTTCTATCGCTTTTTGGAAAAGAAGGACGGCTTTTTCGGGAGAACCTGTTATCCGGTAGGTGCTACCAAGGCCAATATACGCTTCTTTTTTATCAGCATCAGGAAGACCAAGATCCAGTGCTTTCTCATAAAAAGGGATAGCGGCATCTTCTTTACCGAGCGCATCGTGTGCCCATGCTGCAAAATAATTTAGTTCCGCATTTTCTGGGGCGTTTTTTAATTCTGCAAGAGCTTTTAGTCGAGCAGTTTCGTAATCGCCATTTTGAAGTAAAGTAAGAATCATTTCCATCATCCTTTTCATTGTATCGTTAGCGCTTCAGTTTTATTTTAACATGTGATTGAAAAAAAGGTTACTTTTAGCAAGGTGGATTAATCACTTTTGTGTTAAAATATAACTGATGTTGCATAAATTTAATCATGAATATACTTGAGGTGAGCGATTTGAATCATTGGGAAGACTTTTTAGCGCCTTATAAACAGGCAGTAGAAGAACTTAAAATTAAACTTAAAGGAATGCGTTCACAATTTGAGCTTGAAAATAATCATTCGCCAATTGAATTTGTTACAGGACGAGTGAAGCCAGTTGCGAGCATATTAGACAAAGCTAATCAAAAACATATTGCACTTGACCATTTAGTGGAAGAAATGCAAGATATTGCGGGACTGCGAATGATGTGTCAATTTGTAGATGATATTGAGGTTGTTGTTCGTCTTTTAAGACAACGCAATGATTTTCGGATTGTGGAAGAGCGCGATTATATTACAAATAAGAAACCCAGTGGCTACCGTTCGTATCACGTCGTTATTGAATACCCAGTGGAAACAATTCAAGGTGAGAAGAAGATTTTAGCTGAAATCCAAATTAGGACATTAGCAATGAATTTTTGGGCGACTATTGAGCATTCGGTAAACTATAAATATCAAGGCGAATTTCCAGAAGCGATTAATAAGCGACTAAAACGCGCTGCCGAGGCGGCTTTTCAATTAGATGAGGAAATGTCGCAAATTCGTGAAGAAATACAAGAAGCGCAAGTCTATTTTTCTCAAAACAAAGATGTATCAAAGGATAAAAAAGCGGTACATCAAGTAATGCCAAAGAAAAATAAGTAATTAAGCGTAGGAATAGGGGCGAATAGAAATAATGAAATATATGATTACTTCAAAAGGGGACGAGAAGTCAGATTTGCTGCGATTGAATATGATCGCTGGTTTTGGGGAATATGACATGGAATATGATGAGATAGAACCTGAAATCGTTATTTCTATTGGCGGAGATGGAACTTTTTTGTCTGCGTTTCATCAATATGAAGAGCGCTTAGATGAAATTGCTTTTATCGGAATTCATACTGGTCATCTTGGCTTTTATGCTGATTGGCGCCCAGCTGAAGCAGATAAATTAGTTAAGTTATTAGCAAAAGGAGAATATCAAAAAGTTTCTTATCCACTGCTTAAAACTACAGTAAAATACGGCATTGGCAAAAAAGAAGCTGAGTATTTAGCGCTAAATGAGTCAACCGTAAAAAGTTCAGGTGGACCGTTTGTTGTGGATGTAGTTATTAATGAGCTCCATTTTGAACGATTCCGCGGGGACGGGTTATGTATGTCAACACCAAGCGGAACGACTGCATATAATAAATCACTCGGGGGAGCGCTAATGCATCCGTCCATTGAAGCAATGCAATTAACTGAAATGGCGTCGATTAATAATCGAGTTTACCGGACAATCGGTAGTCCACTCGTTTTTCCGAAGCATCATGTAGTTAGTTTACAACCGGTAAATGACAAGGATTTTCAAATTTCTGTGGACCATTTAAGTATTTTGCATCGTGATGTTCAGGAAATTCGTTATGAAGTATCAGCGAAAAAAGTTCATTTTGCGAGATTCAGATCATTTCCATTTTGGCGTCGAGTACACGATTCATTTATTGAAGATTAAGCTAGCAGGAGGAAGCATGTGTTTTTAGAATGGCAAGTAAAAAATGAAGAAGATGGGCTGCTGCTTAGAACTTTTCTGAAAAGCAAGCATATATCTAAACAATTATTAACCGCAGTAAAATTTGGCGCGGATGGTAAAATTGAAGTTAATAACGAAGAACAAAATGTTTTATATCACGTTAAAACTGACGATAAAGTTCGGCTTACTTTTCCAACTGAGCAACAAAATGAACGATTATTGGCCGAGCATACAGATTTAGAAGTAGTTTTTGAAGATGACTTTTTATTAATTATTAATAAACCGGCCGGAATGGCTTCAATTCCGTCTCAATATCATCCGACCGGTTCAGTAGCAAATTTTGTAAAAGGACACTATGAAAATCAAGGGCTTACAAGTGCTATCCATATCGTAACAAGGCTCGACCGAGAAACGTCAGGATTAATGTTAATCGCTAAAAATAGATATGCACACGCAAGGCTCAGTAGCTTTTTGCAACAAGGATTACTCAAAAGACGATACCAAGCTTTCACTTCAGGTACCCTTGAAGAAGAAGCAGGATCTATTGAAGCGCCAATAGGACGCAAGGATGTAAGTATAATGGAGCGTTTTGTTACTCCAGAAGGAAAATATGCGAAAACAAATTATGAGGTTCTCATGCGTTATAACGGGTTTGATCATTTAGCGATCCAACTTGAGACAGGGCGAACACATCAAATTCGTGTGCATTTTTCTTATATCGGTCATCCGCTTATTGGTGATGACATGTACGGCGGGGATCAGGTGCTGCTTAAAAGACAAGCACTTCACTCTTGTCATCTACATTTAGTCCACCCAGTCACAGAAGAATATATGGCGTTTGATTTGCCTTTACCAGAAGATATGGAGCAGATAATTCAAAAATCGAAGTAATAAGTGTTTTAAAAAGTTATTTGGTCATGTAAAATGGAAGAAGCGAACAAATCGCATCAAAATTAGGAGGAAAGAACATGAATTTATCATTAGAGGGAAAAACATATGTTGTAATGGGAGTAGCTAATAAACGCAGTATTGCTTGGGCGATTGCTCGTTCATTAAATGAAGCAGGAGCAAAACTAGTATTTACATATGCGGATGATCGTGCGAAAAAAAGCATTACTGAACTAGTACCTTCATTAAACGAAATAAATCAAGATCCACTTATTTTAGCATGTGATGTAACAAGTGAGGACGCTATTACAGCGACATTTGAAACAATTAAAGATAAAGCAGGCAAACTTAGTGGTTTAGCACATTGTATTGCATTTGCTAATAAAGATTACTTAACTGGTGACTATCTAGAGGTAGATCGTAAAAGCTTCTTACAAGCGCATGAAATCAGCGCTTACTCGTTTACAGCGGTGGCGCGTGCGTTAAAACACTTAGATATGTTAACTGAAGATGCTAGCTTGCTTACTTTAACTTATCTTGGCGGTGAGCGTGTTGTAGAAAACTACAATATCATGGGTGTTGCTAAAGCTTCTCTTGATGCTAGCGTGAGATACCTTGCAATGGACCTAGGAGCTATTGGAGTGCGTGTGAATGCTATTTCTGCTGGACCAATTAGAACAGTCTCTGCACGTGGCGTTAGCGGCTTCTCTGACTCGATTTCACTTGTAGAAGAAAGAGCACCTTTAAAACGTGCAACACAAGCAGAAGAAGTAGGAGATACAGCTTATTACTTATTCAGTAATTTATCACGAGGCGTAACAGGTGAAGTAATTCATGTGGATAGCGGTTATCATATTATTGGATTCTAACAATGAAAAAAATCCAGGAGTAGTTTAAATACTACTTCTGGATTTTTTTTGGTCCATTATCTGGATGACTTTTAATATAATAATCATCTACTGTTGGTGTATAGTTTGTTTGAACCGGTGCTTTGACAAAATCAGCAAGGACTTGGTCGATTTTTACCCAACCGCGCCAGCTTAAATGAATAGGATCTTCTAAAAAGAAAGAATCATTTTGATATTGTTCTAGAGAGTAATAACGGAAGCCTTGACTCTCGATTTGTTGTTTTGTTTTAGCATAGTAACCATCTAAGCCTTGTTTGTTCATACCAATGTAGTCAATCCATTTACCATTAATAGGAGGATTGATGAAAATAACATCAGCGCCAGCTTTTTTGAAAGCGTCCATTAGAAGTTGTAAATCACCAAATTCTGGAGATTCATCGTAACGCAAATCTTTACGGCTGTCTTTTAGCTTACCTTCAATTGGTTTGATTTTTTTCTGGTAATATTTTTCTTTCACTTGGAAAGGATTGTCACCGATACTTTTCTCACCAGTTTCTTTTGCTAGGTCATCTAGTTGTTTATAATCTAATTTTTCTGGGAGATCTTTTAGACCTTTTTCTATACGATCTTGTTTAGAACCTGAAACTGTTTTCGATTCTAAATCGTCTTTACGTTCTAAAATTTTCAGTTCGACATTACCAGCAAGTTTTACAAGTTTTGGATCATGAGGTTTTTTAGGACCTTTTGCGACGATATTTTCAAGTAATTTCTTTAAAGTAGAGTCGCTTTGAACCACTTGGAACGATAATAATCTTTTTGCTGCATATCTGCGTTCAGGTGTGTTTTTCGCGTCTTCAAGTGCAAATTTATAAGCATGAAGAGGGGAGAAGTTAGCACCAAACGATGGATCAGAAACGCCTTTAGGTTGGAACCATTGTGGAGATAAAACTACAGCCACTTTTTTACCTCTTAAGTCATCACCAAGTGCATTTACATCAAGAAAATGGCTTAATGATTGTGTACCCGGACGACCTAATAGGAATGGTGTATAACCTTGATCATATTTTTTTGAGACTACGCTAGGATGAAATGGGTCGACACGAGAAAGCTCTGAAGAACCATAAATTGGTAAATAGTTTCCTTCTTTTAAAGCTTCTTTCTGGATGTCTAAGCCTTGGATGACGTATTCGTTCATAGACGTAGCGCTCTTTTCTACAGTCTCCGAAGACACATAAGAAAATAAGCTGCTAGGTCCAAATAGAACGAAAAGGAAAACCGCGAATGCGACCAGTAAAGGCCCAAATGTCATCCACAGCTTTTTTTTCATTATTTTAGCGCCTCAAGTTGTGTAATAATCATTTCAGGAGTAGCCCATTCGTCGCGGTCAAATTCTGAAACGGGTACAGTAATATCTAGTCTTGATTCAATTTCAATTAAAAGTTGAACAGTTGCCATTGAGTCTAGTAAACCTTCATCAAATAATTTGATATTTGTATTTTGTACTACTTCATCAGTTTCTGTAATTTCTTCTAAGATTTCTAATACATTTTCACGAAAAGCCATTTAAATTACCACCTTTAGTTAGTTTTAAAAATTAATTTTATCTAAAATACCTGAGAAAATCAGGAATCCGAAACAAACAAATTGGAATGTAATGATAACGCCGATTACATAAGTTATTTTGTTTTTTGGATAGAACTTGTGCTTTTTGTTAAAGCGTTCGATTAGGTCGAAACCAACAATTAAAGTGGCTTGATAAAGACCATAAACGATGTAATACCAGTGAAGTCCGTGCCATACACCCATAATGAAAAAGTTAACAAAATATGCGATATAGGCGATGGTGAACTTACTCTTGAACCATTTCTTTTTTGTAAGCCATAAGACAAAACGCATAAATACATAATCACGGAACCAGAAGGAAAGAGTCATATGCCAGCGATTCCAGAATTCTTTAATGTTTCGTGCTGCAAAAGGCTTATTGAAGTTCATTGGTGTTTGAACGCCGAGTAGATAACTCACTCCGACTGCGAAGGCACTGTAGCCAGCAAAGTCAAAGAATAAGTACATACTGTATGCGTACATATAACCAATCAAACTTGTTGTTGTATCAACATTGTGTGTAATCGCGATGTCTAGTGGAACAACAAAATGTTTGTTTACTAAGTATGCGATAATGAATTTATAGAGAAAACCAAGGAAGATAAGGAAAATTCCTCGATTCAGTAAAGCAACATAAGCTTCTTTACTAGGCGGATTATCAACGTCTTTTTTAAAGCGACGGAACCGGTCAATCGGTCCTGATGAAATAGTTGGGAAAAATAGTAAGAAATTAACAAAATCCCATGCGTTGTACTGTTTAATTAAGTTATCGCGTATTTCAATAATCATTTGTGTCGCTTTAAAAGTTAAGTACGAAATCCCTAGGAAACCAACCATTGTTACTTGGTCTCCTAAAATTGGAACTACTTTAGAAATTACAAGCGGGAGAATGGAGAGAATCACTGCTATGACGAATACGCCGCCATGATTCTGTTTTTTCTCCTGCCTGTAATGGAAGTAAAGTCGTACGAGTGCAAGTTGCCAGAAAACAAAGAAGATAAAAGTAACTCCTTGGACTGGATTTGCAGAGAATAAAAAGTATAAAAATACTAATGTGACAAAAGCGTTATATATCGGTAATCTTTTTCCTAACAAACCAGCTACTATGATAGGAATGAAAAACAGAAGAAGTACTCCAAAGTAAAGTATTGTACCGTATGGTGTGCTCACTTGTTAACCTCGCTGTTAAGTGCTTTTCGATCAATTTTGCCATTCATTGTCAACGGGAATTCCGTTTTATAAATCCATTTTCTTGGGATCATATATGCTGGCATAAATTCTTTTAATTCGTTTTTGATTGCTGCACTTAGCTGGTATTCTTTTTCAAAATCGTGGGAAGACGGGATGACCTGAGCGACCAACATATCAACCTTTTCATCTTTCATTTTAGGAATAATAGCGCAGTTTTGGATGTAACTTACTTTTTTTAGATTGTTTTCAATATCTTCAAGCTCGATTCTGTAACCATGAAGCTTAATTTGGAAGTCAAGACGACCTTGGAAGAAGAGATAACCATCTTTTATAACACCAGAGTCACCAGTATGGTAGGCTTGGTAACCTTTGTAATCAAAGAATACTTGGTCTGTTTTTTCTGGTTCGTTTAAATATCCTTTTGAAACACTTGCACCGATTAGGATGATTTCGCCTTTTTCGCCTTCAGGAAGTATTTCACCAGTTTCTTGATCGACAATATGAAGTCGCATATCTGGTTTAATAACTCCAAGTGGTAGGCTCGGATAAGCATCAATCAACTCGCGTGTTACTTTTACTTGTGTAACAGCAACTGTAGCTTCTGTCGGCCCGTATGTGTTATAAATGACTGCATCTGGGAAACGGTCAAGTAGTTCACTTGCTGTTTTCTTAGCAAGTACTTCACCACAGAATAAGAAACGTGTTAAATTAGGGTTGTTTTCTTGGTTGAAATTATCATCTAGTAAACACAAGTCTGCAAATGATGGAGTAGAAACCCATACATCAAAATTTTGAGCAGGTATTTCGCGATATAAATCTTTCATGTTAGCAGTGATTGTTTTATCTAGTGGTACAAGAGTTCCGCCTGAAAGTAAGCTTGGATATAAGTCCATAACCGACAAGTCAAAGGAAAATGGTGCTTGGTTTAAGAAGCGCAATCCTTGTCTTAACGAGAAATCTTGTAAAATCCAATTGCTAAAACTAACTAAATTGTTTTGGCTAATTTGAACGCCTTTTGGATTTCCTGTGCTTCCTGATGTGTATATAATATAATAATTATCATCATTTTTAACACATTCAGCAGGGTCTGGCACTTCTTCAAAATGTTTTTCCAAAGCATCCATCAATTGGTCTTGTGTTAGAACGGGACAACCTGTAATTGTAAGGTTGTTTGGAAGCTCTTCTGTGCAAATGAATAGTGCAGGATCTGCTGCTTTTTTGATTTGTTCTATACGTTCAACTGGCATAGAAACATCTACAGGAACATAAGCACGTCCTGATTTAATAGTACCTAAAAACGCAATAAGCATTAGTGGGGACATGTGTCCGTACACGATAATAGGTTTTTCTTTGTCAGAGTTTAAAGTATTTAGTAGAAAAGAGCCGAATGCATCCGATTGCCGTTTAAGTTCTTTGTAGGAAAGACGTGTTCCAGCATATTCATAGCAAGGGAAATCCGGTGTCTTTTCTGCCCATGCATCAATTCTTTCAATGATACTCGTTGTCATAATTGATATTCCCATTTTTTAACAGTCCTTTCTTTTTTTAAAATTCATTGTAAATAAATTTGGCGCCTTCAGGGTTTTTGAAACCATAAAACCATAGCAACCCAAGCAAAACAGTCAAGTAAAAAATAGTCTTCATTGTAAAAATTGTTGCTGGATGATGCAAAAATAGTTTTACTTTATTCATAAATCCACCTCTTTATTATTTCAGTTATGTTACAAATATTAAAATTAAACTCTTAATACTTACTTACTGTAATACATCTGTCTTTAAATGTCTAATTACATTTTTGTAAGGTTAGAAAAATAAACTTACTTTGAACTTAAAAGTAGGTGGCGTATAATGAAAATATCGATATCGCAATGCTTTAATGCTAAGTTGGGAGGAAAATAAATGATTAATCAAAAGAAAATCGCAGGTGAAAAAGCGTGTGAATGGATTGAAGATGGAATGGTTGTCGGTCTTGGAACGGGAAGTACCGTTTATTATACGATTGAAAAATTAGGGGAAATGGTGCAAAAAGGCTTAAACATTACTGGGGTGGCTACTTCTATAGAAACAGAACAACAAGCTCGGACATTAGGGATTCCGCTAAAATCTTTAAATGATGTAACGAAAATTGATGTCACAATTGATGGCGCTGATGAAATTAATCAAGCTTTTCAAGGAATAAAAGGGGGCGGAGGAGCACTTTTACGAGAAAAGATGGTTGCTCAAGCTAGTTCAAAGAATATTTGGGTTGTTGGGGAAGAGAAGCTTGTGACAGAGCTTGGAAAATTTCCTTTGCCACTTGAAGTGATTCCTTTTGGATGGAAGCAAATTAAACGAATGCTAGAAAATGACGGGGTTGAAACTACTTTACGCAAACAGTCGTCAGGAGAAATATATGAAACAAATAACGGCAATTATATTTTAGATATTATAAATCAGAGCTTAACTAATCCAGAAGCTTGGCATGAAAAGTTAGCGGGCATTCCTGGGGTACTTGAGCACGGCTTATTTCTTCATTATGTAGATATAATTATTTGCGGCAAAGCATCAGGAGAAATAGAGATAATAAAAAAATAGTTATTTCTTCTATTAGAAAGAAATAACTATTTTTATTAATAAGTTAATGTTTTTTTCATTTCTTTATGTTTAATTCCTGCATCTAAGAATACATCAGAGCACGTTTCATAGCCAAGTTTTTCATAAAAGGGGATTGCTGTTAACTGGGCGCCTAATTTTAGTGTTGTTAATCCACGTGTTTTAGCTTCCAGTTCAATAGCTTCCATGATTCTACGTCCACTGCCGGAGCCACGGGCTATTTTTTGGGTGCAAATGCGTTCGACTTTACCGTAACCATCCTTTACGCGAAATCTGCCTGTCGCGAGCGCTGTGCCGTCTTCAGCGTAATCAACAAACATATCCACCGAAGCCATTTCATCAAATTCATCCCATTCTAATGCAGGATCTACATTTTGTTCGACAACGAAAACGTCATTTCGAATTTTTAGTGCTGCTTGTTTACCTAGTTCATCTGTTACTTTTTTTACCGTCAAGTTGTTCCGTCCCTTCCTATGCGCGCATGCTTTCTAAATCAAACGTATTTACTGGAAGCATAAATTGTAAGGATTCTTTAATAAATGGCTGCCAGTATTTCCAGCGATGATCGCCGTTAAATACGCGGAAATAATAATCAAACCCACGAGAGGTTAAAATTTGTTCTAAAGATTTGTTTGGTGATAGAAAATCGAGTATTTCATCCCCAGTAGTTTCAACTGCAGTTTCTTGGTCGCCAATAATATGGTAGATTTTTACTTTGGCAGGGTCAGCTTTTTCTGCTAATGTAAGGATTGCATCGTCGACATAAGGAGAATGTAAGATAACATTACCGAACGTAAACGGAAATAGTAGTGCGGCTTTTAATGAAACAGATGCACCAAGGGAGTCACCCATAAGAAATCTACTCGTTGGCATTTGGAAAGAAGGGAAGCGTTCTTCAAGATAAGGAACAAGTTCGAATGCTAAGAACCGGATGTATGCTTCATTTTGTTCACCATCTGGATGATATTTTTCTCGGCGATCCATGACAGTTTTGTAAGGAATACCAATGAAAATGGCTTTTTGAATCTGCTCGTTTACTGCTAATTCTTCAGAGTGACGCGCAAGTTTACCAAACTGAAAATAATCTTTTCCATCTTGTACAATAAATAAAGGATATTTGTAAAGTGGCGAAAAATCAGGTGGTAAGCAAATAATTAAATCGAGTTCCTCTCCTAGCAATTTACTGTAAAATTTCTCATCTAACATTTTATGAGCTGTCATTTTCATTCTCTCCTTTCTTGAAATCCTTCCTTCTAAGATGATTGTTTTTTGAAAAGTTACTCTATTTTAGCATGAATTACGTTAAAAGAAAGAACATTTTGCCTATTTATTAGAAAAAATTTTCTTTTTCATAGGACTTCACTGCAATAATAGCGTTTATTGTGCTATACTGAAACATACAATAATTCTGATTTATCGATAGAAAGTGGGGATTTTGAATGAGTAAAGATATTGACTGGAGTAATTTAGGGTTTAGTTATATTAAAACGGACAAGCGTTATATTTCACATTGGAAAGACGGAGCGTGGGATGAAGGTACTTTGACGGAAGATAATACACTTCATATTAGTGAAGGTTCTACTGCACTTCATTATGGCCAACAATGTTTTGAAGGTTTGAAAGCATATCGTTGTAAGGATGGTTCCATTAACCTTTTTCGTCCAGATCGTAATGCTGCTCGTATTCAAAAAAGTTGTGAACGTTTATTAATGCCTCATATTCCAACAGAAAAATTTATTGATGCTTGTATGCAAGTTGTTCGTGCAAATGAAGAATTTGTTCCACCTTATGGTACTGGAGCAACTCTTTATTTACGACCGTTTGTAATTGGTGTAGGTGATAATATTGGCGTTCATGCAGCTCCAGAGTATATTTTCTCTGTTTTCTGTTCACCAGTTGGTCCTTATTTCAAAGGCGGAATGGCACCAACTAACTTTATCGTTTCTGACTTTGACCGTGCCGCTCCAAATGGAACAGGTGCAGCAAAAGTAGGCGGTAACTATGCAGCAAGTTTACTTCCAGGGCAAAACGCAAAAGATCGTAATTTTGGGGATTGCATTTACTTGGATCCAGCTACTCATACAAAAATTGAAGAAGTTGGCTCTGCTAATTTCTTTGGTATTACAAAAGACGATAAATTTATTACGCCGTATTCTCCTTCTATTTTGCCAAGTATCACGAAGTATTCATTACTTTATTTGGCAGAACACCGTTTAGGTTTAAAAGCAGAAGAAGGCGATGTATTTATTGATAAGTTAGATGAATTTAAGGAAGCAGGCGCATGTGGAACCGCCGCAGTTATCACACCAATTGGCGGTATTCAAACAAAAGATGACTTCCATGTATTTTACAGTGAAACAGAAGTAGGGCCAGTAACAAAACGCCTATTTGATGAACTATGTGGAATTCAATTTGGAGATGTAGAAGCTCCAGAAGGTTGGATTTATAAAGTGAAATAATGACAAACCGTCCGTTTATCGGGCGGTTTTTTTATGCTTAAATATAGGTGTTTTATTTTAAAAAAAGAATATAAGTTTTTTGTTGACAGCATATCAACTAAGTGTTACTATATAGTGGTAATAAGTGATACAGAATACCCGTGATACTAAGTAGTGAAATAAAATAGGAAATTGGAAGGAAGGGTGAGTTCAAATGAACGAATGGATGATTGAAGCTAGTGGGTTAAGAAAGTCTTTCAAAAAAACCGAAGTCTTAAAGGGCATTGATTTTGGAGTAAGGCGCGGTGAGATTTTTGCTTTACTTGGCTCTAACGGCGCTGGGAAAACAACGACTATTCAAATTTTAACTACACTTTTGAAAGCAGATAATGGAAAAGCGAGTGTTGCTGGTTTAGATGTTACGAAAGAACCAGAGAAAGTGAGAGAGCATATTAGTCTTACAGGACAATTTGCTGCAGTAGATGGTTTACTAACTGGTCGTGAGAATATTTTACTCATTGCAAAATTACGAGGAGAAAAAAATCCTGATCAAACAGCCAAAGATTTACTAGCACGTTTTGGTTTAGAAAAAGCTTCAGACCGAAGAGCAGACACATATTCAGGCGGGATGATGAGACGTCTTGATATTGCAATGAGTTTAGTGGGATCTCCGGATGTGATTTTTCTTGATGAACCGACGACAGGTCTTGATCCAGAAGGACGGATTGAGGTATGGAAAACGATTAAAGCTCTTTCTGATGGAGGAACTACTATTTTACTGACGACACAGTATTTAGATGAAGCGGAGCAACTTGCTGATAGAATTGCAATCCTTCACGGCGGAACGATTATTGCAAATGGTACTTTAGAGGAACTTAAAAAATTGTTCCCACCTGCTGAAATTGAATATGTCGAGAAACAACCGTCACTGGAAGAAATTTTCTTAACAATTATTAATGGTAAGGAGGGAGTAAAATGAAAGCAATTCGCGATACAAGAATCTTGTTTGGTCGCTCGATGCGTCACATTTTGCGTAGTCCAGATACAATTATTACAGTAGCAATTATACCCATTATGATTATGTTGATGTTCGTCTATGTACTAGGTGGAGCGATTCAAACAGGAACAGATAACTATGTTGATTACTTGTTACCGGGGATTATTTTAATGGCAATTGCAAGTGGGATAGCTTATACGGCAGTACGATTATTTACAGATGTGCAAAAAGGGCTATTCCAACGATTTCATTCTATGCCGATTAGTCGTTCTTCTGTATTATGGGGACATGTTTTAACTTCTTTAGTTTCTAATGCAATTTCAGTTGTTTTGATTATTCTAGTTGCTTTATTAATTGGATTTAGGTCATCTGCTGGGCTTTTAGAATGGCTTGCTGTAGCTGGGATACTGCTACTTTTCACGTTAGCTTTAACTTGGGTGGCTGTTATTCCTGGTTTGACTGCAAAATCGGTTGACGGGGCGAGCGCTTTTTCTTACCCACTGATTTTCTTGCCTTTTATAAGTTCTGCTTTCGTTCCAACTGATACGATGCCAACTGCGGTTCGGGTATTTGCGGAAAATCAACCAGTAACATCTATTGTAAATACAATTCGAGCATTGTTATATTCAGGGTCCGTTGGTAATGAAATCTGGATTGCACTTGCTTGGTGTGTTGGTATTACAGTCGTAGCTTATATCTTTGCAGTACTAAAATATAAAAAAACAATCTAACAAAAAAGGATTGGCTCCTTTGAGCCAATCCTTTTTTTAATTTTCACCAGAAATATGTTTTTTCGGTAAAATGAAATGGATAAAATAACTAACGATACAACAAGCAAACATTACCCAGAAAACCATGTGGAGTCCGCTATATAAAATATCTCTAAGCGGTTCGACTAGATCTGGATTAACATTACCTGAAGTTTGTGGGCTGATTAGCTGATTTAAATTACTACGATTTACTTCGCTACCAGCTGCTGCACGAAATTGTGTGGTTAATACGGAGTTGAAAATAGTTCCAAAGACAGCGACACCAATCGTTTGACCAACAGTTCTAAATAGTGTGTTGGAAGCAGTAGCAATACCAGTTTGGAATCTCGGTACAGCATCTTGGACGGTTACAGTTGTAGTAGTAAAAATAATCCCAAATCCAAATCCCATAAAGGCACTATTTAAATAGAAGAAGATGTCATTTGTGGAAGCTGGGAATAAAGCTAAAATAAGTCCACTTGCAGCTGTTATTAATACGCCAATTCCGACTGTATGGCGATTTCCTAGTGTCATTAAAAGCTTTCCGCCTATAAATGAACCGATAATCCATGTGACGGAAAGTGGTGCAAGCATAAATCCAGCAATAGTAGCTCCGTGGCCAAGCATTCCTTGCGCCCACATTGGAATATAAACATTAATACCAATTAAAAAGGCACTAATTAGAAAACCAATTAAGTTTCCAATTAAAACAACTGGATTTTTAAATAAAACAAATGGCATAATTGGATCTTTGGCACGTTTTTCGACAAAATAAAAAGCAACAAATAATAATATCGAAACGGCAAAAAGAATGACTACGAGCGGTTCTGTCCAGTTGAGTGATTCTCCAGCTCGCTGTAATGCAAATAATAATCCTAAAAGTGCTACGGTAAATAATGAGGCACCAAGATAATCAATTGGTAATTTTACTCGTTCGACCTCTTCACGTAAATAAAGCAAAATAAGTAAGATAGTTAGAAGTCCGATTGGCACATTAATAAAGAAAATCCAATGCCAAGAAAGTTGGTCTACTAAAAACCCACCAACGAGCGGCCCGAAAACACCTGCAATACCCCAAGCAGAACCCATGAAGCCAAGTACTTTTGCTCGTTTTTCAAATGGGTAGACGTCTGCGATAATCGTCATAGTAGATGGTAAAATCCCGCCTGCTCCAATACCTTGAATTGCGCGAAAAATAATTAATTGCTCCATATTTTGTGCAAATCCACAAAGTGATGAACCAATGATAAAAATAATTGTCGCAATTACAAAGATATTTTTTCGCCCATACAAATCAGACAGTTTTCCGTAAATAGGAACCGTCACTGCTGATGTTAGTAAATAAACAGAAAAAATCCAGTTCATTAACTCTATGCCGTCCAACTGACTTACAATCGTTGGCATCGCAGTACTCACGATGGTACCTTCAATAGCTGCCATAAATGTTGCGACAAATACGGCGATGGTAACGGCTTTTACTTTTGTTTGTTCCAAAAAATTCCCTCCCTTTTCGTCTACCGAATTATAGCATATAAAAGGACTGATTTGGAAAAAAATTAATCTTAAGAAATGCGTTAGGTGAAGATAAGCGCTATAATATAATAGAATAAAGCGAACTAAAGGAGGAATATTTTTGAGTTACGAACCAAATACAACACAAACGATGCAAAAAATTAAAGAGTTAACTTCTATCCCTAGTCCGACAGGGAACACAGGACAAATCATTGAAAAACTAGTGAGGGATTTAGAAGCTTCTAACATCCCATATAAATTAAACAATAAAGGCGGATTAATTGTAACTCTCCCAGGAAAAGATGACTCCAAACATCGTATGCTAACGGCACATGTTGATACGTTAGGCGCGATGGTAAAAGAAATCAAAGCAGATGGCAGATTACTATTAACTTTAATTGGTGGCTATCGTTTTAATGCGATTGAAGGCGAATATTGTACGATCGAAACAAGCGAAGGCGATTTATATAGCGGAACAATTCTTATGCATCAAACCTCCGTTCACGTATATAAAGACGCTGGTACGGCTGAACGCAATGATAAAAATATGGAAGTTCGTTTAGACGTAAAAGCGCTAGATGCTGACAAAGTTCGCGCACTTGGAATAGAAGTTGGTGATTTTGTTTCCTTTGATCCGCGTGTCCAAATTATTAATGATGAATATATTAAATCTCGCCATTTGGATGATAAAGCAAGTGTCGCGATTTTATTACAACTCATTAACCATATTCATGAAAATAAATTAGAGCTTCCACATACAACTCATTTCCTTATCTCTAATAATGAAGAAATTGGTTATGGTGGTAATTCCAATATCCCAGCTGAAACAGTGGAATATTTAGCTGTCGACATGGGAGCGCTTGGTGATGGTCAAACTTCTGATGAATACACTGTTTCTATTTGTGCTAAAGATGGCAGTGGCCCTTATCATTTAGGTTTGCGCAAACATTTAGTTGAACTAGCTAAAAAGAATAATATTGATTATAAAGTAGACATTTATCCGTTTTATGCATCAGATGCGAGTGCGGCGATTAACTCTGGTAATGACATCGTTCATGGTTTAATTGGCCCGGGAATTGATGCTAGCCATGCATACGAACGAACACACCGCGATTCACTCTATCATACAGAAAAATTAGTTTATGCTTATTTATTTTCGAATATATTGAAATAGGAGGAATTCTACATGAATGTCCATGATTTTTCTGAAAAAGCAATGAATGGTAAAGAAATAGCATTAAGTGACTATAAAGGCAAAGTTTTACTCATTGTCAACACTGCGAGCAAATGTGGTTTAACACCTCAACTGGAAGGTCTTGAAAAAATGTATAAAAAACTTGGCGGAGATAACTTTGAAATTCTTGGTTTCCCGTGCAATCAGTTTTTACGTCAAGATCCTGGTAGTGACGAAGAGATTTTAGAATTTTGTCAAATGAATTACGGCGTGACTTTCCAAATGTTCTCTAAAATTAAAGTGAAAGGCAAAGATGCTGCCCCACTTTATAAATATTTAACTGAACAAACTGGAGGCAAAAAAGTTGAATGGAACTTTGCCAAATTCCTCATTGATGAAAATGGCGAAGTTGTTGAACGTTTCCCATCAAAAATGAAACCAGAAGATTTTGAGGACAAAGTAGAAGCGCTTGTTGCAGCAGTAAAATAAATAGTAAAACTCGGTAGTGAATAATCCGCTACCGAGTTTTTTTGCATCTTAGGGAGGTTAATTTGCAAGTTACAGAAATCAACTTGTAGTTTTTAGTGTAGCGTTTATAATAAAAAGAAAAAAGGGAGGCAACCAGATGAATTTCCATGTAAAGCAAAATAATAATTTAGCGATTGGCGAAGTAGACATATATTGCCACCCAAATAATCTGGAAGAAGTAACTAAAATAGTGATGGGGCTAGAAGAGCAAACCGAGAAAATCTCTGTCAAAAAAGACGGAGTGACATATTTACTCGCTAAAAGAAAGATTTTATATTTTGAGGCTGTAGAAAGTAAAATTTTTGTGTATACAGAAAAAGACGTATATGAAACTACTTGGAAATTATATGAGTTGGAAGAAAAATTCAAAGATAGCTCCTTTTTCAGGTGTTCGAAATCCATGATTTTAAATATCGAATGGATTGAAAAGATTGCGCCTGGCTTCCACGGGAAATTTGAAGCTAGCCTTTTTAATAGAGAAAAAGTGATTATTTCTAGGCAATACGCCAAAGTCTTAAAGCAAAAATTAAACTTGGGAGGGAAGGGCAAATGAGCACAAAATTAATTCAATTTATTCAATCAGCGTGTATTATTTTCACAGCTGCAATTATCACGATGATTTGTTCCTATATCTCAACTGGAGAATCTGAAACGATAGCTATTCGCGACATTTTTACTATGCTAGGTTTTAGTGTTATTACTACTTTTGTTCAGCAATTACTTTTCAATAATTCGATAAAAACGAAATTTGCTTTTTATGTCCGTTTACTTGTTTTTTTCTTTTTTATTAGCGCAGCAATTTTAGGTCTTGGTTGGTTGTTTGATTGGTATCATTCATTAACTGGATTTATGATTATTTTTGGCTTTATTTGCGTGACTTTTCTTGTAATGCATCTGTTTTTCAGTTTTAGAGATGCGAAATTTAGTAATGAAATTAACCAAAAACTAGCAGAAATGCGAGAAAGGGAGACAAAATGATAAAATTAACGAATGTAGTTAAAACGTTTGGAAAAGTAGAAGCAGTTAAAGGCATTAATTTAGAAGTTGAAAAAGGTTCATTGTTTGCTTTCTTAGGTGAGAACGGGGCGGGGAAATCGACTACTCTTAGCATGATTTGCACAGAAAGCGAGCCAACATCTGGAGAAATTTTTATTGACGATGAAAAATTGACCTTTAAAAATAGGAAAAATTTCAGACAAAAGTTGGGCGTTGTTTTTCAAGAAAATGTATTGGATGATTTACTTACCGTACGCGAGAACTTGTATAATCGTGCCAGTTTATATGGAAAAACAAAAGCGGAAATTACCGAACGTTTAGAGCTTGTTTCTTCTATTATGGGAATTGCGGATATCTTAAATCGCCGTTTTGAAAAACTATCAGGGGGACAAAAACGCCGAGCTGAAATTGCTAGGGCTATTATGCATGATCCAGAAATTTTACTACTCGATGAACCGACTACTGGGCTGGATCCGAAAACTCGAGTGAGCGTTTGGAAGATTATTGATTATTTGCGAGAAGAATTCGGCATGACGGTGTTTTTAACGACGCATTATTTAGAAGAAGCGAAGGATGCGGATCAGCTGGCAGTTATTCATAAGGGGAATATTATCGCTCAAGGCACCCCCGCTAATATTAGAAGTCGTTTTTCAGTAGATAAAATCTTTTTTTACGATGCAAATGTGGAAGAACTTCAGGTAATTATTGAAAAAGCAAATTTACCTTATAAAGTGTCAAAAGGAACGATGCGTGTTGACGTAACAGATGAAAATATCGGAATTTTGGCTATTTTGAATCAAACAGCAGGACTTTACAGTTCTTTTGAAGTAATAAAAGGAAATCTTGATGATGCATTTATCTCGATGATTAAGGAGGATTCAAATGATTAGTCGTAATTTAAAAATCTATTTTCGTGATAGAACTGCGGTATTTATGTCGTTACTCACGATTTTAATTATTATCGGACTCTATGCCATTTTTTTAGGAAATAATATGGAAGAAATGTTTAAACAGGCTTCTGGAAAAACGATAGGAATACAAGAATTAGTGAATACGTGGGTAATTGCGGGGATTTTGTCTATTACGCCGGTCACTGTTTCTTTAGCCGTTTTCTCATTAAAAGTGCACGATGAAGAGGAGAGCATTGCCAGAAGTTTTGCAATAACTCCAGCTTCCAGATGGCGAATTGTCGCAAGCTACATCGTTAGTGGTTTAGTTGCTTCATTTGTTCTGTCTGTTATCACCCTTTTTGTTGGTGAAATGTACATCTGGTTGACAGGAGGAGTGTTTTTACCGCTTGAAAGTTGGGTTAGTTTAATCGGCATTATTTTAATTAATGTTCTATGTTGTAGTAGCATTATGTTTTTTATCGCGAGCCTAGTGAAAAAAGCGAGTGCCTTTAGTTCGGTTTCGACTATTGTTGGAACTGTTATCGGATTTATTGCTGGAATTTATTTGCCGATTGGTTCGCTTCCTGCTGCGGTTCAAACGGCGATGAAATGTTTTCCTTTCACATACGGGGCGTCTACTATTCGTGAAATCATGACAAAAGAGCCTTTACAACAAGTTTTCGCAGATAATACTGAGGCGATGGATGCGACAAAAGAAATGATTGGGATTACTATTTATTGGGGTGATAAAACAGTAACGACAGGAGTAAGTTTGCTGATTTTAAGCGTCTTTGCAGTGCTTTTTGGCATTTTATCTGTCATCTTAATGAAACGACAAACAAAATAATTTTTGAATAAAAAAACAGCCGAAATTCTCCTAGTTATGCTATACTAATGGAATGTGAATGAATCTAGGAGGAAAATAACAATGAGTCAAGATTTGCAAAAAGAAGTTGCTTCACGCAAAACGTTTGCGATTATTTCTCACCCGGATGCTGGGAAAACGACGATTACTGAGCAATTATTATTATTCGGTGGCGTTATCCGTTCAGCTGGGACTGTAAAGGGAAAGAAATCTGGCAAGTTTGCGACAAGTGACTGGATGGAAATTGAAAAACAACGTGGAATCTCGGTAACGAGTTCTGTGATGCAGTTTGATTATAATGGTTCAAGAATTAATATTTTGGATACACCGGGGCACTCTGACTTCAGTGAAGATACGTACCGGACCTTAATGGCGGTTGATAGTGCTGTCATGGTTATTGATGCTGCGAAAGGTATCGAAGCCCAAACGCTAAAACTGTTTAAAGTTTGTCGGATGCGCGGAATTCCAATTTTTACTTTTATTAATAAAATGGACCGTCAAGGAAAAATGCCACTAGAACTACTTGCTGAATTAGAAGAAGTTTTGGGTATTGAATCTTATCCAATGAACTGGCCAATTGGTATGGGGAAAGAATTAGCTGGACTTTATGACCGCTATCATCGCGTTATTGAGCAATATCGCTCTGAAGAAGATGAACGTTTCTTACCACTTGGGGAAGATGGGGATTTGAAGGAAGCACACGCTATTCAAAAATCACTTTATTACGATCAAGCTTTAGAAGAAATCATGCTGTTAGACGAAGCGGGAAATGACTTTAGTCGGGAACGCATTATTGCAGGCGAGCAAACACCAGTATTTTTCGGAAGTGCCTTAACTAACTTTGGGGTAGAAACTTTCTTGCGTACATTTGTTGATTTTGCGCCATCTCCTTCAAGCCATGAATCGAATGAAGGCGTGATTGAAGCTGATAATCCGAAGTTCTCTGGCTTTATTTTTAAAATCCAAGCGAACATGAATCCTGCTCACCGGGACCGGATTGCTTTTATTCGAATTTGTTCAGGCGAATTTGAACGCGGCATGAACGTTACATTAACGCGAACTGGGAAAAGTATGAAGCTTGCGAACTCAACGCAGTTTATGGCGGATGACCGGGAAACCGTAAATCGTGCTGTTGCTGGTGATATTATCGGTTTGTATGATACTGGTAACTACCAAATTGGCGATACGATAACGAATGGCAGTAAAAAACTCGAATTTGAAAAACTTCCTCAGTTTACACCCGAATTATTTATGCGTGTTTATGCAAAAAATGTAATGAAGCAAAAACACTTTCATAAAGGCGTAGAGCAACTTGTTCAAGAAGGTGCGATTCAATTATTTAAAACGTGGCGTACGGAAGAATACATTATTGGGGCTGTTGGTCAGTTGCAATTTGAAGTATTCGAACACAGAATGCGCGGCGAATATAATTCAGAAATTCGGATGGAACCAATCGGCAAAAAAATCGCTCGTTGGGTCAAAGAAGAAGATGCGGATGAAAAACTATCTACCGCTAGAAGTATGCTAGTGAAAGACCGTTTTGACCAACCGCTATTCTTATTCGAAAATGAATTCGCAATTAATTGGTTTAATGATAAAAATCCAGATATTGAGTTAACTTCATTATTATAAAATATCCAACCTATTTGTACTTTCGCAAATAGGTTGTTTTTTTGCTTGACAATTTTTTGAAACGTGCTATAATTAGTTAGAATTCTAATTAATAAGGAGGAATACTCGTGAGAAGAGAGAAGACGATGGATACATTAATTCGTTCTATTATGATTAAATCCAAGCGAAAAATGGACGCAAAAGTAGCTCAGTTTGGGCTGACAACACAACAAGCAAGAGTTCTGGGATTTTTAAATGATAATGCTGCAAATGAAATAATCCAAAAAGATCTTCAGCGAATCTTCCAAACACGTGGCGCAAGTATCACTAGCCTCATTCAAGGACTCGAGAAAAAACAATTAATTTCACGCAAGCCAAGCCTTCGTGATGGCCGAGAAAAAGTCGTTACGTTAACAAAAGAAGGCAAAGATATTGTGGATGAATTTAATGCCTCTTTTCCGCGAGAAGATGATAAAGCGAAGAAAATCCTTTCCGCTGACGAGTATAAAACCTTTATTGAACTACTTAGTAAAATTGACGATCAGACAGATTAAAAAAATTTAACTATATAGTTAGAGTTCTAACTAATTTTTAGGGGGAATTAAAATGAAACACTCAGATAACTATTATTTAACAAAAGCGAGCATTCCTAAAGCGATTGCTCACTTATCTATTCCAATGATGCTTGGAATGTCGGTGGGGGTTATTTATAATATCGTCAATGCGTTTTTTATAGGGTTGTTGCATGATACGTCGATGTTAACAGCTGTGACACTCGGTTTACCAATGTTTACGATTTTAATGGCTATTGGGAATATGTTTGGTGTTGGCGGCGGGACGTACATTTCTCGTTTACTCGGGAAAGAAGACGGGATTAAGGCAAAGCAAGTATCGGCTTTTGTTTTATATGGAAGTTTGGTTTTAGGTATTATATGCGCGATTATATTAGGTTTTTTAATTAATCCAGTTACTCACTTTCTAGGAGCAGATGCAACGAGCTTTTTACACACGAAAAATTATACATTGGCGCTTCTCATTTGTAGTCCTTTTATTATTGCTAACTTTGCTTTAGAGCAAGTCGTTCGGGCGGAGGGAGCTTCTCGTATTTCTATGAATGGAATGCTTATTGGTACGCTTGTAAATTTAGTGTTTGATCCACTGCTTATTTTGTATTTTAATTTTAACGTTGTAGGTGCTGCAGTTTCAATTGGACTCGCAAGTACGGTTTCACTTATTTATTATGCCTGGTATTTGGAGAAAAAAAGTGACTATTTATCCATTCGGTTTAAATGGTTTAAAGCAACGAAAGAAATCGTTCAAAATGTTTTTAAAATTGGCGTTTCAGAACTACTTTTATCATTATTCTTGATTGTTACTACACTTGTTTTAAATCATTATTCGATGATTTACGGGGAAGGCGTTGTTGCAGGTTTTGGCGTGGCACTACGAGTAGTTCAGTTACCAGAATTTATTTGTATGGGGCTTTATATGGGAATTATTCCACTCTTAGCATATAACTTTAGTGCGGGAAATATTGCACGGTTTGAAAAAGCGATTCGGTTTACAGCTGTTAGTATTGGCTTGATTGTGCTTGTGATTTCTAGTTTTGTATTTATCTTCCGTTTCCAAGTGATGCATTTATTTAGTGAAAATCAAAGTGTTATATCACTTGGGGTGCATATTATGGTTGCGATGCTGATTTCTTCTCTATTCAGTGGCTTTACTGGTCTCTTTACGAGTACTTTTCAAGCGATTGGGAAAGCTATTCCGGCTACGATTATGTCTGTTTCACAAGGAATTATTTTTATCCCAGTAATTATTTTGGGGCAACATTATTTTGGCCTGATGGGAGTGATTTGGTCTTTAACAACAACAGAAATTCTTACTTGTTTAATCGGTGTGATTCTATTCACAATCCATAATATTAAAATAGCCAGTAGCGCAAAAACTAAAGACTTGGCTGTTTAAAAAGTTTGTGAGAAAAATTAGTTGACGAGAACTTCTAAATTATGGTATTATTCTCTAGGTAATCATATATCGTTCTTTGACAAATGTCAGAGGGGAGTAGCGCTGATTAGCTTTTAATCAGGATAAAGTCGTCATTACATGATAGAGATATCATCGGTTTTATCACATTTAACTTTAAATGTTAGCGAGACCTTTGCCTTTATGGGCAGGTCTCGCTTTTTTGTTTCTTCAAAATAGGAGATCTTTGACATTTTAATAGAACAAAGGAGGAAAAGAATTAGTGGATACAGCAATGATTTTAGAGTACGGATGGGTATTACTTGTCCTAATCGGTCTTGAGGGGATTTTAGCAGCGGATAATGCAGTAGTTATGGCTGTTATGGTAAAACATCTCCCAGATAAACAACAGAAAAAAGCGTTATTTTATGGATTGATGGGTGCCTTTGTTTTCCGTTTTGGCGCATTATTCTTAATTTCCTTTTTGGCAAACGTTTGGCAAGTTCAAGCGCTTGGTGCCGCATATTTACTATATATCGCGATTAGTCACATTTGGAAACATGCAAAAGGAAAAGACGGAGAAAAAGAGAAGAAGGAAAAAGCTGGCTCTGGTTTTTGGATGACAGTTCTAAAAGTAGAGATTGCAGATATTGCTTTTGCGATTGATTCCATGCTTGCGGCAGTAGCCCTTGCCATTACTCTTCCAGAAACAGGATGGGGACACATTGGTGGAATTGATACTGGGCAATTTGCGATTATGTTCTTAGGTGGACTTGTTGGCCTAATTATTATCCGTTTCGCAGCAACTCAATTTGTTAAATTACTAAAAAGCTATCCAAGTCTCGAAACAGCCGCATTTTTAATTGTTGGTTGGGTAGGCGTGAAGCTAGTTATTTACACATTAGCACACCCTAGTCTTGGCGTAATTCCACACAGCTTCCCTGAATCAACACTTTGGAAATTGATTTTCTGGGGCGTGATGATTCTGATTATTCTATGGGGATGGTTCGTTTCCTACCGTAGTAAGAAAAAAACAGAAACAACTAAATAATTTTAACTGACCAGAAGTGCAAATGTGTACTTCTGGTTTTACATACAACCAGATGCTGAAAACACAATTTTATGATAGAGTAGAAGGATGGTGAATGAGGAATGGATGTTTCTATTTGGGGAGAATATGCGTTAGTTTTCCTTGTTTTAGTAGTACTCGAGGGAATTCTTTCCGCAGATAATGCCGTAGTTATGGCAGTAATTGTTAAAGGTTTACCGCACGATAAACAACGAAAAGCCTTATTTTATGGGTTAGTTGGTGCATTTGTTTTCCGCTTTATTGCACTATTTTTAATTTCATTTTTAGTAAAAATTTGGGAAATACAAGCTATCGGCGCGGTTTATTTATTGTACCTAGCAATTAAGCATATGTGGCGCCTTAAAAAAGGTAAGCAAGAAGAAGTCAAAGAAGCATCAGAAGCCAAATCAACTTCCTTTTGGGGTGTAGTTGCTCGTGTGGAATTGACTGACATTGCTTTTGCACTGGATTCCATGTTAGCTGCAGCAGCACTTGTTGTTACTTTACCAGATTTAGGGAATTTTGATATTGGGGGAATGAACGGTGGACAATTTATCGTGATGTTCCTTGGTGGTATTGCAGGACTTGTCGTAATTCGTTTTGCAGCCACACAAGTTGTTAAATTATTAGAGCGTTACCCTACACTTGAAACAGCAGCGTTTTTAATTGTCGGTTGGGTAGGTGTGAAAATGGCGGTTCTAACGCTAGCACATCCATCTGTTGCAATTATTCCAGAAGATTTTCCGGATTCAGCGGTTTGGAAGCTGACATTCTGGTCGGTTATGATAATTATAGGTTTGGGTGGTTATATCATTGCGAGAAAAAAAGAGAAGAAAACCAAAAGAGTTTGAATATGATCAAGAAGTAAAATTGCGCAGAAGATTAAAACTGGTGTTAGCGCGTATGACACCCGTTCAAGTAATTATCGCGTATTATTTTATTGCGGTTACGATTTCTACTATCGTCTTAAGTTTGCCGTTCACTTTACAAAAAGGGGTTAAGGTGTCGTTTATTGATACTCTATTCACAGCGGCGAGTTCTGTTAGTGTTACCGGACTTGCGACAGTAGATGTTAGCCAGACGTATAGTACTGCTGGAATTTGGGTCTTAATGGCGATTTTCCAAATTGGTGGACTGGGCGTTATGATGATTAGCACGTTCTTCTATTTGATTTTGAAGAGACGGATTGGACTGAAACAGCGCCAACTTATTATGACAGATACGAATCAATTTACGATGAGTGGAATGGTTCGGATGTTGCGCGAAATTCTTGTCTTGATTTTTGGAATTGAATTAGTGGGCGCGTTGATTTTAGGAATTTATTTTATCCCGCTGTATCCTAATTTTTGGGAAGCGATGTTCCAAGGTTTATATAACTCAGTTTCGCTTGTTACCAATGCTGGCGTGGATATTACTGGTAAATCGCTAATACCATTTGCAAATGATTATTTTGTCCAATTTATTTCGATATTACTAATTATTGCTGGTGCGATTGGGTTTCCGGTTTTACTGGAAACAAGGAGATTTTTATTTGAGAAAAATACGCTAATACCGTTTCGTTTTTCGTTGTTTGTAAAAGTGACTACACTTACTTATTTTGTACTTTTGATTGTCGGCGGCTTACTAATTTGGTTGTTTGAATACAATCACTTCTTTAGTGGCAAAAGTTGGGACTTTGGTTTCTTTAACTCGATGTTCTTATCGGCGACATCCAGAAGTGCTGGACTCCAAACAATGGACAGCGGGGCGCTTTCAGTTTCTACCCTTTTACTTGTGTCGTTCTTGATGTTTATCGGAGCTTCGCCAAGTTCAGTTGGTGGTGGGATACGAACGACTACTTTTGCGATTACCATTTTATTTATTTATTCGGTTATTCGCGGTCGGAAACATGTTTATATTTTTGGGCGAGAATTGCATCAAGAAGATGTTCGCAAGTCGCTTGCAGTCACGCTTGTTGCAGGATTTCTCAGTATTTCTGCGATAGTCATACTTATGCAGACAGAAACGGCCTCGCTCATTTCAGTTATTTTTGAAGTGTTCTCGGCGTTTGGAACGTCAGGTTTATCAGTTGGTTTGACGCCTGATTTGTCCACGCCAGGTAAATTAATTATTATCGTCTTGATGTTTATAGGCCGGGTTGGCATCATGTATTCGATGCTTAGTTTAAGAAATAAAAATCAACCTAAAAATGCCATCCGTTTACCAAAAGAAAAAATTATTACTGGTTAAAATAAAAATCCTTTCTGCAAAACGCGGAAAGGATTTTTTTAGCATTAAAAACCCCTAACCAATTTGATTAGGGGATAATAATTAATATTTTGATTTTGGAATTGGTCTTCTGAAAATTCCCATTAAACCAGTTAGTGTAATTAAGATACCTGATACAATCCAAGCAGTACCAATAACGAAGAATAAAACGATACCAATAACTACTAAGATAACACCCCAACCACGAGGAGCTGATTTAATTAAGAGAGAAGCAATTAATGCAACTACTGAGGCAATTAATGTAATCCACCCTAGATTTGCCAACTCATTTCCTAGTTCACCTGGTAAATAAGTAAATGTCTGTATATAATCTGTGACTGAATCTCCATAATTAATAATCCAAAAACCAACTACAATCCCAATGATGGAGCCAATTAATCCGATAATAACTTCTGGCTTTCTTGAGCCCATAATAAAACCTCCTTTTTCTATCTATACGTTTAATAACTTTCCCGCTTTGTTAATCGGCTAAACACGTTATAGAGCATTGAAGCACGCAGCTCAATCACTGGCTGAACAACTGTTTTTACCAATCGACTGGATAATAACACCGTCAAACCAAAAGTAATTCCAAATAATAGTAAAAACGTAGACGGGCTATATTGAAAGTCAGTTTGGCCACCTTCACGAAAGAACTTAATAAAGAAGCCATGTAACAAATAAACATATAACGTATTTTTACCCCATTTAGTAAAAAATAACCTTTTTTGTGGAATAAAACTGAAAAAAGCAGCGATAGAGCAAAAACTAATCATGTAGACGAGCGCGCGAATGAAAAGACCAAGCGACTTCACTTCGACAAAGTTAGCATATGGTTTTGATCCTAAAAACCATTTATCGTTTAGATTCGGATGCATGGTAATAAAAATCAGTAATAATACAACGAAAATTCCCCCAACGATAGAAGCTATATGCGTTTTAAGAAAGTAAAAATGTTCCTTTTTTAAAAAGTAGCCTACTAAGAAGAATGGGAAGAAGACAAGGGTTCTAGATAAACTTAAATAACCACCAATAATATCAAAGTATCCAGCAACCAGTCCTAGTAAAAGCGCAATACTCACAGACTTCCAAGGTTTGATTTTTGAAAAAACAAGCAACATTAAATTCCAGAAAAATAAGCTGAGTAAAAACCAAAGCGACCATTCTGGATCTAAAAATTTAATAGAAAGATTCTCCTTATTTAAAAGAAAATAGTAAAAAATACTGTAGATTAGTTGGAAAAAAACATATGGTAAAATTAACTTTTTCATTGTCTTTTTTAAATATCCGGGTTTACCAAAACTTTTAGCAAAAAAACCAGAGATTAGTATAAAGGCAGGCATATGGAAAGTGTAGATATAAATGTAAAGGACGCGAACTCCAGCATATTCTGCAATAAATGTTTGAAGAAAATGTCCGAATACAACTAAGAAAATTAAGATAAACTTCGCATTATCAAAGTAACTTTCCCGTTTAACCTCGGTTTGCTCCATAAAAAACATTCCTTTCTATTCTAAGTTGGAAGTATCTTGTTTTATTTTACCCTAGAATCTGTAACGAATATCCAACAGTTCGATAACAAAAGGTATCAAATATTAATAGGCGATGACATACGTTTGCGCATTATTAAAAGAAGTGCTATCTTTAGAGCAATATCATATTCGGAAGGAAGTATGGAAGATGTTGAAACAAACAAGCGATTCACCGGTGGGTACGTTGTTTATCATTATAGAGGATGCGCATATTACAAAGATTTCATACGATGAGCCGACTAATTGGGAGATTTTAGCGGGAGAGAAGGGTGAGATTGCAATATATCAGCAGCTTCTAGAACAATTAGCAGGTTATTTTGAAGGAGAGCGGGAAGTATTTGATTTACCAATTTTCTTGCAAGGAACTCCTTTTCAACAGCGTGTTTGGCAAGCACTTAGTGAAATTCCATATGGTGTAGTTGTTAGTTATAAAGATATAGCAATAGCTGCTGGGAGTCCAAAAGCAGTGCAAGCGGTGGGACAAGCTAATCGCGCTAATCCTATTCCTATACTTATTCCATGTCATAGGTGCGTGAAAAGTGATGGGGCGCTTGGTGGGTATAACGGAGCGGACATTGATAAAAAGCAATATTTACTTGCATTAGAAAAAGGCTTGCGTTTAAGTTAACGCAAGCCTTTTTTATTAAACTGTTACTTGTTCAGTTATAACGATATTTTTATCGTCATTTAGTGTGGCATTTAATTTCTTCGCTTCTGGTTGATCAATTAAACTATCGGCAATCGCATCTTCTAAATGTTCTTGGATTGTGCGGCGAAGTGGTCTAGCACCAAATTTAGGGTCATATCCAAGCTCAATTAAATGTTCTTTAACTTCTTTAGAAACGTCTATAGTTACGCCTTCTTGTGCGAGCATTGAATTTAAGTCAACGAGCATTAAGTCGATAATCTGTACTAAATCATCTTTTTCAAGAGATTTAAATTCAATAACGCTATCTAGACGGTTTAAGAATTCTGGTTTAAAGTATGCGCCTAGTTTTGCAAGGATATCTGAGCCTTTTTCAAGTTTATTGTCAGTTGCTGTATTAAAGCCAACAGAAGCTTCTGTATCAGTCGTACCAGCATTACTTGTCATGATTATTACTGTATCTTTAAAGCTTACTGTGCGTCCTTGAGAATCAGTTAAACGTCCATCCTCTAGAATTTGTAAAAACATATGTTGTACATCCGGGTGTGCTTTTTCAATTTCGTCTAAAAGGATGATGCTATAAGGATTACGACGAACTTTTTCAGTTAATTGACCAGCTTCTTCGTGACCAACATAGCCTGGAGGAGAACCGATTAATTTAGAGACGCTGTGTTTTTCCATGAATTCACTCATATCTAAACGAATCATCGCTTCACTTGTACCAAATAATTCACGAGCAAGTGTGCGACCAAGTTCTGTTTTTCCGACACCAGTAGGTCCGACGAATAAGAACGAACCAATTGGACGATTTTTAGCTTTTAACCCAACACGGCTACGACGAATTGCTTTCGCTACTTTTTTCACGGCATCATCTTGACCGATTACTTTTCCGGTTAAGTTGCTTTCTAGGTTTTTCATTTTGGATTGTTCGTCTTCTTGTAAACGTCCTACTGGAATACCAGTTTTTTCTTCAATAATCGCTTGAATATCAGAAGATTGAATAACTGGCCGTTCTGAAAAGGAGTTACTAGTTTTATTTTCTTCAAGTCGAGTAATTTCGTCCCGAACTTTGGCTGCTTTTTCGTAGTCTTCCATTTGGAGAGCTTGATTTTTTTCTTCTTCTAAACGAGCAACACGTTCACTAACGGTGTTTTCATCCAATTTTTCAATAGATAGATTGTATTTTGAACCAACTTCATCCATTAAATCAATCGCTTTATCTGGCAAATGACGGTCTTGAATGTAGCGAGAGCTTAATTCAACCGCTGCTTTTAAAGCTTCAGGAGAATAGACAACTTCATGGAAATCTTCATATTTGGATTTCAAGCCATTTAAAATAGTAAGTGTTTCTTCGGTAGAAGGTTCATTCACCGTTACTGGTTGGAAACGACGCTCAAGTGCAGCATCTTTTTCGATAGTACGATATTCTTTTAGCGTTGTTGCACCAATCATTTGTAAGTCACCGCGAGCTAAGGCTGGTTTTAAAATATTTCCTGCGTCCATTGAACCTTCTGCGGATCCAGCGCCGACAATTGTGTGCACTTCATCAATAAACAAGATCGTGTTTTTGCGTTCTTGTAATTCTTTAATTAATTGTTTCATTCGTTCTTCAAACTGTCCGCGGATTCCTGTTCCAGAAACGAGAGAAGCAACATCTAGTAAGATAACTTCTTTGTTCATTAACTTACTTGGAACTTCACCTGCGACAATTGCATTTGCAAGTCCTTCGACAACCGCAGTTTTACCAACACCTGGTTCACCGATAAGGACAGGATTGTTTTTATTACGACGATTCAAGATTTCGATGACACGTTTAATTTCTTTGTCACGACCAATTACTGGATCGAGTTGATCGTTTTTCGCCATATCTGTTAAGTTTGTTCCAAATTCATCTAGTAAGCCGTTTCCAGCGCCACCAGTTTGTGTTTGTACTTGTGTGTTTCTTTGACTTTGTTGTTCACGGCTTGCTTGGTTTGCAGCGCCACTTAGTTGACGGAAAATATCATCGAACGGGGAACCGCCAGCACCTGGAAATTCATTTGCCCCAAAGTTTGCTTGATTTCTAACTTCTGCGTAACAAGAGGCACAAAGCGGCATTTCTACACGCTTGCCGTTAATATTCATATATAGTTGGATTGTTGCTTGATTTTGATTACATTTTTCACAGTTCATAGTTAATTTCCTCCTTTTAAAAATGAGAAATGAAAGGTCTTGACTTTGACTATCTTTGACCTTATGAATTTATTATATACTGACCTATTTTGACTTTCAAGTATTTTGCTTCAAATTTTTCAAAAAAAAAAAACATTCCTATAAAAAAGGAATGTTTCTAAGTTTTTTAATAAATTGGCAATGCCGCGAGTAGTAAAAAGGCAAAGGTCAAATGCGACAGATAAACCATGAGAAGGCTCGGACGGTAAGAGTACATCACATTCCATACAAGAGATGCGACAAAAATACCGATGATAGCGGCAAAATTACCACTAGGCAACATCATGACCATACATAGTAAAGCGGCAAAAATATTAGAGAACCAATGATTAAAATAATGGTTCAAACGTTTTAATACAAATCCGCGCCAGAAAATTTCTTCACCGGGGATAATCGCGACAATCAAAAGCAACCATATTACTAAAGAGTGGGTGGAATACTTATTAAATGCAGCTTCTACAGAATGTTCTAGACCACCTGGCATTACTTTAATAATAAAGGCGCCTATGTAAAAAATAATATAAAGGACAATTCCGGAAAAAATTCCAGGTAAAATGCCTTTAACGAACGAAAATTCCTTTTTTAAATCATCATTAAATATCACAAAACTAAGTAAAAATAACATCCCAGCTCCATATAAATACCAAAAAACACGTGGGAACTGATATGTTAATATAACAAGTAGGGCACATAAAATGAGTCCCAGTACAAGTTTATAATCAATCTTGATGCTCTTCAAATACTTTACACCTCTTCTTAACAAATACTTCTCATACTACTTTAAAACAAATGAAATCGTTTGGCAACAATTAAACAAAAGATAAGATAAAAGTTGTGCAATTTAATAAATCCTATATAATGAAAAAATAGGAGTGGTTCATAGATGTTAGAAAAAAACTACAAATTTTTACTTTGGGTATATATATTCTGGTTTTTAGGTAGTGTATTGCTAGTTTCTTTACACATTATTCCGCCGCGTTTAACAACAATCCAGTCACTATTTTTAGTATTTACTGGTATTTTTGCAGCAGTTTTCTTTATTATGCAATATGGCAAATGGCTTGGATCTGCTATTACTCTACTTATTTTTGTTGTCAGTACTTGTATCGAATGGATGCAATTAAGTTATACGGATGAATATATTGGCTCTACGCTAGGCGGGAGTTTGTATGGTATTCCTATTACGATGGGATTCATTTGGGTCGGAATGATTGCCGGGACACACATTATCGCACGTGAAATCACACTTAAAATCAATGTTGATTGGATTCGTGGAGGGATTTATTCTTTTATCGCAGCTACGATGGTGATGATTTTTGAAGTCTTAATTGAACCAATCACAATGCAATCTAAACAACTATATATTACGCAAAATGGTTTTACGATCTTACAGCTATCTGATTTTATAAATTGGTGGCTCTTAGGCCTGATTTTACATTTAATGATTTATTTTATTTTAAGTTTAACGGATAGTTGGGAACGACTTAAATATCCAGATTTAAAATCAGAAATTGTCATCGTTTATTGGATTATTATCGCTTTCTTTGTCTTTTTATCGTTTTATCTTGATTTATGGACCTCGATTGCTATTATTATTGTTTCAAATATTATTTTTACAGCTTGTTATTTCTTTAGCCTTGAAAAAGAAACGAAGACTACAAAGAAATCCGAGTAATCAGCTAATCGATTACTCGGATTTCTTTTCTTTTTGCAAAAATTTCTTGGTAGCAATTTGCGCATTTTCAATAATGAAAGGGAGGGAGCTACTAGACATGGCCCCAGCTCCGACAACAAATAAGTTCTTAAACGCAGGTGACTTTTTCGCAGGATGTAAGAAACCTTGTTGATGCCATAAATGTTGTAAACCGAATATTGCCCCGTATTTTACATGATATTTTTCTTCCCAATCAGTTGGAGTAATAATATATTCTTCTTCAATATAATCCTCTAAATCAGGAATTTCTAATCTCGCTTTTACCGTATCTAATATTAATTGACGAAATGCAGGTGTTTGTTCTTTCCAATCAATGCCACTAGTAGTATTTGGAGCAGAAACCATAATCCGAACGCTTGAATGATTCATTGGCGCCATTGTGTTATCCGTGGCTGAAGGATTAGTGATATGAACCGCTAAGTCTTTAGAAAGGATTTTTTTATGGATGGTATTATTCGCAAATTCTCGGTAATTATCTGGAAAAATAATGGATTGATGTGAAAAAGGAAGCACTGTTTTCAAACCAAGGTACAACATAAAAGCAGAAGAGGAGTATTCTTTTTCTTTCTCCTTTACTTTCGTGTTACTTGTTAACGAATAAATAAAATCTAAGTTAGTAAAATAATAATCAGCTTCAATCGATTGACCGTTAGCAAGTGTTGCGCTAGTAATTTCTTTTCCATTCGTTTCAAAGGAGGTTACTTCAGAATTAAAATAGAATTTTCCTTTATTTTCCATAACGACTTGTTGCATCGCTTCGACAATTTTATTTTGACCACCGATTGGATGAAAAGTGCCGAAATAATACTCAGAAAAAGGAATAATACTATATGCTGCTGGAATATCCCATGGTGACATTCCTAAATAACGCATTTGTAAGGAAAAAGCGATACGAAGATATTTGCTATTAAAATATCTGGCCAAATCATCCATTAAAGAGCGCCCAAGTGTGAGACTTGGAAGTGCACGTATTGTAGTTGGTCGAAAGAAATCAAATAAGGAACTGTAGTTAAATTGATTAAGCGGCGAAATATAAAGCATTTTTTTCGTATTTTCTCTCATAAAACGATCAAATCCATCTTCTTCACCAGGAAAGTAAGTTTTAATAACTGTTTTTGTTTCAGAATAATCGCTATAAAGTGGAAAAGTAATATCTTTAAAATAAAGCGTGTGTATTGGATTGATCGGTAAAAGGGAGACATAATCTAAAATATTACGGTTACAATCCATAAAAAGAGAAGTTAACACATGCGTCATTGTTAAAGCGGAAGGCCCTACATCAAATGAATATTTACCCATTTTATGCAGCGCAGTTCTACCACCAATACGGTCATTTTTTTCATAGATGCTTACTTGATAGCCGAGTTGACTTAAAAGCATACCAGTAGCTAAACCACCGGGACCTGCTCCAATAATGGCAATTTTCTTTTTACTTTCCACATTAAAACGCTCCTTTGCCCGTTTTTAAACATATAAAAAACGCAAAAACATAAAGCATTGTTAAACGAAAATGCTTTACTTTTGCGCAGTTAGAAATAATTTTTTATTCTTCTGTCTCTTCCTCGTCTTCTTCTACAGAATGAATAATTTGATAATTTTTGTGATTTACCACTGTTTTTTCTTCAATACCTAAATCTTTAAAATTTTCCATATAAGTTAAGTCGACAATAACAGAATTTTCGTTGAGCTTTTCAACAATTCCTGTTAAGCCATCCTTAAATTCAATAATGTCTCCAACATGTGCCTTTGCCATTGTTATCACTCCTTCAATTTTCGGTGTTGCGTTTATCTTGATGAAAAAGAATGTATGCATTTTTGAACCTTCCTTAAATTCTGCACTAAAAACCTATTAAAATCAACTATAAGCCTTTAAAAAGTGCATTTTAAATCAAAAATGCAACAATTTAGTGACAAAATTATAGAAAACGCTCCCTTTCTTCCAGTTGTAAAAGAACGAAAGAAGCCGTAATAGAAAAAAACATTCTAAAAAATTTTTAATCAAATAGTTGTAACAATAGGTAAAACATGGTACTCTTTTTAATTGAGGGATAGTCTTTTTTGCTGAAAATTTTTCGGCTTAAAAGGTTACAACAAATTTCTTTACAAAGGAGAATGTAAATTATGGAACAAGCAAGTTTTGTAGTAATCGATGAAACAGGAATTCACGCACGCCCAGCAACTCTATTGGTGCAGGCTGCAAGTAAATACAGCTCTGACGTTCAAATTGAATACACTGGCAAAAAAGTAAATCTTAAATCAATCATGGGTGTTATGTCCCTTGGTATTGGTAAAGGCGCTGACATCACTATCTATACTGAAGGTAGCGACGAAAAAGAAGCAATTGAAGGACTAACTGAAGTTCTTAAGAAAGAAGGATTGGCTGAATAATGGCTAAAGAGTTGAAAGGTATCGCAGCATCTGATGGGATTGCCATTGCGAAAGCTTATCTGCTCGTTGAACCTGATCTTTCCTATGAAAAAACTGAAGTTACGGATGTTGAAAGTGAAGTAAAACGTTTTGAAAGCGCGTTAGAAGTTTCTAGAACAGAACTTTCAACGATTCGTGAAAAAGCAGCTAAAGACTTAGGCGAAGATAAGGCACAAATTTTTGACGCGCATCTTCTAGTTTTAAACGATCCTGAATTAACAGGACCAATTGAAGAAAGCATCAAAAATGCTAAAACGAATGCAGAAACAGCTTTACAAGAAACGACAGACATGTTTATTGGTATGTTTGAATCTATGGACAACGAATACATGCGTGAACGTGCAGCTGATATTAAAGATGTACGCAAACGTGTTCTTTCTCACTTACTAGGTGTGACTATTCCAAATCCAGCTTTAATTGATGAGGAAGTAGTTGTTGTCGCAGCTGATTTAACGCCTTCTGATACCGCACAACTTAACCGTAAATTTGTTAAAGGTTTTGTGACGGATATTGGTGGTCGTACTTCGCATTCTGCTATTATGGCACGCTCTCTTGAAATTCCAGCAGTAGTTGGAACAAAAGAAGTAACTGCTAGCGTAGCGAAAAACGATATTGTTATTATTGATGGTTTGGAAGGTAATGTTATCATCCACCCAACAGAAGAACAAATCGCTCACTATGAAAAAATTAAATCTGATTTTGCTTTACAACAAGCAGAATGGGAAAAACTTAAAAATGAAAAAACAGTTTCTAAAGACGGCGTTCACGTGGAGCTTGCAGCAAACATCGGAACTCCGAATGATTTAGAAGGTGTCATTTCTAATGGCGGGGAAGCAGTTGGACTTTATCGTACAGAATTCTTGTACATGGGTCGCGACAATTTCCCAACAGAAGAAGAACAATTCGAAGCGTATAAAGCAGTAGTTTCTGGTATGGACGGAAAATCTGTGGTAGTTCGTACATTAGATATTGGCGGCGATAAAACGTTACCTTATTTAGAACTTCCAGAAGAAATGAACCCATTCCTAGGATTCCGTGCGATTCGTCTTTGTTTTGCGAATGAAGAATTATTCCGTACACAACTTCGCGCTCTACTTCGCGCAAGTGTATATGGTAACTTAAAAATTATGTTCCCGATGATTGCAACAGTAAATGAATTCCGCCAAGCGCGCGATATTTTACTAGATGAAAAAGCGAAACTAAAAGCTGCTGGAACAGAAGTATCTGATTCCATCGAACTTGGAATTATGATTGAAATTCCTGCTGCTGCAGTTTTAGCTGATCAATTTGCAAAAGAAGTTGATTTCTTCTCAATCGGAACAAATGACTTGATTCAGTATACAATGGCTGCTGACCGTATGAATGAACGCGTTTCTTACCTTTACCAACCATACAATCCATCTATTTTACGCTTAGTAAAAATGGTGATTGATGCTTCTCATAAAGAGGGCAAATGGACTGGTATGTGTGGGGAAATGGCTGGAGATCAAACGGCTGTACCACTTCTTTTAGGCTTAGGCTTAGATGAATTTTCAATGAGTGCTTCAAGCATTCTTAAATCTCGTTCGTTAATCAAACGTTTAGATCAATCTGAAATGGTTAAATTAGCGGAAGAAGCTTTAAATAAATCTACAGCAGAAGAAGTTGTAGAATTAGTTGAGAAATATACTGCAGAGTAAGCTCTGATGAAGACCTAGACAAATTTCTTTGTCTAGGTCTTTTTATATTGTGAAAAAAGGGTGTGCAAAGTATAATTAAAAATACAGTTAGCTTAAAAAGGAGGCAACAAGATTGGTTATCTATTCATTAGCAGGATTTTTTCTTCTGCTTTTCATTGTTTTATCTTTTATAGATAGACGAAGAATAAGTAACGGGATTGTTTTAACACTTGCACTATTTTTCTCTTTACTTTCCCTTATTTACGTTACTCTTTCAAACGGGAACGAGTTGTTTGTTTCAATTATGAGTACGGTGTTGATTTTACTGTTCTTACTTATTCCATTTTTTATAATTGGACTTGCAACAACACTAATCATGAATGGGCGTTTAATGTTAAAACGGGAAGGACGAAAACTCGCTAATATGCTACCGTTATTTATTGGCTTAGTTATCGTCATTTTATTTATTTTTTGGTTCGGTAGTATTTTGAAAAACGGCAGCCCGATACTTGGAATGGTTGTAGTATTTGTAATGGCCTTTGTAGGATATTTTTCGTTTTTATTTTTATCATTTCTTCTATCAACGTTCCTATATCAATTCAATTTCCCAAGATATAATCAAGATTTTCTTATTGTGCTTGGTAGTGGCTTGATTGATGGGGATAGGGTGCCACCGTTACTCGCGAGCAGATTAAATCGTGCTATCTCGTTCTATGAGAAACAATATGACAAAAAAGGGAAACGCGCTACTTTCATCGTTTCGGGTGGACAGGGCGCAAATGAGACGGTCTCAGAAGCAAGAGCGATGCGCGACTATTTAATTAGTAAAGGTATTGATGAAAACTTCATTATTATGGAAGACAAATCGGTTAATACACTTCAAAATATGCAATTTTCAAAAGCAAAAATGGATGCAATTATGCCGACATATAACAGTTTATTTTCGACTAATAACTTTCACTTATTCCGAGCAGGTTTATACGCAAGAAAAGCTGGTCTGAAAAGTCAGGGGATTGGTGCAAAAACAGCACTTTATTATATGCCAAATGCCTTGATTCGAGAATTTATTGCGATTACCGTAATGTATAAAAAAGTTCATTTGATACTACTTGGCTTAGTTGTATTGTTCTTTGTATTTTTAGCGATAGTTGGTATTACATTTAGGTAGGAGGTTTTTTAGGTGGAAAAAATAGGTTTTGTTGGTACTGGTGTGATGGGCTCAAGCATGGCTAAACATCTGCTTGAGGCTGGCTATGAGGTGCATATTTATACGCGTACGAAAGAAAAAGCAGAAGCACTTCTTAGTCAAGGGGCGCTATGGGAATCTGATCCGGGCTCACTAGGAGCTAAAGTGGATATCTTAATTTCAATGGTTGGCTATCCAAAAGATGTAGAACAACTATACTTAGGTGAAAATGGTTTCTTAGATAATTTGAAAGCAGGTTCTGTTGCGATTGATATGACGACCTCCTCACCTGCATTAGCTAAAAAAATTGCTGAAGCGGGCCACGAAAAAGGAATAGGTGTACTTGATGCGCCAGTTTCAGGTGGTGATATTGGAGCAAAAAATGGAACACTTGCGATTATGGTTGGTGGAGCCGAAGATGTATTCTTAAAAGTGAAACCGATTTTTGAAATTCTTGGTAGCAGTGTGATATTACAAGGAGATGCTGGCTCTGGCCAACATACAAAAATGGTAAATCAAATCGCAATTGCTTCTAACATGATTGGTGTGACAGAAGCGATTATTTATGCAGAAAGAGCAGGACTTAATCCTTCGCGCGTTCTTGATTCTATTTCAGGTGGAGCAGCGGGTAGTTGGTCACTTACAAACTTGATTCCACGCGTACTACAAGATGATTTTTCACCAGGATTCTTTATTAAACATTTTATTAAAGACATGGGAATTGCTTTATCTGAAGCAAAACAAATGGGGTTAGAGCTTCCCGGACTTACCTTGGCTGAGCAAATGTATCAGACTTTGGCAGAACAAGGTTTGAGCGAGGAAGGCACACAGGCGCTCATTAAATATTATCGGTAAATAAGAAACACCCGCTAAGTTAGTTAGCGGGTGTTTTTTTATTTTGCTAAAAATTGAGCCATCCGATCTAACGCTTCTGCAAGGTTATTAACGGAAGTGGCATAAGAAAGTCGGAAGTAACGGTCACCTTTTTCTGAAAAAGCATTTCCTGGTACGACAGCTACTTTGGCTTCTTCTGCGAGTCTAACAGCCCAATCAAAGGAGTTTTCAGTTATGTCATCTGGGAGTTTTACAAAGAAATAGAAAGCTCCATCAGGTGGGATGACTGTAAAGCCCATTTTTTCTAAGCGATCTTGTGTGAAGTTTGCTCGTGTTTTATATTCCGTGCGCATTTGGAACGCATCGTCTTTTCCGTTTGTAATGGCTTCTAAGGCTGCTTTTTGAGAAATTGAGCTGGCGCATGTCACCGAGTATTGATGAATTTTTAGCATTTCGGTAGTGATTTTTTCTGGGGCTAGTAGGAAGCCGATTCGCCACCCAATCATTGCATGCGATTTAGATAGACCATTGATTACAATTGTTTGATCACGGAGCATTGGTGCAATACTTACGTGCTCTTCATGGTACGTTAATTCACTATAAATTTCATCTGCAATAACGAAAATACCTGTTTCTTTTAAAACTTCGGCTAGATCTCTTAGTTCTTGTTTAGAAAGTGAGACACCAGTTGGGTTAGACGGATAAGGAATAATAAGTGCTTTCGTTTTTGGTGTAATATGTGCTCGTAATTGTTCTGGCGTTAATTTGAAATTGGATTCCGTTGTATCTACTTTGACCGGGCGGGCTTTATTTAGTGTTATAAGTGGTTCATACCCAGGATAAATTGGGTCAGGTAAGATAACTTCATCACCCGGCTCTAAGATAGTTTGTAGCGCGACTGAAATAGCCTCTGTAGCACCTACTGTAACGATGATTTCTTTATTACTATAAGTTAGGTCATATTTCTCCTCAAAGTACGAAGAAGCCGCTTCGAGTAGTTCTGGCATACCTGCATTCGGTGTGTAATTGGTGAAATTCTCTTGAATGGCGGTGATGGCTGCTTGTTTTACATGCTCTGGTGTTGGAAAATCAGGTTCCCCAAGTGTTAGACGAATCATATCAGGAATACCAGTAACTCTTGTGTTAAATGTTCTGATACCACTAACTTCAATGTCGCGCAATTCTGGTCGAATGGATTTGGTCATTTTTGTCACCTTTCTTTATAAGAAAATCCCGTGAAAATCAGGTGGGAGTAAGCTTCATAATTTCATTCCATTATAGCTTAAAAAGGGAGAAAAGCAAAATATCTGAAAATATTACTAAAAAGCCTTGCACTTTTATTTAGAATACTATAAGATAGTTTTAATAATGATAATCATTTTCAGTTAGAAATGATTGGTTGAATGTGGAAGGGGCCACCGGATATGACTAAACCAGGTAAATACGAAGCTCTCTTTTTTCCAACAAAAGACGGCTTGCTAAAAATACATGCTTACGGCTTTAATCCCTGTGGTTCATGGGGTGAAGTATTTGCTACAATTGGCGACCAAACGATTTGTGTCAAAGGATTTAATCGCCATAAAACAATTGTTCGAGCAACAAAAATGATTATAAGTGCTACGGCAAACCGAAAAAATGAATTTTAATTATCAAAGACTGTAAAAAAGATAAATACTTTTTTATAGTCTTTTTTTGAGATAAAATAAGCATGAAAATAGAACAAATCGTGTCATTCTGGTTAATTTAAAATAATTTCTTTTTCTGAATATTTCCAGAACCCTTGCGTTATACGTGCGGTTTGCGATAAAATTTGGTAGTATAGTGAAAGAAATAAGATATGGCGAAAAAACCAGATATGAGGAAATATGTAAAAAAGCATTGCCACGCGCGTATTACAATTACAGCAAGGTAGCAAATTTTTTGCACGTCAGATGGTGGATTTGAGAGGAGAGTATAAGATGTCTCAGTTACTGGGAATTATTCAACGTTTACATGCAATGCAAGAAGATGAGTCAGCTGAAACACAAGCAAGACGTTTTGAAAAAAATGGTACGCCTGTGTGCGAAGTGAAGTTTTTCCAAGCTTCTAACTCATTTGAAGTAGAAATCTATGGCGACAATAGCAAATATCAATTTGATGATATTGATATGACTGCAATCGAAATTTTTGAAACGTTACAAGAAAACGAATAACAAGGTAAATAATCAGTCAATCTGGTTATTTACTTAGAAGCCGTGAATATTTATTCACGGTTTTTTTTATGTAAAAATTCACTTTCAAGCACTAAATGAAAGAAATCAGACTAAATAGTATGGTAGAATAGGAGATGGAAAAGTTTCGTTTTATTTTTTTAAAGTTGAAAGGAACTTCGCAGAGCTTGAAAATACAAGGAAGAGGAAGATTCTAAATGATCTCTAATAGATTTGGACAATTTATTGACAATGAACTAGCTGATTCAATGATTTCCGCTGAAAAAGTAGCTCACGTGCAACTGGGTAATAATCTCGAACATGCGCTACTTGTATTAACGAAATGCGGTTATTCTGTTATTCCAGTACTAGACTTTGAATTTAAACTCCATGGATTAATTAGCGCAGCAATGATAACAGATGCCATTCTCGGACTCGAACGGATTGAATTTGAACGACTAGAAGATTTAAAAGTGGAAGATGTTATGCAAACGGATTTCCCGGTGATTAAAGATTTTAATAATAACGAGCGAATTGTACGCTTACTTGTTGATCATCCTTTTGTTTGTGTTGTAGATGAGGACCACCATTTTGAAGGAATTGTGACAAGACGCGTTGTTTTAAAACAAGTCAATCGTTATATTCATTTACAGGTGGAGGAAAATAGATGATTGTAACGGAATATGAACTTCTTGTTTGTTTGGCAGAAGAACTAAATATGCGTAAAAGTGCGGAGAAATTATTTTTAAGTCAGCCTGCGTTGTCCCAGCGTCTGCAAACGATTGAAAGCAGATGGAATACAAAAATTTTCATTCGAACGCAAAAAGGTTTGCTTCTAACACCTGAAGGAGAAGCCATTGTCCGTCATGCATCCAGTGTGATTGAGCGGGAGCATACCATTCAAGAAAAACTAGAAGCAATGGAAGGCGTCGTTCGCGGGACACTGCGCATTGCTTGTGCGAGCGTTGTGGCTCAAATGTGGTTGCCACGTGTATTAAAGGCATTTGCAAGTGCTTATCCTAATGTCCAGATTTCCCTTGTTACTGGTTGGAGCAGTGAAGTAACCCAGCAATTAGCGGCTGGTAATGTCCATATAGGTATTGTACGCGGAAACTCGACATGGAAAAGTGTTCAAAAGCCCTTATTTAACGATAAACTCGTTTTAGTTGATACAGAAATCACTAAAATTGAAGAAGTTTTCCAGACAAATCGTCCGTTTATCCAATTCCGTAGTGATTCGAATTACTATCAAGTGATTCAAGATTACTGGCAAAGAAATTTCGGGAAGATGCCGCGCCAAGCTATGTTGATGGATCAAATGGAAACCTCTAGACAAATGGCTTTAAACGGTATTGGTTTTGCCATTTTGCCAGAAGTGACGATGTTAGGCTATACGGACAAAATCAATAAAATACCACTAAGAGAAAAAGATGGCTCGATTTTAAGCCGAGAAACCAACTTATTGACCTATGAACAGTCACTTGGTCTACCGCAAGTGAAGGCGTTTTTAGAAATAACAGATAAATTCCTTGAACAAGTTAAATAGCTATGGCAAAATAGAAAGCAGAACATATCGGAAGGAGACAAAAATTCATGGAACAAATGGATGCGCACCAAATTATTTCTTTTATTCAAAATAGCAAGAAAGCAACACCAGTAAAGGTTTACCTAAAAGGGGACCTAGAAAAAATCGATTTTCCTAGTGATGTAAAAACATTTATCACTGGAAATGCGGGAACTATTTTTGGGGAATGGGCTGTTGTTGAGCCATTGTTAGAAGCAAATAAAGCGAATATTGAAGATTACGTTATCGAAAATGATCGTCGTAACTCTGCTATTCCTTTGTTAGATATGAAAAATATTAACGCTCGTATTGAGCCTGGCGCAGTTATTCGCGACCAAGTTACAATTGGCGATAATGCTGTAATTATGATGGGAGCAAGCATTAATATCGGTTCTGTTATCGGTGATGGTACTATGATTGATATGAATGTTGTTCTTGGAGGCCGCGCAACTGTTGGTAAAAACTGCCACATTGGTGCTGGTTCTGTCCTTGCAGGCGTTGTAGAACCACCATCCGCTCAACCAGTTATTGTTGAAGACAATGTTGTAGTGGGCGCAAATGTTGTTGTTTTAGAAGGCGTACGTATTGGAGAAGGCGCAGTTGTAGCAGCGGGCGCGATTGTTACTAAAGATGTAGCTCCTGGAACAGTCGTAGCGGGAATTCCTGCACGTGAACTTAAAAAATTAGATGCGAAAACAGCTTCTAAAACAGAAATTATGCAAGAACTTCGCCAACTTTAAAAATCAAAGGGAACTGTTTCGTCTGTTGGCGGAGCAGTCCTTTTTTAGAAGGAGAGAGCACCATGTTAAATGAATTTATTGCCATTCGACGTGATTTGCACCAAATTCCTGAAACAGGATATAAAGAGCTAAAAACCCAAGCTTATTTACTCGATTATATTAGCAAATTACCAAACGAGTTTTTAGAAATAAAGAAATGGCGCACAGGAATTTTAGTTTTAGTAAAAGGTACTAATCCTGAAAAAACAATCGGTTATCGTACGGATATTGATGCGCTACCTATTACGGAAGAGACTGGGTTGCCATTTGAATCGAAACATGCTGGGAATATGCATGCTTGTGGACATGATTTACATATGAGTATAGCGCTTGGAGTGTTAACACATTTTGCAAGTAAACCGGCAAAAGATAACTTATTATTTGTATTTCAACCAGCTGAAGAAGGCCCAGGCGGAGCAAAACCGATTATGGAAAGTGCTGAATTTTCCGAGTGGCGCCCCGATACGATTTATGGTCTTCATATTGCACCAGAATATAAAGTCGGCCAAATCGCAATTAAACCAGGCTTACTATTCGCAAACACTTCCGAACTCTTTATTTCATTTAAAGGAAAAGGTGGACATGCGGCTTATCCACATTTGGCAAATGACATGGTTGTGGCGGCAAGTGCTTTTGTCGGGCAAATGCAAACTATTATTAGTCGGAACATTGACCCGATGGATAGCGCGGTTATAACAATCGGACGCATTCACGGCGGAGAAATCCAAAATGTTATTGCAGAAACTGCCTTTTTGGATGGAACGATTAGGACGCTTTCTCCAGAAACAATGGAAATCGTTTGGACTCGTTTGAAACAATTAGCAAAAGGATGGGAAGAAGCCTACCAATGTGAAGTAGAATTCCATCCTGGATCCGATTACTATCAAGTGGACAATGATCCAGTTGAAACAGAAGAATTCATCCACTTTTTGGAAGAACAATATCCAGAAAGCTATGTGCCAGCTCGTTCAGCGATGACTGGAGAAGATTTTGGTTATTTTTTATCTGAAATTAAAGGGTTTATGTTTTGGTTAGGCGTGGATTCCGAGTACAGTTTGCATCACGCGAAACTAAGTCCAAAAGAAGAAGCTATTCCATTTGCAATTGATGTATTAGTGAACTTTTTGGAAAGCAAATAAAAAAGACGTCAATTCGTTCTCAAAAGGAGCGAATTGGCGTCTTTTTAATTATTATTTGGTCCGAATGTGCTAACAAAATTAAGTGGTAATTCAATTTCGTTTTCTGCGAGTGCTTCGCGAATATCTTTGAGTAAGTCACGTTGAACAGAATACTGCTCGCCGTTCACTGCTTTACCGACTACGCGGATAATCATATTTGTTGCGTCAATGTTTTGCACGCCTAAGACAACAGGGGGCTCAACGATATTTTTATTTTCTTTTGCAGCTACGTCACAAACCTCACCAATAATTTTAATTGCTTTTTCCGGATCTTCATGTGGACTAATTTGAATGTCCACCATCACACGCATATTACCGCGCGAATGATTACTAACGACCATAATTTGTCTGTTAGGAATGAAATGAAGCGTGCCATCAAAATCACGTACCTGTGTTGTTCTAAGTCCAAGTGCTTCTACTGTCCCATTAACTAGTCCAATGGTAATCGTATCACCAACATCAAGTTGACGTTCAAGTAGAATAAAAAATCCAGTCACAACGTCACTAACAAGCCCTTGAGCACCAAAGGCAATGGCCAAACTCGCCACCCCAGCACTTGCAATAATCGCTGTAACATCCATAAAGTTCTGTAATAATAAAATCGCAAAAGTGAAGAATAAAACATAGCCGTAAAAATTAGAAATTAAGCTTTCTAACGTATCCGCGCGCCCAACAGAAACTGCTTGTTGTTGCCGATATTTGCGGAAGAAACTACGGATAATTTTATTACCAACCACGCGGAAAATAAAATAAAGAGCAATTAAAATGGCAATTTTTATTCCAACTGAAATAATATGATTCCAAAATTGGTCCCAGTCAATAGAACTGAACCACTTTTTGAGTAAATTCATCTTCTGGTCCACATCCTTTGAAAGTTCTCCATCCATTTCATCTCCCCCTTCCTAATGAAATGTCCTTTTCTATTCTAACAAAAATTTCACAAAAATGCTGTTATAAGAAATAATTTTTCACTGAAAAAGATTCGTTTTCAACAAAAAAAGTTAATTTTATTAAAAAAAATTTAAAAAAGCGCTAGCCATTCTTGTAGTAAGATGGAGGCGCTTTCTAAAATGTGCGAAATAGCGCAAATCAAACTGTATGATGTGAAACTAATGTGAAACTTGTGTACAATGATAAATGTTATTGCTTTTTTTAAAAGTGATATGGGCCGAATTTTTGCCTAGTAAATAATTCAATTTAAAAAAGAAAGGGGATTTTATTTTGAGCAAGATTAAAGTGGAAGAACTAACGAAGATTTTTGGAAAAAAGGCTTCTAAAGCATCTTCTTTACTTTCTCAAGGGAAATCGAAAACAGAGATTTTGAAAGAAACAGGGGCGACTATTGGTGTTAATAAAGCATCTTTTAGCGTAGAAGAAGGAGAAATTTTCGTTATAATGGGGCTTTCTGGTAGTGGGAAGTCAACTTTGGTACGACTTTTAAACCGTCTAATTGAGCCTACGAGCGGAAAAATTTGGCTTGACGGAAAAGAACTCTCTAGTTTAAATAAAAAAGAACTTTTGGAAGTTAGAAGAAAAAGCATGAGTATGGTCTTCCAAAATTTTGGTTTATTTCCAAATAGAACGATTAACCGTAATGTTGAATACGGGCTTGAAATTCAAGGAATGAACAAAGAAGAACGTGAGAAAAATGCAGCAGAATCGCTTGCACTTGTTGGTTTAGCTGGTTACGGCGAACAATATCCTTCCCAACTTTCTGGTGGGATGCAGCAACGTGTAGGGCTAGCGAGAGCACTTGCTAACAATCCAGATATTTTATTAATGGATGAGGCTTTCTCAGCACTTGACCCACTTAACAGAAAAGACATGCAAGATCAACTACTAGATTTACAAGATAAAATGAAGAAAACAATCATCTTTATTACCCATGATTTGGATGAGGCGCTTCGTATTGGCGACCACATTATGATTATGCGTGATGGTTCTGTTGTTCAAACTGGTTCCCCGGAAGAAATTCTGGCACATCCAGCAAATGAATACGTAGAAAAATTCATTGAAGATGTAGACCGTTCCAAAGTTTATACAGCGAGCAACGTAATGATACGCCCAGAAATCGTTAATTTTGAAAAAGATGGCCCTCGTGTCGCTTTAAAACGGATGCGTGAAGCTGGAACATCTAGTGTATTCGTTGTTAAGCGTAACCGTGAGTTAGTGGGAATTGTCCATGCAGCAGAAGTATCTAAACTTGTAAAAGAAAATATTACTTCGCTTGAAACTGCTTTACACAGTGACGTACCGACAACTGGTCCAGATACGCCACTTGCAGAAATAATGGATACTATCTCGACTACAACGATTCCAATTGCTGTAACTGAAGATGGAAAATTAAAAGGAATTATTATTCGCGGATCCGTTCTGGCCGCACTTTCTGGAAACGAGGTGAACGTTAATGCCTAATATTCCAACGATTCCATTAGCTAGTTGGATTGATAAATTAGTTGATGGCTTAACGCAATTTGAAGGATTTTTTAATGTAATTACAAATATCATTGGCGGAATTGTTGATGCATTCCAATGGGTATTCGACTTAGTTCCACCATGGTTATTTATTATTTTACTAGTATTTGGGACTTTCTGGGTTAACCGCAAAGGAAAAAAATGGGGATTAATTATTTTTGAAGTTGTCGGTTTACTATTAATTTGGAACTTAGATTTCTGGCGTGATATGACTCAAACGCTGACTCTTGTTCTTACGAGTAGTTTAATTGCACTTGTTATAGGTGTTCCACTTGGTATTTGGATGGCGAAAAGCGGTATCGTTGAAAGCATCTTTAAACCGGTGCTTGACTTTATGCAAACAATGCCTGCCTTTGTATATTTAATTCCAGCCGTAGCATTTTTCGGAATTGGGATGGTTCCAGGGGTAGTTGCTTCTGTTATTTTCGCAATGCCTCCAACTGTTCGTATGACTAACCTAGGTATTCGCCAAGTTTCGACTGAGCTTGTTGAAGCAGCAGATTCATTTGGTTCAACACCTTGGCAAAAACTATGGAAAGTACAGCTACCAATGGCGAAATCGACCATGATGGCTGGGATTAACCAAAGTATCATGTTAGCACTTTCCATGGTTGTAATTGCTTCGATGATTGGTGCAATGGGACTTGGAACACGTGTTTACTTTGCAGTAGGACGTAATGACGCTGGTGGCGGATTTGTAGCTGGGATTGCGATTGTTATCGTAGCAATTATCCTAGACCGTCTAACACAAGCTTTCAATAAAAAAGCGAAATCAGAATAAGGAGGAGAGTAGATTGCTAAAAAAATTAATCACCACCGCAGTTTTGGCTATGCTTATTTTCACTTTAGCAGCCTGCGGGACAACCCTTGCTCCTTATGACGCGAAAAAAGATTTAGGCGAACAAATCAATTATACAATCACAGGAATTGATGCTGGAGCAGGAATTATGCTTGCAACACAAAATGCGATTAAAGATTATCATTTAGATGATGACAATTGGCAGTTACAAACAAGTTCGACTGCGGCTATGACTAGTACACTACAAAAAGCGATGAAAGATAAGCGCCCGATTGTTGTGACTGGTTGGACACCTCACTGGATGTTTACAAAATTCGACTTGAAATTTTTAGATGATCCTAAAAATGTTTTTGGAAACGCTGAAAATATCCACACAATTGTCCGCAAAGGTTTGAAAGAAGAAAAACCTTCTGCCTACAAAGTGCTAGATAATTTCTTCTGGACTGCTGAAGATATGTCTGAAGTAATGCTAGAAGTTAATGACGGAGTAGACCCAGAAGAAGCTGCTAAAAAGTGGATTAAAAACAATCCAGAAAAAGTAGCAAAATGGACCGATGGCGTGGAAAAAGTAGATGGCGATGAAATCAAGCTTACTTATGTAGCTTGGGATTCAGAAATTGCCTCAACGAATGTTGTTGCAGAAGCTTTGAAACAAGTTGGCTATAAACCAACCATTCAAGCAATGGAAATTCAACCAATGTGGGCGTCTGTCGCAACAGATGCAGCAGATGGAATGGTCGCTGCATGGCTACCAAACACTTCCGGAATCTACTACAAAGATTACAAAGGAAAGTTTGAAGATTTAGGACCGAACTTAAAAGGTGCGAAAATCGGCTTAGCAGTTCCAAAATACATGACAAACATTAACTCCATTGAAGATTTAAAAATAAGTAAATAAACTTTGGAAAAGGCATGAAGAAGTTCAAGCTATACTTGATACTTTCTCCGTGCCTTTTCTTCACTAAAAAGGTAAAATAATAGTTAATTGATGAATTTGCTAGGAGGAAGATGGATGTTTAAAAAATTCTTGAAAAAAAGTAAAAATGAAACCGTATTTGCTCATGTGACTGGACAACTGATTGCGTTAGAAGATGTTCCAGATCCAGTTTTTAATCAAAAGATGATGGGCGAAGGTATTGCAATTAAACCAGAAAGCGGCACAATCGTAGCGCCAGTTGATGGGAAAATTATTCAACTTGCAGAAACGAAACATGCTTTTGGTATTCGCACGGATATGGGGCAGGAAATTCTCGTTCATATCGGTTTAGAAACGGTATCATTAAACGGAGAAGGTTTTAACGTGTTAGTAAACGTTGGCGATAAAGTAAAAGTAGGCGATCCAATCGTTGAAGCGGACTTTGATTTTATCAAGAAAAATGCCGCAAGTACAGTGGTTCCAATGGTCGTAACTAATAGCTCAGAAGGCAAATACGATTTTCAATTCGCTGGAACTCCAAATACGGTTGCTGGGAAAACAGAAGTATTTACTACAAATTTAAAATAATAAGCACAAAATCCATGAGAAGCCAATTTTCTTTTCATGGATTTTTTAGTATTCATTTGCGTGTTAAAAGGGTAGAATGAAGGTAATTAGTAATAAAAAGGAGCGAAAATAAATGTTAGAAGTGATAGTTCAAAACCCAAGAGATGCGTACTTAGCAGAAAAATATGGCGCAAATAGAATGGAAGTAGTTTCTGCTATAAGTGAAGGTGGCCTAACGCCTAGCTACGGTGCTATTAAAGAAATCGTTCGTGCTTCAAAACTTCCGGCGATGATGATGATTCGCCCTCATAGTTTTTCATTTGTATACGATGAGCCTGCTAGAATTGTGATGGAACGAGATATTGAACTTGCAAAAGAAGTTGGGGTCAAAGGTATCGTTTATGGTGGAATAACGGAAGACGGAAACATTGATCAAGAGCTTCTAGAAAAAGTGATTGAGTGGAAAGGTGACATAGATCTTACTTTCCATCGTGCGCTAGAAGCAACAAAAGATATTGAAGCAAGCTACCAAGTTTTACGTACATACGGCCAAGACATTAATCAATTATTAACTTCAGGTGGAACAGCTAGTGCACTTGATTCTTTGCCACGCCTTAAACGGTGGATAAATGACAGTAAAGAAAATCCAAGTTCATTTAAAATTCTAGTTGGAAGTGGCGTTAAACCTGAAAATATTGCTATCTTTCAAGAAACGCTAAATCATACAGATTATCACGTCGGAAGTGCAGCTAGAGAAACGAATGATTTTGCAAAAGACATTTTAAAAGAAAAAATCAATATTTTAAAGCAGCATATTAACCAAGATTGATTCTACGTAGCAGGTAGCCTTACGAGTCTAGATACGCTATAATGAAACAAGACTATTCTTAAAATAAAGGTGGAAAAAAATGAATAACTATATTGGCAAAAGCCAAGTAATGACAGTAAAAGAAATTAAAGAAACAGGTTGGCTCCTAGAGAAAGATGAAGTGACTGTTTTTTTATCTAAATCGAATACACATGAAACAGAACTTGCTGTTGGAGATGAAGTAACAGCATTTATTTTTGTTGACTACGACCGAGAAATCCGCGCAACAACAATTATTCCAAAAATTCAAGTTGGACATTACGGCTGGGGCACAGTAACCGAAGTACGCAAACATTTAGGCGTATTTGTGGATATTGGTATCGAAAAAGACGTCGTTGTATCATTAGATGATTTGCCTGCACTACCACATTTATGGCCGAAAAAAGAAGACCGAGTGATGATTGCACTTCGAGTAGACGAAGAAAATCGCGTGTGGGGAGTTCTCGCTGAAGAAGAACAATTCCGCGCAATTGCGGTTCGTGCAGATCAAGATCTTTTTAATCAAAATGTGGAAGGAACCATTTATCGATTACTTAAAGTTGGCTCCTTTGTCTTTACAGATGATTTCCATATTGGCTTTATTCATGAAAGTGAACGGACTGCAGAACCGAGAATGGGAGAACGTGTAAAAGCCCGTGTTATTGCAGTGAAACCAGATGGCTCACTTAATTTATCATTACGTGGTAGAGCCCATGAAGTATTAAATGACGATGCGGAAATGATATTAACTTACTTACGAAGTGTTGGCGGGGAAATGCCATTTGGAGATAAATCAGATCCAGATGCAATCCGTGCTAAATTCGGAATTAGTAAGGCACAATTTAAACGCGCAATTGGTACACTTTTAAAAGCAAGACGGATTACACAAGAAAATGGAGTAATTACTAAGTTAACAGAAGAGGCATCCGACTAAAGTAGTAGAGATTGTTCCAACTAGCGCGGTTTGTTTCCACTAGCAAATCATCGCTATAATAAACACAGCTGTACAAAGTAGCGAAAAATCGAGAAATAACTTTGTCTAAAGAATGGCTTAAGGAGGTGTGTCAGCTTGAAAAAAATGGAAAGCTCGGTTGTTTTTATATTTTTAATTGCGATTATTGTTGGTGTTGGTCTTGAGATGTTATTCCAGTGGGAACTACTCATTTTATTTGCACTCGGAATATTCTTCATTTTTACATCAAGGAAAGCAAGTGCCACGAAAAAGAGCGCAAAAAACTCACTATTTATTGGTATCGTATTTATCATTATTGCAGTGCTGTTAACAACTACTTTTAAAGTTGGACTTGTTGTTGCAGGTATTTATGCGATTATTCATTATATAAGCCGGAAGCGGGCACCCCAATTATTAATGCTTAAAACGAGAGAGCCAGACAGTAAAATTGATCGCACGGGTAAATTTATTCGTAATCAGTGGTTTGGTAATCAGCGGATATTAGACGTCGTGTACGAATGGGATGACATCAATATTCAAACAGGAATAGGAGATACGATTCTTGATCTAGGAAATACGGTGCTTCCGACTGGCGAAAGTATTATTATGATTCGCAGTGTATCCGGGAAAATTCGCATCCTCGTTCCATTTGATATTGGCATTTGTATCGAACACTCCGCGATTTTCGGAAATATCCAATATGATAAAGAAAGCACCTCTATCCAAAATAATAGCATCAAGGTCTACTCAGATAATTACGAAAGTTCCGCACGAAAAGTGAAAATCATGACTTCTGTAATCTTCGGAGATTTAGAGGTGATCAGGTTATGAGTTTTTCGAAACTAATGATGGTAGTTTGCTCAGGATTACTCCTTGTTGCAACAGCCATTGGAACTGTAGGATACTATTTTTTCAGTGAAGGTTCTTGGTATAAAATCTTAATTGAACAAAAAATATTTTACATTCCTTTTATCGTCTTTGTTCCGCTGACAGCTATTTCGATAGGTTTAATTATTGGCGGCTTACTTGGCTATTTTGTTAAGCAAAAGTTTGAGTCGATTGACTTTTCGATTCGGCTGCTAGGACAAGGTGATTTAGAAAAAAAGATTACTAGTGAAGAAGATGAAACTTTTTTAGAAGTACAGCAAGTCTATAAGCAAATCGACCGTTTGCGTGATAAGATGAAAGCACAAACGATTCTGACTCAAAAGCTAGCAAGTGATCGCGCTGAATCAAGTGGTCAAACGAAAGAAGCTATTTTGTCAGAAGAGCGTCACCGGATTGCGCGCGAGTTACATGATTCTGTGAGTCAACAATTATTCGCAGCGATGATGCTATTATCTGCCTTAAATGAGCAAAGCGAAAAAAGCGCAACTCCCGCTATGCAAAAGCAACTAAAAATGGTAGAGTCTATTGTCAATGAATCCCAATCTGAGATGCGTGCGCTATTACTTCATTTGCGACCAACGCAGCTCGAAGGAAAATCATTAAAAACGGGTATAGAACAATTATTAAAAGAATTAACAACGAAATTACCAATCGAAGTCGAATGGCAAATTGAAGATATTAATTTGCAAAAAGGTATTGAAGATCATTTATTCCGGATAGTGCAAGAATTACTATCGAATACCTTGCGTCACTCCAAAGCAAAATTATTAGAAGTACGGTTAGTGACAATGGATAATTTAGCCGTAATGAAAGTAGTTGATGACGGTGTAGGATTCGATATGGATAATGTTCGTCAAGGTTCTTACGGTTTACAAAATATGCGTGAACGAGTCGCTGAATTTGGTGGTACCATTAAAATAATTAGCTTTAAAGGACGAGGAACTAGCGTAGAAATAAAAATCCCACTTGTTGCGAAAAAGGACGTGGAAAACGAATGATAAAAGTTTTACTAGTAGATGATCATGAAATGGTACGTATAGGCGTGTCAGCTTATCTTTCTGTTCAAGATGATATGGAAGTAGTCGGCGAGGCAGAAAACGGCCGAGAAGGCGCTGATATGGCTTTAGAGTTGCGCCCAGATATTATCTTAATGGATTTAGTTATGGATGAGATGGATGGCATTGAAGCAACGAAAGAAATTATGAAGAATTGGAAAGAAGCAAAAATTATTATCGTCACCAGTTTTATTGACGATGAAAAAGTATATCCGGCACTCGAAGCTGGAGCGAGCAGTTATATGTTAAAAACCTCGACAGCGAGTGAAATTGCCGATGCGATTCGAGCTACATACGGCGGTGACTCTGTCCTTGAACCAGAAGTAACTGGTAAAATGATGCAAAGACTAACCGCTAAACCAGAAAAAAACCTACATGATGATTTAACGAATCGCGAAAATGAAATCTTACTTCTTATTGCAGAAGGTAAATCGAATCAAGAAATCGCGGATGAACTATTCATCACTTTAAAAACAGTAAAAACACATGTAAGTAATATTTTATCCAAATTAGATGTACAAGACCGCACACAAGCTGCAATCTATGCATTTAAACATGATTTAGTAGAAAAAAAGTAACAGGGAGGTAAGCTACACATGAAAGAGGGATTTGCAGTCATCGGTCTTGGGCGCTTTGGCGGAAGTATTTGTCGTTCACTTGTCGAACAAGGAATGGAAGTGCTTGCCATCGATTCTGATGAAGAACGGGTAAATGAATATATGTCAATTGCTACTCATGCAGTTATCGCGAATTCAACCGATGAAAACGCGCTTCGTCAATTAGGTATTCGAAATTTCGAGCATGTTATTGTCGCAATTGGTGAAGATATTCAGTCAAGTATTTTAACGACATTGATTTTAAAAGAAATGGGCGTAAAATATGTTACTGCAAAAGCAACGAATGATAAGCATGCTAAATTACTAGATAAAATCGGAGCTGACCGAGTTGTCCATCCAGAGCGGGATATGGGACGACGAATTGCGCATTATATCGTATCGAAAAACATGCTTGATTATCTAGAACTTTCTGATGAATATAGCTTAGTGGAGATTTCGGTATCTGACCCGCGTTTCCTCGGCAAAAGTCTTGTTGACTTAGATTTTCGTAACTCATTTGGCGTTAACATCGTCGGCATAAAAAAAGACAAGCAAATGATTATTACTCCTGAAGCAAATGATGTACTTCATGAAGGAGATATTTTAATCGTTATTGGTTCAGATGACGACATTGAGCGATTACAAGAAAAAATTCAATAAACATAAAACCTATGCAATATATGAAGATGTGCAACAATATCTATTATATGCCTAGGTTTTTTTATTGTTTACTTGCTATCTAATCATTTATTTTCTATTATAGTTACAGAGCTTAAGTAAACGTGATAGAAGAGAGGGGAACTGATGAAAAAATTTTTGCTAGATAAAATTGGGGCGCGAGGATTAATTCAAATGTTGCAAGCATTTATTTATGCAAGTATTTGTGTTATTGTTCATACTGTTATTTTTCCTGATTTGGCTGGAGTTTTACCTATTGTTGTTTTAATAGGGATTATTTCCATGCAACCTACATATGGGATTACTCGAAAAGTCATTCCTCAAATTGCGATAGCTTTTACGTTAGCGTGCGCATTCGTTATTATCAGTACTTACTTTTTTCCAATCAATGTATATATTTATTATTTTGTAATGTTAATTGTTATTTTAATAGTGAATTTTACGATGCCGCAAAAATACATGGTGATGACGCTAGCAATTGGGACAGCGCTTTATTTTCTTGGGACAGAAGATTTGCCAATGCCGCTATATGTAATGGTGATAGTAGCACTCGTTGATGTATTTGTATTTTTTATTTTAGTAAGACTCGTTGTAAGGTACGTCCATTTGCCGCTTGAAAAAACTGTCCAGACGATTATGAAGCAATTAATGGGACTATTTGATAAAGAAATGGAAAGCGTTTTTAAAAATAACGGGAAATTTGTATCGAAACCATTGTATAGTATTTTTGTACAATCGCAAATGTTTATTAAAGAATATGGCACTAGTAAAAATATGAATCCGCGTCATGTGGAAATTTATCAAGCGTTACTGCCGAATTATTTACAGCTCTTTTTTCATATGCAAACGCTTGAGGATATTGGTAGGGTAGGTTTGTCGGAAGAAGCAAAAAAAGCGCTAGCCACAATAAATGTCGAAGTTTCAACTGAGATTAACGCCAAAGAAACAAACCCAGTTGCTTCTTTTCACGTGAAAAAATTCGTTGACAACTTTCTAGCTATTAAAAAAGGAATGGCTGAATTAGCTGAAGGAGGGGACAAGAAATGAAAAAAATTTCAATGAAAGAGCGCCTTGCTCTTGATCCCCGTGTTGCTAAAGTCTTAATTAGTATTACAATAGCTATTTTGCTTTTCCCGGTAATGGGTGATTGGATTGTTTATCCGACATATGTCTTTAATGCCATTTATATCACTGCTCAAATGACAAAAGGGGCAACCTATAAATCTAGTATTGAACGTATTGTTGGGACGATAGTTGGTGGGTTACTTGCAGCATTTGTATATCTTTTAGTACCAAACCATCACTATATTATGATTCCAATTGGCGCGGCGCTTGCTGTTGCACTGAGCTATCTTTTCACTAAAAAATTCACGATGGTTATTGTTGTTATTACGGTGATGGTATTAGTTGGTAAAGGAGACGGGGAGCCGATTGTCTTTTTAAGAGATCGCTTATTTGATACGATGATCGGCCTAGCGATTGGTTTTCTTGTTTATGCGCTTTATCCACGGAAAAAAGCTAAAAAATTAAATCAAGTTTTCATCTCTAAAGAAAAAGATTTACTGGCAAACATTAAAGCGCTAGAGATTAATTCTGAAGATGCTAAAGCGCTCGCACCGAAGATTAAAGACTTATGGAAGCAATTAATTGATCTACGAAAAACGCGAGAACAAATTATTACTGATAGTAGTTTTGTTGGAGATGTAAATTCAGAAGAACCAATGCTCCAATTTACCATATTAGTAGAACGGGCGATTAATAATATTGAAATCCTTTATCATGTGACTTTAGATAAAGAAGTAGAACCTGATTATGAAATTGTCTTTGATTATCATCAACAAGCGTGCAAAAAGGTAATTAATGAAATGGAAACGTTGATTACGAAGCATCAATAAAAAAGATGACTGAAGCTTAATGGGCCTCAGTCATCTTTTATTTTTATTCAGTTATATCTAAACTCTTCTTAAACATGTTAATTACACGTTCTAAGTCAGTTTCATCTGGTGCAAAATAATATAAATCGAATCCGTATGACTCGCTATAAATCATTTCTCCTTCACCTTTAAGCTCTTGCGAATCAACGTTTTTAAGAACGGAAGAATAATTGGTAGCCATAGAAGTAATATCTGTAAGCGTCATATTAGTTTGGAAATTATCTCCAACAGCTTTCATGATGCTTTCGAAATTGGATACGCCTGATGAACTTATAACTTTATTCGCGATACCGATAATAACGTCGCGTTGTCTATCTTGACGACCAAAGTCACCGCGAGGATCTTCGTGACGAATGCGGACATATTGTAAAGCGTCCGTCCCATTTAAAGTAATATTTCCTTTTACAAATTTGCTATTTACTTCTGTTAAATCAATGTCATTATAAACTGTAATACCACCAACTGCGTCAACAAGGTCTTTAAAGCCTTCCATATTGATAGAAATAAAATAATCTACCGGAACACCTGGCATTAGTTTTTCAACTGCTGAAACGGTTCCTGAAGGGCCTCCGTTCGAATAGGAAGCATTGATTTTTCCAATATCGCCATTTCCATAATCTACTTTTGTATCACGAGGGATGCTGACCATTTCGACCTCGTTTTGTTGTTTATTAGCTGTTGCAAGGATAATTGTATCTGCTCGACCATTCGTTTCACCGGGGCGAGCATCAGAACCCATAAGTAATACGGAAAAAGGTTTTTTCTTTTCTAAATCACTTGTTGTTTTATTACTTGTTTCTAAAGGGACATTTATTTTTGTAAAAGTATTTTGAACGGTGATGTAATACTTCGCTGCCAAACCTGTAATGGAGAAAAAGAGAATTCCTAAAAGTGTAACGCTAGCAATTTTCATAACTTTAGTAAAAGTGGACGGTTTTTTTTGCTTCGTTTCTGTCCTAGTTTCTGTCATAAAATTTTCCTCGTCTTTCTTATTTAGTTTGTTTAAACATACCATCGTCTTTCTGAGAAATCAACAAAAAACGATAAATGATTTTGAAACCATTTATCGTCTTTAAAACTATACTTCCATGATTATAGGTAAAATCATTGGACGTCGTTTTGTTTTTTCGTACAAGAAAGGTTGCAAAGTATCTGTAATTTCGTTCTTGATTTCAGACCATTGCGTTGTTTTTTGCTCCATTACTTTATTTAAGTGACGTGTAAGAAGACCTTGAGCTTCTCCGATTAAATTACCGGATTCACGCATATAAATAAATCCGCGAGAGATGATGTCAGGACCAGCCATGACACGTGAGTTTTTCATATCAATTGAAACGACGACAATAACAAGTCCTTCTTCAGAAAGAATGCGACGGTCGCGCAGAACAATATTACCAATATCTCCAATTCCGCTACCATCAATATAGACGCTAGCAGCATGGATTTTACCAGCAACATGAGCTGTCTCACTTGTTAACGCAAGGACATCACCGTTTGCCATAATGAAACTATTTTCTTCTGGTACGCCACACTCTTCGGCAGATTCAGCATGAATTTTTTGCATTCTGAATTCACCGTGAATTGGCATAAAGAATTTAGGTTTCATAAGACGTAGCATAAGTTTTTGCTCTTGTTGACCACCGTGACCAGAAGTATGGATATTATTTACTTTACCATGGATAACTTCTGCACCAGCTTGATAAAGTAAGTTAATTGTGCGGTTAACACTTGTCGTATTACCAGGAATAGGGGAAGACGAGAAGACTACCGTATCACCTGGTTGAATTTGGATTTGACGGTGAGTACCATTAGCAATTCTTGAAAGAGCAGCCATTGGTTCACCTTGACTTCCTGTACAAAGGATCGTCACATTTCCTGCTGGTGTTTTATTAAGTTGATGCACATCAATAAATGTATCTTTTGGAGCTTGAATATAACCTAATTGCTTACCGATTTCCATGGCTGATTCCATACTACGACCGAAAACAGCAATTTTACGGCCAGTTTCGATAGAGGATTCAACTACTTGTTGTAAACGGTAAATATTGGATGCGAAGGTAGCGAAGATAATTCGTCCTTCAACGTCGCGGAAAATGTTTTTAATACTTTCACCAACAACGCGTTCACTCATTGTGAAATTTGGCACCTCAGCGTTTGTACTATCTGATAGTAAACAAAGGACGCCTTCTTTACCAATTTCAGCCATTTTTGTCAGGTTAGCAGGTTCACCAACTGGTGTGAAATCAAATTTGAAGTCACCAGTGTGAACAATATTACCTGATGGAGTTTTGACAACAATACCATACGTATCAGGAATACTATGTGTTGTACGGAAGAATGAGATGCTAGTTTTTCTGAATTTAAAAACGTCATCTTCTTCATATTCATAAATTTTAGTTTGACGAAGCAAACCATGTTCTTCTAATTTGTTGCGAATAAGAGCACTCGCAAGCTTCCCAGCATAAATTGGGATATTAAGATCGCGAAGTAAGTAAGGAACGCCACCGATGTGATCTTCATGACCATGGGTGATAAAAAGTCCTTTAATCTTATCTTTATTTTTTACTAGATAACTGTAGTCAGGAATAACATAGTCAATCCCAAGAAGTTCGTCTTCTGGGAACTTGATTCCTGCATCAATTAGAATAATTTCGTCTTGAAATTGTACGCCATATGTGTTTTTACCGATTTCGCCTAGTCCACCGAGGGCGAAAACAGCTGTCTCATTATTTTTTACAAATTTCATATAGGCTTATTTTTCCCAGAGCGCGAAGTCTGGGTTTTCCTTTTCGTAAGCTAAGTGCGCGTCACTAATTTTTTCGACAAATTCGATGTGGAAAGGCTCATCTTTTAAAAGTTGGCGTACTTTTACTTCGCTTTCCGCTTCTACGTACAAAGATTGTGTTTTTTCGCGTACGGGTGTTTCTGTAAGTGTTTCTTGATAAAATACTTTAAAAATCATGTTTTTCTCTCCTTAAATTTTAAGTTTAGTTTTTAAAAATAGATTCTCTGGTCGAAAATCTAATAATTATTCAGTAATAATTGGCTTGCTTTCAGTTGTGGACTTAGTAGCAAGCGGATATGGGTGCACGAGATACTAACAATTAGGCATAAAAAAGACAAAGAAAAATTACCACAGACTAATGTATAAAAATAGCTGTGCACGTATAACAATTTTCTTATCCGTTATAATTGCATACCTTTATTTTGGGAATTTGAAACAAATTTCCGAGTAAAAGATGTAATTATAAACTTTTTTTCACGTTCCATTGTTGTTCTATAAATGTTCATCCGATCTATATCCTTCTTTCTAATATACCATAAATCCAGATAATTGCTACTAGAAAGTATAATTAATTTTGCCAAAGCCCGACAGTTTGTGATTTTTTGGTCGCTTTCTGCTATAATTTAAGCTAAGTGATTTTAAAATGGATAGAGGATTGAGGCGTTTAATTGATGAGTAAAATTGTATTTTTCGATGTAGATGGTACGCTTGTAGGTGAAACAAAAGAAATTCCAGCTTCAGCAAAACAAGCGATTGCTAAATTGAAAGAAAATGGTATTTATGTTGCTATTGCAACGGGTCGCGGCCCATTTATGTTAGATGAAATAAGAAAAGAACTAGATATTAATTCCTACATTTGTTATAACGGACAATATGTTATCTTTGAAGGGAAAGAAATCTATGCTAAACCATTGCCAACCGAGTCATTAGAACGACTAATTACTGTGGCATCGGAGCATGAGCACCCAATTGTTTTTTCAGGAAAAGATTCCATGCGTGCGAATTTACCAGATCATGACCGAATTACGATTGGAATGAATTCTATTAAAAGGGATTACCCTAAAGTAGATGCTAATTATTATCAAGGTCGAGATATTTATCAGTGTTTACTGTTTTGTGATGAGTCGTATGATGCTTATTACCGAAAAGAATTTAAACAATATAGTTTCTTGCGCTGGCATGATGTTTCAGTAGATGTTTGTCCAGCAGACGGTTCCAAGGCGGAAGGTATTAAGCAGATGATCAAAAAACTTGGCTTTTCGATGGAAGATACTTATGCATTTGGCGACGGACTTAACGACATCGCGATGCTACAAGCTGTTGGCACCGGTGTTGCAATGGGAAATGGTCGCGACGAAGTGAAAGCAGTTGCGGATTATGTTACTGACCATGTGGATGAAGATGGCGTTTATAAAGCGCTTCAGCATCTAAAACTAATTTAAATCAAAAGCGAGGCCACTATTTCAGTGTAGCCTCGCTTTTTGTTGTTATTTGGTCCTGTTCCCATTTCTGTTTAATGAATTTAAGTTGCGCGACGATAATAATACTAATAATCACAAGTAAGTACCAACTCGTTATTTTTGAGACATGCACTGGCCGCCAAGCAACAAGCTGATCAGGATACGCCCAAGCACCATAAAAACTAGCAATATTTTCCGCGAGATAGATAAAAAATGCAATACATAAAAATGAAAAAGATAAAGGCATTTTGAGCTGAGTAGCGCTAACTTTAAAATAAACATATGTTTTTCGGAATAGTAGGAGAACTAAAATAATCAAAATCCACCGAAAATCCATAATAAAATGGTGCGTGAAAAAATTCGCGTAAATCGCTATGCAAAGACTACTTACTAACCAAATATTTGGCCAATTTGTCATTTTAAGATCAAATCTCTTCCAGGCCTGACAAATATAACTTGCCACGCTTGAATACATAAATCCGCTATACAGTGGTACGCCGAAGAGTTTCATTAAACCAGGTTCTGGATAACTCCAAGATCCCATATGTACTTTATAAATTTCAAGCCCCAGACCAATCAAGTGAAAAATCATGATAACTTTAAGTTCATCCCAAGTTTCTAACCCAAACTTTATCAGGACAATTTGTGTGACGAGGCAAATGATTAAAAGTAAGTCATAACGCGCAATAAAAGGAATTTCAATTAGTTTTGTAAGGGCGAGTGAAATGAAAATAATGCCCGGAAAAAGACAACAAAGTGCTTGTTTCCAAGTAAATACCCACAGTAAGCGAAAAAATTTCATAAAAAAACCTCTCTCATGCTTTTCTCTAGTTTACCAAACATAACTAAAGAAAAGCATAAGAAAAGGTTAAAAAAGTTCATTTTGGCGGTTGATATTCCTAAATGGTGCTTCATTTTCAAATTCTAACGGCTTAGTTTGTAGTTTTTCAAGTAAGCCGCGAACACGATGTTGTTCTTTTTGCAATAAATTATGTAAGATTTCACGCGAGTAGGGAATGTTCAAAACCAAATAGTGATTTTCCTCTGCTGTTTTTGCAAAGTGATTTGGAAATGCAGCTAATCGACTAATTTCGCTGGAAGTTAAAAAAGGCATATCGACAGGAAGTATCAGGTAGTTAGCTTCGTGGTAGGCATTTTTTTGAGCCATGACAGCGTAAATTCCACCAAGCGGCCCGAAATCTTTATATGCTGGTTGATCGGGAATAATTTGAATAGCTGAGTCCTCATGAAAAAGCGCAACTAGTTTTTGATAATTTTCTTGATTTGCGGATACGAAAACCATTTCGCAAAATGGCTTCAACTTATTAACAGTGAGCTCCACCCATGTTTTCCCAGTCGCCTCATTCTGGAAAAGGGCTTTTGACTTGCCAAAACGGCTAGACTTTCCACCAGCTAATACAATACCCACATTAACTTTTGCGTTTTTCAAGTCGACCATCTCTCATAACTAAAATTTCTTCCGTCATCATTTCTGCTTCCGAGGCATAATGCGTTACAAAAATAACTGGTATATGGAAATCTTTGGCCATCTGACCAACTAATTTCATACAAATTAAACGTGTTTCTTCATCTAGCCCGTTGAAAGGTTCATCAAGTAACAGTAATTTCGGCTCAGTAATCATCGCTCGTGCCATCGCAACACGTTGTTTCTCACCGCCAGAAAGTTTTTGAACAGAAGAATATAGTAGGTGCGAAATTTGCAGATAATCACTCATTTTTCTTACTTGTTGTTGGATTTCTGCTTGTTCTTTTTTCTTCTTTTTTTTCACTTTTAAGCCAAACGCGATATTTTCATAAACATTCATATTTGGAAATAAAGCTAGATTTTGGAATAAGTAACCGACTTTTCGTTCCGTTACTGGAAGGTGTAAGGAAATATTCGAATCGTCCCACGGTGTTCCATCAAATTCGATAATCCCGCCGTCGATGCTCTTTAATCCACTCACGCATTGGAATAACGTTGATTTTCCAGAACCACTTGCGCCCATCATCGCAGTTACTGGTTTTTCAAACGTATAATCAATATTTAAATCATGAAAAGGAAGTTTTTTATGAAATTGTAATCTCAGCATAATTACATCCCCCTCGTTAAATTACTTTGGCGTACGGTCAAAACATGAATGACAAGTAGCGCAAATACGCCGATAATAACGTTAATTAGTCCCAGGTAAATCGCAGTACGCATGTCGCCTTGTTGAACCATAAAATAGATGCTTGAAGCTATTGTATCGGTTTTTCCTTCTATGTATCCGGCTACCATCAAACTTGCGCCAAATTCACCCATCGCCCGGCAAAAACTAAGCAAAACTCCTGCTAAAATTGGTTGCCAGCAGTTCGGTAAAATAATTTTTGTGAAAATCTGTTTTTTATTCGCTGAAAGAGTCTCTGCTGCCCATACAAGTTCGTGATCAATCGATAAAAAGGCTGATTTAAGCCCTTGATACATAATTGGTAAAATAATAATCGTCGTCGCAACGATAGCACCACTAAGGGAAAAGATAAAACTAAAATCAAAAGTATCCCAAAGCACACCACCAATAAAATCATTGCGGCCAAGCACATTCAGTAATACTAAACCGACCACAGTTGGCGGTAAAACAAGCGGAAGTAAAATTAAAATCTCCACAAGTAACTGAAAGCGTGATTTTCGACCAGCAAAATAATAACTCAGTGGTAACATCGTCATAAATGCGAGAAACGTAGAAATTGTGGCAACAAGTAGTGTATGCCAAACAGATGTAAACATAAAACTCCTCCTGAATAACCCTCTAGTACTTCTATTATTATCGTTCTCTCTGGTATAAAATGTCAAACTTAAGTACAATGTAACTAAATAAAAAAGGGGGATGAACGATGAAAAAAATAGCGATACTTATAAGCTGCTTATTAGTACTACTTGTAGGTGCATGCGCGAATACTTCAGAGAAAGCAAAAACAACAACTATACATATTTCAGCAGCGGCAAGCTTAAAAGATACGATGGATGACGTAAAACCGCTTTTCGAAAAAGCATATCCATCTATTAAATTATCTTTTGACTTTGGTGGTTCTGGGCAAATTCGTGAACGCGTGGAAAGTGGTGCGCCAATTGATGGTGTCCTTTTAGCAAGTAAAAAAGATGCAGATACATTAAGTAAACAAAAATTAGCCGAAAACACGAAAGAATTTGCCGGGAATGACCTTGTGTTAATTGAACCGAAAAATGCTGAACAGAAGGAAGGATTAAGTTTAGAACAATTACTGGATAATGCCGATAAAATTGCCATTGGAGATCCGGAATCTGTCCCAGCAGGCGCTTATGCTAAGCAAACACTTGAAAATTTAAATCTTTATAATACAGAAAAAGCAAAACTCGTTCTTGCGACAGATGTTCGCCAAGTTTTATCGTATGTCGAAGCGGGGAACGCAGATGCAGGCTTCGTTTACCAAACGGATGCGATTTTAAGTAAAAAAGTACAAGTGAAAGCGAAAATTGATGCAAAACTTCATGCCCCAATTGCCTACTATAGCGCACAAGTAACTGATTCAGAGAAAAAAGAACCTACCACAACATTCCTCGACTTTATGAATAAATCAGAAGCACAAAAAATACTTGAAAAATACGGATTTAAAGCAGCGGATTAATTAGAAGTCGCTTTACTTTTTAAAACGGCAAAACTCCTGTATATTGGTACTAAAGAAAACGCATACATGATTTATAGAAGGGAAGTGCGCCCAGATGATTGAAAAAAGAAACACCATTAGAATGGAACAAGCGAGAGAAGTATTATGTAACCAAATAACGCATCTTCCTGTCGAACGAAAAAATGTCACGGAAGCGTTAAATCAAGTTTTACAAGAACCGATTTTTGCGCCGTTTCCCGCGCCGTATTTTAGACGTTCTGGTTATGATGGGTTTGCAATTACAGAAGAAGATGACGGCAATTATCCGATTACTTTACATGTCGTAGCAGAGGTTCCTTGTGGTAAAACATATGATAAACCACTAAAACCCGGCGAAACAGTGAGGATCATGACAGGAGCAAAAGTACCTGATAACGCCTCAAAAATTATTATGCTCGAACAATCAAGAGAAGCTGAAAATAAAAATGACATTGTACTTATAAATACGCAAAAATCTAGTAATATTACGGAAATCGGCGCCGAATTTGCGAAAGGTGATTTGCTCTTAGACCGCGGACACACTTTAAATGCAGGCTCGATAAGTTTACTATCATCATTTGGTATTTCGGAAGTCCAAGTAATTAGAAAGCCAAAAGTTGCTATTTTATCTACAGGAAGTGAACTTGTTCCTGCTGGAAATTCGCTTCCGGATGGCAAAATTTATAATAGTAATCAACCACTACTTGAAAATCTTCTAACAGTGCACCATGCAGAAATCTGCGCGGCTGAACAACTACCAGATAACTATGAAGATACAAAAGCCCGTTTATATGAGCTGACGGAAATTGCGGACTTAATTGTCACTACTGGTGGTGTTTCTGTTGGAGATTATGATTTTATGGCGGATATTGCAAAACATGAGGCCGAATTACTTTTTAATAAAATTCAAATGAGACCTGGTAGTCCGACAACTGGAATGTGGTTGAATAAGACACTCGTTATCGCGCTTTCGGGTAACCCTGGTGCATGTTTCACAGGTTTTTATTTATTGGTAGAACCCGTACTCACAACCTTTATGGGAAAAGATAATACGGCAACTACTAAAGTCTGCGCAAAAATGGCGAGCGATTACACGAAGAATAATGGCTTTGACCGATTTTTACGAGGAACCTATCATCTATCAGAAGAAGGAGAGTATTTGGTTGAATTGGTAGGAAGTGATATGTCGAGTGCGCTAGGAAACCTTCATTTAACAACCTGTTTATTTAAAATTCCACGCGGTAAGGTTGGAAAATATCAAGGAGAAGAGGTCGAAGCATGGCTACTATCCTCCAAATAATTGGTTTTAAAAATAGTGGAAAAACAACCTTGCTTAATGCGCTAATACGGGCTAGCCGCAAAGAAAACTATACGGTTTCTGCCATTAAACACGATGCGCATGACTTTTCTGTTGATCACGCTGGAACAGATTCGTATTCTTTTCAAGAAAGTGGTGCGGAAGCTGTTGTGATTGCGAATTCTAGACAATATGCTGTCATGGAACAAACTGGCATCGATTTAAAAACTGCCATCCAAAAACTACCGGACTCAGATATTGTTCTCATAGAAGGCTATAAAGAAGGACCTTTTCCAAAAATCATTTTAATTCGAGAAAAAGCAGAAATCGAGCTTTTAAAAAATAGCAAAGCCGTTCATAAAATCGCTACGCACAATCTAGCTTTAAAAGAAGAGGCAATTTTTATCGGAGAAGAAGAAGCTTTAAACATGTTTGCTGAAACGTTAATCAAGGAGTTTTTACAATGAAATATGTAGCTTTACAACACGAAAAAATTGAAATCGGACCACTTTCTGAAAAACTAATCAATAAAAATCACGGCGGAATTAATCTGTTTGTCGGCACAATTCGCGAATGGACTGGCGATATTCAAACGGAAGAAATTCGCTACACTGCTTATGAAGCAATGGCGTTAAAAGAGTTAAACAAATTAGCTACAGAAGTAGAATCTAAGTGGGGGGCAGATGTAGTCATCGTCCACCGATTAGGACTTTTAGAAATAACTGATATAGCAGTGTTTATTGGCGTATCAACACCACACCGGGCTGCTTGTTATGAAGGATCCAGATATATTATTGAACGTTTAAAAGAACGAGTACCAATATGGAAAGAAGAAAAAGATGTCGATCAAATAAGGTGGGGTGGCATAGATGCTCACAACGGTTAAGTTTTTCGCTTTTTTAGCTGAGAAAACAAAGCAAACAGAAGTAAAGTTAAATTTACAGCAATGCGAAACAGTTGGTGAAGTTCGGGAAGTCATTAGTAGTGAATTTCCTGAAATCGCTGTGGATTTGGCAACGTGTATGTTGGCAGTTAATATGGAATTTCAACACGATCAAGATATTTTGCCAAATGAAATAACAGAAATCGCGGTAATTCCACCAGTTAGCGGTGGATAAGGAGGATACTAGATGGATAAAGACGATTTAACCCATTTTAATGATGAAAAACGTGCGAAAATGGTCGATGTCACGAGCAAATCAGAAACGAAACGACGTGCAATCGCTAGAGCTACCATACATATGAACGAAGAAACCTTAGCGCGTATTCATGCTGGTAAAATTGCTAAAGGAGACGTTTTGGCTGTTGCACAAGTGGCTGGCATCATGGCCGCGAAAAAAACGAGCGAACTTATCCCGATGTGTCATCCAATCATGACAACCAAAGCCGATATTTCTTTTGATGATGATGGAAAGACGGCATTAACGATCACATCAGAAGTAGTGACTGTTGGAAAAACAGGGGTAGAGATGGAAGCACTGACAGCTGTTACCGTTGCGGCATTAACAATTTATGATATGTGTAAAGCAATGGATAAAGGAATGCAAATAGAAAAAACATATTTAGTCGAAAAAACAGGTGGAAAAAGCGGGACATTTAAAGCAGAAGCGTAACTATTTTGTAGGATAGGAGTTTTGTTTTATGCAATTATTAAAGGATAAATTTGGGCGGGTACACGATTACATTAGGATTTCAGTAACAGATCGATGCAATTTAAGGTGTGTGTATTGTATGCCCGAAGAAGGCCTGACATTTTTGCCTCATGAAAAAGTACTATCCAAAGATGAAATTGTCAGTTTTATGGAGTTAATGGTGAAATTTGGCATCAAAAAAGTTCGCATCACGGGTGGAGAACCATTACTTAGAACCGATATTGTGGAAATTGTTCGCGGGCTTGGAGCAATTCCTGAGATAGAAGATATTTCGATTACAACGAATGCGATGTATTTGGCGAAAAAAGCGGAGGCCTTGAAAGAAGCAGGATTAACACGTGTGAATATTAGTTTGGATTCCTTGCATGCAGACCGTTTCCAAGCAATTACACGTGGAGGCCGCTTGCAAAAAGTGCTTGATGGTATTCAAAAAGCGGAAGAAGTTGGGCTATTCCCAATTAAACTAAATGTTGTTTTAATCAAAGGGCAAAACGATGACGAAATAACGGATTTCCTTCAATTTACGAAAGATAAAGACATTAATATTCGCTTTATTGAATATATGCCGATTGGTCATGCGGGTACGAGTTGGAAAGAAAAGTACTTACCACTAGATACTATTTTTAAAGCGTGTGATGATGCTAGTTTCGAATATGAACCAGTTGATTCGATTCGCGGAAATGGTCCTTCTGAAAACTTCCGGATTAAAGGAGCAAAAGGGACATTTGGCGTAATACACCCAGTTAGCGCGCATTTTTGTGATAGCTGTAACCGATTGCGACTAACAGCTGATGGCTATATTAAAGCATGTTTATACTGGGATGAGGAAATGAATATTCGTCCATTTATACATGAACCAGTAAAATTAATGCAACTTGTTCAAAAAGCAATTGATAATAAACCAGAAAATCATGAAATGGCATTGAAATTACAAGATGAAGTTCAATCTAATAAACCAACTTGGCGACGTATGAGCCAAATTGGTGGTTAAATAAAACCATCCGGCCCGCGGGCCGGATGGTTTTATTTTTGTCGTTCCGCTATTAAATGCGGTAATTCAGGTATAATTAATTTTTCCGTAGCGAGTCTCGAAGCATTACTTGACCCCGGTAAGGCAAAAATCAGCAAACCGCTCTTCGAAAAACCGGCAAAAGCACGAGATACCATCGCGCGGCTACCAACTTCCTCGTAACTAAGCATTCGAAAAATTTCTCCAAAACCAGGAATTTCTTGCTGAATAGTTGCGAATAAAGCTTCATAAGTAACATCGCGCTTAGCAATTCCCGTACCGCCATTTGTAATTAAACAAAAGGAACCGTTAGCCGCTAATTTGTCCATTTCCTGTTTTATACGAGGGGCGTCGTCAGGAACAATAACCCGTGTAATCACTTGATGCCCCGCAGCTTCTAACAAAGATTGAATCAGTTTGCCGCTCGTATCGGTTTCTAAATTCCTTGTATCACTAATCGTCAAAATACTACAAGTTACCTTAATAAACGTTTTTTGCTCCATAACTTCCTCCCTTAATTAAAAAATAGTTGGTATATTTTCTTTGCTTCCGCTAAATTTTCAGTTCCATGCAGTAAAACACGACCATTTTTAAAAATAACAAATTGATATTTTTCATAATTAAAACTTAGTAAAGCTGGATTTTCCGTATAAAGCATTTTTTGTTCCGCTAATCGTTGTTTTATTTCGCGGTAGTTACTTTTATTTTGGAGGTGAAACTGTACGGTATCTCGTCCACAAAGTGCGATAGTTTGCTTAGAAAAGGGTACTTCCGAACGTACTTTTTCAGGTGAGCAGCCTGTGCAGTGAGGGCGTTTTTTGACAACTAGAGATTGGAAATTCAACTGCCAATTATCTATTTGATAGTATGTATTTGCGGTGAAATCAGGGTTTAAAATCATTTGTGTAAGTAACGAAACTTGCATTCCCGCGACCATCGGAATGAGCGCGCCATCAACTCCAACAATATCGCAACTTGCAGCATTTGTTTGGGGAATATCACCAAGCAAACAGTGTAAACAAGCAGAGTCAGGAGGGATAATCGGCATAAGATTAGCATAATTTCCCGCACAAGAAGTAAAAATCCAAGGAATTTGATGGATAAAACAAAATTGGTTTAAAAAATCGCGAGTCATAAAATTATCCGTACAATCAAGTATGTAATCAATTTTCTTAGCAAAAGGGGTTAAACTTGTCATATTCGCATCGTCAACAATATATTCCACTTCAATCTCGCTATTAATTAACAATAGTGCTTTCTGCGCCGCATACGCTTTTGCTTGTTTCTCGAGCGCATCTAGTTCTGTATAAAGTGATTGTCGTTGTAAATTACTTAATTCCACATAATCGCGGTCAATTAAAATCAATTTCCCAAAACCCATGCGCGCACAAATTTCCGCCGCGTAGGAACCAATTGCCCCAACACCAACAATCAGAATCGTTTTCGAAAGCAATTTCTCTTGACCGATTTTACCTATATTTGCGACTCGCATTTGTCTATCATAACGTTCCAAGTTTTCCACCTGCTTTCCTATTTATTTTACCAGAAAATCACTCTAAGAAGCTATCTACGAGGTTCCGGTTTATTCTTGTAATTCCTCTTCACGAACTTTATAATAGAAAGAAAATTAAAACCTAGAGGTGCTAACTATGAAAAAGAAACTAGACACAACCAAATTTTACCCTGCTTATCCAGTTTTTCTATTAACTTACTTAAATGAACTAGGAGAAGCACAAATGTCAACGGGATCCTCATCGTATACACTTGGAGATACTTTAGTCATTGGTATATCTGCCGAAAGTAACGCGAGCAACTATTTAAAACCGGGAGAGAAATTCGCCGTGAATTTTCCGACCACTAAACAGTTCGATTTAATTGAACAAGGTGGCTTTTCATCCGGAAAGCGTATCGATAAAGTAAAAGAATACCAGATTGAGCTAACCAAAAGTGAAAGCGGAGCACTATACATAGATTCATGCCCGATTATTTTTGAATGTACGGTAGGTCAAACGATTAGAGATGCTGACTATCATACTGTTTTTGCTAAAATTGACACGCGTTTAATGGAGGAAACTTTAATTGATACAGCTGGTAATTTCGTACATGATGAACTAGACTTAGTTCTTTTTTCAGGCGATGCTTATGAACGTAAATTTCGCAAGTTAGATATAAAAATAGAAAAAGTTGGCGGACATTTATAAAATAAAAACCCCACAGGATATAGATTCCTGCGGGGTTTTATTCATTTCATCCAAATACATCCACATCAGGTGGCAAGTAAGATGGATTTTCTTTATTAATATGGTCATAAAACATAACGCCATTCAAATGATCAATTTCATGTTGCACAACAATTGCTGGATAGCCTTTAAAACGGAGCTTAAGTGGCGTACCATTTTCATCAAAGGCATCAATTGTCACTCGTTCACTACGTACAACATAACCAGGAACTTCACGGTCAACGGAAAGGCAACCTTCTCCACCAGAAAGACAAGCTTGTTGTACAGAATGGCTACGAATTTTTGGATTATAAAGCACATAACTATAAAGACGATCTTTTTCATCGTGTACATGGATAGCTAGGAAACGTTTTGTTACAGCTAGTTGTGGAGCCGCAATTCCAACACCACCACGCAAACCGTATTTTTCTGCTAACTCTTCATCCTGACTATTAATTAGAAACTCGAGCATATCGTGCCCTAATTTTTTTTCTTCATCTGAAAGCGGGAAAGTCACTTCTGTTGCAACTTCTCGAAGCGCTGGATGACCTTCTCGTACAATATCGTCCATTGTAAGCATGATTTGATTCTCTCCTGTTCTTTAATAACATAACCTTATTTTAACAAAAGAACGAAAAAAAAGGAATGAAATATTACTTTCCAAGAAAAAACCGTGTTTTCATAGGACTAAAGGCATATTTGTTAAAAATAGCAAAGTTTAAATAACGAACATTTGTAAATAAAATAGATATATTGTTCGTATAAATGAAACGGTGAAAAAATTTATAAGTTTGTGAATTCACAAACTAACAATATTTTATAAATAAAACGTCGGAATAGGTGTGATAATGCGAGAGTTGCAATATTATATAACAGTTTGCATCTGTTTTATCTTTTTTTAATACAGAACTGGAAAGCGAATGATTTAAGTTATAATGCCATTGTAAGCGATAAAATAATTAGAGATTAACTTATTGACTTCATAATCTTGGTAGTGTAAATTAAGAGAGAAGATTAGTGTATTAATAAAATTCTTGTTTTTGAGTAAAACAGAATTAACATTTTAAATAAAAGGAAAGTTCCTGTTTTTTTATGAAACATTGTGAAGGAATGAATGTTTTTTCACAAACTCTCTTAAAACCCATGTTTTCAATGAGGATTTTGTGGTAATAACTGGAGAGGCTGCGTAATTAGTTGATAGGAATTTAGAAAAAAGCTTCCGGAATCTGCTTCTTTCTATAGAATAACTTTTCTTTTTACTACGCTATTATAATTAATACACAATCAGGATGGCAGTTTTAAAAGAATCCATTTAGATGGGTAAATGACCGGACGAGCGTTACATGAAACGCATACCTAACTAATGAAGAATTTGAAACTGTACAATGTGAATGACGAAAGGGTGGATACGAAATGGCTTCTAAAACAAAGAAGGCTATTATCGACGTAAAGAAACAATTTGAGGCTGTTCATAAACAATTTGAATTAGTTCAAATTCTAAATGAAAAAGGAGAAATCGTAAATCCAGATTTAATGCCGGATTTAACTGATGATCAATTAGTAGAATTAATGACTCGCATGGTTTGGACTCGTGTACTTGACCAACGTTCTATTTCACTTAACCGTCAAGGACGTCTAGGTTTCTATGCTCCAACTGCTGGACAAGAAGCTTCCCAACTTGCAAGTCACTATGCACTTGAAAAACATGACTATATTCTTCCAGGTTACCGTGATGTGCCTCAACTTATCTGGCACGGACTTCCACTTACAAAAGCGTTCCTTTTCTCTCGTGGACACTTTGTAGGTAACCAATTCCCAGAAGATTTAAATGTATTATCACCACAAATCATCATCGGTGCACAAATCGTGCAAGCTGCCGGTGTTGCTCTAGGTCTTAAAAAACGTAAAAAAGACGCTGTTGTAATCACTTATACTGGTGATGGCGGTTCTTCCCAAGGTGACTTCTATGAAGGAATGAACTTTGCGGGTGCTTACCATGCTCCAGCAATCTTCGTAGTACAAAACAATAAATTCGCGATTTCTACACCTCGTGAAAAACAATCAGCTGCTGAAACATTAGCTCAAAAAGCAGTTGCAGCCGGAATCCCAGGCGTACAAGTAGACGGAATGGATCCACTTGCAGTATATGCTGTAACTAAATTCGCTCGTGAACGTGCAGTTGCTGGTGAAGGCCCAACTTTAATCGAAACGATGACTTACCGTTATGGTCCACATACACTTTCTGGTGATGATCCAACTCGTTACCGTACAAAAGAACTTGACGGAGAATGGGAACTTAAAGATCCAATCGTTCGCTTCCGTACTTTCTTAGAAGGTAAAGGCCTTTGGAACGAAGAAAAAGAAAATGCTGTTATCGATCAAGCTAAAGAAGAAATCAAAGTAGCAATTAAAGAAGCAGACGCTACACCAAAACAAACTGTAACTGATCTTCTTAAAAATATGTACGAAACACCAACTGCTCCTATCAAAGAGCAACTGGCAATCTATGAAGCGAAGGAGTCGAAATAATCATGGCGCAAAAAACAATGATTCAAGCGATTACAGATGCGCTTGCAGTAGAACTTGAAAAAGACGAAAACGTATTAGTTTTTGGGGAAGACGTTGGTAAAAACGGCGGCGTATTCCGTGCAACAGAAGGATTACAAGAAAAATTTGGCGAAGATCGTGTATTCGATACTCCTCTAGCAGAATCTGGTATCGGCGGTCTTGCTATCGGTCTTGCACTTGAAGGTTTCCGTCCAGTTCCAGAAATTCAATTCTTCGGTTTCGTATTTGAAGTAATGGATTCCGTTGCTGGTCAAATGGCTCGTATGCGTTACCGTACAGGCGGAACTCGTACTGCTCCAATTACAATTCGCGCACCTTTTGGTGGTGGAGTTCATACACCAGAAATGCACGCTGATAATTTAGAAGGATTAATGGCTCAATCTCCTGGTTTAAAAGTGGTAATTCCTTCCACTCCATACGATGCAAAAGGTCTTTTAATCTCTGCAATTCGTGATAACGATCCTGTTATTTTCTTAGAGCATATGAAATTATATCGTTCTTTCCGTGAAGAAGTTCCAGAAGGCGAATACACAGTAGAAATTGGTAAAGCAGCTGTTCGTCGTGAAGGTACTGATGTTTCTATCATCACTTACGGTGCAATGGTACAAGAATCCATGAAAGCAGCAGAAGCTCTTGAAAAAGATGGCGTATCTGTAGAAGTTATCGATTTACGTACAATTAGCCCAATTGATGTGGAAACAATCATTGCTTCCGTTAAGAAAACAAACCGTGCTGTAGTAGTTCAAGAAGCACAAAAACAAGCAGGTATTGCAGCTAATATCGTTGCAGAAATTAACGACCATGCAATCCTTTCTCTAGAAGCACCAGTTATGCGTGTTGCTGCTCCAGATAGCGTATTCCCGTTCTCTCAAGCAGAAACAGTTTGGTTACCAAATCATAACGATATCATTGAACGAGTAAAAGAAGTTATTGCATTTTAATTCATAATGACCGTTTTAAAACTTATGGGGAGTTTTAGAAGGGGAAAGAAATATTTTTATACTAAGGTTCAGTTTATCTGAACCTTAGAAATTACAGGAGGCTTAATAAAATGGCATATTCATTTAAATTACCGGATATCGGTGAAGGTATCCATGAAGGTGAAATCGTTAAATGGTTTGTACAACCAGGCGATAAGATTGAAGAAGATGAATCCCTATTTGAAGTACAAAACGACAAATCAGTGGAAGAAATCACTTCTCCAGTTTCAGGAACAATTAAAGAAATCAAAGTTGCTGAAGGTACAGTTGCTACAGTTGGACAAGTACTAGTAACATTTGATGGCGTAGAAGGTCACGAAGACGACGCCGAAGAAGAAAGCGCAGCACCAAAAGCAGAATCCACAGAATCAACTCCAGCACCCGCACAAGCTAGCGGAAAAGGAATTTTTGAATTCAAATTACCAGATATTGGTGAAGGAATTCATGAAGGCGAAATTGTTAAATGGTTTATTCAACCGGGCGATAAAGTAGAAGAAGATCAGTCCATTTTTGAAGTACAAAACGACAAATCTGTCGAAGAAATTACTTCTCCAGTAGATGGAACTGTTAAAGATATTTTAGTTAGTGAAGGTACAGTAGCAACAGTTGGTCAAGTATTAGTAACATTTGAAGGCGATTTTGAAGGAGAAGCTAGTCATGAATCTACTCCAGAATCCCCAGCAGAAGAAGCTGAACTTACAAACAACGATGCAACTTCCGCTCCAGCTACAGGTGGAAACGGAACTCCATCATCTAAAAAAGATCCTAATGGCCTTGTAATTGCAATGCCTTCTGTACGTAAATATGCTCGTGAAAAAGGCGTTAATATCGCTGAAGTAGCAGGCTCTGGAAAAAATAACCGCGTAGTTAAAGCTGATATTGATGCTTTCCTAAACGGCGAACAACCAGCTGCAGCAACAACTACTGCTCAAACAGAAGAAAAAGCAGCAGCACCAAAAGCAGAAAAAGCAGCTGCAAAACAACCAGTTGCAAGCTCCGATGCTTACCCAGAAACACGCGAAAAATTAACACCAACTCGTCGTGCGATTGCAAAAGCAATGGTAAACTCAAAACATACAGCTCCACACGTTACTTTAATGGACGAAATCGAAGTAACTGCACTTATGGCTCACCGCAAACGTTTCAAAGAAGTAGCTGCCGAAAAAGGTATCAAACTTACTTTCTTACCTTATATGGTGAAAGCTCTTGTTGCAACGCTTCGTGACTTCCCAGTGCTTAACACAACTTTAGATGATGCGACAGAAGAACTTGTTTACAAACATTACTTCAACGTTGGTATCGCAGCAGATACAGATCACGGTTTATACGTGCCAGTAATTAAAAATGCTGACAAAAAATCCGTATTCCAAATTTCTGATGAAATCAACGAACTAGCTGGAAAAGCACGTGATGGTAAATTAACTGCTGACGAAATGCGCCACGGTTCTGCAACTATTTCTAATATTGGTTCTGCCGGCGGACAATGGTTCACTCCAGTAATTAATTACCCAGAAGTTGCTATCCTTGGTGTTGGTCGTATTGCTCAAAAACCTATCGTAAAAGATGGCGAAATTGTAGCAGCACCAGTACTAGCGCTTTCCTTGAGCTTTGACCACCGTGTAATTGACGGCGCGACTGCTCAAAAAGCAATGAACAATATTAAACGTTTATTAAACGACCCAGAATTATTACTAATGGAGGTGTAACAAAATGGTAGTAGGCGATTTTCCAGAAGAAAGAGACACCATAGTCATCGGTGCAGGCCCAGGTGGGTATGTAGCCGCAATCCGAGCTGCACAACTCGGACAAAAAGTTACCATTATTGAAAAAGAATATTACGGCGGTGTGTGCTTAAACGTTGGATGTATTCCTTCTAAAGCACTTATCACAATCGGTCACCGTTTTAAAGAAGCTGGACACTCTGATAACATGGGTATTACAGCGGACAACGTGAACTTAGATTTCACAAAAGCACAAGAATGGAAAGGCGGCGTAGTTAACAAGCTTACATCAGGTGTTAAAGGCCTTCTTAAGAAAAATAAAGTTGAAATGTTAGAAGGAGAAGCGTTCTTCGTGGATGATCATTCCCTGCGTGTGATTCACCCTGACTCCGCTCAAACTTATACATTCAACAACGTTATTATTGCAACAGGATCTCGTCCAATCGAAATCCCAGGTTTCAAATATGGTAAACGTGTATTAAGCTCAACTGGTGCGCTTGCACTAACAGAAGTTCCGAAAAAATTAGTCGTAATTGGCGGCGGATATATCGGAACAGAACTAGGTGGAGCATTCGCTAACCTTGGTACAGAACTAACTATCCTTGAAGGTGGTCCAGAAATCTTACCAACATACGAAAAAGACATGGTTTCCCTAGTTAAACGTAATCTGAAAAGCAAAAACGTTGAAATGGTTACTAAAGCACTTGCAAAATCTGCTGAAGAAACTGAAAACGGCGTTAAAGTAACTTATGAAGCTAACGGTGAAACAAAAACTATCGAAGCTGATTATGTTTTAGTAACAGTAGGTCGTCGTCCAAATACAGACGAAATCGGTTTAGAACAAGCTGGCGTTAAAGTAACAGAACGCGGTTTAGTAGAAGTTGACAAACAAGGTCGCTCTAACGTTTCTAACATTTTCGCCATTGGTGACATCGTTCCTGGTGTTCCTCTAGCTCACAAAGCTAGCTATGAAGCAAAAATCGCTGCTGAAGCAATCGCTGGCGAAAAAGCAGAAAACGATTATACAGCACTTCCAGCTGTTGTTTTCAGTGACCCAGAACTTGCAACAGTTGGTTTAACAGAAAAAGAAGCAAAAGAAAAAGGCTTTGATGTAAAAGCTGCTAAATTCCCATTCGGCGGTAACGGTCGTGCGCTTTCTTTAGATGCACCTGAAGGATTTGTTCGTCTAGTTACTCGTAAAGAAGATGGCCTAGTTATCGGTGCACAAGTTGCCGGAATGAACGCTTCTGATATTATTTCAGAAATCGGCTTAGCAATCGAATCAGGTATTACAGCTGAAGACATCGCGCTTACTATCCACGCTCACCCATCCCTTGGAGAGCTTACAATGGAAGCAGCTGAACTTGCTTTAGGTCGTCCAATTCACATGTAATCAACTTAAAGCGGAAGTATCCTTTACGGGTATTTCCGCTTTTTATCTATATAAATAAGTGCGTAATTTCACAAAAACTCTTTTAGTTCATTTTTTGAAATATTTAAAGTATCCGTTTTAGAAAAAAAGGAGTATAATGTAACAAGTGAACGTAACAAGTCAAATCTAATTGAATCAGGTGAAAAAATGGAGAAACAAACAGCAACTTGGAAGAAAGCTCTATTTTGGTTTGCGTATGTAGTAGCAGGAATTTGTTTTTTATTAACGATTGTGGCCTTTATTGTAGGATTTATTCATCACATGCATGATACAGGTGGATGGCGTTCCGTTATTCAAATTCTCGAAACCCCAATCACGGGCTTTGTAAAAATGACTGGTGGCTACATCGGTAAAGGAATCTTAGAAGTAATTATTCTTATTATCGTTAGCTATGTATTACCAATCTTCTTCTGTTTTGCAACGCATTATTTAAAAGTAAAACGACGTGAAATGGCTTAAAATAAGATTATTTTGTAAAAAGCAAAGCGAATGAGCATTGCTTTTTATTTATGCGGTCAAGTTATTTTATTTTTGCCGTAGAAGCATGCTAAAATAACAATAAGAGACTTGATGAGGAGGAGACCCATATGCCATCTAAGAAGAAAAAGATTGTCGTTATCGGCAGAAGTAAACTACAAAATCTCTACATTCATACAATTCTTTTAAAAAAACTACCCGCCGAGATTTACTTAATAGATGAACAAGCTAAAACAAGTGTGCAAGACTTTGAATATGCGAGCTACTATCATTCTTCAGCAACGGTTAACACAGGAACCTTTAATGAATGTCGAAGTGCGGATCTCGTCCTTTTTTTTCAAGAAGAAATGTCAAATGAGTCTTTCTCAAATGAAGATAATTTAGCATTAATCAAAGAAAAAGTGAAGAAGATGATGGCGACTGGTTTTCAAGGAATAGTGTTAGTGGCGACTGCCGAAAGTAATATTGTTGCTTCCTTAATTAAACGTTTTTCTGGCTTGCCGGCAAATCAAATTATCACACTTGGCACCATGCTAGCAACTTCTTATTTTCAAGTAGAAATTGCTAAACTATTTAAAATCAGTCCTAAAAATGTGCATGGATATATTATTGGAGAGAGTACTCAGGATGTCATTCCCGTTTGGAGTCGAGCCTTCCTTGGTGGCAAACCGATTTTAAGTTATTTAGCCGAAGAACAAAAAAGAATTACATCGGATGATTTACAAAATTTAACAAACATGATTACAAAAATTCCTGATTTTCCTGTTGAAACTAAAGATAGCTGTAGTTTCCGCTTTAGTACTGTAACTGTGCTCGCTGAATTAACAGAAGTCATTTTACGAGATGAAGCAAGGGTGCTTACAGTAGGCGTAGAAGTGAAGGAAGCATATGGCTTAGAAAGTCCAGTTTTCGTTAGCGTACCAGCTGTTGTGGGCGCTGAGGGAGTCAGAGAATTACTGGAGTTAAATCTATCCGATGACGAACAAAAAGAATTAAAGCGAATTACAACAAAAACTACCGAGAAATTGGGGTTACTGCATAATAAGGGAGGAATTAGTTAATGGAATATAGTTATCCACTAAATCCAGACTGGACAACCGAAGAAATGACGATTGTTGTACAATTTTTAGAAGCTATCGAACGAGCATATGAAAAAGGTATTGATACACTTGAACTCAAAGAAAAATACCGAGCATTTAAACAAGTAGTACCTGCAAAAGGAGAAGAAAAACGGATTGGCATAGACTTTGAAAAAGCAAGTGGTTATTCGGCCTATAAAGTCATGCAACTCGTAAAAAACGCAACAACCAGCAAAATAAAAATGCAACCATAATTAAGAGGAGGAAATTTTTCATGGATATTAGTCAAATTAAAGCAGAAGTAGTAACACCAGAAACAGGAATACACGTAGGGGAAAAGGGAGCCCCAGTTAAAGTAATGACATTCATTAACCTACGTTGCCCATTTTGTCGTGAGTGGAATGAAAAATCTAAAGACGTCTTAACTGAATATATTCAAGCAGGAAAAATCGAATTAATCATTAAACCATTTGATAAAGAAAAAGAATCTTTACAACGCGGAAATGTAGCGCATCGTTACTTAGATTATTCTAAACCAAAAGAAACGCGTGAAACTATCAATAAAATCTATAGCACCCAAGATGAATGGGGTAGCCTAAGTCTTTCAGAAGTAGCTGATTATATGGAGTCTACACTAGGCCTAACAGAGCAAGACAACAAAGCTGCATCTGAAAAAATAATCGCTGAAGCAAACGCGGCAAATGTTGTTTTTGTACCGACTGTAATTGTTGGTGAACATATTTTTGATGAACACATTAGCCCTGAAGAGTTACGCGACTTACTTGACGGCGAATTAGCTAAATAAAAAAACGAATGTATTGCCTAAATTGATAGGCGATACATTCGTTTTTTATTTTAAAAGAATTTCCTCCGCCAGAATACAATCGCAAGCGCTCCGGCAATCCCAAAAGCAAAACCAAGCGTTAATATCCAAGCTAAAGGTGTTTCCATAAACGGTAATTTCACGTTCATTCCATAAAAACTAAAAACCATCGTTGGAATCGTCAAAATGATAGTAAAAGAAGTGAGGAATTTCATCACGATATTCATATTGTTGGAGATAATTGAAGCATAAGCATCCATCATCCCACTTAAAATATTCGAATGAACTTCCGCCATTTCGATACCCTGACGATTTTCAATAATAACATCTTCTAGTAAGTCTTGATCTTCCTCGTACATTTTAACGATATTTTGACGCATCATTTTATCGAGTACGACTTTATTCGATTTAAGGGCTGTTACAAAGTAAACTAAACTTTTTTCAATTCCCATTAAATCATAAAGCTGTTTATTTTTCATGGATTCATGTAGTTCTTTTTCGATTTCATCTGTTTGGCGGTTCAAGCGTTTTAAGTGACGCAGGAACGTAGTTGAAATCATATATAGAATTTGTAAGGCAAATCGTGTTTTCATGTGCGTATAAAAGCCTTTAATACGGTTTCTAATAAATGATTGTACAATAGAAGAATCAATCGTACAAATCGTAATAAAGTAGTCCTTTGTAATAATAATCCCCATCGGAATCGTTTCAAATGAAGCGTAATGAATATCATCTTCATCAACTACTGGAAAGTCACAGACAATTAAAACGGAATCAGAATCATCATCGCGTTCAATCCGGGCACTTTCATCTTTATCTAGTGGATCTTCTAAGAACTCCAAAGGGATTTCATAGTTATCGGCAATTTTATTAATTTCTTCTGAAGTAGGGGCAACGATATTAATCCAACAGTTGCGTGTCACTTCTTCTAATTCAATTAATTTGCCGTTTTCATCTGATTTGAAAATTTGATGCATGCTTTTTACCTCCTTTTTTAACAGGTAAATTTCACGCGGTTAGAGTATCGTTCCCGTGAAAAATCACCTGTATGAATACTTCGATGTGGACCAGGGTCACTTGCTGTTTGCTGCTCCTTTTTCACGTTCCTCAACTCCTTCAAACCATAGTAATTCACAACTCTACCATTATACCTAGATTATAGTCATTTGTACATCTTTTATTGAAGAGCAGCCTTATAAAGCGGAATAAGCTCATCAAGTACCATTTCAGCCTCTTTGATGAAGTCTTTTCCAGGGGACAAATGGTTATCATCAGGTAGATAAATTTTTCCTACCAAAAATTCACCTTTTTTTACATCACGGAACCGTTTAAGCGCCGAGTCAAGTTGACCGCCGTGCACCGGGTATGTTTTCTCTTCCGTATGGTCTGGCGAAATCGCAAATGTATCAGGTAATTCAGCAAGTAGTTCCTTTTCTTTCAAAAAGCGATTGGCGATTTTTGCACTTTCTTCATTTTCATAAATAAAAGCGAGCCAGATGAATAAATAATTATCAAAAAGTCCTACTTGAAAATGAGGGTGCTTTTTATAACCGCGTTTATCGTGGCAAATCGCAAGCCATGTGCTTTCAGGTGGGTTAACCGAACGTCTTTGGTGACGAGCAATATGTAAAAACATTTCATCGCCAAGTTTGGCACTTAAATAAGTAGTTAATTCTTCCCCAACTGCTTTAAATTTCGGCTGAATATCATTTTGAATTCCAGCCATACGTGCGTCCAGACCAGGAATTTGCATTGTTTTAAAATCTTTCTTACTAAATCCTTTAAAAGTCATCTGTTTTCCTCCTAATTTTGCATATATTTTCATTATACGGAAGTTAAGTTCTAAGTGAAAGAATCTTGTTCTATTCAGATAATTCATTTTTGTGATAAAATAAACAAAACGAGTCTAAAAGAGGTGTTAGCATGGACAGCGAAAAAATAGATTATTTAGCAAGATTATGGATTATGGAAGCAGCAGCAAAAATCAAACAATCTTTTAAAGAAACATTAGACATTGATATAAAGTCTGGCCGAAATGATTTAGTGACAAACATGGATAAAGAAACAGAAGCTTTTTTTGTCAAACAAATCAAAGACCATTTTCCAAACCATCGCTTATTTGGCGAAGAAGGTATGTCAGATGATGTGACCGATTTAAATGGAATTGTTTGGATTCTTGATCCAATCGACGGCACACTTAATTTTGTTGAGCAACAACGAGATTTTGCCATTTCACTTGCAATTTATCAAGATGGAGTAGGGCACTTGGCTTATATTTATGACGTAGCTCGGGATGAACTATACTTCGCGGAAAAAGGAAAAGGCGCAACAGTAAATGGCAAACAAATTCCTAAAATCGATAAAGACATGGATTTGCAAGATGCACTACTAATTGCCAATCTAAGTGTGACTAGAAAATTTCCAACTATGTGGGAAGCCGTAAAAGCCTCAAGAGGACTACGACTTCACGGAGCAGCTTCACTTGAATATATGGACGTTGCAACCGGGCGAGCAGGGGCATATCTTTCGGCTAATTTAGCTCCGTGGGATATTGCTGCTGGAAAAATTATCGTGGAAGAATTAGGGGGAATTGTCACCCGAATTGACGGCTCAAAAATCAATATGCTGGAAAAAGGAAGTTCCATCGTTGCAACACCAAAAATTCATCAAACCTTATTAGACAACTACCTGCCTTAAAGAAAGCGCTCAACATAAAAAAACTCATTTTCAGAAAATAAAAATAGTGCTAAATCCGCTTAGCTATGCTATAATAGGTAAGTTGATTTAAACGAGACGATAGCGACGGAGGAAAATAAATCTATTTTCCTCTTTCTTTTGGCTAATCTTCACGATAAATGTTTGGATTTTTAATTTAGGAGGAAACAAGATTGAATTTAAGAAACGATATTCGTAATGTAGCAATTATTGCCCACGTTGACCATGGTAAAACTACACTAGTAGACCAATTACTACGCCAATCAGGTACTTTCCGCGACAATGAAACAGTTGCAGAACGTGCAATGGACAACAATGATTTAGAAAGAGAACGCGGTATTACAATTTTAGCGAAAAATACAGCAATTAAGTATGAAGATACACGCGTAAACATCATGGATACACCTGGACACGCCGATTTCGGTGGAGAAGTAGAACGTATCATGAAAATGGTTGATGGTGTTCTTTTAGTAGTGGACGCGTATGAAGGTACTATGCCTCAAACACGTTTTGTACTAAAAAAAGCACTAGAACAAAACCTAACTCCAATCGTAGTAGTAAATAAAATTGACCGTGACTTTGCTCGCCCAGAAGAAGTTGTTGATGAAGTACTAGAATTATTCATCGAACTAGGTGCGAACGACGATCAATTAGAATTCCCAGTTGTTTATGCTTCTGCAATTAACGGAACTTCAAGCTTTGAATCCGACCCAGCAGAACAAAAAGAAACAATGAAACCACTTTTAGATACTATTATTGAACATATTCCAGCTCCTGTTGATAATAGCGACGAACCATTACAATTCCAAGTATCTTTACTTGATTATAATGACTATGTAGGTCGTATTGGTATTGGCCGCGTTTTCCGTGGAACAATGCACGTAGGACAAACAGTTGCCTTAATTAAACTTGATGGCACAGTAAAACAATTCCGTGTAACGAAAATGTTCGGTTTCTTCGGACTAAAACGTGACGAAATTAAAGAAGCAAAAGCTGGTGATTTAGTAGCACTTGCTGGTATGGAAGACATCTTCGTTGGTGAAACGGTAACACCATTTGATCACCAAGAAGCACTTCCACTTTTACGTATTGATGAGCCAACCTTGCAAATGACTTTTGTAACAAATAACAGTCCTTTCGCAGGCCGTGAAGGTAAACACGTAACAAGCCGTAAAATTGAAGAACGCTTACTTGCAGAACTTCAAACGGATGTATCTTTACGCGTTGAACCAACAGCTTCTCCAGACGCATGGGTAGTATCTGGTCGTGGTGAGCTTCACTTGTCTATCTTAATTGAAACGATGCGTCGTGAAGGTTATGAGCTACAAGTTTCTAAACCAGAAGTAATCATCCGTGAAATCGATGGCGTGAAATGTGAACCAGTAGAAGACGTTCAAATTGATACTCCAGAAGAATTCATGGGTTCTGTTATTGAATCTATTAGCCAACGTAAAGGCGAAATGAAAAACATGATTAACGACGGTAACGGCCAAGTTCGTTTACAATTCATGGTTCCAGCTCGTGGATTAATCGGTTATACTACTGATTTCCTTTCAATGACTCGTGGTTATGGTATTATCAACCATACATTCGATAGCTACCAACCAATCCAAAAAGGCCGCGTAGGTGGACGTAGCCGTGGTGTTCTTGTATCCATGGAAACAGGTAAATCTACTACTTACGGAACAATGCAAGTAGAAGATCGTGGTACTATTTTTGTAGAACCAGGAACTGATATTTACGAAGGTATGATCGTTGGAGAAAACAACCGTGAAGGCGATATCGCTGTAAACATTGTAAAAGCAAAACAAATGACTAACATTCGTTCTGCTAACAAAGACCAAACCAACGTTATCAAAAAACCTCGTCACTTATCATTAGAAGAATCATTAGAATTCCTAAACGAAGATGAATACTGTGAAGTTACACCAGAATCCATCCGTTTACGTAAAAAAATTCTAAACAAAAACGAACGTGAAAAAGCAGCAAAACGTTCAAAAACTGCTGAATAATTAATTTAAAAATAAGCCAAATAGTTTTTTTAGAGATATTAGTATCTTTTAAAAATTTATTTGGCTTTTTTATGCATTAATAGGAGGAAAACAGGGAATAAAATAATGTCTTTGTAACACTATTGTAATATGAATAGCTATTTGGTATATTATAAGTAAGTAGAAAAGGTGGTTAGTATTATGAAAAAACGGATAATTATTCTTGCAGTATTAGTGGTACTTCTTATCGGTGGGGTTGTAATTGGAGTTTATGCAAATGGAAACACCGCAAAAGATAATGAAGATAAAAAAACAACAGCAAAAAAAGCCACATCTACACCAAAAGATACAAACAAAAAAGTTGATACTGAGAAAAAAGATACAGTAAAAGACTCTGTAACAGATGACAAAGGTGTAGTAACTAAAGGTAGCTCGGATATTGAAAAAAATGCACCTGCAAAAAGCGGCGGTAATTCAACAGAGTCAAATACAAACACTCCCTCAACACCAGCATTTTCTCTATCTACCAGTGGATTTAAAACATCTAATGTAGCTTCTGTACTTGGTGGAACAGTGACAACAACTTATTTGTCAAGCAGTCCGTCATTTCAAAAAATCTTTCAAAATTTAACCATTGATGTTAACCAGTACAAAGTAGAACATGTTGTTGGAGCAAACAAATCAGTAAGTGCGAGCAATCCAGAAAGTTATTTAGCAAATAAAAATGGTTATGTTATTACATTAGATATTTCTATCAAAAACACATCTTCAAAAGATAAAATGTATAAAGCCGATCAAATTACCCTTGTAGGAGCGAATGAATTTGTAGGAGGTAGTTTAGATAACTTTGTACCTTCTAATTTCCATCTTATCGGAAGTAAATCTGATCCCAATAACTTCGCAGCCGGTAAAACAGCGCGTGGTCTATTAACTTTCACCATGACTGAAGCTGTGTATAATGACCTAGCAGCTGACTCGAAACTCGGTGTACCAAACCCTGATAAATTTGATTCAACTGTTTCAGAAGCAAAAGCTGGCGACGACGTTGTTGTTTCCTTTCCAGTAAAATAGAAAAAAACCGCCCAGTTAATTGGGCGGTTTTTTTATTTCTCCGTACTTTCTATTAAATTCTTTAACTCACTATTCGACATTACAACTGGTTTATGGAAATTAAAATGACCAGAATTAACGCGACTGATAGTTTTAATAGCTACACGATGTTCACATTCAGGACATAAATACATTCTAATTGGTTTATTACGTAATTGCTTTGTTTTAAATTCACGATTGTCTAGTTCGTCTACACGCTCGCATAAGATACATTTTGCATTCAATTTATCTTCACCTCACACAAGTATTATAGCACGATTATCGAAAAAGGCGAGTAAAAGCGGATTTTTCAAAAAATTTTAGCCTATTCATGCTTGCGTGGCTTTTAATTTGTGATATACTAGACTTATCTAGTATTAAATTTTACTTAAGGGTTCTCTTAAGATGAAAATAAAGCGCTTATTATAGCGGATGATAGGGGGTTCTGTGATGGCAAATAAAAAGATAGATCACAGAGAAGAGGCAATTGAGCTTTTAAAACAAGACGCAAAACGAATCTTACAGTTGATTAAAGTTCAAATGGATAATTTAACATTACCGCAATGTCCAGCATATGAAGAAGTTCTTGATACACAGATGTATGGCTTATCCCGTGAAATTAATTTTGCAACCCGCCTAGGACTAATTGAACCGGAAGAAGGAAAAAAATTAATTTCCACACTGGAGAAAGAATTATCCGCGCTACATGAACTTTCCATGAGCAAAAAATAATGATTTAATTGAAAAGATGTCTGATTCTTTCTGACATCTTTTTTTGTTTGGCAGGAAAAATGAGCCAAAAGAAGGAGGCAATTCTTCTTTTCATTTGAAGGCTTTTTCCTTTATAATAGAAAGAATAGAATACAAGATGGGATAGTAACTTCTCAGGGATTGGAAGATGCCAATGTTAAAACGAATTTTAAAATCATATGATTATGCATTTATTGCTGTTTTTATAGTGCTTTGTTTATTTGGAATTATAATGATTTATAGTGCAAGCTGGTCTCTAGCTATTGGTAAAGATTTACCTGCTGACTACTTTTATGCACGCCAAGTAAAAAACTTCATAATTAGCTTTATTTTCTTTGCTCTTTTTGCGCTTATCCCTTTTAAGTTTTATCAAAACAATAAAGTTCTTATGTTAATTGTATTTGGGTCAATTGGCGTTTTGTTACTGATTTTCTTAGTTGGGAAGACGGTGAATAATGCGAATAGTTGGCTAGTAGTTGGACCGCGTTCACTTCAACCCGGGGAATTTGCAAAATTAGCTGTCATTATTTATATGTCTGCAATTTATGCGAAAAAGCAAAGTTACATTGATGACTTTAACCGCGGTGTTTTGCCACCAATATTCTTCCTTGCTTTTGTTTGTTTCTTGATTGCGATTCAACCGGATACAGGTACTGCGTTTATTATTTTCCTTGTTGGTTGTTGTATTATTATTGCTTCTGGAATGAGACTCCGAACAATTATGAAACTAATTGGAATTGGAGTCGGGGTCATTGTCGCCCTTACACTAATTTTGTTCGCTTTACCAGATAAAGTCAGAACGGAAATCGTATCACCAACAAAAGTAGCGCGGATTACGACCTTTATGAATCCGTTTGAATACGCAGATAAAGAAGGACATCAACTAATTAATTCCTTTTATGCAATAGGTTCAGGTGGTGTTTCTGGGCAAGGTCTCGGCGAAAGTGTTCAGAAGCTAGGCTACTTACCTGAAGCGCATACCGATTTTATTATCGCTGTAGTTGCAGAAGAATTAGGTGTGTTTGGCGTAATGTTCATTATTTTAGCGCTGTTTTTCATTATTTTTAAAACGATTTCTACCGGACTCAGGGCGAAAGATCCTTTTGCTTCATTAATGTGCTACGGGATTGCAAGTTTGATTGCTATTCAAGCATTTATTAATTTAGGCGGTGCAAGTGGACTTATCCCGCTAACTGGGGTAACACTTCCATTTATCAGTTACGGTGGTTCTTCATTAATGGTTCTTTCCATGATGCTTGGAATTGTAGCAAATATTTCGATGTTTAATAAATATCACCGTCTGTATAGTGCAGATGGTTCTAAAAAAGAAGTTCCCAAAAAGCAAAAAAGACGATAGATTTCAAAAGAAAAAGTCATTTAATTGGCTTTTTTTTTTTTCGTTTTACCGCATGTTATTGGCGGTTTATAGCCAGTTTATTCGTGTTTTCGATATTGTTTTAAATATTTAGAAAGAAAATAATTTACATCTGATGGCATTTAATACTATAATTGAAGTTATATACCGTTTTACAGCCTAAAAAAGGGAGAGCTTAAAAGTATACATAATCATTTCGTCCATTTAGGCATCGTATCAAGTATAGAACAGATCAGTGTTGGTTAGGAGGAAAAAAATGAATCGAATAAAAAAAGTATTAGTAGCAAACCGTGGAGAAATTGCTATCCGCGTTATGCGTGCATGTACTGAACTCAAAATCAAAACAGTGGCTATTTATTCACAAGAAGATACTGGTAGTTTTCACCGGTATAAATCAGATGAAGCCTATCTGGTTGGAGCAGGGAAAAAGCCCATTGATGCGTATCTAGATATCGAAAACATCATTGAAATTGCTAAAGAATCTGGTGCAGACGCGATTCATCCGGGATATGGTTTCTTGTCCGAAAACATTGAATTTGCTCGTCGTTGTGAGCAAGAAGGCATTATTTTCGTTGGTCCTAAATCAAAACACCTAGATATGTTTGGTGACAAAATTAAAGCAAAAGAACAAGCTCTATTAGCTGATATTCCAGTAATTCCAGGCAGTGATGGTCCGGTAGCTGGTATTAAAGAAGTAGAAGAATTCGGTGAAAAGAACGGCTATCCTTTAATGATTAAAGCTTCCCTTGGAGGCGGCGGTCGTGGTATGCGTGTCGTAGAATCAAAAGAACATGTGAAAGAAAGTTTTGAACGTGCGTCTTCTGAAGCAAAAGCCGCTTTCGGAAACGATGAAGTATACGTAGAAAAATGTGTTATGAATCCAAAACATATTGAAGTACAAATTCTTGGTGACACTCACGGTAATATCGTTCATTTATTTGAGCGTGATTGTTCTATTCAACGCCGTCACCAAAAAGTAGTGGAAGTTGCTCCGTGTAATGCGATTACTTCTGAACTTCGTAACCGTATTTGTGATGCAGCAGTTAAATTAATGAAAAACGTTGATTATATCAATGCGGGAACAGTAGAATTTTTAGTTGAAGGCGATAATTTTTACTTTATTGAAGTAAATCCTCGTGTGCAAGTAGAGCATACAATTACGGAAATGATTACAGGGATTGATATTGTTCAATCTCAACTATTCATTGCAGATGGTTATGCGCTTCACGATCAGCTAGTGGCTATTCCCAAACAAGAAGACATCCATATTCACGGCTCTGCAATTCAAAGCCGTATTACTACTGAAGATCCACTTAATAACTTTATGCCAGATACTGGTCGAGTAGACACATACCGTTCTACAGGTGGATTTGGTGTTCGTTTAGATGCTGGTAATGGTTTCCAAGGAACAGTAGTAACACCGTTTTATGATTCTTTACTTGTAAAATTATGTACTTGGGGCATGACATTTGAGCAAGCAACGCGCAAAATGCGTCGGAACTTAATTGAATTCCGTATCCGCGGTGTGAAAACAAACATTCCTTTCTTATTAAATGTTGTTCGTCATCCGGATTTTGCAAGTGGTAATTATAATACAAGCTTTATCGATACTACGCCTGAACTATTTAAATTCCCACATATTCGCGACCGTGGTACGAAAACGTTGCGCTATATTGGTAATGTAACAGTAAATGGCTTCCCAGGAATTAAGCACCGTGACAAACCTGTATACGCAGAGCCACGTTTGCCTAAAATTCCTTATGGTTCGCAAATCGCACCGGGAACTAAACAAATTTTGGATGCAAAAGGACCAGAAGGCGTTGTAGACTGGGTGAAAAAACAAGAAGAAGTGCTTTTAACAGACACTACACTTCGGGATGCGCACCAATCTTTACTTGCGACACGAGTTCGCTCGAAAGACATTTTCCAAATAGCAGATGCGATGGCTCATTTATTACCAAATATGTTCTCATTTGAAATGTGGGGCGGGGCAACTTTTGATGTAGCTTATCGCTTCCTAAATGAAGATCCTTGGGTGCGCCTGGAAACACTTAGAAAACAAATTCCAAATGTAATGTTCCAAATGCTACTTCGCGGAGCCAATGCTGTTGGATACAAAAACTATCCAGACAATGTTATTCGCGAATTCGTTAAGCAATCAGCGCAATCCGGTGTCGATGTATTCCGGGTGTTTGATAGCTTAAACTGGATCAAAGGTATGGAAGTGTCAATTGATGCTGTTCGTGAAGCAGGGAAGGTCGTAGAGGCTACTATCTGCTATACAGGAGACATTGATGATGACACAAGAACGAAATACACGATTGACTACTATAAAGATATGGCGAAAGAGCTCGTTGCTCAAGGTACGCATATTTTAGGAATTAAAGATATGGCTGGGCTTTTAAAACCACAAGCGGCTTACCGTTTAATTGGTGAATTAAAAGATACAGTAGATGTTCCAATCCACCTTCATACGCATGACACAAGCGGTAACGGTATTTATACGTATGCAGCGGCAGTTAGTGCAGGCGTTGACATTGTTGACGTAGCATCAAGTGCGATGAGTGGAGCGACAAGCCAACCAAGTATGACTGGTCTTTATTACGGCTTAGTTAATGGTAATCGTCAAACCAACCTAGACGCACAAAATTCCCAAATTATTAATCATTACTGGGAAGATGTTCGTCATTATTATAAAGACTTTGACAACGCACTTAACTCGCCTCAAACAGAAGTATATATCCATGAAATGCCAGGTGGTCAATATACCAACCTTCAACAACAAGCAATTGCTGTTGGACTTGGCGATCGTTGGGATGAAGTAAAAGAAATGTACACTGTTGTAAACCAAATGTTTGGAGACATCGTTAAAGTTACACCATCTTCTAAAGTTGTTGGAGACTTGGCACTATTTATGGTTCAAAACGAACTTACAGAAGAAGATGTCTACGAAAAAGGCGATACTATCGACTTCCCAGATTCCGTTATCGAATTCTTTATGGGCGAAATTGGCCAACCATATGGCGGTTTCCCAGAAAAACTTCAAAAATTAGTACTCAAAGGACGCACGCCACTTGCAGATCGTCCAGGAGCTCTTATGGAGCCAGTTAACTTTGCAGATGTCAAAGCTGAACTAAAAGAGAAAATGGGCTATGAACCATCTGAAAAAGATGTCATTTCCTATATCTTATATCCAAAAGTATTCCTAGATTATCAAGAGATGATTAGTAAATATGGTGATGTAACAGTCCTTGATACACCAACATTTTACAAAGGTATGCGCTTAGGTGAAACGATTGAAGTAGAACTTGAAAAAGGAAAAATCCTCCTAATCAAGCTTAATTCGATCGGTGAACCAATTGCGGATGGAACACGTGTCATTTATTTCGAACTAAATGGTCAACCACGTGAAATCAACATCCAAGATATGAATGTTCAATCAACAGTTATTGCCCGTCGTAAAATTGATACAACAAACCCAGAACATGTTGGAGCTACAATGACAGGTTCCGTTATTCAAGTTGTTGTGAAAAAAGGCGACTCTGTGAAAAAAGGTGATCCATTATTAATCACAGAAGCAATGAAAATGGAAACAACCATTCAAGCGCCATTCGATGGAGAAGTTAGCAGCATTTATGTTTCTGACGGCGACACTATCGAATCTGGTGATCTATTAATTGAAGTAAACAGAAAATAAAAAAACATAAACGATTAACGGGTGGGAATATAACGCTAATTTAAAGTAGCAAACTTTAAATATCGATATTTTAAACGTAGTAAACAGACGTTTTTTCGAATCAATAGCGCTATATTTCGCACCCGTTTTTTCTGAAAAAGGAGAACTTACATATGAAATGGTTTAAAGGAATTGCCGTAGTATTATTACTTGTGATTTTAACTGCATGCGGGAATACTGAAACAAAAGCGCCAACAGAAAAAACAAAGAAAATTGAAGTGAAAGATGCAACAGAGCAAAAAATTACTTTAAAAGAATCACCAACAAAAATTGTTTCATTAATACCGAGTAACACTGAAATTTTATTTGCGCTCGATTTGGGAGATAAAGTAAAAGGTGTTTCGGCTTACGATGACTATCCTAAAGAAGCTCAAAAAATCGAAAAAGTCACTTCAACTACTGTAGACACTGAAAAAATTATCGCACTTAAACCAGATTTAGTACTTGGTCATGAGTCTATGCTTGCCACTGAAAAAGACGCTTATCAATTACTCAAAGATGCAGGAATTAATGTATTTGTCGTGCCAGATGCAACTAATTTAAAAGAAGTCGAAAATTCCATTGAAACTATTGGTAAGTTAACTGGAAAAGAGCAAAAAGCAAAAGACGTAACTGCCTCGATGGAAAAACAAAAATCCGCTGTTGAAAAGAAAGCCAAAGAGCTAAAAACATCTCCAAAAGTGTGGATTGAAATTAGCCCAGACTTATATACAGCAGGTAAAGGAACGTTTATGAATGAAATGCTTGAACTTGCAGGTGGTACAAATATCGTTACCGAAACTGGTTTTATTCCATACAATGAAGAGAAAGTTGTAGAATTAAAACCGGATATTATTTTGTCCGTTTATCCAGATGCAAAAGCAACTATTTTAAAACGTGCTGCATGGAAAGACCTTCCAGCAGTGAAAAATGAGCAGATTTATGAAATGGATGCGAATAAATTAAGTCGTCCAGGTCCAAGATTATTAGAAGGTGCAGCAGATATTCAAGCAGTTTTTGAAAACTAATTCTTTGATAATGACAGATGAAGCTTTACAAAAAACGACTTTTAAGGTAATTTAACATAGGGTGGATTTTTTGCTAAAGCTTATTAGTAAAGTGATTCACCTAATAAAGAAAGCAATTTACACTTAGAAGATCATGCATAAACAGCAAGAATACGGCAACTTAGACGACAAATAATACAAACAAGGTGTACTTGGTTTTAAGTGGAGGAGTTGCCTATAAGTAAATAGTGAGCTGAATCTGGTTGTTAAAACCATATTATTTTTCGGGAAGAAGTGTTTTTGTGAAACAAGTTATGGAAGTTATTAAAGAACAAATTAAAAATTTACCAATGATATTTCGCATTGCGCGCTATGAAGATAAGGCTACATATCAAAGTCATTATCTAGGGCTAGCTTGGCAGATTTTAAACCCATTAATCCAAATAGCTATTTATTATTTCGTGTTTGGATTCGGTATGAATGCAAAATCTGGTTCCGATGCAAGTTATATTGAATGGATGCTGGCTGGGATTATTCCTTGGTTCTTTATTAGTGCGGTTATTTTACAAGGTGCGAATAGTATTTATAATAAAATAGGTATGGTTTCAAAAATGAATTTCCCAATGAGTATTTTACCGAATATAACGATTGTTTCTAATTTAACTAGCTACTTTACGATGATGGTAATTTTGCTTGGATTACTTGCCTTAAATGGAACTCCTGTTACGATTTATTGGGGCCAATATTTGTATTATTTTGTAGCAATGATTGCTTTTTTATTTAGTGTTACATTATTTAATGCAACTATTAGTGTTTTAGTTAGAGATTATTATATTATGTTGCAATCCGTTATGCGTGTACTTTTCTATGTAACGGGGATTGTTTGGAATTTAGAAACTATGTTGCCACAATGGTTAGTTCATTTATTAAAATTAAATCCAATATACTATGTGGTTAATGGTTTTAGGGAAACATTCTTAATGAATAGAGGTTTTTGGGAATCTCCGTCTTACACGATGTATTTCTGGTTGATTACACTAACACTATTATTTGTTGGAGCGACACTGCACATGAAATTCCGCGAACGCTTCGTGGATTATTTATAGGAGGTTAGACAGATGGGTAAAAATATTAAAATAGCATTTAAACATGTGTCGAAAGAATATGACCTCTATCAAAATAAATCAGATAAGATTAAAGGCTTGTTCATGCCGAAAAGTCAAAAAATGCAATCCTTTTGGGCTTTACGAGACGTTTCTTTTGATATTCATGATGGTGAAACAGTTGGTCTGATTGGGATTAATGGTTCCGGTAAGTCGACTATTTCTAGTATTATGTCAGGTGTTATCCCGCCAACACAAGGAGAAGTTGTTATTAACGGGGAAACTTCATTAATTGCCATTGCAGTAGGGTTAAAAGGCCCGCTGACCGGTTATGAGAATATCCGCTTAAAATTACTTATGCATGGTATGAAAAGTTCTCAAATTAACAAACTAATGCCTAGTATTATTGAATTTGCTGATATTGGTGATTTCATTAACCAACCAATTAAAAACTATTCGAGTGGTATGCGTTCACGTCTTGGTTTTGCAATTTCCGTGCATACTAATCCTGATATTCTGGTTATTGATGAAGCTTTATCTGTAGGGGACCAAACTTTTTATGAAAAATGTGTTAATAAAATAAATGAATTTAAAGCACGTGGAAAAACTATCGTATTTGTCAGTCACTCACTTGGGCAAGTTAAAAGTTTATGTGACAGAATCATTTGGATGCATCACGGCGAAATACGTGAAATGGGCGAGGCGAAAGAAGTTGCTCAAAAATATGATGAATTTGTAAAATGGTTTAACAAACAACCAAATGACTACAAGAAAAAATATCAAAAAGAACACAAAGAACATCAAAAAGCTCCACAGAAAAAGGTTTATCCTAATCCAAATGCTAACAAGTATCGATTAACTCTGTTTGATAAATTTCTTTTAACAGCTTTAATTGTTTTAACCATATTATTTGGAACTTTAGTAGCAACTGGTAAATCTTTCAAAGGTTTAATTAGCGAAACCTCAACTAACCAAGTCGAGCAAATTGCATATGTAGACAACAATGAAATAACGATACGCTAAAAAGAAAAACATCTCTCTATTGGAGGGATGTTTTTTTATGAAAAAGTAAGCTGAATTTGTCTAAAATTTTAACAAAAATATATTTAAAACTACTTTCTTTTATTTTGTAATGTATCTGTAACTTACGATGGCTTAAAGTTTGGTAAAATATAGGACAGTAAACAAATTAAGGAGTGGTTGGAGAATAATGATAAATAAAAAGTGGATGAAAATTGTAATGATTCCAATGCTAGTTGTCCCAATGTACGGTTTGACAACTGTCAGTGGACAATTACAGAATTCATTAACTGGAGAAAATTCCTTTGTTAAAGACGCCCAAGCTGCAACGACAGCATCACAACAAGCGTTTATAGACAAAATAGCACCTGCTGCCCAGGCATCTCAAGAAAAATATCATCTGTTGTCTAGTATAACTTTAGCTCAAGCAATTTTAGAATCCGGTTGGGGGAAAAGTGGACTTGCTACACAAGGATATAATTTATTTGGTATTAAAGGAAAGTACAATGGACAATCAGTTATCATGTCAACCTCTGAATATGTGAATGGTGAGTGGATTAAGATTGATGCTGAGTTCCGTAAATATCCTAGTTGGAACGAATCTGTAACTGATCATACACTTTTATTAGTGAATGGAACTTCTTGGAATAAAAACTTATACAAAAAAGTAGTTGATGCAACAGACTATAAAGTAGCTGCTAATGAGCTACAAAAAGCTGGATATGCAACATCTCCAACTTATGCTGCTAGTTTAATCCGAGTAATTGAAACTTATGATTTAGCAAAATATGATGTTTTATACGACAAAATTCTTACTCAAAAATCCACTTCCGGTAAAGCGACTGTAACAAGTCCAACAGGGAATGGTGTTTGGACTCTACCTTATAAAGTTAAAGGTGTACAATCTGTTAGTCCAGCTAGCACATACGCTAACAAAGATATTGATTTAGTATCTGTTGCTACAACTAAAAGAGGTACGTACTATCAATTTAAATATAATGGTAAAGTAATTGGTTGGGTAGATGGAAAAGCACTGACCATATACGATAGCGTCAATTATGATAAAGTAAACGTTGGACGAGCTAAGATTACGAGCGCACCTGGTAATGGTATTTGGTCTAAACCATATAATGTATATGGACGAGAATTTGTAACCAATGCAACTACTTATGCCCAACAAGAAATAAAACTCTTACGTGAAGCGCAAACCGCAAAAGGAACTTATTACCAGTTTAGTATTAACAATAAAACAATTGGTTGGATTGATAAACGTGCTTTGACTATCTATCCATATGATTCTGTTATTTCTAGCAAAGCTGTTAACCTTGATGGACAAATTACTAACCCAACAGGAAATGGTATTTGGACTAAAGCATATAAATTAGAAGGCACAACCTCTGTAGCGCAGGCTACTCAATATGCGAATAAAGATGTTAAAATTAGTGAAGTTGTTGAAACTCAACATGGTACTTATTACAATATTAGTATCGGCGGAAGAGCAATCGGTTGGTTAGATAAAAATGCGATTACTCTTTATGACCAAGCTGAGTACAATAAAGCTGTTACATTAGACGGAACTATTAAAAACGTAAAAGGTAATGCTATTTGGACAGAACCTTACCGGACTGCTGGTACAAAATTAGTCGCTCAAGCTGAAAAATATGCCAACAAAGATGTTCAAATTGTCCGTGAGGCGAAAACACCAAAAGGAACTTACTACCAATTTAAATCAGGTGGGAATGTAATTGGTTGGTTAGATGTAAAAGCTTTTGATATGTATGATGAAATAACTTCGAACAAAGCTGTAAATATGGAAGCAGTTATTGAAAATGTCGAGGGAAATGCTGTTTGGACTGCACCTTATAAGAGTGTAGGTGTAAAACTGATTGGTCCAGCAAGTAATTATAAAGATAAAACTGTCAAAATAACTCGTGAAGCTCAAACAAGTAGAGGAACATATTATGAATTTAGCTCTAACGGTAAAACTGTAGGCTGGTTAGATAAGAAAGCATTTAAAACTTATAGTACTATAGAATATGATGAATCTTATGTACGTGATGCAGTTGTAACGAATGTTAGTGGCCATACTGTTTGGACATTGCCATATCAAGTTTACGGTGTGAAATCAGTTGGATCAGCATCAAACTACAACAATAAACAAGCTAAAATTACAAGACGTGCTAAAACAGATCGAGGCATTTATTACCAATTCAGCATTGATGGTAAAAATGTAGGTTGGTTGGATGAAAGAGCTTTTGATGTCTATGATACGTTAGAATACAATAATGTAATTAATAAAACTGCATTATTGAGCAACCCAACAGGAAACGGTATATGGTCAGCACCTTATAGAGTTATCGGTGTTAAAAATGTAGGACAATCTACCTCATATGCTAATAAAACCGTGCAATTAGTTCGAGAAGCGAAGACAACTCGAGCAACTTACTATCAAATGAGCGTAGATGGTAAACTAATTGGTTGGATTGACCAAAGAGCATTTACGAATATTAGATAATTGAACGTTAAATAAAAAAACAGAGTGATTTTAATCACTCTGTTTTTTTTCGCTTACGATTTAGTTATATAAATAAGCTCTTTCAAAAAGTCTTTGTAATAAGCTGATTCAAAATGGGAAAACGAATGACCAAATGGATAGTTGAAATCACCAATATATGATTTCTTTGAAAAATCGATGACTTTTGCTTCAGGCAGTTTCGACAAGAAGTAGTTGTTTATTCTATCCCAGAAGTAATTATTTTTCTCAATTGCCATTTTATTTTTATAGACTACTACTTTTCCATTTTCATCGTAATATGAGGTTGTAAAGCCACCTAAGTTTAAAATCACTCGATCAGCAGGGAATGTTTCTGTTAATTTTGCAATAAATTGATCAGCATAACCTTTCCACTCATTAAAGAATGCTTCATTATCAATATGATCTAGGATTCTTTCATAAGGAAGGTCATTAAGTAATTGACTATCCTCTATAATATATGATAAAGTGATTGCCGTTTTTTTATTTAACCAAATGACTGGACGAATAACATCAGGATAAAGATCAATAATGAAATAATCAGAATTAGACTCTTTTAGGTTAACGAAAAAGTCTTTCTTCCAATCTTCTTCCACGATTGTTTTCTCTGCTGGTTTCATATCATTGTACTTGTCCAAATTAAAACTCTCAGCAGGTTCAGTCATTACACTAATAATAGAAGAGTGAAACTGCGTAAAGCTACATTCGAAAAATGCTTTATAATCAGGATTGAAAAAAGGAGATGAGTTAAAAGCATTGCGACTAAAACAAGTGCCCATAACAGCAATTTTAGTTATATCTTCTTTAATTTTTGGAGCGGGAGCCGTTAAGCATGACAAATTATTGAAGTCATTTTTAGTTAGTTTTGCTAGGAATTTCTTGTTAGCAATATCAAAAAATTTGGTATTACTAAGGTCAATTGTATTTGGAACTAGAATAGGTAAGTCAGGCATATCTTTGGAACGGAGGAAAAAATCCCATGTCGCATATGCTTTGTTATTAGGGCCAGCTAAGAATTCACTTTTACTAATGCGTACAGAGTGTTTCCCTATTCCTTTTTTTAGTGGCCAAGCTTGTTCCACATGATATTCAAATACATCTGCTTTTTTATCTAGTCGTTTTGCTACAACTTGTCCTTCATGGAAGTTTCCTTCTAATTTAAATTGTAAAGTTATATCGCTACCTGATTCTTTTAGTTGACTGACACTTACTAATCCTTGAATATTCTTTTTGAAATAGAAGGATAATCTGCTTGAGCCAGTGACATAAGAGCGCAGTGTAGCAAAGTGCGGGGAAGCCAATTCCACTTCTTTCGGAATGGATGGTTTTCTTTCGGCGTCAATAGATAGGAATGTAGTTAATCCTTGCTCTACTTCTTTAGGCGATATTTCAATCATGGCATCTAAAATATTTGTATTATCTACTAAGAAGTTAGTTGCTAAGTCTTTAACAGGAATCGAAAAGCTAACGACTTTATCTGTAACCAGTCCTAAGTCAAATGATTGTTCTTGCTCATGGAATAAATAAAAGCTAGGTGTTGGTCTACGTTTTAGTAGTAGCTTTGCTTTAAACGGTCCATCTGGAAGCGAAGAATTAATTTTGATAGTACCTGTCATCAATTTTTCGCTTAATGAAAAACTTTCTAATGAAGCTAAAAGTTCCACTGGTCTACTAATAAGCGTTAATACACCTTCTGGAAAATCAAAATGATATTGGTAAAGTGAATTAGATGGTTGGAAAGGTTGATTAATAATAGGTCCATCTGACATCAAATGATTATATGGATAATCGCCATTCACTTTAAATTTCCAAGCAGTCTCATTATTTGGGAGAGAATACTCAGCAAGTTCGTCAATCGAAATAACTGCAGTGAATGAATTTTTTTCTTGAGTAAAAGGAATGTTTAACTTTTGTTCAGGGTGTTTATATTCTCGGATTTCGTTGTAATATGCTTGAATGCTACTGATTTTTCCTTCTGAAAAACCATGTATCTTCCATGTTTTAGATTCTATTAACTCAATTTCCTTTATATAAAATTTCATCGCTAGCTCCTTAAAATTTAATTATGATACTTTTTATTTTATCATATTTCAATAAAATTCCCTACAAAATTGATAAAAGTTGAAAGTTTTCAGAATAATTGCAGATAATGAAAAGCCTTTTTTTATTAAGTGAAGCTAAACACTGATAAATTTTGCACAGATGGTTGATAAACTGCTGTAAATAAGATATGCTGTAGATACTGAATTTTATACAATAGCATATCAGTAAGGGGTTGTAGTGAGAGTGGAAAAACCATTTTTAACCGTTGTGGTGCCTTGTTATAATGAAGAAGAGGTATTAAGCGAGAGCGTAACACAACTAACGAATATTATAAAAAAATTAGTGATGAATGATTCTATTAGTAACAATAGTCAAATCATGTTTGTTGATGATGGAAGTAAGGATCGAACTTGGGAACTTATAAAACAATATTCTGAATCACATGAGCATGTATCAGGGCTAAAGTTGAGCCGTAATTATGGGCATCAAGGTGCTTTATTAGCAGGATTAACAGCTGCACATGAATATTCAGACTGTGTTGTATCTATCGACGCTGATTTACAAGACGATGTCAATGCAATTATTGAATTTATGGAAAAATATCATGAAGGTTTCGATGTGGTTTATGGTGTGAGAGACAAACGTGATACAGATACTTTTTTCAAAAGAAATTCTGCTCTAACTTTTTATAAGATTATGAGTAAGTTAGGTGTTAATATGGTTCCTAATCATGCGGACTATAGATTACTTAGCAAACGCGCATTAACAGAATTTTTACGCTATAAAGAAGAAAATATGTTTATTAGAGGTATTGTACCATTACTTGGATTTAAATCTACCAAAGTTTATTATAATAGAAATGAACGCTTTGCTGGAGAATCGAAATATCCATTAAAGAAAATGTTATTATTTGCTGTTGATGGTATTACTTCTTTTAGTGTGGCGCCAATTCGCTTATTGCTAGTGATTGGTTCTATTACTTTCTTAGTAGGTGTAGTTTTAGGTATTTATGCAATTGTTCAAAAAATAATCGGGGGCGTAGTTCCTGGTTGGACCTCATTAATTGTTTCTATTTGGTTACTCGGCGGGGTACAATTAATTGGTATGGGCGTTTTGGGCGAATATATTGGAAAAATTTTCCGACAAGTAAAAGAACGTCCTCGTTTTACAATTGAAGATAATGTCTTTGAAATGAAATGCGAGAAAAATAAAAACAACGAGAGTTTGGTGTAAGTAAAGTGAAGAATAAGTTAGTTTACACTTTTAATGCTTTATTTATCCTCCTATTTGGCTACTTGCTTTGCCTAAGCATTTTCAAACCACAAACTTTTACTTTTGAACATCCTTTTGTCTTAATAGTTCTTAGCGCTGCTGCGTTATTAGTTCTTATTGGGATTTTCCAGTTTAGTACTAGATTAAATAAAAAAGGAGATGGTTTTTTAACCATCTCTTTAGTGATTTTGATATTAGCAGTCCAAGTATATCTATTAGTTTCGCTGCAAATGAATTCATATGCTGATGCTTATGTAATTAAAGGCGAGACTTTAAAAATGTTGGCAAATGGAGGACATGCTACTGGCCAAGAATACTTTATGATGTATCCAAATAATATCTTTATAACCATTATTCGATACTGGTTATATGCTTTTGGGGGAATGCTTGGGGTTTCCAATGTATTCTTACTTGAAAGTGTATTTCTATTTTTATGTATGAATATTACTATTTTTGTATTGTTTTGGATTATTCGTAAAGAAAATGGTAGCAAATATGCGAATATTTATCTTATCATTATACTATTTTGTGTGCCATTACTAGGTTATATTTGGTATTTTTATACAGATACTCTAGTCTTACCTTTTGCTTCACTTATTACTTTATTTTATTATTTATATACGAAAAATAATAAATGGTGGTATTTTATTATTATCGGGTTATTATTTGCTGTAGGGTATCATATTAAGCCTAATATCATAATTTTACTACCAGCGATGATTATTCATCAATGTTTCATAAGAAATTGGCGCAAGGTCTTGCTAAATACGCTGGTGTTAGCAATTTTCTTTGTAAGTTTAAATGCTGTTTTCACACCATTATCCAATCATTATGGCTTTAAGAAAAATTTAGCTATAGAATTCCCACAAACGCACTGGGTGATGATGGGACTTGGTGATCCAGCAGGTCGTTATAATAGTGAAGATGTCGCTTTTACAAATCAATACAAAACAAAAGAAGAGAAACAAGAAGCGAACATACAGAAAATAAAAGAACGAATAAAAGAGCATGGGCCAATTGGACTTTTAAAATTATACAATAATAAAATGATAAACACATGGACAGATGGTACACGCGCTTATACGTGGTACACGAATTCTGCATTAGATTATCCAGCTTCATTTGATTATTTCTTTGGAGATAAGCGCTTTTTTACAGAGTTCGCTGCCCAAATGTTCCATATCATTAATTTACTGTTAATATGTTTAGGTGCGTTACGTTTTTATAAAAAAAGAGAACTTGATATATCTTTCTTTATAAATATCACCTTAGTTGGTGTCTGGTTATTTCATTTAATCTGGGAAGCAAATCAGCGTTATATATTATTTGTAACTCCATTAATGATTGTGTCTTCTATTTATGGATTTAAGTTTATTATAGAAAGTTTATTTACAGAAAAAGTAGTTTTAAAAGACAAGTTAAAAAAATCTTTCTTAATTACGAGTTTCCTTATCTTTTTGTTAAGTAGTGTATTTCTTGCGTTTGGTGGAAAAATGATTGCGACTGATAAACAAGAAATTAATCATTATATTGTTAAGCAAAGTTATGCTCATATAGCGTTACCAGTTAATAATAAACAAACTATTTCACAAGAATTTACATCTGATAGTCCTTTTAACTCAATTGACATATATGTGATGAAAAAACCGGAAGCTAGTAGTTCATATCGAATAAAAGTTATCAATGAAACTAATGACACTATAATTTATAATCAAGAGAAAAAAGGTACAGATTTTCCAAATGAGGCTTACCTTAAATTGAGCGTTAACGATAATCCTAAAGGAAATAATAGGTATCGCATCGTAATCTCAGAAGTAGAAAATAGCCATCCAAATCAACCTTTAGTTTTAGGAACCTATTTTGATAATGATTTAGACCTTTACCCATATGGCGATTTGTACGTTAATGATGACAAAAAAGAATACCAAGACATAGGCTTTTTTGTTACAAATACAACCTCAAAACCATTAATGCCAAAATATGCATATATTATGTTTGATTTATGTATCATGCTTGTTTTTGCAGGAACGTATTATGTTTTTAAAAGAAGACGTTAATACTATCCAATATTAGGTTATGTATATAAACATGGAGAACATCTAATTAACATGTGACATATATTTTGAATTAGGGAGAGTCTATAAATGAGTAAAGATTCAAATAAAATAATTGAACAAAGCCGAGAAATAGGAATAAGCATAATTATGCCACTTTATAATGTGGAAGAAGTAATACTTGAAACTCTCGAAAGTATTCATGAGCAAACTTTTGATAGTTATGAAGTGTTATTAATTGACGATGGTTCAACAGATAAAACAATAGAAATTGTAACCGAATATATAAAAGATAAGCCACGGTTTAAATTATACACCCAACCAAACGGAGGACCAGCTTCTGCAAGGAACCATGGTTTACGACTTGCAGTAGGTATGTATATTTGTTTTGTTGATAGTGATGATATACTGCCTAACTATTCCTTACAACTAATGTATGATGGTGCTATTTCTACAGGGGCAAAACTAATTACTGGAGCAACTAAGCGTTTTAATTCGGAGGGTGAATGGTTTATACCAATGCATATTCAATACAATATTGCTAAACCGGGAATGAAAACCTTGTTAAAAAATCCTGAGTTGTTTTATTCAATTGGACCTTGTGCGAAATTGTATCACCATTCACTAATTGATGGCGTATTTTTCCCAGAGAATATTCGTTACGGGGAAGATCAACCATTTGTTTTACATGCTTTATTGCAAGCTAAGGATATTTATACAGTAGAAAAAGTAGTTTATTATTATCGTTTACGCGATGGTGAATCGCAATCATTAACTCAATCAGTAGATAAAGATCCAATCCGTATTTTAAAGTCTGTTTTCCAGATTTTTGACTATGGTGAAGAAGAACTGAAAAAAAACAACACTGATTACGAGGTTGCTTTAAAATATTATCAACGAGTTTCTAGTGTGGAACTTTGGGGAGCGTTGCGAGCAGCAATAGAAAGTAAAAAAAGTGAGAACCAAAAAATTGCTTTTACAATGACTTTAGACTGGTTGAAAACAAAATCAGATGACTTTTTAAATATTATCCCTTCATTTAGATACTTCTTGTTATTTAGTAGTATTGAGCGTGTACGTTATATAACGAAAGACAATAAAGAAAACTATCGTAATTTAATTGGTTATTTATGGAGCCGACAAGGGGAAGAAGCTAAAATTGCATTTAGAAAAACTTACCCAATTCCCATGAAGGCTGCTCTACAAATAATTGAAAATAATAATTGGCGTGATGCTCGTAAAATTTCATTTAAATTTATTGTTCGACGCAAGTTTAAAGCTCCAATTTTAATTCGTAAAATAAGTAGAGGGATTATTTTTAGAATTGCTACATTAATGCCACGGAAGAAGAACCAAGTGATATTAGCTACAGAACGTAGCACCACTTTGGAAGGTAATTTATTAGCAATTTATGATTATATGTTTTATAACAATATGCCTCAAAAAGTATATGTGTTTTTACGAAAAAATCGGAATTGGTTTGAAATGTTTCAGCTATATTATACGCTGGGGCGGACGAAAACAATTGTTTTAGATGATTATTACAATAAAATTTACGGTTTGAAATTTAACAAAAATACACATGTTGTGCAGTCATGGCATGCAACAGGCGCATTTAAGAAATTTGGATTTAGTGCGCTGGAAGGTACAGATGCAAATACAGAAGAATTTGAAACTCGTGCGCATTCCCCTTATACTGATGTGCTTGTAAGCTCAGAAGGAATTATTCCGGAATATATGGAAGCTTTTAGAAAACAAGCTAATCAAATTAAACCAATTGGTGTACCTCGAACTGATGTGTTTTTTGATGATGAATATGTGAATTATACAAAAGAAAAATATATGAAAATGTATCCGCAATTGCGCGATAAAAAAATATTGTTATATGCACCTACTTTCCGTGGTGGACCGAATGAGCGTTTTAATTATAGTGTAGTTCTTGATATTGCAGCGTTGAAAAAAGAACTTGGCGATACTCATATCTTAATTTTGAAATTCCATCCGGTTATTAAAAACGTTTCATTCAATGTAGAAGAAGATGATCCGTTTATTTTGAATTTAACGCTAAATAATGATATTAATGACTTAATGTTATTCAGTGATGCGCTTATTACTGATTATTCTTCTGTCATTTTCGAATTTAGTTTGATGAACAAACCGATTTATTTCTTTGCCTACGATATTGATGATTATCTTGATGAACGTGGTTTCTACTTTGATTATAAAGCGACCATTCCTGGTGAAGTGTTTAGAGATACACCATCGCTTATTGAAGCGGTTAAAAGTGGTCTATATAATTACGACGAGTTGGAAATCTTTAAAAAGAAATTTGTTGGTAGTTTGGATGGGAATTCAACGAAACGTTTTGTTGAGACTTATATTGGAAAAGCGAATGAGGAAGTGAAGGATATATGAGTATAGTAATAGAACAACTCGTTGTAAAGGAATCTAGTGGTAAATGGGGAAGTCCTCATCTTTTAGAACAAATAAAAAATAATATTTCTATGTCAAACGCTGATTTTTTAATTATTTGTTCAAAACCTGAAGAAAACATCCTTTCACAAATTCAAGACTATATTGCTCGCTTCCCCGAAAACATGGTTGGAGCAGATATTCATTTATTTAGTCAAAATCCTGTATTTTTACAACATCTTCGTAAATTACCAAATGAAGATAGTTACGAAATGACTGACACACTTCAATTCTTAGCTGAATTAACACCAAAGCCAACTAGTACGTATTTAGAACGTGATCCTCATATGCTCCTAGAAGAAATGGGACAATACCAATTATATAATGTATCCTTTTTGAAAAATTATTTTGAGGAGAGGATAAACGAAACAACTTTGATTGATATTTTTCATCAGGCAAAAATGGTTTGGAAGCACAGTGTTTTAGAAGAAACAAAAATAAACGAGGCTAAAAATCAAGTTGCAAATAATTATAGAATAACAGATATGGTTGATTGCTGGGAATTTTATCGAAAGTTAGAAAATAACTACACAAGTTTAAGACTGGAACTTCTTGATTTTGATAAGAACTTGTTTAATTATTTGATTCGTACTAAATTAGGTCCAACTTTCCAAAAGCAATTAATGTCTGGAAATCTTACCGAGGCAACCGAGGCAATTGAGGCCCTTACTGTTTTTCTAGAAGATAATGATAAGCATCTTGTAAGTGAACTTGTTTCCTTAGGATATTTCTATCTACAAGTACCAGTGAAAGAATATCCTGAGTGGAGTAATAATAAAGCGTTTAGTAATGCGTATTTAAAATTCTTAAAGGTACTTTTTGAAAAAATGCATTATCAAACAAAACAATATAATTTAAGATTTTATCGACGCGCGACAAACGCTGTCTATAAAGCAGTTGGTTTAAATTCTTTAAAACCGATTGCTAAGTGTTACAAACTTTATTTTTAAGTTGATGCAAAAAGAGAGCTGACAAATGAAAAAATGTCAGCTCTCTTTTTTTATTTTTTATCGTTTTTATGCACTTGTCGGTATAAATCGTCAATTAATGCTTTGACATCCTCTTTGATTTCTGGATGTTTAAGCGCGAATTGCATTGTAGTTTGAATAAAACCGAATTTATCGCCAACGTCAAAACGTTCGCCTTCAAAGTCATAAGCAAATACGCGTTGTACTTCATTCAAACTATTGATTGCATCAGTTAATTGGATTTCGCCACCTGCACCTGGTTTTTGGGTTTCTAAGAAGTCAAAAATTTGTGGTGTTAGTAGGTAACGACCGAGAATTGCTAAATCGGATGGTGCTTTGGCAGGATCTGGTTTCTCAACAAAACCTTTTACATTGTATAAATTCTTATCGTATTCATTAATTGGATCAATAATACCGTAACGATATGTTTCCTCATGTGGCACAGTTTGTACGCCAATTACAGAACTATGTGTTTTTTCGTATTGATTCATCAATTGTTTGGAACAAGGGATTTTGGATTCTACAATATCATCACCTAACATAACGATAAATGGCTCATTCCCAACAAAACCTTTGGCTTGAAGGATGGCATCACCAAGTCCTTTTGGTTTTGCTTGACGGATAAAGTGCAAGTTAATGTTAGTTGTTTGCTCTACAAGATGTAATAACTCTAATTTGTTTTTTTCACGCAAATTATTCTCAAGTTCAGGCACGGAATCGAAATGGTCTTCGATAGCGCGTTTTCCTTTACCAGTTACGATTAAGATATCCTCTATACCCGAGGCAACAGCCTCTTCCACTATGTATTGAATAGTTGGTTTATCCACGATAGGTAAAATTTCTTTAGGCATTGCTTTAGTTGCTGGTAGAAAGCGTGTTCCTAATCCAGCAGCTGGGATTACAGCTTTTTTTACTCTCATATTTAATAATCTCCTTCTAATCTATAATTCAAGTAGACTCACCTAATTATACGCTAAGCTTCTTTGAATTTACAAGTTTTTATCGGCAAAGGAGATAAATTTCAAAAGTTTTGTTAAAATGATATTGAAAATAGATATTCGCTTAGATAGATGCTAGTTTGTTAGACAAGTTTTGTGTTATAATATAACAGGTTAATATAAAAAACAGTTAAAGGAGATTAGAGGATGATATACGCTCAAATTTTAGCTGGAGGAAAAGGTACGCGAATGGGTAACGTTAGCATGCCGAAACAATTTCTACCTCTAAATGGTAAACCAATCATTGTTCATACAGTAGAAAAATTTATTTTAAATACACGATTTGATAAAATTCTTATTTCTTCACCTAAAGAATGGATGAATCATGCTGAAGATAATATTAAAAAATATATTTCTGATGATCGAATTGTCGTAATTGAAGGCGGAGAAGACCGTAATGAAACAATTATGAACGGAATTCGTTATGTCGAAAAAACATTTGGTCTAAACGATGAAGATATTATCGTAACACATGATGCTGTGCGCCCATTTTTAACGCACCGAATTATTGAAGAAAACATTGATGCTGCGATTGAAACAGGCGCTGTAGATACTGTTATTGAAGCACTTGATACAATCGTTGAATCAAGTAATCATGAATTTATTACAGATATTCCTGTCAGAGATCAAATGTATCAAGGGCAAACACCACAAAGTTTCAATATGAAAAAAGTATATAATCATTATCAAAACTTAAGCGCAGAGAAAAAACAAATTTTAACAGACGCATGTAAAATTTGTTTGCTTGCTGGCGATCAGGTGAAGCTTGTTAAAGGCGAGATATTCAATATAAAAATTACAACTCCATATGATTTGAAAGTAGCGAATGCGATTATTCAGGAGCGGATAGCCAATGATTAATCAAGTATATAGACTTGTGTCAGAGAGACAGTTTGAAGTTGCCAATGTGGACGAATCTTTAGCTGGTGATGTGGTCGTTGTTAGACCTACTCATTTATCTATTTGTGCGGCAGACCAACGCTACTATACAGGTTCTAGAGGAAAAGAAATGCTTTCTAAAAAACTTCCAATGGCGCTTATTCATGAAGGCGTTGGCGAAGTCGTTTATGACGCAACAAAAGAGTTTAAACCTGGAACAAAAGTTGTCATGATTCCGAACACACCATTTGAGAATGATCCAGTCATTGCTGAGAACTATTTGCGTTCGAGTAAATTCCGTTCTAGTGGTTATGATGGTTTAATGCAAGATTATGTTTTTATGCGTCGTGACCGGGTTGTTGCGTTACCTGATGACATCAATATGAAAGTAGCGGCATTTTCTGAGCTTATTTCTGTTGCTGTACATGCGATTTTACGTTTTGAAGGAAAAAGTAACGCTAACCGTGATAGTTTTGGCGTATGGGGTGATGGAAACTTAGGATTTATCACTTCCTTATTATTAAAAAATTGGTATCCAGAAAGTAAAGTTTACATTTTTGGAAAAACACCATATAAATTAGACTTCTTTTCTTTTGTAGATGGCGCATATTCGATTGATGATGTGCCAGCTGATTTAGTCATTGATCAAGCTTTTGAATGTGCTGGAGGAATGGGTAGTCAGTATGCAGTCAGTCAGATTATTGATGTAATTAAACCTGAAGGAACTATTTCGTTACTAGGAGTTTCTGAGTATCCAATTGAATTTAACTCACGTATGGTACTCGAAAAAGGGCTTACAGTTTACGGAAGTAGTCGTAGCGGCCGGGTTGACTTTGAAAAAACAGTAGAATTTCTATCCACGAACAAACGCGGGGTAGAATATTTACAAAACCTAGTTGGTGAAGTGCATACGGTGCATTCGATTCAAGATGTAATCGAAGCCTTTGAAGCTGATTTACGTAGTCCATGGGGCAAAAGCGTTATGGAGTGGAAGATATAATAAAACATTGGGGAGTTTAGGCTATACGCTTATGAATTTGTTTGCTAAAGTATATTTAGGAAGCAAGGCAGTCGAGAGGAAATTCGGCGTTCATATGCGAGACCTTAACTTCCCAGTTTTATATGGAGAGGGAAAAAAGAATGAAATTTGCGATTATAATTCCTTTTTACAATGCGGAAAAAAGGTTGGCTTTATCGATAGATAGTATAATTAAGCAGACTTACAGCTTTTTGAAGCATGTGGAAGTTCTGCTTATTAATGATGGGAGCACGGACCGTAGTAGTGCGATTGCTCATAGCTATGCCGAAAAATATCCGAGTAATATTCGCGTTTTTGATGTCCCGAATGGTGGTCCTTCTAAGGCGAGAAATATTGGAATACATAATGTACAAGAAGACACTGACTTTGTAGGATTTTTAGATGCAGATGATCTGTTATCACCAAATATGCTTTTTAGTATGGTGAACTTCCTAGAAAAATCAGCTGTTAATATGCTTGTCCCAGCTTTTTATTATTTAGATGATTTTGGAAAAAAACAAAAAATTTCTCCACATAAATTAAATGACCGTTTCACAAATGGAAATCGAGTTGTAGCGATTGAAAAAGAACCGCAAGCAATTCATTTTTATATTGGCGGTACTTTTTTTCGTTTCGAAAGTTTGAAGGAATTTGCCTTTGATGAAACGCTTAAATTTGCGGAAGATCAGCTTTTAATTACGAAATTTTTGCTTAAAAATCGAAGTTACGGATTGATTGCCGATGCTGGTTACTATTACTATCGTGATTTAAAGCAAAAAGGTTCTTTAGTAAGTTCAGCTTGGAAGCAACCGGAAAGATATACGCCATTTTTACAAAAGGTGTACCAAACTTATTTAACAAATTCTAAAGAAGTTTTTGGCGAAGTGATTCCATATGTGCAGTATTTAATCGCGTACCATGCCAAGTTGTTTTTTTATAAAGAAAACATTTATTTTAAAGAAGTATTAAATGAGCAAGAACAAGAAATTTTTGTGCGTGAACTACAGAAAATATTACAAGAAGTTGGTCCGGAGATGATTGTAGCTCTGGATACACCGCTTGTTGTAAAAGAAATGATGCTCTCTATTTTGCGAAACGGCTGGCCAGTACAGTTTAAGACGGCAGAATTAGAAGAAGTTCCGCTTGTCACAGTAAAAGAAAATTACCGTCCTGGAAAAGCTGTAACAGTGGAGCTCTTACTAGAAGAGGCGCGGGAAACTTTACCAGAGGGCGCAGAATTCTTTGCTAGTACATCTGTAGGTACGGCGCAAACAAAAGTGGTAAAACGAAAAACAGCCCAAACAATTTGGGATATTGTTGTTCGTGAAGAGGGTACACTCGAAAAAGTGGTGACACGGTTAAAACCATATCAATTGAAAGTCCAAGTGTTTTACCAAGATAAAAATCAAAAAATAACAATGACAGATTTAAATGTCATCAGTAGCGTGTTAGGAAAATTAAAAAGAAATAAAGCTTTAAAGCGAAAGTTTAAACAGGGGGGAGTATCCTGATGAAGTTTGTACAAAAGATATATTATTTCCTATTTAAGCTAGTAGGATTTTTACCTCGAAGAAAAGAATTAGTGATGTTTGAAAGCTTTTCTGGGAAGCAATATAGTTGTAATCCACGTGCTATTTTTGAATATATGGAAGAGCATAATCCAGAATACGAGTTATTGTGGAGTGTAAATCCGAAGTATGTTGATTTGTTTGAAGCGCACGGGGTACCGTATGTTAAGCGTTTTTCTGTTAATTGGTTGTTTAAAATGGGCTTAGCTAAATATTGGATTTCTAATAGTAGACTGCCGCTTGAGCTACCAAAACCGAAAAAAACTATTTATGTACAAACGTGGCATGGAACGCCTTTGAAAAAACTAGGTGTCGACATCGATGAAGTACATATGCCTGGCCAAACAACCGAACAATACAAGGCTGATTTTGTGAAAGAGGCGCAGAAGTGGGATTATTTAATTTCACCTAATGCGTATTCTAGTACGATTTTCAGACGTGCATTTGGTTTCACTGGGGAAATGATTGAGTCTGGCTATCCGCGAAATGATATTTTATTTAGTGCGGATAAAGAGTTGAAAATCGCTAATATCAAAATGGCCTTAAATATTCCAGAAGATAAGAAAGTTATTTTATATGCGCCAACTTGGCGTGATAATGATTTTTACGAAATCGGAAAATATAAGTTTGATTTAAAGATTGATATTGCCAAAATGCAAGAAAAATTTGGCGATGAAGTTGTTTTGTTAGTTCGCATGCATTATCTCGTAGCAGAACATTTTGATTTCACGCAGTATGGTGATTTTGTACGAGATGCTTCAAAACACGAAGATATTAGAGATTTGTATTTAGTGAGCGATTTATTAATTACCGATTATTCTTCCGTATTTTTTGATTATGCTAATTTAAAAAGACCAATGTTGTTCTATACGTATGATTTGGCTGAATATCGCGATACACTTAGAGGCTTTTACTTTGATTTTGAACAAAATGCCCCAGGACCACTTGTTGAAACGAATGACGCTTTAATGACAGAAATAGAAATCATGCTTGAAAATCCGCCTCAAATTGCAGATAGCTTTTTAGAACAATTCTGTACTTGGGAAGACGGGCACGCAGCAGAGAAAACAGTGAAAAAAGTTTTTGCTGAAAAATAGGCGGTGGGAATATTGAAAAAAATAGCAATTTATATGTATATGCTTGCTGTTAAAATAACTGGATTCTTGGCGAGCCTTTTACCAGTTCAGCAAAAAGTTGTTTTTCTTATAAGTTTTGAAGAAAATCCCACTGCGATTATTAAGCAAATGAAACTGTCCAATGTCACCCCGAAAACAATTGTCTTCTATGATCCTAGAGTAGACGTATCAAAGTTATCTTTAGACTTTATAAAAGTTAAACCGAAGACACTGCAACAATTTATTCCATTAATGTTTCACCTCAATACGGCAAAAGTGGTTGTCACAGATAATTATTTTGTGGAATTAGCTGGCTTGAAATTACGAAATGGCGTAAATTGTATCCAAGTTTGGCACGCAAATGGTGCGCTTAAGAAATTTGGCTGGGAAGATAAAGCAGCGCAAAAAAGATCGGATCGGGATAAGAAAAGATTTCAAGAAGTATATAAGCGTTTTACAAAAGTACTTGTTGGTTCTGATGAAATGGCATCAATTTTCCAAAAATCATTTTTACTAGATGAATCGAACATGTTGAAACTTGGTGTTCCACGGACTGATTATTTCTTCAAAGAAGCGCAGTTACAAGAAAATTATCAGTGGTCATACGAGCATTTACATTTAACAAACAGAATAAAATTACTATATGCGCCGACTTTTCGGGATAATGAGTTGGGAATGGCAAAGTTACATTTAGATATTGCGGAAATGAAACAAGCCTTAGGAAATGAATATCAATTGATTTTAAAATTACATCCTTCTATTAGTAATGATTTAGAGAAACTAGATGATGATTTTGTCATTTATGTGGATAAAGAAACGCCGATTGAAACGTTACTACCAGTTGTGGATATTTTAATTACTGATTATTCTTCCATTCCGTTTGAGTTTGCTTTACTTCAAAAACCAATGATTTTCTTTACGTATGATTTAAAGGAATATGATAATGCTAGAGGACTTTCAGATGGCTTTTTAGAAACCATTCCTGGCCCTCATGTTTTTACAACGACTGAGCTAATTGAAGTAATACAAAATAATACGTTTGATTTGGAAAAAGTTCGGTTATTTGCTGAGAAATGGAATAAATATTCGGATGGATTTTCAAGTGAGCGTTTTGTATCCTTTTTAAAAGAACAGCTTGAAAAGTAGCACTGCTAACAAGTAGAGAAATTTTTGTTTTCTTGATATACTACTAAAGAAAGTAGGTGGGCTGATGAAGAAAGTAATTACATATGGCACATTTGATTTAATTCACTGGGGGCATATTCGTTTATTAGAACGAGCAAAAGCTTTAGGTGATTACCTTATTGTAGCCATTTCAACCGATGAATTTAATCGAATCAAACACAAAGAAGCATACCATAACTTTGAACATCGCAAATTAATTTTAGAGGCAATCAGATATGTCGATGAAGTGATTCCAGAAAGTAACTGGGAACAAAAATTAGAAGATGTTAAAAATCGTGATATTGATATTTTTGTGATGGGTGATGATTGGGAAGGCGAATTTGACTTCTTAAAACCTTATTGTGAAGTCGTTTATTTACCACGAACAGACGGTATTTCTACTTCCAAGATTAAAGATGATTTAAAATAGTCGTAGCACAAAACAGGCAGACCGGTAATGTTCAATTATTAGGTGGTAGGCTTGTTTTGTGCTATTATTATGTATAAATAATAACGCAAAGAACTAGTTATGATAGGAGCAGAAGAAATGACAAATTTATTTCAAGATGATAGTCTAACGCTGCATACAGACTTATATCAACTAAATATGATGAAAGCGTATTTTGACGATGGACTTCATGAGCGTAGATCGGTATTTGAAGTTTTTTTCCGAGACATGCCATTTGATTCAGGTTTTGTTGTATTTGCTGGACTGGAACGAATTATTAATTATATGCAAAATTTACGTTTTACAGAAACGGATATTGCTTATTTACATGATGAACTTGGGTTTGACGGACCTTTCCTCGAATATCTACGTAATTTTAAATTTAAAGGAAATATTCTTGCTGCAAAAGAAGGGGAATTCGTGTTTAAAACCGAGCCAATCCTTCAAGTAGAAGCAAGCTTGGCAGAAGCACAATTGATTGAAACGGCTTTGCTTAATATTGTGAATTTCCAAACGCTAATCGCTACAAAAGCTGCGCGAATTCGTTCTGTTATTGACGACGAAACGTTTGCTGAATTCGGAACAAGGCGCGCCCAAGAAATGGATGCGGCTATTTGGGGCACACGAGCGGCTTATATCGGCGGTTGTGATTCCACAAGTAATGTTCGCGCTGGAAAGATTTTCGGTATTCCTGTGTCTGGTACGATGGCACATGCGATGGTTCAAGCCTACCGCGACGAACTAGAAGCATTTAGAAGTTACGCAAAAACGCATTTTGATTCGATTTTCTTAGTAGATACATACGATACGCTAAAATCCGGCGTACCAAATGCGATTAAAGTAGCGAAAGAAATGGGCGATAAAATTAACTTTATCGGCATCCGCCTAGATAGCGGCGATATGGCTTTCCTATCTAAAAAAGCGCGCCAAATGCTGGATGAGGCTGGTTTTACAGAAGCGAAAATCTTTGCTTCAAGTGACCTAGACGAACATACTATTTTATCCCTAAAAGCGCAAAAAGCAAAAATCGATTCTTGGGGCGTTGGTACAAAACTAATCACCGCTTACGACCAACCAGCATTAGGTGCCGTTTACAAAATGGCGGCAATTGCTGATGAAAATGATATTTTACAAGATTCGATTAAACTTTCAAGTAACACCGAAAAAGTGTCGACACCTGGTAAAAAGAAAGTTTACCGGATTATTACGAATGAAGATGGCTTGAAAGCGGAAGGCGATTATATTGCTTTAGCGGATGAATCACTCGAAAATGTCGATAAATTAACGATGTTCCACCCAGTTCATACGTATATTATGAAAACAGTCGAGAATTTCACAGCGCGTGAACTACTTGTACCGATTTTCCAAAACGGGGAACTTGTGTATGATATGCCTTCACTAGATGAAATTAAAGCTTATAAAGAAGAAAACTTGGCGCTACTTTGGGACGAGTACAAACGAACAGTTCGTCCGGAGCAATACCCAGTTGATTTAAGCGTTAAATGTTGGAAAAACAAGATGCGCAATATCGAAAAAGTACGTAAAAGTGTCCAACTTCATTCACCAGTTGAACTAGATATGCCGTTTTAGGAGGAATTATAATGGAAATCAGAGAAAGAATTTTAGCAGATATGCAAGTAGCAGAAAAGATTGATGCACACGAAGAAATCCGGAAAAGTGTCGAGTTTTTAAAAGCATATTTAAAAAAGAATACGTTCTTAAAAAGCTTTGTTCTTGGGATTTCTGGGGGACAAGATTCGACTTTAACAGGAAAACTAGCACAGATGGCGATAAGCGAATTGCGAGCGGAAACAGGTGATGATGAGTACCAATTCTTCGCTGTGAGCTTGCCATACGGAACACAACTAGATGAATCGGACCGTCAAGATGCACTTGATTTTATGGCACCAGATAATCGCTTAACCGTAAATATTAAAGCTTCGGTTGATGCGAGTGTTGCGGCGCTTGCGGAAGCGGGAGTTGAACTATCTGATTTTGCGAAAGGTAATGAAAAAGCGCGCGAACGGATGAAAGTACAATACGCAATTGCAGCGATGCATAAAGGCGTAGTGGTTGGAACCGATCACTCTGCAGAAGCTGTTACTGGCTTTTATACGAAATACGGCGACGGGGGAACGGATATAAATCCACTGTTCCGCTTGAATAAAAGACAAGGCAAGGCGCTCCTTAAAGAGCTTGGCTGCCCAGAACATTTATATTTGAAAAAACCGACAGCAGATTTAGAAGATAATAAACCGGCTCTTCCTGATGAGGTCGCGCTTGGTGTGACTTATGACCAAATTGACGATTACTTAGAAGGCAAAGAAGTTCCAGCAGATGCCGCAGCAAAAATTGAGAATTGGTTTATTAAAACCGAACATAAACGCCATATGGCAATTACTATATTTGACGATTTCTGGAAATAGGAGGCTGTTTAAATGAAAGTTGGTTATGGTTTATTAACTGCATTTTATACACATCCAGGAGAAAAAGATAATTTAGTGAAAATTTTGCTTGAAGCGGCTGAAGGATTGGATGATTACAACACGTGTATTCAGTATATTGTCAGCGAATCTGAAACCGAGCCAGACACGGTGTTTGTTTCTGAAATTTGGGTTGACAAAGGGCACCATAAAGCATCTCTTGATAACCCAGCTGTACAAGAAACAATTAAACGCGCCAAACCTTTAATAAAAGATATAAAACAAATACAAGAATTAGACATACTCGGTGGAAAAGGCATATAGATGATAAAACATGAATGATTCTAGGACTCTCCTGGAATCATTTTTTTGGAGGGATGACAAATGCAAACGTTGATGATTGTTTGTGCTGGAGGTGCGACGTCGAGTTTAATGGCACAAAATGTCGTGAAAAGCGCAACATCAGAAGGAATGGACGCTGTTCTACTATTTCCAGATGATGTGAAATATAAAGATAGTTTTCGCGAAAAATACAGCGAGCGAGATTTGGTTGTTGTCATGGGACCGGTCGGCGCGATTACAGCCGGGAAATTCCGTGATTACAAAGAGCAAGTCGATGCCGTTTTAGTAGCACCACAAGTGAAATATATGTACAAAACAGTGGAGGAAGTATTAGGCGAACTAAATATTCCTTGCGCTAATATTGATTCACTCGATTTCGGTCGGATGCGCGGGGATAAGATTCTCACGCAAGGTCTAGCCTTAATGAACGCGAAAAATTCCAAATAAGGTGTTGCAACTTTAGAGGGGAAACGTTAAAATGAAAGAAGATGAAAAGGACAAGTGATTTGTCCTTTTCTTATATTATTGTGAAGTAACCGCGATTTTGCGGTTTCATTTTATAGATAAGGGTGGTTTTGTTTAAAATTATGAAAGACTTTACCGAGCAAGAGAAAATTATCGTTCTAGATTTTGGTAGTCAGTACAATCAACTAATTACGCGCCGCATTCGTGAATTCGGTGTGTATAGTGAATTACATCCGCATACTATTACAGTTGAAGAAATGAAAGCACTAAATCCAACGGGGATTATTTTTTCAGGAGGACCTAACAGTGTGTATGACGAAGATGCCTTCCGCGCAGACGAAAGAATCTTTGACATGGGAATTCCGATTTTAGGAATTTGTTACGGCATGCAATTAATGACAACGCACTTCGGTGGCAAAGTAGAACGTGCGAAAGACCGCGAATACGGGAAAGCGGACATTCACGTTGAAAACCCAAGCCGTTTATTTGCTAGCCTACCAACAGATCAAGTTGTTTGGATGAGTCATGGCGATTTAGTTGTCGAGGAACCAGCTGGATTTGAAGTAACAGCTACTAGTAAGTCTTGCCCAATTGCAGGTATTGCGGACGAAGATCGTTTGCTTTACGGCGTGCAATTCCACCCAGAAGTACGTCACTCAGCTTACGGCAACGAATTACTGAAGAATTTTGCATTAAACGTTTGTGGCTGTAAAGGCGACTGGACAATGGAAAACTTTAGTGAAGTAGAAATCGCTAAAATCCAAGAAATCGTAGGCGACAAGAAAGTCCTGCTTGCACTTTCTGGCGGCGTTGATTCCTCCGTTGTTGGTGTGTTAATTCATAAAGCAATTGGCGACCAATTAACATGTATTTTCGTTGACCACGGACTTCTTCGTAAAGGGGAAGCTGACCAAGTAATGGCAACATTACAAGGCGAATTCAACATGAACATCATCAAAGTAGATGCGAAAAAACGCTTCATGGACAAACTTGCTGGCGTTTCCGATCCAGAACAAAAACGTAAAATCATCGGTAACGAATTCATTTACGTATTCGACGACGAAGCCAACAAACTAGACGGCGTAGAATTCCTTGCACAAGGAACACTTTACACAGACATCATCGAAAGTGGTACAGCAACTGCCCAAACAATCAAGTCTCACCACAACGTTGGCGGCTTACCAGAAGATATGCAATTTAAACTAATCGAACCATTAAATACACTTTTCAAAGATGAAGTTCGCGCACTAGGAACAGAACTTGGCATGCCTGACGCAATCGTTTGGCGCCAACCATTCCCAGGCCCAGGCCTAGGAATCCGTGTGCTTGGCGAAATCACGGAAGAAAAACTAGAAATTGTTCGTGATTCTGATTACATCTTGCGCGAAGAAATCAAAAACGCAGGTCTAGAACGCGAAATCTGGCAATATTTCACAGCACTTCCAAATATCCGTAGCGTTGGTGTTATGGGTGATGGTAGAACGTATGACCATACTGTGGTTGTCCGTGCGGTGACGAGTATTGATGGTATGACAGCCGATTGGGCACGTATTCCGTGGGATGTACTGGAGAAAATTTCGGTACGGATTGTGAATGAAGTGGATCACGTGAATCGTGTTGTTTATGATATTACGAGTAAACCACCAGCTACGGTTGAGTGGGAATAAAAAGCAAAGCCCTAAAATCTCAGTAATGCTGAGGTGTTAGGGCTTTTTCTATGACGAGTGATAACAGTTTTTTATTATCGTAGTATTTTTACGGATAATATTTTCTCACAGTTTGCACATTATCAAAGATGGGGATATATTTTTTACAAAATAATTATAAAGCTGTTAAATTTTCTGAAATAAACAAACAGTTTTTTTATTTCGATAATTATATTGATAACGTTTTCACAATGTGGTAGGATGAACTAAAGGATAATTTATTCCAAAAAATAAAAAAGGAACCATTTGAATGAAACTTAAATCATAAGCAACAAAGTGGGTACAGTAATAATGCTGTAGGCTCTGAAGTGATGAACTATGCAGCTGGATGTTACTCATGTTCTTGTTCAACTTGCACATGTATATGAGCATTATCTGCTACGACCAAAATATAAATTTTAGAATGAAAAAGGGATGCATTTGTGTCCCTTTTCAATAAGTTATGAGGTGCATATGCATATGAACAATATTTTGGAAACGAAAGATTTGAAAGTTACAATAAATAATAAAGTAATTCTATATTTAGATAAAGAAGTTTGTATTTCAGAAAAAGACAAAGTTGCGATTCTAGGAGACAATGGAGCTGGGAAAACCACGTTAGTAAATAGTATTCTTGGTGAAAAGAACTCTTCTGGAGAAATTACCAAAAAGTTTAAAAAAAATGACTGTGGTGTAGTATTTCAAGAAAATGCATATAATGATTTGATGAAGGTTTATGAATTGATTACTTTAGTTCTTCCACATCTAAAGAAAAAAGAGATAGCACAGTTTTTACACAAATATGAACTTGAAAGCTTGAGAAAAAAGTACATTAAAGACTTATCTGGTGGAGAAAAACAACGGCTAACACTATGTTTAGTACTAGAAAGTCATAAGAAATTATATATCTTTGATGAGTTAACTTCAGGATTAGATTATAAGAAGAGACTAGGTTTACTTGCTTTGATGAAAGAAAAAACTAAGGACGCGACGGTGATAAATATAACGCATTACTTTGAGGAAGTTGAAAACTGGGCAACGAAAGTTTTGATTCTTCAAAAAGGAAAATTACTTTTTTGGGGAACAATATCAGAATTTTTCTCTAGTTTTCCTCATTATTCTGTTATTAAAGTAGATCAAACCGAACTAACAAAGATAGATGATACAGATATGGCTTTTATGAAAAGCACAGATACTGGTGACGGAATAGCAGTTATTTGTTCGGATTTGCAAATTCAGGAAGAGATAAAGAAAATTTTGGATAAAAAAAACGTCACATACAACACAATAAAACAAAATATATATACAACTTATTTAGTTGCATATTTGCGCGGAGCACCAAGCAGTGAACTGGAGGTACTTATATAATGAGTTATTTATGGACAAGTATTAAAATGCAATTTAGAATTCCAGTATCTGTATTTTTCTCATTATTATTTCCACTAATCATGATGTTCGCTATGGTTACTTCTTATGGGAATTTTGATATTGGTGAAGGTTATCATTTTGTAGATAAATATTTTTTGATTAGTACAGGGATGGGAATGTTACCAATAGCATTAATCAGTTTTCCAATTTGGCTTGGTGAAAGTGTTCAAAATAAAAGCTATAAAAGATTAGAATATTTTGGATTGAGTGCACAGAAAATAATTGTTTCAGATGTATGTTCTTATATTTTGCTAACAGCCTTAAGTATTTTTGTTAATATACTGTTTGGCTACTTGGTATATGGACTACATATCCCAGAAGGGCAATATTTTATTGCTTATGTTTTGCAATGTCTGTATTGTAATCTAGTGCTTTTGATTTTTGGTGCCTTGCTTGCTTTAATTATTAAAAATCCCCGGATATTGATGCCAGTAGGAATGTGTTTATTATTTATGTTTTATATTTTTACAGGAACATTTTCATCTTTTTCGGAACTTCCTAAATCATTTCAAGCAATTGGGAATTTTTTACCAATGAAATATATAATGAATGATTTATTTAATGTTTGGACACAAAATAAGTTGTTCATCTCTAAGTTTCTAGCTTTAAACACGTTATATGGAATTATCTTATCCTTCGCACTAGTTGCTTTTTTGTTGAGACGCATAAAAATTAAATCATAATTTATTATACTCAAGATATAGAAAGGTTTGGTTGCAATCTATGAAAACAAAATTTAGCAATCCCACGTTTAGAATTATTGCATCAATTGTTCTAGGGATTTCAATAGGTGTTCTTATTTGCTTTGTGGCTATTGGTTTAGGTTATATTCACATGAATGATGGCGCATTAAAAGAGTATAGTGTGAAAATTTTCGGACTAACTATTTTTGATATTAAAAGAGTTGGTAGTGAGATGTTGGGAACACCTAATAACACTAGCATGATGTTTATAGGAGTTATTATTTCTATGATACTAGCTATTGTTGTAGAAATTATTGTTTCGTTAAAAAACAAACATAGAAAGGAAACAGCAAAATGATCGACTATGTATTTTTTCTTACCATTTATAAAAAAATAAATTAATTATTTTGTATGGTCCCTATCAAGATGATGCTTGGCAGGGATTTTTTTGTGGGCTTACATTTTAATACTAAATTGTAATATAATTTATTTATATGATTTTTAGAAAATGCTGCTCTAAAAAGGAGGGGGAACAATGAAAACGAAGATGCCTGAAATGCTTTCTTTCATTTCAGAAGAAGCTGTTAATAGAAAGATGACAAGTGAGGAAATTGCTGCTCACTTTGGTTATGATAAACATCACTTTAGTCGAAAATTTAAAGAAATTAATGGATTCAGTGTGGTTGAATTCCTCTCTAGTTTAAAAGTGGAAAAGGCGATTATTGGACTTGATGAAGAAATACGCATACTCGACTTACAAGAACATTCAGGTTTTGAAAGTAGTGGTAGTTTCACGAATACTTTTAAAAAATATACAGGTAGTTCTCCTAGAAAATACAAAACGGAAATGAGTGATATTTTTTATGATATGAAACGTTTTGAAAATGATGATAAGGATAAGTCGATAGCGCATTTTCAAGAAAAGAATGATTCTTTTTGTACTGTAACTATTGAAGTACCTGATGAATTTGAAAAGGGTATTATATTTATTGGGGTTTTCCATACTCTTATACCGAATCATATGCCTATATCTGGATTAGCTACTAAAAATTTAATAGGAAATCAATTGAAAAATATTCCAAGCGGAGACTATTATTTATTGGCTTGTGCGATAAGCCATTCTAATAACATTCTATCTTACTTTAACTTAAGCAATAGTTTGAGGGGGAAAGAAGATAAAAGGCTATCTTTTCCAAAATGTTCTGGCCATCATTACACGATTAAGCTGAGAGAACCAATACCAGAAGATCCACCAATATTAGCTAATGTGGGAAAACTTTTAATCTCCTGTTTGAAGAACACAATCTAGAACAATATTGTTTGATTATGAAATGTTAAAATAATTGTAGTTTAGTGAAATGGAGGGAATAGTTATGGCTTTAAATGCAAAGAGTATCACTGTAGGGCTACCAGTAAGTGATTTGGAGAAATCTGCTAGTTGGTACGAAAAAATACTTATGAGTGATGAAAAATTAACACCAGTTGAAGGGGTTATTGAATATCAAATTGGTTCGGTTTGGATTCAACTTTTTGAAGAAAAAATAAATGTTTCAGAAAACGTTTTACGCTTAGGGGTAGAAGATTTAGATGTGGAATTTGAACGTTTAAAAACACTTGGAGTAATAACTGACGAGGTGATAGAAGATGTACCAGGTATCATTCGATATTTTGTCTTTTCTGATCCAGATGGTAATAAGTTGTCATTCTATTGGTTGTATGATCAGGAATAGATTTGAACAGGATTATAGGATGGATGTAATGTTAAAACGACGGATGAATGATTCGTCGTTTTTTGATGCTTAAGTGGAGTAAAAGTTAACATTGGCATGATTCTCTCTATTGCCGCAAAGGTATATTTTTATTGAATTTAAAATCACAAAAAATAATGTGAACTTAAAATATGAAAATTTTAAGAAGATGAACTCTTTATTTAAACTAAGATTCCAGGGCTAAGTAATCCAGGATACGATTTATTCAAGCAATATTAATTTACAAATCAAATAAAAAGAAGACCGTTTCTATTCGGTCTTCTAATAACTACATTGAATATCAGAGTGAGTACTTTCTTAAGCCTGAATGTGGTTAAAACTTCATTGCGCTATAATTGCACTTTTTATATTTTTGTCTTCGTTTTAAAATTTTTAATAGTTCTTAAAAACATTGTATTATCAACCATATTCATCTATATCTTGTACGTAAGTTATGAAGTGGGAATAAAGAATTAGAAAGTAATATATCTAAAACAAAGTATTCAACTTATGAGATATTTAATTTCATTGGAAGTTATATGTTTATTCATTTTCGACAAAAAATTCTCTACTAAGAATTAACTTAGTAGAGGATTTTTTATTGCACAATTATTCATTTAATTTTTACATGCTACCTATCCTTTAGGGATTTATAATAACTTTTTATGCACTTAAGAAAGCTGATTATATAAATCGTACAAATAGTAAAATATTTTATAATATGTACAAGATAACCAATTATAGTGACCTTTAAATAAAGCGACAAACCTTAGTTTATAGTTTGTTATAAATTAAAATATGACTTGTTCTCAAATTATTAAATCGTAAAGTAATAGAACGAATTAGCATAATAAATTTTTGGAGCAGTTGATTTTACTATCAAACTTTTAAATCAAATGATTAATAATTTCTGATTTTTACTGTAGACTTAACTAATTATAATTCGGATTTTGTTAAATAAATGAAAAAACAATTTATATTATCTTCACTATTTTTGCCATAATTCTTTACTCTTCTTGTTTAACCAATAATTTCATCATCAAGAAAAAATCACACTTCTGTATTCAAAAGTGGCATTTATAATGATTTTTAATCTGTTAATTAAAAATTAACACTTTATATTGTTTTTCTGTTAGAATAATGATATGTAATTTATGTAATAAAGTAAATCTGAAATACTAATCAAAAAAGTTAAAACTGAAAATATACATACATAGTGAGGTTAGATAATGTCTAGGGAAATTGAAGTGAGAAAAATATTAAAGTGTCAAATATCTAAAACTAATTTATCTTCTTATTTTATAGACTTTGATTTAGATTCAGAAGGAAACCTTAGTCAAAGACTTGATGACTTTGTTCATTTACTTGCTCAAGAAATACCAAACTTTGCATTAGGTTTTCATCAAGGGGATGCTGTCCCTCAAGACATACTCCTAGATACTTTAATTGATGCTGCAAATTCAATATATAAAATAGATTGTTATAAAAAAACTGCAGATATTTATGGAGCTGGTGGATTTTTAGATGATGATGTATCTGATAAATATCTTAGACGAGGAGAATTTGGAGAATTAATTTTACATTTACTATTAAAATATTATTTTGAAACATTCCCTTTAATAGCAAAAATTTATTTTAAAGATTCATATGGACATGCAGTGCATGGTTTTGATTCTATTCATATTCAACCAAAAACTAATACACTTTGGTTAGGAGAGTCAAAATTATACACAGATGGAAAAAAAGGTGTAGACGCTTTAGTTGAAGATTTATATGAGCATTTTAATATAGACTATTTTCGCAGTGAATTTAATATTATCTCCAAAAGATTGAATGATTCGAAAGATATTATAGATAATTATGGTCATGACACCGAATATTGGATATCATTATTAAATCAGTATACAAGTGTATCAGAGAAGCTAGATAATATAGTAATACCGTTATTTTGCGCGTATGAAACAGATTTTTTTGATGATTTTGACTCGGATTCAGATACTTTTGAAACAAGGTATCTAGAAGAAATTAACACGTTACATGAACGTTTTTCAAGTAAGAGTGATAATCACAATTGGATTAGTAAGATGAATATTATTGTAATATTAATGCCATTAAAGAGCAAAAAAAAGCTTGTTTCAATGCTTCATCAAAAACTTAAAATCATACAAAGCTTAGGTGTAGGAAGGAATTGCTAATATGAATTGGGAAACAGTAGATATATACTCTATAAATGAGTTGAATTTTGAAGATAGTTTTTCTTTAGCTAAATTCACTTCTAATATGTCTTTAAGTAATGAAGAAGGAAGAGCTAAAAAAATTATAATTCATATATTAGAAATTTGGGAAAACATTGATTCTTCTACTAAAGAAATATGGATAGACATTATAGAATCAGCAGGATTCTATCCATATCTGGCAAGTAACGCAAATATGGACACTACATCTGAAATTAGAAGAGCATTCCATTCTTCCAATTATTTAGAGAATGTAGTGTTTCATAAAGAACAAAAGTATCTTTCTAATTTAATTGAAAAAAAAGAAAATATTGTAGTAAGTGCCCCTACTAGTTTCGGGAAAAGTTTATTAATCCAAGAAATTGTTGCTAGTAAAAAATTTCGAAACATTCTCATTATCCAGCCTACTCTAGCCTTAATTAATGAAACAAGATTAAAATTGAAACACTACCAGGAATACAATATTATTGTTAATACTTCGCAAAAAATGGAACAAAGAAACATTTTTATTTTAACTGCTGAACGTGTTTTAGAATACCCTAATTTTCCTATAGTTGATTACTGCATTTTAGATGAATTTTATAAAGTTAGCTCCTCACGTGATGATGAAAGATCAGATATTTTAAATATAGCATTAAAGAAAGTGCTAGATAATAATAGAACTATTTTCTACTTCTTAGGGCCAAATATTGATGAAATATCTAAAGGATTCGAGGAACAATATAATGCTAAATTTATCAAAACAGACTATACTTTAGTTGATACTAAAATAGAAAGGATAAACATAGATTTCCAAAGCGATAAACCTAGGTCAATGGATAAAGAAAGAAAAATCAGGCTTTTTGAAATGCTTTCTGAGAAGAAAAATGAACAATCTATAGTATATCTTTCCTCTCCAGACAGGGCACTAAAAGTGGCTAAAGAATACTTAGAATATTTAAGAACAAATAATCTTTTAGCACAAGAACAGCAATTATCTATTAATGAGTGGATACAAGAAAATATAAACTCTAATTGGAGTTTTAATAAGTTAATTCAACAGAAAATTGGTGTCCATTCTGGTACTATACCGAAACATTTGACGCATTCGATAATAGATTATTTTAATAAAGGTATGTTAAAAGTATTATTTTGTACATCTACAATTATTGAAGGTGTAAATACGAGTGCAAAAAACGTTTTCATTTTTGATGAAACGAAAGGTCCTAACAAAATAGATTACTTTGATTTTTCGAATATTCGAGGGAGAGCAGGTAGATTATTAGAGCACTATACAGGCTATGTATATGTCTTTCATCAAATTCCTGAAAAAGAGAAAATAGAACTTGACATCCCTTTTTTTGACCAAGAAAAAATTTCTGATGAAGTATTAATTAATTTTGAAAAAAAAGAAGTTAAGAGCGAAAATATTTCTAGATTTGAGGAATTATATGATTATGATTATGATTTACTTAAGGTGATAAAGAAGAATGCAGTGTCTGTAATTGGTCAAAAAAAAATAATTGAAAATATTAAAATAACATTGAGGCAGGAACCAGAATTAGTAATATGGAACGGAATTCCAAAATATGAGGCACTATCTTATATTCTAAATATTTGCTGGGACAACTTGCTAAAAGATTCTGAAACAAAAAAACCTATGACTAGAAATAAACTTCCTGTAGTAGCTTATAATAGCCTAATGAGCAAATCTACTGCAGAATCCTTGAATAGAGAATATACGTATTTAAAAGCTAAAAATCCAAAATGGACTAATCAAAGACTCCTTGATCAAGCTATTACTAACTATTTCCGTGAACAAAGACATTGGATTTCTTATAAAATTCCGAAATGGATAGGGGTAATTGATAGCTTACAAAAGGAGGTATGCAAACAAATGGGGCTAAATAATGTAGGTGATTATACATATGTTGCTTCACAACTAGAAAATGAAGGAATAGACAGTACTCTATCTATTTTATTAGACATGGGAATACCTTCTAGTGCTATAAATAAGTTAAAATCTTCAGTGGATGGAATTACAGATTTTAATGAGTTAGTAAAAAAGGTAAAACTAATTGCTCATTCCAATCAAAATAAGTTAATTGAATATGAAAAAAATAAGATATATGATCTTTAAAAGCTCCTGTACAATGGATTAAAATTTACTTTTTGTTAGTTGAAATTTAGAATATGATGCATTTTAATATATTTTTGCAACCAAAAGATATTGGACTTAGGAAGACACTAAACTAAATATAATTATATTAATACTTTTAAGGGCATCCTACTGGTTATTAAATTATATCTAAGCTACAATCTAAAATAAGATTTAAAAAACCTAAATATTGATGTACCACGCTTTACTTTCAATACAGTGAAAAATAAATTATAAGTGAGTGATTGGATTTCTATAAGAATAAAGTTAATTGGTGAAGGTACTAGTATTTAGAAGAATTATCACAAACTACACTAAATTATTAAATGGATTCGTTATACAAAAACATTTGAAAATGCAGTTTATAAATAAAAATTCTGAAAAAGATTGTTATTAAATAATTTTCGCAATTTGGAAAAGATAAGTTATCTCAATGCATCATTTTTTTATGCTTGAGATAGGCAGCTTTATAAAAAGTGGATTTTGGGTTTTTAAAATCATATAGAGTTGTTTTTTCCGTTTTCAGGCGAATAAATTGTTGGCTTTGGGAAGGCATATCCTTTTCTTCGTTTAGAAATGATATTAGTTGGACTAGATTTCATTAAAAGACAATATTAGAAAAACACTTTCGTTAGATTCATTTGAACTGAAACTAACGAAAGTGTTTTTTATGATAAAATATCGAATTTTCTAAGGAATAAATTAATCATTATTTTTTAATATTACTAAATGACAGCTCGTGTAAATATCATTATAATAGAAACATGATACAAATTTCACATACAGAAAGGGAAAACAACCATGACAAAAATTCATATTAATAAAGAAAAAATGAATAATCATGCCACAACCCTAGGTGATAGTGCGGGAAAGTTAGATTACTATCCTCTAAAAAATGGAAACATGAGTTATACGCAAACTAATTCTATCAACCTTTTTCGAGAATCATTACTTGAACTGCTTGAAGGCATCGAAAATTTAGGATCTGTTGCGCAAGATGATGCTACTCGAATCAAGCAAATGGGGGAAGCTTTTGCAAAACAAGATAAATCCATCAGCCAGAAGATGAACTTGGAGGTGCGTTAAGTGGATAAACGTACCCAAGAATTAGGTGAAATAAAAAAAGAAATGGAGCGAGAAGATGACGCTCTTTACGCTATTAAAAATAAAATTAGACATTTAGAGGATGTGGAAGAAGATATTCAACAATCTAGACGTGAAATGGATGACATCCTTAATCATATGAAAGAAGTTTGGCGAGGAGAACATGCAGAGCATACTTTTTGGCAAATAGAAGACGAGGTAAATCATTACAACCGGAATACTGCTTGCATGACTAACGTTATTCAAACCGAACTAAATAATGAGCAAAAAAACCATCGACAAAATCTCCACGCGCTCGAAACTAAACAACAGGATATCACAAAGGAGATGCGTTTATGACTCGAATAGATATTGCTGAAGTAAACCATTTTTTACATGAATTAAAAATAGCCAATCAACAGGCTAAAACACAAATTACGGCAATCCAAAATGCTATCATTGCTTATTTACAAGATGATTCGCTCTCCGGAGAAGCAATTAGTGCGTCTAAAGGATATTATGCAGCGACTTATTTACCGCTTTGTGCTTCTATCAAACAAGCACTACATGTCAGCGAGGAATCTTTAAGGAAATATATTACCGACTTTCACAGTCAAGTAGATAGTTCTCCAAGTGCAAAAATTGATGCAGAAGGTCTGTATGAATTAGATCAGAAAATAAATCGTTTAGAAAACAAATTAGAACACATTCAATTAGAATTAAGTTCGATGACAGCAGTTTCTAGGCAGGGCGAAATTAATGCGCTTCAAACGCAAATATTTGCCAATTATAAAAAAGAACAACTTTTAGAAAAATTTCTTGATTTTGAACGTAGACATAGCCATTTTTTTCAAGAATTAAGTGACTTAGCTCAAGCAATCCATCGAGGTGTGCGTGATATTCAGGCGAACATTTCTTTTAATAGTCAAACTGGGATGTACAAAGTAGATAAATTAAATGCTTCAAACTTTGAACGACTTGTGGATTTATACGCTTCTCAAAAAGCAATAGATGACAAAGTAAAAGCTATGGAAGATATTGGAATGCTCCCTTATATTCCAGAGGGAAATCGTGCCGGATATGTTACGACTAACGGCAAACTAAATACGGAAGCGACGTTAGATTTAGTTAATCAACAGATGATTTATTGGCAAAATGAAACCGGTATGCGCGAGTTGTTTGGCGTTGGAACTTTTTATCGCGCGGTTTATGGTTTAGATGCAGTTACTGCTGAAAGAATCGGTGGCGGACAGAGGCTAGTAGATGGCTCAACTGTGTTTTTACAATATGCAGGAGCTTTTGGAGTGAGTGGCTTTTATGCTGAGTTTGGGCAAGTACGAAAACTTGATTATTTGCCTACCTCTGGCATAAAGTTAAAAACGAGTCCATGGGAGACCACGACGGTTTTAGGGACTTATGTTTCGGATACTCAAAATGTACTAACAGAATTAGGCAATATAAAATCATTAGATTTTGGAATGAAAAAAAATAGATTCAATCTTTTAAATGCACCGGATGAATTATATATTAATCCAAAACAATTTTGGGATGAGTTTAATCAGCCTTTCCTAGATAAAGCGATTCAGCGAGGAGATGACGTAGCTATGGCTACAAAGCCGACTGTAGAAAACTTATACATCGCTGGGACTAAACAACTTACGGGTTTTGGGCGTGAATATGAATACTTACTACAACATGGTTATACTTATGATGTAAAAACAAGTACAATGAAGTTGAAGAAATGAGGAATTCAAGCATGAAATTAGACGATAATGCAAAAGAAATAATCCTTAAAAAAAGTGAATTTCTACTCCATAATAATTTTAAATTAATAGAAATAACGGATGCTACTATCACATTTTCAAACAAGAAAATCGCTTTTGTAATCGGTTATGAAAGATATGATAATGTAAGTAATATTAATATAAAGTTTTTGGAAGAAAATGAAATGTTTAATCTTGGATGGATTGCTTTTGTAAGAAGAAATCAGACGCCGCTTCCTCAGAATAAATTAGATAATATATTAGAGTTACTTGATTATGCTGAAAAAAATTATGCTAAAGTTACTAACTTACAATTTTGCCAAGAAAGTAGAGAAATGGTAGAAGACTTCTTGAAAGAATAATAACTAGAATTATAGTAAAAAAAGGACTGTGATCGATTGAATTTTTATAAAGAAGTTGAAAAAATGTTCAAAGGATATGAGCAAAAATATCAATTAAAGCTAACTAAAATAGATAATAATGAAGTTGCTTTCATCGGAGAAAAGTATGCTTTAGGTATAGGATGGAGCACGGACGGGATTGATTTGCATTATTTCAAACTAGATAATTCGACGCTCTGTAAATTTAGTTTAGATAATTTATTGAATAGAAAGCTAACTAAAATCGAACGAGAAGGGATACTTCCCAGTACAACAATTTACGAGAAAATAATTAATGAATTGATAATTTGCGAAAGAGGATTTAATAATCATTTTCAAGAATTACTAATGGGTGAAACATTAAGTGATTATGATAATAAAGAATTTGTTTCGAATTTGGAGAAGAGTATTATTGAACGTGAACTGTTGCCCCGTTAATACTACTTATAAAGAGAAATGCATTATTTTCATGAATTTGATTGCATAATATCTTATTACAAAAATTATCAAAGTTGGTGGAATTAATGGAGTTTAAGCACGAAGTAGAAAATAACTTTGCGGATATAATTCAAGAATATCAATTTAACTTAATTAAAGTAAATGAAGACGAAATAATGTTGTTACACCCTAGTTATGCTTTAACTATATGGAAAAGTAGAGAAGGTATTGATGTTTATTATCTGTTTCTTCATAGCTTAGAAAAAGTGAAAATAACCAATTTCTTATTTTCAAATTATGAAAAAGATTTGTTAGCCAATATAACTCCTGCAAATAATTTGACCGACAAAATTTCTAATAGCTTACTTATTCATGCAAAAGGTTTAAGTAAATATTTCCCTGAATTATTATCTGGTCAAAATGACTGGGTAAAGAAGTTTAAAGAGAGTAAGTTTTATAATGAGCCGAGAGCTATTAACACCGATGAGCATGCGGAATATCATAAAGAGTTATAATAGATTATTCACAAATAATAATGTACTATGAAAACATGGGAGATTCAAATGCGAAAGGAGAAAAGAAAATCAATCATACACAAAAGGGTAAAATTGATTTCACTTTCTTTGTGTTTATGCTTTTAACCTTTAACAATTAAAAAAACATCATGGGATTTTTGTATTTAGGACAACAACGTATAAACAATAGTGTAATCCAGCACAATAATTTTAAAGGAGCGTAACTTTATGAACGAATTTCCAGTTGTATATGAACCAGAGTATATGACAATTTATTTACTTGTTATCATCGGTGTCTTTTCTACAACATTGGCTTTATCGCTTGAAAAATATAAGTTCACTTTAGCGGGAAAAGCGTTGATTGGGATTGTTTTATTTCTCTAGCGGTGTTATTTATATATGTTTTAGAGTTAGCATATCTTTCGGATACAGCTGATTTGTTATTTCATACAATCGGTGTTTGGGAAGTAGTGCTTTTCACACATCCATATATTTTCTTAATACTTGCAATCTTGCTCGGTGGGGAAAAGAAACCGCCACATGTACCCAAACTAAAAAAATAAACTTGCTTAAATAACAGCATGAAAAGGAGATCATCAAATGAGTATTACAGAAGAAGAATTTGAAGAACAGGTTTCGGAGTTGTTTATTAATTATTTAGAAAAATGTACGCCTGAAGAGATTCATCAAGTGGTTGTAGAATGGAATTTTGATAATCCTAAGAAACCGATTTATTGGATTGCTAATTCGCCGAAAACAGATAAAGGAACGGCGTTAATGTTGTTTTGGTTAATGGAGCCGGATTTTGCTTATCAATTTGAAACGAGAGAAGCGATGGTTGAAAAAAGCAGTTGGTATGCGGAAGATTTTGATATTGTTGCTAGTTTGGAAGAAAAGTACTTAGCTGGGTTCTATCAAAATCAAGTCTATGGTTACGCACCTCCAGCCGAGTTTCAAGAGGAGGAAATGAAAAGAGCAATTCCGAGCGAAATGTTTGTTCCTTTGAAAGGCCTAGAAGTTTCTGTGTCGGCGGATTGGGCAGATGGTTTTCCTCCTGAATTGCAAGAACGGTATAATGAATTAGCTGAATCAGTGGAAGAGTAATCTTGATTCGGTATTATTCAAAAAGGAATTCAAAGTCGAAAATCTTTTAGATAGGTTTTCGACTTTTTTATTATTGGTGCTTTGAAAATATTAAAGCAGATTAGGAGGAATAGCATGAAGTCGCAGCAGACCTTTATGATAGAGGTTACCTTTTATTCTAATGCAAGAAAAACGGTTCCGGAAGCGGGGTATCGGCCGCATTTTGTGATGGAGTTGGATCAGGAGCGGGAATATTTAGGTGTTGAAATTTATGATATAGAGGTGGATACGCTGGATTCGGTGGGGTACGCAATGTGTTCTTTTTTGTATGAGCAAGAGGGCGTTGGTTATAGTAAGATTCAGCCGAATAATTCTTTTAAGGTTATGGAGGGCGCGAGTGTTGTTGGGAGAGGGAAGATAGTGTCGTTTAATTTGTAAATGAGAGTTAAATTGATTTATGCGTTTTACACAGTATAATTAAACTATAAGAAGAGGCTTTTTATAACCAGCATACACCATTACTGAGGAGGGAAAATGTTGATTCCATCATATTTGAAAAACACAGCTAAAGAGGTAAGTATTAATGATTTTCTTAATGTAGAAATTGTAACAACAAGCAACGAGGAAACTTTTAATTACTGGAGAAGCATACGAAATCCCATTAAAAATTATAGCGAAAAGCACTTTATCTGGGAAAGAAATTTTGCTTTATGATGGTGCATATTATGGGTATGATAGTATGTTTTGTGATGAGTTTGAGGCAGAAGTTACGCAAAATAGAGAATTAACAAAATATCCTATAAATAATTTATCTAACATTCGTTTATCTATAGGTATTGGCATTGATTATGAAACGGAAAAAGAAGATTATGAATTTGATGAAAATGGTCATGTGGTTTTAATTGATGATAGGCATATACCATGGGAACAAGTAAAAACGGACGGTTTTGATTTTTTAGAAATAACGGCAACAGATGAAAATGGAGAGTCTTTATTAATCTTGACCGAAGAACTTGCGTAAATAAAAAAATAAATAGGAAGTTGAAAAAAATGATACTTATAAATAAACGAGCGGAAAAACAAGATTACCAGACAATTTTAGCGATTTGGGAAAAGTCAGTTATTGCAACGCATGATTTTTTAACTGCGGAAGATAGGCAATTTTACAAAGAACAAATTCCTTTGTTTCTAGATAATGTGGAACTGTTCTTATGGTTCGCTGGTGAGGAGGTCGTTAGTTTTAGTGGGACGAGCGAGCGGGAACTAGATATGTTGTTTCTGGATCCGGTAGCCACGGGTAATGGTTATGGGAGTCAGATTCTGGGTTGGCTAATAGAAAATAAGCGGATAAACCTGGTGGATGTGAATGAACAAAATGAAAATGTCAAGAGATTTTATTTGAAGCGTGGATTTATGGTTTCTTCCAGAAGTGACTTGGACGGTTTTGGGAAGCCTTATCCAATTCTTCATTTACAACTGAAGGAGAGCGTTAATGGAATATGAACAGTTGTTACAAAGCGAACTTGGTGAACTTGAAATAATTCGGGAAGAACTACAAAACAAAGAATATCGAGGAATGATTGTAAAAATAGCTAAAGATGGCACAATGATTCGTACGCGTTTGGCGAAGAAAACGGATAAAAAAATAGGGTACTTTGTTGCTTTTTGGGAGAAAGATGAACTTGGTAAGAATTGTCCTTTTGATGAGAATGATAGCGCTGATTTTTTATGTATTGTTGTTATTGATGGTGATTTGAACGGTTTATTTGTTTTTCCAAGGCAGTGTTTAATTGAAAAGGGAATTTTAACTAGTGAAGCTGGTATTGGAAAAATGGCTGCTAGATTTTATCCATCGTGGTGTCAGGATTTAAATAAAACAGCGGAAAAAACACAAGCTTGGCAACAGGTGTATTTTAAAAATTATTCTATAAGAAAAGAAGACCATTAATTTGGTCTTCTTTTTATTGTTTAGAGACTACTTGCTCGCAGTAATCTAGGTAAGCATCGTCTACTAGAAAATATTTTGGAACCATTAAGCCAACAATAGTGGTGAGTAGTTCTGAATTAGCGATGGCAGGATTAATCATTTGGTGAGTGACGTCTGGGATGGTTTTGGTTTCTAGGTTTTCTTTTTTGATTTGTTTGGTGTAAACATCTTTTGTTTCTGCTGAATCGACATTTTTATCTTTTTCAGCTAAGACGAGATAGATTTTTGCTTTTACTTTTGAAAGGTCTAGGGTGGCATCTTGGTTCATGTTTTTGCGAATAAAGTTGTAGCGATCCGGGCTCATTTTTTCTTTACCGCCATTTTGTTTGTAGCTTTCGTAGGTTTTGTTTTTAGAAATAAGGGCGCTGTCGGTGCGAAAATTTTGTTTTGCTTGATTGATTTCTTTAGTTGCTTTACCAGCTTCTTTCGCTTGCCAGCCGGTGTTGTATTCTCCTTGACGCATCCAGTTGATAGCAGGGGCGGCGAGGATTGAGAAGTCAATCTCCTTATTTGCATTCATTGCTTTTGGGATCACCCAACCGGCTTGACTAGCTCCCCATAAGCCGATTTTGGTGGTGCTGTCTGGGTATTTTATTTTCATCCATTCGATCACTTGGTTGACTTCGTTTGCGCGATCATCCATGGACTGATTTAGCCAATTGCCTGAGGATTTACCAACGCCTAATTTATCCCATGAAACAGATATATATCCTTGTTTGGCAAATCGTTCCATCAGCGGTTTATAGCCACCGTTTTGAGTTGCTTCTTGTGCCCCGTCACCGTGAACAAATACGATAATGCCTTTTGGTTTGTCGTGTTTTGGGGTTGTCACGACCGCAGAAAGTTTTCCACCAGTAGTTGGGATTGCGACTCTTGTTTCATTCATTTCGAAATCGTTTCCGATGAAAAGAATCGCTACTAATATGACGATGATTGCGCTTATTATGATAGTTATTTTTTTCCAACGTTTCATTGTATCCACTCCATTTTTCGCCATTCTTTGATACCGGTGAGTACTCCCATCAAAGTGCTGTTTTCTTTTTGAATCACTTGGAAACCTAAAGTTCTATACAGCTTGCAAGCGCCATTATTGTTCTTGGCAACGTATAAAGTTATCTGTTCATCATGAAAAGTTTCTAGGCAATGAGAAATTAGCGTTTTTCCAATGCCTTGATCACGAAAATTTGGCGAAACGGTTATAAAGTCAATATATCGTTCATTTTGAACAGGTTTGTGTGATAGAAGACTGAGGAAGAAAATCAATTTGAGGCACTGTGAAAATGATAAAAATTTTCTTAGGTTTTGATATAGCTTTTGATGAGAGTCATTCTTGTTCGTTACAAACATGCAACCGCAAACTAGCTCATCTTGTATTGCAATTAGTAGGTTTTCGCCTTGTTCTGTATAAATGTAATGGCAAAAAGCGTATATAATGTCAAGTGCTTCTGTTTCTTTGAATAACGTTTTTGTGAACTTTGATTTGAACCCTGCGAAAACTAAAGATGTTACTTCTTCAACGATGCTATCTTTTTCAAATGAATCGATGTTTTTAATGGAAAGGGTCATAACGGCACTTCCATTGTGTAAACCATTGCGTCCGGATAGGCGAGTGAAGGGTAGATGTTTTCGTATAATATCATGCTTGTTGTAGGGCGTTTTAATTCTTCTAAAAACAGTTGGATTTGCGTTTCAATGGTTGCTTCATCTTTGGCAATAAAAGATTTACAAGCATATTCGCCGGCTGGAAAAGTATAATCACTCCTTTTTTTCACGCTCTTAAGGCATATTACACCAGCGTCTTGCTTGGAGAAAATGTAAAAAGGTTCCTCTAAATCCGGTAGATTGTGTTTTGCGGCTTGGGCGTAGTTGATAGTGTTATTATCAATTATTTGGTTAGGAACTTTTTTAAAATAACGATCGTCTTTAGCTACAAATGTGATTTCATTTAAAGTCATTTCTTTTTGGGAATGAATGATTTTCTGAATCGTTTCCTGAATTTCTACTAACTCTTCTATTTTTTGTTGCAAATCTTGTTCAGCCTGCTCTAACATAGGAGTCACTTTTTCACTAAGCAAACTTTCTTTGATTTCTTGAATAGAAAAGCCAATTTTTCTAAAAAGGATAATTTGATATAAACGGTAAATGTCGGCTTCTTCAAAATAATAATAGCCATTTTCGAGATTTCGTTTAGGAACTAGAATACCTTCATCGATATAATGACGGATTTTATATTTAGATATTTGAAAAAGTTGCGCGATTTCGCCAGTGGAAAGGGTAAGCATCTGAAAACCTCCTTGTGATTTAGTTTTAGTATAAACTATGTGGTTACCACGCAGTCAAATAAAAAAACAAATGACAATGAGAATCATTATCAAACGCTGATTTTTGTGATATAATAAACAAAGATTTATTAATGGGGGTTAGCGATCAAATGGGAAAAGTAGTATTGAAAATGGCTCATACTGCCAAAAAATCAAAAAAAGTATTAAGGTATCTTGAAACGAACCTTAATGTAACTCGGGGGAAGTACAATGATTGATAAGCGTTTGTTTCAATTGGTTGAAAAGAAATCTTTAGTGTTATTAATTCTTTTTCGTGTGCTTAGTTTGGGGCTTATGATTGGTCTTTGGCTTGTTTTTGCTCAACAATTAACGCATTATTTAGAGGGCCAAAGTGTCGATTGGTTATGGCTTATTGGGATGGTTTTAGTCGTTTTAGTTGGTAAAGCGATACTTACCAAATTAGCCGAGAAACAAATTTACCAAGCATCGGCGGAATTGCGTTTATCAATGCGGCGCGCGGTGATGGAAAAAGCTTTTCGGTTAGGCAACAACGAAGGGCAGCTACCGGCATCAACTTTAACGCAGCTCGCGGTAGATGGGATTGAACAATTAGAAATTTATTATTCGCGTTTTTTACCGCAATTATTTTATTGTTTAATCGCTTCTTTGATGATTTTTGGAAGTTTAGTTGGATTTGCGTGGCAGCCGGCGATTGTGTTATTAATTTGTATGCCGATGATTCCGATAGTTATTATGGCAGTGATGAAAATTGCTAAACGGATTTTGAGTGGTTATTGGTCGGATTATACGAATTTAGGAACCAAATTTCATGAAAATTTAAGTGGTTTGAGTATTTTGAAGGCTTATGACCAAGATAAATATAAGCAAGAGGAAATTGTTTCTGATGCGGAACGTTTCCGTAAAGCTACGATGAGTTTGTTATCGATGCAGCTGAATTCGATTACGATTATGGATATTATTTCGTATAGTGGGGCGGCACTTGGTATTGGTATGTCTTTAATTATGTTCACAAATGGCAATATAAGTATGACTGGCATGTTGATGTTCTTACTACTAAGCGCCGAATTCTTTATTCCAATGCGTCAACTTGGATCTTTATTCCATGTGGCGATGAATGGAATTAGTGCATGTAGTAAATTGTTCGCTTATTTAGAGTTAAAAGAGCAAGTTTATGGCTCAGGAGAATTAGCTAAACCGTTAGAAAAAATGGAAGTTCGTCATTTGACGTATACATATGAAGAAGGTAAAGCTAAAGCACTTCAAGATATATCAGCTCATTTCAATAAAGGAAGTTTTTCAGCACTTGTTGGAAAGTCTGGTTCAGGAAAAAGTACTTTTGTTCGAGTGTTATTAAATCAATTGCCTGGTTATCAAGGCGAAATTGTTTGGAATGATGTACCGTTAGCTAGTTTGAGCGGGGAAGCTATTCGTAAACAAGCTGTGTTAGTAGATAATCATGGTTATCTTTATGCAAATAGTATTCGGGAAAATTTATTAATTGGTAATTCAGCCGCTAATGATAGCGATTTGTGGAATGTTTTGGAGCAAGTTAGTTTGGCTGATTTTGTTCGGAAGTTACCGGGGCAATTAAGTGAGAATTTAGAAGAGAACGGAAGTAATTTATCTGGTGGACAAAGGCAGCGATTGTTACTAGCGAGAGCATTGCTGCGTCAAGCTGAAGTCTTTGTTTTTGATGAAATTACGTCTGGTGTGGATTTGGAAAGTGAAAAAATTATTCTTTTGGTGTTGCAGAAATTAGCTAAAGAAAAAATCGTGCTCTTTATTTCGCATCGTTTATATAATGTTTTGGATGCGAATCAGGTACTCGTTTTTGACGCGGGGAAATTGGTGGAAGTGGCGAGCCCAGAACGATTGCAACAAGAATCCAATTACTTCAAAAATTACTTTTTAGAAGAAGAAGCGTTGCTGAAAGGGGGAGCATGATATGTCAGAATGGACGATTATTGGTTGGTTATTAAAGTTTGTTAAGCCGTTACGAGGAAAGATGATTTTGGCAATTTTACTTGGTATTATAAGTAATTTATCGGTTATCATGATTTCTTTGATCGGTACGTATGGCATTATCGCGGTGATTTTAAAGCAACCTCTGAATCCGTATAAATGGCTCTTTGTAATGGTTGCTTGTGGTGTGGTTCGCGGTTTGGCACGATATTCGGAACAATATTTAAATCATGATATTGCCTTTCGTTTGCTTGCGATTATTCGTGAACGTATTTTTGCGACTTTACGAAAACTGGGACCAGCTCGTTTATCTGGGAAGAAAAGTGGCGATTTAGTTGCCGCGATTACAACGGATGTCGAAGCTTTGGAAGTGTTTTTCGCGCATACAATCTCACCAGTTTTTATTGCAGTTGGTACGACGATTGCAACTGTTGGCTTTTTGGCGACCTATGATGTTGGTTTAGCGCTCATACTTTTGCTAGGACAAATCTTGGTTGGTGTCGTTTTGCCGATGATTAGTTATAAACGAAATAAAAAAATCGGAACGGCTTATCAAAAAGAATTCGTTGGGCTCAATCAGATGGTAATGGAAAATATTGCAAGTTTACAAGATATATTCCAGTTTAAATTGGGCGAAGAGCGTTTAGGAAAACTAGAAGAACAAGGTGAAAAGCTCAATAAGCAGTATAAAAAAAGAATACGACAAGGAAGCGAGCTCCAAATATTTGGTGAATGGGTACTAATTGGTACGGCGACTTTAATTTTAGTGTTAGGCAGTCTTTGGCAATTACCGCTTGAAACAGTATTAATTGGAACCGTGCTTAGTCTGAGTTCTTTTGGATCGGTATTGGCATTAAACGCTTTAGGAACAGCGCTGTTAACTACTTTTGCTAGTGGTAAGCGATTATATACATTAACTGAAGAAAAACCTGTTGTATTATTTAACGGTCAGCTTGAACTATCGGATTTTGAAAGTGCGGAGTTAGATAAAGTGAGTTTTAGTCATGATGGAAAACAACCACTTTTAAACGAAATTTCGCTAGCGCTTCCTAAGGGGAAATGGCTCGGCATCGGTGGGGAAAGTGGCAGCGGGAAAAGTACCTTAGTAAAACTACTGATGCGTTACTGGGATCCAGATGGTCAGATTAAACTAAATGATAACCCACTCCCTGAAATTACAGAGTCTTCGCTTCATAGGCTCGAAGGTGTAATGGAGCAAAGTACGTTTTTATTTGAAGACACACTTGGTAATAATATTCGTTTAGGAAAAAAAGATGCTACTTTGGACGAAGTTAAAGAGGCTGCCCGAAAAGCTGCTATCGATACATGGATTGAGACTTTGCCAGAAGGTTATGACACGATTATTGGCGGGCAATCACGAAATTTATCGGACGGCGAGCGCCAGCGAATTGGTTTAGCTAGACTATTTCTCCATGATGCCCCGTTATTATTATTAGATGAACCAACAAGCAATTTGGATTATATTAATGAACAAGCGATTTTAAACACGCTCCGTTCAGAAATTCAAGATAAAACGGTCCTCGTAATTTCTCACCGAGCAACAACATTAGACTTGGCAGAAGAACAATTATTTATAGAAAATGGTGCATTGAAACGTGCAGTAAAATAATAAAAACAGCTTGTATAGATTACAAGCTGTTTTTATTTATAAAGTTACTTTCTCTGAGCTTTCGAAAAATTCAACCTTGTCAAGTTCCGCTCATCTGCTGTGCAATATAAATAATTCGCGTTTTACAGAACAGCTCAAAATATTTTATCGATTTGATAGGAAATAACGTCCAAAGTAAATAGACGCTAGTTTTCCATTATATTTGACGTACTATACAAAAACTTTCCCAATTTGCTCAAATAGAAATTCTCGACCAAACAAAAGAATGAAAATCAAGAAGAGCATGACAATACCAAAAATAAATACTCCATATACAAGGTCAAGGGGATAGCGATGATCATGTTCCATAATATCTTCGCTTAATGAGGCTAATTTGGCATCAAATTGGTTAATTAATTCAACGAAATTATTTCGGCCAATAAAGGCGCACTCGATTTTCTCCATTTTGTCTTCTGTTTGAAAGAATAGTTCCATCGTTTCTGGAACTTGATACTTCAAGAACCTACGAATAGGTTGGAAGTTATAACTTATTCTTTTCACATTTGCAAGATGAATCGTTTTTGTTTTGTTGCGTGTGTGAAGAATAAAAGCAGTCTTTGTAACCTGGATCCATTCTTTTGGCGGGAGTAGAAGTTTAACAATTAAATATCCTATAAAAAATATAGTAATAAGACCATAGTAAAATGATTCTGGTTTTTCTATTGACAATAAAGTTAGTAAGCCAAACATGAAAATAAAAGATAAAAAAGTTAAAGCTGTTCCGATTGTTTTAAGTTTGTCTTTGTAATATATCATGATGCACACCTGCTTGGTTGAATTTATGTTGAATTTAATGATAACATTGTAAAATACAATCATCAAGTTCATTAGTGAACTTTTAACTACCTAATTAACAAGGAGGAACTTCATGGAAATCACATTACAACAACCTACAACAGCTGACTTTCCTTTCATTGAATGGTTGTGGGGAGATTTGGCGACGACAGAAGTGCTCGGTGGACCATTTTCTTTTCCAGAAGAAACTCGAATGGACTGGCTAAAATCAAAATCACAAGCGAGCAATGCTTATTTTATTATAAAAAAAGGTACAGAATCCGTTGGTGAAGTTAGTTTTCGCGATTTTGAAAAAGGAACAGCTCATTTAAATATTAAAGTGGCTGCATGCTACAGGGGCCAGCGAATCGCTCAAAAAGCTTTGCAATTATTCTTAGATTTTTTCCAAACTGATTGCGGCGGGATAGTTTTGTTGGATGAAGTTAGACGGAAAAATGTAGCTGGCATTGAGTTTCTTATGAAAGCTGGTTTCGAAATTATAGAAGAAAAAGAATGGACGGTGGTGCTCAAATGGAGTGCTCAAGCAGAGGGGAGTTTTGAATGAGTAAACAAAGATGTGCATGTTGTAACTGTTTAACAATTGATGTTAGAGGCGAGTTTGAGATTTGCCCGATATGTTTTTGGGAAGATGACGCTTATTTTGTCTTTGATGAAGAGGAGATTTATTCACATTATCAAGATCTTTCATCGATAGAAGATTTGTTAAAAATTCGCTCTAGTGCTAACAATGGTTTAACGTTATTAGAAGCACGACAAAATTTCAAACAGTTTGGTGCTTGTGAGCTGGCAATGAAAAAATATGTAAGAGTGCCAACTGCAGATGAATTATAAAAAATTAGCAGGTAAGTTAGATTTAAAAGTCTAACTTACTTTTTTAGTAGTTAAAAAAGCTGATTTCTTATGTCGGTTCATTTTTTAGACACATTTTAATAAAAAATAAATGGGTGTGATAAGTGCAGTGAAAGCAATAATAGCAAGGTTAAAAGGGAATTAGCTTCAAAAATAAAAGCAAGGAAAATAATTTCCTGAAACAAGAAAAATTGCCTCCTTATTCTGTTGATTTGATTATATAAGCAGAGTATTATGTTGATTGACAATCAAGGAGGATACTATGAAAAAAACTATCAAGATTACAACCAGTTTACTTTTGAGCTTTGCTTGTGTATTTAGCATGGGGGATTTTACTAAGCCGCACACAGTCGAAGCTGAAACAGTCTATTCGCTTACAAATCCAAGTCCAATTAATGAAATCTTTCCTGATCCAAAGCTCGCACAAGTTGTGGCGGATTGGTTAAAGCTTCCATCTGCGACTAGCATGGTTACGCAAAGCCAATTGAATACAATTAAATCTTTGCACTTTGATTCAAAAGGTGTTCAAAGTCTTGAAGGAGTGGAGTATTTAAAAAATCTCACGCAAGTATTTGGCTATGGTAATCAAGTGAGTGATCTAGGACCATTAAGTAATTTAACGCAACTCGAAATCATCCAGATGCCAAGAAACCAAATAAGTGATTTAACACCCATTTCGAATTTGACAGCATTAATGTCACTTGATTTTGAATTTAATAACTTACAAATGATTGAACCGATAAAAAATTTAACGAACATGTTAGAACTGAATGTTAGCGCAAATCCTATTTCGGATATTAGTGCCGTTAAAAACATGACACAACTGGAATTTTTGACCATAAGAGACTGTGAGGTAAGTGATTTATCGTCAGTTGAAAATCTGTCTAATATGCTGATGTTTTGGGCAGGTAGAAATAATATTAGTGATATTACGCCGCTCAAAAATATGCCCAAACTGCTTGGTTTAAGTTTATTTGGGAATCAAATCAAGGATGTGAGTGTGGTTAAAAATCTTACTAGCCTTGAAGATTTCGATATAAAAGCGAATCAGGTGAGCGATATTAGTAGTTTAGCAACATCAACTACGCTCGAGACATTAACTCTTAGTTTCAACCAAATAATTGATATTTCACCCCTGAAAAATTTGAGCAATTTAACTAGGTTAGAACTTGAGAATCAAACACATGTATTAGATGCAGTTGAGGTAGATAATCCATTAATTTTGCCCGCTCCAGTAATTGATGAAAATGGCAACAGAGTACAGCCGACAAAAGTAAGTCATTCGGGTATTTATTCGAATGGCGAGATTACATGGGAAGGGTTGCAAAGTAATTATATTCTAAATTACGAGTATAATTTGCCCGTAACAATTGGTTCGTTAACAACAACGTATTCTGGTAAAATTACGCAGCCACTGTTGGAGAAGCCTGTTGATCCGATTACTCCAGTAGACCCAGTAGACCCAGTAGACCCAGTAGACCCAGTAGACCCAGTAGACCCGGTAGACCCAATAGATCCAGTAAACCCGGTAGATCCAATCACTCCAGTAGACCCGTCAAATCAATTAAATTCTGCTGATCCAGTGAAGTCAGTTTTTCAAGCTGCCGAAACTTTAATGAAACAGACTACTGCTGTTAATCCGATAGTAGCTAAAGATAATAGAAATTTACCGAAAACAGGAGATAGTGGAATGCCTTCTAGTTTATTTAGCGGTTTAATCCTAGCAGTTTCTAGCGTGATATTATTGCGTAAACGAAAATAAAAAAAGGAATTTGGCTTTTAGTCAAATTCCTTTTCTATACGATTTTTGTACCTTGGTGAAAGGTGAGTTTCCACGAGCCATTTTCGAAAATCCAGATGTTACTTCGCATTGTATAGCTGTTTTCACTTAGATTTTTAAGTTTATAGTATGATAAAACCTTCGTTTCGTCTAAAATTTTTATATCGTAATTCATGATTTCTAAAGCGCTATCGCCAAGTGTTGTTAGCGATTTGTAATAGGAAAAGTCTTTAACAACACCGCTTTGCGTGATTTCAATATAAGATTCGCTTAAAATATCGATAATTTCGGACATGGAGTGACGGTTTTCGAGCGATAAATGTATTTGGTCAAGTTTTTGAAAATTTTCTTTCGTTAATTCCATTATAAGTCCTCCGTTTTAAAGGAATAAAAAAGGTTCACTTCAAAATTGTAAGTGAACCTTTTTGTGTTATTTTATGCCGTCACGATTTTGAATGATTTCATTTACGATGCCGTAATCTTTTGCTTCATTTACAGAAAGCCAGAAGTTGCGGTCTGTATCTTTGGAGATTTTTTCGTACGATTGACCTGTTGCTTCGGCGATGAGACGATTAATTCTTTCGCGCATCCGGATAATTTCTTTTGCTTCGATTTCAATTTCTGTGCTTTGGCCTTGAACACCGCCAGCTGGTTGATGAATCATATAGCGCGTGTTAGGTAGGCTATAACGATTTTCTTTTTCAGCGGCCAAGTAAATAGTAATACCAGCGCTTGCAACCCAGCCAGTTCCAACGATTTTAACAGTAGGCTTAATGAATTTAATCATATCATGAATTGTGTCGCCTGCTTCAACGTGACCACCTTGGCTATTAATAAAAATGGTAATCGGATCATTGCTAATAGATTCAAGTAGTAAAAGTTGCTTAGAAACGTCCTCGGCTAACTCTTGATTGATTTCCCCGTAAATTAACACTGTGCGTGTATCAATCAATTTTTGGGTAAGGATGTTTGTGATATTTTCATTCTTTGTATTCTCTGCCATGAAAAAATTCCTCCTTAAAAAGCCTTAGTTTATTTGTAATACAGGTATCTTATCATAATGGTCGAAAATGGTCAAACATTTTGAATACAAAAAGAAAACGCTTTAGGATAGCGTTCTCTTCTTAATTTTATACGAATGCGAGTTGCCAAGTAATCCCGAATTTATCAGTTACCCAAGCCACTTTTCGAAGCGCTTCAACTTCTTCAGGTCCCATCATAACCGTACCTTCTTTAGCCAGTTTTTCAAAAAGGGTATCAAATTCATCTTCTGTGTCTGCAAAATAAAGGGTTGTTGTGGCCCAGCTAAAGTCAGGCGAGGCGTTGTTAGTCATGTCCATAATCATAAATGATGCTCCCTTAATTTCAAAAGTAGCATTCAGTACTTTGCCAATATCGCCACCTTGTTCGGGTTTTGTGAAGTAAGTTAGTCCAACTTTTTTTGCATCAGGGAAAGTGTCTAAATAAAATTGAAATGCTTCCTCGCCATTACCATTAAAAGTGAAAAATGTGGAGATTCGTTTCGCTTGATTAAACATTTATTTTACCTCCTTTTGAATTATTTTAACTATACCCGAAAAATGTTTCAATTATGTGTTAAAATGAAGAAAAATGCACGGGGGCTTGATGATGAAATATCCGATAATGCTTGATATTACAGGAAAACGGGTTGTCATAATTGGCGGTGGGAAGGTGGCGCTTCGTAAAGTAAAGGGTCTGCTTCACACTGGAGCTGATATTTTAATTGTCGGGTTAGACGTTTTGCCAGAGATAAAAGAGCTTCAAGTGCAAGTGAAAGAAGAAGCTTACCGAGCCGAACATTTAGCTGGTGCTTTTCTGATATTTATTTGTACGAATAACCCAGAAGTAAATCAAATGGTACTGAAAGATCATTTGCCAGAGCAACTAGTGAATGATACGACAGAACAAAAGAATTCCGATTTTTTCAATATGGCAACTGTATCAAAAAATGAGTTGCTAGTCGGTATTTCAACGGGGGGCGGGAATCCTGGATACGCCAAGAAAGTAAAACGTGAAGTCAGTCAGCTAGTAGAAAATTTAGAAACAGAAGAAATCGGAAATCGTAATAAAAAAGATAAAACCTGCTAACTTTAGTAGGTTTTTTATTCTATTATATTGCTCTCTTTTAGGTTGCAAAATTTTACTATAGATTTTGGAATGTAAACGCTCTATCATTGAAGTATACTGAAAAACTATTAAGAGGGTGCTGAGCCAAATGTCCATTTTAGAAAAGATTAAAGATGCCGGAGTTGTTGGTTGTGGTGGAGCGGGCTTTCCGACCCATGCCAAATTTAGCGGTGAAGTGGAATACTTAATTATTAACGCAGCGGAATGTGAACCGCTCCTAAAAACAGATCATTTTGTCATGAGAAACCATGCAGTAGAAACGATTAAAGCAATTGAAATGGTTAAAAGCCAAGTAGGTGCAGAATTTGCCGTTATTGCAACAAAACGGTATTACACAGAAGAAATTGCGGCTTTACGGTTAGCAATTACAGAACTAAATGCAAGCGTGAAAATACATGAGATGGATAATGTCTATCCAACTGGCGACGAGCAAGTGATGGTCTTTGAAGTGACTGGACGCGTTGTGCCACCAAGCGGTATTCCACTTATGGTTGGCTGTATTGTATCGAATGTCTCGACAATGTGGAACGTTTTTCATGCAATTCAAGATGACGCGCCAGTTATTCGTAAACAGTTGACAGTAACTGGAGCAGTTGGAGAGCCAAAACTTTTAGATGTCCCAGTTGGAACGCCATTTGAAGTCTGTTTAGCAGCAGCTGGTGGAACTAATTTAGATGAGTATTTATTTTTAGATGGTGGACCGATGATGGGGAAATTAAATGATCAGTCCACTATTGCTGAAAAAGTTGTAACGAAAACAACTTCGGGTTTGATTGTGGCAGAGGATACGGGTTATCTGCACAAGCTACATTACCAAACTGTGGAACAAATTTTTAATGAAACAAAATCGGCTTGTATTCAGTGTTCGCTTTGTTCGGATTTATGCCCGAGACAACAATTAGGTCATGATATTCATCCGCATAAAGTCATGCGCCATTTCGCGGTTGCAGAAGATATAACAGATATTAAACCAGATCCGATTTGGGAAGAAGCGATGATTTGTTGCGAATGTGGTATTTGTGAGGTAATCGCTTGTCCGATGGGGCTTTCCCCGCGCCAAGTAAACATTCATGTGAAAAAAGAGCTTTTAAAACAAGGTGTTCGTTATCAAACTGATAAAAAAGAATTTACGCCTGACCCGATGCGCGATTATAAATCGATTGCTCCAAAAAATATTCTAATTAAAATGGGCTTGCAGCAATACGCTGATGTTCATTTAGAAACAATGCATTATTTAGATGTGGATGAAGTTTTTATCCCAACAAAAATGCATATTGGTGCGCCGTCTATTCCAGTAGTAAGTGAAGGGGACATCGTGAAAAAAGGCGATTTAATTGCGAAAATTCCTGATACTGCTCTTGGGGCAAATATCCATGCAAGTATTGACGGTCAAATTATTCGTATAACCGAAGAACAAGTTCATATTAAGAAGGTGATGTCATGAAAATGGATACATTAGGATTTCTCGAATTAAATAGTATTTCGAAAGGCATCGAGGCGGTTGATACAATGCTAAAAGCGGCCAACTCCGAATTGATTTATGCTAAAGCAAGCTGTCCTGGAAAGTATTATATTTTAATTGCCGGTACAGTAGATTCTGTAGCCCAATCAATTGAAGCTGGAACGAAGATTGGTGCGGCAAATATCGTTGGGAACTTAGTCATTCCTCGCGTGTCCGACCAAGTAATCAAAGCAATTAACAAAACGGAAGTTCCAGATGAGATGAATGCAGTTGGTGTTATGGAGTATTATTCCTGTTCAGGATCAATTATTGCTGCAGATGCCGCGGTAAAAGCTGCAGATGTTCAGTTAATGGATATTCGGTTGGCGACGGGGATTGCTGGTAAATCTTTCGTTGTTTTAACTGGTGATACAGCAGCATGTGAAGCGGCCGTGGAAGCGGGACTTGCAGCTGCTAAAGAGGAAGCACTTTTAATTAATAAAGTAGTTATACCAAGACCTCGTAAAGAAGTTTTCGAGAGTTTAATCTATTAAAAAGATAACAATATATTGTCATAGAGTTTTTGAAAAAGGTACGCACTGACTGTGGTTGCGTGCCTTTTGAACAATCTGACAAAATAGTGGCGCTTAAATATGATAGGATTATTTTGAGATAGTTTGTCTAGATGAGGAGTGAAGAAAATGAGTTTTGATGATAATAAAGAACGCGTAATACAAGAATATGTACCGGGAAAACAGGTGACGCTGGCGCATTTAATCGCCAATCCAAACCGTGATATTTATACAAAATTAGGATTAGAAGAAGGCGCAAGTGCTATTGGAATTTTAACGATTACGCCAAGTGAGGCTTCGATTATTGCGAGTGACATTGCAACTAAATCAGGTGACGTTCGAATTGGCTTTATTGATCGTTTTAGTGGGTCCGTTGTACTTACTGGTGATGTTTCTTCTGTTGAATCAGCTTTACAACAAGTTGTTTATTCATTACATGAGATTTTGGACTTTTCTATTCCAAAAATCACTAGGAGCTGAGTCACTTGAAGAAAATGATGGTAATGGGTTCAGTTGGTTGTGGTAAAACAACGCTGTGCCAGAAATTACATGGATATGATATTTTATATAAAAAAACACAGGCTGTGGAGTATTTTCAAGAAATGATTGATACACCAGGCGAATTTGTACAGCATAGACAACTTTACAGTGCGCTCACTGTGACTGCGGCTGATGCATCAGTAATCGCGATTTTACAAAGTGTAACGGAGAAGAAGCAGACGTTTTCACCGATGTTTGCCAGTATTTTTGCTAAACCGGTTATTGGGATTGTTACAAAAGTGGATTTAGCGGAATCGGACAAAGACATCGAGCGAGCAGAGCGGGAATTACGCATGGCTGGCGCGAAGCATATTTTTTATATTTCTTCGGTAGAGGAAACTGGAATAGAGGAGCTTCGGGCATATTTGGAAGATTAATTTTAACTAAGTGGGGGTTATTTTATGCCTCAAGTGAGGGATTTATCTGTAATTGATGTGCCTGGTGGCTGTATTTTGACGAGCTGTGATATTAGTGCTGGGTTTGGTGAGAAAGTGCATGATGGCTTAAGAGTTGCGCCGGAAGTGACAGCTCGGTTGACCTTGAGAGTTGCTCTATTAGAAATGCTTGCTTCAGGTGCTGTAGTAGTGGCTGTGAGTGATGTTATCGGAGCGGAAATGGAGCCGACCGGTAAACGTGTTATCGCAGGTCTAAAAGATGAACTTATTAAGGCTGATTTAGGTCATATTGAATTAAATGGTAGTACTGAAGAAAATATGAACGTAACACAAACTAGTGTAGGCGTTCTTGTAACTGGTTTTGCGACTAAAGCTGCACTTAAGCTCATAAATGTGCATGAAGCTGCGGTCTTATTTGCATTTGGCGAACCGATTGTTGGAGCAGAAGTTTTGCAGAGGATGACGGAAATGCCAGATTATCATTTGGTCAAACAGTTAGTTTCTGATAGTAGAGTACTTGAAGTTGTGCCGGTTGGGTCGAAAGGAATGGCTTATGAGGCCAATACTTTAGCACAGCTCAATGATTGTGTTTTCGAAGCCAGTGGCGTTTTTAATGAAGCGACCATGAATAAAACTGCTGGGCCGGCTTCGGTTATTTTAGTAGCGGTTAAAGCAAGTGAAGTAAAGGCATTTGAGCAGAACTTTCCAGCTGCTAAATGTTTAGGAGAGTTGAGGAATTACCATGGCTGAAATGATGCTTGTAACTGGTGGCGCTAGAAGTGGTAAAAGTAATTTTGCTGAAAAAGAAGCTGCCAAATATGATCGTGTTTTATATGTGGCGACCGGAATTGCATTTCAAAATGATACAGAGTTTCAAGCTAGGATAAAAAAACATCAAGCAACCCGTCCAGAGAACTGGGATACTTTTGAAGCGTTTAAAGGGATTGCCACTTATTTGGAGCAACATGGAAATCAATATGATGTAATAATGCTTGATTGTGTAACGATGTTAGTAACTAATTTATTTTTTTCGTTGCTTGGTGAGCGCGAGTTGACAAATGAGATTGCTGATGAAGTAGAAGCGGGAATTCAATCGGAAGTTCGAGCAATTTTAAAAGCAGGAGAGCAATCCTCAGCCAAACTTATTTTTGTTACGAACGAAATCGGCTTAGGGGTTGTACCTGAAAACAAGTTAACGCGCGTCTTTCGAGATATTATTGGTCGTATTAATCAGCAAATTGCAATGGAAGTAGAGGAAGTTTATTTTGTCGTGAGCGGCATTCCGAAAAGGTGGAAGTAATATGAAAACATTGATTTTATTAATTCAATTCTTTACGCGAATTCCGCTACCGATCCAAATAAATATGGACGAGATTAACTTGAAAAAAGGGAGCGCGCTTCTTCCGTTTGTTGGGGTTGTTATAGGTGCTTGGAATTGGCTCGTTTTTTCTTTAGTAGCACTTGTTATGCCTTTGCCGGTTGCGATTATCGCGGGACTGTTTGCAGAAGTTATCATAACAGGCGGATTCCATGTTGATGCGCTTGCAGATACAGCGGACGGATTATTTTCTTCGCGTAAAAAAGAGCGGATGCTAGAAATTATGAAAGATAGTCGTGTTGGTGCCAATGGTGTAATTGCGATTTGCTTTTATTTTCTTTTCTATGGCGCTTTATTTCTTTCTGTTCCAAATCTACAGCAGATTAGCGGGTTATTTTTCGTTTTACCAATCGTTGCAAAAGGTGTGACAATGCTACTTTTTGCAAAAATGAGTTATGCAGGATCGAAAGAAGGGCTTGGTTCTATTTTTCTAGGTGTTCCTTGGTGGCCGATTATGACTTCCCAAGGGATTGTTCTCATTGTTTTAGCGTTGTTTTTCTCTTATGTTGGGCTAATTGCTTATGCTGGCGTGTTAGTATTTACGATTATTTACCGGTTATTTGTATATAAGCGAATTGGTGGAATGAACGGGGATACGCTTGGTGCAGGTGGGCAAATGGGACAACTTGTGTGTCTATTTTGTTTAGTGTTAATTTGGGGGTTGATGTAATTGCAACTTATTTTTGTCCGGCACGGCGAAACCGACTGCAACGCACTAAAAAAATATTGTGGTCAAATGGACGTGGCTTTAAATGAAAATGGTATAAGACAAATGAAACGACTCCAAGAAAGACTTATTGATTACTCGTTTGACTTAGTCGTTACCAGTGATTTAATGCGAGTAAATCAATCTGCAGCATTGTTAAGTAACAGAAAGCCAATTCGTTTTCCTGGATTTAATGAAATGAATTTTGGCGATTTTGAAGGATATACATACCAAGAAATTAGTACTAAGTTTCCTGTCGCCTGGGATGACTATTGTAGCAACTGGCAAACAGCTCCGTTTCCAAATGGGGAAAGTTTTCCGGTTTTTTATGAGCGAGTGATAGCTACATTTAAGGCTGAATGGGAAAACTGGCAGAAACTCGATACGGTGTTATTTGTAGGGCATCTTGGTGTGTTACGCGCCATTGCACTTTTTCTACAAGATCAAAAAATAGCACAATTTTGGGATGCCGATTTTAAGCAAGGTTGCTATTCGCTCTGGGACAATAAGTCTCAAAGTTTTCTTATTTCTAATCAATAGTAGATTTTTGTTGTTTCAGGTGAAAACGCTTTTTTTGTAAATTGTTTGTGGTAAGATGTAGGTAGTTAAATAGGTCTTATGTTGGTGGAATGTGTTTGCATTTCTGAAAGAGGAATTCGGTGTGAAGCCGGAACTGCCCCCGCAACTGTAAGGTGGACAAGAATTGAAAATAGCCACTGTGCGTTTTTGACGTATGGGAAGGTTCAATTGTTGGATGAAGCCAAGTCAGGATACTCGCCAAATAAGACGGAAGCAACTCTTTTTCGGGGTCCTAAAAAGCGTATGCGGGTAGTATAGCTTATTTGCTGTGCATAAACTCTCATTCGATAATGGATGAAAGTTTTTTTGTTTTTTAGGCAGCAAAAAAGTCATATTCTGAAATAATCATCGAATATGACTTTGGAAAGTGCTTATTTTAAGGTTTCGCGGTAGCCTTTTGGAGTTATGTCAAACTCTTTTCGGAAGACTTTGCAGAAATAACTCGTTTGGGTGAAGCCTAAGTTACGAGCAACATTATCAATCGACCAACGCGGATTTTTTAGCATATCTTTTGCGAGCGACATTTTCTTTTGGTTTACATAATTGATAAAATTAACATTCATTTCTTTTTTGAATAATTTACTGAAGTAATAAGAGCTAAGGTATACATGACTTGCAACTTCATCAAGTGTAATTGGACGATTGAGATTTTTTTCAATATACTTAAGTGCTTTTCGAATTTCTTTATTATCTTCATGATGTGTTGGTTTATTGTGATGGAAGACGATTTTTTGTTTTTGTTCTTCGCGGCTTTTTTCCATTTCAGATTTCAAGTAATACTGGGAGATAATTGTAAGCATTTCGGCAGAAGAATTGATTTTTTTAGAGCTGAAAACAGGGACAGAGCGAAACGCGGAAATTAGGTCTTTATCGTTTTTCCAATCAGTTTCTTCTGTTTGAATATTACCAACTTCACTATTTTCTTCACAAATAACCTGGCCACTGAGTAAAAATCCGCTCAGTTGATTTTCGACGACGATTGGAACTGAAAAATCGGTTAGTCCAGCGTGACATCGATAAATTAAAGGTTTTCCGGTTTTAGAAGCTTCCAACCCGCCAAACATATCACATTTTTGGCAAAGCGAGCGATATTTTGGATTAGAACGAATGAGTTGGCAAAAAGGAGTAAAGTTACATAATCTTGAAACTTCGGTACCGTGTATATCTACAACAACTGAGGCTAGACTAGTAGCGGCTGAGAACTCATCCATGACTTTTTCAAGAAGCATTTCATTGCTTTTGGTTTGTAGTAACATAGCTATTCCCCTTTCGGCAATACTTGGCGTGTTTCTGTCGTTCTTAGTATAGCATATTTATAATGCGCTTACATTTTCTTGCCATGAAGATAACAATATATTGCTAAGACTAATTTCATAGTAGAAAGCCCAAACCATGCTCTACTGGATGGCTTTTTGTCGTTTATTTTTTTGAAGGCGCAAAATTGTGTTAAAACACGATTCGCGTCTTCTTTTTTTATATTGTAAGCGGCAACTATTTATATATTAGATTGCATATACTGAGAGAGTAAAATACTTATTTTGAGAAGGAGGTACACCCATGCAAGAAGCACTAGGCTTAGTTGAAACTAAAGGGCTAGTCGGCGCCATTGAAGCCGCTGACGCCATGGTTAAATCAGCTAACGTAACATTAACAGGGTACGAAAAAATTGGATCCGGTCTTGTTACTGTGATGGTTCGAGGGGATGTAGGTGCAGTTAAAGCAGCAACAGACGCTGGGGCAGAAGCAGCAAGAAATGTAGGTACCGTAATGAGTACACATGTTATTCCTCGTCCGCATACTGATGTGGAAGAAATTTTACCAGTGAGGGTGAAGTCAGATGAGTGAGCAAAATAAACTGATTGACGAAATTCTAAAACAGGTAATGGAAACGGTCAATGATGCCCCGGAAAAAATAGTAGAGGATGGAGGATCACGTCAAATGAGTGAAAAAGCAGTTCAATTAACAGAGTTTGTAGGAACAGCGATTGGAGATACAATCGGCCTAGTGATTGCGAATGTAGACGGACAACTTTTAGAAGCAATGAAGCTTGAGAAGTCTTACCGTTCTATAGGTATTTTAGGAGCCCGTACTGGTGCAGGCCCACATATTATGGCAGCAGATGAAGCTGTAAAAGCAACGAATACAGAAGTAGTAAAAATCGAATTACCACGTGATACAAAAGGCGGTGCAGGTCACGGTTCTTTAATTATCTTTGGTGGTGATGATGTTTCTGATGTTAAACGCGCAGTGGAAGTTGCACTGAATGAATTAGATAAAACTTTTGGAGATGTATACGGTAATGAAGCAGGACATATTGAACTTCAATATACTGCTCGCGCAAGCCACGCACTTAATACTGCATTTGGCGCGCCAGTAGGTAAAGCATTCGGACTTATGGTTGGTGCACCGGCTGGGATTGGCGTTGTTATGGCTGATACTGCGGTGAAATCCGCTAACGTAGATGTCGTTGCATATTCTTCGCCAGCAGATGGAACAAGTTTCTCCAATGAAGTGATTCTTTGTATTTCTGGAGATTCTGGCGCAGTTCGTCAAGCAGTTATTTCTGCACGTGAAATTGGTAAAAAATTACTTGGAGCTTTAGGGGATGAACCGAAAAATGATCGTCCATCCTACATTTAGAACGGAGGGTAACGACTGATGAAATCAAAACGCTTTGAAGAATTAGCAAAACGCCCGGTCAATCAAGATGGTTTTGTAAAAGAATGGATTGAAGAAGGCTTAATCGCAATGGAAAGCCCGAATGATCCAAAACCAAGCATTAAAATAGAAAATGGGAAAGTAGTCGAAATGGATAGTAAAAAATTAGCTGATTTTGACTTAATTGACCATTTCATCGCTAAATATGGCGTCGATTTATCTCGTGCAGAAGAAGTTATGCAAATGGATTCTGTGAAGCTTGCAAACATGCTTTGCGACCCAAATGTACCACGGGAAAAAATCGTTTTACTTACAACAGCTATGACACCGGCAAAAATAGTAGAAGTAGTTTCACAAATGAACGTTGTCGAAATGATGATGTCGATGCAAAAAATGCGCTCTCGCAGAACACCAACAACCCAGGCCCACGTAACAAACTTGCGTGATAATCCTGTTCAAATTGCAGCAGATGCGGCAGAAGCAGCGATTCGTGGTTTTGACGAGCAAGAAACAACCGTTGCGGTAGTTCGTTATGCACCTTTTAACGCGCTTAGCTTATTAGTAGGTTCGCAAACTGGCCGTGGTGGCGTATTAACGCAATGTTCTCTTGAAGAAGCAACAGAATTAGAGCTTGGTATGCGTGGTTTAACTTGTTACGCGGAAACGATTTCTGTTTATGGTACTGAACCTGTATTTACAGACGGAGATGATACACCTTGGTCCAAAGGTATTTTGGCGAGTGCTTATGCGTCTCGCGGTCTAAAAATGCGTTTCACATCTGGAACTGGTTCTGAGGTTCAAATGGGTTATGCAGAAGGAAAATCCATGCTTTATCTTGAATCGCGCTGTATTTTTATTACAAAAGCAGCTGGTGTTCAAGGGTTACAAAATGGGTCGATTAGTTGTATCGGAATTCCGGGAGCCGTACCAAGTGGTATTAGAGCGGTTCTTGCAGAGAATTTAATTGCCGTTATGTTAGATCTAGAAGTAGCTTCTGGTAACGACCAAACTTTCTCTCACTCGGATATTCGTCGTACAGCTCGTTTACTAATGCAATTTTTACCAGGAACAGATTACATTTCCTCTGGATATAGTGCGACTCCAAACTATGACAATATGTTTGCGGGTTCCAATTTTGATGCAGATGATTTTGATGATTACAATATTTTACAACGTGACTTAAAAGTAGATGGTGGTTTAACGCCAGTGACGGAGGAAGAAGTTGTAGCGGTTAGAAATAAAGCTGCACGAGTAATCCAAGTTGTTTTTGATAAATTAGGTCTTCCTGCTGTAACGGATGAGGAAGTAGAAGCAGCAACCTATGCACGTGGAAGTAAAGATATGCCAGAACGTAACATGGTAGAAGATATTAAAGCAGCAGCAGAAATGATGGACCGCGGTGTGACTGGTCTGGATGTTGTTAAAGCGTTATCTGCTGGTGGATTTGACGATGTTGCCGAAAGCGTACTAAACATGCTGAAACAACGCGTATCTGGAGACTTCCTTCATACATCTGCCATCATTGATAAGGACTGGAATGTCATTAGTTCCGTCAACGATTTAAATGATTACGCAGGCCCAGGAACTGGTTATCGCTTAGAAGGCGAACGCTGGGAAAAATTAAAAGATATTGCTGTTGCAGTTGATGCAAACGAATTAGATTAAGCTACTTCCCATTTTTTATAAAGGAGGATTAAGAGACATGGTTGAAATTAACGAAAAAGTGCTTCGCGGAATTATCTCAGAAGTACTAGATGAATTACAGCTTAAAGAAGATAAAGTTTCTTTCCAAAAAGAACAGCCAAGTGTTGCAGTTTCAGATGAGAGCTTTTTAACAGAAGTTGAGGATGCGAAACCAGGAAGACAAAAAGATGAAGTTGTCATTGCGGTCGCACCAGCTTTTGGTAAATATCAAACGAAAAACATTGTTGGCGTTCCACATAAACAGATTTTACGAGAAGTGATTGCAGGTATTGAAGAAGAAGGGTTAAAAGCACGCGTTGTTCGTGTATTCCGTTCTTCTGACATAGCTTTCGTCGCAGTAGAAGGCGATAAATTAAGTGGTTCTGGTATTTGTATCGGCATTCAGTCGCGCGGTACAGCATTAATCCACCAAAAGGATTTACAACCACTTTCGAATCTAGAGTTATTCCCACAAGCACCACTAATCACACTAGAAACTTACCGGGCAATTGGTAAAAACGCTGCGAAATATGCAAAAGGTGAATCACCAAATCCAGTCCCAATGGTAAATGATCAAATGGCTCGTCCAAAATTCCAAGCAAAAGCAGCTTTACTTCATATCAAAGAAACGAAACATGTTGTTCAAGGTAAAAATGCAGTCGAACTACAAGTAAATTAATAGTGAGGTGAGAATGATGAATCAAGAAGCACTAGAAAATATGGTTAGAAATATTTTACAAGAAGTAAATAGTGGTGCAGTAACAACAACCACTTCTCAAAAAGCAAGCGGAGATTCACTGACTGTACACGACTACCCACTTGGTACGAAACGTCCAGAACTTGTAAAAACAGCTTCATCTAAATCTTTGGATGATATTACGCTAAAAAGTGTTCTAGATGGCACAATTAAACCTGAAGATGTTCGTGTAACAGCAGAGACGCTTAAAATGCAAGCGCAAGTAGCAAGAGATGCAGGACGTGCTACACTCGCGAACAACTTTGAACGTGCAGCAGAATTAACCGTTGTTCCAGATGAGCGTATTTTAGAAATTTACAATGCGATGCGTCCTTACCGTTCCTCAAGAGAAGAATTGCTTGCGATTGCGGATGAATTAGAAAATGTGTATCAAGCAACAATTTGTTCTAATTATGTTCGTGAAGCAGCACAGCTTTATCAAGAGCGTAAGAAATTAAAAGGCGATAATTAAAATTCACCTTTGCTCATGATTATGTAGGAAATGCGGTGAAATGAATGAAGTATATTGCAGGTATTGATATCGGAAACTCGACAACTGAAGTGGCGCTTGCCATACTCGACTCGGTAAATAATGCGGAGTTTGTTGCTAGCGCTATTACAGACACAACTGGTATCAAAGGAACAAAACAAAATCTTCATGGGATTTTTAAAGCGTTAAAACTAGCTTTAGAAAAAGTAAATGCAACAACTGCGGATTTAGCTGAAATTCGTATTAATGAAGCGACTCCCGTGATTGGTGATGTAGCAATGGAAACAATTACTGAAACAATTATCACAGAGTCTACCATGATTGGGCATAATCCTAAAACACCAGGTGGGCTTGGAATGGGTTCAGGAATTACAGTACATTTGGATGAAGTGGCTTCTAAATCAAAAGATACTGATTATATCGTGATTATCCCAAAAACGGTTGACTTTGAAGATGCCGCACAGCAGATTAATGATTATACCGAACTTGGCTATCAAATAACTGCTGCGATCCTTCAAGCAGACGACGGGGTGCTCGTTCATAATCGATTAAACCATAAAATTCCGATTGTAGATGAAGTTGGTTTTATTGATAAAGTTCCAGTTGATATGTTAGCGGCTGTTGAAGTCGCAGCTCCTGGTAAAGTCATTGAAACGATTTCTAATCCGTATGGTATTGCGACAGTCTTCCGTTTGAGTTCTGATGAAACGAAGAACATCATTCCCGTAGCTCGAGCATTAATTGGTAATCGTTCAGCAGTTGTGATTAAAACACCAGAAGGCGACGTAAAAGCTAGAACAATACCAGCCGGACATATTGAACTTCAATCAGGAACTAGAACGCAGCGTGTAAATGTAGCAGAAGGTTCCGAGAAAATCATGCAAGCGATTATGTCACTGCCAAAACTTGATAATGCAAGCGGCGAACCGGGAACAAATATCGGCGGCATGCTAGAAAAAGTACGACAAACCATGGCTGGACTTACTGATAAATTACCGGCAGATATTTTTATTCAAGATTTGCTGGCTGTAGATACGTTTGTTCCAGTAGATGTTCAAGGTGGTCTGGCGGGTGAATTTTCCATGGAGCAAGCTGTTGGAATTGCCTCAATGGTAAAAAGTGATTATTTACAAATGGCTGCGATTGCCTCAGAAATCGAACAAGAGCTAAATGTAACGGTCAAAATTGGTGGGGCAGAAGCTGAGGCAGCGATCCTCGGGGCACTTACTACCCCAGGAACCAATACACCACTTGCTATTTTAGACTTAGGAGCAGGTTCAACAGATGCTTCAATCATAAATGGAAAAGGCGAAATCATTGCTACTCATTTAGCTGGAGCAGGTGATATGGTAACGATGATTATCCAGTCAGAAATTGGCCTTGAAGATCGGTATTTAGCAGAAGATATAAAAAAATATCCACTTGCTAAAGTCGAAAGCATTTTTCATATTCGCCATGAAGATGGTACGGTTCAATTTTTCGATACGCCGCTTTCCCCAAGTGTTTTTGCGAAAGTAGTGATTGTAAAACCAGATGGATTTGTACCAATTCCAGGTGACGTTTCGATTGAAAAAATTAAATTAATTCGTCGTTCGGCTAAAGAGCGCGTTTTTGTAACGAATACGATCCGTGCATTAAAATATGTCAGCCCAACTGGGAACATTCGTGATATTCCATTTGTCGTTATTGTCGGAGGATCAGCCCTTGATTTTGAGATTCCGCAATTAATCACAGATGCATTATCTCATTATTCCTTAGTTGCGGGACGGGGAAATATTCGCGGACAAGAAGGACCTAGAAATGCAGTTGCAACAGGATTAATTCTGTCGGGTGGTGCTGATGTATGATTCCGGTTGTAAATAAACCAGCTATTTATTTTCATGCAGATCAAAGCGCGAATCCAGACTGTATTAAACAAGTATTATTTGGAATAGAAGAAGAAGGCATTCCATGTGAATTAGAAATTATGCCTTTAAAAGACGAAGTGCAAGCCGCATTTCGAGCTTCAGCGAGTTCGCCACTTTTGGTTGGAATTACGCTCAAAAATGATCATTTAGTGATTCATTATCGTAATTTGCCGCCAGATCAGCCGCTATTTTCGGAATATCGTTTTTGCGCAGCGACCCTGGAAAAACAACGAAATATGGGAATGAATGCGGCGCGACTTGTCAAGGGTGTACCTTTTAAATAAGGAGGTGAAGGAATGCATCAAGCAATTGGAATTATTGAAATTAAAGGACTTGCTTCAGCGATTACTGTAGCAGATACAATGGCTAAAGTAGCAAACATCCAAATCGTCGACACAGAAAAAGCAAAAGGTTTTGGCTGGATTACTGTGAAAGTGGAAGGAGATGTTGCTGCCGTCAATGCTGCTCTTGAAGCAGGAGAACAAACCGCAATAGCCTCAGACAGCTTTATTGCGAAAAAAGTCATTCCTCGACCAGGGGAAGAGATTTTTACAGTATTTTGGCCTAAAGAAGAAATCGTGCCAGAAGAACCAGAATTGATTGTTGAAACAGAAGAAGTCGCGGAACCCGAAACACCGGTAGAAGCGACCTGCAATCTATGTCATGATCCACTTTGTCCACGGATAAAAGGTGATCCAAGACAAGATTGTATTCATTTTGAAGAAGAAAAGTAAACCTAATTTTGAGGAGGAAATAATAATGAATAACGCACTAGGAATGATTGAAACTAAAGGACTTGTTGGCGCAATTGAAGCAGCTGACGCAATGGTAAAAGCAGCAAATGTATCGCTTGTAGGTTATGAAAAAATCGGTTCAGGACTTGTAACTGTTATGGTTCGCGGTGATGTTGGCGCAGTAAAAGCAGCAACAGATGCAGGCGCAGCAGCAGCTCGTAATGTTGGAGAAGTACAATCTATCCACGTTATCCCACGTCCACACAATGATGTAGAAACGTTGCTACCAAAAGGTTTATAAGCCGTGGAAAGAGAAGAATTAAAAGCAATAATTAAGAAAATCGTAACAGATAAATATGGTGGCGCGGAGACAGAGATTCCAATCGGAGTCTCTAACCGCCACATTCATTTAACAGAAAAAGACTATAACCAACTTTTTCCAAATGAACCTATTGAAGTGAAAAAATGGTTAAAGCAACCTGGCGAATTTGCTGCTGAACAAACTCTCACCGTAGTTTCAGAAAGAGGCGAGTTAAAGCGGGTTCGGATTTTAGGTCCGCTTCGAAAATTTTCGCAAGTAGAGCTTTCTAAAACGGATGCACGGATGTTAGGGATGAATATTCCAATTCGTGTATCTGGTGATATTGAAGGAACACCAGGGATCAAACTCGTTTCTAAACATAGCGAAATCTTCTTACCAAAAGGAGCAATTGTTGCGAAACGTCATATCCATTTACCAGAAAGTGTGGCGAATGAATACGGTGTAAAACAAGGTGATGAAGTTTCTGTCCTAGTAGGTTCAGAAATACGTAGTCTCGTGTTAAACCATTGTACGATTCGGGTGAATAATCAATTTATCCCAGAAATGCATATTGATACAGATGAAGCAAACGCGGCAGATATTGCTGGCGATAGCTTTGCAAAAATAATCAAGTCGTGACCTGATAAGGAGGTGTGGAAATGGATATTTTACAAACAGCTAACGAACGGATGGAACAGCTTGCAGCACTAATGAATAAAGATACCAAACAAAAAATTTCAGCTAATCAAAAAGTAAAAGTTGGCGTCGATTTAGGGACTTCCTCGATTGTTTTCGTTGTGTTGGATGAAAATAATGTTCCGCTTTTTGGAGCGTTTGAATTTGCTGACGCTGTTCGCGATGGGCTTGTAGTTAATTACCGCGAGTCCGTAGAAGTTGTCAAACGACTTAAAGATAGAGCAGAAAAAAGCCTTGGAATAAATTTGACCCATGCTTCTGGTGCTATCCCACCTGGTACAGTCGGGAACAACAAAAAAGTAGTTGCTAACGTGATAGAAAGCGCCGGAATGGAAGCACTTTATACAATTGACGAGCCAACAGCCGCTGCAGCAGTACTAGATTTAAAAGATGGTGCAGTTGTAGATGTTGGTGGTGGCACAACAGGAATTAGCGTGTTTAAAAATGGTGCCGTGATTTACACAGCAGATGAACCAACTGGAGGAACGCATATGACGCTTGTTCTAGCAGGATATTACGGTGTCTCTGTAGAAGAAGCTGAACAAAATAAGCGCGCGCAAAAAGATTCTAGCGAGCATTTTTCTGTCATGCGTCCAGTGGTTGAAAAAATGGCAGAAATTACCCGTGTTCATCTCGAAAAATCTCCCTCAGAACCGCTTTATATTGTTGGTGGAGCTTCTGCTTATAGTCAGTTCAAAGATACGTTTGAAAGCTATTTGAAGATGCCTGTTTTTCAACCTAATTATCCGCAGTATGTCACGCCTCTTGGTATTGCCATGAGTTCAGGGAGCGGAAATTTATGATAGAAAAATTAGTTGAAATCATTGTTAAACGCTTGAAACTTCGTGCCGCAAATAAAACAGTCATCGCTGTTAGCAAAATGCCTCGCGATCCAGTTGCGATTTTTATGGAAAATGGCACAGTTCGGTTAACCCAAGTAAACAAACATTTTCTTGAGCGGATACTGGGCGGGAATCAAGCAGAATCACTTACTATTTGGCTTGAAACTGCAGCAGAATACGGGGTAACAATTGAACTTGAACTGTATGATAACGGCGAACCTTGGCTGGATTATAAAATGCTCAGTCAGCTAGTCTATCCAGTTTTTACAAGCGCTGGTGAGAGGCTTTTTCATCCAAGTTCTGAAGTGATTTGTTACAGTGATAGCGCATTAATCCCAAGCGGAAGTACTCTTTGCAAATTTAAAAAGCAGCTTATTACACCGCTTGCAAATGAATATTTAACTAAAAATAATATTGCAGTGCGGGAAAGGCAGTGACGTTATGTTTATGGCGAAAATTACTGGAAGCGTAGTCTCGACAAAAAAAGAAGATTCGCTTACAGGCAAGAAATTAATGATTGTACAACCAATTGATGCGAACGGAGAACATGTGCGCTCAGAAGAAGTGGCATGTGACTCTGTTGGCGCTGGAATCGGGGAGTATGTGCTTGTTGCTCGTGGAAATGCGGCTAGGAGCGTATTTGCAGAACCAAATAGTGCGATTGATTCGGCAATTATAGCAATTGTCGATAGTTTTGATAAGTAAGGAGTGAATAACTCGTGAGTATTTATACAAAAACCGGCGATAAAGGAACGACTGCACTATTTGATGGAAATCGTGTGAAAAAATATGATGACCGTGTCGAAACATATGGTTCGTTTGATGAGCTAAATGCCGAAATTAGTGTAGCAGAAAAATTCGTAACCTCAAATGAAAACAAGGCTTTGCTTAGAAACGTTGAGCGCCAATTGTTTTATGTGTGTGCAGAGCTTGCAACAGAAGATGAATCTGCGCTTGTTAGTAAAATTGTCATTACAGAAGATGACATTAACGAACTTGAAAAAGTTATTGATGCTTATACTCTGAAGTTGCCAAAAGTTGATAGTTTTGTGCTTCCTGGTTCAAGTAAAGCCGGCGCGTTTCTTCATAGTGCGCGGACGATAGCCAGACGAGCGGAACGATTATTAGTTCGTTTTTCAGAACAAACAGCAGTTAGAAATGAGCTGTTGAAATTCGTCAATCGCTTATCTGATTTCTTGTATATTCTTGCTCGAGAAGAAGACTTTAGACAGATGCTAGATAAAGCGACTAAGCTAATTGTTGCCAAGTACTTAGAGCAAGCAGAACAAAAGCCTAGTACGACGAGCGATTTATCTTTTTCATTTTGTGAAAAACTAATGCATCAGGTGCAGGTTGTCTCAGAAGAAGTCGGCGTTCCAGTCACACTTGCAATAGTTGATGCGCACGGAAATGCAAGATTTAATTACCGAATGGAACACGCTCTCTTAGTAAGTGCAGAACTAGCAACGAAAAAAGCATATTCCGCCGTAGCGATGAAAACAAGTACAGAAAATTTAACAGAAGCAGTTCAGCCAGGAGCCCCACTTTATCAATTAGAAACACTGACAAATGGTGACATTGTTACTTTTGGCGGAGGCGTTCCAATTTACGGAAAAGATGGAGCGATTATTGGTGGAATGGGAATTAGTGGCGGATCAGTGGAAGAAGATATCCACATTGCAAAAAAAGCATTATCAATGATAGAGAAGGGGTAATTCTGTATGGAATCATTAGAACTCGAACAACTGGTAAAAAAAGTTCTCTTAGAAAAATTAGCAGAACAAAAAGAAGTACCAACAAAAACAACTACACAAGGCGCGAAAAGTGGCGTTTTTGATACAGTTGACGAGGCTGTTCAAGCAGCAGTTATAGCGCAGAATTGCTATAAAGAAAAATCACTTGAAGAACGCCGCAATGTTGTAAAAGCAATTCGTGAAGCACTTTATCCAGAAATTGAAACAATTGCGACAAGAGCAGTTGCGGAAACCGGAATGGGTAATGTGGCAGATAAAATTTTGAAAAACACGTTAGCAATTGAAAAAACACCAGGGGTAGAAGATTTATATACAGAAGTAGCTACTGGTGATAACGGTATGACACTGTATGAACTCTCTCCATATGGCGTAATTGGTGCAGTAGCGCCGAGCACAAACCCAACGGAAACATTGATTTGTAATTCAATCGGTATGCTCGCAGCTGGAAATGCCGTTTTTTATAGTCCTCATCCAGGGGCAAAAAACATTTCACTGTGGTTGATTGAAAAGCTAAACACAATTGTTCGCGAAAGTTGTGGTATTGATAACCTTATTGTAACGGTGGCTAAACCATCCATTCAAGCAGCTCAAGAAATGATGAATCATCCAAAAGTACCGCTACTTGTTATTACAGGTGGTCCGGGCGTTGTTCTCCAAGCGATGCAATCAGGTAAAAAAGTGATTGGAGCAGGAGCAGGGAACCCGCCTTCTATTGTTGACGAAACAGCTAATATCGAAAAAGCGGCTGCTGACATCGTAGACGGTGCCTCTTTTGATCATAATATTTTATGTATTGCTGAAAAAAGTGTGGTAGCTGTTGATAGCATTGCTGATTTCTTGTTATTCCAAATGGAAAAAAATGGTGCTCTTCATGTTACTAATCCAAGTGATATTCAAAAATTAGAAAAAGTAGCCGTTACCGATAAAGGTGTAACTAATAAAAAATTAGTCGGAAAAAGTGCAACTGAAATCTTAAAAGAAGCAGGAATAGCTTGTGATTTTACACCGCGTTTAATCATAGTGGAAACGGAGAAATCTCATCCATTTGCAACAGTAGAGCTATTAATGCCAATCGTTCCAGTTGTAAGAGTGCCTGATTTTGACGAAGCCCTTGAAGTAGCTATTGAACTCGAACAAGGCTTACATCATACAGCGACAATGCATTCACAAAATATCTCGAGATTAAACAAAGCTGCAAGAGATATGCAAACTTCCATCTTTGTCAAAAATGGTCCTTCCTTTGCTGGATTAGGTTTTAGAGGAGAAGGTAGTACTACTTTCACTATTGCCACGCCTACCGGAGAAGGAACAACTACAGCACGTCATTTTGCTAGACGCCGCCGTTGTGTTTTAACAGATGGTTTTTCGATTCGTTAAGAGGAGGCAAAGTTAATGAATAGCTTTCAAATCAAAACAAAAGTAGCTTTTGGCACGAATAGTTTACAAGTTTTAAAAGAAATTAAAAATAAAAATGTTTGGATTATTTGTGATCGTTTTTTGGCGGATGGAGAGGGACTTCAAGGTTTAATTGGGAAGTTAGATGCATCTAATAATGTGCATATTTTCACCGATGTAGTTCCAGATCCACCCATTTCAAAAGTAGCTAGTGGTGTTAGTGAAGCAGGTAAAATTCAGCCTCAAGTCATGATCGCTTTTGGCGGTGGCTCAGCAATTGATACGGCAAAAGGAATTTACTACTTCGCAAAACGCTTGGAAAAAATTAATATTAGTACTTTTATAGCGATTCCAACTACAAGTGGCACTGGATCTGAAGTGACAGCTGCTACCGTTATTACTGATCCAACGACAAAAATTAAGTATCCACTTTTCCTAGATGAACTTATTCCGGATATGGCTATTCTTGACGCGCAACTCGTTGTCACAGTGCCGCCAGCGATTACAGCGAATACTGGAATGGATGTATTAACACACGCGATTGAAGCTTATGTTTCTAAAGCTGCGAGTGATTATACGGATGCATTAGGTGAAAAAAGTGTGCAATTAACGCTACGCTTTTTAACGAGCTGTTATGACGATGGTCGTAATTTAGCTAACCGTGAAAAAATGCATAATGCGTCGACCATGGCAGGGATGGCTTTTAACTGTGCCAACCTTGGTTTAAATCATAGTATTGCGCATCAACTAGGTGCACAGTTCCACGTGCCGCACGGTCTAGCTAATGCGATATTACTTGATGCGGTCATTCGTTTTAACGCCTTCAAAAATCGTGATACCGAACAAAAATATGCTGAATTGGCGAGGATTTGCGGAATGGCTTCTAGATCTGATTCCAATGAAACCGCTGTCCGTCTGCTTCGTGAAAGAATTGTCCAAATGATGGAACACATGCAAATGCCACGAACCTTAACTGACGCTGGCGTAGCAAAAGAAAAAGTCTATGCAAAAATGGACGAAATTGCAACAAATGCACTGAAAGACGCTTGCTTGCCAACAAGTCCGACGACACCGACACATCAAGAACTAAAAGAAATTTTAGAACAAATTATTTAGATTTTACGTTAAAAAGGAGGATAAACTATGTCAGCATATTTGGCGGAATTTATTGGAACGATGGTACTTATTATGTTTGGTAATGGCCTTTTAGCAGGTTTAACATTAAATAAATCATTATCACAAGGTGCAAACTGGGTAGTTGTTACATTTGGTTGGGGTTTTGCTGTAATGATTGGTATTTATGTCGCTGGAGCATATAGCGGAGCGCACTTAAATCCAGCAGTAACTATTGCGCTTGCAGTTGGAGGTTCATTCTCTTGGGCAGCTGTAGTTCCGTACATTATCGCCCAAATCGCCGGAGCATTTGTCGGAGCATCGATTATTATTTTACACTACTATCCGCATTTTAAAGCGACTCCCCCAGAAATTGATACACATGGTATTTTTTCCACAGGACCAGCGATTAGAAATACACCTTTCAACTTAATCAGTGAAATTATCGCAACATTTGCTTTCATTTTTGGTTTACTTATGATTGGAGCGAACAGTTTCACAGATGGTTTAAATCCATTAATCCTTGGCTTTCTAGTAGTTGCTATCGGAATGAGCTTTGGACCAACGACAGGTTATGCGATTAACCCAGCTCGTGATTTAGGACCAAGACTTGCTTACTTTTTACTACCAGTACCAAATAAAAGTGGATCAGACTGGCGTTACGCTTGGATTCCAATTGTCGGACCAATCATTGGCGGTCTCTTAGCCATTGGACTATTTAACATTTTATTATAAAAAAGCATGGAGTAAACAAGAATGGCTTTGTTTACTCCTTTAAAAATGAGAAAGGACTGAGCTAAATGCACAAAATTATGGCGATAAACGCAGGGAGTTCTTCACTGAAATTCCAAATTTTTACGATGCCAGAAGAAGAAGTCTTAGTTAAGGGCTTAATTGAAAGAATCGGCTTACCAGATGCCATATTCAACATGTCCTTTCAAAATGAAAAAATCAAGGAAACTCGCGCGATAAATAATCACGGAGAAGCAGTGGAAATTCTACTGGAGCAATTGAAGGAGCACCAAGTAATTAAAGACCTAAATGAAATTACAGGAGTGGGACATCGTGTTGCGCACGGCGGAGAAGCTTTTGTTTCTTCATGTATTGTAACGGATGATGTCGTAAAGGGGATTGAAGATGTCACAAGTCTTGCGCCGCTTCATAATCCAGCCAATATCATCGGCATTAAAACATTCCGCGAACTATTACCAAATGCCGTTTCGGTTGCAGTGTTTGATACGGCCTTCCATCAAACGATTCCAGAAGAAAACTTTTTATATGCGCTCCCTTATGAACTTTATGAAAAACATCATATTCGAAAATACGGTTTTCATGGAACAAGTCATAAATATGTGGCTGGAAAAGCAGCAGAAGTTCTCGAGAAACCTTTAGAAAAATTAAAAATTATTTCTTGCCATTTAGGGAATGGGGCAAGTATTTGTGCGATTGAAGCTGGAAAGTCAGTGAATACTTCCATGGGCTTTACACCAAATGCTGGCTTGATGATGGGAACACGTTCTGGTACAATTGACGCGACAATCATCCCTTATTTAGTTGACGAATTAGGCTATAGCTTGGATGAAGTGACACATATGATGTCGAGTGAATCTGGCGTTCTTGGTGTATCCGGAATTTCAAGTGATTTTAGAGACATCGAAATTGCTGCGAAAGAAGGAAATTCGCGTGCGTTACTAACGCTCCGGATGTTTACTGGCCAGATCTGTAATTATATTGGGGCTTATGCTTCTGCCATGAATGGTTGCGACGCTTTATTATTTACAGCTGGAGTTGGTGAAAACTCACCATTAATTCGTAAAATGGTTACAGAACAACTAAGTTACCTTGGTGTAACTTGTAATGTGACAAAAAATAATGCAGGTGATATGATAATTAGCAATGATGACGAAGCGGTCAAAGTATGCATTATTCCAACAAACGAAGAACTAATGATTGCTCGAGATGTAGAAAAATATACAAAACAAACGATAAGTTAAGGAGCGATTTGATGTGAAAATAACGACGGCAATGCACGGTGGCAACTATAACGAACTAGCAAAACAACATGGATTAACCAAAGAAATGATTCTGGATTTTAGTGCGAATATTAATCCACTTGGCGTTCCAGCTAGTTTGAAACAAACGATAACAGCGAATTTGGATAAACTGGCGGAATATCCAGAACCAGATTACTTAGCGCTCCGTGCGCGTATTGCCTCGTTTCATCAACTTGACTTAGCAAATGTTATTCCTGGAAACGGTGCTACTGAGCTGATTTTCGGAATCGCAAAAGTAACCAAGGCGCAAAAAGTTCTCTTACTTGCGCCTACTTTTGCGGAATATGAACGGGCTTTTTTTGATGCGGAAATTATTTATGCAGAATTAACGAAAGAAACTCATTTTGCTGCAGCGGAAACGGTACTAGAAATGATTAAACGCGAATCAGATCTTGAAGCGGTTTGTTTGTGCAACCCGAATAATCCAACCGGACAATTAATATCGCAGCAAGAAATGATTCAAATTGCAGAATTATGTGAAGAACGAAACATATATTTAATCATTGATGAGGCGTTTATGGATTTTTTAGAAGACAATGAAACAATTTCGATGATTAATTATTTAGAAAGCTTTCCACATTTAGCAATTATCCGCGCATTTACAAAATTTTTTGCAATTCCAGGGCTAAGACTTGGTTATTTGTTGACCAAAAATGATTTGCTAGCTGAAGCATTATTACAAATGCGTGAACCTTGGTCTATCAATACTTTTGCCGATATGGCTGGTCAAGTATTGCTGAATGATACAGAATACATCACTCAAACATACAACTGGATTTCAGCTGAACGAGATTTTTTATATCAAGAGTTATCTAAGTTTAGCGAACTAACCGTGTATCGCCCAAGTGTAAACTACATATTTTTCCATCTTGAAACACCGCTTGATTTACGAAAAGAATTATTGCTAAAAGGGATTTTCATACGCAGTTGTGCCAATTACCGTGGACTCACTGAAAATTATTACCGAGTTGCGGTGAAAGCTAGATGTGATAATACCAAGCTTATAAGAGCGCTCGAGGTGATTTTTAGTGGAAATTAAAGCAACTTGTCCCGCTTCATGTGGCGAACTTTTGCAAGGGTTTATTACTGGCGGCGAAAAATTGATTTCATACCCAATCAACTGGTATTCCGAAGTAACTTTATCCGATAAATCAGGACAAAACAGCCAAGGTCATACAAAAGCATGGCTCGCATTTGAGGTAACTTGCGAGTATTTTGGCGTGACAAAAAAAGAACGTCCACCTATATCGTTACTAGTAAAATCGACTATTCCGGTCGCCAAAGGGATGGCAAGCTCTACTGCTGATATTGCCGCAACCATAGGCGCTACAGCAAAATGGTTAAATAAACCGATAACAGAAACCGAAATTGCCAAGCTTTGTTTGCAACTAGAACCAACAGATAGCACGATTTTTAAATCACTCACACTTTTTGATCATTTAAAAGGGTCCGTGATTGAAAGTTCTAACTGGATGCCGAAACTGGGCGTCGTTGTCTTAGAACCACTTACTGTTTTGGAAACTGCAACATATCGGCAAGAAGACCACCATGAACAATTGCTGGAAAATGAACAACAATTAGCCAAAGCTGTGCAATTTTTCAACCAAGCAGCAGCCCAAAAATCAATCAACTTGCTTGGAAAAGCCGCCACACTTAGCGCAGCGAGCAATCAAATCATTTTACCCAAACCGTTTTGGAATGAGTTGTTAGAAGTGGTGAGTTGTTTAAATCTAGTAGGGATCAATGTGTCGCATAGTGGGACGGTCGTTGGTTTACTGTATGAGTTAGGTAAGATAGACCCGCTAGAAATTTTATTCGAATTAGAACGACGCTATGTCACCACTTTTTACAGCAGATATTACTTTAGGGAGCTCGCGCGCGGTGGGGTTCAAATAATTTCTTAAAGCAAATTCTTCTTGCAAGCGGATTAATTTATGCTATAATAACTTTGATAAACGAATTCGTTCATACAAACAGTTAGATACTGGAAGTCTGGTGAAAATCCAGCACGGTCCCGCCACTGTAAGGAGTTAGACACTCTAAGTCAGGTCTTTTATCTAATTGTTTTAACTGGTTATACTGCTTCGAGGCAAAGCATGTATAATTCTTGGTTCCAGTGTAGTTGTCTCACTGGGGCTTTTTTATTTGTTTTTAAAACAAATAAGCCCACTGTAAATGGTTTGGTGCCGAGAAGCTGGACGAAGCTACGTTTTATCAAGCACCATACGCACAAAGATGTGCACCGCTTAGTTTTATGGTGGGCAATGATCTTTTCAACGACGAAAAGAGTGATACAAGGAACGTATCTTCATTGCCTATTTACAAAAAAGATTTGACATTTCCACGTGTTTGGTTTTTAATAAAGTGGACAAATAAAATATTTTACGGTACAAAGGCGTACTGTTTACTTAGCAAAGAAGCTTTGAGTTGGAAGGGGAAATTTCTCTACTCAAGGCTTCTTTTTTTAGTTTTAAAAAATTAGGAGGTAATCTCATGCAAAAAGTTAGTTTTAAAACAGATCTTTACATTGGCCAAGGAGCAACAGATCGTTTACTGGATTTTAAAGACAAACAAATTTTCATCGTAACAGATCCATTTATGGTGAGCTCAGGAATGATTAATGCTATCACGGAAAAAATTGATAAGTCGAATACATATACTATTTTTAGCGATATTATTCCTGACCCGCCAATTGAAAACGTTGTAGCTGGAATTGAAGTTTTAAACGAATGTGATGCCAACTTGATGATCGCTATCGGTGGTGGTTCCGCGATTGATGCGGCGAAAGCGATGAAATTCTTTGGTCAAAAACTTGGTACGGTGCGCGCAATGCCATTCATCGTAATCCCAACTACAAGTGGAACTGGTTCTGAAGTTACTAGTTTTTCTGTCATTACGAATAAAGAAAAAGCAATTAAATATCCACTTATTACCGATGCTATTTTGCCGGATGAAGCGATTTTAGATGCGGATTTAGTGAAATCTGTCCCACCTGCAATCACAGCAGACACTGGTATGGATGTACTCACACATGCGCTAGAAGCATACGTTTCCACAAAAGCAAATGATTATTCGGACGCAATGGCTGAAAAAGTAATTCAATTAGTATTCACATACTTGGAGCGTGCTTATAAAGACGGAAATGATCTTGAAGCACGCGAAAAAATGCATAATGCTTCTTGTTTAGCAGGTATGGCATTTAATATTACCTCGCTTGGTTTAAACCATGGTATCGCTCACACAGCCGGTGCTAAGTTTAAAATTCCACATGGTCGTATGAATACTTTACTTTTGCCACATGTTATTAGTTATAATGCTGGATTAACAAGTGATTTTGGTAACAATCCAGATAACCGTGCTGCAGAACGTTATACAGCAATTGCCAAATTACTAAAAATGCCAGCTTCCAATACAAGACTTGGCGTTCGCAGCTTAATTAACGCTATTAAACAACTTCAAAAGAAACTTAATATGCCAACAACATTATCTGAATGTGGTGTTAGTCGTACCGATTTAAACGAGCATATCGCGCAAATCGCTGAAGGTGCGCTGAATGATGGTTGTACTGCAACTAATCCAAGAACACCGACAGAAACAGATGTTAGTGCGATTCTCGAAAAAATGTTGGCTTAAAAGTTATTTATTTCACAACTGGAAACAAATAACCTATTGACATCGTTTTCATGCTACTTTATAATAGAACCGAGCACAAAGACGTGTGGAATAATAAATATAGCAGAGCAACGGGGCTCCCTCAAAAATATTGCACAATATTTTTAAGGGGCTCTTTCTATTTTCTGGGAGAATTTTTTCTCTAGCTCTTTAACTCTTTCGCTCAAGTATATGCTTCTATAGAGTGATTTCGTAGAGCTTTGTTACGAATCAATCAATAGCAGAAGAAGAGGACGTGACAGGAATGAATGGAAGAATTGTAATAGCCGATGATGAACCTATTACAAGAATGGATATCCGAGACATATTGGAAGAAGCGAACTACAATGTTGTAGGGGAAGCGACAGATGGTTTTGAAGCAATCGAACTTTGTAAAAGCCATCAACCAGATCTTGTTATTATGGACATTCAAATGCCACTCTTAGACGGTTTAAAAGCAGGGAAACGGATTATTTCTGAAGGCCTTGCTGGCGGTATTATTTTATTAACCGCATTTAGTGATCCAAAAAACACTGAAAAAGCAAAAGGATTCGGAGCATTAGGTTATCTAGTAAAACCACTTGATGAAAAAAGTTTAATCCCAACAGTTGAAATGAGTATTGCCAAAGGGCGAGAAACAAGAAAACTAGAGCAGCAATTAGAAAAGCTCACAAAAAAATTAGAAGAACGCAAAGTGATTGAAAAAGCTAAAGGTGTGCTTATGATTGAGAACAACATCACAGAGGAAGAAGCCTACAACATGATTCGTAATCTGAGCATGGATAAACGTTGTCCAATGATGGAAATCGCAGAAACGATTGTGATGAGCGATGACTAAGACGATTCGAGAAATGTGTTTACGCTATACGGACTTAGCAGAATATGATATTGATGAATTAATACATACTGCAAAATCGTTAAGCGAGTCTTCGATGTATCAAGATGTAGATGTTTTCATTGATGTTTATAACAAACTTACTAGTGAAGCACTTGTCATTCATCATACGCCGCCAAAATCAACCAAGTCACTTTATAAAAACAATGTAGTTGGAGAAACTGCTCTTCGTAGTAATGAACCAGGTGTACTCAGAACTCTTGAAACTGGTATGAACTCCAACGACTTGCTTGCAAAAACACAAGAAAACGTATTAATTCGTCAAAAAGTGTATCCTATCCGCAACAAACAACGAGTCATTGCCGTACTTATTCTAGAAAATGATATTAGTGCAGAAATTAAAGCTCATTTTGAGATTGACAACGAAGAAACGGCTTATAGAGATGTTTCTACAACACTTTCCGCGATGAGTAAATTAACCGATTCTATTACTGATCAACTAGATGACGCAATCTTGATTTTTGATCGTAACGGTATTTTACAACAAAAAAACTGCGCTGCTGACCAGTACTATGAACGACTAGGCTACATGGAAAATATCCAAGGAATGCATTATGATAATTTATCTCTCGACCAGATGATGTTTGATGCAATTATGTATCAAATCGAAACAGGAAAACAGCCAGTTCAATTAAAAAAAGAAGTGGTTATTGCCGGGAATTATTTTATTATGAAGCAAATTTTTGTGAAAGAAGAGGATGAACAAGAATGTCGTTTTATCCTTATCTTACATGATGTCACGGATATTAAAGTGAAAGAAGCAGAAATCGTTTCAAAATCGGTGGCAATTCGCGAAATTCATCATCGTGTGAAGAATAATTTACAATCAGTTGTTTCACTGCTGAGAATTCAAGGCAGACGTTCTACAAGCGTGGAAGCACAGAAGGTTTTGAATGAGAGTGTCAGTCGTATCCTTGCAATTGCAGCTACACATGAACTTTTATCCAAGCAGATGGAAGACGGAATCAACTTATATATGGTAATTGAAGCAGTCGCCTATAATATTGAAAGATGTTGTAACGATTGTCCGCAAGTTGCAGTTAGAATGGATATTGATAAACGGATTTACTTGGATAGTGACCGAACCGTGGCACTAGCGCTTGTTATGAATGAACTATTACAAAATTCATATGATCATGCTTTCCATCCAAATGAATCAGGCGAAATTTTACTACAAATAAAAGAAGAAAAAAATATTATTCACGCAGAAGTAAGCGATAATGGTCATGGCTTTAATGTTCGAAAAGTATCCGAAAAAAGCCTAGGACTTTCCATTGTCAAAAGTTACATCAAAGATAAACTTCGAGGTAAAGTAACAATTGAATCAAATGAACATGGAACTAAAACAATGTTCGATTTTAAATACAATTCAATCCATGCTACAAAGAAGTAGCTATGAAAAAAGCGATGAAGCTTAAAGCCAAGTAACGATACTGTTATTTGTCTTTAAGCTTTTTCTTTTTGCTAGAAAGGAGTGAGGGTTTTGACGGAAACGATTTTAAGTGTAGGGATTGACCTTGGTACGTCGACAACACAACTCATTTTATCCGAGTTAGAAATTCAAAATATGGCATCAAGCTTCACAGTGCCGCGCATTGTTATTTCAGATAAGCGAATCATTTTTAGAAGCGAGATTCTTTTTACACCGATTCTTGCTGATAATTTAATTGATGTCGATGCAATTCGTGATTTTGTAACGAAAGAATATGCGAATGCCGGGATTAAGAAAGAAGAAATCGGCATGGGGGCAGTTATTATTACAGGTGAAACGGCTCGTAAAGATAATGCGAGTAACGTTCTAGATGCGATGAGCGGTTTTGCAGGAGACTTTGTCGTTGCTACAGCTGGACCTGATTTAGAAAGTATTATTGCTGGAAAAGGAGCAGGTGCGCACACTTATTCTAAAGAAAATAGTACTTGTGTTGTGAATCTGGATATAGGTGGCGGGACAACAAATTTATCGCTATTTGATCGCGGCGAGCTTATTGATACAGCATGCCTTGATATTGGTGGTCGGTTAATCAAAGTGGACCGTGAAACTAGAAAAATCACTTATATTGCCCCAAAAATTCAAGCTTTAATAGAAAAACGTGGTTATCCAATCACGCTAGGTGAGAAGACCTCGCCAGAAAATTTACAACCAATTCTAGGTGAAATGGTAGAGTTACTTAAAAACAGTGTCGGTCTTGGAGCTCCAAATGATTTTTACGAAACAATCATCACGAATAAAGGCTTAAAATTCCTTGCTGAAATTGAATGTATTTCTTTTTCAGGCGGTGTGGCTGATTGTATTTCAACTGGTGCTTTAAGTGATCCGTTTAGATACGGAGATATTGGTCTTTTACTCGGAAAGTCAATAGCTGAATCTAGCTTGATGACCGAAAAAAAGTATATCGAATCTGTCGAAACCATACGGGCAACTGTGGTAGGAGCCGGTTCACACACAGCAGAAATTAGCGGTAGCACAATCACTTATACCGAGAAAATTTTCCCAGTAAAAAACATTCCTATTTTGAAACTTGCCAAACAAGAAGAAAATGAAAATATGGCAGAAGTCATCAAGGAAAAACTCAACTGGTTCAAAATAGATGAAGATATGGAACGGATTGCACTTGCAATTGAAGGGGAGAATAGCCCCAGTTTCCAGCAAGTAACAGAATATGCAAAGGCCATTTGCGAGGGGATGAAAGAACCGATTGCACTTGGGCACCCACTAATTATCATTACTTGGCACGACATGGCAAAAGCGCTCGGACAAAGTATTTTCGGGCATTTACCAGCCGGCTATCCACTGATTTGTTTGGATAGTGTCAAAGTCGATAACGGTGATTATATTGATATAGGAAAACCAGTTGCTGACGGGAAAGTGCTACCAGTAGTAGTAAAAACCTTAGTCTTTAACTGATCCATATAAATAGCTTTAATTTTGAGAGGAGGATTTATCGAATGATTTTAAAAACGAATTTATTCGGCCATACATACCAGTTCAAATCCATCACTGATGTGTTGGCAAAAGCAAACGAAGAAAAATCGGGCGACCGTTTAGCCGGAGTTGCTGCTGAATCTGCAGAAGAACGTGTAGCTGCCAAAGTGGTGCTTTCTAAAATGACGCTTGGAGATTTACGTAATAATCCGGTTGTCCCATATGAAACAGATGAGGTAACCCGTATTATTCAAGACCAAGTAAATGAACGTATCCATGATTCCATTAAAAACTGGACAGTGGAAGAATTACGGGAATGGATTTTAGACCATAAAACAACAGATGCTGACATTAAACGTGTTGCACGCGGCCTAACATCAGAAATTATTGCTGCTGTTACAAAATTAATGTCCAACCTAGATTTAATTTATGGAGCGAAAAAAATTCGTGTTATCGCACATGCGAACACAACAATCGGTCTTCCAGGAACTTTCTCCGCTAGACTACAACCAAACCATCCAACTGATGATCCTGATGGTATCCTTGCTTCTTTAATGGAAGGATTAACTTACGGTATTGGGGATGCGGTAATCGGACTTAACCCAGTAGATGATTCTACTGATAGCGTTGTTCGTTTACTTAATAAATTTGAAGAATTCCGCAGTAAATGGGATGTGCCAACACAAACTTGTGTACTAGCGCACGTGAAGACTCAAATGGAAGCAATGCGTCGCGGCGCTCCAACTGGTCTTGTATTCCAATCTATCGCAGGTTCTGAAAAAGGAAATACAGCTTTCGGTTTTGACGGAGCAACGATTGAAGAAGCTAGACAATTAGCTCTTCAAAGTGGTGCTGCAACTGGACCAAACGTTATGTATTTTGAAACAGGACAAGGTTCTGAGCTTTCTTCTGACGCTCATTTCGGCGTAGACCAAGTAACAATGGAAGCTCGTTGTTATGGATTTGCGAAGAAATTTGATCCATTCCTAGTGAATACAGTAGTTGGATTTATCGGACCTGAGTATTTATACGATTCCAAACAAGTAATTCGCGCCGGCCTAGAAGATCACTTCATGGGTAAATTAACTGGTATCTCTATGGGTTGTGACGTTTGTTATACCAACCATATGAAAGCCGACCAAAACGACGTAGAAAACTTATCCGTGCTTCTAACTGCAGCAGGATGTAACTTTATCATGGGTATTCCTCATGGTGATGACGTAATGCTTAACTACCAAACAACTGGTTACCATGAAACAGCTACTTTACGTGAATTATTTGGTCTAAAACCGATTAAAGAATTTGATCAGTGGATGGAAAAAATGGGCTTCAGTGAAAATGGTAAATTAACAAGCCGTGCTGGAGATGCATCTATTTTCCTAAAATAAGGAAGGGAGGAACTAAGCGATGAACGAACAAGAATTAAAACAAATGATTGAAGGCATTTTAACGGAAATGTCCGGTGGTAAAACAACCGATACAGTAGCAGCTGCGCCAACTAAATCTGTAGTTGAAACAGTTGTAACAGAAGGTAGCATCCCGGATATTACTGAAGTTGACATTAAAAAACAATTACTAGTACCAGAACCAGCTGACCGCGAAGGCTATTTGAAAATGAAACAAATGACCCCAGCAAGACTTGGTTTATGGCGCGCTGGTCCGCGTTATAAAACAGAAACAATTCTTCGTTTCCGTGCGGACCATGCTGTTGCACAAGATTCCGTGTTCTCTTACGTTTCAGAGGATTTAGTCAAAGAAATGAACTTCATCCCAGTAAATACGAAATGTCATGATAAAGACGAATACTTAACTCGCCCAGACTTAGGTCGTGAATTTGATGATGAAATGGTGGAAGTGATTCGTGCGAATACTACGAAAAACGCGAAACTACAAATCGTTGTCGGTGACGGACTTAGTTCTGCAGCAATTGAAGCAAACATCAAAGACATTTTACCTTCTATTAAACAAGGTTTGAAAATGTATAACTTAGACTTTGATAATATTATTTTTGTAAAACATTGTCGTGTGCCATCCATGGATCAAATCGGCGAAATCACTGGCGCTGACGTTGTGTGCTTACTTGTAGGCGAACGTCCGGGTCTTGTAACTGCTGAATCTATGAGTGCTTATATTGCTTATAAACCAACAGTTGGTATGCCAGAAGCTCGTCGTACTGTTATTTCTAACATTCATAGCGGCGGAACTCCACCAGTTGAAGCAGGCGCATATATTGCTGAATTAATTCACAATATGCTTGAGAAAAAATGTTCTGGTATTGATTTAAAATAAAATTGTTAGAGGAGGAAACTTCATGAAAAACGATAAATTACCTGCATCCGTTTTAAGCGTCAAAGTTGTATCTAATGTAGACAATGGTTTATTTAAACAACTTGACTTAAAACCGCATCAAAGAAGTCTGGGTATTATTACATCTGATTGTGATGATGTTACATACACAGCACTTGATGAAGCAACAAAAGCAGCAGAAGTAGATGTTGTCTATGCGAAAAGTATGTATGCTGGTGCTGGAAATGCATCCACAAAACTAGCTGGTGAAGTAATCGGTATTATTGCCGGACCAAGCCCAGCTGAAGTAAAAAGTGGCCTTTCAGTTGCAGTAGACTTCATCGAAAATGGTGCTAGCTTTGTTAGTGCAAATGAAGATGATAGCGTACCTTACTTTGCACATTGTGTATCAAGAACAGGTTCTTTCCTTTCAAAAGAAGCAAATGTAGCAGAAGGACAAGCGATTGCTTACTTAATCGCACCGCCACTTGAAGCTATGTATGCTCTAGATGCAGCTCTTAAAGCAGCAGACGTAACAATTGGAACTTTCTACGGACCACCATCCGAAACTAACTTCGGTGGAGCACTTTTAACAGGTAGTCAATCTGCATGTAAAGCTGCTTGTGATGCGTTCAAAATGGCAGTAGAAAATGTGGCTGAAAATCCACTTCAATATTAAGGTGGTGCTAAAAAATGCCAAATGAAGCACTTGGTTTAATTGAAGTCACTGGTTTCCTTGGTGCTGTGGTTGCGGCTGATACTTGTTTAAAAGCAGCAAATGTTGAATTAATTAGATGTGAAGTCATTAAAGGTGGCTTAACAACAGTTGAATTAACAGGCGATGTTGGTGCTGTAAATGCAGCAGTGGAAGCAGGAAAAGCAGCTACAGAAAGCTTAGGTTGCCTCATTTCTAGTCACGTGATAGCAAGAATGAGTGAAGAAACGAAATCACTCTTTGTAAAAGCTGAGCAAGAAATAGAAGAAACAAAAGAAGTTATCCAAGAAGTCGTAGAAGTAAAAACAACTACAGATGAAACGGAAAAGAAACTTCGCGAAATGAAAGTTATTGATTTAAGGAAACTTGCTTACACATTAGATAATGTGCCTATCCCAAAAAGCAAGATTAAATATGCGAACAAGGATAAACTTGTTCACGCACTAAAAGATATTTATGGAAGGAGTGAAAACTAGTGGCACTAGAAGATAAAGATTTACGCTCAATCCAAGAAGTTCGTAACCTCATTGAATCAGCTAACAAAGCACAAAAAGAACTTGCTGCAATGAGCCAACAACAAATTGATACAATTGTAAAAGCGATTGCTGATGCCGGTTATGATGCTCGCGAAAAACTCGCAAAAATGGCACATGAAGAAACTGGTTTTGGAATTTGGCAAGACAAAGTAATTAAAAACGTCTTCGCCTCCAAGCACGTCTACAATTACATCAAAGATATGAAAACCATTGGTATGTTAAAAGAAGATAACGAAAAGAAAGTAATGGAGGTTGCAGTTCCACTAGGCGTAGTTGCAGGATTAATTCCATCAACAAACCCAACATCCACTGTTATTTACAAAACACTAATTTCGATTAAAGCAGGAAATAGTATCGTATTTTCTCCACATCCAAACGCACTAAAAGCAATTCTTGAAACAGTAAGAATCATTAGTGAAGCTGCAGAAAAAGCTGGTTGTCCAAAAGGCGCTATCAGCTGTATGACTGTTCCAACAATCCAAGGAACAGATCAACTGATGAAACACAAAGATACAGCAGTTATCCTTGCAACAGGTGGTTCTGCTATGGTAAAAGCCGCTTATTCATCTGGAACTCCAGCAATTGGAGTTGGACCAGGTAATGGCCCAGCATTTATCGAACGCAGCGCTAACATTCCTCGCGCAGTAAAACATATTCTTGATTCAAAAACATTCGATAACGGAACAATTTGCGCATCTGAGCAATCGGTCGTTGTGGAACGTGTGAATAAAGAAGCTGTCATTGCTGAATTTAGAAAACAAGGAGCACACTTCTTATCAGATGCAGAAGCTGTTCAACTTGGTAAATTCATTTTACGTCCAAATGGATCCATGAACCCAGCAATCGTAGGTAAAAGCGTGCAACATATCGCTAACCTTGCTGGCCTAACTGTTCCAGCTGACGCAAGAGTACTTATCGCTGAAGAAACAAAAGTTGGCGCTAAAATCCCTTATTCAAGAGAAAAATTAGCACCAATCTTGGCTTTCTACACAGCGGAAACTTGGCAAGAAGCTTGTGAACTTAGCATGGATATTCTTTATCACGAAGGAGCTGGACATACTTTAATCATCCACTCTGAAGATAAAGAAATCATCCGCGAATTCGCACTGAAAAAACCAGTTTCTCGTCTCTTAGTTAATACACCAGGAGCACTTGGCGGAATTGGCGCAACAACAAATCTTGTACCTGCTTTAACACTTGGTTGTGGGGCAGTTGGAGGAAGTTCATCATCTGATAATATCGGACCTGAAAATCTATTCAACATTCGTCGCATTGCTACAGGCGTTTTAGAGTTAGAAGACATTCGTAAAGAAGAAAACCAAGCAACACCTGAACTTTCGGTTGATGCAGACGCACTCATCCAAAGTTTAGTAGAAAAAGTTTTAGCAGAATTAAAATAAAAAATAAAACACTAATTGGAGGAATTTTAAAATGGCAAACGCAAACGCATTAGGTATGATCGAAACAAAAGGTTTAGTAGGAGCAGTAGAAGCAGCAGACGCAATGGTGAAAGCAGCTAACGTAACACTTATGGGTAAAGAACAAGTTGGTGGCGGTCTAGTAACAGTTATGGTTCGCGGTGATGTTGGCGCAGTTAAAGCAGCAACAGATGCAGGCGCAGCAGCAGCTGAACGCGTTGGTGAATTATTATCTGTACACGTAATTCCACGTCCACACAGCGAAGTAGACGCAATTCTACCAAAAAGCGCTGAATAAGAAAAATTTCTAACATAAATCAGGAAAAAGCGTGAGCGTAGGGCATAAGGGTTCCATCAGACTCGGAAAATGCCTAAAACTTTCGCTTTTTACCAGATTTAAGCAAGACAAAGCTTCCCATCATTACTAACACCAATTGTAAATGGGACAAAAGGATGTGGTTCTTTGGCTATTTTGACAGAAGATGAGTTACGAAAAGCCTACTTACACACCGATTTAAAAACAAAGAAAAAATTAGATATAAAAAAAGGAACGATTATTACTCCATCAGCTAAGAGTTTTTTATCTGAAAAGAAAATCGACCTTCATTATATTGATGAAATTTCAGAAACAAAAGTAGTAGTGGAGCCAGTGAAAAAAGAAACTACTAGAGCAAAATTCCAAACGATTTATGGTGGTTCAGTAGATGAAAAGCCAGAACATATGACGCATTTACGCGGCAACTTGCTTGTATTTAAAGACCATCCTCAAATCGCTTTCCGCGGAAAATTAGATACACTTGAAGCTGAAATCCTGGAAACCCAGTGTTCCGTTGCTAGTGAATTTAAAGATCTTGCGGAAGATTTACAAGAAATCCTCACCTTTGTAAGAAATATTGTACGATCGGAAGTTTTAAACGAGCAAATCGAAACAGTTAATTTGCTTGGAATGGACGAAAAAGAACTGCGGGAACGTAGTCATAATCCAAAAAAATACTACCAAATGACGCATTTTATGCCTGATTATACGATGGGGAATGCTGTTATTCGGTTAAACAAATTAAGAACGATGGTTCGTGAAACGGAATTAACTGCTTTTACAGCATTTAAGGAAGCGGATTATTCGGTAAAAAGACCAGATATTATTCAAGCGCTCAACCGGTTATCCAGTTTATTTTGGATACTAATGTTCCGCGTAAGAACTGGTGAATATAAAAAGTAAGGAGGCTTATTCATGAATAATGAGTTAATAACAAGCCTTATTGAAGAAGTCACTCGCCGTGCATTACTTGAAACTGGCGTAGAAGTAGAAGCATCCGGTCGTCACGTCCATTTAGATCGTGAGACAGTTGATGCACTTTTTGGACCTGGGTATGAACTTACTCATTTCCGTGACCTATCTCAACCAGGTCAATATGTTTGTAAAGAAAGAATTAGCATTGTTGGACCAAAAAGCGTGATTCATAACGTAGTAATTCTTGGACCAATCCGTAAAAAAACACAAGTAGAAATTAGTGCTACAGACGGTACCGCACTTGGTATTAAAGCACCAGTCCGCGAAAGTGGAGACATAGCCGGGACACCAGGAATTTTACTTTTATCTGCTAAAAACAGTGTTCAATTAACTGAAGGACTTATTGTTGCAAAACGCCATATTCATATGACGCCAGAAGATGCAGCAAAACAACAAATAACACAAAGTGAAATTGTTCAAGTGAAAATTAATGGCGACAGACCACTGATTTTTGACGATGTGGTCGTTCGAATTAGCCCTGATTTTGCTACATATATGCATATTGATTACGACGAAGCCAACGCATGCGGCTTTAAAAAGGGAATTCGAGGTCAAATAATTAAGAAAACAAAGGCAAAATGAGTATGGAAATAGAAGCTCTAATAAAAGCCGTCACCGAGGAAGTCATGAGACGATTACAACTTCCAGATAAAAAAATGATTATCATGGGGCAAGATTCAGAACACACTCTCAGACAGTGTTATCAAAAAGAATATCAAGTTTCGCTTTATGATCGTTCTGAACGTACCTGTGACATTTTATTATTAGAAGAAATGGAAATCGCTGAATTAGCTCGAATCAGTTTGCTTGCACCAATGAATAAAAAAGAACAATTTATCACAGATCATCTTTTAGAAGGACGTCCTACTTGGATCATGAAAAGCGGAATTAAAGCAAATGCTTATAAACGTTCTGCTAAATATGGTATCAGACAGCTCCTTCAAGAATATGAAGAAAAACTCGCTCGTTTTGGCGTAGAATTTATCGATAATCCGGTGAAATCCGTGAAAACTAGCAAAGTTATTAGCGAACAAGATGTGATTAAACTCACGAAGAATAAAAGCGAATTCATTTTGCCAGAGGGAAGTTTCTTAACACCACTTGCAAAAGATTATTTACAGGAAAACCGAATTAGCATTAAAGAAAGTTAGGAAGGAAGAGCGGCATGCAAATTGGAAAAGTTACCGGGAGTTTATGGGCGACAAGAAAAGATGAAAAACTGAATGGTTTAAAACTACTACTAGTAGAGATTTGTACCGATGAAGTGGAAGATAAAAGACATTCCATAGTGGCAGCTGATAATGCCGGAGCAGGAAACGGTGATCTCGTGCTCGTTACAACTGGTAGCGCAGCACGAGCATCTACTGGGGATAATACAATACCAGTGGACGCGTGTATCGTCGGCATTATCGACTCGGTAGAACGTTATGGCTGAACAGTCCTTAGGTATTCTTGAACTCAGGAGCATAAGTAAAGGTTACGAAATGGCCGATGTTTTTTTAAAAGCTGGCAATGTAACTTTATTTACTTTTCGTCCGACATGTCCTGGTAAATTTTTGATTATTTTGCAAGGTGCTTCCGGTGAACTTACTAGTGCGATGCAAGATGCAAAAGAAGAAGCAGGGAAATTTCATGTTTCTTCTTATATTTTGCATATGGCGCACGAAGAATTACTTGCTTTTCTAAACAATAAACACCCTAAAGTTGATGTTGATGCAGTAGGAATTATCGAAATCAGTCAATTGGGTGCTGGGCTAAACGCAGTGAATGAAGCGCTAAAAAAATCAGCTATTCATTTAAAACGAATGACGCTCGGTGCTTCGATTGGTGGGAAATTTGTGGCTGTTTTTACAGGGGAAGTTAGTGCTATTCAAGAAGGGATGCGGATTCTAATCGAAACCGCAGAACCAAAAAAGGTGATACATCATACGGTCATTCCTTCTCCTGATGAACTTTTAAAACGCTATCTATAGAATGGAGGAACACTTTTGAGCATTAATGAAATTATTATTTATTTAATGGTAATCTTTATGATTCTAGGAGCCATTGACAAAATTATCGGTAACAAATTTGGCTTAGGAGCACAATTTGAAGAAGGTATTATGGCAATGGGATCGCTAACTCTAGCTATGGTCGGTATTATTACTTTAGCACCAGTTTTAGCGAAAATTTTAAGCCCGATTGTTGTACCAATTTATACAGCGCTTGGGGCTGACCCAGCAATGTTTGCTACAACTTTACTTGCGAATGATATGGGTGGTTTTGCGCTAGCTCAAGAACTTGCGCTAACGCCTGACGCTGGTCTTTTTGCAGGAGCTATTTTAGGCTCAATGATGGGACCAACAATTGTTTTCACGATTCCAGTAGCACTTGGAATTATTAAAAAAGAAGACCATAAATACCTAGCGACTGGTGTACTATCTGGTATTATTACGATTCCAATCGGTTGTTTAATCGGTGGTCTTGTAGCTGGATTTTCACCAATCATGATTTTCAAAAACTTAGTACCAATTCTTCTTGTAGCTGTACTTATTATGTTAGGTCTTTGGTTCAAACCAGAAGGCATGATTAAAGGCTTTACGATTTTCGGAAAAGGGGTAGTAATTGTTGCTACTATCGGACTTGTGGCTGGAGCTATTCAACAACTTACTGGATTAACTATTATTCCAGGAATTGCACCAATTGGCGAAGGTATCGAAATCGTTGGTGGTATCGCACTAGTTCTAGCAGGAGCTTTCTGTTTAGTTTTTGTTATTACGAAAGTGTTCAACAAACCACTTATGAAAATGGGTAAATTACTTGGTATGAATGAAGTTGCAGCGGCAGGTATGGTTGCGACACTTGCAAATAGTATCCCAATGTTCCAAATGCTAAAAGATATGGATGAGCGCGGTAAAATTATTAACGTTGCTTTTGCAGTATCTGCGGCCTTTGTTTTAGGGGATCATCTAGGTTTCACAGCTGGGGTTGCCCAAGATATGATTTTCCCGATGATTGTCGGAAAACTTGTCGGAGGAGTAACTGCAGTAGCTGTCGGTATCTACATGGCTAACCGAATGATGAAGAAAAATAAAGCAAAAGAACAAACGGCGGTGAAAGATAATGGCTGATATTAGTAAAGAATTAATTGAGCAGCTAGTAAAACAAGTTGTCCTAGAAAAAATGGGTCAAAGTTCCAAACATGTTGACCCAAGTGGTATTTTATCCGTTAAACTTCCAGAAGTAAGAGTTTCTGAAGAAGACCGTTTAGATACTGGTAACCCTAGCGATGTTGTTTATACAAAAGATTTAGTAACACTAGAAGAAAGTAAACGTCTAGGTTTTGGTCTAATGGAAATGAAAGATACAACATTTGATTGGTTCTTAGATTACGATGAAGTAGATTATATTATTGAAGGCAGACTAGATGTTGTCATCGATGGTAGAAATGTTTCTGCAGGACCAGGCGAACTGATTTTCATTCCAAAAGGAAGCCAAATTAAGTTCTCTGTAACTGGAGAAGCGAGATTCATTTATGTTACTTATCCGGCTGATTGGCAGTCACAATAATCATAAAAAAACGATTTCGGCAATATTTGCTGAAATCGTTTTTTATTTAAGTGAATCGCGATATTCTTTAGGAGTCATATCGAACTCTTTCTTAAAGACTTTGCAAAAATAACTAGCACGAGAAAATCCTAAATTCTTCGCAATCGTGTGGACGGCCCAGTCACTTTTTTCTAGCTGTTCCTTTGCATATAGCATTTTTTGTTCATTGACGTAATTAATAAAATTGATATTCAATTCGTTTTTAAATAGTTTACTTAAATAAAAAGGGCTTAAATAAACATAATTGGCTACTTCTTCTAGAGTGATGGAACGATGAATGTTCTTTTTAATGTAGCGAATAGCTTGTTTGATTTCTTTATGTTCACCACTCGTTTTACTGGATGTGGCAGCTTCTTTTTTGGGTTGTTTTTGTTTTTCGTGAGCGGTGTAGTAGTCACTTAAAACATCAAGTACTTCGACTGTTTCGAGAGAATGAAGTAGGGCAGAGTGATCTGGATTTTTTTTGTTGAAGTCTTCTTGAATTTGTTGGGTAAATTGATTTTCTACCTGACTATTCATCAAAGGCTGAATATTTACTACTTTTTCTTTCTCCAAAAATCTTCCCTCCTTATTTTATTCTTGCACTAATTATACCATAAAATCGCTTAAAATAACGTTTTATCCTGTATTTTAAACAGAACAATAAATTCTTTTTTATAACAAAATATTGTCATTTTTGCTTTGTGAATTAGAGAAATTGAGAAAAAGTTCACACTGGTGGCTATTTTAAGTGTATACAATGAAAAAAATACGATTTTAAAAGCTTGCACTATTTTGCTTTCTAGCCTGTTAGTGCCCTTGTACCAGTGTTTTAACAGGGATATAATGAAATGGAAATAACGCTTTCACGAGAGGGTGATCTTTTCAATTGAAGATTCAAAAATTAGTATTATGTGCGATGTTGATTGCAATGTGTGTAATTGGCGCAAACATAAAATTAATGGGTTCTGTTGCATTTGACGCAGCCCCAGCTTTTATTGGGACTTTGCTGCTAGGTCCGATGTACGGTGCAGTGCTTGGGATTTTCGGTCATTTAACTTCAGCATTACTTGCGGGATTTCCGCTGACGCTACCGATTCATTTGATTGTTGCTGGAATGATGGGCGTAACGATGATTGCTTATGGATTTCCGCGCCACAAGCTAGCTGAAAAGAATCAACTAGTTGCTATTAGTGCTTCTAGTGTTGTCGCTTTTGTTTTTAATTGTCCGTTATCATTACTTGCGCTTTATCCATTAATGCATCAAGCGGTATTTGTGTTATTTCCGGTTCTAGCTATTGGTTCGATTTGCAACATTTTTGTCGCTGAAGTCGTTTACCAAGTGTTACCAGAACGCTGGAAAAGACGAATTGCCGGGTACTAAACAACTAAATAGGTGAATATATTAATCCGGGAAAGAGGTGAAAATCCTCTACAGGCCCTAGCTACTGTAATTCGGACGAAAGCCAAACATATGTCACTGGAAGAAATTCCGGGAAGACTGGTGAGTAGGTTGATGATAAGTCAGGAGACCGCTAGTATATTCGATATCCAAAAACAACTTCTAAGGGAGCGAGTTGTCTTTATTAAACAGATTTTCATGATAAGAAAGTTTCTTTGTGCTACATAGAATTCTTATTGATGTTAAATCTCTAAAAGACGCCAAAGTTCTGTTTGGCGTCTTTTTTTATGGCTAAAGCGAAAGGTGAAAAAAGATGAACAAAATCTTAATTGCAGCCGCATCAAGTGGTGCAGGAAAAACAACCGTAACACTCGGAATTATGCAAGCTTTGAAAAAAAGAGGCTTCGCGGTTCAGCCATTTAAAGTAGGTCCAGATTATATTGATACGAACTATCATCAAGCAATTACAGGTGTTGCTTCCATTAATTTAGATAGTTTTCTCATTGATGATGACGAGATGCTAGCGTCCCTTTTTCAAAAGCACGGCGAGTCTGCTGATATTTCGGTCATTGAAGGAGTGATGGGATTATTTGATGGGCTTGGGATTGATCGCGATAATGCCAGTACTTCCTTTATTGCCAAATGCACAAAGACACCAGTCATTTTAGTTGTGGATGGAAAAGCTATTTCGACTTCAGCAGCGGCGATTGTTGACGGATTCAATCGTTTTGATCCGGAACTTAAAATTGCTGGCGTCATTATTAATCGAGTTGCCTCAGAAAACCATTTTTCTTTAATCAAAGGGGCGATTGAGCGTTATACGGATGTACCAGTGTTAGGTTACTTGCCAAAAAATGCGGCAGTGGCACTTCCAGAACGGCATCTAGGATTAGTACCACAAGAAGAAATGACTGAGCTCGAAGCAAAATGGGAGCTACTTTCTGACCTCATTACCACACATGTGGATTTAGACAAATTACTCGAAATAAGCAAATCTAGTGAGAACTTATCTACTTCTAAAGCTCAAATGAAAGTAGCGGATTTTTCTGGGCTTCGTGTCGCTTATGCGCTAGATGCAGCATTTCACTTTTATTATCAAGATAACTTGGATTTGATTCGTTCGACTGGGGCAGAGTTAATTCCATTTAGCCCGCTTGAGGATAACGAGGTTCCGGAAGCAGATTTCATTTATATTGGCGGCGGTTTTCCAGAAATTTTTGCCAAGCAGCTTAATGACAACAGATCTATGCGGAAGTCAATTTTGGCTGCGCACGAAAAGAGCATTCCAATTTACGCCGAATGTGGTGGGTTGATGTACCTTGGTTCGAGTTTAGAAATGGAAGGAAAACAGTATGAAATGGTGGGAGTTTTTAACGGTATTAGTAAGATGACAACAAGGCTGCGGAAGTTTGGCTACTGTATCGCGGAACCTTTAGAAGAAACGTTAATCGGCAAAAAAGGGATGTCGATTCGCGGGCATGAATTTCATCATTCAGTTTTTGAAACGACTGAAACAGCTTGTATGAAACTTTCAAAAAAACGTGACGGTGAAATAGTTAAAGAGTGGCGTGGTGGTTATCAAAAAGGCAATACTTTTGCCAGTTATCTCCATATCCACTTCTACCAAAATCCGGCCATTTTAATGCAGATGTTTGGAGCTGGAAAGAGATGATCGTACTCTTTTATACCATATCGTTTATTTTAGATTTCATACTAGGTGACCCTTACAGCTGGCCTCATCCTATCAAAGCAATTGGTAACTTTATTCAATTATTAACGAACGCTTTGCGGAAAATTTTTCATGGTAAATCACTGTATTTTGCTGGAGGGCTGTTATTCATTCTTACAGTTGGAATGACGGGAATTGTTTCGTGGCTCATCCTTTATATTAGTGCAAAAATTGCTTTTTGGCTTTATGTGGCGCTGTTTATTTACTTAGGGTATACGACACTTGCGATGACTTGCCTTGCGAAGGAGGCGCGGAAAATTCAGCGAACACTCGCGGATGGTGATTTAGAAGCGGCTAGAGTACAAGTTGGGATGATTGTTGGTCGGGATACAGACAAGCTCACGGCAGAACAAATTAGTAAAGCCACCATTGAAACCGTGGCGGAAAACACAGCAGATGGCGTTATAGCACCATTATTTTACTTATTCATTGGAGGTCCTGTACTAGCCCTGATGTATAAAGCCGTGAACACACTTGATTCGATGGTCGGTTATAAAAATGAAAAATATCGCGCCATTGGTTTTGTTTCAGCAAAAATGGATGATTTGGTAAATTTCATTCCAGCAAGGCTATCTTGGTTTTTCCTTGTGATTGCGAGTTTTATTTTGAAGTATGATGGACGCACTGCATGGCGGATAGGGCTTCGTGACCGGAAAAATCATACAAGTCCCAATTGCGCATATCCAGAAGGCGCGGTAGCAGGAGCGCTTGGGATAACACTTGGTGGCACCCATGAATATTTCGGCGAGACAGTTGTTAAACCAACCATCGGCAGTGGAACAAAAGCCGTTACACAAAAAGAAATCAGTCAAACAATTCACTTACTATACACAGCTTCCATTATTGCTTTTCTAATTTTTATCAGTATACATTTAATACTATTTTAAAGGAGTGGCACAATGAACTACATTAAAAATCCAGCCAAAATTGAAGAGAAAAGTTTTGAAATCATTCAACAAATTATTGACGATATTCGACCAGATTATACATTTCAAAACAAACTAGAGGAAGCCATTATCAAACGTGCGATACATACGACAGCAGATTTTGATTACTTGGATAGCCTCGTTTTTCAACAAGATGTTATCCAAAAAATCATTCATGTTCTTCAAAATAAAGGAACCATTTTTACAGATACTAATATGGCGCTTAGTGGTATTAATAAACGGCTGTTAGATGAACTTGGCTGTAGTTATCACTGTTATGTGAGTGATCCAGAAACGATCGAAATTGCCAAACAGCATGGCATCACGCGTTCAATGGCCGGGATTAAACTTGCTTCTTTAAAAGATGGACCGAAAATATTTGTCCTAGGGAACGCGCCAACTGCGGTTTATAAAATTATTGAAATGACGGAAAGTGGACAATTACATGCAGATGCGGTCGTTGCAGTGCCTGTCGGATTTGTCGGGGCAGCTGAATGCAAAGAAGAAATTCTTGAAACCGACATTCCAGCAATTGTCGCTCGTGGTAGAAAAGGCGGTAGTAACCTTGCCGCGGCAATCATTAATGCAATCTTGATTACGATGTAAAGAAGGCGACGAGCAGTGGAAGATTTTATTTATTATAATGGCAAAAAATATCGTAAAGGCTATACAACTGGAACGTGTGCAGCTGCCGCGGCTAAAGCGTGTGTCGAAATGATAGAAAAACAAGAAGAAGTAAGCGCGGTTAAAGTCACAACAACAGGTGGAACTATTCTTGAAATCCCCGTTGCCTATCAACAGTTTTCTGAAAAAAAGGCAACTGCAGCTGTTCAAAAAGATGGCGGCGATGATATTGATGCGACACACGGCATGTGGATTTTTGTTGATGTCGAATTAACAGATAGTCCGGAAGTTACTTTAGATGGTGGCGTTGGAATTGGTCGCGCAACACAAAAAGGTATTTCGGTTGAAGTGGGTGAAGCGGCAATTAACCCGGCTCCAAGGAAAAATATTCTAGCTACAGTGCGCGAATCACTTGGCGAAAATCGTGGCGCAACCATTTTAGTATATGCTCCTGAAGGGGAAGAACGCGCGAAACGAACAATGAATAGCAACCTCGGTATTATCGGCGGGATTTCCATTTTAGGAACGACAGGGATTGTCACACCAATGTCGGATGAAGGCTGGAAAAAATCATTATCAATGGAGCTCGAAATGAAACGGAACCAAGGACTTGACCAAATTATTCTTGTTCCAGGTAATTATGGCGATGATTTTGTTCAAAATACGCTTGGTTTTGCGAGTGATAACATCGTTTCCATGAGTAATTTCGTTGGCTACATGTTGAAAGAAACTCAACGGCTCGCATTTAAGAAAGTATTGATGGTTGGGCATTTTGGCAAATTAGTGAAGGTTTCAGCTGGTATTTTTACGACCTATAGCAAGGATGCGGATGCGCGGGCAGAAATTTTGGTGGCTAACTTGGCTTTACTCGGCGCACCATTATCACTCTTACAAGAAGTAGAGAAGTGTAATACGACAGAGGCTGCAGGCGAATTAATTGAAGCAGCTGGTTTTACTCATGTTTATGAGGTAATCGCACAAAAAATCAAAGCAAGGTCAGAACGCTTCTTGAAATTCACTAAACCAAGTGTGGAAATTGATGTCGTTACATTTTCAACTGAACGAGGTTTACTTGCTGCAACGAAAGACATAGAAGTATTGCGGGAGGAATGGCGATGATTACAGTGGTTGGAATCGGACCAGGAGATACGAATTTGCTAATAAACGCAGCAAGACAAGCTTTATCTTCAGCAGATTCAGTGTATGGATCGAAAAGACAATTACAAGAAATAGCTGAATTAACAACTGCAACGTGCCTACTGTTACCAAAAAAATTAGCAGATTTAAAAAATATTCCTCATCAAAATAAAAACGTCGTGATTTTAGCATCAGGCGATCCACTGCTCTACGGGATTGGCAACTGGGCGATGACGAATTTTTCAGAAGATATTCATATTATCCCGGGAATCAGTGCAATCCAGATGATGTTTCACCAAATCAAGCTGCCGATGAATGATTGTTTTATAACGAGCAGCCATGGTAAAACACCAAATTTCGATTTTTTGCTCCAACATGAAAAAGTCGCAATGGTAACAGATTCCATTATTGGACCATACGAAATAGCTGCTGAAATCTCAAAACGAAATCTAAAAAAAATCATGTTTATCGGTGAAAATTTAAGTTCAACAGAAGAACGAATTCATAAGCTAAGACCAGAGGAAGTTGAAAAAAAATACGATATGAATGTTGTGGTGATTGTCGATGAAAGATGACGTATTTATTCGCGGAAAAGTTCCGATGACAAAAAGCGAAGTGAGAGCAATAAGTATTGATTTACTCGGATTAGATAATACCAGTAAAAAACTGCTAGATGTTGGCGCTGGAACTGGAAGCGTTGGGCTTCAAGTAGCTTATAATTTTCCGCACATCAAAGTTACCGCAATTGAACGAAATAAAGATGCGGTGGACTTAATTAAACAAAACCAAGCCAAATTCGGCGTAGAAAATGTAGCAGTCATCGAAGCATATGCACCAATCGAATTACCTCAGGAAGAGAAATTTGATGCCATTTTTATTGGTGGTAGTGGTGGAAATTTGACTGATATTATCGACTGGTCATTGATTCATTTGAAACTAGGCGGTCACTTGGTACTTAATTTTATTTTATTAGAAAATGCCTTACAAGCAATGAACCATTTAGAAAAATTACCAGTGAGTGAATTGACAATGAAGCAAATTCAAGTTTCAAATTGGCATAAACTCGGAGCTGGACATTATTTTGAACCACAGAACCCAACCGTCATTATTGGCTGTAAAAAACTAGAGGAGTGAAGAAAATGGCAGAAGTACATTTCGTCGGAGCAGGACCAGGAGATAAAGAATTAATCACACTAAAAGGATATCAATTATTAAAAAACGCCGATGTTGTTATATACGCTGGCTCACTTGTAAATCCGGAATTGCTAGAATACTGTAAACCGGACTGCGAAATCCATAATAGTGCCAGTATGAACTTAATAGAAATTATTGACTGTATGGAAGCGGGAGTAACAGCTGGAAAAGAAGTTGTTCGTCTGCAAACAGGAGACTTCTCTATTTACGGCTCGATTCGTGAACAAGTGGAGGAAATGAAAAAACGTTCGATTCCATTTACGTGTACGCCAGGTGTAAGTTCATTTCTTGGCGCGGCTAGCAGTTTTGGCGTTGAATATACGGTTCCCGAAGTTAGCCAGAGTGTGATTATTACTCGAATGGCTGGAAGAACGCCGGTACCGTCACGTGAGTCACTCAGATCTTACGCAGCTCACCAAACGTCCATGGTTATTTTCTTATCTGTTCAAGGTATCAGAAAAGTAGTCTCAGAACTTATCAAAGGTGGCTATAAACCAGAAACCCCAGCAGCTGTTATTTATAAAGCAACTTGGGCAGAAGAGAAAAAAGTAACTGGCACACTTAAAGACATCGCTGAAAAAGTGGCAGAAGCAGGAATTACTAAAACGGCCCTAATCATGGTTGGTGATTTTCTCGGCGAAGAGTTTTATTATTCTAAGCTATATGATAAGGATTTCAAACATGAATACAGATAAAATTGCCATTATCGCAGTTACTGAACGAGGGCGCGATTTAGCAATTTCATTAACAAAAACAGTACCAGGAACGGTCTTTGTCCCAGAAAAGCACCAGAATGAACAGACTGCTGTTTTAACGCCTAATTTTGGTACAGCAATGCGTGAAATTTTCACGACGCATCAGGCATTAATTTGTATTATGGCAACAGGTATTGCGGTGCGGACGCTTGCTCCAGTCATTCAAGATAAACTATCAGATCCGGCAGTAATTGTAATGGATGAATATGGTCAATTTATTATCAGCTTACTCTCTGGACATGTTGGTGGAGCAAATGAGTTAACGGAGCAAATTGCTGCAATTACTGGTGGTGCCGCAGTAATTACAACCGCTACTGATCGTGCAAATGTGGCAGCAATTGATAATATCGCCAAAGAAATCGACGGATATTTACCCGATTTTAAAGCGACGACTAAACGCATTAATGGCTTGCTCGCTGCTGGAAAAGAAGTCAGTTTGCACGTAGATGAGCCATTTGAAGTAGATTCACGAGGTTTTACAAATAAAGAAATTAGTCCACAAATTTTCATTTCGACCAAATACAATTTACCAGAAACAAAAATAGAAAGAATTCAGCTTGTACCAAGGAAGTTCGTGCTTGGTATTGGATGTCGAAAAGGCGTTTCAGCGGAAACAATGGAGGAAGTTTTCACCCATTTTTGTGAACAAGAAAACATACATCCGCGCGCTTTTCGTGAAATCCATAGCATTACATTGAAAGCAGAAGAACCAGCCATTTTGCAATTAGCGAAAAAGTGGAACATTCATTTTATTGTTCATTCCGCAGAAGAATTACAAACGGTAGCTGAAAAATATCCAACGTCAGAATTTGTTTTAAAAACCGTAAAAGTTGGAAATGTCGCTTTATCATCAGCAGATATTGGCAGTAATGGAAACGTCATTACGAAACGATTTGCCGAAAATGGCGTGACATTCGCAGCAGGAAAACTAATTAAAAATAATGAGGTGGCAAAATGATTTATGTAATCGGAATTGGCCCAGGAGATAAACGATTAATGACAGGTGAAGCACTAGAAGCAATAGCGGACGCAGATGTAATCGTTGGCTATGTAACATATATCAAACTAATCAAAGAATTAATTAAAGATAAAGAAGTAGTGAAAACAGGGATGCGCCGTGAAATCGATCGCTGCCAGGAAGCTGTAAATATCGCATTAACAGGAAAAAAAGTAGCCGTCGTTTCAAGCGGAGATGCTGGTATATACGGAATGGCTGGATTGGTTTTAGAACTAGCCGAAAAAAGTAACCCAGAGTTAGAAGTTAAAGTAATCCCAGGAATTACAGCTAGTATAGGGGCAGCAGCCGTTCTCGGGGCGCCAATCATGCACGATTTTTGCCATATTAGCTTAAGTGATTTAATGACACCATGGGAAGTAATCGAAAAGCGTTTAACACATGCTGCGATGGCCGATTTCGTTGTCTGTTTTTACAATCCGAGAAGTAAAGGGCGCGCCAATCATTTAGCCAATGCTTTTCAAAAGATGATGGAACACAAGTCACCAAAGACTGTCGTTGGAATTGTCAAAGATGTCGGTCGAAAAGAAGAACGAAAAATCATTACGACAATGGAAGATATTGACTATGAATTAGTGGATATGACAACGATGGTTATTGTCGGAAACAAAGAAACATACGTAAAAAACGGCAAAATGATTACACCTAGAGGATATTCTTTATGATTTTTGTGCTTGGAGGAACTTCTGATAGCTTGTTAATTAGTGACTGGCTAACGGAAACGAAACGACCATTTATTCTTTCAGTAGCAACAGATTACGGGGAAACTTTAGCTAAGCAACATGCGGAAAAGGTGTTTTGCGGTCGATTAGCCAAAGAAGCAATGCTCGCAAAATGGCAGTTAGAGCAAATCAAGCTTGTTATTGATGCCACTCATCCCTTTGCAACCATCGTTTCTGAAACGGCCATGGAAGCATGCAAAGAAGCGGGCATTCCATACATCCGCTTTGAGCGAACAAGCGAACAAACCGACAATACTTATTTAGTAGATGATATTAACGAAGCATGTAAAGTTGCTGCAAAACTAGGTCAACGAATTTTTCTTACAACAGGTAGCAAAAATTTACCTGAATTTGTGGCAGGGCTGGAAAAACAACATGTTATCGCTCGTATTTTACCAGTGTCTGATGTGATTCGTTCAGCAGAAGAACTTGGGCTCGTTGCCGACCAAATAATTGGCATGAAAGGTCCGTTCACTAAAGAAGCCAACCGCACACAGCTAGAAATGACACAAGCGGACGTATTAATTACTAAAGAAAGTGGAAAACAAGGCGGATTTCAAGAAAAACTCACGGCAGCAGCAGAATTAAATATTCCTGTTATCGTTATTCGCCGAAAAAAATTAAATTATCCAATCGAAATAAATCATTTAACCGAACTACCAGAAATTTTAACTCAATTGGAGGTCTACTAATGGGAAAAGTCATGTTAATTGGCGCAGGTCCTGGTGATGCACAACTTCTAACAGTAAAAGGATTAGCCGCACTTCAAAAAGCGGATGTTATAGTCTATGATCGCCTCGTTGAACCAGCGATGCTCCAAGAACGAAAAGCTAGTTGTAAACTAATTTATGTCGGAAAAGAACCATTACATCATCCAATCCCGCAAGATGAAATCGAACAAATTCTTGTAAGAGAAGCTGCAACAAATGAGCTAGTTGTTCGTTTAAAAGCAGGTGATCCGTATGTATTTGGGCGCGGCGGCGAGGAAGGAGAAACGCTTTATAAAGCAGGCATTCCGTTTGAAGTCATCCCGGGAATTACTTCAGCTATTGGAGGTCTTGCTTATGCGGGCATTCCGGTCACGCACCGTGATTTTGCTTCTAGTTTTCATGTGATTACAGGTCACTTGAAAAAAGGGCGCGATCCACTAGATTGGGAAGCACTTGCAAGACTCGAAGGTACACTCGTGTTTCTGATGGGAATGACAAACTTACCTAACATTTGCGCCAATCTACTAGCAAATGGACAAAAACCGGAAACAGGCGTGGCAATTGTACAGTGGGCATCGCGTGGTAAGCAATTAACCGTTACAGGAACTTTGCAAACAATCGAACAAAAAGTAGCAGAATCTGGTATTTCATCTCCTGCGCTTATCGTAGTTGGCGATGTGGTGAGCTTACGTCCACAGCTTAACTTTTTTGAAGAAATGCCACTTTTCCATACAAAAGTATTACTTCCAAGAGCACGCGCAGGTAAAAGTATGCTCGCTGAAAAAATTCGCGATTTAGGCGGAGAAGTAACGATGTATCCAAATATTCAAGTGCTGGATATTCTGCCAACAAAAACAAAAGCAGAATTATGTGAAACTAGCGAACTTCTTTTCACTTCAAAAGAGGCTGTAGAGCGCTTTTTCGATTATCTAGCAACACTTGAGTTGGATATTCGTTCCCTAAAAAATACCCATCTTACCGCTATCGGAAAACAAACGAAAGAAGCATTTAGTGAAAAAGGAATCATTCCAGATAGTTTTATTAAAAGACGGAGCACAGAACTAATTTTAGAGCATATAGCTCGCTTTCAAAAAAATACTAGCAACTTAATTATCGGTAGTGTTGTTGATACAGCAGAAGTTAGTACAATTTTATCTGAAGTGAAAACAACCGAAATGATGCCATTGTACGATATGCGTCCAGTGACAGAGCGCCCATTTGACCTCGAAAGTTTTGAACAAGTGTGCTTTTCCAGTTCTCGTTCAGTCCAAAATCTACTCGATGTACTAACAACCGAAGAAAAAGCGATTTTACAAACGAAAACGATTCTCTCAATTGGAAGATTCACAAGCGCAACCTTGCAGTCATTTGGCATTAATGAATTTGAAGAAGCTGAGAATGCTACACCAGAGAGCTTAATTGAACTAATTCAAAAAACAAAATTAGAAGGAGTACCACAATGAAAAAAGCCATATTAGTCGTTAGTTTTGGCACTAGTTATCCAGAAACAAGAGAAAAAACCATTGAAGCTTGTGAAAAAAGAGTGGCCCAAGAATTTCCTGAGTACACTGTATTTCGTGCTTTTACATCCAACAAAATTATTAAAAAACTAAAAACCCGCGATAACATGCACATTAACACACCAAGTCAGGCTTTAAACCAGCTAAAAGAATTAGGTTACAAAAAAGTCATTATTCAATCTCTACATATTATTAATGGCGGTGAATTTGAAAAAATTACAGCTCAAGTGGAAAAATTTAAAGCGGATTTTGATTCAATCATCATTAGTCAACCATTACTAGATTCTAAAGAAGATTACGAAAAAGCCATTGAAGCCATTCGCCACCAAATGCCTCCTTTGAAAGAAAATGAAGCATTGATTCTGATGGGCCACGGCTCCAAACACCATGCTTTCAGCGCGTATGCTTGCTTAGACCACATGCTTTTAAACGAACCGATTTATCTTTGTGCCGTAGAAAGTTATCCCGGCCTTGATCAAGTGATTGAACGATTAAAACAGGCAAAGATCAAAAAAGCCCATTTGATGCCGTTTATGCTTGTTGCAGGAGATCATGCCACAAATGATATGGCTTCAGATGACGAAGATTCTTGGAAGAGCATATTGGAGCAAGCTGGTATTGAAACCGAGTGCCACTTGCAAGGGCTAGGCGAAAACCCACTTATTCAAGCTCAATTTATCGATCATATCAAAGTAGCAACAGAAAGGGTGAACACGCGTGGCTAAATTTTACGGCATTGGCACAGGTCCAGGTGACAGCAAGCTAGTTACGATGGAAGCTGCTGATAGACTGGGGAAATTAGCGATTCTCTATACACCTCAATCTAAAAAAGGCGGAGAAAGTTTAGCAAAAAAAATCGTTAACCCATATTTAAAAAACACGCTTATCATCAAAGAACGTCATTTTCCAATGAGTTACAACAAAACAGAGAAAATGCAAGCTTGGAAAGAAATTGCCGAAGAAATCAAAACAGACGTTCAAAACGGACACGATGTTGGTTTCATTACCCTTGGCGATCCAATGGTCTATAGCACTTATAGTTATTTGCTAGAACTTTTAAAAGGTGAAATTGAAACAGTTACACTCGCAGGGATTTCATCATTTTCAAATATCGCCTCTAAATTAGAACTGCCTCTTGTAATGGACGAGGAAAGTTTTGCTGTAATCCCTGTAACAGCAGGAGCTGAAAAAATCGAACAAGCGCTCACATTATTTGACACTATTGTCTTAATGAAAGCAGCAAGCAATTTACCCCTTCTTACGACGTTACTAAAAAAACTGAATTTGCTTGATGCAGCTGTTGTAGTAAGTGATGTTGCCATGGCGACTGAAAAAATCACTTACGGCATGGGCGAGATAAATCCAGAAGAAAAAATGTCATATTTTACTACGATTATCGTGAAAAAAAGAAGGGAGCAATATAAATGAAAAAATTATGGAAGTTTCTACCATTTGTTTTAATCGGCGTTATTTATTTTACTTTAACGAATCCAGAATCCGCACATGCAATGCATATCATGGAGGGCTTTTTACCCGTTAAATGGGCAGTCTTTTGGCTAATTGTCTTTATCCCATTCCTTGTACTTGGTTTAATTCGTATTCGTAAATTAATCGCCTTAGATAAAAATAATAAATTACTGTTAGCACTATGCGCAGCCTTTATCTTCGTTCTTTCTGCACTTAAAATCCCGTCCGTTACAGGATCTTGCTCTCATCCGACAGGTGTTGGTCTTGCAACGGTTATGTTCGGACCGCTCGTTGTCAGTGTCCTTGGCGTGATTGTCTTACTTTTCCAAGCGCTACTTCTTGCACACGGCGGTATTACTACTCTTGGTGCAAACGCAATGTCGATGGCTGTTATCGGTCCAATGGTTGGTTTTGTCGTCTATAAACTAGCTCGTAAACTAAACTGTAATAAAAGTGTTTCGATTTTCTTATGTGCAATGACGGCAGATTTAGCAACATATCTCACCACAAGTGTCCAACTAGGGGTCGTTTTCCCAGATCCAGCATCAGGTATGATGGCTTCTATTCTAAAATTCATGGCAATTTTCTGTGTGACTCAAGTTCCAATCGCGATTGCAGAAGGCTTGCTCACTGTAGTTATGTACAATCTTATTAGCAAAAATTTACCAGAAAAGGTGGCACAATTACGATGAAAAAAATCAATATTAATATCATTTTAATTTTATTAGTAGTTTTGTTAATGGTGAGCCCGTTTTTCTTCAATAAAACAGGTGAGTACGGGGGATCAGACGGAGAAGCTGAAGCAGAAATCACTAAAATCGATCCAAGCTATGAACCGTGGTTTGAACCTCTTTATGAACCAAAAAGTGGCGAAATTGAAAGCTTATTATTTACGCTTCAAGGTTGTATCGGAACGGGAATTATTGCTTATGTCATTGGTGTGAGTCGTGGCAAGCGGAAAGCCGAAACTGATGCTAACCATTGATAAATACGCCTATCAAAACAGATGGATTGCTTTTTCACCATCAGCGAAAGCTTTATTTTATGTCGCGATTCTAATACTCGCGTTAACTGGCCCCGTGCTCGTACAAGCGATACTATTTTTATGCATGGTGCCACTGACGCTTTATGTTGTTAAAATCCACTTTAAACAATATTTGAAATGGCTCCTTTTACCATTTTCATTTCTATTATTTAGTTTGCTTTCGATTCTTATCTCAATTTCAAAAGATCCAAGTAGTTTTCTTGCTTCAATCTCTATTGGAAGTTTTTATCTTGGTATTTCTGACGTGACGATAACGACAGCAACTCAAGTTTTTTTTCGGAGTATCGCTTGCTTAGCGGCAACATATTTTTTCGTCTTAACTGTTCCCGTGGTACAATTAACGAAAGTGATGAAGCAAATTTTTATTCCAAAAGTGCTTATTGAACTAACGATTTTAATTTATCGATTTATCTTTATTTTCTTAGAAGAAGCGGCGGCGATTCGAAAAGCACAGAGCCTTCGTTTTGGTTATCACGGCATAAAAAATAGCTATCGTTCATTTGGAATGCTCGTAAATACTTTATTCAATCGCGTAATGAAAAGATATAATGAAATGGTTATAACACTTGATGTGAAGCTATATCAAGGAGAATTTCATATCTAGGAGGAAGCCAATTTGCTTAAAACAGAACATATTTCATTCCAATACGAAGATGGCAAACAAGCCTTAACGGATGTTTCAATCGATTTAGATAGAGGCAATATTATTGGCCTTATTGGTGCGAATGGCTCCGGGAAATCGACCCTTTTTATGCAGCTTTTAGGCATTAATAGGCCAACTTCAGGGACAGTTTATTTTGAAGGAAAACCACTTGCTTATAATAAAAAAGCATTATTTACTTTACGAAAAAAAGTAAGTATTGTTTTCCAAGACCCCGACCAACAAATTTTCTATTCTAATGTACGTGATGACGTGGCTTTTGCACTTAGAAACCTAGGTGTCAGTGAAATGGAAGTGGAGTCGCGAGTAACAAATGTACTAGAAACAGTTGGTGCGACAGAATTTCAACATAAACCTGTCCAATATTTAAGTTATGGTCAAAAAAAACGTGTCGCTATTGCCGGAGCGCTTGTTCTTGATACAGATTGGTTACTACTTGATGAACCAACAGCGGGACTAGATCCGATTGGTAAAAAAATTATGATGGAAATTATCGAACGTCTTGCAAAACAAGGAAAAAAGATTCTCATTTCAAGTCATGACATCGATTTGATTTATGAGATTTGCGATTATGTCTATATGTTAAAAGACGGAACAGTTTTAACAAGCGGGGAGACGAGCGAGGTTTTCTTAGAGAAAAGTCATATCGAACAAGCAGGGTTAGTACAGCCGTGGCTAATCAAATTACACCAACAAGCTGGCTACCCACTTTTCAAAAAAGAAGCCGATTTTTTCGCACATACGGGGAAGGTGATTAATTAATGGTAGAGCAAATAATGATTCAAGGTACCGCTTCCGATGCGGGGAAAAGTGTAATAGTTGCAGGTTTATGCCGCTTATTTAAAAATAAAGGCAAGCGAGTTGTGCCATTTAAATCGCAAAACATGTCACTCAATTCTTTTATTACCGCAACAGGTGATGAAATGGGACGTGCGCAAGTTTTCCAAGCTGAAGCAGCAGGGGTTTTTCCAGATGTTCGAATGAATCCCGTGTTACTTAAACCGACCAATGATCGTCAGTCGCAAGTAATTTTTATGGGAGCGATTTTAGATAATATGGATGCTGTTTCTTATCACGATTTTAAGCAAACACTTATCCCAAAAATTCAGGCAGTTTATCAGAGTTTAGCTGATGAAAATGATATTATTGTATTAGAAGGCGCCGGAAGCCCAGCCGAAATCAATTTGAATGACCGAGATATTGTCAATATGGGTATGGCTAAAATGGTCGACGCGCCTGTCGTGTTAGTTGCTGATATTGATAAAGGCGGCGTGTTTGCTTCGATTTATGGCACGATTATGCTTTTAAAAGAAGAAGAACGTGCGCGGCTTAAAGGAGTGATTATCAATAAATTTCGCGGTGATGTAGCACTTTTACAACCAGGCATTGAGATGATAGAAGAGCTGACAAACGTTCCTGTCATTGGCGTTATCCCTTATGCTAACCTACAACTAGAAGAAGAAGATAGTGTTTCACTCAGCGGGAAAAATTACGTTCTAGATAGTTCGGCGTTAATTGATATTGCCATTATTTGCTTGCCGCGTATTTCTAATTTTACAGACTTTCATATTCTAGAAATTCAACCTGACATCAGTGTGCGTTATATACGCAATTTAGCTGATTTTGGAAATCCAGATTTAGTCATTATTCCTGGTAGTAAAAACACGCTGGAAGATATGGCTTTTCTCGAACAATCAGGCCTGAAAAAAGCGATTCAAAACTATGCCGAAAATGCCGGGAAAGTAATTGGGATTTGCGGTGGCTACCAAATGCTCGGTAAAAGAATGCTTGACCCAAATCAAGTAGAAAGTGAAAAAGTAGAAATTGCGGGCCTTGGCTTATTAGATACGGAAACAATTTTTCTCGACCAAAAACGCACTACGCAAATTACTGGCGTGACATTTTCTTCGGAACCAGTCGAAGGATACGAAATCCATATGGGCCAAACTAAGCGCGGCGAGAATACTCAACCGTTTTGTAAAATTAAAGCAGTCAACGGTAACCAAGAAACACACGAGGACGGTGCCATCTCTGCGAACAAAAACATTATCGGCACATACATCCACGGTATTTTCGATAATGATATTTTCTTAGGAAATCTATTCAATGAACTGCTAACACAAAAAAACAAATCCATTTATCCACATGAAATTATCAAACTAAAAGAACATAAAGAAACGGAATATGATAAACTAGCGGCTCTTTTAGAAGCAAATATTCAAATGGATCAACTAGAAAAGATTATGAAAGGAGAAAAAATATGCGTATCTACACAAAAACCGGCGATAAAGGAATGACAAGAATTATCGGGGGGAGCAAAGTAAGTAAAGATAATATACGAATTAATGCATATGGTACACTCGACGAACTCAATTCGCTTATCGGTTATACCATTACAACCCTTGGAAATGAGCCCGAAATCCAAGCGGAACTTGAGCAAATCCAACAACAATTATTCGATGCAGGAGGCGACCTTGCAACAGAAGAAGGTAAGCGCGATTATAAACTGACAGACGAACCAGTTGCTTGGCTAGAAGACCGCATTGATATTTATGCCGACGAACCACCTGAAATTGAAAAATTCATTTTGCCAGGCGGTACTCAAGCAGCTTCTTTACTTCATATGGCTAGAACAGTGGCAAGAAGAGCAGAACGAGAAATTGTTGGTATGCTAAAAATCGCCTCCACTAACCAAGAAGTATTAAAATATGTAAATCGCTTATCTGATTACTTTTTCGCTGTTGCCAGAGTCGTGAATTACCGCGCAGGCGAAACCGATATTTTCTACAAAAATTCCGAACTAGTTTTTCGAAATAAAAAGAAATAACAAAAAAACCTCTCCAGACATTCTAGCCGGAGAGGTTTTCTTTATTAAAAGCGTTGAATTAAAAATACACCAATAAGCATTAATAAAACACCAATCATTCGATAACGGTTAATTGGATGAGGAATAACCCCGAAAAAACCAAAATGATCAATAATAAGTGCGATAATCATTTGCCCACAAAGTGCTAAAACTACTGTCATAGCAGAGCCAAGTAATGGTAAAAGTAAAATGTTAGAAGTTACAAATAATACTCCAAGTGCGCCACCAGTGAATACCCACCAAGGAATTCGACCGACCCCTTTTAGCTGAAAAGTCAAACGACGCTCCACAATTAAACAAACAAGCGTAAGTAGCGTGGTCCCAACTAAAAAGGAAATAAATGATGCTACAAAAGGAGAACCGACAGTGAGCCGAAGTTGGCTATTAATCGATGTTTGAATCGGTGAAAGTAGTCCAGAAACAAGTCCCATTGCCATAAATAGTAATAATGATTTGGATGATCTTTTTGTCATGATTTCTCCTCCTTTTAAAATCGTTGCATCAAGTAAATGCCGCCGAACATTAAAATAACACCAAGCAGTCGTTCGATGTTAATCTCATGCATCGGAACTTGAAATAAACCAAAGTTATCAATTACAATAGCCATAATCATTTGTCCACATACTGTAATCATTACTAGTAGTGCAGAGCCCAGACGTGGTAAAAGTAAAATATTAGCTGTTAAGAAAATAACGCCTAATGTTCCACCGCCAACCCATATATACCAAGGATTTGAGGCAATCATTTCTGAAGATATTGGCCATGATTTTTGTGTAAATAAACAAACAATAAGTAAAACAGTCGTCCCTACCATAAAAGAAACCCACGAAGCTAAAAACGGTGATTTCGTATATGTACTAAGTCGTGTATTGATGGCTGTTTGAACGGGTAATACCATCCCCGCCAGTAGACCTGATACAATAAATAATATAATCAAAAATTTCCCTCCCTTTTATCACAATGAGATAATTATAAAATAAAAGAGGGGTAAAAAGATAGTATTTAATTTAAAGCGAGGTGTTTTTATGAAAATCCGAATAATCGGATCTGTTGGAAGCGGCAAAACCACTTTAGCAAAAAAAGTTTCCAAGTGGCTACAAATAGATTTTTTTGAAACAGACCGAATTGTATGGAAAAGAGAAGAAACGGAAGTGAGACGAAGCGATTCAGAAAAAATAGCCGAGTTAAATGCAATTCTCCAGAAGGATAACTGGATTATCGAAGGCGTGCATTTAGAAGCCTGGACAGAAGAGAGCATTTCACAAGCCGACGTTATTATTTACCTTGATTTACCTAAAAAACAAATCCGCTCTCAGCTTATAAAACGCCAATTCAAACAATTACTACGAATCGAAAAAGCGCACTACGTAGTCCGATTCAGCATGTTAAAGAAAATGTTTTACTGGGATGATTTATTTGATCAAAGAACTAAACCATTAGTGAACGAAAAAATAAATCAACATCCAGCTAAATGGTTAATTATTAAAGAAAATCTAGCGTTTCATGAAATTCAACAAAAAATATTGCAAATTATATCGAGCCGTGATATATTATGAGTATCAAATACATCGAGGTGCGATATAATTATGGATGAAAAACTACGAAAAACCTATCTTCCCATGACTGAAACTGCCTTTTACATATTACTTTCGCTAGTTAAACCGAAGCACGGTTACGCGATAATTGAAAATGTTGCCCAAATGACCAATGAGCGGATTAAACTTGGACCAGGAACTATTTACGGTAGTTTATCCAAAATGAACAAAGACAATTTAATCCAAATCATCCAAGAGGAGAGCAACCGAAAAATCTATCAAATTACAGAAATCGGTGCCGAGGTTTTGCAGCTAGAAAAAACACGTATAGAAGAATTGTATAGAAATTCAAGGGAGGTTTAATCATGGAGAAAAAAGTCTTAAAGTTTTTTACTGTAGATAATATGGAAAAAGAAGAAGCCTATTTAAACGAAATGGCTCAAAAAGGCTGGTTATTTAAAGAATATAAATCTTTTAGATACCATTTTGAAAAAGGGGAACCGAACAAATATCGCTATGCCATTGATTATAAAGTGAATCAAGGCGACGAAGCATCGTATAAAGCACTCTTTGCTGATGCTGGTTGGGATAATGTATTCTGCTATCCAATATTAAATGGTAATTGGATGTATTTCCGAAAACTACAGGCCGAAGAAGCGGGAAGCGAAACGATATTCTCGGATGAAGTATCATATATTCATTTATATCGAAGTATTCGGAAACGCTGGACGATTTTTGGCATATTAATGAGTATTCTTTTATTGCTGGATTTATTTTTCCTAAACAATGCTGGAAGTTATCAAGTAATTACTATTTTCATTTTTATTCTATTTATTATTCTCATCGGTTTGTACGGAAAGATGTTTATCCAATTAACGAGGAAAATAAATAAATTTGCGAACAAAAATCTATAAAACAGAATGTAAGATAATTATGATGGCGTCAACTAAACCATTTTATAATAGAAGAAACTCGCATTTTTTTAAAATCATCCCATTTAATCCTGAACTTATATGACTAAATGATGGCAAATGTTACAAAATGAAGAACAAACGTTATCAAAGAAAATTAAATTGAATCTATAACTAACTTTTTGCCTTATCATAAAATGTTAAAGATTTCTTAAAAGACATTTAGATGGATTGCAATTGTGTTCAAATTAACGTATTCTAAAAGCATCAAGGGATTCGGAGACAGAAAGGCGTGACGACATCTGAAGTATAGAAAATTATCCAAAAAGAAAAAACAAAAAAGGCTAATTGGGATAGCAGGGATTTTACTGCTGATTATTCTAGTAGGTGTCATAGCATCTGTAGTCAGACAACAATATTTAATTATGACAGCACCGAAACCGGACCCAGCATTCCATTCAAAAGAGCAGAACTTTCTCAATGAACTTTCTCCTCGTGCACAAGAAATTCAAGCAGAACACGGCATTTTAACGAGTATTACTTTAGCACAAGCTATCCTCGAATCTAACTGGGGTAAAAGCGATTTAGCACAACAAGGTAATAATTTGTTTGGTGTAAAAGGCAAAGCTCCACAACCGATGGTAAACATGACGACAAAAGAATTTGTAGACGGAAAATGGATTGAAATCAAAGCCAACTTCCGAAAATACAAAGATTGGAATGAATCATTAGAAGCACACGCAGAACTCTTTTTAAAAGGAACTTCCTGGAATAAAGATAAATATAATGGCGTGATCAAAGCCGATGATTATAAAAAAGCTGCAGAAGAATTACAAACAGCAGGCTATGCAACCGATCCAGGTTATGCAGAGAAGTTAATCAATATTATCGAAAAATATGACTTAGCTTTATATGATCGTATAGATGATAAGATATACTACGATGCAAAATCAACTGGTTATGGCAACGTAAAAAAAGACGTTTCTGGAGCAATTTGGACAAGGCCATATGGACTATCTGGAGCGCAAAAAGTAGAAGAAATTAACTACTACAAACGAGAAGATTTGAAACTTTTACGAGAAGCAAAGACAGATAGTGGCGTTTGGTATCAAATTTCCGTGAAAAATGATCCAATTGGTTGGGTAAAACAAGAATTAATCGATAAAAAATAAGAAATAACCGAAAAAGAGCTAAAATGACTTGTCTTATTTGTAGGCAAAAAGTCCTTTTGAAGCTCTTTTTCTTTTTTATTTTCATAACAGCGACCTCTCAAAAGGATTACTATTCAATAGCTAAAGGCCTTTTGTAACATAAGTAATGTAAAAGTAATGTGTATTACAAAGAAGTTTTGTTAGAATGAAGTGGTTGTTTTAAAGAACACACGTTTCTGACTAAATTTATAGTTAGATGGATATTTCAAAGAAGGATGTGCAATAAATCATTATGTTACAACTCGCAAAGAAGCATTTGGTGACAATTGGTCTTGGAATTACAATTACATTATGTGCAGTACCAATACACTCCCAAGCTGCTGGTCTAGAGGACGGCTTAACTTCCAAGCAAGAGAGGTTTATTAATGAAATTGCGCCGCATGCTCAAAAAGTGCAAAGAGAACATGGTATTTTAGCAAGTATCACTATTTCGCAAGCTATACTAGAATCCAATTGGGGAGAAAGTATGCTAGCAAAAGATGGCAATAATTTATTTGGAATTAAAGGTTCTTATAATGGAGCCTCTATTAAATTACCAACCAAAGAACACAATGGTCTTGTTTGGGTTGGTACCGATGCTAATTTCCGCGCATACCCGGGTTGGTATGAATCGATGAATGACCACGCACTTTTATTTGTCAATGGCCCATCATGGAACCCTCATTTATACGGGGGCTTAATCAAAGAATATAACTTTGAAAAAGCGGCTATTGCACTTGGAAAAACTGGCTATTCGTCTGATCCAGAGTATGCAGCAAAATTAATCGACCTAATTAAAAAAGCAAATTTAGATAAATATGATACAGTTTATAGTGAACGAGTATCTGATAAAGCAATCAAAGCTGCTGGTGAAGTAGCTATAAAAGATAATTCCTTTATTTGGTCCGCGCCAGGTGGAACAAAAGGAGCAAATCCAGTCGAAAAAACAACCAAATATTTTGGACATCAAGTTTCTATTAATAGAGAAGTTAAAGTAACGGATTCCAATATTTCTTGGTATCACATTCATCATAATGGCGATTCTATCGGTTGGATTGAAAGCACCTCTATAAAAAAATTCTATCAATTAGAAGATTATGCTCCAACGCGCGACGCTTTACTTAAAACAGATGATCAAAATCGTTTAGTAATTAATATGGATATTGATACATCAGAACTGCACAAACCTACAATAGCTAAGGAAGACACAAAGGGCAAAACTGCACTTAATCTACCTTTATTAAACGTTCAGTCAATTGCTTGGTAAGTAAAACGCAAAAAAAGTCGAATAGCTGTTTCGGCTTTTTTTGCGTTTTCAAAGGAATTTTAGAGAGAAACTGTTATAATGTAAAAGGAGTTTATAAGGAGGGTTATTTATATGGATGAACAATTAAAGATGTTAAAAGCACTAACGGATGCAAAAGGTATTCCCGGTAACGAACGTGCGGTTAGAAACGTATTTCGTGAATATATTGAACCGTTAGCTGATAGTTTTGAAACAGACGGCTTAGGTAGCGCCGTTGCGAAAAAAGTGGGCGCAGAAGATGGACCAAAAATCATGATTGCTGGCCATTTAGATGAAGTTGGCTTTATGGTGACTCAAATCGATGATAAAGGTTTTATTAAATTTCAAACAGTGGGCGGTTGGGTTTCGCAAGTAATGCTTGCACAAAAAGTAACAATCGTGACGCGTTCTGGCGAAGAAATCACCGGTGTTATTGGCTCTAAACCACCGCATGTAATGACAGCAGCAGAACGTCAAAAATCTTTTGATATTAAAGATATGTTTATTGACGTTGGTGCGGTTGATAAAGCAGAAGTTGAAAGTTACGGCATTCGTCCTGGTGATATGATTGTGCCAGCATTTGATTTTACCGTAATGAAAAACGAGAAATTCTTACTTGCAAAAGCTTGGGATAATCGTATTGGACTTGCTATTGCAATCGAAGTACTTAAAAACCTACAAAAAGAAGCACACCCAAATATCGTTTACGGTGTTGGAACAGTGCAAGAAGAAGTTGGTTTACGTGGTGCCAAAACAGCAGCACATTTCGTTCAACCTGATATAGGTTTTGCCGTAGATGTTGGTATTGCTGGTGATACTCCTGGAGTAACTGACAAAGAAGCAATGAGTAAAATGGGAGAAGGTCCACAAATCGTTATCTATGATGCTTCCATGGTAGCACATGCTGGCCTTCGTGATTTTGTAACGGACGTAGCAGACGAACTATCTATTCCTTACCAATTTGAAGCAATTCCAATGGGCGGAACAGATTCAGGGTCTATTCATTTAACAGGAAACGGAATCCCGTCGTTATCCATTACAATCGCAACTCGCTATATTCATTCCCATTCCTCGATGCTACATCGTGATGATTTTGAAAATGCAGTTAAACTAATTACCGAAGTAGTTAAACGTTTAGATAAAGAAAAAGTATCAGAAATTCGCCTAGGTTGAGTTTCGAGAAAAGAGGACAACTTTTATGGAACAGATTCAATCAGTAAAAAACGACCGTGTCAAAAAATGGAAGAAACTACAAACGAGAAAAGGCCGCGATAAAACCGGAACTTATTTGGTGGAAGGCTTTCATTTAGTGGAAGAAGCGTTACGTCAAGATGGTTTAGTACTGGAGCTGCTTATTTCAAGTGGTGTTTCTGTTCCAGAAGAGTGGTTAAAAGGCGACTATGATGTCTTTGAAATTAGTTCCGAAATCAGCCATCTAATTAGTGACACAATGACAGAACAAGGTGTATTTGCTGTCGTTGCTATTTCAGAGCCAGACATGATGCTATTATATGGTAAGAAATTGTTACTCGTAGATGCAGTACAAGATCCAGGTAATGTCGGCACGTTAATTCGAACTGCTGATGCGGCTGGATATGATTGTGTCGTTCTAGGAAGAGGTAGTGCAGACCTTTATAATCCAAAGGTTATTCGTAGCACGCAGGGGAGTCACTTCCATATTCCTGTCATTCAAGCAGATTTATTTGAGTGGGTGGCGAATTTAGAAGAAGAAGGTGTTCCAGTGATTGGAGCAGTTTTAGATGACCAAGCCAAATCACTCAATGATATGCCAAAGCGTGAAACATTAGCCTTAATGGTTGGAAACGAAGGAAACGGCATATCAGAAGAATTACAAGATCGACTTTCCGAAAAAGTGTATATTCCAATTTACGGTGATAGTGAATCATTAAATGTAGCTGTAGCAGCCGGAATTTTACTTTATGGTTTAAGAAAATAATAAAAGTGGTTGATAAGTCGGAATGAACTTATCAACCACTTTTTTAAATCTCTTCTTGTTTTTCCATTTTTACTTCACGAATTGCGACGCGTTTTAAATCAGCTACGACACTATGCATATAATCAAACGCAGCGCCCCAGTCAATCCCAGTAAAGAAGCCGTTCGAACTACCTGTTGAGATAATCGTTACTTCTGTTTCTCCGTGGAAATTATTAATGTTAACAAATAATGCCGCTCGATTAGAAGAACGGAAGTAAAATTTTTCGCAAGCAAGTGTCGCTAGTTCTCCAAAATCAAATGTTCTAATTTCGGAAAATACAATATTTGACCCTACTTGACCAGCTTTGATTATTTCGAAGGTTTCTGAAACATCTGTTTTAACAATGTAGCGAATAGATGGCATGAGAGACGCCTCCTTCATTAATCTATCTTACTTATATTTTAAGTCAGAAGGATACTTTGGTCAATTATATTTCGACTTACTAAATATAAGCAACAAAAGATTTATTAGTTACTTTCTGATGATAGATATGGTACAATAACGTTAGAGGTGAGAATTATGACTGATGCACATACAGTATGTCCGAAGTTTGAATCGGCGTTCCAACTATTAGGTAAACGCTGGACTGGACTTATCATCAATGTCTTACTGACTGGTCCAAAAAGGTTTAAACAAGTTGCCGCTGAGATCCCACAAATGAGTGATCGGGTGCTTGCAGAACGTTTGAAGGAACTTGAGGAAATGGATATTTGCTTAAGACAAGTTTATCCAGAAACTCCTGTACGCATTGAATATGAACTAACCGAAAAAGGTAAAGCACTCCAAGAAGTAATGCTTGAAGTCCAGTGTTGGGCGGATAAATGGGTGGAAGTACCTAATTAAAAAGAGATAATCTCTCCAACTAATATGGGGAGATTATTTTTTAGCTTGAATCTTTCGTAGAACCATACTATAATAGAAACTATCTAAATAAGTAAAGACAATGAAAGAGCCAAGTAGCATAGTGAGTCTGTATAGGGAGAAGTGGTCATAGACTGAAAGCCACTTTACAAACGAATTTGCGAACATTTCACCTCTGGAGTCGCCCCCCGAGAAGCACGTTATGTGTGAAGGTGGTCCGGTTACTAAGCCGTTATCGAATTTTGAGTGGGAACAAATTTTGTTCTTATTAGGGTGGTACCGCGAGAAGTCTCGTCCCTTTGTGGATAGAGCTTTTTTATTTTGTCTAAAAAGAAGGAGTGAACGGTATGTTAGAGCAATTACAAACGCTGAAAAGTGAAGCAGAAACGCAAATTAACGAAGCAGCAGACTTAAAAACATTGAACGACTTACGGGTAAAATACCTTGGTAAAAAAGGCCCGATGACCGAAATCATGAAACAAATGGGAAAACTTTCCGCAGAAGAAAGACCAAAAATGGGTTCACTTGCTAATGAAGTAAGAACAGCCTTAACAGAAGCGATTTCCAGCAAACAAGAAATTCTGGAAACAGCAGCAATTAATGAAAAATTAAAATCAGAAACAATCGATGTTACTTTACCAGGCACAGCGCCAAGCATCGGAACAAAACATTTACTAACACAAGTAATTGAAGAAATGGAAGATATGTTCATTGGTATGGGTTATGAAATCGCAGAAGGACCAGAAGTAGAACTGGATTACTATAACTTCGAAGCATTAAACCTTCCAAAAGATCACCCAGCTCGTGACATGCAAGATAGCTTCTATATTACAGAAAATACTTTATTACGTACTCAAACATCACCTGTACAAGCAAGAACGATGGAAAAACATGATTTCTCTAAGGGACCAATCAAAGTTATCTGTCCAGGTAAGGTATACCGCCGCGACAACGATGATGCAACTCACTCCCACCAATTTACGCAAATCGAAGGGCTAGTTGTTGGTGAAAACATCACTTTTGCGGATTTAAAAGGGACGCTGACTGTCCTCGCTAAAACTATGTTTGGTGAAGAACGCGAAATTCGCCTTCGTCCATCATTCTTCCCGTTCACTGAGCCTTCTGTTGAAATGGATATTTCTTGTTTCAAATGTGGTGGTAAAGGTTGCCGTGTTTGTAAAGGAACAGGTTGGATTGAAATTTTAGGAAGCGGTATGGTACATCCAAACGTACTAGAAATGTCCGGTATTGATTCCACTCGTTACAGCGGATTTGCTTTTGGCTTAGGACCTGAACGTGTTGCGATGTTAAAATACGCAGTGGATGATATTCGCCACTTATATACGAATGATTTACGCTTTACGAAGCAATTCCAAAGCACAGAAACGGGGGAAATCTAATGTTAGTTTCATATAATTGGGTCAAAGAATTTTTCCAAGACTTCCCGTTAACGGCGGAAGAGCTAGGAGAAGCAATTACAAGAACCGGAATTGAAATTGAAGGCGTAGAAGAATTAAGCGCTGGTTTGAAAAATGTCGTGGTTGGGGAAGTATTATCATGCGAACGCCACCCTGATGCAGAAAAATTGAACAAATGCCTTGTCCAAACTGACGAAGAAGAGCCAGTTCAAATTATTTGCGGAGCTCCAAACGTTGCTGCAGGTCAAAAAGTAATCGTAGCCAAAGTTGGTGCAAGACTTCCAGGTGGACTTAAAATCAAACGCGCAAAATTACGCGGCGAAGTTTCGGAAGGAATGATTTGCTCACTTGCTGAACTTGGCTTTGAAAGTAAAGTTGTACCAAAAGCTTATGCGGACGGCATTTACGTTTTACCAGAGCATGTTGAAACAGGCGTGAGCGCAATTACTTTACTTGGCTTAGATGATGCGATTCTCGATATGGCAATTACACCAAACCGCGCAGATGCATTAAGTATGAACGGCGTAGCGCATGAGGTAGGCGCAATTATCCATCAAAAACCAGCGCAACCAACCGAGCCTGATGTATCTGAAAAAGGTAAAGCAGACGATTTTATTTCCGTAGAAGTAGAAAATCCAACAGAAACACCTTATTATGCTATTAAAATGGTTGAAAACATCGAAATTAAAGAATCACCTCTATGGCTTCAAACAAAATTAATGAAAGCAGGCATCCGTCCACATAATAACGTAGTCGATGTAACAAACTACATTAATTTATTATACGGACAACCACTGCATTCGTTTGATTATGATAAAATCGGCAGTAAAAAAATCGTCGTTCGTTCCGCAAAAGACCAAGAAGAAATTACCACACTTGATGGCGAGAAAAGAACATTACAAACAGGGCACACTGTTATTACTAATGGAACTGAACCGATAGCAATTGCTGGAGTTATGGGCGGAGAGTTTTCTGAAGTAACTGAAACGACAACAACTGTGGCACTGGAAGGAGCTATTTTCAGTAGTTCATCTGTTGGAAAAGCATCCCGCGAATTATATTTACGTACAGAAGCAAGTATTCGATATGATAAAGGTTCTGATGCTTGGAAAGTAGAAAAAGCACTTGCACACGGCGGAGCACTTATCGCTGAACTTAGCGGCGGAACGCTTGTTGGCGGCGTAGTAGAAGTAGATAATCGTGAAAAAGCAGTAAATAAAATCGAAACAAGCTTAACACGTATTAACCGTATTTTAGGAACGGAGATTTCCCTTTCCGAAATAGAAACGATTTTTGATCGCTTAGGATTTGTATTAGAAGTTAAAGAAGACACATTAATCATTGAAGTACCGACTAGACGTTGGGACATTACAATTGAAGCGGATATTTTGGAAGAAGTTGCACGTATTTATGGTTATGATGAAATTCCTGTCACACTTCCAGCAACGAGCACAACTGGTGGATTATCTGACAGCCAAAAAGCTCGTCGTGTAATGCGCGCTTATTTAGAAGGAGCAGGACTTAACCAAGCATTAACGTATTCTTTAACATCCAAAAAAGATGCGACTCGTTTAGCGTTATCCGATGAAAAAACAGTGGCGCTTTCGATGCCAATGAGTGAAGAACATAGCCATTTAAGAACAAGTATCGTCCCACAATTAATTCGTAGCGCAAGTTATAATATCGCTCGTAAAAATATGGACGTAGCACTTTATGAAATGGGAACCGTGTTCTACGCAACAGAAGGTGACAATTTACCAATCGAACAAGAGCATTTAGCTGGCTTAATTACTGGAAATTGGCACACAGCTGATTGGCAAAAAACACCAAAACCAGTAGACTTCTTTGTTTTAAAAGGAATTGTTGTAGGTTTAGTGAACAAACTTGGAATCGAAGCCGAACTGCACTGGAAGCAAATCGAAAAAGAAGAACTGCATCCAGGAAGAACAGCAAGCATCCAGTTAGAAGGAAAAGAAATCGGTTATCTTGGAGCGCTTCATCCAGCAGTGGAAGCAAGCTACGATTTAAAAGAAACGTATGTATTTGAAATTAATGTAAAAGCGTTACTTGATGCAACGAAAGAAAAAGTAGTTTATCATCCAATTCCACGCTACCCAGAAATGACACGCGACTTGGCCTTACTTGTGGATAAAGATATTGACCATGCTACAATCTCTCAAGTAATCAAAGAGCATGGCGGAAAACTCTTAGTCGACATTGAACTATTTGATATTTTCGAAGGCGAAAGTTTAGGCGAAAACAAAAAATCACTCGCTTATACATTAACTTTCCTTGATAGCGAAAGAACACTTGTCGAAGAAGACGTACAAAAAGCAACTAACAAAGTAGTGGAAGCATTACAAGCAAAATTACATGCTATTATCCGCTAGTTAATTAAAAAGAACTGAACTATTTGGAAAACATTTTCGAGTAGTTTGGTTCTTTTTTTGCACAGTGGAAATCTTGCCTGTTTTAACACTTCACTAACTAAAATAACACATGTTATAATGGTTAAATATGACAAACAAAAGAAGGACGAAAAAAAATGACCTATGTAGAAATGAAGGACGTATCTAAATTCTATCAAATGGGCGAAAATGTTGTGACAGCTAATGATAAAATTAATTTTGGAATTAAAAAAGGGGAATTTGTAGTTATTGTTGGGCCTTCAGGGGCTGGGAAATCTACCGTATTAAATATCCTTGGTGGAATGGATAGTGCCAGTGAAGGGCGTATCATGGTAGATGGCCAGGATATTGCTCAATATAACGCAAAACAATTAACTAAATATCGCCGCACGGATGTCGGATTCGTTTTCCAATTTTACAATTTAGTGCCTAATTTAACTGCCAAAGAAAATGTTGAATTAGCAGCGCAAATAGCGCCAAATGCATTAGATGCAGAAACCGTTTTAACCCAAGTTGGCTTGAGTCATAGATTAGATAACTTCCCGGCTCAGTTATCTGGCGGTGAGCAGCAACGGGTTGCAATTGCTCGAGCATTAGCTAAAGCACCCAAATTGCTTTTATGCGATGAACCAACTGGCGCCCTTGATTATGATACGGGTAAATCAGTCTTAAAATTATTACAAGAAACTTGTGAAAAGACTGGTACAACAGTTATTGTTATCACCCACAATACAGCGATTACGCCAATTGCAGACCGAATAATTGAAATTAATAATGCAAAAGTTCGGAGCATCAAAGAAAATACGGAACCAATGTCCATTGATGATTTAGAATGGTAGAAAGGAGCAAGCATTGAAACGTTCAGCTTTATGGAAAGATATCTACCGAGAAATATGGCATTCAAAAAGCCGCTTTATTTCAATTTTTATGCTGATAATGTTAGGTGTTGCTTTTTTCTCCGGACTAAAAGCAACTGGACCGGATATGCTTTTAACAGCAGACAATTATTTTAATAAGTATCAACTCGCCAATTTCAATGTCCAGTCAACGTATGGACTAGATGATACGGATAAAGAAGCTTTAGAAGGTATTTCGGGAGTCGCTCAAGTAGACTTAGGATATACAGCAGATACTTTAATGAAAGAAAACAACATTGTTACAAAATTATATTCAAGCTCTGCAAGTGATAATTTAAATAAATATAAAGTAGTAAGTGGTCGTTTGCCGGAAAAATCAGGTGAGATTGCTCTGGATAACAACAAAGTTATTCAAGACAACATCAAAATCGGCGACAAAGTAACTTTTGTTAAAAATGATGGAAGTGAATTAACCCATACACTTAAAAAATCAACGTATAAAGTAGTTGGCTTTGTTCGTTCACCCGCATACATCCAAAAATCCGAACGGGGATCAAGTACTGTTGGAAAAGGAAAAACAGACGCTTTCGGTGTGATTCCAGAACAAGATTTTGATTTGCCTGAATACACTATTGCCAGTCTCACTTTTAATAATCTAGCGGATAAAGAAGCTTTTAGTGATGCTTACATTCGCACGGAGAAAAAAGATAACAAAAAAGTGGAGCAAGCTTTAGCAGGACAACCAGAAAAACGACTGAATAAAATTAAAACGAGCGAACAAAAAAAATTAGATGATGCCACAGCTGAAATCAATAAAGGAAAAGCAGAACTACAAAAAAATCAAGCCAAACTAGATGCTGCAAAAGCACAATTGGATGAAGGCTTTTCCAAGTACAATGCTGCCAAGGCTAGCTATAATACCAAAATTAAACAAGGTGAATCAGAAATAGCTGCTGGTGAAGCGGAACTAGCGAACGCAAAAAAACAATTAGATGCCGCAAAAATGCAGATTAATCAAGGCGAAGAAGCCATTTTACAAGCTGAAAGAGAATTAAAAGAAGGCCTAGCTGCATGGAATGAGGCCAATAATCTCCTCAATACAGCAAATGGATACTTAAAAAATGCGCGATCAACCTTAGAAAATGCTTTAAAACAACCAGATTTAACTGATTTTGACATCGACCGAGAAAGCTTAACTAATGCAATCAATATGGTGACCTCAGAACTTGATATTTCAGATGAAGAACTCGCTGAATACGAAGAAGCCATTAACACTTTGCTCGATGATTATGAAAATGGAGCCATTAGCGATGCACAAATCCGGGAAGCTCTGAACGCTGCACTTAAACAAGTTGCTGAAGGTGAAAAAGCCTATCAATCGGCTCGAACAGTTTTAGATGAAGAAAAACAAAAAATAGAGCAAGGCGAAAAAACACTAGCTAGTAAACAACAGCAACTTGAGCAAGCAAAAATAGCGTATCAAGCAGGAGTAGCAAAATATCAAGCCGGTCAAGAAAAAATCTCCCTCGCTAAAAAACAATTGGCTGACGGCAAAGAGACAGGCGCCGCAGAATTACAAAATGCGCTAAAAAAATTAAATAGTGGGCAAGCAGAATACAATAAAAACCTCGCACTATTTGAAAAAGAGAAAAAGGCAGCCGAAGCCAAATTAGCTAGCGCCGAAAAAGACGTTAAAATTGGCCAAGAAAAACTCGATGCACTTAAACTACCGAAATACTATGTCCTTGATCGTAACGATAATCCAGGTTATAGCGAATATAAAGAAAATGCCGATCGTTTAACTTCTTTATCCACAGCATTTCCAATCTTTTTCTTCTTAATCGCAGCACTTGTTTGTTTAACAACAATGACTCGAATGGTTGAAGAACAAAGAACGCAAATTGGAACATTAAAAGCATTTGGTTATTCGAACGGTAGCATCATTTTGAAATATCTTGTTTATGGTTCGATTGCAAGTATTGGCGGAAGTATCGTTGGAATTATAATCGGTTTCCAATTTTTCCCAAATATTATCTTTAATGCTTACAAAACAATGTATGAAATGCCAGCTGTCGACATTGGATTTTACTGGGGTTACAGTTTATTATCCGTTTGTGTAGCATTATTCTGTACGACTTTCACCGCATATGCAGCATGTCGGGCAGAACTAAGAGCGAATGCAGCTACATTAATGCGCCCGAAAGCGCCAAAAATCGGCAAACGAATTTTCTTAGAACGAATTAGCTTTATCTGGAAACGAATGAATTTTACGAGCAAAGTAACAGCAAGAAATCTCTTCCGCTACAAACAACGGATGCTGATGACAGTACTCGGTGTTGCTGGTTGTACAGCGCTAATTCTTACTGGCTTTGGACTGCGAAATTCCATTAGTGATATAGCTAAAATGCAGTACGGTCAAATAATGAAATATGACGCAGCAGTTTATCAAGATATGAGCGCTCCACCAACAGCAAAAGAAACGTACGATAACCTAATGGAAGGTTCTAATATCAAAAGTAAACTAGCGATGTCGCAAACAAATATAGATGCAGTCAAATCAGGGCAATCTGCACAAGCGAGTTCCATCATTGTCCCTAAAAATTTAAACGAATTACCAGACTATATCGTGTTGCGTGACCGTGCTAGTCACACAACAGAAAAGCTAACAGATGATGGCGCAATAATTAGTGAAAAACTAGCTAAATTATTCGATATAAAACCAGGCGATTCGATTACTGTAAAAAATGCGCAGAACGATAAGTACAAAATCAAAGTTAGCGCTATTACAGAAAACTATGCAATGCACTATATTTACATGACACCAACGTATTATCAACAAATATTTGACGAAAAACCTAGTTACAATTTAGATTTATTAATGCTTAAAGACACTTCTGAAAAAGTAGAAACTGAGTTCGCAGAAAAATTAACAGATAGTAAATCTATTTTAACGATTACTTTCTCAAACAATATAAGTTCGATGCTAACGGATACTCTAGATAGTTTAAATATTGTCATTGTCGTATTAATTACATCGGCAGCACTACTAGCCTTTGTCGTTTTATACAACCTTACAAATATTAATGTATCAGAGCGTATCAGGGAACTTTCCACTATCAAAGTACTCGGTTTTTATCCAAAAGAAGTGACAATGTATGTTTACCGTGAGAATATCATTTTAACCTTGATGGGCATTGTCGCTGGATTTATCCTTGGCTTCTTCTTGCACCGATTTATTATCACGACTGCAGAAGTCGATCAAATGATGTTCAGCCCTGCAATTGATTGGACAAGCTATCTATTCTCCGGCATTCTTACCCTTGTTTTTGCATCCATCGTCATGGTTGTGATGCACATTAAACTTAAACGAATTGATATGATTGAAGCACTTAAATCCGTAGAATAACCTTGAAAAGAACTTGCTATTTAAGCAAGTTCTTTTCATTTGACTTCAAAATAAATAAAGCTTAAACTTGGAAATAGTTAAGGGGGTGAACTTTATTTGGAAAAGCAAAAAGTGAAACAACTGATAAAGAGTTACCAACAAACTTACATATTCGCGATGACACATATACATCAGGCTATTTCTGAAATTTCAGCTAATACAGTAGACTTATCGATTGAACAATTTTTTGTATTGCGAGAAATAGCTACTGGTGATGAAATAAGTGCTACAGAACTTTCTGCTTGTCTAAATGTAAATAAAAGCGCAATTACACCAAAGTTAAAAAAACTAGAAGAAAAAGGCTACATTAGACGAGAACGAAACAAGCATGATAAACGCGCCGTTGTTTTAACCATCACAGAAAAAGGGAATAGCGTTTACGAAGAGTGTGAAAAACAATTAGAGTTACTCGTAAATGAATGGCTTGAAATTCTAGGGGAAAAAGACAGCGAACAATTTTTTGAGTTGTTTCAAAAAATTACCAAGTCAGTTGTCAAACCGAAAAAATAAAAAGGAGAGATTTGGCATGAAATGGATTATGAAACTCCGCTGGGCCATTTTAGCATTTTGGCTTGCAGCAGCAGTCGTATTAATGTTTATCGCACCACCCATGGCAGATCTTGTACGCGAAAAAGGCGAATTAAAGCTGCCTGATGGTTATCCGTCATCACTTGCGACAGAAATGCAAAAGAAACACAATCCGGATGACAAAGGTTCAGCATACATTGCGGTGTACACAGCTGACCACAAGTTAACTGGGACCGAGTTAAACAATATTAAAAAATCACTAGATTCCATTGACAAAAATAAAGATGAACTTCACGTAACCAACGTTGTATCAAGTTTTAATCAACCCGAATTAAAAGATAAATTCTTATCAAAAGACGGTAAAACGATGGTAGCAAGTCTAACTGTAGATGACACAGATGCCTCTGTTAAAAGCATTCGAAACGCTTTAGACAAAAAAATGGATGTTAAAGGCGTTGATACTTACTTAACAGGAAATAAATTAATTCAAGAGGATGTTGTTCAAGGTTCAGAAGACGGTTTACATAAGACAGAAGGCATCACAGTTGTCTTTATTTTAGTCGTATTATTCCTTGTATTTAGATCTGCAGTAGCGCCGTTCATTCCACTTTTAACTGTAGGAATAAGTTATCTCGTTGCACAAAGCACGGTCGCTTTCTTAATTGACATCTTTAATTTCCCTGTTTCGACCTATACGCAAATATTTATGGTGTGTATTATGTTTGGGATTGGGACGGACTATTGTATTCTCTTAATGAGTAGATTTAAAGAAGAAATGGGAGCAGGGCTAGATCCACGAGAATCTGTTCATGCAACTTATCGTACAGCGGGTAAAACAGTTATTTATAGTGGTGTAGCTGTACTCGTTGCCTTCACTTCGCTTTATTTCGTTCAATTTGATTTATATCGTTCCGCAGTCGCTGTTGGTGTCGGTATTGTCGTCTTACTCGCAGCACTTTATACACTCGTACCATTCTTTATGAGTACGCTCGGAACCCATTTATTCTGGCCATTAAATAAAAATATTAGCCATAAAGAAAATAAAGTGTGGGGAGCTGCTGGGAAATTCACATTTGCGAGACCATGGATTGCTTTACTCATCGTTGCAGCTATCACATTGCCGCCAATTTTACTGCATACAGGAACAGAATCATTTAACTCATTAGATGAAATTAGTGATAAGTATCCTTCTAAAAAAGGATTTGAAATCGTTTCAGATAGTTTTGGAGCAGGACAAGTCGCGCCTACACAAGTTTTTATCGAAAATGACGATAACATGCGTACAACAGAATATATTGCGCAAATTGAAAAAATTTCCGATGATTTATCTCACTTAAAAGGTATTGATATGGTTATGAGCGCGTCACGTCCAGCAGGAAAACGTGTCGATGATATTTACATTAAAAATCAAGCTGGACAAGTAAATGATGGCGTTGGACAAGCAACTGATGGAGTAGGTGAAGTCAAAAAAGGCTTAGATTCTGCTAGCTCAGAACTTAAAAAATCAGAACCAGCTCTTGATAAAGCAGTTGCTGGAGTTGGCGACCTTCAAAAAGGTACCCTGGCAACCGAGCAAGGCATCAATCAACTTCAAGCTGCACTCGCTCAAATTCAAACAGGAATTGAAAGTGGCGCAACTGGTGCAGGAGATTTAAAACAAGGAGTAGCAGAAGCCAAGTCACAACTCGCTTCACTTCAAAATGGAGAAGCACAAATTCAAGCAGGTTACGTAGAAATTCAGAAAAACTTGCAAAATGTAGCAGATCAATTAAAAGGCTTTGGAAATCCCAATTCACCAGCAATTGACACATCCAAGCTCGAAGCACAGTTTAAGAAAATCGGGGAATCGTTCCAAACATTCGCAGCAGCACATCCAGAAGTAAGAAACGATCCTAAATTCCAAAAACTAGCGGCTGATATACAAGGTCTACAAACAGCTGGTAATGAACTAAAAACAGCTGCAGGACAACAAATGGCCGCTCTTCAAGCAAAAATGAAAGAACTAAATCAAGGTATTCAACAATTAGCAACCGCAATGAACCAATTAAATGAACAGTCCAAACAAATTTCAGACGGCCTAAGCGCATTTGGCACTGGACTTGGTCAGATTGAAACTGGACTTGATCAATTAGAAAACGGCCTAAATAAAGCCGCAGACGGTCAAGGTCAAGTTGTTTCTAAAATGCCTGAAATCTCTAACGCCCTATCTCAAATTGCAGCAGGGCAAGGTGCACTAAAAGAAGGTTTTGCCGGAATTAGCGGGCAAATGGGTGAACTAACAAATGGCTTAACTTCAGGAGCTGATGGATTAGGAAAAGTTGAAAGTGGTCTAAACACAGCGAACGGACTTATTGATGATTGGTCGAAAGTTCCTTACGCAAGTTCTGGAATTTACGTACCAGATGCGCTATTAAAAAATGCTGATTTCCAAAAAGTACTAGACCAATACATTTCTTCTGATGGAAAACTAGCTACGATTAATGTTATTTTGACAAAAAATCCATATTCGAATGGAGCAATGGATTCCATAGATGACATTAATGAACAACTCGCAGCTAGTATGAAAGGCACAAAACTAGAAAATGCCAAAATTGGTATTGGCGGAATGACTAGCGCTAACTACGATACAAGAGATATGTCGACAGCCGATTATCATTTAGTACTTGTTATTGTTCTAGCCAGTGTATTCGTAACCCTAGTTATCGTTTTACGTTCACTTGTAATGCCAATTTATCTTATCGCATCACTCGTATTAACTTACTTTGCGGCACTTGGATTTGCAGAAATAATCTTTATGCGAATTCTCGGCTATAGTGGACTAACATGGGCAACCCCGTTCTTCGGATTTGTTGTACTCGTCGCACTCGGTATCGATTATTCGATATTCCTTATGTCACGATTTAATGAATATAACGGGCTTTCCGTTCGCGATAGAATGATAAAAGCGATGAAAAATATGGGTGGCGTTATCTTCAGCGCAGTGATCATTCTCGGTGGAACATTCGCCGCGATGATGCCAGCAGGAGTTCTTTCCTTACTTGAAATCGCAACAGTAGTTCTGATTGGCTTAGTGCTCTACGCCATCGTTATCTTACCACTATTCGTACCAGTTATGGTTAAACTATTCGGTCGTGGTAATTGGTGGCCATTTATCACAAGAAAAGGCGATCATCAAGAAAACGTACCACCGAAAAAATAATTAACAAACCGCATTCCTTTAATCGAGGAGTGCGGTTTTTAGTTTAATTTAAAAAGTTATTTTGCTAAGATGGGTATAGAGATGAATAAAGGAGGAAGGAAGCAAATGATAAAACTCGAAAATGACTGGGATGAGTTATTAAAAGATGAGTTTAACCAGCCATACTATTTAAAACTTCGCCAGTTCCTAAAAAATGAATACCAAACCAAAAGAGTATTTCCTGATATGTATGATATTTTTAATGCTTTAAAACACACGGCTTATAAAGATGTAAAAGTAGTTATACTTGGTCAAGATCCATACCACGGACCAGGACAAGCACACGGTCTTTCTTTTTCAGTCCAAAAAGGTGTTCAAATTCCACCATCGTTACAAAATATTTATTTAGAATTACATAATGATTTAAATTGTGAGATTCCAAACAATGGCTATCTGATACCATGGGCGGATCAAGGCGTGCTCTTACTGAACACAGTTCTTACCGTTCGCGCTGGTCAAGCCAATTCGCACCGTGGCCAAGGTTGGGAACTGCTAACAAACCGCATTATTGAAATGATTAACCAGAAAGAAGAACCCGTTGTCTTTTTACTTTGGGGAAACAATGCAAAAGAGAAGTTACAGCTACTCACAAATCCAAAACACATTGCTTTCACATCCGTTCATCCAAGCCCACTTTCAGCTTCACGCGGCTTTATGGGATGCAAACATTTTTCAAAAACAAATCACTTCCTAGAGCAAAATGGCATCAAACCAATTGATTGGCAAATTCCTTCTATATAATTAAAAACGCCTCGTCTTTATCTGACGGGGCGTTTTTTCATTTTTTAGCAATTTTCAAGGCTTTTTCTGTGTTAGCAAAATGTTGTTTGGTATATTTAGCTAATGTTTCTAGTCCAAATCGTTCAATAATTTCTGCTGCAACAACGTCCACGTGTGGTCCGGCACCTTTTGGAAGCGAGATACCAACTTCTTTTGACATAGCATCAAAGGCTTGCACAAATTTATATCGAGCAATAATTGAAGCTGCTGCCACTGAAAGATGAAGTCCTTCTGCTTTCGTTGCGAAAAATACATCTTCTCGAATAATACTTGGCTCTTTTGCTAAATATCGATAGTAAGTATTTTTTTCAGCAAATTGATCAATTAAAATCGCTTCTGGTTTTATGGGAGCAAGTTTTTTTAGGACATTTTCAATAGCACGGTTATGTAGTAATGCTTTCATTTGGCCTTGGTTCATGCCTCTTTTTTGAAGTTCATTGTATTTAGGATTAGGGCAAAGTAGCACACTATGGGGAACGATTGGCATGATTTTCTCTGCTATTCGGCAAATTTCTGGGTCTTTCATGGCTTTTGAATCTTTCACACCAAGCTCTTTTAAAAGTGGCATCATTTCAGCGTCCGCATAAGCTGCACAAACTGTAATTGGACCAAAAAAATCACCAGTACCGACTTCATCTGAACCAATAACATTTTTGGCGGCAAAGTTCGCTGGAAGAACGCCTTTAGAAACACTCGGCGCCTTCGTTTTTGCTTCTGGAAGAGTCGCAACCCATTTTTTTGCTTCAGCTTCTCCGTTGACTCCTTGGAACATTACTTTACGAGATTTGTAGCCAGTAATCGAAACACCAGGTTTTTTTGCCGCGAAAACGGCTCCAGGTGGGAGTTTTGGGCTTGAAAAGGGAAGATAAGTTTGTTTCATTTTTTCGAGTGTTGATTGATCAACTATGATAACTGTATTTGCGATAAGGCATCATCCTTTCAAAGTTCTATTGTAACATACTACGACGAAAGACTGAATATCTGTTAAACGGGTGGTTGACTCTTTTCTTTCCAGCTTTTTCGTGATAAGATTATGACAAGTAGCGGCCTAAATGAATTTGGGCGAGGAGGAATTTACGTGGCAAATGAGAGAAATAAAGTAGTGACAACAATTTATGGTAGAGAATATACGATTGTTGGCGTAGAAACAGCTGACCACTTACGAAAAGTAGCTCGTCAAGTTGATGAAAAAATGCACGAAATTGGCTCCCAAAATCATGCGCTAGATAGTGGTAGGCTCGCGGTATTAACAGCTGTGAATGCAACTCACGATTATTTAAAACTAGAACAAAAATATCTAGAGTTGGAACAAGAACTGGCTCGAATTAAAGGAAGAGATTAATGATTTTAAATGCGATTATTTTAATTTTACTTGTTTGCGGCTTTTTCGCAGGATTTAGAACAGGCCTAATCAAACAACTTATTTTATTACTTGGTTATATTTTGGCATTTTTTATCTCGTATACGTATTACGAAGATTTAGCGCCACATTTAACTTTTATACCTTATCCAGGTAGTGATACTTCAGATGGATTATCCATTATTTTACAAGAATTAAGAACAGAAACAGCTTACTACAATGTACTTGGCTTTGCGATTATTTTCATTGTGGCAATCATTGTTGTGCATATGCTCGCTTCCCTTGTTGGTGGCTTGACTAAAATCCCAGTGTTGCGTCAAATCAATGGATTATTAGCAGCTGTTTTTGGTGTTATTAAGTCTTATTTAATTATTTTTATTGTTTTGTTCGTCATGGCAATTTATCCGGCAAATTGGTCTGAAAACCTCATTGATAGCTCGACGGTTGCTCAGTGGATGCTTGAAAATACGCCAATTTTGTCCGAACAATTTTATGACTGGATGACAGATATTCTGCCAAAATAAAAGAAACATTCGATACCAGATGTATACTCTTAGCCAATTTTGGATAGGATTTCTCTGGTATTTTTTAATGACCATGCGAGGGAGGAATTAAGATGGCTACTAATAAAAAAGAAATCATTCGTTTACTTGAGGAAATTGCCACTTATATGGAATTAAAAGGAGAAAATAGCTTTAAAATATCGGCTTTCCGAAAAGCCGCGCAAGCAATTGAACTAGATAGCAGAAGTCTGGCGGAAATTGAAGACTTTACTAAGATTAGCGGTATTGGAAAAACGACGGGTGAGATTATTCAACGCTATTTGGACAGCGGCGAATGCCCAGAACTCGTGGAACTAAAAAAAGAAGTGCCAGCTGGCCTCGTTCCACTTTTAGATGTACCAGGACTTGGTGGTAAAAAATTATCACGTCTTTACCATGAATTAGGCGTAGTAGATAAAGATACATTACTTAAAGAGGCTCGGAACGGTCACATTGAAGCATTAAAAGGTTTCGGTAAAAAGTCTGCGGAAAAAATGGCAGAAGCAGTGCGCGAAATGGGCGAACGACCTGATAGATACCCACTAAATGATGTGTTACCAATCATTCAAAAAGTAGAAGATTACCTAGCTAGCATAGATGCAATTGCAACCTTTGCTCAAGCAGGCAGTTTACGTAGATTACGAGAAACAGTCAAAGATTTGGATTACGTTATTGCTACTGAAAAACCAGAAGACGTTCAAAAAGCATTACTAGAATTTCCTCTGATTACAGATGTTATTGGGGCAGGTGAAACAAAAGTATCAGCTGTGCTAGAAGATAACATTACAATTTCAGTAGATTTTCGTTTAGTAGAAAAGAAAGCTTTTGCAACAACCTTGCACCATTTTACCGGTTCCAAAGATCATAATATCAAAATGCGCCAATTAGCCAAACAATCGAACGAAAAAATAAGTGAATATGGTGTGGAGCAAGAAGATGGAAGTATGCGTCATTTTGAATCAGAAGAAACGTTCTTTAAACACTTTCATATTCCATTTTTACCTCCAGAAGTACGGCGCGATGGTACAGAAATTGAACGGGTGACAAAAGATACGAAATTCCTCGAGTTAAGTGATATTCGCGGTGATTTACACATGCATACAACTTGGTCGGACGGAGCTTACGCGATTCCGGAGATGATTGAAGCTTGTATCGCTAAAGGTTATGAGTACATGGTCATTACTGATCATGGAAAATTTTTACGAGTAGCCAATGGTCTGGATGAGAAGAGATTACTTGAGCAACAAGCAGAAATTAAAAAAGTAGCTGCTAATTATCCGGAAATTAACGTTTATTCTGGCGTTGAAATGGATATTTTAGCAGATGGCTCTCTGGATTTTGATGATGACACTTTAAAACAGTTAGATTTCGTTATCGCATCGATTCATTCCAGTTTCCAACAATCAGAAGAAGAGATTATGAAACGACTAAAAACAGCCTGTGAAAATCCATATGTGCGCCTGATTGCTCATCCAACAGGTAGAATTGTCGTGAAAAGAAAACCATATCATGTTAATATGAAAGAACTAATCAAACTTGCAAAAAATACAGGCACAGCGCTAGAATTAAATGCCAATCCACAGCGACTTGATCTAAACCGGGAGCATTTAGAAATGGCCCATGCAGCAGGTGTGCCAATCGCAATTAATACGGATGCGCACGATACGAAACATCTCGATTTTATGTCGATTGGAGTCCGTGCTGCAACGAAAGCTTGGCTAGATAAATCTGCAATCCTGAATACAAAATCAGCCGCAGAATTTAAACAATTTTTACAGAATAAATAACTTTTAAAAAGAAGGATGACTAATGGAAAAAAAAGTAGAAGCCATTTTAGAATTTGATAAAATAAAAAAACAACTTGCTGAATTTGCTTCTTCCTCACTAGGGGAGCAAGCGATTTACGAACTTGCTCCAGCTACAGATTTTCAAGTCGTACAAAAAGCGCAACTTGAAACGGAAGAAGGAGCCAAAATTATTCGTTTGCGGGGAAGCGCGCCAATTACTGGTCTAACAGATGTTTTTGCACATTTGAAACGTCTAGAGATTGGTGGCGATTTAAACGGGCTAGAAATCTACCAAATTGGTAGTAACTTGCGTGTAAGCCGCCAAATGAAAAACTTTATGAACGATTTACTAGAAATTGGGGTCGAAATACCATTACTCGGCGCACTTTCTGATGAACTTTTAGTATTAAAAGATGTAGAAGAAGATATTGCTATTTCAATAGATGAAAGTGGGAAAATATTAGATACAGCTAGTGAAGCGCTTAGCTCGATTCGTCGTACTTTGCGCCGGACAGAAGACCGCGTGCGTGAAAAGCTAGAATCTTATTTACGTGATCGCAACGCTTCAAAAATGCTAAGTGATGCGGTTATTACGATTCGAAATGATCGCTATGTTATCCCCGTGAAACAAGAATATAAAGGACATTACGGCGGCATCGTTCATGACCAGTCTGCATCCGGTCAAACGCTCTTCATTGAGCCACAAAGCGTGGTTGATTTAAATAACGAACGCAAAGCCCTTCAAGCGAAAGAAAAACAAGAAATCGAACGAATCCTAGCTGAAATTTCTGCTTCATTAGCTGACTGGATTAATGAGATTCATCATAATACCTTTATTCTGGGTCGTTTTGATTTCATTCTCGCAAAAGCTCGATTTGGGAAAGCTCTGAAAGCCGTAACGCCACATTTGAGCGATACAGGAATCGTTCATTTAATAGCAGCCAGACATCCGCTTTTAGATGCTGAGAAAGTTGTTGCTAACGATATTTATTTAGGTGAAGATTTTAGTACGATTGTTATTACTGGTCCAAATACAGGTGGTAAAACAATTACATTAAAAACATTAGGCTTATTAACCTTGATGGCGCAATCAGGCTTACAAATCCCAGCGCAAGAAGATTCGACTATCGCCGTTTTTGAAAACGTATTTGCTGATATTGGCGATGAACAATCGATTGAACAAAGCTTAAGTACTTTCTCGTCCCATATGACAAACATTGTTTCGATCTTAGAAAAAGTAAATCATAAATCACTTATTTTATATGATGAGCTTGGAGCTGGTACGGATCCGCAAGAAGGAGCAGCACTCGCTATTGCCATTCTTGATGCAAGTCACAAAAAAGGCGCAAGTGTTGTTGCAACGACTCACTATCCTGAACTAAAAGCTTATGGATATAACCGAGCACATGCAACCAATGCTTCCGTTGAATTTAATGTTGAAACACTTAGTCCAACGTACAAACTACTCATTGGTGTACCCGGACGAAGTAACGCATTTGATATTTCACGCCGCCTTGGTTTAAGTGAAAGTATCATCACAGAAGCAAGAAGCCTCGTTGATACCGAAAGTGCAGACTTAAATGATATGATTTCAAGTCTAGAAGAAAAACGAAATCTAGCAGAACGAGAATATGAAGAAGCGCGCGAACTAGCTCGCGGTGCCGATGCTCTTTTAAAAGATTTACAAAAAGAAATTACCAATTATTATCAACAAAAAGATAAATTACTCGAACAAGCAAACGAAAAAGCTGCTGGAATCGTAGAAAAAGCCGAAACAGAAGCCGAAGAAATTATCCACGAACTGCGCACAATGCAATTAAACGGGGCAGCGGGAATCAAAGAACATGAACTAATCGATGCTAAAACAAGACTTGGAAAAGCTAAGCCAAAAACAATTAACAAAGCTATTCCAAAAGCACCAAAACAAAAACCACATGTTTTCCAAGCTGGCGACAATGTTCGCGTCCTATCTCTCGGCCAAAAAGGCACACTTTTAAACAAAATTAGTGATAAAGAATGGAACGTCCAAATCGGCATCATCAAAATGAAAATCAAAACGACCGATTTAGAATATATCGAGCCAGAAAAACCGAAAAAACAACGCATTATCACATCTGTTCATAGTAGTGACTCACCAGCAAAAAGTGAACTCGATTTACGCGGTGAACGCTACGAAGACGCTATTCAAAAAGTGGATAAATACATTGATGAAGCATTGCTCGCAGGATACCCGCAAGTAGCAATTATTCACGGTAAAGGTACTGGCGCGCTTAGAACAGGCGTCACGGAATATTTGAAGAATCATCGTATGGTTAAATCCATCCGTTTCGGAGCCGCAGCAGAAGGCGGGAACGGCGTAACAATCGTTGAGTTCAAGTAAACAACTGAGCAAAAACATGGCTCCAAATAGGTCTAGGTGCTATACTGTGTGTACAAAAGTCATAAGGAGTGAATTAAATCATGGTAAAAGAAATTACAGATGCAACATTTGAACAAGAAACTAGCGAAGGCTTAGTATTAACAGATTTCTGGGCAACATGGTGTGGTCCTTGCCGCATGGTGGCTCCAGTTTTAGAAGAAATACAAGAAGAACGCGGCGAAGCACTTAAAATCGTCAAAATGGACGTAGATGAAAACCCAGAAACACCTGGAAGCTTTGGTGTTATGAGTATTCCAACACTTCTTATTAAAAAAGACGGCGAAGTAGTAGAGACAATTATCGGCTACCGTCCAAAAGAAGAACTGGATGAAGTCATCAACAAATACGTTTAAAATTATGCTAAAATGAAAGAAGCTTAGAACAAACATTCTAGGCTTCTTTTTAAATGTGTAACTGGAGTTGATAAAATGTCTTCTGAACATATCCAAAATAAATTAGCGCTTCTGCCGGACCAACCTGGTTGTTATTTGATGAAAGATAGACAAGGAACAATTATTTATGTTGGGAAAGCAAAAGTGTTGAAAAATCGCGTGCGTTCGTATTTTTCAGGTACGCACGATAGTAAAACGCAACGTCTAGTCCAAGAAATTGTGGACTTTGAATATATCGTAACTTCATCCAACGTAGAAGCATTGCTACTTGAAATTAATTTGATAAAAAAACATGACCCACGCTTTAATATTCGCTTAAAAGACGATAAAACTTATCCGTTCATTAAAATTACAAACGAACGACATCCGCGACTAATTATTACCCGCCAAGTAAAGAAAGATAAAGGGAAATACTTCGGTCCGTATCCAAATGTCTATGCTGCAAATGAAGTGAAACGCATCTTAGACCGACTGTACCCACTTCGAAAATGTAGTACATTACCAAATAAAGTGTGTTTGTACTATCATCTCGGACAATGCCTTGCCCCGTGTGTATTTGACGTGGAAGCAAGTAAGTATAAAGAAATGCAAGACGAAATTGTGGCATTCTTAAACGGTGGCTATAAAACCGTCAAAAATGATTTAATGAAAAAAATGCAAGAAGCCGCAGAAAATATGGAATTCGAAAAAGCTGGTGAATTCCGCGACCAAATCAACGCCATCGAAACAACGATGGAAAAACAAAAAATGACAATGAATGATTTCGTTGACCGTGATGTATTTGGTTACGCCATTGATAAAGGCTGGATGTGCGTCCAAGTATTCTTCATTCGCCAAGGAAAACTCATTGAGCGCGATGTTTCCCAATTTCCATTTTACAATGATGCTGATGAAGATTTCCTCACATTTATCGGCCAGTTTTATCAAAAAGCAAACCATATTCCACCAAAAGAAATATACTTACCAGATGATGTTGATAGCGAAGCCGTTCAAGCCGTCGTTCCCGACACAAAAATCATCGTACCACAGCGCGGAAATAAAAAAGAACTCGTGAAACTTGCTTACAAAAATGCCAAAATCGCTCTAAACGAGAAATTTATGCTACTTGAACGCAACGAAGAACGGACAGTCGGGGCAGTAGAACGACTTGGAGAAGCGATGGGGATTCCAACACCATCGCGCGTCGAAGCCTTCGATAACTCGAATATTCACGGTACAGATCCTGTTTCTGCAATGGTCACATTCCTAGATGGAAAACCAAGTAAAAACGATTACCGCAAATACAAAATCAAAACCGTGGAAGGACCGGATGATTACGCAACGATGCGAGAAGTTATCCGCCGTCGTTACTGGCGCGTACTTAAAGAAGGCCTACCAATGCCAGATCTAATATTAATTGATGGTGGGAAAGGACAAATTGATAGCGCCAAAGATGTCCTAACAAACGAACTCGGCTTAGATATTCCAGTAGCCGGACTCGCAAAAGACGATAAGCATCGTACTAGCCAACTATTATTCGGTGATCCTTTAGAAATAGTTCCACTCGAAAGAAACAGCCAAGAATTCTATTTACTGCAACGAATGCAAGATGAAGTCCACCGTTTCGCTATCACATTCCACCGCCAACTACGCAGCAAAACAGGCTTCCAGTCCATTCTTGATGGCATTCCTGGCGTAGGACCTGGCCGGAAGAAAAAACTACTGAAACATTTCGGCTCCATGAAGAAATTAAAAGAAGCATCAGTGGAAGAAATTAAAGAAGCTGGCGTTCCACTTAATGTGGCAGAAGAAGTGCATAAACATATAACCGCGTTTAACGAAAAAGCCAAAAATACCGAACAAAAATAGATTTTAGATAAAGCTAACATACCAATGATTTTTTAGTTATTGGCGTGTTAGCTTTTTTATTTCAGCATCTTAGATTTTTGCTAGGAGTAAAAACAAAAGAAACTCACTCTTCCCTTCAACACATAAATGCGCTAAAATAAAACCATTGATAAAAAAGCACCAAAAAGTCAGGAGGAGCGAGATTGGGACTAGTAGTATTAAAATTTGGCGGAACCTCTGTTAGCACCGTAGATAAAATCGGAAAAACAGCAGATCAAGCCATTTACGAGAAAAAACAAGGGAATAAAGTCATTGTCGTCGTTTCCGCGATGGGTAAATCAACCGACAAATTAGTAGCGATGGCAGAAGAAATCAGTGAAGCTCCAGACAAGCGAGAAATGGATATGTTACTTTCAACCGGCGAACAAATCACGATTGCTTTACTTGCGATGACTTTAAAAGAAAAAGGGCATGGTGCTATTTCTTATACAGGATGGCAAGCAGGAATTGAAACAGAAGCAGTACATAGTAACGCAAGAATTGCTGATATCGATAGCGCGCGCATTGAGTCAGCACTTGAAGCTGGGCAAATTGTTATTGTTGCAGGGTTCCAAGGTATAACTACAGACGGCGAAATTACTACACTCGGCAGGGGGGGCTCTGATACGACCGCAGTAGCAATCGCATCCGCTTTAAAAGCAGAAAAATGTGCTATTTGTACAGATGTTGTCGGCGTATTCACAACAGATCCCCGTTACGTTAAAAAAGCCCAAAAACTAGAACAACTAACCTATGATGAAATGCTAGAATTAGCCAATCTCGGTGCTGGAGTTTTACATCCACGCTCCGTTGAATATGCGAAAAATTTCCGAATTCCGCTTGAAGTAAGAGCGAGTCATGAACTAGAACCAGGTACAATGATTGAGGAGGATTTAACAATGGAAAATACCAAAGTAGTCCGCGGAATTGCTTTTGAAGATCAAATTACTCGTGTAACTATTCACTGGAAACAAAAAGAAGCGATGCGTGTTTCAAAAGTTTTTACTAAACTAGCTGAAAATAACATTGATGTAGATATTATCATTCAAGGTATCACAGGTCTTGGTCACGGCAACTTATCCTTCACGATTAAAACAAGCGAACTATTAGCTACTCTAGCTGTTTTAGAAGAAAGTAAAGAACTACTTCAAATCGAAAAACTAGAATCCGAGCAAGAACTAGCGAAAGTATCTATTGTTGGTTCCGGTATGGTAAGTAACCCTGGAGTCGCTGCAAAAATGTTTGAAGCTTTAACTGAAAATAATATCCCAATAAAAATGATTAGCACTTCAGAAATCAAAGTTTCGACTGTTGTTCCCGCACGTAAAATGGTAGAAGCAGCACAAGTTTTACATGACCAATTTGAATTAGATAAATAAAAATAAGCTTGAATTAACGAGCTACATCCCAGTTAAGAGGGGCGTAGACAAGTTATTTCAAGCTTATCTTTTTAGTAACGTTCTTCGTTATCAATCGTTTCTTTACGATCCCATTTAACGATAATCGTCACTTGTTTTTTACGTTTATCTATTTCATCGTAACTTTCTGTATAGAGCTTCTTCTGTGTTTGTAATTGCTCGGCGATAAAACCAGCTTCTAATTTAAAAGTTGGATTTTCTTGTGTACGGAACCGCGAAACAACCATGTCACCTTCTAAAAGTAAACGCAACTCATCTTTCTTTTCCTTTAAAATACTAAGTGTCCCAAAAGAGGCTTCTTCAAAGAATTCTCTTATCTCTTCCATGGATTCAAGTGGGAATTTACGCGCTAAGTCTTTCCCAGCCCAGTACATAATGTGAGGCGCTTCATCTCCAAGGATTTCAGGAATTAAATAATCTCGCAGTACATCTAATCCAAAACTTGGAACGAGTGCTTTTTCCTCGTAATTATTCTGTTCATTTTCTGTCATTTCGGATACCTCACTTTCATACACCATTATAACCAAAATCACCCTAAAATGGAAAGCACAATAAATAAATTTCTATAAAAAACCTTTTTTCTCAAAAAAGACTTGCGAAAAAAGCGAAAAAATAAGAAAATGGAAGGTATAGATAAAAAAATTTGGAAATTAATAAAGAAATTGAGGCGAGACTGTGAAACAAGCTATAGGCTTTATCGATTCGGGAGTAGGCGGTTTGACAGTAGTGCGTGAAGTACTAAAGCAGCTACCCCATGAACAAGTATATTATTTAGGTGATACCGCACGTTGCCCTTATGGACCACGCGACAAAGAAGAAGTAGCTCAGTTTACTTGGGAAATGACCAATTTTCTCGTAGATCGTGGCATCAAAATGCTCGTTATTGCATGTAATACTGCAACAGCGGCAGCACTATATGACATTCGTGAAAAACTGGATATTCCTGTTATTGGAGTTATTCAACCTGGCTCAAGAGCAGCTCTTAAAGCAACAAGAAACAACAAAATTGGCGTATTAGGAACGCTTGGTACAGTCGAAAGCATGGCTTACCCAACAGCGCTTAAAGGACTAAACCGCCGAGTAGAAGTAGATTCACTCGCATGTCCAAAATTTGTATCCGTTGTAGAATCTGGCGAGTATAAAAGCGCCATTGCAAAAAAAGTCGTAGCCGAGTCACTCTTACCACTGAAAAGTACCAAGATTGATACGGTGATTTTGGGTTGCACACATTACCCACTTTTAAAACCAATTATCGAAAACTTTATGGGAGATGGCGTTGCGGTCATTAACTCCGGCGAAGAAACTGCTAGCGAAATCAGTGCTTTACTGGATTACCATAATTTATTAGATGCGACAGACGACGAAATTGAACATCGTTTTTTCACCACTGGTTCCACACAAATTTTCAAAGATATTGCAAAAGACTGGTTAAATATGCCAGATATGACAGTAGAACATATAAAATTAGGAAAATAAGAGGTGCCACTAATGAGATTTGATGGAAGAGAAAAGAATGCATTACGAGAAATCGAAGTAACACCTGATTACTTAATGCACCCAGAAGGTTCTGTTTTAATCGCATCAGGAAATACAAAAGTTATCTGTTCTGCAAGTGTAGAAACAAAAGTACCACCATTTATGCGCGGGGAAGGTCGTGGCTGGATTTCTGCTGAATATTCCATGTTACCACGAGCAACGAATACACGTAATATCCGCGAATCTTCTAAAGGAAAAGTAACTGGAAGAACAATGGAAATTCAACGTTTAATTGGACGGGCTTTACGTGCCGTGGTTGACTTAGACGCACTTGGTGAACGAACAATTTGGTTAGACTGTGATGTTATCCAAGCAGACGGAGGAACGCGCACAGCCTCTATTACTGGCGCATTTATTGCAATGGTCATGGCGATTGCAAAACTAGATGAAGAAGTTCCGTTCACGAAATTCCCAGTCAAAGATTTTCTTGCAGCTACAAGTGTTGGCGTTTTAGAAGAAGGTGGAACAGTACTTGACCTTAACTACGTAGAAGATAGCGCGGCACAAGTCGATATGAATATAATTATGACTGGTAGCGGAGCCTTTGTAGAACTCCAAGGAACAGGCGAAGAAGCTACTTTTTCAGAAACCGAACTTGCTGAACTAATCGCTCTAGGTAAAAAAGGAATAAGCGAACTAATCGAAATCCAAAAAGAAACACTCGGCGACAAAATCACAGCGCGGATTAAAGGAGAATAAAAAATGAGTAAAATTATTATTGCCACCGCAAATAAAGGAAAAGCAAAAGAATTCGAAAAAATCTTTGCAAAGTTTAATATCGAAGTTGCTACCCTTGCTGATTTTCCAGAAATTGGTGAAATTGAAGAAACAGGCACGACCTTTGCTGAAAATGCTGCTCTTAAAGCAGAAACGGTCGCTAGCTTGCTAAATCAAACAGTTATTGCTGATGATTCAGGTTTAATTGTAGACGCGCTTAACGGGGCTCCTGGTGTCTATTCTGCACGCTACGCTGGAGTCGCTCATGATGATGCAAAAAATAATGAAAAACTACTTAAAAATTTAGAAGGCGTAGAACCAGCAAAAAGAACTGCTCGTTTCCACTGTACACTTGCTGTAGCTACACCCTCTGAGAAAACAAGCTTCTATACAGGAGAGGTAGAAGGCATTATCGCAGAACAACTATGCGGTACAAACGGCTTTGGCTATGATCCACTATTTTTCCTACCAGAATTCGGTCTTACAATGGCAGAAATTCCAGCAGAGAAAAAGAACGAAATCAGCCACCGAGCTAATGCTATTAAACAGCTAGAAAAAGATTTAGCAGAAGTTGTAGAAAAAGTTACTAAAAAGTGAGAGAATAAGTAACAGAGCACTAGGGGGAGGAAATAAAATGAAATTATTAGTAGTTAGCGACAGCCACTCAGAACGTGACTGCTTAATCCATCTTAAAGAAAAATACGAAAATACAGTCGATGCCATGATTCATTGTGGGGATTCTGAATTAGAAGCTGATGATCCAGCGATTCAAGGATTTCATACTGTTCGAGGCAACTGTGATTTTGGCGGAGGCTTTCCAAATGATTGGGTAGGGGAAGTGGATGGCTATCGTATATTCACCACACACGGACATCTTTATAACATCAAAATGACACTTATGAACTTACGCTACCGAGCTCGTGAATTAAACGCTGATTTCGCATTCTTTGGTCATTCTCATGAACTAGGCGTTGATATGCTAGATGACACCATCATTTTAAACCCAGGAAGCATTTCCTTACCAAGAGGTCGCATTCGTATCAAAACATACGCGCTCATCGACTCTACGCCAGAAGGAATCAAAGTTCGCTTCATGGATCGTGACGATAACGAACTAACTGACCTAACCCAAGTTTTTCCATTAACAAAGCACAACTAGGTCAAAAGACACCCAAAAAAGAAAAAATGCAATAACTTAAAGAAAACCATTGACAAACAAGCAATTTAAACATAAAATGGTATTTGGCTGTTGAAAAAACAGTGCCATTTGTCCTGATAGCTCAGCTGGATAGAGCAACGGCCTTCTAAGCCGTCGGTCGGGGGTTCGAATCCCTCTCAGGACGTTAAATAAAACACCATAAACGTTGGTAATACAATGTTTATGGTGCTTTTTGATTTGCGGAAGTTCAAATAATGGTATTCAAGCAGTTGTATCTATTAAGAGGGAAAGACAACATTGAATTGCCTCTTAGAAATAATAAACGCTACTCTAATATGTCTTTTAGTAAATAATATAGGTGAAGACTGATAAAAATCATATGAAATTCTTGTTTGATTTTATAAGTTAATTAGTTAAATAAAAAAGGAGATTTCATTTGAAAAAACAACATATATTTTAATTGAATATGTATTTTTCGAGATATTCGAGAAGAGTAAAGCATAAATCGTGTATAATGAACTATATTACGTGTTATCTTGTGATTTAATACACAATATTGTACCTGTCGTTTAAGAAAAAGTTTAAGTAAGCTCTTTTTTTGTTGTTCATGACTAGAATTGGACATTTCATTATATTTTTGGTTATACATTATCTTATTGTATTACGATGAAACTAGACTAGGAGGAGGGAGAAAAACATGAAAAAAGGATTTTTTTACGCTATTTTTATTCTCTTAGTAATAATAGCAAGTACATTATTTGCTCTCAACATCATTTCCAGTGTAGGATGGATGGCTAGTGTTTTTTGTTTAGTGATAGTCGCTATAATATTTACGAACATGACAAAAAAACGGACATAACGGAGGGAAAAACGGTTATACTTTAGAGCATTAGATCGTATTAGCAGATGCTTTCAAAACACTAAACAGTAAAATAAAAAATCTCTAAAACATTTGAAACTCTTTGTAATTAAAAGGTGAATGTTTTAGAGCTTTTTTATCTTGTATTTCCCATTTTCATTACGCTGTTTTTGTGGCAATTTTCATTAAAACTAGTTCAAGTAATTACTAATCTCATTGAAAACGAAGAACTACTTTATAAAATAGTCAAAAATGAGAACAAGCAGATGATTGATCCTTTACTTTAACAATAATTTTTATGTAAATTCATCCCTTATTAGGTATTCTGTTGTATGACTTGACAGTAATTTTTGAGAATTACAAGTAATAAATTTAAATATATTAGAGAGTCTAAAATTAGTACCGAACCTTAAAAAGATATGAACGATATGTGAACGATGATACCAAGAAATGAAAAAACCCCCTATACTATATTCAAATGGCTAGCTTAGGACTGCTATAATTAGTACTTATTGAGGCGATAAATACCACATACATCAAACACAGAATTCAACTCATTCTTTAAGATAATAATTACATCTAAGGAGACTAATCATGAAAAGAAAGATAAGTTCTATCATTGTAGTCGGGATAATGCTCTTTCAATCATTAAGTGTGTATCCATTTATCACCGAAGCTAAAGAAAATGAACAAAAAGTAGAAATAAATACACCTTCAAAAACAACTAAGGGATTAACTAATTCCCTAAAATACACTAAGACCATTCTTGAAACAGGGGACACCTATGAAAGTGTATTTCCTGACAGTGCCTTAGCTAAAGTAATTGCTAAAGAAGCAACGGGATCAGAGAATACAACTCAGCTAGTAACACAAGCAGACTTGAATAAAATCACATCTCTCAATGGTTATAATAAAGGAATAAGCGTATTAACAGGAATCGATTTGCTAGTCAATGTGACAAGTATAAGCTTGAATAATAATCAAATAACAGACATTTCTCCAATAGATCAATTACCTAATTTAGTAAGCCTATCGGTAAAAAACAATCAAATTAGCAGTCTTATCTTAAATGCGCAAAATCAACTCCCGAAACTAACAACCATTGATATTGAAAATAATCCCGATCTTAATACTATCGACATCCAAGATCAACCCCAATTGGTAAATGTAAAGACTTCTGGTTATACAGGATTACGCAAGTTAACAACGGTAATTGCCAAAAACAATCCAGAATTAGTCAATTTAGGCCAATACACTATGCGAAATGTCTATTTTAGCCAAGTAGCAAGTTTAACAAAAGTCGAATTAGTCAATCTCCCTAAGGTAAGAAAAGCAAACCTTGACAAAAACAGTATTAATGAGCTAAAAGTTACTGATTTGGCCATTGAAGATCTGCCATTAGGAGAAAATGAATTAACAGATACAGTATTCGATAACATCCAAAATCTGCCTAATTTAAAAACGTTAGACCTGTCAGAGAACCAATTAGAAGAAGTTGTATTAGACAAAACGGATGTAGAAAATCTACCCAATTTGATGACACTAAATATACAGCAAAATTTGGCTATAAAATTGATAAATGTTCAAGATCAACCCCAATTGGTAGATGTAAAGACTTCCGATTATCCAGACTTATCTGCGTTAACAACAGTGATTGCCAAAAATAATCCAGAATTAGTTAATTTAGGTTATTACACTATGCGAAATGTCTACTTTAGCCAAATAGCAAGTTTAACGAAAGTCGAATTAGCTAACCTTCCAAAAGTAACTGTAGTTCGATTTGAACGTAATAGCATCGATCAGATAGAACTAAATAATTTAGTTTCTGTAACAGACGTGAATCTAAATACTAACAAAATAAATAGCATCGAGAAATTTAAAAATATTCCTATACTGGCAACTTTAAATTTAAACAAAAATCAAATTACCAATATAGATATGCTTGATGATTTTCCAGAAATGACTACTTTAAACATCGATTTAAACTCCATCAGTGTTTTACCAAGTAACCTTAAAACAAAAATGCCAAAACTATCGAGAATTAGTGCATTAAATCAAGCAGTTACTTTAGATAAAGCAATTGTAGTGGATGATTCAGATTTAATTATTAATAATGAGATTAGTAATTTTGATAAGTTAATCAAGCCACTCCCAATATCAAATTTTGGAACATACGCAAATGAAAAAATAACTTGGTCGTCTGAAAGAATCAAAAATTTAACAGAGGTCAGCTTTCAGTTTTCTGAGCTAATTAATGTGACTGGTATAGATGGAACTTTTTCAGGAAAAGTAACACAACCATTTAAAAGATCAACTACCCCAGTAATTAATGCAGATTCCGAAATTCATTATCCACAAGGGACAGAAAAAACAGAAGCAGAGTTTTTAAAGGATGTTCAAGCGCAAACAACGGATGATTTATCCATTAAAAGCGATTTTGAAACAATGGTGAATCTCAAGAAAGTAGGAAAATACACAGTAACATTAAACGTAGAGAATATGGATGGAATTAAGGCTACTCCAAAAGAAGTGATTGTTTATATTGATGCTGTACAAGGTGCAAATATAACTGTGAAATATGAAGACAAATCAGGGAATAAACTTGCGGAAAATAGTATATTAACTGGAAATGTCGGTGAAGAATATAGTTCAAGTGCAAAAGAAATTTTAGGTTATACATTAACTGAAATGCCATCAAATGCACAAGGAGAATTTAGCTTAGAAGAACAGACTGTGACATATATCTATTCGAAAAATCCCGTTCGAGCTAAAGACATCACGATACAATATACCGATGAGGATGGGATGGAACTAGCACCAACCGAAACATTATCAGGTAATGTTGATGAAAATTATGTTACAACAGCGAAGACTTTTACAGGATACGAATTAATTGAAACACCGAGCAATGCAGAAGGAAAGTTTAGCGAAAATGCACAAACAGTGACCTATGTGTATCGCGCGATTAAAGCAGATCCAATTTTAGCAAAAGAAGTTACGGTGAACTACCAGGACGAATTAGGAGCTAAAATTAGTGAAACGGAAGTATTGACTGGTGAAATTGGTGAAACATACACAACAGTGGCTAAAACAATAGATGGCTATACCTTAATTAAGAGCCCTACTAACGCTAACGGGATTTTTAACGAGAATCCTCAAACGGTTACCTATGTGTATCAATTACAAAATAGCCCAATAGCAGCAAATATCACCGTTAAACACTTGGATGAAAACAACAACGAGCTAGCACCAAGTGAGGTACTAAGCGGAAATGTCGATGAAGCATATACAACTAAACCAAAAGAAATAAAAGACTATTCGCTAGTAAAAGTACCAACTAATGCTAGCGGAAAATTCACGACAGAAGCACAAACTGTGATTTATCACTATAAAAAGAACAGTATACCGACATCATCTTATATTACTGTAAAATATGTAGATGAAACAGGGAAAGAGCTGGCCATAAGCAAGGTATTAAACGGAAACATTAATGATTCCTACGCAACTACAGCTAAGGAAATTAAAGGCTATACGCTAGTGCAAAAGCCCGCTAATGCAACTGGTAAATTTACGGATCAGAATCAAACTATAGAATATGTATATCGTGCTAATAAAGCCGAAGTAAATCCAAATCCAAATTCAGATGTACTAGGGAGTAATTCCAATGGAGATATTCAACCAACGAATGATATTAAGCCAACAAACGATGCCCAACCAACCAATGGGGCTCCACAAACCCTACCTAAAACAGGTAGTCAGCCGGCAAATTTGATCTTTGGATTAGGAATTTTACTAGTACTTCTTAGTACCCAATGGCTACACCGAAATAAAAGAAAAAAAGCTAAATCTCATAACTGCTGATAACGTTTCTTGAAAAAACTCTCCTTATCATTAGGAGAGTTTTTGTTTGTTAAAATAATTTTACCTATCAAATAGTGAAGGCAGCGAGTCATTTCATATAATCACTACTAAGTTAGTATTAATACGCTTTCTTACAAAAATTTTCTCACGGTTAGGAGATTTTTTATTTTACGCTTGAATTTCCAAAAACAGGGGTATTGTACAAGTGTTCTAAAAAAAGCTAATTGAAGGAGGATTTTTACATGAAAAAAATGCTACCTGAGAGTAAAGTAGAATCAATAAGAAAAGAAGGATTTTTAAATCGAGCTGTGGAGGCATACCGATTTTTCTATCCAACCGTTTCGAATGTATCAAATTTTAAAGCATTACACGATTTAGGAATTACCGAGAATCACGATTTTATTATTCAACTTACGACTCCTGACTTAAATGTACTGACACAAAATTCAGATACCCCGTATTGTCTTGGAACAGGGAACACAGAGAATGGTCCTGTTGTCATCGAATTACCGCCGGGTGCAATTGTTGGTGTGGCGGATGATATTAATTTTAAATTTATTACGAATATGGGATTAACAGGGGATGAAGAAGGTAAAGGTGCCAAGTATTTATATCTTCCTCCTAATTATGACGGGGATATTCCAGAAGGATACATAGTTCGCAAACCATCTAGTTTTAGGTTTTTAATTTGTTTACGGGCGATGGTCCACCAAGCAAGTGATTATGAAAAAGCATTTGAGTTACTAAAAACAGTAAAATTTTATCCGCTAAAAGAAGCAAAAAATAATCCAACCAGTACTTTCCATGATTTTTCTCATCGTAAAGCCATTTCAACACCTTATTATGTTGAAGGAAAATTCGATTATTGGGAAGTAATCAAATGGGCGCTGGATAATGATGAAACAGATCCAGAATATTACCAAATGTATGGCTTACTAAAAGCAATTGGACTGGTTCCAAATAAAGAATTTAATCCTGATTCAGACACAAAAGCATTGTTAATTGAAGCTGCCGAAAAAGCAGATAAGATGATGTTTGTGAATTCCTTTAATACAGATGATCCTGCAGCCATTGTTTGGCCAGGGAAAAACTGGGAATGGGCTGTATACGGTGAGAATAATGACTTCTATGAAAAAACGTATTTAAACCTTCCTGTAAGAGAGCGCTGGTTCTATCAAGCGACACTCGAAACACACATGATGTTTATGCATAAAGTCGGATTTGGTTCCGTTTATATGCTAGGGGTAAAAGATAAAGAAGGAAATTACCTGGACGGTGGTAAAAATTATACATTAAAAGTGCCAACACCAGTGCCAACAAGTATTTTCTGGTCTGTAACTGTTTATGATATGGATACTCGTTCAGAAATTGTTACTGAACAGTTTATGCCAGCGCTTAATTCAATTAAAGATACCTTTGAAGTAGATGCTGACGGCAATACAACGCTTTACTTTGGACCAAATCCACCAGAAGATGAGTCGCTACCTTGGATTCAAACTGTTCCTGATGCCAATTGGTTCACGTACTTCCGTATTTACGGACCAACTGAACCAGCATTTGACAATAGCTGGCAACTATATGATTTTGAAGAAGTTAAATAAATAAAAAGAGGCGTAACTTTTAATAGTTGCGCCTCTTTTTATTAATCATTAAGTCCTAATCCATCTAAAATCGTTGCTTCATATTTCTCAATGCGCGAAACACGCGTTTTTGATTGCTTTGGAGCCGCAAAATAAAGCAAGTACGCTTTTTGGCGACCAGGAGTTAACGCTTCAAAAGCTGTTTTTAAAGCAGGTAATTCCTCAAATTTCACAAGTAACTCTTCTGGAATAGGCGTTTCCGCTCTTGGTTTAAGCGCTACTTCTAAACCAGCTTTTTCAACTTCGATTGCATTTTGAATATATTTTTTTAAAATCTGTTTTTGATCAAGAATTTCTTGTAAATTAGTGAAGCGAATTTGCCTAGCAGCTTGCACATTTTCTGTTTGTTGCACTAAAATATTGTCTGGGTCACGGAGTAGTGCGCCTTTCATAAAGAGTAGTGCACAGTAGTTTTTAAAACCATGAATTAAGAAAACATTTCCCCCGTCTACAGCATAACAAGGTTTTCCCCATTTAAATTCTTCTTCTAGTTCAAATGTGATAGCTATTTCTCTTAATGCTTTGAATTCAGCTTGCCAGGTAGAAGGTTTATTAAGAAACGAATCTACTTTAGGATTTAACTCTGTCTTTGCCATAAAGAATACCTCTTTTCTACTCTTAAATATGTGTTGTTTTACCTCGTGCAAATATACTTTTTTAGGACAAAATGACTTAAAGAAAGAACCTGAAACTTATCCCAGGTTCTTTTGCTTTTAGGATAGATTAAGCTGCCAACCAATACCAAACTTATCAGTAACTTGACCATATTTTTCTGACCAAAATGTTTTTCCGAGTGGCATAATAATATTGCCGCCTTCCGCAAGTTGATGGAATTGTTTTGTCAGTTTTATTTCGTCCGTTGTATCGATAACGAGTGTGATATTATCTCCAAATGTAAGTGGCATAGACTTCGGCACATCGGAAAACATGACTTTTACTCCATCGAGTACTAAACTAGCATTCATAACTAAATCTTTTAGCGAATCTTCTATAGGTTCTTCAGCGGACTCGATTTCCCCATATGTCATCAAATCTGTACACTTTGTTCCAAAAATTTCTTCATAAAACGCGATAGCATCTCTGGATTGTGTTCTAAAATTCAAGTAAACATTTAACGTCATTTGAATTCCTCCTCGATTTTTATTCGCTATAGTTCTATTCATTTTGGTGTATTTATTATAGCAGATACGATGAAAAAGAGGAAAAATTAAGCTAATTATTACTTGACTTAGAGCTACTCCAAGGTGATAGACTTGAAATAAGATATAGATACGGGGGAATTTACATGAAAAAAACAATGTATTTAATGCGCCACGGTCAAACTTTATTTAACCAACGCAAAAAAATTCAAGGATTTTGCGATGCACCACTTACAGAACTAGGTATTAAACAGGCAAAAATAGCGGGAAGCTACTTTAAAGAAAACAATATTACATTCGACAAAGCATATAGTTCTACTTCAGAGCGTGCATGCGACACTTTAGAGCTTGTTACGACAAAAGAATACACTCGTCTAAAAGGATTAAAAGAATGGAATTTCGGTACTTTTGAAGGGGAGAGCGAAGACTTAAACCCGCCGCTGCCATATGGTGACTTCTTTGCGACCTTTGGAGGCGAGCGTGAAGCTGATTTTAGAGACCGTTTAGTGGAAACAATGGAAAGCATTATGAGCCAAGATGATCACGATACCGTTCTCGCTGTATCACACGGAGCCGCTTGCGCTCAGTTTGCCCGCTACTGGGAAAAAACGAGCAAAATTGGCAAAGTAACAGGATTAAAAAACTGCTGTATTTTAAAATTTGAATATGAAAACGGTCAATTCACATTAGTCAATTTTATTAATCATGATTTTGATAAAGAGACACATATAGAAAGCGCCAAATGAAAAAAGCACTCGTAAATGAGTGCTTTTTTCTTATTGAAACAAATTCTTTATTTTATCCAAAAACCCACCAGTTAACTCATTCGCTGTATCTTGCAAGTTTTCTGTAAGGCCGCTCGCTTTATCCTGTAAGTTTTCTGTTAAATTGGTTGCTTCATTTTGCAGATTCTCAGTGACATTACTTGCTTGTTCGCCAAGCTCAGATGCTTTGGTTGTTGCCTCTTCTGTCAGTGTTCCTAGATTTTCCAGGGGCAGGGACTCGGTAACTTTATTCTTCAAATCATCTAAATTCATTGTTTCCTCCTTATTTTGGAAGCTTAGAGTCCATTTTAAAGGAAGTAGGAGCGAAGTACAAACAATTCGTTCCGTCATTTGTGAAAAAATATGGTATGATGATATGAGGAAATGAGGACTGACATGAATAATTTAAAATTAAGTGAAGAAATTAAAAGAGCCATTAATGAACTAGGATATAAAGAAGCTACCCCTGTTCAAAAAGCAGTAATTCCAGTTGCCTTAACAGGAGAAGATATTGTTGCTAAATCACAAACTGGTAGCGGGAAAACAGCAGCATTTGCGATTCCAATTGCAGAACAGGTTGTTTGGGAAGAAAACAAACCACAAGCGCTAATTATCGTACCAACGAGAGAACTTGCAATGCAGGTTAAGACAGAATGTACGAATATTGGACGATTTAAACGAATTAAAGCAGCAGCAATATATGGACAATCACCTTTTGCTAAACAAAAATTAGAATTAAGTCAAAAAAATCATATTGTTGTTGGAACTCCGGGTCGATTACTGGACCATATCGAAAAAGGATCACTTAATGTCGACAAAGTAGCCCATTTAGTTTTAGATGAAGTAGACGAAATGTTAAGCATGGGCTTTATTGACCAAGTAGAAGATATTCTTAGCCGTTTACCAAAACAGCGTCAAAACTTATTTTTCTCAGCGACATTACCTGAAGAAATGCAAGATTTAATTAAACGCTATCAAGATAATCCAATGGTAATTGAAATGGCTTCCGAAAAAACAAATCCAATTTTTCATGTGGAAATGCAAACGGATAATAAAGAAAAAACGTTAAAAGATGTTTTAATTACTGAAAATCCTGACAGTGCAATTATTTTTTGCAATACGAAAAATCAAGTCGATGAACTCACCGATTTACTCGATGTAAAAGCTAGTAAAATTCATGGCGGTTTAAGACAAGAAGATCGTTTCCGCGCTATGGATGATTTCAAAAGCGGTAAATCACGTTTCTTAATTGCGACAGATGTAGCCGGTCGAGGAATTGATGTTGATAATGTCTCGCTTGTAATTAATTATGATTTACCAATTGAAAAAGAGAACTACGTGCACCGAATCGGACGTACTGGCCGTGCTGGAAAAAGTGGAAAAGCTATCAGTTTTGTTAAGACGAATGAAAATCCGCTTCTTCGTGATATAGAAGAAATGCTAAATATTACGATTGAGAAAAAGCGGAAACCAACTATCATCGAAGTAAAAGCAAATGAAGAAGCTTTCCGTAAAAAACAACAAAAACGCCCAACCATAAAGAAAGCTCGCGGTGAAAAACTAAATAAAAATATTATGAAACTTTATTTTAACGGTGGTAAAAAGAAAAAAATCCGTGCGGTAGATTTTGTTGGAACCATTTCTAAATTAGAAGGGATTACAGCGGAAGATATTGGTATTATTACGATTGAAGATCATGTATCCTTTGTCGAAATTTTAAACGGAAAAGGCCCAGCTGTCCTTGAAATGATGCGCTCACGAAAAGTGAAAGGCAGACGTCTCAAAGTCAACGAAGCAAGAAAACGATAATTTAAAGCAAAGAAGGTCACGCAATGGAAAGGCCAGATAATCGACTTATTATAATGGTGTTAGAAGTTGTCAAAAATCCTGTATACAATATAAAATCATTAACCATCAATTTTCTGCAAAGTGATATTGTTGGCAATTCTACGAGAAATGAGTTGTTATACTGCACTTACTGGCTTGAATTTCATGGCTTTATCATACGTGACGAAAATAATAATAATAAAAAATATTATAGTATGACGCAGCAAGGTGATCATTTACTTCAAAAAATTAAAAATGAACTTTCTTAGTTTGTTCATACTTTTTTCATATTTATTCGGTATATTAAGAGTAACCTTTTTTTCAATGAAATATCTCACCTGACAGCATCCGTTTCCCAACCTAAACACGGATGCTGTTATTTTTTATGCTGTTAAATATGCTATACTAATAAAAACGAAAAAAGAAGGTTAAACTATGTATAAATACACGCTCTGCTTTATCCAAAGAGCTGATGAAATTTTATTATTAAACAGACAAAAATCCCCTTGGATGGGAAGTTGGAACGGTGTGGGTGGGAAAATCGAGCCCGGAGAATTACTCATTGAATCTATCAAACGTGAAATCAAAGAAGAGACTGGAATTAATGCAGCCGACTACGAAATACGTGATATTGGTGAAATGAAATGGTTTGTAGAAGGGGAGAACCTTGGCGGCATGCATTTGTTTGTTGCTAAACTGAAAGATGACTTTATATACCAAACCCCGCTGGCAACCGATGAAGGAATTCTCGACTTTAAAAAAATATCATGGATACTTAATCAAGAGAATACTGGTGTAGTGAACAATCTACCTTATCTAATCAAACATGTTCCGGATGATTTGAAGAGAATAGAAGTTACAACAAAATACCATGAAAATACATTATTACATATTAGCCATCAAGTCTTATAAAAAAAGCATTGCGCTGATTCGCAATGCTTCCATTTATCAAGATGTAGTAAAATAATTAGCTTCCCATCTACTAATTAAATTTTGAGCATCATCGGTAGATAATTTTTTATGCCCGATAATTTGTTCTTTTGCAATTTCTAGACTTTCAAAATGGTCAATTAATCGCTGCGATGGGTTATTAATATAGACATCGCTAAGCAAAATAGAATGATTTTTTTCACTTTCAATCGCTCGGACTCCTACGATATAACCTGCTGCGGTAATGAGTAATAATTTATTCATAATTCTTCGCTCCCTTTTAGTTGTTCATGTGCGCCACTGGACACTTTTTTTCTGGATAAAAACATGTAAATAAATACGCAAACAAATGCGATAGCACCAGCGATAATGTAAATACCTTGGAATGAAAGAACATGATGAATTTCACCCATAATATAAGGTCCGATACCAAGGCCTAAATCAAGCCCAATAAAGTAAGTAGATAAACCAATGCCAATACGGTGGGGTTCACAAACTTTCAAACAAACAGCTTGTCCATTCGACATAAAAGTTCCATAACCTAAACCAATTAATCCACCTGAAATAAGTAAAACAATACTTGATGTTGCAGTACTAAGCACAACTAGACCAACTGCTAAAAAGAGATAACTAGGATACATGACATATTTTTCACCTTTTGCATCAAATAGTTTCCCTGACATAGGTCTGGTAAAAGTAATAACTAACGCATAGACAACAAAGAAAAAAGTACCAGCGCTAACTAAATTAATTTCTCGCGCATACGAAGCAAGGAAGGTAAGTACGCTTGAATAAGAAATCCCCATCAAAAAGGCAATAAAAGTAATCGGAATAACTTTCGTTTCAATAAAACTTTTGACAGTCCAAGTTTGTAATGCTGTCCGATGTTCTTTTGTTAAAACAATATTTTTTACTGGTAGATAGAAACAAAGCAGTGCAGTTAATAAGACAATAACCGTGGAAAAAATAATAATCGTATAAAAGCTTGTTTTGCTTAACAATATCATTCCAATAAACGGTCCAATGGCAGCAGCAAGACTCGTACTAAGACCATAATAATTAATGCCTTCTCCGTTTCTAGAATTAGGAATATAAGCAGTGACAATGGCGTTTGTTGCAGTAGAAGTTGTTCCGTATGCAAACCCATTTAAAAAGCGAATAATAAACATAATTGCAATCGTCGGCATGTATAAGTAAGCCATCGTCGTTACTAAGAAAAATAAAATACCAAACCTTAAAACTTGCTTACGACCAAATAACTCAAGCTTTTTCCCCATATAAAGTCTCGCAAGGAGCGTACCAATAATATAAATACCAGAAGCAAAACCCGCTTCGCCGAGTGATGCACCCAGCTCTTCTTGGGCAATGACAGCGATAATCACCATCAGCAAATAATAGACAAGATAAACGACAAAGTTAATCAATGTTATTAAAACAAAACCCTTATTAAATAATTTTTCTTTCATAAATTAAAATCCCTTCCTACGTGTGATTTATCTCAGCGACAAAGAGTATTATAGGCGAAATTTTAAGAGTAGACTTTTTAATTTGGTAATTATTTCTGATATATACAAATTTGTATAACATATGTTGAAAAAATAGGGAATAGTATTTTGTATGATTAATATGCTTTAACTGGAATGACAAAAAGGAGGTTAAGAACATGAAACAAAATATTCTTAATAATTATGTAAGCACAAATGATTTTCCAGTTATTACAAGGGGAAAACGTAAATATTTAACTTACGAAGGGCTTGAAGATTCTTATGTGTACATACTTAAAAAAGGGATTATTAAAACGAGTATTATCTCAAGGGATGGCAGGGAATTTAATTTAAACTACATTAATAAAATGGATATTATCTCACTTTTAAAAGATGAGTATTCTCAATTTGCCAATGCGCCGTTCAATATTCGTGTGGAGTCAGACACAGCAGAACTATATCAAGTAGACCGAGTACGTTTTTGGAAAGATGTAAACCGTGACGTTGATCTGCAAATTTATGTCAAAGATTATTATCGCACAAGACTTTTACAATCCATCAAAAAAATGCAGCAAATGCTGATGAACGGAAAACTTGGCGCAATTTGCACACAGTTATACGAACTTTATACACTTTTCGGCGTGGAAATCGAAAAAGATCAATTTTTAATCGATTTTTTAGTGAGTAATGAAGAAATTGGTCACTTTTGCGGAATAAATTCAGCGAGCAGTGTCAATCGGATTTTTCAACAATTAAAAAAAGAGGGCGTCATCACCATGAAAAACCGCTATATTATCATAAAAAAATTAGATGTTATTCAAGAAAACGTAATTTTTTAAATGATAACAGTAGAAAAGCACTGCAATCATAATTTGCAGTGCTTTTCTATCCTCTTTTTTTAAATGTATATCGAACTCTAAGTGTAATAAGCCCAATGATGATTAGCAAAGAGCCAACCAGCATATTTTCTAAGTCGCTAAAGTCCCAAAAAATAGAAATTCCGATATTAGATAGTCCCAAAAAAACAAAAACCAAGCCAACAACAAGTAAAACCATATATGCCGGTTTAGATATTTTCATAAGGACGCCTCACTTACATTAAAAATAATTTCCACATCATTGTAACATAAGTTTCATAAAACAACATCATTCGCTTGTAATTTGTTTTGTGAAGCCTTCTCCAACAACACTTTGCACGTCATTAATAATAAAGAATGCTTTTTCGTCATATTTATTCACGATTTTTGTTAGTGGGAGAAGTTGATCACGACTAATCACGATATAAAGGATTTTTTTATCTTGACGCATATAGAATCCTTGACCGTTAAAAAGCGTAATTCCTCGTTCCAAATTCGCATCGATTTCGGTAGCAATTTCTTCATAGTAGTCAGATATAATCGTAACAGATTTTTTAGGATTATAACCTTCTAGAATGAAATCAAGCACTTTAGTAGAAATATAGAGAGAAACAACCGTAAATAGCATATTTTCAAAACCAATAACAAAAACAGAAGGGATCACGACAATTAAATCAAAGAATAATAGCGCATAACTAGTATTCCAACCTAAATATTTATTTGCTATTTTTGCTAAAATAGCACTTCCAGCAGTAGTTCCACCACCGTTCATAATAAGCCCCATACCAATTCCCATCATTAATCCAGCAAAAATCGCTGCCACGATAGATTGGCTTGCAACAAAAGCAAGCGGTTCAGAAAAATGTAAGAATAGCGAAGTGAAACTAATCGCGACAATCGTCCAAACAATCGTCATGCGATCCAAAAACTTATAACCAATAACAAGTAAAATACCATTAAAAATAAACGTCGTAATCGCTGGAGTCCAACCAAGCAAGTAGTAAAGCATCATCGTTAACCCCGTCACGCCGCCTTCCCCAAGATTATTAGGGATTGCAAAAACATTGACCGCAAGCGAGAATATAAGCGCTCCAACAATAATTTTTGCGATGTTCCAACCAGTTTTATTTTTCATATCCATTTCTCCTTTCCACACAAAAAAAGACCCAAGAACACCGCGAAATCGGCACTCTGGAGTCTTTTTATAAAAAAAGCATTAACTGACATCTCTGTCATTAATTGTCTCACCATAAAAAATTGCTATTCATTTCAACACAATTTACAATATACCATAAAAAATAAGCTGCTTCAAGCACTATTAAGTAAAAAAATTAACCGAAGATCGCTAAGAATGGCATTAAATTAAGTAAAAATAAACCAACAAGAACACTAATAACAATTTTGATGACAAGCGGTTTTTCACTTTCTGTTTTTTTCACCTTGATTCCCTCCCTATTAGATGCTTACTTTGCCCAGTGTACAAATTCATTTTTTAGTGGCATATAAGTGGCAGTTTTTTTCTTATAAATCTGATAAGCAAATAAAAATCCAAGAAATGCTGGAACGATAATTGCGATAATAGTTAAAATAACTTTAGTCATAGAAAATACCTCCTCTTAAATCAAAACACAAGAACAAATCTTACTACTATTAGTGTAACAAATTTCACGTGATTTTGGTAATAAAGCGGACTAGCAAATTTCGGTTACATTTATCTGCAAATATGCTACAATAGCGGTGGGTGAGTTAATTTGAATAAAAAAAATAAGTTTTTTGACATTTATTTAGAATTAGAGCAAGATATTACATCCGGCGTTTATCCAGCAGGCACACTACTTCCGAGTGAAAATGTCCTGGCCAAACGTTTTTCAGTATCCCGTGAAACAATCAGAAAAGCACTTGTTTTACTACTTGAAAACGGCTGTATTCAAAAGCTCCAAGGTAAAGGATCGATTGTAATTGATAGGGAACGATATTCATTTCCAGTTTCGGGATTAACTAGTTTTAAAGAATTACAAAAATCCGAACATATGAATGCGACCACCAAAGTAATTCGAAACGAGCGAGCAACCTTGCCAAATCGTATTGCTGATTTCGCTGGTCTTCCGCGTGGATCATCTTGTTTAGCTATCTTGAGAGTTCGTTATTTAGAAGGAGAAGCAACCATTCTAGACTACGATTATTTATTAGACAATACCAATCCGATTGAAACCGAGATTTTAGAAGACTCTCTTTACCAGTACTTAGAAAATGAAAAAGGCTATGAAATCAGTTACGCTCAAAAAGAAATTACGGTTGAGCCGCTGAACGCAGAAGATAAGAAATACTTAGCGCTCCACGGTGATACTCATGTGGTTGTCGTAAAAAGCACCGTATTTCTAAAAGACACAACTCTTTTTCAATATACAGAGTCACGTCACCGATTGGATAAATTTCGTTTTATTGATTTTGCTAGAAGACGTTAAAAAGCCCGAGAAACATTCCCGGGCTTTTTTTTATTGAATTAAAGTTAATGTTTCATAAGGCGATAACTCTATCTCGGCACTAATTTCTTTACGGTCATAATTTGATAGTAATATCTTTCCGTCCGAAAATTCTTTTGGAAGCTGTATTTTTTTCTTTGTAGCTCCAAAGTAATGAATTGCTAGTAGCGATGCGGTTTCATTTGAACGCTTATAGGCGATAATCAAATCTTCTTCGGTCAAATATGGCGTATAATCACCAGTTTGAATGACTGGATATTCTTTACGTAAAGCAATCAGTTTTTGGTAAAAGTAGAAAATACTTGTTTTATCGGATAGCGCTTTTTGAACATTAATTTCATTGGCGTTATCTGCTACTTTTAACCAAGGAGTGCCGGTCGTGAACCCAGCATTGTTCGAACTATCCCACTGCATTGGTGTCCGGCTATTGTCACGCGAACGTTCTTTAATAATAGTCATTACTTCTTGTTCACTTAGCCCGTTTTTGTGTAAGATGTCAAAATGATTGAGTGTTTCAATATCGACATAATCATCAATTGTAGGGAATTTTGGATTCATCATGCCAATTTCTTCTCCCATATATACAAAGGGAGTTCCACGCATAAAATGAATTGTCGCACCAAGCAGGGTGGCAGAGTGATAATAATGTTCCGGACGATCAGAAGCAAAACGCCCGAGCGCTCTAGGTTGATCATGATTATTCCAAAAAAGCGCATCCCAGCCATTCTCTTCAGACATTGCGACTTGCCACGTATGGAAAATCGATTTCAAATTAGCAAAATTCACATCCGCTAAACGCCATTTTTCCCCATCAGGATAATCCACTTTTAAATGATGGAAATGAAATACCATCGATAATTCTTTTTCTTTCGGGTCGCTATAACGGATACAATTATCAATATCAGTAGAAGACATCTCCCCAACAGTTACAATCGGCTTATCACCAAAAGTTCGCTCATTTAACTCTTTTAAATAGGCGTGAATGCCTGGCCCATCCGTGTAAAAACGACGACCATCACCTTCAAAATCATCTTCTAAAAACTTAGGTTTCGCAATAACGTTTAACACATCTAAACGAAATCCTTCCACACCTTTATCAATCCAAAAGTTCACCACATCAAAAAGCGCTTCACGTACATTTTTGTTAGCCCAGTCAAGATCAGCTTGAGTAACGTCATATAAATGCAAATAATACTCAGATGAATTAGGTAACTTTTCCCAAGCACTTCCGCCAAATTTAGACTCCCAGTTTGTTGGCGGAGATCCATCTGCTTTTGCCGGACGGAAATAATAAAAATCACGATAAAAAGGGTCACCAGCGAGAGCTTTTTTAAACCAAGGGTGTTCGGTTGAAGTATGATTTAAGACTAAATCAATCATAATTCCGATATTTCTTTTCTTGGCTTCAGAAATAAGCGTAGTAACATCATTCATAGTTCCAAATAACGGATCTACAGCCGTATAATCAGAAATATCATACCCGTTATCATTTTGCGGAGAAGGATAAAAAGGATTAATCCAAATCATCTCAATTCCGAGTTCCTGTAAGTAATCAAGCTTAGCGGTGATACCAGGAATATCCCCAGTACCATCGCCAGTCGTATCAAAAAAAGATTTTGGATACACTTGATAAATAGTTTTTTGAGCAAACTTTGTCATAAAGAGAAGCCTCACTTTTTAATTGGTTGATTTAGCAGAACCACGATATTCTTTTTTTCCAAAAGTTCGAATTGGAGCAGTATCTACTTTGTTTAAAATATTATATTTGCGGAATAATACAGTTAGAACGAATGGAACAACAATTGTAATCAACATACATACAGCAAAGATTGCATAGTATTTAGGATTAATTGACAAGATTCCAGGTAATCCCCCAACCCCAATGGAGTTAGCCATAACACCACTAGAAACGGAAACGACAGCTGCAATTGCTGATCCAATCATGGCAGCAACGAAAGGATATAAGTACTTCAAGTTAATACCAAACATCGCAGGTTCAGTTACACCAAGATAACAAGAAATAGTTGCAGGAATAGAAACTTGTTCTTCTTTTTCATTACCGCGGTGAAGGAAAATAATAGCAAGAACAGCTGAACCTTGAGCAATATTAGATAAAGCAATCATCGGCCAGAGATTTGTTCCTTTAAATTGGCTCATTAATTGTAAGTCGATAGCGTTAGTCATATGATGCAGTCCCGTAACAACGAGCGGGGCATATAAGAAGCCAAATAGGGCAGCGAATAACCAACTTAGTCCACCAGTCAAACCAGCATAAACGACATTTGAAATCGCGTCGCCAATTTTCCATCCAATAGGTCCAAGAATGACATGAGCAGCTAGAACAGTTGGAACAAGGGCAAAGAATGGAACAAAAATCATCGAAATTGCATTTGGAATAAATTTACGTAACCAGATTTCGAGATAGGCTAGTAAGAAACCTGCCATAATTGCAGGAATAACTTGTGCCTGATAACCAATCATCTGCACTTGAGCAAAGCCAAAATCCCAGACAGGAATGTCGCCAGCTTTTGTTTCAACAACACTGTAAGCATTTAGCAGTTGCGGGGAAACGAGCGTTAAACCAAGGACAATCCCTAGAATTTGAGTTGTTCCCATTTTTTTCGCGATTGACCATGTAATTCCAACTGGAAGGAAGTGGAATACAGCTTCACCAATCAGCCATAAGAAACTATAAACACCAGCCCAAAATGGATACACATCAACAATCGTCTTAGTACCGTCTTCTAAAAACTTAATATCACCGATAACATTACGGAAACCGAGAATAAGACCACCAACAACGATTGCAGGAATTAACGGTGTGAAAATTTCAGCTAATCCGGCAAGCAAGCGTTGAAGTAAGCTCATATTTTTCTTAGCATCTACTTTGGCATCCTCTTTATTTACACCTTCCACACCACTAATTTTTGTAAATTCATTATAAAAAATAGCTACATCATTACCTATAATAACTTGAAATTGCCCAGCTTGAGTAAACGTTCCCTTTACAGCTGGAATGTCTTCGATAGCTTCCACGTCAGCATTATCAGGGTCTAGCAAAACAAAACGCATTCTTGTTGCACAATGTGTAACAGATGAAATATTTTCTTTTCCGCCTATTAATTCTAAGAGAGCGCTTGCATCCTTTTTATAGTCAACCATAAAATTTCCTCCTTTTTAACTTGTATATACAAGTTGTTCGCCATTACTATACTATAAATCAGTTGAAAGCGCAACCACTTTAATTATGTTAAAATAAACTAAAGGAGAGATGGGCATGAAACATATAAGAGTAGCAGCGATTATCAGGCATCAAAACAAAATTTTACTCCACACAACTAAAAATGAAAGTTATTGGACATTGCCGGGTGGTGCCGTTGAAAATGAGTTAACTAACGAAGGCTTACAGCGAGAAATGAGAGAAGAACTTGGAGAAGAAGTGATTATTCGCAATTTAAAAATTATCGCAGAAAATCGCTTTGTATATCATGGCGAGGAAATTGATAGTATTGAGTTTTATTATGCTGTGGAATTATATCCAAACAGCTCACTATTAGAACTTTCGACGTTTACAAAAATAGAACAGTTTGGGCAGTACGGGGAGACAGGTTACGAGTTAAATTTTAAATGGTTTGAAATAGACAAGGTGAGCGAGATAGAAATATTGCCAAAATTCCTCCAAACAGAACTAACTCAACTTTCAAGTGATCGTATAAAACACATTCAATAAACAGCATAAAAATACCCCGCGAAATATAAGTTTCGCGGGGGTTCATTTAATTAGTCAAAGATACTAATGTAATTTCTTTTTTGCTAAGGTCTAAAAATGGTAATTTAACACGTGTATCTAAGCAATATGCGTTGTATAGTAAAGGTTTTAAAGTCGTTGTAGAGCTCTCGACTTGGCGAACAAAATTACCAATTTCTTGATACAAAATTTCAATATTTTTTAGACTACCAATTTTTGAATCAATGCGGTTTTCACTAACATTCACATTGGAGTTCGTTACTTTTTCATTAAATTCATCATTGATAGCATCTTTTGTGCGTTCAATTCTTGTAAAACGAGTATCTTCCCAATCAATCTCAATGATATGGCAATCGTCAAGTTGGAGGAAGTCACCTGTCCAAAGTTTTCCATCGATTTCAACAATCATTCGCGTATCGGGGAAAACCTCTTTGTTACGGTATTTTTTTAGTAAATAATCATACATTTGTAATTGCGCTAAACAGTTATCCATGTGTGTCATCTCCTTATGGGTTTATTATAGCACATTGTGATTATGTGAACAATCAAGTTAGGATAAATGAATAGTTGGAACTGTAACTTTTTAACTAGTTATACAAAAGTCCTAATAAAAGGCAATGAAATAGTGAAAATAACTACCAGATGTTATACTAATATTAAGATGGAATGGGAGGGAGACACATGTACAAACAAATGAAATTAAAAGCGACAGATGGGTTAGATTTACATTTACATATATGGGATGAAGTTGAAAATCCAGTTGGTGTAGTTCAAATTGTTCACGGCATGGCAGAGCACGGGGCTAGATATGGCTTGTTTGCTGAACGTTTGAATGAAGCGGGATATATCGTAGTAGCAGACGATCATCGTGGGTTTGGAAAATCAGCTATAGATGAAACTTATTTGGGTCATTTAGACGGCGAAACAGGTTTTCAAAATATGATACAAGATGAAGTAGTCGTTCGAACTTATTTAAAAGAAACTTATCCCGGACTGACCTATTTTATTTTCGCACACAGTATGGGAAGTTTCGTAATCAGAACTTTTATGGCGAAACATCAAGTGGATGGAGTAATACTGAGCGGAAGCGGATTACAACCAATCCCTCTCCTGAAAATGGGGCAAATTATAACGAAACAACGGGTAAAAAAAGATGAAATGAAACGAAGCGGATTTCTAAATAAATTAGCATTTTGGGGCTATAATAAGCCGTTTAATGAAAATCATCGCTTCAGTTGGCTTTCACGTGATGTGGCGATTTATGAAGCTTATGAGAACGATCCGTTTTGCGGTCCAGTAGTGGGAACGAGCGGATTTTTCCATAATCTTTTTGAAGCCGTTAAAATAAGCCAGCAAAAAGAAACTGTCGAAAGTGTGCCGAAAGATTTGCCTATATTATTACTCTCGGGCAGTGATGATCCGGTAGGCCATTTTGGAAAAGATACGCCTAAAATTGCATTAGCTTTAGAAGCAGCTGGAGTGGAAGATGTTACCTATAAAATCTACGAAGATGCGCGCCATGAACTTGTCAATGAATTATGTAAAGAAACTGTTTTTAAAGATGTTATTGCTTGGTTGAATACAAAAAACAAGGAAGCCTAACTATTAGGCTTCCTTTTCATTAATTACGGATTTGACCGTCCCCGAAAATAATATATTTAGTTGAAGTAAGCTCCGTTAAGCCCATTGGACCTCTGGCATGAAGTTTTTGAGTACTAATACCAATTTCTGCACCAAATCCCATTGCAAAACCATCTGTGAAGCGAGTAGAAGCGTTAATATATACTGCCGCAGCATCGACTTTTTGATGAAAAGCTTGTCCAGTTGCATAATCATTCGAAATAATTGCTTCGGAATGTTTTGTCCCGTATTTATTAATGTGATTAATTGCCTCATCTACTGAATCTACAACTTTAATGGCCAAAATAAAGTCTAAAAATTCATCTTCCCAGTCTGACTCTGTTGCTGCTTTAGAATCTTTTAGAATTTCTCGTGCGCGTTCATCCGCGCGTAATTCAACGTTATATTCCTTTAAAGCGGTTTCCATTTCAGGAAGAAAGGCTTCTGCCACATCTCGGTGAATAAGTAAGGTTTCTGCTGCATTACAAACAGAAGGACGCGAACATTTTGCGTTCACTAAAATATCGATTGCCATTTGTTTTTCAGCAGCTTTATCGACATAAATATGACAATTTCCTGTGCCGGTTTCAATGACTGGAACAGTAGCATTTTCAAGAACTGTTTGGATTAATTTAGCTCCACCGCGCGGGATAAGAACATCTAAAAAGCGATTTAAACGCATCATATCACGAGCTGTTTCACGAGATGTATCTTCAATTAATTGAACGCTAGAACGAGGGAATCCAGATGCCTCAAGCGAATCCTGAATAACGGACATAAGCGCTTTATTCGAATCAATTGCATCACTACCACCACGTAAAATAACAGCATTACCAGTTTTAAAACAAAGTACAGAAGCATCGACTGTTACGTTTGGTCTTGATTCATAAATGATACCTATAACTCCAAGTGGCACTCTCGTTTTTCCGATAGTGAGTTCGGCTTCATTTTTCCACATATTTCTTACTTCACCGATAGGATCTTTCAAAGCAACAACTTGTTTAACCGCATCAGAAATTTCTTTTATTCTTTCTTCTGTTAAACGGAGGCGATCAATCATTGTTTCAGGTGTCCCTTTTTCCCGAGCACGTATAATATCTTTGTTGTTTTCCTGTAGAAGGGAAGCTGTATGAGCAAGTAAATCATTGCTTAGATTTAGCAATGCTGCATTTTTTTGCTTAGTTGATGCTTGCGCTAAAAATTGGGCTGCTTCTTTAGCGGCACTTCCTTTTTTAATGAGTTCCGTCATGGGAAAATTCCTCCTTTTTACTTGCAAATAAAGTCCCGATTTGTTCACCTTGCATTATATCAAAAATAATTGTAGGATTTTTGCCATTGGTTAAAATCATTTTTTGGTTAGCGTTCATACAATAAGAAGCAGCAGAAAGTTTAGTTAACATGCCGCCAGTTCCGAATTTAGAACCTCTACCACCAGCAAGCGCTTCGATTTCTGGTGTTATTTGATTGATTTCAGAAAACATAACTGCATCTGGATCAGTTGAAGGATTACTACCATAAAAGCCATCAATATCAGATAGCATGATAAGTAAATCAGCTTGCACGAGTTTAGCTACAATAGCTGAAAGAAGGTCGTTATCGCCGTATTTAGTTACATGTTCCAGTTCTTCAACAGCAACTGTATCATTTTCATTTACGATAGGAATAATGCCGCGTTCTAAGAGACTTTCAAGCGTGTTCATAACATTTTCTCTACTAATAGGGAAGTCAGTTACATCTCGAGTAAGTAGTACTTGACCAACAACTTGTCCGTATTCACCAAAAAACTTACTATATATATGCATTAATTCACTCTGACCGACAGAAGCAACTGCTTGTTGTTCGGGAATGCTTGTAGGTCGCACTGGAAGTTGTAATTTATGACAGCCAACGCCGATTGCCCCAGAAGAAACTAAGATAACTTCTTTGCCTTCATTACGTAAATCGGATAAAACCATCGCTAATTTTTCGATAGTTCTAAGATTAATATGGCCATTTCCATACATTAATGTACTTGTACCAACCTTGATAACTAATCTCTTGCTATTTTTTAAAGATTCGCGCATTTCTATGACCCCTCTGCTAATTAGATAATACTTCTATTTTACATGAAAATAGAGATATGTCTATAATATATTGTTGTTTGGTCAAGTAATCACTAAAAAAAGGATTCTAAGAAATTGTCTTAGAATCCTTTTTTATTATTTTGTAGCTTTACTCGCAGCTGAGATGACTGAAACTTGTTTTAATCCTTTGCTTATTAGGCGTAAAATAACGAACCACACAATTACGATTAGAACAATTTGTTTAAACGCAATGGCTGGTAGTGGGTTGAAAGGACAATCCCAAACGAAATGTAAAGCAATCGGAATAATAAACCATTTCCAGAAAGTGCCTGTGAAAATATGGTTCATTCCTAGTTTTTGATCTCCTTTAGCAATTACAAGTGCGGCACCAGTTATTGCAGCCCATACAACATGACCACCGATAGACTGCCAACCACGACTAAAGATAACATTCATCATTGTTTCACCAGCAATATGAATATCCTTGAATAAGAATGCTGCATCGACACTATAGTTAAATGCATATCCAAGCGATTCAAAAGCAGCGAACCCAGCCCCAACAGCTGCACCAATAAGTAAGCCGTTTAGGATATATTTCGAATTAAGCGAGCGGATGAATAGGGCTACGATAATCATTTTTCCGGTTTCTTCTATAAAACCAACTAATAAAGCATTAAAGTAGTTTAATTTCCCAACTGGAATAATCGAATAAATGACAAGTGTTGCAACAAGTGCTGCGACACCACCGATGAAAAACATTTTTACAACATCAAAAACGCTGATATTTCGCGGTGCATTTGTTTCGAAAAAGAATAATAAGACCGAAAATGGAACTGCAAAAGAGCCAATAACCATCAGCCCAGGTATGGTATTGCTGTTATCAAACAAATATGTACAAGCAAGAAGTAAAAAGTACGTAATGATTAAAACTAAGAATACTCTAGAAAACACCCATGGATGAGGCCAAGTATGGGGAATGTCACTAGTTGCAGGCGTCGTATATTTTGTCCCTGCGATAAATACTTTTTCGCCTTCCTCTTTAGAGTGCTTTTTAAACACAGCAGAGAAAAGATTTCCAATTTTTAATTCTGAATTCCCGTGATTTAACGCATGTTGATGTAATTCTGTTTGTTTAAATGCGACCCACTCTGGATGAGGGGATTTTTGGACCAATGTTAAATCATTAATCTCTTTCTTTTTATATAGAGCTATCATCTCTACATTAGTAAAAGGCCCAACTTTCTGTTCGTTCTTTTTGAAGTACCATTCTGACAAATGAAACTCCCCCTTTAACTTTTTAGTTTGACTCTGTTAATTATTCCCAAAAAAAGTCAAAGTTAAACGGGTGATGAATTTAATCATTAAGTTTTTTCGCTTGTTCATATAGGAAATCTATCGAATCAGCTAGAAAATGAGCAGCTGAATCATTCAAAGGCTTGCCGTTTAAATTCAAATCATCTTCATATCTTAAATCTTCACTAATTTTTATCATTCTTTTAGCAATATCTTTCTCACCTTGAAGTTCACTAGGAGCATATGTAGGGATACTTTGTTGACCTAGTAAATAATCGACACTAACGTCGTAAAGTGTTGCAATTTGTGTAACCATATCTAAATCAGGTTCGCGAATACCATACTCCCAGTTGCCGTAAGTAGAAGGTGCTTTCAAACCTAATCTTCTTGCTGTTTCAGCTTTTGACCAGCCTTGTTTTTCTCGTAGTAATGTGAGTCTATTACTTAAATTTGGCATGATTTCACTCCTTTTTGTTTGATTATACAATAAATTACACAATTTAGCTATAATTTAACACAAAGTGAATTATTTCGCAATTGACAACCTCTTATCGAGTTGGTATTATTGTATTAATAACTCAAACTGTGTAGATAAGGAGAAGATGACATGAAAACAATAGACAGCAGAAAAATTAACACGGCCAAAATTCGGGAATTACGATTAGAACGGGGAATAACACAAGCTTTTATTGCAAGAAAAATGGGTTATAAGTATACATCAGGTTATAGTAATATCGAAAAAGGGAGCGTACGGTTATCACATAAAAATGCCGTTATTTTGAGTGAGGTGCTAATGTGTGATTTAAAATGTTTTTATGAATAACGCTTGTTGAAAAATAAAGTGAAAGCACACATAATGAGTGCCTTTCTTTATTTTTGATAAAATACACACAATGTGTGAAACTATAAAAGAGGAGCAAACAACATGAGGAAAAAAACTTTAGTAATGTTTCTTATTTTTACTGTGTTAGTTTCGTTATTTCTACCAACGAATGCAAGTGCGTATTCGAGACTTGGATATGTGATGACGAAGGCTAGCGCCAAGAATTTTAAAGTTTATGTTAATGGTTCTGCGCGAGGATATCGAAATATCATTATTAGAGGGGCAAAATCTTGGAATCCTTCCCCGTATTTAAACACAGTAACTATGGGAAACGATGTGAGGCCTAACTTTACGGTCAGTAGTTCAGGAACGAACAAAGGGAGAGTTTTAGCCGTATGTAATACAACTTACTACAAATCAAATAAATTAATTGTGAAAAATGAAATTACGCTATACAAAGGCTTCCGTTCACTTTCAACCAACCATAAAATAGAAACGGTAGCGCATGAATTTGGTCATGGATTTGGATTAGGACATGTGAAAACTAGAAATGCAATTATGTTAGATAAAGGTTTCATCAACAAAACTAAACCGCAAAAAGACGATTTTAATGGCATCAAAGCTTTATATAAGTAAAAAGGAGGTTTGACGATGAAGAAAAAAATAACGATAATCATAGGCTTATTAAGTCTTAGTATATTAACCGCTTGTTCAAATAGCCAAAGTGTAAAAGAAAAGCCATCAGGGGAAAAAACAACCACACAAAGTGTATCAGAAACAGTAAAAGCGAATAATGGCGTTGTTTCTTATCACGGGAAATACCTCGAACTTGCTGAAGATGTGGATACTCTTGAGAGAGACGCTCCAATTATCATTAAAGCAACTAAAAAATCTGAAAAAGCAACAGTAAAAAAAGAAACGAAAGAAAATGTATTTCCAACCGAGTTTTATACGATGAGCGATGTGCAAATAAATTCTATTGAAAAAGATACAACTGGGAAATTGAAAGAGAATATGTCCATTAAAGTGCTAGAGTATAGCGTAGAAGATGTCTTAGTAGAAGGAGAAGAATGTGATCTAACCCTTGATGGCTACAAAAATATGGAAAAAGGGGAAGAATATACACTTTTCCTAGAGAAAAATCCAGATGGTGATAACTATATACCATCAAACGCCGTAATAAGTAAATTTCCTGTGAAAGAGTTACCCAAAGAAGAATTATTCTTAGATGAGGGTGAAGCTACAGTAGATGCAAAAAATATAGAAGAAATTTATCAGGAAATCTATCAAGAAGTTTTAACAGAATATAGTGAGTAAATAAAGTAATCTAGATACTTGATAGACCTCGAGATAAAAATCGAGGTCTATCTTTCTGCTTATAAAAATTAAAGCTTATTCCAGACGATTTTGCGCAATAAAACACCACAAAACTCACTTGACAGAACTAAACTATCCAAGTAGAATGAATCAAATCCAAGTCAACTTTTTTTGTTGAAAAGGGTTAGACTTTCTACAATAAGGGTAAATCCAGTTAGAATAAATAAAGCTTTTTCGAATAAAAGGAGATAAAACGATGAGTGAAAGTGGTGCTTTTTTTCCAATGAGCGTTAAAAAATTTATGGAAAAAGGGATTGCCTCGTTGACCGAAGAAGAAAAAATGAGTACGCTACATTATTTGGAAAATGCGTATCATCAAGAACCATGCAACGAGGAAATTGTACATAGGTTAATTCAATTTTATAATCAGACGAATAAAACCAAAAAAGCGCAAGAAATAGGTCAAAATTTCTTAACAATGAATGGTTACAATAAGGAAATTTTAGGGGAGTTATCTGTAACTTTCATGCAAGAAGATAATATGGATACTTATTTCACGTTAGTTCGTCATTATATGGAAGAAGAAAAACAGGAAGATACAAAAGAAGTCACAAATAATGTCATTCCATTTCCTAAACAATTTGTTCCTAGAAAAGATATCCGTGATTTTGCGTCATGGCAAACAGCGGAACAATTAGAGTTTTTGCAAGAAGCTCGTTTTCTAGAAATTGATGATTTTTTGCCGGCTTTTAAAATGTTTTTAGCGGACGAAAGTTTTTCCCCGTTTGTGCAATCAATGATCTTTGAGTTGATGCAAGAAAAAGAAGTGAATGAAGAAATAGAAGTCCGAAAAATTGATAAGCATGATATTTTTAATCCGAGTGAGGTGCCGATGTTAGCCGAAAACGCATTTGCAATGGAACTATTCGCTGGCCTTGCGGATAAACTTGAACACAGTAATCCAAGTTTATTAGAACAAATAATTGGGATTATTCAACAACATTTATTTATGCTTTATCCGTTTGAGTTTGAGCCAAAAGAAGTGGATGTATGGGTGAATGCCTACTTTAAATGGGCCAACTCGATGTACGGTGATGTTAGTCTGATTTCAGATGCAGTAAATCAAGCGGCAGTAGAAGAAGCAATTTCTATTATTGAGGAGTTAGAAATCAGACAGCAAAATTATTTCATATAATGATATTTGTTGTTTTCAAGTCAGGGATATCTGTGTTATTATTAGTGAGTATGGCTGAAACTTGTCATGAGAGTAATTAAATTGAACTAAATAGATGATGGAGGGAATTATACCATGTCAGTAAAATGGGAAAAACAAGAAGGTAATGTTGGAAAACTTACTTTTGAAATTGAACAAGAAAAAGTAAAAGAAGGTTTAGATAGAGCTTTCGTAAAAGTACGTAAAACTCTTAACGTACCAGGCTTCCGTAAAGGGAAAGTTCCACGTCAAATTTTCAACCAACGTTTCGGCGAAGAAGCTCTTTACCAAGATGCACTTGATATCTTGCTTCCAGAAGTATATTCTCAAGCAATTGATGAAGCTGGAATTGATCCAGTTGATACTCCTCAAGTAAATATTGAGTCTATGGAAAAAGGCGAAACTTGGGTTCTAACAGCAGATGTAACTGTAAAACCTGAAGTTAAACTTGGAGACTACAAAGGTCTTGAAGTTGAAAAACGCGAAACAGAACTAAAAACAGAAGAATTAGAAGCAGAATTAAAACAATTACAAGAGCGTCAAGCTGAATTAGTTGTTAAAGAAGATGCTCCAGCTGAAAATGGCGACACTGTCATCCTTGATTTTGAAGGATTCAAAGACGGCGTAGCTTTTGAAGGCGGACAAGCTGAAAATCATTCTCTAGAACTTGGAAGCGGTCAATTCATTCCTGGATTTGAAGAAAAATTAGTTGGCTTAAAAGCTGGCGACGAAGCTGACATCGAGTTAACTTTCCCAGAAGAATACCATGCGGAAGACTTAGCTGGACAACCTGTCGTTTTCAAAGTGAAACTACACGAAATCAAAACTAAAGAAGTTCCTGCACTTGACGATGAACTTGCAAAAGACATCGACGAAGAAGTAGAAACTTTAGATGAACTAAAAGAAAAAATCTCTAAACGTTTACAAGAAGCAAAAGAAGATTCTGTTGCTCAAGCTAAACAAGAAGAAGTTATTGCTAAAGCTGTTGAAAATGCAGAAGTGGATATTCCACACGCAATGGTTCACCATGAAGCTGATCATTTAATGAATCATTTTGCACAAGATTTACAAGCACAAGGTCTAACTCCTGAATTATATTACCAATTCACTGGTCAAACAGAAGAAGCAATGCACGCACAAATGGAAAAAGACGCTGAAAAACGCGTGAAAATGAACCTAGTGCTTGAAGCTATTGCTGAAGCTGAAAACATTGAGCCAACTGAAGAAGCTATTGACGAAGAAATTTCTACATTAGCTGAAAAATATGGTATGGAAAAAGACGCTGTTCGTGCTGCTCTTGGCGATATGAGCGAACTTAAATCAGACCTTAAAATCCGTAAAGCTATTGACGTTTTACTAGATAGCGCAGTAGAAAAATAAGCAAAGAATGATTTAATAATTTCATTAAAAAATGGGGGACATGAGTTATACTCGTGTCCTTCTGAATGTAGAAATAAGGATACAGATGATTGGCATTTCTAATTAACAAATGATATTATTAACACACATAGGAGATGAAAAAATCGCCTATAAGCAACATACCTATGCGAAGGGGTGAAATATTTTGTTTAAATTTAACGACGAAAAAGGCCAACTTAAATGCTCCTTTTGCGGAAAGACTCAAGATCAAGTACGTAAATTAGTGGCCGGTCCAGGTGTTTATATTTGTGATGAATGTATCGAGCTTTGTAATGAAATTATTGAAGAAGAGCTAGGTATTTCTGAATTTGTTGATTTTGGCGAAGTGCCAAAACCACAAGAAATCCGTCATATATTAAGTGACTATGTTATTGGTCAAGAGCGAGCTAAAAAAGCACTCGCTGTAGCAGTTTACAATCACTACAAACGAATTAATTCCAATGAAACAAAAGAAGACGAGGTAGAACTGTCAAAAAGTAATATTTGTTTAATTGGTCCAACAGGTAGTGGTAAAACACTTCTTGCCCAAACACTGGCGCGAATTCTTAATGTTCCGTTTGCAATTGCAGATGCAACTTCACTTACAGAAGCTGGTTACGTTGGGGAAGATGTAGAAAATATTCTTCTTAAACTAATTCAGTCTGCTGACTATGATGTTGAAAAAGCAGAAAAAGGTATTATCTACATTGATGAAATCGACAAAGTTGCTCGTAAATCCGAAAACCCATCTATTACTAGAGACGTTTCCGGTGAAGGCGTTCAACAAGCATTACTAAAAATTCTAGAAGGCACTGTCGCAAGTGTTCCTCCTCAAGGTGGTAGAAAACATCCTCATCAAGAATTAATTCAAATTGATACAGGAAATATTCTATTTATCGTTGGTGGTGCATTTGACGGAATCGAACAAATCGTTAAGAATCGAATGGGTGAAAAAGTCATTGGATTTGGAACTGATAATGCGAAACTAAAAGAAGATGAAACTTATTTATCCCGTGTCGTTCCGGAAGATTTACTGAAATTCGGCTTAATTCCTGAATTTATCGGTCGTTTGCCGGTTATCGCGACGCTTGAACAATTAGATGAAGCAGCACTTGTTTCCATTTTGACAGAACCGAAGAATGCTTTAGTAAAACAATACAAACGTATGTTAGAGCTTGATGACGTAGAGCTTGAATTCGAACCAACAGCTTTAATTGAAATTGCGAAAGAAGCGATTGAACGCAAAACTGGAGCACGTGGTCTTCGTTCTATCATTGAACAAATCATGTTAGAAGTTATGTTCGAAATCCCTTCTCGTGATGACATTACTAAGTGTATTATTACTGAGAAAGCAGCGCGCGGAGAAGAAGAGCCGCAACTGCAATTAGAGGATGGCTCCATTATCCCTATTAAAACATCAGCATGATTCGAAATGCGCGTCGTAATTGGCGCGCATTTTTTCTATCAATCTAGCTTGTTTTACTGTAACATCTAGCTTGTTTCGTGCTATACTTTATTAATAATAATTGGAGAGGATAAAAAGACATGAAAAGTGAAAATAAATTTTTTTCTGGGGCATTTGGATGGATAAAAATAATTATCATTGCGCTCATACTCGCTTTCGGTATTCGCTATTTTTTAATTTCTCCAGTTACTGTTAATGGGAAATCAATGGATCCAACACTACATGACGGTGAACATCTATTTATTAACAAAATATCAGACCCAAAACGCTTTGATATTATTGTATTTCCAGCTCCTGATGAAGAAAATGCAGAATATATTAAGCGCGTAATCGGACTTCCAGGAGATAAAGTGGAGTATAAAGAAGACCAACTTTATATTAATGGTAAAAAGTATGATGAACCGTATTTAGATTCTGAGAAAAGCGCTTTAACAGGTGGTTATTTGACTACAGATGATAAGGGCGATCCTAATTTCACAATGGCTGATATTCCATACTCTGACGGCTCACTTACCGTTCCAGATGGCAAACTTTTTGTGTTAGGGGATAATCGTCAAGTAAGTAAGGATAGTCGCTATATCGGCTTCATATCGCAAGACACAGTTCTTGGGAAAGTAATTTCGTTTGGAAAGTCTTTGCAGCGATAATTTAAACCCGCGAAGAGTTCTAGGAGGAGACATAGATGGCAGATTATTTGGAAGAAAAGCCTAAGAAAAAAAGTGGGGCGCATCAATTATTAAGCTGGGTGCTTGTTATCGTAGCGGCGCTTTTAATAGCATTAGTAATTCGTAATTTTGTTATTGCACCAGTAAAAGTAGAAGGAACATCTATGGTTCCAACCTATCAAGATGGCGACCGAATTTTTATTGAAAAAATAACAAATCCAGATCAATTTGATATTATTGTATTTGATGAACCACCAATGATTGGCTCAGGTGAACATTTTATCAAACGTGTTATCGGTATGCCGGGAGATAAAATTGCTTTTAAAAATGGCGAATTATACTTAAATGGCAAGCGAAAAGTTGAAAGTTATTTGCCAGAAGGAACACTAACTCTATGGAACCCGGACCCCACCCAAAAGCCTTACATAGCGGATTATACGTTAGAGGATATGACGGGAGAAAGTACGGTTCCTAAAGGCAAACTATTTGTTCTTGGGGATAATCGCGGTGGTAGTTCGGATAGCCGAGTTTTTGGATTTATTGATGACAAAACTGTAAACGGCACTGTAATTCAATTTGGGAAATAATAAGAAATCCGTGAAAGTTACTTTTTCGCGGATTTCTCTATTAAATGAAAGTTTTTTCGTTTATAATAAGACTGTTAGTAAAAAATAGGGCGGTGCAGTTTTTTGAAGGAGAAGAATTTAAAACGGTTATGGTCTTGGATTTGGGCGGCTGTTTTAGCAGTGTTATTAGCTGTTATAATCCGTTTTTATTTGTTCGTGCCTATTCTTGTGGATGGAATTTCGATGATGCCTACACTTCATAGTGATGACCGTGTAATTATAAACCGTTTTGGCGAGGTAGATCGTTTTGATGTAATTGTTTTTCGTGAAGCAGATGGAAAAGAGTACATTAAGCGAGTGATTGGTTTACCTGGCGATACGGTAGAATATAAAGCAGACCAACTTTACATCAATGGAAAAAAATATGATGAACCGTATTTAGATACTTACAAAGAAAAGCTGAAGGATGGCTACTTAACAGATGATTACAGTTCTAAAGACCAACTAGATGGCGGCAAAATTCCAAAAGATACCTATTTTGTTTTAGGTGACAACCGGAGAGCGAGTAAAGACAGCCGGATAATAGGACCGATTCCGCTAAGTAAGGTACTCGGAACAACACCAATTTGTTATTGGCCAATTGAAGATGCAAAACTAATAGATTAGGAGTATATGATGACAATTCAATGGTTTCCAGGTCATATGGCCAAAGCTCGTCGTGAGGTGACAGAAAAATTAAAACTAGTAGATGTGATTTTTGAATTAGTGGATGCACGTATCCCGCTATCCTCATCCAATCCAATGCTAGAAGAAATTATCCACCAAAAAAGACGAGTGATTATTTTAAATAAAGCAGATACAGCTGATGAGAAAACAACCAAAGAATGGATTGATTATTTTGCTGAGAAAGGCTTACCAGCAGTAGCAGTAAATGCTCAAGATGGAAAAGGCCTATTCAAAATCGAACAAGCGGCTGAAAAATTAATGGCCGAAAAGTTTGAACGTTTAAGAAGTAAAGGTATGAAACCAAGAGCAATTCGCGCGATGATACTCGGAATCCCGAATGTAGGAAAATCAACATTGATTAATCGTTTGGCGAAAAAGAATATTGCGCGAACTGGTAATAAACCAGGGGTAACTAAAGCTCAACAATGGATCAAAGTAGGGAAAACATTAGAACTTCTTGATACACCAGGAATTCTATGGCCTAAATTTGAAGATCAAGAAATTGGATATAAGTTAGCTTTAACAGGTGCGATTAAAGACGATTTATTACAAATGGAAGAAATTGCGGGTTATGGATTACGTTTCTTAGAAAAACATTACCCCGATCGCCTTCAAAACTGGCTAAAAGTAGAGAAAGTATCAGAAGATCCAATTGAAACACTAGCTTTTATAGCTGAAAAAAGAGGACTTCTAGATCGTTATAATGATCCTGATTATTCACGCGCAGCTGAGACTGTTGTTCGAGAAATCCGTCAACAAAAATTAGGAAGAATGTCTTTTGATTTCCCTAATTGGGAAGACGATGCTGAATGAGTGAATCTATCGCTGTTATTCGAGAAAAACTCAGCCTAGTGACCTCAGAACAAGACCCTTTTTTTCAACTTTGCACTCAAGACGAACGAAAAGGTGTACAGAACCTTCTTCAATCGATCCGAAAAAAATGGGAAAAAGAAGCAAAATTAGCTGCAAAATTAATAGAAATGAAACGCTATGAAACAGATCTTTTTAAGCAAGGGTTTCAGTATATCGCTGGTGTAGATGAGGTGGGGCGCGGTCCGCTAGCAGGTCCTGTGGTTGCCGCCGCAGTTATTTTACCAGCTGATTTCTCTGTCGTTGGGATCAATGATTCTAAACAGTTAAATGAAGCCAAGCGAGATATGCTTTTTGAGGTCATAAAAAAAGAAGCTATCTCCATTGGTATCGGGATTATTGACCATGACATAATTGATCAAGTAAACATTTATGAAGCTACAAAAATAGCTATGCGCGAAGCTTTAGAAAAGTTGAATCCAGCGCCAGATTTCGTCCTAATTGATGCGATGCCACTGAAATATTCTGAATCAGAGTTATCGCTTATAAAAGGAGATACGAAAAGTATTTCTATCGCTGCTGCCTCTATCATCGCCAAAGTTACAAGAGATAGAATGATGCAACAGTATGATGAATTATATCCAGGGTATGATTTTGCAAACAATATGGGTTACGGGACGAAAAAACATTTGAATGGCTTAGATACTATCGGAATTTGTCCAATTCACAGGTTAAGCTTTTCTCCCGTAAAAGAAGCAAAGTTACATTTTGAGAGTCTAAAATAGCTAAATACTTAAAGCAAAAGCGTATTTTCTTAATAGAAAGTACGCTTTTTTGAGCTGAAAAGAAAATTTTACCGATTTTACAAAAAGAGCTAATCTTTGTACACTTGTGAATAACTATCACGGAGGTGCAGAAGATGAACTTTAAAGAACGAGAAACTTGGTTAAAAATCGCTTCATGTAAATCTATTTCCGCTAAAAAAAGGGCAGTTATCTGGCAAAAAATTACCACTTTTAATTGTTGGGAGATGTCGATTGAACAGATTGCAACTCATTTTTTTACTGCGGACAAAAAAGAACAAATAATTACTGAATTAGAGGAAGCAGCAATTTATTCGCCAGAAGAAGCGAGTGTGGTCTGTATTCTTGATGAAAACTACCCCGAGTTACTTAAAGAAATATATGAAGCACCACCGCTTTTGTTTTATAAAGGAAATCTAGACCTATTAAAAAAACAAGCTATTGCAATTGTAGGGACACGACGAATGAGTGAGTATGGTAGAAAAGCATGCACGTCACTTGCTGCTGAACTTTCAAACCATGGATTTACGATAGTTAGTGGACTTGCGCTTGGAATAGATGCTGAAGCGCACAAAGCTAGCCTCCGTAATAGCGGCGCCACCATTGCAGTACTTGGATCTGGAGTAAATCAAATTTATCCTCGTTCGAATGAACTACTAGCCAAAGAAGTAATCGCGCAAGGTTTACTTCTTAGCGAGTATTTACCAAATGAAGAAGCAAGAAGATGGTATTTTCCTGAGCGCAACCGTATTATTAGTGGCTTAGCTCTTGGTACGGTTATAGTTGAAGCTGCCGAAAGAAGTGGCTCCTTAATAACAGCTGACTTTGCTTTGGAACAAAATAGACAAGTTTTTGCGGTTCCCGGTAATATTTATATTGATACTTGGAGAGGTACAAACCGTTTGATTCAAGAAGGTGCGAAGTTAGTTTTAAATGCAAACAATATAATAGAAGAATTTTTTCAAATTAAACCATAAAAGTAGTCAAATTATCCTTTTTAAGTGATTTGACTTGCAATTCCTGATTTTTTAAGATAAGTTTGCTAAAGAAAGCTGTTTTACAACACATAAAATGGATTTTTTTAATAAAAGTCATTGACAAACCCAGTAGGAAGGGCTAATATTTACTACTGAATTATGTGAAAAGTCAGCATGCAAACTTATTGAACGCGAGGCTAAGACTGTAATAGTATAATAGCAACTAGTTAAGCCCGTGTATTGACCCAAATCAGGGAGGAATATATAGATATGGCAGATTATTTAGTGATTGTAGAGTCACCTGCAAAAGCAAAAACAATTGAAAAGTATTTAGGAAAGAAATTTAAAGTTAAAGCTTCGATGGGACATGTTAGGGATTTACCAAAGAGTCAGATGGGTGTAGATACTGAACATGACTACGAACCTCGTTACATTACGATTCGCGGAAAAGGCCCTGTATTGAAAGATTTAAAACAAGCGGCCAAAAAAGCGAAAAAAGTCTATCTCGCAGCCGATCCAGATCGCGAAGGAGAAGCAATTGCATGGCATTTAGCCAATAGTCTTGATTTAGATCAATCAGATAAATTACGTGTGGTGTTTAATGAAATTACAAAAGAAGCTGTAAAAGAATCATTCAAGACACCACGGAAAATTGATATGGACCTTGTGAACGCTCAACAAGCACGGAGAATTTTAGACCGTTTAGTAGGTTACAATATTAGTCCTATCTTATGGAAGAAAGTTAAAAAAGGTCTAAGTGCGGGACGTGTGCAATCGATTGCGCTACGAATTATTATTGATCGCGAAAAAGAAATAAATAATTTTAAACCAGAAGAATATTGGACAATTGACGGGAACTTTCTAAAAGGTAAGAAAAAATTCCAAGCTAATTTTTATGGCGTGAATGGTAAGAAGAGAAAACTTTCCACTGCTGATGACGTAAAAGAAGTAATGTCAGCAATTAAAGGTAAAACATTTGATGTAACCGACGTAACTAAAAAAGAACGACTTAGAAACCCAGCAGCACCATTTACTACATCAAGTTTACAACAAGAAGCAGCCCGGAAATTAAATTATCGTACTAGAAAAACAATGATGCTTGCTCAACAACTATATGAAGGAATCACACTTGGAAAACAAGGTACAGTAGGTCTAATCACATACATGCGTACTGACTCTACTCGTATTGCAGATTCCGCCATTCTAGAAGCAAGTAATTATATTAAAGAAACATACGGAGCTGAATTTTCCCGTAATCATAAACGGTCTGATAAAAACGCTAAAGGCGCACAAGACGCCCATGAAGCAATCCGCCCAACAAGCGCTATGAGAAGCCCGCAAGAAGTGAAAGAATATCTAACTCGAGATCAACTTCGATTATATCGCTTAATATGGGAACGTTTTATTGCTAGCCAAATGACACCAGCTGTCTTAGATACAATGCGAGTTGATTTAGACAATAACGGTGTTAACTTTAGAGCAAATGGATCTAAAATCAAATTCCATGGTTTTATGAAAGTCTATGTTGAAAGTAACGATGATAATACGGAAGAAAAAGAAAATATTTTACCGGATTTGAAAAAAGGAGATAAGGTGCAGTCCGAATCACTCGAACAGCGTCAACATTTCACGCAGCCACCTCCACGTTACACAGAAGCTAGATTAGTAAAAACACTTGAAGAAATTGGTATTGGTCGACCATCGACGTATTCACCGACACTAGATACAATCCAACGTAGAAATTATGTTTCGCTGACAAATAAACGTTTTGTTCCAACTGAACTTGGTGAAATCGTCAATGAAATGATTGAGGAATATTTCCCTGAAATTTTAGATGTGAAGTTCACTGCTAATATGGAAAGCGAATTAGATGAAGTGGAGCACGGTGAAGTTGAATGGGTCAAAGTTATCGATGAGTTTTATAAACAATTTGAACCAAATGTTATTAAAGCTGATGCCGAAATGGAAAAAATCGAAATTAAAGATGAACCAGCCGGTATCGATTGTGACCTATGCGGGGCACCAATGGTATACAAAATGGGTAAATATGGTAAGTTTCTTGCGTGCAGCAGATTTCCTGATTGCCGAAATACAAAAGCAATCGTTAAAGAAATCGGCGTGACTTGTCCGAAATGTGAAAAAGGACATGTAATAGAAAGAAAAAGCAAGAAAAAACGTATTTTCTACGGATGTGATCGCTATCCAGATTGTGATTACGTTTCTTGGGATAAACCAGTCGAAAGAGCTTGCCCGAAATGTAATAAGCGTGCATTAGTAGAGAAGAAATTGAAAAAAGGCGTACAAGTACAATGTACAAATTGTGATTATAAAGAATCCACACAACAATAAATGGAAAAATGGCAGCACTCGGATAGTTCCTGTGTTGCCATTGTTGCGCGAGGAGGCGGACAAATGGAAAAAAGTGTTAATGTAATTGGAGCAGGATTAGCTGGCAGTGAAGCAGCTTGGCAACTTGTAAAACGAGGTGTAAAGGTAGATTTATACGAAATGAGACCGGTAAAGCAAACACCAGCTCATCATACTGATAAATTTGCGGAGTTAGTATGTACCAATTCACTGCGAGCTAATGGCTTAACTAATGCGGTGGGCGTAATTAAAGAAGAAATGCGGATACTTGACTCGATTATTATTGAATCAGCTGACAAAGCTTCTGTGCCAGCTGGAGGAGCACTTGCGGTTGATCGCCATGAATTTTCTGGCTATATTACGGACAAAGTGAAAAATCATCCACTCGTTACAATTCATACTGAAGAAGTCACATCTATTCCAGAAGGACCAACCATCATTGCAACAGGTCCACTGACTAGCCCAGCTCTAGCCGAAGAAATTAAACGCTTAACGGGTGAAGAGTATCTTTATTTTTATGATGCAGCAGCGCCTATTATTGAAAAAGATAGTATCGACATGGACAAAGTATATTTAAAATCAAGATATGATAAAGGGGAAGCAGCTTATCTAAACTGCCCAATGTCAGAAGAAGAATTTAACACTTTTTATGAAGCATTAGTAACTGCCGAAACAGCCGCATTAAAAGAATTTGAAAAAGAAGTTTTCTTTGAAGGATGTATGCCGATAGAAGTAATGGCAAAACGTGGTATTAAAACAATGCTATTTGGCCCACTTAAACCAGTTGGATTAGAAGATCCAAAAACTGGCAAAAGACCATATGCAGTGTTGCAATTAAGACAAGATGATGCAGCAGGGACGCTTTATAACATGGTAGGCTTCCAAACGCATCTTAAATGGGGCGAACAAAAACGTGTATTTGGCTTAATTCCAGGCCTAGAAAATGCGGAAATTGTTCGTTATGGAGTAATGCACCGAAATACATTTATTAACTCCCCGACTGTACTTGAGCCAACCTATCAATTGAAAACGAGAAACGACTTATTTTTCGCTGGTCAAATGACTGGTGTGGAAGGTTATGTGGAGTCAGCAGCTAGTGGACTTGCAGCAGGAATCAATGCAGCTAATTTTGTACAAGACAAAGAGCCGATTGTTTTCCCTCCTGAGTCTGCGATTGGAAGTTTAGCAAATTACATTACAAGTGCTAGTAAAAAATCTTTCCAACCAATGAACGTAAATTTCGGTCTATTTCCGGAGTTACCTGCTAAGATTCGCGCGAAGCAAGAGCGTAATGAAAAATTGGCTGAAAGAGCATTAGATGCAATAAAAAAGGTTGCAGAACAACTTTAAAAACACTATAATAATTGAGGACTATTCTTTGCTGTTCTTTTCATCACGATTATCGCTTTTATATTTTTAAGAGATTCGATAGTGATGAAAAGGCAGTTTTTCTTTCGAGTGAATGGTCTAGACAAATCACGTTAATAAATGTTGACTTTTTCACATAAAAGCTTTAATTAGATTGAATTGATTATAAATCCTGATTAATTCGAAAAGTTGCGAAAAATGTATAAAATTATTGCAACGTGCATATTCTTATGTTAACATGATAGTGTTTGAGAGGTGTATTCGCATGACGCAAGAGGGGCAGTTAGAGAAGCGATTTCTTGACTATCTTCACTCAGAACGAAATTATTCAGAACATACTAGTACGGCTTATGAAAATGATTTAAGTGATTTTCGTCGCTTCTTAAATGAACAAGCTATTACAGAGTATCAACAAGTTACATTTTTAGACGTTCGGATTTATTTAACTGAATTAAAGCAAAAATCTTTTTCTAGAACAACTGTAGCTCGAAAGATTTCAAGTTTACGGAGTTTTTACACTTTTCTTTTAAGAGAAAATGTGATTACTGAAAATCCGTTTACCTACGTTTCACATGCGAAAAATCAGCTAAGGCTTCCCAAATTTTTCTATTCAGAAGAAATGGAAGCTTTGTTTCAAGTGGTTTATGAAGATAATGAAACGCTTACGCTGAGAGATCGAGTGATTTTAGAGGTGCTCTATGGTACTGGAATTCGGGTGAGTGAATGTGCAGGAATCATGCTTTCTGACTTAGATACATCTTATCAAGCAATTCTGATTCGAGGAAAAGGGAATAAAGAACGCTATGTACCGTTTGGTGCCTATGCGGAAGATGCGATAACAGATTATTTAAGTGGGCGAACAGAATTAATGACTCGTTTCAAAAAAACGCATGACTCATTACTTATTAATCATTACGGAGATCCGCTTACAACAAGAGGGATTAGATATTGTTTAACGAAAATAATTAGTAAAGCTTCATTAACTCGAAAAATCCATCCGCATATGCTACGCCACACCTTTGCAACGGACTTACTTAACAACGGTGCGGATATGAGGACGGTGCAGGAGTTGCTTGGACATGCTAGCTTATCATCCACCCAGATATATACGCACGTGACAAAAGAACATTTAAAATCTACTTATATGAAACATCATCCGAGAGCTTAAATTTGGAGGAGGTTAAGGAAAATGGAATTACATGCTACTACAATTTTTGCTGTGCAGCACGATGGTAAAGCTGCGATGGCTGGGGACGGTCAAGTCACGCTCGGTGAATCGGTAGTAATGAAACACACTGCCAAAAAAGTTCGCCGCCTTTTTCATGATAAGGTAATAGCTGGTTTTGCTGGATCCGTTGCAGATGCCTTTACTTTATTTGAAAAATTCGAAGCAAAATTAAATGAATATAATGGAAACTTAGAAAGAGCTGCTGTGGAACTCGCACAACAATGGCGAAGTGACAGTGTTCTACGTAAATTAGAAGCGATGTTGATCGTAATGGACAAAGATACATTGTTGTTAGTTTCTGGAACAGGTGAAGTTATTGAACCAGATGATGGTATTTTAGCAATCGGTTCTGGTGGTAACTATGCTCTAGCTGCTGGTAGAGCGTTAAAAAGACATAATGGCGGACAAATGGAAGCTAAAGACATAGCTCGTCATGCACTGGAAATCGCTTCTGAAATTTGTGTGTTTACGAATGACCATATTACAGTAGAAGAGCTTTGAAGGAGTGGTTAATTTGACAAATTTAACGTTAATGAACCAGTTGACACCAAAGCAAATTGTCGAAAAACTGGATCAATATATTATTGGACAAACCGGAGCGAAAAAATCAGTTGCTGTAGCACTAAGAAACCGCTATCGTAGACAACTGATGGATGAATCTATCCGAGATGAAATTATTCCAAAAAATATTCTGATGATTGGCCCAACTGGGGTAGGTAAAACAGAAATTGCACGCCGAATTGCAAAAATCGTTCGCGCACCTTTTTCAAAAGTAGAGGCTACTAAATTTACTGAAGTCGGCTACGTTGGACGCGACGTGGAATCAATGGTTCGCGATTTAGTTGAAGTGTCAGTACGTTTAGTAAAAGAAGAAAAAATGCAATTAGTACGTGTGAAGGCTGAAAAAAATGCCGAAAAACGACTAATTAAATTACTAGCACCAAGTCAAAAGAAAAAGCAAACAACATCACAAAATCCACTAGAGGCGCTTTTTGGCAGTATGAATCAACCTGATGAACCTGCTGAGGAAGAAGTAGACCAAGAATTAAAGAATAAAAGAAGCCAAATTGAATGGCGCCTTCAAAACGGAGAGCTTGATGATGAAATAGTAACAGTTGAAGTAAAAGAGCAACAAAACCCGATGTTTGATATGATGCGTGGAACTGGAATGGACCAAATGAGCGGCATGCAAGATGCTCTTTCAGGTATGTTCCCATCGAAGAAGAAAAAACGCAAAGTAACCGTTCGTGAAGCGAAGAAAATTCTTTTTGAGGATGAAGCTTCTAAATTGATTGATTCAGATGAACTCGCAGCAGAAGGAATTCATCGCGCAGAGCAAATGGGTATGATTTTCATTGATGAAATTGATAAAATCGCTAGTAAAGAAGGCGGCGGAAATGCGCAAGTTTCCCGTGAAGGTGTTCAAAGAGACATTCTTCCAATCGTTGAGGGGTCGCAAATTTCTACCAAATATGGTACAGTCAACACGGAGTACATTTTATTCATTGCCGCTGGAGCTTTTCATATGTCTAAACCAAGTGATTTAATTCCAGAGCTTCAAGGTCGTTTTCCAATTAGAATTGAGCTGGATAAGTTAACACAAGAAGATTTCTACAAAATCTTAACAGAACCAGACAATGCGCTAATTAAACAATACAAAGCTTTACTCAAAACAGAAGGAATAGACTTGATTTTTACAAAAGAAGCTGTAGAAAGAATCGCTGAGATTGCATTCCAAGTTAATCAAGATTCAGATAATATCGGAGCAAGAAGACTTCATACCATTTTAGAAAAATTACTAGAGGATTTACTTTTTGAAGCACCTGAAATTAATATGGAATCCATCAAAGTAACAGAAAACTATGTTAATGAAAAACTTGCGCCAATAATGACGAATAAAGACTTAACACAATTTATTTTATAAAATACTAGGAGGATCTAATAATGACTTTATTAGAAAAAACAAGAAAAATTAATGCTATGTTACAAAACGCTGCAGGAAAAACAGTAAACTTTAAAGAAATGGCTGATACTTTAACAGACGTAATTGAAGCAAATACGTATATCGTAAGCCGTAAAGGTAAATTACTTGGTTATTCTGAAGCATTACCAATCGAAAACGACCGCATGAAACAAATGCTTACAGAACGCCAATTCCCAGAAGAATATACTCAAAGTTTATTTAATGTTGGTGAAACTTCTTCTAACTTAGAAGTATCAAGTCAATATACTGCTTTTCCAATCGAAAACAGTGATTTGTTTACTAAAGGTTTAACAACTATCGTACCTATCGTTGGTGGTGGCGAACGCCTTGGAACACTTATCTTATCTCGCTTAGAAAGCAATTTCACAGACGATGATTTGTTATTAGCTGAATACGGCGGAACAGTTGTTGGTATGGAAATCCTACATGAAAAAGCAGAAGAAATTGAAGAAGAAGCTCGTAGCCGTGCAGTTGTACAAATGGCAATTAGCTCTCTTTCTTACAGTGAATTAGAAGCTATTGAGCATATTTTTGATGAATTAAATGGTAAAGAAGGCCTTCTTGTTGCCTCTAAAATCGCAGACCGTGTCGGCATTACACGCTCTGTAATCGTTAATGCACTTCGTAAATTAGAAAGTGCTGGCGTTATTGATTCTCGCTCATTAGGAATGAAAGGTACATTTATCCGTGTACTCAATGATAAATTCCTAGTAGAACTTGAAAAACTTAAAAATAACTAAAAAACCAAAAAAGCTTTCTCTGAAAATATTCAGGGAGAGCTTTTTTTTAATTGCTTTGGTAAAATAAGAAGGAAGAAGTAGTTGTGACTGGAGGAATTTAGAATGGAAATTGCTGAAACAACCATTGAAGTACGCTATGCGGAAACAGATCAAATGGGGGTTGTTTATCATAATAATTACCTTGTTTGGATGGAAATTGGTCGAACAAGATTAATTGAACAATTAGGTTTTCGTTATTTTGATATGGAAGAAGCGGGGTACCTTTCTCCGGTATTAGATGTGCATATTCATTACGGAAAACCACTGCGCTACGGACAGAAAGCAGTTGTAAAAACATGGATAAAAGGGTATGATGGACTTCGTGTTACTTATGGTTATGAAATTTGCTATGAAGAAACAAATGAAGTAGCAATAACTGGAGAAACAGAACATGTTTGTGTAACAAAAGAAGATTTTCGGCCTGTTTCGTTAAGAAGAACTTTCCCGAATTGGCATGAAGCCTATCTAAAAGCTTTAGAATAAATAAGACTGGTAGTGATGAAAAATGGCTTTTGGTGTAAAACGCAATGAAATGGAATTATGGAAAGAAAAAGCAGCTCGTGGCGAGATTGCGATTATTACGCATTACTGGCTAGATGATCGTTTTCCTGATTCAAAAACAGTAACCAAGGTTGCATGTGTCGATTTGAAAAAACTGCAAGAATGGGGAAAACAATATGGTTTAGCGCCAGATTGGATTGATAACCGTCGAAAAAACTTTCCGCATTATGATTTGTTTGGCGAGATGCAACTCGTTGTACTAAAAAAAGAAAAAGCCTTTGAACAAATCGAGCGGTTTCATTTGGAGGAGAAATAACAATGATTAAACTAGAAAATGAATTACTACTTGTAGAAATGAAAGAAGCTGGTGCTGAATTAACGCGAATTTTCCACAAAGATACTAAGTTAGAGTATTTATGGAATGCAGATAGTGCCTTTTGGGGGCGCCATTCTCCGGTTCTATTTCCGACGGTAGGTAGACTTGTTGAGGATACTTATTTTGTAGATGGTAACCCGTATCACTTAGGTCAACATGGCTTTGCGCGTGATCGTGATTTTAAAGTAGTGGAGCACACAGAAAACGCTGTACGCTTTGAACTAGATGCGGATGAAGATTCATTAACGATTTATCCGTATAAATTTAAATTATCGATTATTTATACAATAGAAAAAGATTCAGTTGCGGTTTCTTATGAAGTGGAAAATACAGACAATAAGCGCATCTATTTTTCCATCGGTGCGCATCCAGCCTTTAATTTACCACTTACTGACGGAACTACATTTGAAGATTATTATTTGGATTTTGGAACAGAAGAGAATCTCGAAACACTTTGTTTAGAAGGTCCTTATCGCAGTGGGGAAATTGAAAAAGTTGTCAATGAACCAGCAAGATATTTGCCATTAAGCTATGATTTATTTAAAAATGATGCACTGATTTTTGAAGCATTAAAGCAAAAAGAAATTACGATTAAATCAGACAAAACTCCACATTTTGTAAAAGTGTCATTTCCAGAGTTCCCGTTTGTTGGGGTTTGGACAGCAAAAGCAGGAACGCCTTTCTTATGTATCGAACCTTGGTACGGAATTGCAGATGGTGCTGGAAAATCTGTTGAGCTTCGAGATAAAGCAGGTATTGAACATCTAGAACCAGAAGCAGTTTTCGCTTCTGAATATAAAATTACTATTGGTTAAAACAAAAACCCAGCAGAGCTAAATAACTCTGCTGGGTTTTTATTACATCCATTTTATTTTTGGTTCTTCGCCGTTTCGAATGCGCGTAATATTTGCTCGGTGGCGCCAAATAACAAAGAGAGCGATGCAAGCAACGAGGATAATTAAAATCCAGTCTCCCATGAAAAAAGAAATAATTAATGCTGCAAGTGCTCCAATCATTGAACTAAGCGACACATATTTGCTGATTTTTAATGTTAATAAGAAAACGACTAGTGCTGCTACAAACAAAAGTGGTGCATAAGCAAGGATAACACCAGCAGAAGTAGCAACTGCTTTCCCACCTCTGAATCCTGCGAAAAGCGGGAAACTATGTCCGATAATCGCAAATGCTCCCGTAAGTAACCAGAAATGATGATTAACATTTAGTTGGAAAAAGAATGGAAGTAATGTTGCGACAGTACCTTTTAAAATATCCATCACTGTAACAATACTGCCCGCTTTTACCCCTAAAACACGGAAGGAGTTTGTAGCTCCTAAATTTCCGCTACCAAAATCACGAATATCTTTTTTGTAAAAAATTTTACCGATCCATAAGCCAGAAGGTATTGAACCGATTACATAAGCTAACAAAGAAAGCAGAATTAAATTAATAGTCATTTTTAAACCCCTCAAGAAGAAATGATGTTTTCCATAAAGAATTATAGCATAAAAAAAAGATTTTTGGCTAAATTGTTCTGATAAAACACGATGAAAAGTTGAAAAAACCGCAAAAATAGCTTATGATTAGAAAGAATAGTAGGGGGCGATTAGACTAATGCAAAATCCAACAAAAGAGGAAATAGCGCATATTTTAAGAGAAGCAAAAGTAATCGCAGTCGTTGGTTTGAGTGATAAACCAGACCGCACAAGTTACCGAGTAAGCCAAATCATGCAACAAGCTGGGTATAAAATTATTCCAGTAAATCCTAATGCAAATGAAATTCTTGGAGAAAAAGCTGTAAAGAGATTAACTGACATTAAAGAACACGTTGATATTGTGAATGTTTTCCGTCGCTCGGAATTTTTACCAGACATAGCGCGGGAATTCGACCAAATAGACGCAGACGTGTTTTGGGCACAACTTGGCATTGTTAATCAGGAAGCATTTGATTTTTTGACAGAAAAAGGATATTCTACTGTCATGGATTATTGCATTAAGGTTGCTTATCAAGAAATGGATTACTAACAACCATTTTTGAAGGAAGCAGGTTCTTATAGCAGAGCCTGTTTTTTTATGAAAAGGAATTTGTCACTAAACTATCACTTTATTAATTAGCTGGTTAATGCTATTCTGATAAGGTGGTTTTAAGCGAAGAACAACGTAAAGTTGCAGATTGATGGAATGAAGGGAGTTTTGAAATATGAATCGGAATGAGTATAATGATGATTCTATTCAGGTGCTTGAAGGACTGGAAGCGGTCCGGAAACGCCCAGCGATGTATATTGGCTCAACTGATGTACGCGGGCTGCACCATTTAGTATATGAGATAGTAGATAACTCGGTCGATGAGACCCTTGCAGGATTTGGTAAAAAGATAGTTGTGACGCTTCATGATGATGGTAGCGTTAGTGTTAGCGATGAAGGCCGCGGAATGCCAGTTGGAATGCATAAAACTGGTAAATCTACGGTAGAAGTTATTTTGACCGTTCTTCATGCTGGCGGTAAGTTTGGCCAAGAAGGTGGCTATAAAACAAGTGGAGGACTTCACGGCGTAGGGTCTTCTGTTGTAAATGCACTTTCTGAATGGCTAGTTGTTACAATCAATCGTGACGGCGCAACATACCAGCAAAAATTTAAAGATGGCGGGAAACCAGATGGAACACTTAAAAAAATCGGCAAATCTAAAGCCACTGGTACTACGATTCGCTTTAAACCAGATCCAGCCATTTTCCCAACAACTTCCTTTAATTATGAAACATTATCCGAACGTTTAAGAGAATCGGCATTTCTTCTTAAAGGCATGCTAATTCAATTAGTCGACGAACGTGTTGGAATGGCAGAGTCTTTCCACTTTGAAGAAGGTGTGAAGAACTTTGTTGAATATATTAATGAAGGAAAAGATGTACTTCACCCAGTAGTCAGTTTTGAAGGAGAAAATGCGACCATTGAAGTAGAAATGGCGTTCCAATTCAATGATGGCTACTCTGAAAATATCTTGAGTTTTGTTAATAACGTACGAACTCGTGGAGCAGGTTCGCATGAGTCTGGAATGAAAGCTGCGATGACACGTATTTTCAATGACTACGCTCGTCGGGTAAACTTACTAAAAGAAAAAGATAAAAATCTTGAAGGTAGCGATATTCGCGAAGGCTTATCCGCTGTACTTTCTATTCGCGTACCAGAAAAAATTCTTCAATTTGAAGGTCAAACAAAAGAGAAGCTAGGGACACAGGAAGCGCGTCAAGCAGTTGATGCAGTTGTGGCGGAACATTTAGCTTACTTCCTTGCTGAAAACCCAGAAACAAGCTCTCTTCTAGTTAAAAAGGCAGTTAAAGCAAGAGAAGCAAGAGAAGCAGCCAGAAAAGCCCGTGAAGAAACACGTAATGGCAAGAAAAAGAAACGTTCAGAAACACTTCTTTCTGGAAAATTGACACCAGCACAATCAAGAAATCCTAACAAAAATGAACTGTATCTTGTCGAAGGAGACTCGGCTGGTGGATCTGCCAAACAAGGTCGTGACCGCCGTTTCCAAGCAATTTTGCCACTTCGAGGAAAAGTAATTAATACCGAAAAAGCAAAATTGCAAGATATTCTAAAAAACGAAGAAATTAGTACCATTATTCATACAGTTGGTGCTGGAGTTGGTACTGAGTTTGATGTTGAGGACTGTAACTATGACAAAGTAGTTATCATGACCGATGCTGATACGGATGGTGCCCACATTCAAGTACTATTATTAACATTTTTCTACCGTTATATGCGACCTCTTGTGGAAGCAGGAAAAGTCTTTATCGCATTACCACCACTTTACAAAGTAAGCCGTGGTTCTGGAAAAAAAGAAGTGATTGAATATGCCTGGACAGACGAAGAATTAGATGCAGCTATTCAAAAAATCGGTAAAGGCTATATGATTCAACGTTACAAAGGTCTTGGGGAAATGAATGCAGACCAACTTTGGGAAACAACAATGAACCCAGATACACGTACGTTAATTCGTGTGCGCGTAGATGATTCCGCACGCGCAGAACGACGCGTAGCAACACTGATGGGCGACAAAGTAGAACCAAGACGTCAGTGGATTGAAAAGCATGTCGAGTTTTCTATGGAAGATAACCAAAACATTTTAGAAAATGAAAACATGATGGTTGAGGAGGCGAAAGACATTTGAGTAATCCAGAACAACATATCCAAGACTTAGCACTTGAAGAAGTTATGGGCGACCGTTTTGGTAGATATAGTAAATATATTATTCAAGAACGTGCGCTTCCAGACGTGCGAGACGGACTAAAACCCGTACAACGCCGAATTTTATTTGCAATGAATGTCGAAGGAAATACTGCTGAAAAAGGTTTCCGTAAATCTGCTAAAACAGTCGGAAACGTTATCGGTAATTACCATCCGCATGGTGATTCTTCCGTTTATGAAGCGATGGTACGGATGAGTCAAGACTGGAAAGTACGTAATATGCTTATCGAAATGCACGGAAATAACGGTAGTGTTGACGGTGATCCACCAGCTGCAATGCGTTATACCGAAGCACGTCTTTCTCCAATATCAGCTGAACTACTACGTGATATTGAAAAAGAAACAGTCGATTTTATCCCAAACTTTGATGATACTTCTAGTGAGCCAACTGTTTTACCAGCGCGTTTTCCTAACCTTTTGGTAAATGGTTCAACTGGTATTTCGGCCGGATACGCAACTGATATCCCGCCACACAATTTAACTGAAATTATTGAAGCTGTAATTAAACGTCTTGATAAGCCATTTTCGACAACAGAAGATATTATGAAAATTGTCAAAGGCCCCGATTTCCCAACTGGTGGAATTATTCAAGGGATTGACGGAATTCGTAAAGCTTATGAAACAGGAAAAGGCCGCGTAGTTGTTCGTTCTAAAACAGAGATTGAAGATATTCGTGGCGGTAGGAAGCAAATTACCATTCATGAAATTCCATATGAAGTAAATAAAGCCAATTTAGTTAAGCGAATGGACGAACTTCGTATTGAGAAAAAAATTGAAGGGATTTCAGAAGTGCGCGATGAAACTGACCGCACTGGACTGCGTATTGCCGTAGAACTTAAAAAAGATGCAAATGCGGAAGGCGTACTGAATTACCTCTTTAAAAATACAGATTTACAAGTAAGTTATAATTTTAATATGGTTGCAATTCATAATAAGCGTCCGGAATTAATGGGAATTATCCCGATGCTTGATGCTTATATCGAACACCAAAAAGAAATTATTACTAAACGTTCTGAATACGACATTAGAAAAGCGCGCGCTCGCCAACATATTTTAGAAGGCTTAATCAAAGCTCTTTCTATTTTAGATGAAGTGATTAAATTAATTCGTGGTTCTAAAGATAAACGTGATGCGAAATTAAACTTGCAAACAACATACGATTTTAGTGAAAAACAAGCTGAAGCAATTGTATCCTTGCAACTTTATCGTTTAACGAATACAGATATTCACGAACTTCAAAGTGAAGCAAAAGAACTTGCAGAACAAATTAGTATTTTAGAGAAAATCCTTGGCGACGAAGCAGAACTTGTTGCAGTCTTAAAATCGGAATTAGCTGATATTAAGAAAAAATACAAAACTGCTCGTCGGACAGAAGTACAAGCTGAAATTACAGAAATCAAAATTGACACAGAAGTACTTGTGGCTAATGAAGATGTGATTGTTTCTGTAACAAAAGAAGGCTATGTTAAACGCACAAGTCAGCGTTCTTATGCGGCTTCAAATGGTGCAGAGTTAGCAATGAAGGAAGCAGACCACGCGATTTTCATTCAAAAAATGAATTCTCTTGATTCGTTATTATTATTTACAAATAAAGGGAATTTCATTTATCGACCAGTACACGAACTACCTGATATTCGCTGGAAAAACCTTGGCGATCACGTTAGTCACTTAGCGAGTGATTTATCTGCAGGGGAAGAAATTCGCTCTGTTATCGCTATCGATTCCTTTACAGAACAAAAACGATTTTTATTTGTCACCAAAAACGGCATGACAAAACAATCGGCTATTACAAATTACAAACCGCAGCGTTATTCTAAATCAATGATGGCCATTAAGTTAAAAGAAGATGAACTTTTGAATGTATATTTAATTGATGGAACCGAAGATATTTTTCTAGCTACTAGGAATGGTTATGGATTACGTTATCCAATCGCTGAAATTCCTGAATCAGGCGCTAGAACTGCGGGTGTTAAAGCAATCAATCTTAAACAAGGTGACGTGGTTATAGGCGGAGTGGTGCTTACACCGAATGATAACAAACATATCTTATTAGCCACACAACGCGGCTCCTTGAAACAAATGAAAGCAAGTGAATTTGAACCAATTTCAAGAGCAAAACGTGGCTTACTAATGCTTCGCGAACTGAAAAGTAATCCGCATCGTTTCATTGGTCTGACGCTTGCTGATAGTAAAGACCACTTGTTTATTGAAACTAACAGAGAACAAATTGTAGAAATAGATGTAGCAAACCTTCGTGTAACGGATCGTTATTCTAATGGCTCTTTCGTATTAGATGAAACGATGGAAGGTGAACCAACTTCTATCTGGCTAGATATACCAGAAATAAAAGATACAACAGACGCTAAAGACGAATAAAAGTAAGAATCCTCGCATAGAAAATATGCAAGGATTCTTTTTTTTGATATAATAACTAAGAATAAAAGGAGGGTACAATGATGGCAGAAAAAATGAACGTAGAAAGTTTTAATTTAGATCACACCAAAGTAAAAGCGCCTTTTGTTAGACTTGCTGGAACAAAAGTTGGTGTGCATGGGGATGAGATTTATAAGTATGATGTTCGCTTTAAGCAACCGAATAAAGAACATATGGAAATGCCTGCACTGCACTCTCTAGAACACTTGATGGCTGAACTTGCCAGAAACCATACTGATAAATTAGTCGATATTAGTCCAATGGGCTGTCAGACTGGTTTTTATATGTCATTTATCAACCATAATGATTATGATGACGCTTTAGAAATTTTAGCTACCACTTTAACGGATGTATTAGCTGCCGATTCTGTTCCAGCATGCAATGAAGTACAATGCGGTTGGGCAGCGAGTCATAGTTTAGAAGGTGCCAAAGAGCTTGCAGAAGAATTCTTAGCGAAACGAAGCGAATGGAAAAATGTCTTTGGTGAATAAACGGAAAAATCTCTCTATGTGAATAGGGAGTTTTTTTCTTAGTAGAGACCTTTCGCGGGATATACTTGTTTTTTTGAAAGCGTATTCCGCCAAAAAGTCACACTTTCGCCATATTTTATGATTCGTTTACTACTCAATAAAATACTCTTCCAAGGCTCATTACTAAGCCATTCCTCTTGGCTAGCATAGTTCTTTTTTAATTATATGATTAATATATCGTGGAATGTTCACAATTTGTCCATTGGTATTTGGTCTATACCGGACTATAATTTACATTGTTAAGACGAGCAGACAGCCGTTTTAGACGATTACATTTGTAATTAATCTAAGTACAGAGAGGAACAACAGCATATGTCGATTAAATCTAAAATTATGAAAGTCGGGATTTGTAGTGTCATGGTTATGGTACCACTTTCTCAAGTTTCTTTACCTAGTTTTGCCGCAGAAGAACAAGGATTACAAGCAAGTCAAGATGTAGTAAATATTCCAGATCCAGAACTAAAAAAACAATTAAACGAACATATGATGAAACCCGCTACTGCTGATATTACAGAGGATGAAATGAGCAGGTTAGAGAGTGTTTCATTGGATGGGGAAATTACTAATTTAACAGGTTTAGAATATGCAAAGAATATTACGAGACTATCATTCAATAATATGAATATATCTTATGACATAGTAACAAAATTTCCTGAACTTAAAACTTTAAGTATCAAGGGTAATAATGTTACCACTGATAAAATCCCTAACCTAAATAATATGACTAATTTAGTAACTTTAAATTTATACCAAGCAAATCTTGACAATTCGGTGTTTACTAAAATTAACGAGATTCCCAATTTGAAAGATCTTAATATAAGTTATAATAACCAAATAACTAATATTGCTTCATTAAAAAGCCTGCCTAATTTAACCAATTTAATGGCTATATCGTGTCAAATTGACGATTTCGGAGGGCTTGCAGAGTTTCCAAAATTACAATCTTTTATTGCTAATGATCAAAGATTTGAAGATGAAGCAAGCAAGAATATTAAGAGTAGCGAGCTAACATTTAATGAAGCAGAACAAACGTTATTTATTCCATTTAAAATTTTGGATAAACAAACGATTTATAACTACGATGGAACCATTTTACAGTACGATACAAATCCTGCTAATTTAATGATTGAAGTAGATTGTGGTTATGAATTTACGGATGCTAAAACTTCCATTTCACAAGAAGGTGTGACACTAAAGAATTTTTCCAAAGAAAACTATGATAGTATGGGAATGTTATATATGGTTGCTGCTTTCGATGGAAATAACATTGCAACACCACCAAATTTAGCCAATGGAACGTTTAATATAACAAATATTCTTTCTGGCGGATTATATAATGTCGATCATTCCGTAAGTATTGAAGCAGACGATAATGTATCTTATACGCAAGGACAAACCGTTACACCAGAACAATTCTTAAAAGATATTAATGCAAGTGCCAATGGTGGAACAATTACAAGCGACTTTGCAGATAAAGTAGATTTCTCTACACCAGGAACTTATACAGTTACTTTAAATGCATCTAATTCAGCTGGTTTAACGGCTGATCCAGTACAAGTAACCGTTACTATCGTTGAACAAACAGTGATTACTGCAGAAACAGAAGTTAGTTACAATATGAATGACGCAAAAACAGAAGCTGAATTTTTAACGGATATTAATGCTGTAACGAACAATAGTGCTGCGATTACGACAGACTTTGATACAGTTGTTGATTTAACAACAGCTGGTGAATATACAGTTACACTAAATGCAGGAACAGCGAAACAAAAAGCAACACCATTTAAAGTTACTGTTAAAGTTGTAGATCCAACACCGGCGCCAGATCCAACGCCTACACCAACGCCGGATCCAACACCAGACCCAACGCCAACACCGGATCCTGCATCTGACCCTGATCCATCAAATGATCCAGCGCCAGCAGAAGATCCTGGAACATCTGTTGACTCAACGGATTCAATGGACTCAACCGACTCAACTAATTCAACATCAGAAGATTCAAGTTCTTCTAGTCCGAAAGCTAGTAAAAAAGCTAACTCTGGCAACTCAACATTAGTAACAGCCAGCAAAGCAAGTTTACCAAAAACAGGTGATTCTTTACCTGTAACTGGAGTAGCAGTAGGATTCCTAGTTTTAGGATTAGGCGTTCTAATTGCTCGTAAAAAATAATATACAAAAACTACCCGTTTAATCAGTGAACGGGTAGTTTTTTTGGCTATCAATAGACAAGGTTTAAATATAGTAAACAAAAAAGCTGCCCGGATTAGGGCAGCTTACTATTTTTTCATTACACTTGTTAACATCGCGACATAGGCTTGAGCACCTGATTTAGTTAAATGAACACCATCAGGAGCGAAGTATTGCGACTGACCACTTGACCTTGAATACCAATCAACGACAGTCACGTTTGGACGTGAGGCTGCGTTAGAAATGCTTTTGTTTACTTCATTTTGCCATCCTCTAGGGACTCGTGTGTTGACTAGATAAATAGTTGCTTTATCGAATTGGTCTAATAGTGTATTCAGTTGATCTTCAGTGAAAGGACCGTTTGTGCCGAGTTCTAATATTACTGAGCTGTTTTCGCTATTAAACTTCTTATAACCAGTTGCAGTATTTATAGCATCGCGCAATTGTCGGCCAACTAGACCATCAATTGTTACATTAGGAACTGCTTCTTTTAAGTATGGTTCGATGTCAAGCATTACCGAATCACCAATAGCTACCGTTTGAGTAATCGTAGGGGTTGGAGTTGCAGCTTTATCTTTGTTATCTGGTTGGGTTGGATCATTTTGTCCCGCAGCTTTATTTGTTTCGGGTTCTTTCTTTTTCTCTGTATCCGTTGTTGTTTTTTCTTTTTCTTTCTCTTTCTCTTCTGTTTCTTTTTTGGTTTCTTTCTCAGTATCTTTTGTGGATGTTGTGGTTTTAACGGATGTTTGTTGTTTTTCTGCGTTTGTATTTACAGAAAGAACATTAGTCATCCCAAGCGCAAACACTGCTAAAACAGCTACAAGGCCAGCAATACTAAGCCATTTGCCAACCGGTTTATTTTTCAAGACAAAATAATTTTTATCTTTGAATCCTTTGAAATAATTAATGAAGCCGTTTTTGCGAATAGGTGTTTCAATGAAACGAAACGATAATTCAGCGATAATAAATGTTGCGGCAACTTGCAAGATAGCGCGCCAAATATTGGGCTGCGTGATTTCTAAAACAGGTGTAGTCAAAGTAATAATTGGATAGTGCCATAAATAAATACCATAGGAACGTGTCCCAATCCATCTAAGCGGTTTAAAACTAAAAATTCTGCTTAAATAAGAGGCTGGGTGGGAGATAGTTGCAATCATGATAACACCAAGAATGGCAACTAACAGCAAACCACCGCGGTATAAAAATGGTTGGTATTCACTAACAAACGCTGTAAATAATAGGAAGAAAAGAATACTAATTGTTCCAGCAATATTAAGAGCAGCTTTACTTTTCTTCGGTACAACTGGGCTAAGTCGGTTAAAAGGCCAAACAAAAGCGAGTGCACAACCAGCTAGTAAATCAAATGCTCTTGTATCTGTTCCATAATAAACTCGACTCGGATCAGTTCCCGGGACATATAACACAGTCATTAAAATCGCAGAAAGAAGGCCTAATCCTACAACGATTTTTAAAAGTAATTTAGGATTTTTAACCCACTTGAGGAATACAAGTAAAAACAAAGGCCAAACCATATAAAATTGTTCTTCAATTGCAAGAGACCATAAGTTTTTTAACGGTGATGGGAGTCCAAATGAATCGAAATAAGATACATTATGGAAAATAAACCACCAATTACTTACATAAAAGAATGAAGCAATGGCGTCACCACGTAAGTTTTTTAAAATTTCAGGATGGAAAAACACGGAATAAATCACAACTACTACAATCATCACGTAAACAGCTGGAATAAGCCGTCGAAAACGTCTGAGCCAAAATTGCTTTAACTGCAGTGATTGATTTTTTTCCCATTGTGTTAATAAAATGTTCGTAATTAAATAACCAGATAAGACGAAAAATATGTCGACGCCGATGAATCCGCCTTTAGCCCAACTGAAGTTCAGATGGTAGGCAATTACAGCGATAACAGCGAGTGCTCGAAGTCCATCAATACTCGGAACATATTTTCTACTGTAGCGAGTAGTCCTTTTCAAATTAACATCTCCTATTTGTGATAAATATATGTGTGTAAACTTAGACAGAGATAGTAAAGCCATCTGTTTTTAGCTCCATACTATAATACCATAGATAAAACAAGAAGTAATTTAAAAAGCTGAAATTATACATGGATTTTAAAAATTTGAGTATATTTACTTATTTTTGTTATAGTAATTATAAGTAAATAGTTTGGGGGGAAGCGATTTGACAGAGATTTATGCTCATAGAGGAAGTAGTGGCACACATCCTGAAAATACATTGCCGGCTATGAAAAAAGCTATAGAAACAGGTGCAGATGGGATAGAATTAGACATACATGTACTAAAATCTGGAGAATTAATCGTAATGCATGACGAACGTGTGGACAGAACGACTAATGGGACAGGATTTTTAAAAGATTTTACATTGCTTGAGGTGAAAAAATTATATACCGCCAAACACTTTTTTAGAAAAGTTCGCGTGCCTACTTTAGAAGAAGTATTTAAATTAGTGAATCACACTGGAGTAAGCCTCAATATTGAATTAAAAACAGACGTCTTTGAATATGAAGGTATTGAGAAAAAAGTGTTAGAATTAGCCAGTCAGTTTCCGAATGTTGAGCGGATGTATTCTTCTTTTAATCCTGATACCCTCATTCGCCTTAGAGAACTAGATAGTGGAGCAAGGTTAGCGCTTATCACACATGGCAATTTAGACAAGGTGCTTCCCCTACATGAAAAAATTCACTTAGACGCGGTTCATCCGCCAATAAAAGCGGAAAACAACCCAATTCTCCAACACATTCCAGCGCGTTTTTGGACAGTGAATAAAGAAGCGGACATAACTCATTTTATAGATATTCATGCAAAAGGAATTATGACTGATTTTCCGGAAAGAGCTGTAGCAATTAAAGAGAGTAAAACAAGTCTCTGAGCAAAACGCTTTCATTCTAAAAGATTACAAGCTATAATCGAAGTAAGTTAATAATTAAATTGTCTGAGATTCGGAGAGACTGCAAAAGGCGAGCGCAATCGCCTTCATTTGCAGTCTCTTTTTTTGTTTTTTTATAACTTAAAGCGTTTCAGTTCATTGGAATAGTGGAAAAGTAGCAAGAAGGCATAAATCAGACGTAAACAATTTGAAGGGGGCAAACAAAATGGTACAATTATTCTCAGCTTTTGATAGAGAAACCATTGAAAGAAATTTACAAGAAGAAAAATTTGATTTAGTCATTGTTGGTGGCGGTATTACTGGAGCAGGAATCGCATTAGATGCAACTTCCAGAGGTATGAGTGTGGCGCTAGTAGAAATGGGTGACTTCGCAAGCGGAACTTCAAGTCGCTCCACGAAATTAGTCCACGGTGGCTTACGTTACCTACAACAATTTGAAATTAAAGAAGTAGCAGACCTTGGGAAAGAACGCGCTATCGTTTATGAAAATGGTCCACACGTTACGACTCCAGAATGGATGATGTTGCCATTCCATAAAGGTGGAAATATGGGTAAAACAACAGCTTCCTTTGGTATTCGTTTATATGACTATTTAGCAGGCGTGAAGAAAAATGAACGTCGCAAGATTTTAAGCGCCAAAGAAACATTAGCGAAAAACCCATTTGTTAAAAAAGATGGCTTAAAAGGCTCTGGTTATTATGTGGAATACCGGACCGATGATGCCAGATTAACGATTGAAGTAATGAAAAAAGCCGTTGAACTTGGCGCAAACGCAATTAATTATACAAAAGCAGAACACTTCTTATATGATGATAAAAAACAAGTGGTCGGCGTGACTGTAACAGACCGTCTAACTGGCAAAGCTTACGATATTAAAGGACATCGCGTAATTAATGCTGCTGGACCATGGGTAGATAAAGTAAGAAAACTCGACTATGCTACAAATAATAAACACCTTCGCTTAACAAAAGGTATTCATTTAGTTATCGATAAACAAAAATTCCCAATGGAACAAGCGGTTTATTTCGATACACCAGATGGTCGAATGGTTTTTGCTATCCCTCGTGATAAAAAAGTGTATGTTGGTACAACGGATACAGTTTATGATGAAGCAGTAATTAATCCGAAAGCACTCGAGTCTGACCATAATTATGTTATTAAAGCGATCAACTATATGTTCCCAGATGTGCATATTAGCGAAAAAGACATTGAATCAAGCTGGGCTGGCGTGCGTCCGCTTATTTACGAAGAAGGAAAAGATCCTTCTGAAATTTCTCGGAAAGATGAAGTTTGGTTCTCTGAAAGTGGCTTAATCACAATGGCTGGTGGTAAATTAACAGGCTACCGTAAAATGGCTGAAAAATTACTAGACGATGTATCCAAAACATTATCCAAAGAAACTGGTAAAAAATATAAACCAGTACAAACAAAACATTTACCTATCTCAGGCGGAGACATTGGTGGTTCAGAACAATTAGAAGCATTCCTTTCGAAAAAAGCGAAAGAAGGAAATAATCGTTTCGGTTGGACACTAGAAGAAGGTCGCGAAATTGCTAAACGGTTTGGTAGTAATATTGATCAATTATTTACCTACGCGCAAGAACACAAAGACCAAAATGAAACTACTCTACCAAATAGCCTTTATGCAGAACTTCGCTATTCGATTCAACATGAAGCCGTAACAACGCCGATTGATTTCTTGTTACGCCGTACCGGTTACTTGCTATTTGATATGCCATATTTACTTGAATGGAAAGACGCTGTTGTAGATGAAATGGCCAAACAATTCCACTGGAGCGACGATGTAAAACAAACTTATATAGAAGAATTAAATATCCAAATTAATGATGCCAGAGAACCAGCAGATTGGCATGATAGATAAAAGAATCATAAAAAGAGCGCATTTCTTCCAGATTTGCGCTTTTTTTATGAAAAAAATCATTTTCGCTATTTTCAAGAAACCATTTTCATGGTACATTGATTACAGGCGAAAAGGAGGTTTTTTTTTGAGTAAGATTCCTGTTATCGTCATCGTTGGCCCAACTGCTGTCGGTAAAACAAGTCTTAGTATTACCTTAGCGAAGAATTTTGATGGAGAAATCATTAGCGGCGACTCTATGCAAGTATATCGTGGATTAGATATTGGTACCGCAAAAATCACACCAGAAGAAATGGATGGGATAAAACATTATCTAATTGATGTAACTGACCCAGCTGTTCCTTTTACAGCAGCAAAATTCCAAGCAGAAACAAGGAGCTTAGTTGAATCCATACATAATAGAGGAAAACTTCCAATAATAGTTGGTGGAACAGGACTATATATTCAGTCTGTTTTTTATGATTATGGTTTTGGAAATGCAAGTGAAGATAAGGCTTACCGAAGAGAACTAGATCAATTGGACAAAACGACTTTATGGCAAATGTTAGATCAACTTGATCCAAAAAGCGCAGAACTTATTCATGAAAATAATAAAAGGCGTGTCATAAGGGCTCTAGAAGTGATACATTTGACTGGAAAACCTTTTTCTGAATATCAAGTTCATCATACGTTAAACGAAGCATATCAACCTCTTTTTCTAGGACTTGATTTAGACAGAGAGTTGCTTTATGAACGAATCAATAGGCGCGTAGAGCTAATGTTTGAAGAAGGACTAGTTTCAGAAGCATCGAAACTATATAATGAACATTTAGTCGATGTTCCAGCCATACGAGGTATCGGTTATAAAGAATTATTTACTTATTTTGACGGAAATAGTTCGCTTGAAGAAGCAAAAGAATTAATTCAAAAAAACTCGCGTCATTTCGCGAAAAGACAGTTAACGTGGTTTAGAAATAGAATGGATATTGACTGGATTCAAGCGGGTGTTAGCACAACTGACACTGAAGCAATGGAAAAAGTGAAGACATTTTTAGCATCTAAATAACACTTTTCTGTTTGGTAGTAAGAAATAAAGGGTATTTGAAATTAGCCAACCAATTGCACAATGAAACTACATTGGGGTTTGGGAATTTTTTAGTATAAGATAGAGATTGGAGAGGGAAATTATGAAACAAGGTGGACAAGGGTTACAGGACTATTACTTAAATCAATTGCGTAAGGAAAAAATTCTTGCAACAGTATTTTTAACAAATGGCTTTCAGTTAAGAGGACGCGTTGTAAGTTTTGACAATTTTACCGTACTACTAGATGTCGAAGGAAAACAACAACTTGTATTTAAACACGCAATTTCAACTTTCTCCCCGCAAAAGAATGTCGCTTTGAATCCTGATGCGGAATAAGCAATTCCTTTAAAAGGCAAGAAACTCGTTTTGGCGATGTTTCATGTCTTTTTTTTACACCAAAAATATGCTACGATTAGTTTTGTCTGAAAAAGGGAGATGTACTTGTGGAACGGGAGAAAATAATACTTGTAGGCGTCATATTGCCAAATAAAACAGAAGAAGCTTTTTGGAACTCCATGAGCGAACTCCATAGCCTTGCTAAAACGGCGAACGGGGAAGTTATGGATGAGTTGATTCAAAAATTAGAACGTGTGAGTCAGACGTCCTTCATAGGTTCAGGTAAGCTGATGGAACTTTCAGAGTTAGTGGAAATGCATGAAGCGGATGTCGTTATTTTTAATAGTGAACTTAGTGCTACACAAGTGCGCAATATTTCTAAAATAGTGGATGCCCGAATTATTGACCGCACACAATTGATTTTAGATATTTTTGCGATGCGCGCTAAGTCTAAAGAAGGTAAACTGCAAGTCGCCTATGCTCAGTACAAATATTTACTACCTAGACTTAGTGGACAAGGTGCCTCGCTTTCGAAATTAGGGGGCGGAATTGGTTCAAGAGGTCCAGGTGAGTCGAAACTAGAAATGGATAAACGTCATATCCGCGAAAAAATGCATGATATAAAAGCACAACTGACACACGTCGAGCGACATCGCAAGCGTATTATTGATAGAAGAAACACCCAATCCGTATTTCGTTTCGGTTTAATCGGTTATACGAATGCGGGAAAATCAACCATTTTCAACCGTCTAACAAATGAGACGACACTTGAAGAGGATAAATTATTTGCAACACTCGATCCAACCACAAGAAAAATTCGATTTGAAGGCGGGTTTCAAGCACTTTTAACAGATACAGTAGGTTTTATTCAAGACTTGCCAACAACTTTGATCGCAGCATTTCGTTCTACGTTGGAGGAAACCGCAAATGTTGATGTTTTAATTCATGTAGTGGATGCCTCTGACCCAGATTACTTACAGCATGAAACGACTGTAATAAACTTGCTAGAAGAGCTTGAGATGAGTCACCTTCCAACATTAATTGTCTATAATAAAATGGACAAAGCGCCGTCTACATTCGTACCTGATCGCCCAGAGCACCTACTTATTTCAGCATTGGATCAAGATGCTCCTAAAGAAATAAAACAACGAATGATTGAACTAATTGAGAAAAACTGGACTTTCTTTATAGAAGATTTATCTGAGGAAAAAGGTAAGGAATTAGCGCAACTGAAACAACAAGCATGGATAACAAAGCTTGAATATATGGAAGAAAAAGCATGTTACCGAATCGAGGGTTATCGACCTAGAAAGGAAACTACTAATGACTGAAATTCAAACAATAAGAAAAAAAGTCGAACAACAAATTGCTTCATTACAAAACGAAACTGATGAAATTGCCGAATTTAACCAAGCAAAAGTGCTTGATGCTTTCCAGGAAAATAAAGTAAGTGATTTTCATTTTAATCCATCGACTGGTTACGGTTATGATGACGAAGGGAGAGATACGTTAGAACGCGTGTATGCAAGCGTATTTAAAACAGAAGCTGCTCTCGTTAGACCGCAAATCATTTCTGGTACGCATGCAATTTCTACCGTTCTATTCGGAATCTTGCGCCCAGGGGATGAGTTGTTATATATAACTGGTGAGCCATATGATACGTTAGAAGAAATCGTGGGTATTAGAAGCGAAGGTCAAGGTTCGCTTAAAGACTTTCAAATTGGCTACGATGCAGTACCGCTACTAACAAATGGTGAAATAGATTATCCGGCAGTATCTAAAAAAATATCCCCTAACACAAAAATGATTGGTATTCAGCGTTCTAGAGGTTATGCAGATCGACCTTCTTTTACAATAGAGAAAATAAAAGAAATGGTTACTTTTGTAAAGAACATCAATCCCAATATCATTGTTTTTGTAGATAATTGTTACGGGGAATTTGTGGAACGAATAGAACCGACCGAAGTAGGCGCAGATATTATTGCAGGATCGCTCATTAAAAATCCGGGTGGAGGTTTGGCAAAAACTGGTGGTTATATTGCTGGGAGAAATGCTTTGGTCGACCTATGCGGCTACCGGTTGACGACTCCTGGGATAGGAAGAGAAGCGGGCGCATCGCTTTATAGCTTATTAGAAATGTATCAAGGATTCTTCTTAGCACCACATGTAACTGCTCAAGCAATTAAGGGAGCTCGTTTTACTGCTGCTATGTTAGCTGAATTCGGCGTAGAAGCAGATCCGCTTTGGGATGCCAAAAGAACTGACTTAATCCAGAGTGTATCTTTCCACAACAAAGATAAAATGATTGCTTTTGCTCAAGCAATCCAAGCTGCCTCCCCAGTTAATGCACATGTTTTGCCAATCGGCGCATATATGCCGGGCTACGAAGATGACGTGATAATGGCAGCAGGTACATTTATTCAAGGAGCTAGCCTTGAACTTACAGCGGACGGACCGATTAGAGAACCTTATCAACTATACGTCCAAGGCGGTTTAACATACGAACACGTTAAAATTGCTGTCACTAGAGCAATAGAAAATTCTTTATAAAAAAGTAACATCCATTTTCAAAAAAGTTTTTATTTTTTTACCACGGTAGTTTCTATCGTGGTTTTTTTGTTGTAAAAATGTTGATATATATGGGTTTGTGAGAGATGTTAGATAATCTTACATAAATTTGACAAAACATCTGACGTACATTATAATGCTACTATCATCAAAAAATAATTATGTTTTGAGGGGGAATTGTCGTGAGTGAAAAGGAAATCCGGAGATCGATGCCGCTGTTTCCAATTGGGCCTGTGATGAAGCTAACCGATCTCACCGCTAGACAAATTCGCTACTATGAAGACCAAGGATTAATCCATCCAGCACGCAATCAAGGAAATCACCGTTTGTACTCACTTCAAGACATTGATGTTTTGCTAGAGATAAAAGATTATTTGAATGATGGTCTGAATATTGCGGGAATTAAGAAAATGTATCAAATGCAGCAAAAAGAATCAAAAGAACCTTTGACAGATGATGATGTACGCAAAATACTTAGAAAAGAAATGCAACAAGCCGGCCGCTTTGTAAAACAAGATGCCACAGGAAAACAACAATTACCAAGGTTTTAAAAAGATTAGAAGAGGTATTTACTTTATTTAGAAGTTAATATAAAAAGATTATTTAGGAGGAATTTAGATTATGGCAAAATATACAAAAGAAGACATTTTCCGCTTTGCAGATGAACAAAATGTAAAATTTATTCGTTTACAGTTCACGGATATTCTCGGGATAATAAAGAATGTGGAAATTCCTGTTAGCCAACTAAAGAAAGCACTAGATAACAAGATTATGTTTGATGGTTCCTCCATAGAAGGTTTTGTAAGAATTGAAGAGTCCGACATGTATTTATTCCCGGACTTAGACACATGGGTAGTATTCCCTTGGACAGCTGAAAAAGGGAAAGTAGCAAGAATGATTTGCGACATTTATAATCCTGATATGACACCATTTGCAGGAGATCCACGTGCCAACTTAAAACGTGTACTTAAAGAAATGGAAGAGCTAGGTTTCACTGAATTCAACTTAGGACCAGAACCAGAATTCTTCCTGTTCAAACTAGATGAAAATCGTCGCCCAACACTTGAATTAAATGATAGCGGTGGTTACTTCGATTTAGCGCCAACTGATTTAGGCGAAAACTGTCGTCGTGACATTGTACTTGAATTAGAAGAAATGGGCTTTGAAATTGAAGCTTCTCACCATGAAGTAGCTCCAGGTCAACATGAAATTGACTTTAAATATGAAGATGCGATTACTGCGTGTGATAGCATCCAAACATTTAAGTTAGTAGTTAAAACAATTGCTCGCAAACACGGTTTACATGCTACATTTATGCCGAAACCACTATTTGGTGTAAATGGTTCAGGGATGCATTTCAATATGTCCTTATTTACAGAAGAAGGTAATGCATTCTTTGATAAAGAAGGCGAACTTGAATTAAGCAAAACAGCTTATCATTTCTTAGCGGGTATGTTAAAACACGCTCGTGGATTTACAGCTGTTACTAACCCAACAATTAATTCATTCAAGCGTTTAGTTCCTGGATACGAAGCACCATGTTACATTGCATGGTCAGGTAAGAACCGTAGCCCACTAGTACGTGTTCCTAGTTCTCGTGGATTAAGTACTCGTCTCGAATTACGTAGTGTGGATCCATCTGCTAATCCATATTTAGCAATGGCTGTACTTCTAAAAGCTGGTTTGTCCGGCATTAAAGATGAGCTAACTCCTCCAGCGCCAGTTGACCGTAACATTTACGGCATGAACGAAGAGGAACGTGAAGCAACAGGAATTTATGATTTACCAGAAAGCTTAGGTCATGCTTTAATCGAGCTTGAAAAAGATGACATCATCCGTGATGGCTTAGGTGAACATATTTTCGAACATTTCATTGAAGCGAAAACAATTGAATGTGATATGTTCCGTACAGCGGTTCATCCGTGGGAACGTGAACAATATCTTGAAATTTATTAATATTAAAAAGCTCGTTTCCGACTTGGGAGCGAGCTTTTTTTATGCAATTGAAAATCAAATGTTTGATGTTTTGGTGATTGAGGCATATATTTATAAATGTGCTAGCAAAAGGGATTAATATTTGCTAGGGAAAGGGGCAGGTATGCAGATTACTTTAGCTGTTTTAGTATTCGCCTTAACGCTTATATTTGTTATTTGGCAACCTAGAAACTTGTCGATTGGATGGTCCGCTTGTATTGGAGCATTACTCGCATTATTACTTGGCGTTGTCACTTTAACAGATGTTGTAACTGTAACAGGCATCGTTTGGAATGCAACACTCGCTTTTATTGCAATTATTATTATTTCACTTATTTTAGATGAGATTGGTTTTTTCGAATGGGCAGCGTTACATATGGCAAGGTTAGCAAGAGGGAACGGATTACTCATGTTTGTACTTATTTCTATTTTGGGAGCTCTAGTGGCAGCCCTTTTTGCGAATGATGGGGCAGCTCTGATTTTAACTCCAATTGTTTTGGCGATGGTGCGTGCGCTTAATTTTGATGAAAAAAAGGTGTTTCCCTTTATCATTGCCAGTGGATTTATTGCTGATACGACTTCTTTACCGCTTGTTGTTAGTAATTTAGTGAATATAGTTTCGGCTGACTTTTTCGGCATTAGTTTTTCAAAGTACGCATTAATAATGTTGATTCCGACGCTTTTTTCGTTGGTTGCGAGTATTATTGTTCTTTATATTTATTTTAGAAAAGCGTTACCTAGAACTTATGAAATTAGTGGAATTCGTGAGCCGGCTTCTGCGCTTAAAGATAAAAAAATGTTTCGGATTTCATGGGGAATACTTATCATTCTTGTGATTGGATATTTCTTAAGTAGCTTTTTGGACATTCCAGTGTCATTTATCGCTTTACTTGTAGCGTTTATCTTTTTACTAGTTGGTGGAAAGAGTCATGCTGTTTCAACAAGGAAGATTTTAAAAGGGGCGCCGTTGAATATTGTGTTTTTCTCGGTTGGGATGTATGTCGTCGTATACGGTTTGCAAAACGCGGGAATTACTAAATTATTAGCAGAGGCTATTTCATATATTGCGCATTATGGGCTTTTCGTAGGTACGATTGGGATGGGCTTTATTGCCGCGATATTGTCGTCTGTAATGAATAATTTACCAACAGTTATGATTAATGCACTTGCAATCGATCATACTTCATTTACAGGAGTGATGAAAGAAGCGTTAGTCTATGCAAATGTTATCGGATCTGATTTAGGACCTAAAATAACGCCGATCGGTTCGCTTGCAACATTATTATGGTTACATGTATTGGCTCAAAAGGGTATAAAAATAAGCTGGGGATCCTATTTTAAAATAGGTATCGTGATTACTATTCCAGTATTGTTTATTACACTCGTCGGACTTTATATTTCGCTTCTTATTTGGAGCTAAAAAAACCTGTACAATTTTGTACAGGTTTTTTTACTATGCTTTATAAAGAATATGTGGCTTTAATGGATGTCCGTCCGCTATAGCCGGATGCATAAATGTAGCTACTTTTGTAAAATGGATTTTTTTCATTACTTGTTCTGATGGCTTATTTAACATAGCGGTGAAACTGTAAATTTCATCAATAGTTGTTTTCTGTTTGGCGAAATCGAGAGCTCCTAGTGCGGCTTCGGTTGCATAACCTTGGTTCCATACACTTTTCTTTAAGCGCCAGCCAATTTCGATACAAGGGGTGAACGCAGCTTCAAAAGTTGCTTCATGAAAACCGGTAAAACCAATAAATTCGCCAGTAGATTTTTCTTCAATGGCAAAAAGTCCGTAGCCAAGTGCCGCTAATTCTTGCTGATTTCTATCTAAAAAAGCATTACTTTGTTCTTTCGAAAGTGTAGACGGAAAGTACTTCATTACGACTTTGTCACCGTTCATTTCGCTAAAGGGAACATAATCACTTGCTACATAATCTCTTGCAATTAGTCTATCTGTTTCAAAATAAATCAATATAAAAACCGCCTAACAAAATATAGCTTTTAGTGAATATCTCTATAAAGGCCAATAACTTTGCCTAAAATAGTAACGTTATTTAAGATAATTGGTTCTAGTGCATCATTTTCTGGTTGTAATCTAAAATGATTCGCTTCTTTATAGAAACGTTTACAAGTCGCCTCGTTTTCGTCGGTCATCGCTACAACAATTTCACCATTAATTGCTGAACTTTGTTGTCGAACAATTACTTTATCTCCATCTAAAATCCCGGCATTTATCATACTTTCTCCGTCGATTTCAAGCATGAAGACATTGGTTTCTCCTGCAGCCATATATTCAGGGAGTGGGAAATACTCTTCTATATTCTCAATCGCTGTAATAGGCATTCCGGCAGTAACTTTACCGATGATTGGGATATTGACTACATTCGGCGTCTCTGCTTCATCTTCTAAAGACAAAATTTCAATAGCACGAGGTTTCGTAGGGTCACGTCTAATTAGTCCTTTACCTTCAAGTCGAGCAAGATGGCCATGGACTGTGGAGCTAGATGCTAAACCAACAGCTTCACCGATTTCACGTACGGAAGGTGGATAACCCTTTTCTTTTACTTCTGATTTTATAAATTCATATATATCTTGTTGACGTTTAGATATTTTCATGGTTTCACCTCATTGATTTAATGGTTATTTTATAAATCAAGTATAGCAAAAGAAAATCCAATATGCAAACAAAGGTTCGTTTTTTTATTGACATATGCGAACGGCTGTTCTATAATATAGAAAAGCGAACGTACATTCTTTTTTGGAGGGATTATTAATGACTTTAAAATTAATTTGGGATAAATTTTATGTTTCTATTATATTTGTAATAACTTGTTTAGTTCTAGGAATTATATTGATGTGCACTGTTATTGGGAGTGGCAGTGAGTATTCTGAGGTAGATGTAAATGAAGGGGATTCTATTTGGGCAATTGCAGACCAATATGCAGCGAAGAGCGATATGGCAAAAGCAGATTTTGTATCTTGGGTTGAAAAAGAAAATAACCTTACAGATGGACATGTGAAAGCTGGGGATTCTGTAGTTATACCAGTACACGAAACAAAGTTACAAAGAAGTGATAGCACTATTCAATTAGCAAACCAGTAGAAACGATTTTAGTATCGTTTATGATATAATAAAGAAAGTAGCGATTTAGCTGCTTTCTTATTTTAATATAATGAAGAAAAGGATGAAGTGTGATGCTAGAAAAAGCTAAAATAGATAGAATCAATGAACTTTCTAAAAAGAAAAAAGCAGGGACTCTAACTGCTGATGAAAAAGTAGAACAAGAAAAATTAAGAAAAGAATATATTAAGTCGTTTCGCACTCATATGAAGGGAACAATCGAAAATACTACGATTATTGACCCTAAAGGAAATGATGTAACACCGCATAAAATAAAACAAATGAGAAAAAATAAGAAGTAAAAATTAGTACCAAATGAACATTTTTGCGCAAATGAACAAAAATACCAATCAATTAAGCAATTTAAAGCAATTATTAGTTGTGTTAATTGCTTTTTAGGCTTATTATTAAAAGTAGTTAAAATTATATTGAAGAGAGGATGTTTCATTTGTTCGATAACACAGATAGTTTAGCAGTAAATACAATTCGTACATTATCAATTGATGCAATTCAAAAAGCAAATTCTGGTCATCCGGGATTACCAATGGGAGCGGCTCCAATGGCTTATGCACTTTGGTCTCGCGTATTAAATACAAACCCTAAAAATTCACATTGGTTTAACCGTGATCGTTTTGTACTTTCTGCTGGACACGGCTCAATGCTTTTATATAGTTTATTACATTTAAGTGGTTTCAAATTAGAAATAGAAGACCTTAAAAACTTCCGTCAATGGGAAAGTAAAACTCCAGGTCACCCAGAATATCGTTATACTGATGGAGTAGATGCAACTACTGGTCCACTTGGTCAAGGTATTGCGATGGCTGTTGGTATGGCTATGGCAGAAAGACATCTTGAAGCAAAATATAACAAAGATGGTTTCCCAGTTGTGGATCACTATACTTATGCGCTATGTGGAGATGGAGACTTAATGGAAGGTGTTGCTTCTGAAGCGGCTTCTTACGCAGGTCACCAACAACTTGGAAGACTTGTTGTTTTATACGATTCCAATGATATTTCTCTTGATGGCGATTTAGACAAATCTTTCTCTGAAAATGTAAAACAACGCTTTGAAGCTTATGGTTGGGAACATTTATTAGTTAAAGATGGCAATGATACAGCAGAAATCCTAGCTGCTATTGAAAAAGCAAAACAAAATACATCACAACCTACAATGATTGAAGTTAAAACAGTTATTGGTTTTGGTGCTCCTAATGCAGGTACTAGTAAAGTTCATGGTGCTCCTCTAGGTGACGAAGGTATTTTAGAAGCGAAAAAAGCTTATGGTTGGAACTACGAAGAAAAATTCTTTGTTCCTGAAGAAGTTACAACTCGCTTTAAAGAAACTATTGGAGAACGCGGTGAAAAAGCAGAAGCAGCATGGAACGAATTATTTGCTTCTTATAAAGCGAAATACCCAGAGCTTGCTAAACAATTAGAAGATAGCTTAAATAACAAGTTACCAGCTGATTGGGATGCAGAGCTTCCAGTATATGACGATTCTAAAGCACTTGCTAGCCGTGCTTCAAGTGGTGAAGTTATCAATGCATTAGCTGCGAAAATACCTACTATTTTTGGTGGTTCAGCAGACCTTGCTGGTTCTAACAATACAACAATTAAAACAGATGGTGAATTCACTAAAAAAACACCAGCAGAAAGAAATATCTGGTTTGGTGTTCGTGAATTTGCAATGGGTGCAGCGTTAAACGGTATGGCACTACACGGCGGGTTACAAGTATACGGAGGTACATTCTTTGTATTCTCTGACTATGTACGTGCTGCGATTCGTTTATCCGCAATCCAACATTTACCTGTAACATACGTAATGACACATGATAGTATTGCTGTTGGGGAAGATGGTCCAACCCATGAGCCAATCGAGCAACTTGCAAGCTTACGTGCTATGCCAGGACTTTCTGTTATCCGTCCTGCTGATGGAAATGAAGTAGTAGAGGCTTGGAAACTAGCGATTACTTCGACAGATACTCCACATGTGCTTGTTCTTACTCGTCAAGGATTACCAACTTTACCAAATTCTGCAAAATTATCTGCAGAAGGCGTTAAAAAAGGTGCTTATGTTATCTCTCCAGCTAAAGGTGAGGTTCCAGAAGCAATTATTCTTGCAAGTGGTTCTGAAGTTAATTTAGCTGTTGAAGCGCAAAAAGAACTTCAAGCTCAAGGAACAGATGTATCCGTTGTGAGTGTGCCATCATTTGATCTATTTGCAAAACAATCAGCTGAATACAAAGAAAGCGTCTTACCAAATGCTGTTAGAAAACGTGTAGCAGTAGAGATGGGTGCTAGCTTTGGTTGGGAACGTTATGTTGGTTTAGATGGTAAAGTGATTGGAATTGACAAATTTGGTGCTTCTGCTCCAGGTGAAACAGTTATTAAAAATTATGGCTTTACTGTAGAAAACGTTGTTAATACAGTAAAATCACTTTAATTAAACAAACAGACCGCGTCTAGGATATTTATCTAGGGCGGTCTTTTTTTTATGCTTTTATAGATTGCGCAGGGGTGCCTTTAATGGTATAATTACGAGGTTGTTTGCAGCTTTTATTGATAAATTGATCTAGATGATAAGTTTTCTTGAAAAGTATTGTCTGTTTAATATAAATCAAGTACAATAAAAGAGGATTTTGTTTCAAGGAGGAGAAAAGAGACTATGTGGATTTACATTCTTGTCGGCATTATTTGTTTACTAGCTGGTCTTGCGGGAGGATTCTTTATTGCAAGACGTTATATGATGAGCTATTTAAAAAACAATCCGCCAATTAACGAACAAATGTTACAAATGATGATGGCGCAAATGGGTCAAAAACCATCACAAAAGAAAATCAATCAAATGATGAGCGCGATGAACAAACAGCAAGAAAAAGAAAAACCAAAAAAAGCAAAGAAATAATCTTTTAACAAAGTAAAACCCTTCTATAATAATTAGAAGGGTTTTTTGATTACTTTTTAGTTGCTGAAATAATTAACATCATTGGACGACGATATTCATCTTGCATTTCTGGTAAATTTTTAAGTTCTGGAGCCGGTTCTGGTTCAATAACACTTTTAAGCTCAAAATTATTTTGAAGGAGTGTCTGGATATAAGTTGTAAGGGTGCGATGGTATTTTTTTACATCTTCACCAAGGAAATGGGTTGTTCGAATCGATTCGTTGAAATAGCGATCAACTGGCCAGTGTAACTTATTACCTGTTTCGTCAGTGTACCAATCTTGTCTGCCATCCGCGGTAAAAACTGGATGTTCGACAGAGAAAATAAACTCGCCGCCGGTTTTTAAATTAGTATGGACTTTTTGGCAAATGTCTTGAAAGGAAGCGACATAATGAATAGCAAGTGAACTCATAATAACGTCATACATCTCTGGTTCATTATCCATATCTTCTATCGCTTTTTGTTTATAACTAACTGCATTTGAAGTAGTTTTTTGTTTTGCTTCGGTTAACATGCGCTCAGATAAATCAATTCCAACTACTTTCTTCGCACCATGGTCGGCTGCATAAATACAGTGCCAACCGAATCCACAGCCTAAATCAAGCACTGTCTTTCCATTAAAGTCTGGGAGAAGTTTTTTAAATTCATGCCACTCTCCAGCTGCTGCAAGTCCGTTTTTAGAACGAGGCATTTGACTATATTGTTCAAAAAATTCTTTGTCATCGTATTTATTTTCTTTCAATTTTAATTCCTCTTTTCTTCAATTAATCAGAAGCTTTACTGAATTCTTTATCTAAGAAGAGGTGAGTAAGGCCGCTCACTTGTTTTAAGCGTAAGATTTCATTTGCATCCATTCCAATATTTTTCATAATCCAACTGTCTGACATGCCGCTATCTGCTAATTCGCCAACGATTGAAGACATAAGTTCTACGTTATGGAAACCGCGAGCACGATTATGACGAATAGTAGAAGCTATTCGGTTTACGGTATCTTTTTCTAAAATAACTACTGGTAATAATTCTTTTTCTCTTTCGCGGATCCGTTTAGAAGTCTGCATGATAGTATATCGATGAAACCCGTCTATTATTTCATATTTATCAGAGTTTTCCAAGGGGTAGCAAACGATTGGTTGTGTAAATCCATCTTCCCAAATAGATTTTTCTAGTAGTTTTAGTTCCGTGGCTGGAACAGTATTTGGATTATAATTATTTGCTTGAAGTTTGGTGTAGTGAATGGGAGTGACGTTGTATACTGGGCTTTTATAATTCATTATATCACCTCATAAAATATTATTATATTTCTCTAGTGCATGTTTTCTTTTCTCTAATTCAAGCTTGGTTTGACCAAAACCCATATACTTACAGGTATAATCATTTTTTAAAATAGCGATACACATTCTTTTATATGTTGGAACGCTGGCGAATTCTTTGATTTTCAAGTCATCTGGATATTCTTTGAAGCGAACAATTTCCATGGGATTGGAATATGTACGTTTATTTTGAGGTTTTCCAAGGAAGTCAGCTTGTACATTTAAGTTTTTTAATTCCTCTACGGTTTCTACTTTTAAAGCGCCGCCTTTTTCGGTCCAATAATTAATACTTGTTTTAAATTTTTTTAAATAACGTTCTCTTGTATAACTTGGTAACGTTGTAAGTAAAAACTCCAAATAAGATTTCCATGTGTGGTTTGGAGGTAAATTAATTTCTTTCCATGCCATCGCTGAAGTTCCACCATAAATAGCTGTGAAATTGGCTCCGTTCACGCGACCAACTAATTTAGACCAAAGCGCAGGTTCAATTACGCGATATAACTTAAGACTCTCGGTTGCGGAATCATTGAAAGGGCTAGCGACGCGCATATCGTTTAAAGTTAAACCGGCATGGTAAAACAAATCGTAAATTTTATTGTAAGGCCAATCGAATTTAGCATTTGCAGTCCATATATCTTCTACTAACCAATCATGAATCGGGTAGGCGTTATATATGTTTTTGGAAATTTCAGTAGTCCAATTATAATTTTTATACATGCGTTCTTTTTTATGGATCGCATTATAGCGGTTGAGCGATTCTTGTTGTCGAATACCGATTAAGGCAATGGTTTTTTCAGCTTTATTTTTAGTATGCAGCCAGTGGATAAGTTTCTTGTTGAATTCGTAGTCCCAAATTGTATGGAAATCAAAATCAAAAGGGGCGTTGTCTTCATTTATCACAGATGGATAATCAGGCATTTCTCTTACCCAAATATCTTGTTTTGATTTTTCCCAAGGTATCCAGTGGTCGGTATACATCGAAACTGCGGATTGGGCTGCAATAGGAAGGCAACACCAAAGCGGCTCGATAATATCTAAGTTACTAGTTAAGATTTCAGCTACAAAATCACTCGTCGCTGAATATTGGCCTTCATAGTCCAAATGATATACATAAATTTTCTTTTGAATATTATTTTTTCTTATATAATCAATCATTAAATGAAGCATCACAGCACTATCTTTACCGCCAGAAAATGACACAATGATGTTATCGAATTCGGAAAAAATAACTTCCATTCTTTCTTGGGAAGCATCAAAGACTGTTTTAGAAAGCATCCATAATCACCTCAAAAGAATTTTTTTGTGAGAGTTCTTTTTTAAATTCATGCAATAAACTCGTTTTTTTAGAAATGTTTGAATCAATTAGGTTATCTAGACCAACATTTCCGCTTAAATCATGATAGTAACAGTCTTGTGTTTGGCCGGTGCGGTAAATCCGACGTTCTGATTGATCGCGCTGAGAATAATCAAATGTTTTGTCAAAATAAATAATTTGATTATAATATTGCAAATTAAGCCCGTAAGACGATTTAGCAAAAGTGGTAATTTTTACATTAGGAAACGCTTTAATTAATGCTTCTTCTGATCGCTTATATTTACAAAAAATGATGGTTGTAGCTTCTTTTCCTGCAATTAAAGATTCGACAATAGTGAATTTTTCTGAAGAGAGGCAATAACAATGTTGCATCACTTGGGACATCTCTAGAAAATTAATATTAATTGTGTAAGCAGCTGCTTTTTGAAGGTAATCATCTTTTATTTCATAATATTTTTGCAAAAGTTCGTCGTCTATAGTGAAATCGTGACGAATATAATGCCAATTGACTTTTAATTCAAGCGAAGAAGAGAATGTAAAAGGAGCGATTAATTGGTATAAATACTCTAAATTATGATATTTCTTAATAATGTCCATTGACTGTTGTTTGTTTTTCGATACTTGGGTAATGGTTACATATTCGCAAAATGTTTTTTTGAACTGGGAAAAACTTAAGTTCAATATTTTAGGAGAGAGAAATTCCAGTTGCGACCATAAGTCTAAAATATTTCTGCTTAATGGAGTTCCATTCATGATTAGTCGATAGTTTGCTAATCGAGAAAGTTTAATGGCTCGTTGCGTTCGGAGCGCGTGTTTATTTTTTATTTTTAAACTTTCATCCATAATAATATAGCTGTTAGACGATTTTTTTAGTTTGTCCCGGCATTTTAGATATAAGTGATCTGAGTTGGAAAGGGATTCAATGCCAATAATATCTTGTGGAAATTCATAGCCCCATTTCTTAATCTCATTAGCGAGATTTTCTTTCGTCTGGAATGGCGTGATCCACAAGACATAATCAGGACTTACTTCCTTAATTAATTCGCAAGCTACACGTGTTTTGCCTGCACCGGGTTTCATAAATAAAGCGCCAACATTATATTGTTTAAGTTTCTGTATTGCTTGTATTTGGTTGTCTAATAAGGTCATTTGCAATTATCACATCTTTTTCAATTTTTTTAGGTATATGTGTACGAACTTTGACGATACTATCGTTTATTTTTTTTGTTTGAAAACGTTGCATTATTTCTTCGTTTTCCTGCTTAAAAAGGAGCATCATTGTTGCTGCATCTATACTCTTTTTTTCGGTATGCTTTTTTAATGTAAAAATCCATGTATCTGGAAAATAAAAATAACTATAATCCGGAGAAACAGAAAATACCATTTTTCGCGGCAATAAGAAAAAATAACCCGCATATTCACTATAAGAGGGTATTTCTATAATTGTTTGTTTTTCCCATTCTTCAATTCTTTCGCTATATGTATAAATTTTGTTCCATTTTACCATTAAATCTAAAACTCCCGTGTGTTTTGTCATTTTCGTTCATTTTTTAGCTATTTATGTGTTTATTTTAACATAAATACAGCTATGATACTTTACAAAACCATTTTAATTGTGAAAAAATACTGTTTTGGGTGTCTAACAAATGACAAAGTAAGTAATTTAGCTAATAAAATTTGGAGATTTTGTGAATTTTAAAATGTTTTTTCACTTTTTGATAGAAAACACTTTTGTAATAGCTAGCTTTTTAGTAGAATAGATAATGGTGGATGGAAAAGTTTTCTGTCTATGAATAGAATATGAAATTGGAGGCTATTATGGATACCCCAGATTATAAACGAGTTGTATTAAAATTAAGCGGTGAAGCACTTGCGGGAAATGATGGCTTTGGAATTAACCCGAGCGTAGTCAATTTAATTTCTGCTCAAATCAAAGAAGTAGTAGAATTAGGAGTAGAGGTAGCTATCGTAGTTGGCGGCGGAAATATCTGGCGCGGTAAACTTGGTAGTGAAATGGGAATGGACCGTGCAGCAGCAGACCAAATGGGTATGCTTGCGACTATTATGAATTCCTTGTCTTTACAAGATTCTCTTGAAAATATTGGAGTTGCAACACGTGTACAAACATCAATTGATATGCGTCAAATTGCTGAACCGTACATTCGTCGTAAAGCAATTCGTCATCTTGAAAAAGGTCGCGTAGTTATTTTTGCAGGTGGAACGGGTAACCCGTACTTCTCTACTGATACTGCGGCAGCACTTAGAGCAGCTGAAATCGAAGCAGATGTAATTTTAATGGCGAAAAACAATGTAGATGGTGTCTACAATGCCGATCCAAAATTAGATGAAAATGCGAAAAAATATGAAGAGCTTTCTTATCTTGATGTTATTAAAGAAGGTTTAGAAGTAATGGATACAACAGCATCATCACTAAGTATGGACAATGATATTCCATTAATCGTCTTCTCATTTACTGAACAAGGTAATAATATCAAGCGAGTTATTTTAGGTGAAAAAATCGGGACTACTGTCAGGGGGAAAAAATAATGAGTAAAGAAGTATTATCTAAATCCAAAGAAAAAATGGAAAAAGCAGAACAAGCTTTAACTAGACAATTAGGTACTATCCGTGCTGGTCGAGCTAACGCGTCATTACTTGATCGCTTAACTGTCGATTATTACGGAGCAGCTACACCGGTAAACCAAATGGCATCTATCAGCGTTCCAGAAGCTAGAATGTTGCTTATTACACCTTATGATAAAACTATTTTAGGTGAAATCGAAAAAGCAATTTTAAAATCAGATTTAGGTTTAACACCTAATAATGACGGCTCTGTACTACGTTTATCTATTCCACAATTAACAGAAGAACGTCGTAAAGAGTTAGTTAAAGAAGTGAAAAAAGAAGCAGAAGAAGCGAAAGTTGCTGTTCGTAACATTCGTCGTGAAGCAAATGAAGACTTGAAAAAACTAGAAAAAAATGGCGACATCACTGAAGATGATTTACGTTCTTACGGTGAAGACGTTCAAAAATTAACAGATGAAAGCATCAAGAACATCGATAGCATCACGAAAGACAAAGAAGCGGAAATCTTAGAAGTTTAATTGATACTTTTCAAATAGTAACAAATAGGGTTAAACACCTTTTAAGTTGAAGTGACATTCCTAATTCTTTCCATATGTGTTGGGTTAGGAATGTTTTTTAATGGGCAATTCCATCTCTCTCATGAAAATCTCATCTGTTCACATGGAATTTTTAGTACATTAATTGATTCTTTTTTGTTATTATAGGTATAGACATGCTCTAAGAAGTGTATCAATTGGAGGATTTATGATGTTTAAAAAGCTATTTCGACAAGATGAAAATATATTAAATAGTGAACTTGCAGAAGATTTGCCAATTCCACGTCACGTCGCAATTATAATGGACGGAAATGGGAGATGGGCAAAAAAACGTTTCTTACCGAGAATTGCAGGGCATAAAGAAGGTATGGATGTTGTTAAACGAGTTACACGATATGCAAACGCGATAGGCATTGATGTTCTTACACTCTATGCTTTTTCAACTGAAAACTGGAAACGACCTACAGATGAAGTGGATTTTTTAATGAAACTACCTGTAGAATTTTTTGACTCTTTTGTACCAGAGTTGATAGAAGAAAATGTTCGTGTTAATGTGATGGGGTATCGAGAAAATTTGCCTGAACACACAATGCGTGCAGTAGAAAAAGCAATTGCGGATACAGCTCATTGTACAGGTCTTACGCTTAATTTTGCGCTTAACTACGGTGGACGTTCAGAAATAATCACAGCAGCAAAAGAAGCGATGAAAGAACTTGTTTCAGAGGGCAAATCATCTGAGGACTTAACAGAAGAATTACTGAATGATCATTTAATGAGTCACGGTCTTGGGGATCCTGATTTATTAATTCGTACTAGCGGGGAACTGAGATTAAGTAATTTTATGTTATGGCAACTTGCTTATAGCGAATTTTATTTTACAGAAACACATTGGCCTGATTTCTCAAAAGAAGATTTTTTACAGGCGATTATTGAATATCAAAATCGGTCGCGTCGTTTTGGAGGGCTCTAGGGAGGAAAAAAGATTGAAAACGAGAATTATTACTGCAGTTGTTGCGCTTATATTTTTTATTCCATTTGTTGTTTACGGGGGAATTCCATTTGAATTATTAAGTATTTTACTTGCAACTATTGCGTTATATGAAGTGCTTGTAATGACGAAACAACGAATTTTTTCGATGAATGGAATAATTACCTTACTATTAATGTGGTTAGTTGTCGTGCCAGATAGATATTTGGACTTTTTAGATAAACTGCATATTACTGAAATGGAAGTTATTTTTATTTTAATGGCACTTTTACTTGCTAGTACGGTGTTTTCTCGCAATAAATTCCATTTTGATCAAGTTGGAATTTGTATGGTTGCTGCTTTTTATACTGGATTTGGGTTCCATTATTTAGCACTAACTCGGGAAGCTGGATTAATGTACGTCCTTTTTGCATTATTTATTGTGTGGTCAACCGATACGGGGGCTTATTTTATTGGGAAAGCAATTGGTAAGCATAAATTAGCACCAAATGTTAGTCCTAATAAGACGGTAGAAGGTTTTGTCGGTGGGATTGTTTGCGCACTTGTAATTGCAGGAGGTTTTTATTATTTTGCAGAACTACCAGGAAATATAGCACTTGTTTTGGCGCTTCTAGTATTTTTATCTATTTTTGGTCAACTGGGAGATTTAGTAGAGTCAGCCTTGAAACGATTTTACGGTGTTAAAGATTCTGGGAAAATCTTACCTGGCCATGGCGGTATTTTAGACAGATTTGATAGTTTGTTATTCGTATTACCTCTGCTACATATACTTCAAATTATTTAATTGGAGATGGGATAATGAAAAAAATTATTTTACTGGGCGCAACTGGTTCTATTGGAACGCAAACACTTACAATTATTCGAGAAAATCCGGAAAAATTTCAACTTGTTGCTTTTAGTTTTGGACGTAATATTGAGCGCGGCCGGGCAATTATTCAAGAATTTAAACCTAAAATGGTAGCTGTTTGGCATACGAGAGACCGTGTGACACTGGAATCTGAATTTCCAGATGTGAAGTTTTTTAATGGTTTAGATGGACTTAGAGAAGTAGCAACATATCTAGATGGGGACGTTCTTTTAAATGCTGTTATGGGGAGTGTTGGGTTATTACCGACTCTAGATGCTATTGAAGCTGGTAAGGCAATCGCTATAGCAAACAAAGAGACACTTGTTACAGCAGGACATTTAGTTATGCAAGCTGCAAAAGAAAAGAACATTTCACTACTACCTGTTGATAGTGAACATTCTGCTATTTTACAAGCATTAAACGGTGAAAATCGGGAAAGAATTGAGAAAATCATACTAACTGCGAGTGGTGGTAGTTTCCGAGATAAAACGCGGGAACAACTTAGCGAAGTTACAGTAAAAGAAGCTTTAAAACATCCTAATTGGAACATGGGTAATAAATTAACCATTGATTCAGCTACGATGTTTAATAAAGGCTTAGAAGTAATGGAAGCGCACTGGCTGTTTGGTGTGGATTATGACGATATTGAAGTAGTCATTCAGCGTGAAAGTATTGTTCATTCTATGGTTCAATTCGTGGACGGAAGCTTTATTGCGCAACTAGGCACACCGGATATGCGGATGCCTATTCAATATGCGTTAACTTATCCCGATAGACTTTCTATTCCATACGAAAAAGAATTCCGGATTACTGATTTTTCAGCGCTTCATTTTGAAGAAGTGAATTATGAAAGATTTCCGGCATTGAAACTCGCGTATAATGCTGGTAAAATAGGTGGAACAATGCCGACAGTTTTGAATGCGGCAAATGAAATTGCTGTTGCTGGCTTTTTAAATGGGCAAGTCGCTTTTTATAATATTGAAGCGCTTGTTGAAAATGCAATGAACCGTCATACTAGTATTTCTAATCCCAACTTGGATACTATTTTACAAGTTGATCAAGAAACACGAGCGTATGTAAAGACACTTTTATAGAGGTGAAGCTATTTTGACAACTATTATTGCTTTTATTTTCGTTTTCGGACTGATTGTATTTTTCCATGAGCTGGGTCACTTCTTGTTTGCAAAACGAGCTGGCATTATGGTCAAAGATTTTTCGATTGGCTTCGGACCGAAAATTTTTGCTTATCGGAAAAAAGAAACGCAGTATACCATTCGTTTACTACCAATTGGTGGCTATGTTCGAATGGCCGGGGAAGACGGGGAAGAAATTGAGCTAAAACCTGGTTACCGAGTAGGGCTTGAATTAACTCCAGAAGAAACTGTTAGCAAAATTATCGTTAACGGTAAGGATCAATATGTCAACGCCCAACCGATTGAAGTTTCTCTATGTGATTTAGAGAAAGAACTATTTATCGAAGGCTATGAAGACTATGACGACACGAAGAAAGTCCGGTACCAAGTAGAACGTAATGCACTTGTTATTGATGGTAAAATCGAAACGATGATTACGCCATATGACCGTTCTTTTAATGCAAAATCTTTAGGAAACCGGGCGATGACTATTTTTGCGGGCCCGCTGTTCAACTTTATTTTAGCAATTTTAATTTTTACCGCACTTGCTTTTGTTCAAGGTGGGGTCCCGAGTACCGATAATACACTTGGTAACGTAATGCCGGATGGGGCAGCTGCACAAGCCGGTCTAGAAAAAGGAGACGAGGTTCTTTCTATTAATGGTAAAGAAACAAAGTCTTGGACAGATATTGTTCAAAGTGTTTCTGAAAACCCGGGAAAAACACTTGATTTCAAAATAGATCGCGATGGAAAAACACAAGATATTGATGTGAAACCGGCGACGCAAAAAGAAAATGGTAAAGAAGTTGGGAAAATTGGAGTAGAAACACCAATGGACACTTCATTTACTGCTAAAATAACCAATGGCTTCACGCAAACATGGAACTGGATTGTTCAAATATTTACGATTCTGGGTAACATGTTTACTGGTGGATTTTCACTGGATATGCTAAATGGGCCAGTTGGTATTTATACAAGTACGCAACAAGTAGTTCAATACGGATTTATGACCGTGTTAAACTGGACTGCTGTTTTAAGTATTAACTTAGGAATTGTTAACTTATTACCGTTACCAGCACTTGATGGTGGACGCTTGATGTTCTTCTTATACGAACTCGTTCGCGGGAAACCAATCGATCCTAAAAAAGAAGGTATTATCCATTTTGCCGGATTTGCACTTTTGATGGTTCTGATGATACTTGTGACATGGAACGATATACAACGAGCATTTTTCTAAAAAGAGAAAGACTAATAAAGGGAAAAAGGGGTGTTTTAAATGCGTCAAACGATGACATTTATACCAACATTAAAAGAAGTTCCAGCTGATGCGGAAGTAAAGAGTCACCAATTACTTCTTCGCGCTGGTTTTATTAGACAAGTAGCGAGTGGGATTTACAGTTATTTACCACTTGCGACATTAACATTAAGAAAAATTGAAGCAATTGTCCGCGAAGAATTAGAAGCAATTGGCGCTGCAGAAATGCTTATGCCTGCGCTTCAACCTGCGGAACTATGGCATGAATCTGGTCGTTGGGCTGATTATGGTCCAGAACTAATGCGTCTAAAAGATCGTGCCGCTCGTGATTTTGTGCTCGGACCAACCCATGAAGAATTGATTACGTCCCTTTTACGTGATGAAATTAAGTCTTATAAACGTTTACCAATTACGTTATATCAAATCCAAACAAAATTCCGTGATGAAAAACGTCCTCGCTTCGGTCTATTACGTGGACGGGAATTTATTATGAAAGATGCGTATTCATTCCATGCGACAAGTGAAAGCCTAGATGAAACATTTGAGCTAATGCACCAAGCTTATTCTAATATCTTTAGTCGTTGCGGCCTTGAATTCCGTTCTGTTATTGCAGATTCTGGTTCAATTGGCGGAAATGAATCAAAAGAATTTATGGCATTATCTGATATTGGTGAAGATACCATTGCTTATAGCGATGCTTCTGACTATGCAGCAAACACAGAGATGGCACCAGTTTTATATATGGAGAAAAAATCGCATGAACTTGAGAAAGAACTTGAAAAAGTAGCAACAGAAAATCAAAAAACTATTGCTGATATTGTTGAATTTTTAGAAGTTCCTATTGAGAAAACAATGAAATCAATGCTTTATCAAGTAGATGAAGAAGTGATTATGGTCTTAGTTCGTGGTGACCATGAAGTAAATGATATTAAAATTAAAAATGCCTTAGATGCAACAAATGTCGAATTAGTAGACCCAAATGTTGCGTTTGAATTACTCGGTGCTAATTTTGGTTCCCTAGGGCCAATCGGTGTTCCTGAAAAAATTCGTGTCTTTGCTGATAATGCAGTAAAAGATATTGTTAATGCTGTAGCTGGAGCAAATGAAGATGGTTATCATTATGTTAATGTTAATCCAAATCGTGATTTTGAAGTTACAAGTTATTTTGACTTGCGTATGATTCAAGCAGGCGATTTGTCTCCTGATGGTCAGGGCGTTATCAAGTTTGCAGAAGGTATTGAAGTTGGTCATATTTTCAAACTTGGTACTAAATATAGTGAAGCAATGAATGCGACTATTTTAGATGAAAACGGTCGTGCACAACCAATTATCATGGGTTGCTATGGTATTGGTTTGTCTCGAATTTTATCTGCTATTGCTGAACAATCCAATGATGAAAATGGCCTTGTATGGGATAAGCAAATTAGCCCATTTGATTTACATTTAATTCCTGTTAATATGAAGAGTGAAGAGCAAGTTGCATTTGCAGAATCACTTTATGACTCGTTACAAAAAGCAGGATTTAGCGTACTAATAGACGACCGGACTGAACGTGCTGGCGTTAAGTTTGCGGATGCTGACTTAATCGGTCTACCAATTCGTATTACGGTTGGTAAAAAAGCCGCAGAAGGTATCGTTGAAGTGAAAATTAGAAAAACAGGCGAAATGATTGAAGTTCGTCAAGATGAGCTACTAAATACGCTACCAATTCTTTTTGGAGATAAATAATTACTGATACAATTGTGCCAGATGAAACTCCACTCGTTCCATGTGAAAACGGGTCATGAGGGACATCTGGCTTTTATAAATTTGGATAAAGGGGTGTTATTCGGAATGACTGCAAAAGAGGAAGAAAAACAAGAACGATTTCAGCTGTTAATGACACAAATTGGTTTACAAGATGTAACTACTTACGAAGAATTCACGAAAGATGCTAAAATCGAAAAATTAGTCGCCGATAAGAAAAATAAAACTTGGCAATTTCATTTACACGTACCACAAATTTTCCCAGCTGCACTTTTTCATATGATGGATGTTGGTATGAAGCGTGCATTTAGCCAAATTGCAGAAACAGAAATGCAAATAGTTCCGGAAAATCAGACGATTAACGAAACACTTATTCAAGAGTATTGGAACTTGATTGTTGAGCCAATTGGAAAACAGTCACCAATGATCGGGAAACTTTTAATGGAGCAAAAGCCTACGTTCAAAGAGCCGCATTTTATTGAAGTAGCGGTTCATAATGATATGGAAGAAGCGACAATTCAACAACGATTCCAAGCGAAAATTATCGAAAACTACGGAAAAGCCGGTTTTCCACGACTAGCAATGAAAATGCATATGCTGGATCAATCAGAAACCGATGAATATAAAGCTTTTGCACAGGCGAAACAAGAAGAAGACCAGAAAAAAGCCGCAGAAGCTGTCCAAGTAATGCAAAAACGTCAAGCAGAAGGACAAAGCGGAAGTGCAAATGCAGCACCACTTACTGGTCCATTTCAAATTGGCTATAAAATCAAGGATGATGAAGAAATTAAACGCCTTGGTGATGTCTATGATGAAGAACGTCGTATTACTGTTCAAGGGCTCATCTTTGCAACAGAAATTCGCGAGCTTCGTAGTGGTCGTAGTCTTTTGCAATTCAAAATTACCGACTATACTAGTTCGATGATTATAAAAATGTTTTCGCGTGATAACGAAGACGCAGCCATGTTCCAAAATTTGAAAAAAGGCATGTGGGTGAAAGTACGAGGCAGTGTTCAAAATGACACCTTTGTGCGCGATTTAATTATGATGGCTCAAGACATCAACGAAATTGCTGGAGTGAAGCGTCTTGATACTGCCGAAGAAAAACGTGCAGAACTTCATCTCCATTCACCGATGAGTCAAATGGACGCGACTTCATCAGTTGATTCACTGTTTAAGCAAGCAGCTGATTGGGGTCATAAAGCAATTGCTATTACCGACCATTCCGTTGCGCAATCTTTCCCAGAAGCATACGGAGCAGGTCAAAAATATGGCTTAAAAGTAATTTTTGGTATCGAAGCAAATCTTATTGATGACGGAGTACCAATCGCATATAATGATCAACATATCGCTTTAGAAGATGCAACCTATTGTGTATTCGACGTTGAGACTACAGGTTTATCCGCTGTTTATGACACCATTATCGAGCTTGCAGGCGTAAAAATGAAAAACGGCGAAATTATTGATAAATTTGAAGCGTTTATCGATCCGGGGCATCCACTTTCAGCAACTACGATTAATCTAACAGGTATTACGGATGATATGGTAAAAGGATCTGATCCGATTGATGTTGTATTAAAACAATTCAGGGAATGGAGCGGCGACGACATCCTTGTTGCCCACAATGCTTCCTTTGATATGGGCTTTATTAATACCGCTTATGAAAAAGTTGGGCTTGAAAAAGCAAATAATGCAGTTGTTGACACCTTGGAGTTAGCTCGTTTCCTTTATCCGCACTTTAAAAATCATCGTTTAAATACGTTAACAAAGAAATTTAATATTATTCTTGAACAACATCACCGGGCTGTATTCGATGCTGAAGCAACCGCATATTTAGCCTGGAAACTAATTAAAGATGCAAAAGAAATGCACGATATTGAATTTCATGATTCCTTAAATGACTATATGGGAGAAGGCGATGCATACAAACGCGCTAGACCTTTCCATGCAACTATTTATGCGCAAACAGATGTAGGCTTGAAAAACCTATTTAAATTAATCACTATGTCGAACATTAACTATTTCTACCGAGTACCACGAATCCCTCGCTCGCAGTTGAAAAAAATGAGAGAAGGCTTAATCATCGGGACAGCATGTAGTCAAGGTGAATTATTTGAAGCGATGATGCAAAAAGGAATGCAAGCTGCAGAAAAGGTAGCCGAATTTTACGACTTCATTGAGGTTCAACCTAAACCCGTATATGCTCCGTTAATAGAACGTGAACTTGTTCGTGATGAAAAAGCGTTAGAAGAAATATTAAAAAACATTGTCCGCGTTGGTGAAAAAACTGGAAAACCTGTCGTTGCGACTGGGAATGTGCATTACAAAGATCCAGTTGATAAAATTTACCGTAAAATTTTGATTCATTCACAAGGGGGAGCTAATCCTCTCAATCGTGCGGAATTACCAGATGTTCATTTCCGTTCTACAGATGAAATGTTGAAAGAATTCGCCTTTCTTGGAGAAGAAAAAGCAAAAGAAATCGTCGTAACAAATTCCAATTTAGTTGTCGATTGGATGGATGATTTAAAACCGATTAAAGATGAACTTTACACACCAAAAATTGATGGCGCAGAAGATGAAGTGCGTAATATGAGTTATGGGATGGCGCACCAATTATACGGTGAAAAATTACCGGAAATCGTAGAAGCTAGACTGGAAAAAGAATTGAAGAGTATTATTGGTCACGGGTTTGCGGTTATTTACCTTATTTCACATAAACTCGTTAAGAAATCACTTGTAGATGGTTATTTAGTAGGGTCTCGGGGATCGGTTGGTTCTTCTTTTGTCGCTACAATGACAGAAATTACCGAAGTAAACCCACTTCCACCACATTATCTTTGCCCGAATTGTAAGGATTCTGAGTTCTTTGATGATGGTTCAGTTGGTTCTGGTTTTGACTTACCTGATAAAGATTGCCCGCACTGCGGAACGCCTTACCAAAAAGAAGGCCAAGATATTCCTTTTGAAACTTTCTTAGGATTTAAAGGGGATAAAGTACCCGATATTGACTTAAACTTCTCAGGAGATTATCAACCGGTAGCCCATGCCTATACAAAAGAAATTTTTGGGGAAGATTATGTTTTCCGTGCAGGTACTATTGGTACAGTTGCCGAAAAAACTGCATTTGGGTATGTTCGGAATTACGAACGTGATATGAATATGACCATCCGCGGGGCTGAGGTGGATCGCCTTGTTGCTGGATGTACGGGTGTTAAACGGACTACTGGGCAGCATCCAGGTGGTATTATCGTTATTCCTGATTATATGGATGTTTATGATTTTACTCCTGTTCAGTTCCCAGCAGATGCAACGGACTCAGAATGGAAAACAACCCATTTTGATTTCCACTCGATTCACGACAATGTGCTTAAACTCGATATACTTGGGCACGATGATCCGACCGCTATCCGGATGTTACAGGATTTAAGCGGTATTGATCCGAAAACCATTCCAACAGATGATCCAGATGTGATGAAATTATTTGGTTCTACGGAATCGCTTGGTGTTAAACCAGCAGACATCGATTCAAAAACAGGGACGCTTGGAATTCCCGAATTTGGAACTCGTTTTGTACGACAAATGTTAGAACAAACAAAACCAACGACATTTTCTGAGTTAGTACAAATCTCTGGTCTTTCCCATGGTACCGATGTTTGGCTTGGAAATGCGGAGGAATTAATTAAAAATAAAACATGCGAACTACCAGACGTAATTGGTTGTCGTGATGATATTATGGTATTTCTAATTTACCAAGGATTAGAAAGTTCATTAGCCTTTAAAATTATGGAATCTGTCCGTAAAGGGAAAGGTTTAACCGAGGAAATGGAAGAAGCAATGATAGCAAATAAAGTGCCGCTTTGGTACATTGAATCTTGTAAAAAAATCAAGTACATGTTCCCGAAAGCCCATGCCGCTGCTTACGTTTTAATGGCGGTTCGGATTGCTTATTTCAAAGTACATCACCCATTATATTTTTACGCGACTTATTTCACCGTTCGTGCCGATGATTTCGATTTAACATCGATGGTAAACGGAAAAGAAGCCGTGAAAGCAACCATGAAAGAAGTAAATGATAAAGGGATGGAAGCTTCAACAAAAGAGAAAAACTTGCTAACCGTTTTAGAAATTGCGAACGAAATGCTTGCTCGTGGTTTCCATTTCCAAAAAGTCGATTTGTATAAATCGTCTGCTGATGAGTTTATTATTGATGGAGACTCACTTATTCCGCCATTCAATGCGATTCCAAGCCTTGGAACCAACGTAGCGAAACAAATAGTTGCCGCTCGTGAAAATGGGGAATTTTTATCCAAAGAAGACTTACAACAACGAGGAAAAGTATCCAAAACGATTATTCAGTACATGGATGACCAAGGATGCTTGGAAGGATTGCCTGATCAAAATCAGCTGTCATTGTTCTAAAAATGGGCAAAACTTGCTTGTAGTCACAATTTGTGATAAACTTATTTAAGAAATACTACGATAACTCAGCCAAGCGTGGGCCAATGCCCACGCTTTCGTTTTGCAAATCTGTCAAAGAGTCACCTGTGGCAGAAGTAGGGGACGAATTAGCTGGAAAAGCGTATCTCTTAAGGAGGCTGAAATGAGTAAAGTACTAGAACAAGTAGAAGCAATTGTTGCGCCAATCACGGATGAACTTCAATTGGAGCTTGTAGACATTGCGTTTGAAAAAGAAGGTCCAAACTGGTTTTTGCGAATTTTTATTGATAAAGATGGTGGCGTGGACATTGATGAATGCGCAGCTGTAAGTGAAAAAGTTAGCGAAAAAATGGATGAATCTGACCCAATTACACAAAATTACTTTTTGGAAGTTTCATCACCAGGGGCTGAACGTCCGCTGAAGAAAGAGCAAGATTTTGAAAATGCGGTAGGTAAATATGTCCATGTGACTTCTTATGAACCAATTGATGGTCGTAAAATGTGGGAAGGGACGCTTGTTAGTTATGACGGCACGACACTTGTCATTACTATCACAGATAAAACACGCAAAATCACTTGTGAAATTCCAAAAGACAAAGTAGCCAAAGCAAGACTCGCAATTCAATTTTAAAAAGCAAAGAATAAGGAGCTGAATAAAAAATGAGCACAGAATTATTAGATGCTCTTCATGTGTTAGAACATGATAAAGGTATTTCAAGAGAGGTTTTAGTGGAAGCGATTGAAGCTGCTCTTACTTCTGCATATAAACGAAATTTCAAAGATGCACAAAACGTACGCGTAGATTTAAATATGGAAAACGGTTCTATCCGTGTATTAGCTAGAAAAGAAGCGGTAGAGCAAGTATTTGACTCTCGTCTTGAGATTTCGATGGAAGAAGCGCACAAACTGAATCCAGTATACAAACCAGGTGACGTCGTGGAACTTGAAGTAACACCGAAAGATTTTGGACGTATCGCTGCTCAAACAGCGAAACAAGTCGTTACTCAGCGTGTTCGTGAAGCGGAACGTGGCATCATTTACGATGAGTTCATCGACCGTGAAGATGATATTATGACTGGTATTGTTGAACGTCAAGATTCTCGTTTTATCTATGTAAACCTTGGTAAAATCGAAGCCATTTTATCTCAAAACGAACAAATGCCAAACGAAACTTACCATGCACATGACCGCATCAAAGTGTATTTAACAAAAGTAGAAAAGACTACAAAAGGACCACAAATCTTTGTATCCCGTACACATCCGGGCTTACTTAAACGTCTTTTTGAAATGGAAGTACCTGAAATTTATGATGGCGTTGTAGAAATCAAATCAGTTGCTCGTGAAGCTGGAGATCGTTCAAAAATCTCTGTTTACACAGCAAATGAAGAAGTAGATCCAGTTGGCGCATGTGTAGGACCAAAAGGCGCACGTGTACAAACAATCGTCAATGAACTTAAAGGCGAAAAAATCGATATCGTTGAATGGTCAGAAGATCCTTTCACATTCGTAGCCAATGCTCTTAGTCCTTCAAAAGTGCTAGATGTTATTGTAAACGAAGCAGACCAAGCTACAACCGTTATCGTACCGGATTATCAGTTATCACTTGCAATTGGTAAACGTGGTCAAAATGCCCGTTTAGCAGCGAAATTAACTGGCTGGAAAATCGATATTAAAAGCGAAACAGTTGCAACTGAACTAGGCATCTATCCTCGTAATGACGTAGAAGCACCTGTTGTTGAAGAAGCAGAGAGCGAAACTTTTACAGAAGATGAAGAGTAAAAAGGAGAATTATCATGCGTAATAAAAAAATCCCCCTTCGAAAATGTATTATTACCGGTGAACGCTTGCCAAAAGGCGAACTTCTTCGTATTGCGTATTCGAAAGACGGAGCGCTTACGATAGATCCTACTGGAAAAGCCCCTGGACGCGGTTTTTATATTGTTAAAAATGTAGAAGCTTGTGAAAAAGCGAAAAAGAAAAACGCTATTTTTCATCAACTAAAAATGCCGGAACAAGAGTCCTTTTATGATGAGCTAATTGCTTATGTGAAGACTCTCGAGGAACCAACTAATGGATAAAAAAGCACTTTCCTTATTAGGCCTTGCTAACCGAGCACGTAAAATTACCACTGGTGAAGAATTAGTACTAAAAGCAGTTAGAAATGGGAAAGCGAAACTCGTTCTCATTTCAGAAGATATATCCGAAAAAACCGAGAAAACAATCCGCAACAAGTGTGAATACTACAATGTTGTCGTGAAAAAGGCCGGTACCCGGGAAATGATAGGGGGTGCAATCGGCAAAGATACACGTGCAATAGTTGCAATACTTGATAAAGGATTTGCTAATAAGTTAGCAGAATTACTCGGTTGAATCTTATACGGAGGTGTACGACATGAGTAAAGTTCGTGTATATGAATATGCAAAAGAACATCAAGTATCAAGTAAAAAAGTCATTGAAGCATTAAAAGACTTAGGTATTGAAGTGGCAAACCATATGTCCACTATTAATGAAAATGCGTTAAGACAATTAGATAATGCTATCGATGGTACAAATAAAAAAGCCGAAGCATCCAAGAAAGAAACTACTAGCAACGAAAATGGAAATAGTAAGGGGCCAAACAAACCAAATATGACAAATAGTAATGAAAAGTCGAATAAACTAAATAAACCAGCAGGACAAGCTAATAAACCAGCAACTGCAAACAAAAGCCAAGGTGCAAAACCAGCGACAAATAAACCAGCAAACACAAGTAATCAGACACAATCAAGCGGCAATAAGCAACCAGCTGGCGGACAAAAACGCAACAACAATAACAACAGTAATCGTCCAGGCGGCGGCAATCCAAACCGTCCAGGCGGCAACAATCGTCCGAATCGTGGCGGCAATTTTAACAATAAGGGCCGTAACACGAAGAAAAAAGGTAAATTAAACCACAGTACAGTACCACCAACGCCGCCGAAACCAAAAGAACTTCCTGAAAAAATCGTTTTCAGCGAATCTCTAACAGTAGCGGAATTAGCTAAAAAATTATATAGAGAACCATCTGAACTAATCAAAAAACTATTTATGCTTGGTGTTGTTGCAACAATTAACCAATCATTAGATAAAGATGCAATCGAATTAATTTGTGATGATTACGGTGTGCAAGTAGAAGAAGAAATCAAAGTCGATGTAACAGACTTAGATGTTTACTTTGAAAATGAACTAAATGAAGCTGTTGACGAGTCTAAACTTGTTGAACGCCCACCAGTTGTTACGATTATGGGTCACGTTGACCATGGTAAAACAACTTTACTAGATTCCCTTCGTAATACAAAAGTTACTTTAGGAGAAGCTGGTGGTATCACACAACATATTGGTGCTTATCAACTAGAAATTCACGATAAAAAAATTACTTTCCTAGATACTCCAGGACATGCTGCGTTTACAGCAATGCGTGCTCGTGGTGCGCAAATTACTGATATTACGATTTTAGTTGTAGCAGCAGATGATGGCGTTATGCCACAAACAATTGAAGCAATCAACCACGCGAAAGCTGCGGGAATGCCGATTATTGTTGCTGTTAATAAAATTGATAAACCACAAGCAAATCCAGACCGCGTAATGCAAGAATTAACTGAGTATGAATTAGTTCCAGAAGCTTGGGGCGGCGATACAATTTTCGCACCAATCTCAGCTAAATTTGGTGAAGGTCTTGAGAACTTGTTAGATATGATTTTACTTGTTTCTGAAGTAGAAGAATTAAAAGCTAATCCTGATCGTCGTGCAATTGGTTCTGTTATTGAAGCAGAACTTGATAAAGGCCGTGGTCCAGTTGCGACTTTACTAGTACAAGACGGAACGCTTAATATCGGGGATCCAATCGTTGTCGGGAATACTTTTGGTCGTGTTCGTGCCATGGTTAATGACTTAGGCCGCCGCGTGAAAAAAGTTGGACCTAGTACACCAGTTGAAATCACTGGATTAAATGATGTTCCACAAGCTGGCGATCGCTTCGTTGTTTTTGAAGATGAAAAAACAGCAAGAAACATCGGGGAAACTCGCGCAAGTCGCGCACTTGTAGCTCAACGTTCAGCAACAAACCGCGTAAGTTTAGATAACTTATTTGAACATATGAAAGCTGGCGAAATGAAAGAAGTTAACGTTATTATTAAAGCAGACGTTCAAGGTTCTGTAGAGGCTCTTGCTGCGTCACTTCGCAAAATTGACGTAGAAGGCGTTAACGTTAAAATCATTCATACTGCCGTTGGTGCGATCAATGAATCAGATATTACTTTAGCTGCAGCTTCTAATGCAATTATTATTGGATTTAACGTTCGTCCAACTACACAAGCTCGTGAAGCAGCAGAAAACGAAAGTGTAGATATTCGTCTACACCGTGTTATTTATAAAGCAATTGATGAAATTGAAGCAGCGATGAAAGGTATGCTTGACCCAGAATTCCAAGAAAAAATTATTGGTCAAGCGCAAGTTCGTCAAACAATCAATGTTTCTAAAGTGGGTACAATTGCCGGCTGTTACGTAACAGATGGTAAAATAACTCGTGATAGTGGCGTTCGTATTATCCGTGACGGAATCGTTGTTTTTGAAGGCGAAATTGCAACACTTAAACGCTTTAAAGATGATGCTAAAGAAGTAGCAAAAGGTTACGAATGTGGTATTACAGTTCAAAACTTCAACGATATTAAAGAAGACGATGTAATCGAAGCATACGTTATGGAAGAAATTGAAAGAAAATGATTCAATCAGTAATTAGTGAATTTTTCATGCAGGAACCACAAAACCTCAAAGAAAAACGCGCTATATTGCAACGAATTTTAACGAGAACAAAGCAAAAATTCAATATCTCCATTGCTGAAACAGATTATCAGGATTTATGGCAGCGAACTGAAATTAGCTTTGCTGTTGTATCCGCCTCGCATATCCAAGCTGAAAAAGAAGCTAGAGAAGTACTTGCTTTTCTAGATTCTTTTCCAGAGTGGGAGCGAGCTGAGACAGTAATGGAGAAGTTATAAAAGAGGTGAATACAATTGAACGTACGAGCAAATCGTGTCAGTGAACAAATGAAAAAAGAATTGGGCGATATTTTAAATCGTAAAATCAAAGACCCTCGCTTAGGTTTTGTTACTGTAACGGGAGTAGATGTTACTGGGGACTTACAAGAAGCTAAGGTGTTCATTTCCATTCTTGGTACCGATAAGGAAAAAGAAAATACGTTACTCGCACTTGCGAAAGCGCATGGCTTTATCCGCTCTGAAATCGGTCGCCGTATTCGACTTCGTAAAGTTCCAGAAATGTCTTTTGAAATAGATAATTCCATCGCTTACGGAAATCGAATCGATGAATTGCTTCGTGACTTAAATAACGATCAATAATAAATAAAAGTTTAAGGCAATCCCTTTATCTTCTCAGTCAAACGGGATGTAAGTGGAGAATTGTCTTAAACTTTTTTTCTTAGAAGGAGGAGCTAGATGAACGGCATTATCCCACTGTGGAAAGAACGCGGAATGACAAGTCATGATTGCGTTTTTAAATTAAGAAAAATTTTACATACAAAAAAAGTCGGCCATACCGGTACTCTTGATCCAGAAGTGGAAGGCGTTCTCCCAATTTGTATCGGTCGTGCAACAAAATTGGCGGAATATGTGACAGATGAAGGGAAAGTATATGTAGCTGAAATAACATTAGGTAAATCCACAACAACAGAAGATGCCACGGGCGAAACTGTTGTAACGAAGGAATTAGCCGAAATTTCAGCAGAAGAACTTCAAGCTGCCCTTACAAAGCTGACCGGAAAAATCACACAAATTCCACCGATGTTTTCAGCCGTAAAGGTTAACGGTAAGAAGTTGTATGAATATGCAAGAGCAGGAATAGAGGTAGAACGACCATCCAGACAAGTGGATATTTATTCATTAGTCCGTTTAGATGGCGTCACTCCGCTAACTGAATCAAATCCGACTTTTAAATTAGAAATTTCATGTGGTAAAGGAACATATATCCGCACATTAGCTGTCATGATCGGCGAATTGCTGGGGTATCCAGCCCATATGTCCAAACTAGAACGGACCCGTAGCGGCTTTTTCAAAAAAGAAGATTGTCTAACCCTGGCAGAAATTGATGAAAAGATGCAAGCAAATGATACTGATTTTTTATATCCGCTTGAAAAAGGCATTGAATCAATGGCAAAACTAGAAATAGATGAAGAAATACACGCAAAAGTTTTAAACGGCGTATTATTACCAAAATCTTTATTCCAAACAGTTGAAAACGAACCTCGTGTCGCACTTATTTTTCAAGAGAAATTAACGGCAATTTATAAACCGCACCCGGAGAAAAAAGATTTCTTTAAACCAGAAAAAGTCATTGAGTTACAACAAGCATAGTAATTGCGACTGCAACTTTCTTATATTATGATATTAGAGGAATTCGAATTTAGAGGAGAAGTGGCAAAAAAATGAAGACGATATACTTACATCATCCAATTACAACGGATGAATGGACTGACGTAAAAAAAGTAATGGCACTTGGATTCTTTGATGGGGTTCATTTAGGTCATCAAGCAGTCATCAAACAAGCGAAACAGATTGCTGAAGAAAAAGGACTTCAAACAGCAGTATTGACGTTCGATCCACACCCATCTGTCGTTTTAAGCAATATTCGGAAACAAGTGAAATATTTAACGCCACTCGAAGATAAAGCAGAAAAAATGGCTGAACTTGGTGTTGATATAATGTATGTAGTTCGCTTTACTACACAGTTTTCAGAGCTTTCCCCCCAAGCGTTTGTTGATAAATACCTCGTTGCATTAAATGTAGAACATGTTGTAGCTGGTTTCGACTATTCGTATGGAAAAAAAGGCGAAGGAAAAATGACGGAATTAGAAAACTACGCAAATGATCGTTTTGAAGTAACTATTGTGGATAAACAAACAGCTGCTAGTGATAAAATAAGTTCAACTAACATCCGCCGAGCAATTACAGAAGGCGAACTGGAAGAAGCAAACCAATTACTAGGCTATCCTTATACAACAAAAGGAACCGTTATTCATGGTGATAAACGCGGCAGAACTATTGGATTCCCGACAGCAAACATTCTTGTTAATGAAGATTATTTGATTCCAAAGCTTGGTGTCTATGCAGTGAAATTCCGCGTGAACGGTGAAACGCATCTTGGTATGGCGAGCATTGGTTATAACATTACTTTTAAAGATGACCAAGCGTTGTCTATTGAGGTTTATATTTTAGATTTCCACCGCGAAATTTACGGCGAAGAAGCAGAGATTGAATGGTATCAATTTTTCCGTCCTGAACTTAAATTTAATGGTGTAGAAGGCTTGATTGCACAATTAGAAAAAGACGAGCAAGATACAAGAGCTTTTTTTGACAATTTAGATGATTAAACGACTATTTCTGCTTGCTTTTGGAGCCTAAATAGTGTATCTTTAAATCTGTACGAACAGAACCATTACTTGGCTTTTGCGACTCACCGACGCTTGGCTCAATAATCGGGGATATTTTAGAAGGAGGTGGAAAGAAATGGCTTTAACTCAAGAACGCAAAAATGAAATTATTGCAGAGTACCGTGTCCATGATACAGATACTGGTTCACCAGAAGTACAAATCGCTGTATTAACTGCTGAAATCAATAGCTTAAATGAACACGTTCGCGTACACAAAAAAGATCATCACTCTTACCGTGGATTAATGAAAATGGTAGGTCACCGTCGTAACCTATTAACTTACCTACGTAAAAAAGATGTTCAACGTTACCGCGAACTTATCAAACGTTTAGGTTTACGTCGATAAAAACCAGACGAAAGCGGGATACCAAAAGTTCCCGCTTTTTTTTGAGTATTAACTATACTAAATTTTGGAAAACACGCCGAAGAAATGAAACTTTATCGCATGAATCCAAAAACGTGCTTCAAAAATCGCTATTTTTAGCAGGTTTTTGGATTCATGTGTGCTTTAGAAAATCTAAAGTGTGCGTGAACATTCTTATGCATGGTAAAGTTTCTGGTTCGTGTTTTTCCTAATCAAAGGAGATTAAAATATGTCTGAAAAACAAGTATTTTCAACAGAATGGGCAGGTAAGACATTATCTGTCGAAGTAGGTCAATTAGCAAAACAAGCAAGTGGAGCAGCCTTAATTCGTTACGGCGATACTGTCGTTTTAACAGCTGCAGTTGGTTCAAAAAAACCACGTCCTGGCGACTTTTTCCCATTAACAGTTAACTATGAAGAAAAAATGTATTCCGTGGGTAAAGTTCCCGGTGGATTCTTAAAACGTGAAGGACGTCCAAGTGATCGTGCAACATTAACAGCGCGCCTAATTGACCGTCCAATCCGTCCATTATTTGCAGAAGGTTTCCGTAATGAAGTTCAAATTACTTCTACTGTATTCAGTGTGGATCAAGATTGTTCTCCAGAAATGGCAGCAATGCTTGGATCTTCTGTTGCATTAGTTATTTCTGATATTCCATTTGAAGGACCAATCGCTGGTGTTGATGTTGGCCGTATTGACGGAAAATACGTTATTAACCCAACTATTGAACAAGCTGAAAAAAGTGATATTAGCTTAACTGTTGCAGGAACTTATGATGCAATCAACATGGTAGAAGCTGGAGCAAAAGAAGTTTCAGAAGAAGCAATGCTTGAAGCAATTATGTTTGGACATGAAGAAATTAAACGCCTTTGTGAATTCCAACAACAAATCATCGCTGCAGTTGGTAAAGAAAAACGCGAAATCGAACTTTTCGTAAGCGATCCTGAACTTGAAGCAGAAGTAAAAGCAGCAAGTGAAGGTAAAATGAAAGCAGCTATCAAAACAGAAGAGAAAAAAGCTCGTGAAGCTGCAATTGAAGAAGTAAAAGAAGAAATTTTAGAAAGCTATAAAGCAAAAGAATTAGAAAATGAAGCAGAAATTCTTGGTGAAGTAGCTCATATTCTTGAAATGATTGAAAAAGACGAAATGCGTCGTTTAATTTCTCAAGATAAAATCCGTCCAGATGGTCGTAAAGTAAACGAAATTCGTCCACTTTCTTCTGAAGTTGGTATGCTTCCACGTGTCCATGGTTCAGGTTTATTCACTCGTGGTCAAACACAAGCTTTAAGCGTATGTACACTAGCGCCGCTTCGTGAACACCAAATCATTGACGGTTTAGGAACAGAAGAATATAAACGATTCATGCACCATTATAACTTCCCGCAATTTAGTGTTGGGGAAACTGGTCCTCGTCGTGCGCCGGGTCGTCGTGAAATCGGTCATGGTGCGTTAGGTGAACGTGCATTACAATATGTTATTCCTTCCGAAGAGGAATTCCCGTACACTATCCGTCTAGTATCAGAAGTTCTTGAATCGAACGGTTCTAGTTCTCAAGCAAGTATTTGTGGATCTACACTTGCTATGCTTGATGCTGGTGTTCCAATTAAAGCACCAGTTGCTGGTATCGCAATGGGTCTTGTAAAACTTGGTGATGACTACACGATTCTTTCTGATATTCAAGGTATGGAAGATCACTTTGGCGATATGGACTTCAAAGTTGCTGGAACAAAAGATGGTATTACAGCACTTCAAATGGACATCAAAATTGATGGCTTAAGTCGTCAAATTTTAGACGAAGCATTAACACAAGCAAAAGAAGGTCGCTTGCATATTCTAGAACACTTAACAAGTACAATTAGCGAACCTCGTGAAGAACTTTCTGCGTATGCTCCAAAAATTATTACGCTTAATATCAAACCAGAAAAAATTAAAGATGTTATTGGACCTGGTGGAAAACAAATCAATGCAATCATTGAAGAAACAGGCGTAAAAATTGATATTGAACAAGATGGTACAGTTTACATTGCTTCACAAGATCAAGCGATGAACCGTAAAGCAATTGCTATCATCGAAGACATCGTTCGTGAAGTAGAAGTTGGAGAAGTTTACACTGGTAAAGTTCGTCGTATCGAAAAATTTGGCGCGTTTGTTGAATTATTCAAAGGTACAGATGGTTTAGTTCATATTTCTGAATTAGCACATGAACGTGTTGGTAAAGTGGAAGACATCTTAAAACTTGGCGATGAAGTAACGGTTAAAGTTATCGAAGTAGACCACCAAGGCCGCGTTAACTTATCACGTAAAGCATTGCTAGAGAAAAAAGAACAACCAGAAGGCGACAAAAAACCTCAAGCAGAGAAAAAATTCTATCCTAAAACAAAAAAACCAGAATCTAAATAATAGCAAAAAAGCAAGTAGTTAAAAACTACTTGCTTTTTTTATTATCTTTTTGGTCGTGTTTTTAAATGTGTTCGAAGTGATTTTTGAATCGTTTTCCAGCGATCCCGTTCTTGTCTGGCTAAAGCAGGGCTGTTTTTTCGAGCATGATAAGCCATTTCACGTTGTAATTTCTGCCAATTTTCATAATGTTTTAGCGAAAGTGTCCCATCTGCTAATGCTTCCTGAACCGCACAGCCAGGCTCACTTATATGAGAACAATCGTGAAAACGACAATCTTTACTTAATTCTTCTACGTCAGAAAATGTAGTTTCTAGACCAGCTTGATTTAAACCAATCCCGAATTCACGCATACCAGGCGTATCAATAATAATCCAACCATTAGCAAGCAAGTGCATTTCTCTATGAGTCGTTGTATGCTTTCCTTTACTGTCATCCTCGCGAATCTCCGAAGTTTTCATCAGATTCGCTCCTGCAAGACTATTAATAAAGGAGGATTTACCAACCCCGGATGATCCGAGTAAAACGAGGGTGCTATTTGGCTTCAAATCAGCCTCCAGAGCTTCAAAACCACGGTGCGATAAATTATCTACATAATAAGTAGGAACGCCATAAGCGACCGTTTCGAGCTCCATAGTGAAGGGACTAAGATCATCAACTAAATCTGCTTTTGTTAAAATGATAATTGGCGTAGCACCACTATCCCAAGCAACCGTTAAATAACGTTCTAGCCTATTTAAATTAAAATCATGGTTCAAACTCATAACAATAAGCGCATAATCAAAATTTGCGGCAATTAATTGTTCCTCTAAATCCTTAGTCATTCGAGAAAAAATTGTTTTCCTTTGTAATACAAATAAAATTTGTTTCTCATTGCTTACTTCGACAAAGTCACCGACAGCTGGCAAATTAGAAGGGGATAATTCGTAAAAATTTCCTCGTTTAAGCGTGGCTAAAAATTCCCCATTTTCCGTTATAACACGATAAAAATCTCTAAATACCGCTGTAACTCTCCCGTATGAAGAAGTAGCAGCAATTTTTTGTTCTTCAAAAAAACTTGTAAAACCATATTTTTCAAGTATCAATTGTTTCGCTCCTTTGTAAGTCGGGAGCATTCTATAGGTAAAATACCCCCGTATTATTTATGAGGTTTTTCATTTTTACATTTTCCATATCTCATCATCCTTTCTTTCTTAAATAATAACAAAAAAAGGAAATAAGTTCTAGACTCATTTCCTTTTTTAATAATTAATCTTTATGTGTCAAGATTTTTGCGATTTTTTCATAATCCATGTCACTCTTGAGCGTATAACTACCGTCACGAATGTATTTTTCATAATTATTATCTCTTAAGTATTTATCGAACTCTGAAGAACTTTTAACGATACCATTTGCTTCAAGTTCGTCGCCAGCTTTGGAAGAGGGATCTCCTCTAGAAATCGTTAATGTATAGCTTTTTACTTTTTTAGCTTCTTCAGCTTTCTTTTTAGCAGCTTCTTCGGCTTTTTTCTTTGCGTCCGCTTCTGCTTGTTTATCTAATTCTTGTTGAGCTAATAATTTTTCGTATTTGCTTTTCCATGTTTTTGAGTTTTCATCAGAACCAGTTTTTTTTGATGTGACTTTAGTTTCATCTGCTTTGGTCTGAGTTGAGAAAAACTGATTATAAACCAGTAAGACAACGGCAGAAATTAAGAAACCTAGCGCCAACATCCGTAAGTTTTTCTTCACAGATAGGCTCCTCCTTTAAAATTTAAATCAATGTTTTAAATATTCTTCAATGATTTTTTCTACTTCTTCTTTAGGTAGGGATGACTGTTCAGCAATTTCTGAAGTTACGATTCCAGAAGTATAAAGGGTAATCACTTGTTTTTTCATCAATTCGCGAACTTTTGGACTTTCAGGAACTTGCTCAACCTCAACGGTAGGGGCATCCATTTTCATTGCTTTTTCTAATTCAGAGACACGTTGTTTTAATTCAAAGTTTTCTTGCATCCACTGAGCAGCAACATCTTCCAGTTCTTTTTCTAATTGCTTATTATCGCCTTTTTGTAAAAATGAAATGACAAACAGCGCAATAGCAGCAATTAATAAGATAATTATGACTGTGGTCATGGGTTTTATAAACACCTCTCTTCCATAAACTCTACTACTAGTTATAGCATAATTTAACATAAAACACCATCCGAAATAAGGTTTTGTAAAGAAAATAAAAAGAAAATGCATAGAGTCCTTGCAACAACTGTGTAAAAATGATATTATTATACAGGTTTAGTAAATAAATTCGTCAGTCGGAGTTGGAGGGAAAAATAATGCGCGTTAATATTACTTTAGAATGCACTGAATGCGGTGATCGTAATTATATCACTACTAAAAATAAGCGTGAAAATCCGGAACGTATTGAATTAAAAAAATATTGTCCAAGATTGCGCCGTGTAACTTTACACCGCGAAACTAAGTAAGCAGCAGGATCTCCATTCTGTTGCTTTTTTTATTATAAAAAAGGGGGAAGTCAAGATGGCAGACAAACACCTTATTCGAGAGAAAGTTTTGCGTAATTTAAACACTATTGATAAAGTAGAACACCGAGAACGTTCTATTAAACTTGCAGAAAAACTATTTCTATTACCAGAGTGGAATCAAGCAAAAGTAATCGGGATTACACTAGCAAGACATCCAGAGATTGAAACGGAAACAATAATACTTCAAGCGAAAAAAGAAGGAAAGACCGTTTTAATTCCAAAAACATTTTACCCAAGTAGAAAAATGGAATTTAAAAAAATGGATTCTAGTCATCCGCTTATTAAAACAAAATTTGGTATTTTAGAGCCTCATGAGTTAGCAGAAACAGTCGATAAAGATGCAATTGACTTATTAATAGTTCCAGGAGTTGTTTTTAATAAAGCGCATTTTAGAATAGGTTTTGGCGGCGGCTTCTATGATAGATTTTTAGCCGATTTTAAAGGAGAAACAGTCTCTTTGTGTTTATATGAGCAACAAATAGAATTCACTCCAGAAAGCCATGATAAACCTGTTTCTATTCTTATTGAAGGATAGATAAAAATAATTCTATAGAAAATAGGGTGGATTGTTTACAACGCCCCTTTTTTTGCGTATAGTAGTAAATATAATTTGTAATGAAAGCAGGGAATTTTTTGAGCTTCCAAGAACAATATGTCTTCTGGCGCCTAACTAACTATTTCTTGGGTGTTGAAAAATACCGTTTGATCCATCTTCATGAGGAGAAACAAGAACTTTGGTTAGAAAATACCAGCCAGAAAAAAAGACCAGTCATCCGTATTCAGATGAAAGAATTAAGTTGGGCAAATGTGGTGGAACGTGATGTGACCCACACATTACATGTAACTGAAAACCTTCGTAAGCAAATGGGACGCTTAAAATTGCCTCTTGTTAATATATATATAACTCCATTTGAGCCTATGGGTGACATTTCGCCTTTTTTTGGACAAACTATTGCGTCTCCAAACGAAAAAGTGAAATTAGAAAATATATTACTTGCAAACGAGCAGATGCAGGAGCACCTTGAATTACTTATAAAAAAACTAGATGTACCAGAAGAAGCATTTATTCTTCCTAATGAAATAACAAAAGAAATGGTAGCAAAAGAACGTGAGCAAGTAATCACTTATATTACTACTAAAGTAAATGAAGAACAAAAAGTAGCCAGAAATTCTAAGCCAATTGTCACGTATTCATTTATTGGACTTATAGTTGCAGCATTTCTATGGGTTACCTTCCAAGGTGGCTCAACAGATACTTTTAACTTAATTAAATGGGGCGGGAAATTCAACCCACTTATTTATGCCGGGGAATGGTGGCGCTTTATTTCACCAATTTTTCTCCATAGCGGTCTAATTCATCTTGCATCCAATGCAGTAATGCTCTACATTGTTGGTGCATGGGCAGAGCGTATTTATGGTAAATGGCGATATATTCTTATACTTCTTTTAGGTGGTATTTGTGGTAACATAGCAAGCTTTGCGTTAAATATGAATTTATCCGTTGGGGCTAGCACGGCAGTTTTTGCTGTAATGGGTGCACTATTATATTTAGTTGTATTAAAACCAAATCTTTATGCGAAAACAATTGGAACAAGTATTGCTTCCTTAGTAGCGATTAATCTACTGATAGATGTCTTCTCTACGCAAATTGATATTGCTGGTCACATTGGTGGATTAGTTGGCGGATTTTTACTCGCGGGAGCATTATCGTTACCAAAACAATTTTTCCATTGGCGTAGACTTGCTTATGGAGTATCCCTTGTTGCAGTAGCTATCCTCTTTTTATATTTTGGTTTCCAAAAAGGGGAACAGCCTTATGATCCCATGCCAGCCAATATAGCAGTTCAACAATATTTGCAAGAACATAACAAAGAAGAAGCTACAAAAATTATAGATAATTTAATTGAAAGCGGAAGTGCTGATGGCTATTCTTATACTTATGCATCATCTATTGCTTTACAAAATAAGCAAATAGATAAGGCAGAAGATATGGCGAACGAAGCAATTAGTCTGGATAACGACATCCCAGAAGCCCACTATTATTTATCTTTTTGTTATAGAGTACAAGGGAATATAGAGGGCGCCCTTAAAGAAGCCGATACTGCTAAACAATTATCCAGTAATCCGTTTTTTGATTCTTATTATGATGAGTTAGAAAAAAGCAAAGAATAAGAGGTTTTTAATGTGAAAACAGTTTATGATGTTGCTCAATTATTACGAAAGCATGGCATAATTGTTTATTTAGGAAAGCGACAATACGACATCGAAATGATGGAATATGAAGTCACAGAACTTTTTAAGCATAATATTTTAGATAGAGAAGTTTTTGCTAGAGCTCGCAGTATATTGAAACAAGAATTAATCAAAGAACAACGAAAAAATAGTAGTTTAAATTAAATTGATTATAAGGAGAACAGCAGAATGAACAAAAAATTAATTGGTGTAGATTTAGGCGGGACAACTGCAAAATTAGCTATTTTAACAAAAGAAGGCGACATTGAAGAAAAATGGACTATCGATACAAATATTGAGGATAAAGGTGCTCATATTGTAAAAGACATCGGTGATTCTATTAATCAAAAACTAACTGACTTACAGTTGGATAATGACATTTTTTACGGTATTGGAATGGGAACTCCAGGAACAGTAAATTACGAAACAGGAACAGTTAAAGGTGCATATAACCTTGGCTGGGCCGAAGAACAAAATGTTAGCGAAGACTTAGAAAAAATTACTGGTTTAAAAATAGAATTAGATAATGATGCGAATGTTGCAGCACTAGGTGAACGCTGGAAAGGTGCTGGTGAAGGTGGTGCGAATGTTGTATTTGTAACACTTGGAACAGGCGTCGGCGGTGGAATCTTTGCAGAAGGTAAAATTCTTCACGGAATTCGTGGCGCAGCAGGTGAAATCGGTCACGTAACAGTTGTTCCAGAAAATGGCTATGATTGTACTTGCGGTAAAAAAGGTTGTTTAGAAACTGTAGCTTCCGCAACTGGTATTGTGCGTGTAGCAAAAGATCTAGCAAAAGAATTTACTGGTGAATCAGCACTTAAAGAAGCCATCAATAAACAAGAAACTATTACTTCTAAATTAATTTTTGAATTAGGTGCAGAAAATGATAAATTAGCAAATGAAACGATTGATAAAATCTCTTTCTATTTGGCTCTAGCACTTAGTCACATCGGCAACATGTTAAATCCTGAAAAAATCATTATCGGCGGGGGAGTTTCAGCAGCAGGAGATCAACTTTTAACACCTGTCAGAAATTATTTTGAGACAATGGTATTTCCAGCAGTTAAAGAATCCACTAAATTATCCATTGCGACAAAAGGGAATGACGCTGGGATAATAGGTGCTGCTTGGTTAGCATTACCAGTTGAAGATTAATAATTTTTATAAGCTACAATAACACTCCATTATTGTAGCTTATCTTACTTAAGATGATCTTTCTATCACTCATTGTTTTAGCTTACTATGAAAAGGGTAAAATTCTAGCATAGAGAGATTGGAGGCCAGAGATGAAAAAATCAAAAGCTTTTTTGCTAATTACCTTGTTAATGGGCTTGGTTTTTATCTCTTTTGGTTGCTCAGAGGAAAAAGAAACGCCAAAAAAGACTGCAAAAGAAGTTCAGGGTGTTCAAATTAAAACAAAAGAATTCCAACGTGTTGTTGGCTGGTTGTCAAAAGATACTGTCTTGTTACAAACCAAAAAACATGGGACAACCTACTTTGAAGAATTAGATATTTATAATGAAAAAAAGCGTGCTATCTTTAATACAAATGAATCTATTTCAGAAGTCCAAATTAGTCCAGATTATCGAAATATTTTGCTTTATTCTGCTGAGTCAGACAAAAAAGCAACCATGCGAATCATCGCCTTAAATGATGGATCAATAGTGGCGTCTAGAGATACTAAACCGCTAACGACAACTTTCTATTGGAATGATGAATCGCCTGAAAAAATAATGTTTGTGACTTATAGTCCTCAGTGGAATTTTCATATTGAGAACTGGGATTATACAACTAATCAAGTTGATAATGTAGATTTAGTATCTCCGTTTATCTCTTGGTATGGTGATAATTTGGTTATTTCAAATAATAAAGATAAACCAGATGATGAATTAGGAAACTTATATTTACAAGATATTAGAGATAATGCCACTAAAAGTTTAATTGTTGCTAATATAATGCAATTTGCTGTACATGATAATGTTTTACTTACGATTGAGAAATCTTCGAATGAAAAATTATTGTATGTTTTTAGAACAATAGGTTTTCAAAATTTTTTCTCTTATGATTCAGCAAGAGAGTATGATGAATTAGGAACTTTTATCCCGTATTTTGATATAAATTTTGATAAAAATACTTTTTTAACTTTCGTACCTTATAAGAGTCAAAAAATAAGCAGTGGGCCACATGAATATAAATTGGTAAAAGTTGATCCGACGAACAAAAAAGAAACAACGGTACTCGAATTAATGGATAATCAACCTATTTTATCGTATGAAACAGGAGACTTAGTGCTCTATGGTTATCTATTTGATAAGGTTATTGATACGAAAACTGGCAAAATGTATAATTTAATCAATACACCAACTAAATCTTTTTAAACAACGAACTCTTGCTTATGGGTTCGTTGTTTTTGTTAGCGTATAACCATTTTCTAGGGTGATGTTGCAGTTAAAGCTAGATAAAGTATCGTCAGTTGATTGACATTTTATTATTGAGCTACCGTATTTTATGTTAAGTTGGTTGGCTAACATCGAATCATCTTTTGCTACTAACAGTGCTAAATTCAACTCTGCAGATGCTAAATAATAGTTTTGAAGTTGTTTTTCATATTGAATTTGAGTCTTAAAAATTGAAGCGCTACCTGTCACAATTAATATTGTAATCAACGCTATAAAAAGTATAAACGGGAGCGTAAATCCATTATTTTTCATTAGAATTCATTCGCTTTCGTCAAAGGGAATTTGGAAGTATAGAACTTATTATTGGAAAAAGTAACTTTTAAAATAAGCTGGTTTTCCTCATTGGTAATTTGCCAGTTAGTTACTTTGTGTAATAAAGGCTCATGTCCTTTACCGTTTACTTGCCGCCGTAGAATGTTATTGTATTTTGAATAAGTAACGAGATTATCATTTACTTGGAAAGATAGTTTTTCTGGATGTACTTGTATATTTGTTGCTTTTTCTAATTCTAACCGAGTTTGTACCAAAAATAATTGCCATTCACTTGTTTGATCTAAATTACTAAGCTGGATAGTTTTATGATAACATTCGAAAAATAATGGAATAAGAGAGCTGATACTTAAAACGATGGTGATCGATAGAATTGTTTCAAGCAAAGTGAAGGCTGATGTGCTCTTTTTATAATGTACATTTTTCAATTGTATTAGTTTTTGCACAAACTTGGATACCTCCTTGATAATAAAAGCTTTTTATTTGCTCATCATCGAAAATAACTGGAACACTTCTAAAACGTAGTAGCTCGCTGTGTTCGAAAATTTGTTGATATAGTTGGCTAATTTCTTTCTGCTGATCTAGCTTTTGAAAAATAGTCATAGAAATTGGTAACAAAAAACTACATACAATAGAGAAAAGCAGTAAAGAAACCATACTTTCTACTAATGAGAATCCATTAACCTTATTCAACTCGAAAACGTCCTTTCCCAATTTGGAATATAATCTTATACTTTTTATTTGTTCCTGAAAGATGAATCGTAGAAAAACGATTGATAGTACCATCTAGACTAGAAAAACGATAATTCTCAATTTTGGTTTGTTGTAAACTTAAAGTATTTCCAAATGGAATAGTGATAAGTGGTTGATTGTTATAAGTCGCAATGAATTGATTTTCACTAGGAATAAAAGAAATGGTAGTATCTTGTTTTGATGTTATAGCATTTATTTGGGCAAGGTAAATAGCGGCTTTTACTTCCTCTAATAGTTGTTTCTCTGTAAGTGCAGAGATAGTGTTTGAAATGGGATAAATAGTTAGGGTAATCATAGTGAGACTAATGGATAAGACGAGTAACATTTCTAGTAAAGTGAAGGCGTTCTTTTTCATTTATTCTCAGAAACATTTCCTGAACTGTCTATTTTAATGCTTTTTCCATTAGGACAAGATTTTTGAGTGGATTTCAAATAACCACCACTAACTAAGTCATTTACTGACGGTATCGAATTTTTGTCTAGCTGGTATGATTGAACTTGTCCTTGAACCATCGAAATAAAAGCCTCGCAACCTTTGTTATTAATAGATTTACTTTGTGTAACGATATTTGGAATGGTTAGAAGTAATAATACGCTGACAACTAAAAGAACGATGAGCATTTCTACTAAGGTAAAGCCTCGATCATCTTTCCAGTCTATTTTGAATTTATACATTAGAACTCCTCCTCTAAATTTGATTTACCATGGAAAACATTGGATATAAAATTGATAAATAAATCGATATGATTAAAACTCCGATAATTATAAAAACAATTGGTTGGATAAATGAAAATAGTTTTTCTGTTTTTTGTAATACTTTTTGATGGCATAAATTGTAATAGAATAAAAATTCTTCTGCTAAATTACCATTTTTTTCTCCATGTATAGCAATGTAATATAGTTCTTTTTCAAAAATAGGAATTTTTTCTAATGCGTTTGTTAAAGATAAACCGGCTTCAAGTGAAGGAATAATATGCTTGGCTATCGAACGAAAAAAAGCCGGGGAGTCATCTCGCGCAAACAATTGCATAACATGAGAAATAGAAAGGCCGCTTTTTAATAAGTAACCTATTTCTCGTGAAAAATATTGCGAATAATGAATTTTGACGAACTGTTTTATATAAGGGACACGACAATAAAAATAAGCGCGTTCATAAGCTGATTTTTTATTTTGCTTTCTAATAATAAAACCAACAAAAAGAAAGAGAGTGAGCAAAATAGCACCTAATATAATCGGCATTTTTTCAAGCAAAAAATAAGTGAAATTAGTGCCAAGTGAACCATTACTTGCAAGTTGCGAAAATAATAGTTCGAATTTTGGTAAAAGAAATATTCGAAGCAAGAAAAATACTACAATAACTGTTGAAAATAAAACTAGTGGATATTGAAATGTTTTCATTAAGGCGTTTTTTTCTTCAGCTTTTCTTTTCATATGAATGCCTGTTTCTTGGATTGTTTGAATAAAAAAACCATGATTAGAGGCGTAATGAAGTTGAGAACAAATAAACTCTGGAAACTCGCTTTGTCTAAGGGCATAAGAAAAAGAGTTGCCAACTGCAAGGGAAGCGATAATTTGCCTATATCGCTCGCTATGTTTAGGAGTGGTGATGCTTAAATAACTAATAGCTGACTCCAGCGAAAAACCTTTATCAAGTAAACTAGCAATTCTAATTAAAAATTCGCCATCGTCTTTCCAATTAATCCGGTGAAAAAAAGCCATAAGCGACTCCTTTCTGATAAATTGCATCTAATGTATATTTAGGTTTGTTTTGTTGATAGCTTGAATTAAAATAATTTTGTATATCTTTTTTAGTGATTACTTCATAGATAGCTGTTCTTTTTCGCTGTAAATGGCTACAAAGTGGATGGCACTTTGAACCACAATAGACACAATATAAATGGGATAATTGTTGAAAACTAATACCAAGTAAACATTGAGCTAATTCTTCTTTGCTAACGCCAAATTCAAGCAATCTTAATAAAACTCCATAAGTATCACCAGCATGAACAGTGCTAAATACCAAATGACCTGTTAGAGCAGCACGTACTACAATTTTTGCAGTTTCAAAGTCGCGAATTTCTCCAACTATAAGAATATCAGGGTCATGGCGAAGAACAGAACGAACAACGGGGGCATAAGTGATATTAGCTTTTTCATTAATTTCCACTTGGAGAAAACCAGGAGAATAGTGCTCAACAGGATCTTCAATTGTAATTACTTGAAGTTCAGTTTTATTTTCTATAGAGGAAACTAAACTATACATGGAACTTGATTTTCCGCTACCGGTGCTCCCTGAAAAAAGAAACAATCCTGTTTGGTTATTACATAGTTGTAAAATTTGTTTAGCTACCTTAGGAAATATACAAGACTTTAAAAAAGGGATTGGGTATTTATAGCGAAAAATACGAATTACCATACTTTCGTGAAAGTCTTTATTAGGCATGGTAGAAAGTCTTAAAGCTATTTTTTCAGATTTAGTTTCTTTCTCGTAGCTACCAGATTGAGGCTTTCGTTTTTCGCTTATATCTAGAGCAGCTTGAAATTTGAGAAATGATATTAGCTTTTCACCAACATCGAAGGAAAGATAGAGAAGTGGCATGAGTGTTCCATTGACCCGGAGACGAAGCAAATAACGGTTCCTTAAAGGGTGGATATGAATATCGCTTGCATTAACCCGAAGTGCTTGAGATGTAATATGATCCATTAGTTTTTTTGGCATAACAACCTCCTTACAAGTCATATTCTGCATCTGTGTCTAAAATCCTTTCTTAAACGATTTTTCACAAAAACTAAAAAGCGATTTTCTTAGTTAAAAAGAGTCAGATGATAGAAAATGCTTTATTAAAAAATCTTTTTAGTGTATCTCAGCCCATAGAAAAAACTTTTTTCACATTTATTATATTTTCACAATCTTTGTGCGTAATGTAACAAGCGTATAATAAGAACTTTAAATCAAGATAAAGCCCTTACATTCCGAACGAAGCTATTAAAATAAGAATTTTTTAGGAATAAAACTAATTATTTGCCGAACAATACAACTCGTGATAAGCTATAGAAAAGGCAGATACATAATAGAATTAGCGGGTGAATGTAAACAGAGAGACTGTGAAAAGCAGCGCCGACGGGGAAAGCATAAGTTATGTGAAACTCTCAGGCAAAAGGATGTTTACGGGACGCAACTCTGGAGTCATTTTTATGTCACGACAGGGCTTATGAACTATATAAGCCTTTTTGTTATGTGAAAAAGGAGGATATAATAATGACGGAATTACTTAAAACACCGATTCATCCACTATATGCAAAATATGGTGCGAAAACCATTGATTTTGGCGGATGGGATTTACCAGTACAATTTGCTGGAATAAAAGCAGAACATGAGGCCGTGCGAACTGATGCAGGGTTATTTGACGTGTCCCATATGGGCGAAATTTTGGTGGAAGGCCCTGACAGTACTTCTTATTTACAGTATTTGTTATCTAACGACATAGAGAAAATAAAAATAGGGAAAGCACAATATAATATTATGTGCTATGAAACAGGCGGAACAGTAGATGATTTAGTTGTTTATAAGAAATCAGAAACCGAATACATACTTGTCGTCAATGCGGCAAATACAGAAAAAGATTTTGAGTGGATGGTTCAAAATATTGTTGGGGATGTTACGGTTAAAAATGTCTCTTCGGAGTTTGGACAGTTAGCTTTACAGGGACCAAATGCAGAAAAAATCCTTTCTAAATTAACAGATGCGGACTTAAGCTCTATAAGCTTCTTTGGTTTTATAGAAGATGCTGATGTTGCTGGAGTGAAAACAATTATATCGAGAAGTGGATACACTGGAGAAGATGGTTTTGAAATATACATGCAAAGTGCGGATGCTGGAAAAGTATTCGAGGCAATCTTGGCTGAAGGTGTAGCGCCAATCGGTCTTGGAGCTCGTGATACGCTACGTCTAGAAGCAGTTCTTGCGCTTTATGGTCAAGAATTGAGTAAAGATATTACTCCGCTTGAAGCTGGCCTTAATTTTGCAGTGAAATTAAAAAAAGAAGCAGATTTTATCGGAAAACAAGCACTTATCAAGCAAAAAGAAGCGGGGCTAACGAGAAAATTAGTTGGGATTGAATTGATTGAGCGAGGCATACCGCGTCACGACTATCCAGTATTTCTAAATGATAAAGAAATTGGAGTTATCACTTCTGGCACCCAATCTCCAACTCTTGGCACCAATATCGGTTTGGCATTAATAGATACTGCTTATACTGAATTAGACCAAGAACTAGAAGTCGGAATTCGAAATAAGAAAGTAAAAGCAAAAGTAGTACCAACACCATTTTATAAACGCGCAAAGTAAAAAGGAGGAAATAATATGGCAAAACATCGTTATTTACCAATGACGGAACAAGATGAGAAGGAAATGCTTGAAGTGATAGGGGTTAAGTCGATTGATGACTTATTTCAAGATATTCCAGAAAAAATTAGATTTAAGCGGGATTATGATTTAAAACCGGCAAAATCAGAACCGGCGTTGTTACGAGAATTATCTAAACTTGCCTCTAAAAATGCCAATACTTCAGAATATGCATCCTTTTTAGGAGCTGGTGTATATAGTCACTATATTCCAACTGTGGTAGATCACGTTATTTCTCGTTCAGAATTCTATACAGCTTATACGCCTTATCAGCCAGAGATTTCGCAAGGGGAGCTACAAGCGATTTTTGAATTCCAAACGATGATTGCAGAATTAACTGGAATGGATTTAGCGAATTCCTCCATGTATGATGGTGGAACAGCTCTTGCCGAAGCAGCGATGTTAGCAAGCGGACATACTAAACGCAAAAAAATCCTTATTTCAGGGGCGGTTCATCCAGAGAGCATTAATGTCCTAAAAACCTACGCTACAGGTCAACATATTGAAGTTGAAGTTATTCCTGAATTGGATGGCAAAACGGATATAGATGTTCTAAAAAAAGCTCTTTCCGATGATATTGCAGGGTTTGTTGTACAATATCCGAACTTTTATGGCCAAGTAGAACCTTTAGCAGAATTAGAAAAATTGGTTCATGAAAATAATTCTTTACTTCTTGTTTCAAGTAACCCGCTATCTCTTGGCTTACTAACGCCACCAGGAGAATTTGGCGCGGATATTGTTGTTGGTGACTCTCAAGTGTTTGGTATTCCAGAATCATTTGGTGGACCGCACTGTGGTTTCTTTGCGGTAACAAATAAATTAATGCGTAAAGTTCCTGGACGTTTAGTCGGGGAAACGGTAGATGAAAATGGAAAACGTGGTTACGTTCTAACATTGCAAGCGCGCGAACAACATATTCGCCGCGATAAAGCTACTTCCAATATTTGTTCAAACCAAGCTTTAAATGCATTAGCTTCTTCAGTTGCTATGGCGACACTTGGAAAAACTGGGCTAGTAGAGATGGCGAAACAAAATCTTGATAAATCTCATTATGCTAAACAAAAATTCCGCGAAAATGGCTTTGAAGTATTATTTTCTGATGGTTTTTTCAATGAATTTGTTGTTAAGCTTTCTAAACCAATTAAAGAAGTAAATGAATCGCTTCTAGATGAAGGCATTATTGGTGGTTATGACCTCGGTTTTTATGATGCTAAATACGAACAACATATGCTTGTAGCTGTCACAGAGATGCGTACAAAAGAAGAAATTGATGCCTTTGTGGCAAGCTTGGAGGGTGTAAAATGAATTTAGAAGAAACAATGCCATTAGTCTTTGAACGCTCTATTCCAGGAAGAATTGGTTTTAGTTTGCCAGAAAGTGATGTTCCCGAAACAAATGCAGGTGACTATTTTGATGAAGCATATCTTCGTTCCACACCAGCAGATTTACCTGAACTCAGTGAACTGGAAATTATGCGTCATTATACCAATTTGTCCAACCATAATTTTGGTGTAGACTCTGGTTTTTATCCGCTTGGGTCTTGTACGATGAAATATAATCCGAAAATTAATGAAAAAGTAGCTAGATTCCCTGGGTTTGCCAATATTCATCCTAACCAACCAGAAAGTTCTGTCCAAGGTGCGCTAGAGCTGCTTTATGATTTACAAACAAGTTTAGTTGAAATTACTGGAATGGATGAAGTAACGCTACAACCAGCTGCTGGGGCGCACGGTGAGTGGACCGGCTTAATGTTAATTCGTGCTTTCCATGAAAAAAATGGTGATACAAAACGTACGAAAGTAATCATTCCAGACTCCGCGCACGGTACTAATCCGGCTTCTGCGGCAGTTGCTGGCTTTGATGTGGTTACAGTTAAATCCAATGAAAAAGGGCTTGTCGATGTTGCTGATTTGAAAAAAGTAGTAGGTGAAGATACAGCTGCACTAATGCTTACAAATCCAAATACATTAGGTCTTTTTGAAAAAGATATTGTTGAAATGGCAGAAATTGTCCATGCAGCTGGAGGAAAATTATACTACGATGGTGCCAACTTAAATGCAATCATGGCAAAAGTTAGACCAGGAGATATGGGCTTTGACGTAGTACATTTAAACTTGCATAAAACATTCACTGGTCCTCACGGCGGCGGTGGACCTGGTTCGGGGCCAATTGGTGTTAAAAAAGAGTTAATTCCATTCTTACCAACGCCAGTCCTTACGAAAAAGGACGATGCTTATACATTTGATTATAATTATCCTGATTCTATTGGGCGAGTGAAGCCGTATTATGGTAACTTTGGCATTAATGTGCGCGCTTATACTTATATTCGCACTATGGGGCCTGATGGTTTGAAATTAGTGACAGAATACGCTGTTTTAAATGCCAATTATATGATGCGCAAATTACAAGACGCTTATGATTTACCATTTGACCAAGTTTGCAAACATGAATTTGTTTTAAGTGGTAATAGACAGAAGAAACTTGGCGTCCGCACTGTTGATATTGCAAAACGCTTACTAGATCATAATTTCCACCCACCAACTGTTTACTTCCCATTAATTGTTGGTGAAGCAATTATGATTGAACCGACTGAAACAGAATCGAAGGAAACACTTGATTCCTTTATTGATACAATGCTGAAAATTGCTAAAGAAGCAGAAGAAAATCCTGAAATCGTTCAAGAAGCGCCGCATAGCACCTACGTGAAACGACTGGACGAAACAAGAGCTGCCAGAAAACCAGTGTTACGTTATCAAAAAGAAGTATAAAAAAGAAGCCTTGCCATGGATCTCACGGCAAGGCTTTTTCTTATTTAGATTTTGTTTTACCTGTCCATTTACGATAGCCGCCTTTAAGCTGATAAACATCTTTATAACCACGTTTATACAGCATAATAGCTGCGCGGTTACTGCGTTGTGCTGTTTGGCAGTATAAGTAAACTGGTAAATCTTGACGAATCTCTGTTGTCCGATTTTTCATTTGTGTAACTGGGATATTTCTAGCTCCGAGAATATGTCCAGCATCGAATTCATTTGGCTCGCGAACATCAATTAACTGTGCTTTACGATAACCTTTTTTAAATTCTTCTTCTGTTAAAACTTTTAGTGCTTTACGTCGCATTACAAACTGGTAAATTTCGTATCCTAAAAGAATAACCAGAATGATAATTGCTATAATCCAACTAATCAATTGTGTAAACCCCTTTCATCCTGAAAACTGCTTTTTTTAAAGCATCCTTTTCTATTATAACTTATTTTTTGCCGCCATCAATCACTTTAAAAGAAGATTTTCGTTTTTTCTTCGTTTTTTTCTTCGGATCATGTAAATTCTTTGATTGTTTCACTGCTTTTTGGTAATTTGTATCTGTTTTTCTATTAGCAAAAAGTCTTAGAAGTAGGGTGAAAATAAGTGTACCAATTAAAACAGAAATTATTAATATGAAAAATGATTTAAAACCACCCATTAAAAGCCCAATACCAACCAGCGCGAGTAAAATAATAACAATAAGAGGATATTTCTTCACTATGAATCAACTCCTATTCTAAAAGTTCCAGATTCTCAGGTTCAGCCGCATCAACTGGAGCGCATTCTTTTTCAACACGTAAAAGTTCGTTGAATGACGCAATGGCAACTTCTACTTGATCATCGGACGGCTCTTTAGTTGTAAGAAGTTGGAGCCACAGTCCAGGAACGCCTAAATATTTAAGCACTGGGATATTTCGGCATTTATTGGTTAATTGTAAAACTTCAAATGCTACACCTAGTACAACTGGAATAAGTAAAATCCGGTCGACAACCCGAAGCCAAAGTGGGTCAGTTGGAACTAGCAAATAAATAAACATACCAACAATAACTGTAAATAAAATAAAACTACTACCACAGCGGTAATGAAGTCGTGACTGCTTTTGAACATTTTCCACTGTTAAAGGTAAATTTTCTTCGTAACAGTTAATTACTTTATGTTCAGATCCATGATATTGAAACACTCGTTTAATAATTGGAGTTTGAGAAACTGCAAAAATATAAGTTAATAGCAGAATCAATTTGAAAAAACTCTCTAAAAACACTTGTGCTGTGTCGCCTGGAACGATAGGGCGAAATAACTCCGCTAAAAAGACCGGAATTAACGTCATCACAAATTTAGCAAAAACGAAAGATAAGATACCGATTACCGCAACACCTAACCACATCGCAATTTTCGATTCTTTCTTCTCGATTTTTTCTTCTTCAACAGGGTTATTTGGATCCTCATCATATCGGTCTGTCGCAAAAGCGAGGTGTTTGGAACCGATAGCACTAGATTCAATTAAAGCAACAATACCTCTTAAAAAAGGAATTTTCTTCATACGCATGACCCAAACTGGGCTATGTTTTTCTAAATAAAAATATTCTAATGAACCATCTATACGTCTAACAGCTGTAACTGTTTGTTTTCTGCCGCCAAACATGACGCCTTCTACAACAGCCTGCCCACCATATGATGGCACGTTTTGTTTGCTCAAACTTTTCACCAGCCTATTCATGTTTACTAATATGTTATTTTACGCTAAAAACTGTTTTTCGTATAGCGCAAAACGTCTAAAAAAAGTTATTTTTTCTAAATTGTGATAAAATAGTTTCGAACGCGTTTAATAATGCGATTTTTGCTGGCTTAAAATTTAATAAAAGTGGGGGAATAAAAATGTCTAAATTAACTAAAATTCAAGAAACACTTGGCAAGGAAAAGATAGAAGCGGTTCTTGTTACAAGTGAATTTAATAGAAGGTATGTCTCAGGTTTCACTGGAACTAGTGGTGTAGCACTCATTTTGCCTGAAAAAGCATATTTTGTAACAGATTTCAGATATACAGAACAAGCGGCTAAACAAGCTGAGGGATACGAAATTGTTAAACATGAAGGACCGATTTTTGATACAGTAGAAGATTTGCTAATTAAAAATGATACAAAAACGCTACATTTCGAAGCGGATTATGTAACGGTATCAGAATTTAAACAAATGGAACGCGTGTTTAATCGTCAATTAATTCCTCTTACTGGATTTTTTGAAGAAATGCGTAAAGTAAAAACAGCGAGCGAATTGAAAGCTATTCGGACGGCTTGTGACATTGCAGATGCTGCATTTGCGCATATTATTAAGTTCATTAAACCAGGAATGGCAGAAATTGAAGTATCCAATGAACTAGAATTCTTTATGAGACGTGCTGGAGCTACATCATCTTCGTTTGATACAATTGTTGCTTCGGGTGTTCGCTCTGCACTTCCGCATGGTGTTGCTTCTGATAAAAAAATTGAGGTTGGCGACTTTGTAACGATGGATTATGGTTGTTACTATGACGGTTATTGCTCTGATATGACAAGAACAATTGCTGTCGGTGAACCTGCTGAAAAATTAAAAGAAATTTATCAAATTACTTTAGATGCGCAATTAAAAGTAATCGATAGCTTAAAACCAGGTATGACTGGAATTGAAGCAGATGCCATTGCACGTGATTATATTGCTTCCTTTGGTTATGGCGATGCATTTGGACATTCATTAGGCCACGGGATTGGATTAGAAATTCACGAAGGACCTAATTTATCATTCAAAAGCCCTCAAAAATTGGAAGTTGGTCACGTTGTTACAGATGAACCAGGAATTTATTTGCCAGGAATCGGCGGGGTTAGAATTGAAGACGATCTTTTAATTACTGAAACTGGTAATGAGATTTTAATTCATTCACCAAAAGAATTAATTATTTTATAAAATTCCTTTGTAACTTTGTGTGTTTTATGGTTAAATAAGGAAGAATGAGCAGTTTTAATATGCTCCAAATAAAGATACTTTGCAAATTACAGGAGGAAAAACATGATTTCAGTAAATGACTTTAAAACAGGGTTAACAATAGAAGTAGATAATGGTATTTGGCGTGTGCTAGATTTCCAACATGTAAAACCCGGAAAAGGAGCAGCATTCGTTCGTTCCAAATTACGTAATCTTCGTACAGGTGCAATCCAAGAAAAAACATTCCGTGGTGGCGAAAAAGTTGCAAAAGCACAAATTGATAATCGTAAAATGGCTTACTTATACGCTGATGGTACAAATCATGTATTCATGGATAATGAGTCTTATGAACAAATTGAGCTTCCAGAAGACCAAATTGCTCATGAGCTTAAATTCTTAAAAGAAAATATGGAAATTAATATTATCATGTATCAAGGCGAAACAATTGGTATTGATTTACCTAATACAGTAGAATTAGTTGTTACTGCAACTGATCCTGGAATTAAAGGTGATACTTCTTCAGGTGGTTCTAAACCAGCCACTCTTGAAACTGGTCTTGTTGTCCAAGTGCCATTTTTCGTTAATGAAGGAGATAAACTAGTAATTAATACAACCGAAGCGGCATATGTTTCTCGGGCGTAAGAAAGAAGAGTTCATTACAGCTGGAGTTAATTCTTCAGCTGTTTTTTCTATTTGCTAGCGCTTCCTGTACACCTTTTGAATAAAAAGTATGGTACAATAAGGACAATGCGTGATTCATGCAATTTTTTATTTTTAGTATTATTAAGGAGTGTAAATGGAATGTTATCAATAGATGAAATTAAACAGCTAATTGAGCTGATTGACGAGTCAACTCTAGATGAATTTGAGTTAGAAACAAAGGATAGTAAGATTTTGCTTAAGAAGAATAAAACAGTGGTTTCTGCGCCTCAAGTAGAAGTACCTGTTGCTGTAACACCAGCGCCAGTTCAAGCACAAGCAACTGAACAAGCGGCGGCACCTCAAGCGGAAACAACTACGTCTGATGCAGGGTTAGAAGTTATCACCTCTCCTATGGTTGGTACTTTTTATGCATCTGCTTCACCAGAAGATGCGAATTTCGTTAGTGTTGGTTCTAAAGTATCCGCACAATCTGTCGTATGTATTGTAGAAGCAATGAAATTATTCAATGAAATCACTGCTGACATTGACGGAGAAATCGCAGAAATTCTTGTTTCAAGTGGCGAATTAGTCGAATTTGGACAACCACTATTCAAAGTTAGAAAAAAATAAGGGGTCGAAAAACATGATTAAAAAAGTACTGGTAGCGAACCGTGGAGAAATCGCTGTCCGTATCATTCGCGCTGCAAAAGAACTTGGAGTGGAGACAGTGGCGATTTATTCGGAAGCAGATAAAGAAGCGCTACATATTCAGCTAGCGGATGAAGCTTATTGTGTAGGTCCCGCGGCAACAAAAGATAGTTATTTAAATATGTCTAATATTATTAGTCTTGCTGTTTTAACAAACTGTGATGCTATTCATCCTGGTTACGGATTCTTGGCTGAAAATGCTGACTTCGCTGAGTTGTGCGAAGACTGCAACATCACTTTTATTGGGCCAAGTGCCTCTGCAATTTCACAAATGGGGACAAAAGATGTGGCTCGCGAAACAATGCGAAAAGCTGGTGTACCAATCGTACCTGGTTCACAAGGAATTGTCGCTGATGTAGAAGATGGCAAAAAAATCGCTAAAAAAATCGGTTATCCTGTAATCATCAAAGCAACTGCTGGTGGTGGAGGTAAAGGTATTCGTGTAGCAGAAAACGAAGAAAAACTAATTTCTGGTATTCAAACTACACAACAAGAAGCCGAAGCAGCTTTCGGAGATCCTGGCGTTTATTTAGAAAAATACATTCAAGATTTCCGCCATGTAGAAATCCAAGTGCTTGCCGATAATCATGGTAACGTTATTCATTTAGGAGAACGTGATTGCAGTATTCAACGTCGCTTACAAAAGCTAATTGAAGAATCACCTTCACCAGCTATCGATGAAAAGACACGCCAAAAAATGGGTAAAGCTGCTGTCAAAGCTGCAAAAGCCGTGAATTATTCGGGTGCAGGAACGATCGAATTTATTTTTGATCATCACGAAAATAATTTTTACTTTATGGAAATGAATACTCGTATCCAAGTAGAACATCCTGTAACAGAGCTTGTTACTGGTATTGATTTAGTAAAACAACAATTTTTAGTGGCTTCAGGTGAAGAACTGAAAATCAAACAAGCCGATGTTAAATTAACTGGTTGGGCGATGGAATGTCGGATTAATGCTGAAAATCCTGAGAAAAACTTTATGCCAGCACCAGGAGAAATTAAATTTTATCTTCCACCAGGTGGCTTAGGCGTTCGAATTGACTCAGCAGCATATCCAAACTACAAAATCCCGCCATTTTATGATTCAATGATTGCAAAAGTAATCTGTTATGCAGAAACACGTGAAGAAGTTGTTCAAAAAATGAAACGGGCACTTTCGGAGTTTGCTATTGATGGCATTCCTTCCACAATACCGTTCCATTTACGTGTGTTAGATAACGATGTATTCCTGTCAGGAGACTTTAATACAAAATTCTTGGAGCAAAATGATGTAATGAATCTTTCTAAGGAGGGCTAAAAATGGCTTACACAAAAGATTTAAGAAAACAAAATGATGCACCACTTGGTAAAATAGAAATTGCGCCAGAAGTTATTGGTGTAATTGCTGGTCTTGCTGCGAGTGAAATCGAAAATGTTGCGTATATGCAAGGTGGCTTTGCTACAGAAATGCGCGAAAAATTCAGTGGCGCTGTTAACTACCGTAAAGGTGTTAAGGTAGAGCTAACTGAAGAAGGTATTCTAATCGAACTTTATTGTTCTGTACTATTCGGTGCAACTATTCCACTTGTTGCTCAAAATATTCAAGATGCTGTCCGAGATACTATTTTCAATATGACAGGCTTGAATGTTCTTGAAATCAACGTGCATATCGTTGGCGTACAATTTGAAAAAACAGAAACACTTTCCTTCGATGATTTTGAGCTTTAAAATTCAAGGAAAAAAAGGAGCAGCCTTAACATGAAAAGAAGAGAAGCGCGCGAGAAAGCACTTCAAGCATTATTCCAAATCGAATTAAACGAAATGTCGTTAGATCAAGCCATTAAAAACATCATGGAAGACGAACAAGACGATTATATGGAGCAATTAGTTGAAGGAGTTATGGCAAATAAAGCTGAAATAGATGCAATTATTGAGCCTAACTTGGATAATTGGCGCATCGATCGTTTGAACAAAGTAGATCTTTCTTTGCTACGACTAAGCGTTTACGAAATTAAGTACTTGGATGACGTACCAAATCGAGTTAGTTTAAATGAGTCCATAGAAATTGCGAAAATTTACAGCGATGAAAAATCAAGTAAATTTATTAATGGCGTACTTGCTAATATTGCACCTGAAGATAAATAAACTTGATTGAGTGCAAGGTTTTCCTTGCACTCCCTTATTTCGCGATTTTTAAGCATAATAGCGTGGAAAGTATTTTAAGGGGGCCAAACTCATGGGAGAAATTATTGATGGCAAAAAGTTAGCCAAAGAAATCCAAGAGAAAGTAACATCAGAAGTAGCTGAATTAGTAAAACAAGGTAAAAAACCGGGTCTTGCAGTTGTGCTCGTAGGAGATAACCAAGCCTCTCGTACATATGTTAGAAATAAACAAAAACGTACTGAAGAAGCAGGAATGAAATCTGTTTTAATTGAACTTCCTGAAACAGTAACAGAAGAAAAATTACTAAAAGTAGTAGAAGAGTTAAACGAAGATAATACAATTCATGGTATATTGGTACAATTACCTTTACCAAAACATATTTCAGAAGAAAAAGTCATTGATGCTATTAGTTTTGACAAAGACGTTGACGGTTTCCACCCAGTGAATGTAGGTAACTTATTCATTGGTAAAGATTCTTTCGTTCCGTGCACACCTGCAGGAATCATTGAGTTAATTAAATCAACCGGCACTCAAATAGAAGGCAAACGAGCAGTCGTTATTGGCAGAAGTAATATTGTAGGTAAGCCAGTAGCACAATTATTATTAAATGAAAATGCTACAGTAACAATAGCTCATAGCCGTACAAAAGATTTACCTCAAGTGGCAAAAGAAGCCGATATTCTAGTTGTTGCAACAGGATTAGCTAAATTTGTTAAAAAAGAATACATTAAGCCAGGCGCAATTGTTATTGATGTTGGTATGGACCGCGATGAAAACAATAAATTATGTGGCGATGTAGATTTTGATGATGTTAAAGAGCAAGCAGGATTCATCACTCCAGTTCCAGGAGGCGTTGGGCCAATGACAATTACCATGCTTCTTGCTAATACATTAAAAGCTGCAAAACGCATTTGGAAGATGAATTGATTAATTGGATGTGAAATGATGGAACAAGATAAATATTTAACGGTAGCCGCAATAACCAAATATATTGAAAAGAAATTTGAAGTTGATCCGTATATGAAACAAGTATTCGTGCGCGGAGAAATTTCTAATTTAAAACAACCAGCGAGTGGACATCTGTATTTTACGGTGAAAGATGAATTTGCTATGCTTCGTTCTGTCATGTTTCAAAAAGCAGTTCAAAAGATTGGTTTTGTTCCAGAAGATGGTATGAATGTACTTATCACGGGGCGAATTGGCGTTTTCACAAAAGCTGGACGTTATCAGTTTTATGCCGAACATATGGAACCAGATGGCGTCGGTGCACTATATATTCAATTAGAACAGCTGAAATCACAATTAGAAAAGGAAGGACTTTTTGCGGAAGCGCATAAAAAAGTGCTTCCTTCTTTCCCGTCCAAAGTTGCGGTAGTTACATCTAAAACAGGTGCTGCTGTAAGGGATATTTTAACAACGATTCATCGTAGAATGCCCTCGGTGGAAGTAATCGTGTACCCTACAGTCGTTCAAGGTGATAAGGCAGCACAGCGAATAGTAGAAAACATTGGTCGAATCAATCAGCGAAATGATATTGATGTGATGATTATCGGTCGTGGTGGTGGCTCTCTCGAAGAACTATGGGCTTTTAATGAAGAGCCAGTTGTTCGAGCAGTTTATGATTCTGATGTACCTGTAATATCTGCTGTAGGACATGAAACAGACTTTGCCCTCAGTGATTTTTCAGCAGACGTTCGAGCAGCGACACCAACCGCAGCAGCTGAACTAGCGGTTCCAGATTATCGCGATCTAGAAGAAAGACTTGCAGAACGTAAATATCGCTTATTAGCAGTTACAAGGCAGTTGTTAGAACGTAAAGAAAGAACACTTGAGCAACTAAAACAACATTTAATCTTAAATGGGCCAAAACATCAATTAGAACAGCAAATGGAACGTACAGATTATTTTGCTGAACGACTAAAAAATGCGTTTTCCAAGCAAATATTGCTAAAACAAACTACTTTTAACCGACTAAATGATCGCTTACACTATTATCATCCTAAGAAAGAAATAGCCTTACAAAAAGAGCAAATAACATTACGCAAGCAAGCGCTAGATAAAGCAATGAAACAACAACTTAAAGATAAACAACAAGCTTTTATTAGACAAGTCGAGGCTTTAGAACATTTAAGCCCGCTCGCTTTATTGAAACGTGGTTTTGGTGTAACGTATAAAGCAGGAGAGTTAGTTAAAACCGTTCAAGAATTGGAAATTGGCGATAATATTCAAGTGAAAATGCAAGGTGGACACATAGACGCACATATTACCGCAAAGGAGGAAGATACAAGTGGCAACTAAAAAGAAAACTTTTGAAGAAGCAATCGCAGAACTAGAAACAATCGTAGAAGCGCTCGAAAACGGTAGTGCCTCACTTGAAGATTCTCTTGATATGTATCAAAAAGGAATCGAATTAACGAAATTATGCCAAGATAAATTGCAATCAGCTGAGCAAAGAATGGCTAAAGTAGTCACAGAAGCAGGAGAAGAAATTCCTTTTGAAGCGGATGGTGAATAAATTTGCAAGATTTGACACTTTTTCTAGATCATTATAAAAAAGTACTTGATGAGTCGCTTTTTAAAGAAATAAATATGCGCAATATCGAACCTAAGTTGAAAGAATCAATGTTATATTCAGTACAAGCTGGCGGAAAACGAATTCGTCCAATGCTTGTTTTTGCAACACTTCAAGCCTTAAATATTGAGCCAATGCGCGGTTTAAAAACAGCTACGGCACTTGAAATGATTCATACGTATAGCTTGATTCACGATGATTTACCAGCAATGGATGATGATGACTATCGACGCGGGAAATGGACGAACCATAAAATATACGGTGATGCAACAGCCATTTTAGCAGGAGATGCTTTGTTAACACTTGCTTTTTCTATTCTAGCAGAAGATGAAAACCTATCCTTCGAAACGCGTATTGCGTTAATTAATCAAATTAGTTATAGCAGTGGGGCAGAAGGCATGGTAGGCGGGCAACAAGCCGATATGGAAGCTGAAAATAAACAAGTCACATTAGAAGAACTAGCATCTATCCACGCTCGTAAAACTGGTGAACTATTAATTTTCGCAGTAACTTCAGCCGCAAAAATCGCCGAAGCAACTCCAGAACAAACAAAACGGTTACGAATTTTTGCAGAAAATATCGGCATTGGTTTTCAAATTAGCGACGATATTTTAGATGTAATTGGCGATGAAACAAAAATGGGTAAAAAGACAGGGGTCGACGCTTTTCTGAATAAAAGTACCTATCCCGGATTACTCACGCTTGAAGGTGCTAAACGGGCATTAAATGAGCATGTTTCAATTGCAAAGTCAGCGCTTTCAGGACATGATTTCGACGATGAAATTCTCCTTAAACTTGCTGATTTAATCGCACTTAGAGAAAATTAATCATAATTATCTAGTAATTTCAAAAATTTTTCACATATATAATTCAAATTGATTTGCTTTTCTTAAAATACCGTGTTATACTAATGTAAGATTATTTTTGTGGGTGAAAGATACGATTGTGAACAACTTTCCATCTCGTGCCGTTAAGCAAGAATAGTAAATAATTAGTGTGCATAACACACGAGGAGGAACATGAACATGGAACAAGGTACAGTAAAATGGTTTAACGCAGAAAAAGGATTTGGTTTTATCGAACGCGAAAACGGTGACGATGTATTCGTACATTTCAGCGCTATCCAAGGCGACGGATTCAAATCTTTAGACGAAGGTCAAGCAGTAACTTTCGACGTTGAAGAAGGCCAACGCGGACCTCAAGCAGCTAACGTTCAAAAAGCGTAATTCTATTTTTTGAATAAGAAAAAGCAAATCATTTCGGTGATTTGCTTTTTTATTTGCCTAAAATCACCTTTCCTTGTTTGGTATAACTAGAATTATTTGCTATAATAAGAACAATTAATCGAGAAAAAAGACTTTGCACGTATTCATGCGTGGACTCTTTGGAAAGTGAGTTGTTTTTATTTGGATCTTTTAAAAATAAAGGATCCTTCCTTTATGAAACAATTGGATATACAAGAATTAGAAGCACTTGCGGCGGATATTCGCGCTTTTTTAATTACTTCTACTTCCAAATCAGGGGGGCATATTGGTCCTAATCTTGGTGTGGTAGAACTAACGATTGCGCTGCATTACACTTTTAATAGTCCAAATGATAAATTTATTTGGGATGTGGGCCACCAGTCTTATGTGCACAAAATCCTAACTGGAAGGGCAAATCAATTTGGTACTTTACGTCAACACGGCGGACTAGATGGATTTCCAAAACGAAAAGAATCTATTCATGATGTATTTGAAACTGGCCACAGCTCGACTTCCTTGTCTGCTGCAGCCGGTATGGTTATTGCTAGAGATATAAAAAAAGAAGACTTTTATGTTATTCCGATAATCGGTGACGGGGCGCTCACTGGTGGGATGGCATTTGAAGCCTTGAATCATATAGGAGACATGGGAAAAGATATGATCGTTATTTTAAATGATAATGATATGTCCATTGCGCCTAATGTAGGAGCACTCCACAATGTCCTTGGAAAATTAAGAACGTCGAATACATTTCAACAAACAAAAACAAATATAGATAAATTAATGCGAAAAATTCCAACTGCCGGTGAAAAGTTAGCTGACACTGCTGAAAAAGCAAAAGACGGCATAAAACATTTGCTTGTAGAGGGTACTTTTTTTGAAGAATTAGGTTTTATGTATCTAGGACCGATTGATGGGCATAATTTAGAAGATGTTATTACCAACTTAGAAATAGCTAAGCGGACTAAAGGGCCTGTACTCCTCCATATCATCACGAAAAAAGGAAAAGGGTACCAACCTGCCGAATTAGACTCCCGTGGCACCTGGCATGGTACAGGGCCATATAAAGTCGAAACAGGGAGCTTCATTAAGCCTGCTAAGACTGTCGCCTCATGGAGTTCTGTTATTAGTAATGAATTAATGCGTCTAGCAGCGAATGATGAACGTATCGTTGCCATAACTCCTGCCATGCCTGTAGGTTCAAAATTAGAAAAATTTGCTAAAGCTTTTCCAGAACGTTTTTTTGATGTTGGAATTGCAGAGCAACATGCAACAACAATGGCGGCTGGTTTAGCAACGCAAGGAATGAAGCCTTTTCTAGCTATTTATTCGACATTTCTACAAAGAGCTTATGACCAGTTGGTTCATGATGTTTGTCGGCAAAAATTAAATGTCGTTTTCGGGATTGATCGTGCTGGCCTTGTTGGAGCAGACGGTGAAACACATCAAGGTATTTTTGATATTTCTTTTCTAAATAGTATTCCAAATATGATTATCACGATGCCGAAAGATGAAGAAGAAGCTAGACAATTAATGGGCACTGCTTTTGCTTATGATGATGGGCCTTTTGCAATTCGTTACCCACGTGGAAATGGACCGGGTAAAGAGCTTTCTGAATCTAGTAAGCTTATACCAATTGGCGAATGGGAAACGATTATTCAGCCTGTTGATGCTGTTATTTTAACTTTTGGACCAACACTCGAACAGGCACTTAAAGCAGCTGAACAATTAGAGAATCAAGGTCAGCGTGTTGGTGTCATTAATGCACGTTTTATTAAACCGCTAGATGAAGCTTTATTACACCGAATTTTTAAGCAAAAAATCCCTATTTTAACAGTAGAAGAATCATTATTAAAAGGCGGATTTGGCGCAAGTGTGTTAGAATTTATGGAAGAAAATAATTATACGGATGTTACTATCCATCGTATTGGGTTGCCAGATGAATTCATTGGTCACGGTTCTGTCCCGCTAATTCTTGAATCCTATGGTATATCTCCAACTGGTATTGTATTAAAAATAAATGAAATGCTCGCACAAAGCGAGTAAGTTAAGGGCGAAGAAACTATGACAATAAAAAAAGAACGCGCAGATATTCTGCTAGTAGAACAAGGACTATTTGAAACAAGAGAAAAAGCAAAGCGTGCCATTATGGCTGGAATTGTTTACCGTAAAGAAGAACGTGTCGACAAACCTGGAGAAAAAATTCCGGCAGATAGCGAACTGCAAGTCAAAGGAAAACAAATGCCTTACGTGAGTCGTGGTGGCTTGAAATTAGAAAAAGCATTACAAGTATTTGATTTTGATGTAAAAGATAAACTAATGCTTGATATTGGAGCTTCTACTGGTGGTTTTACAGACTGTGCTTTGCAAAATGGGGCACGACATTCGTATGCGCTTGATGTTGGCTATAATCAACTTGCATGGAAATTACGTAATGATGAACGAGTTACAGTCATGGAGCGGACTAACTTTCGCCATGTGACGCCAGCTGATTTTACGGAAGGCTTAGCGGAATTCGCAACGATTGATGTTTCCTTTATTTCACTCAAACTTATTTTACCTGTACTTAGAACTGTGCTCGTAACAGGCGGCGATGTGATGACTTTAATCAAACCACAATTTGAAGCAGGGCGTGAACAGGTGGGTAAAAAAGGAATAATTCGCGATCCGGCTGTACATGAAGCTGTCGTTGAAAACATTGCTCTATTTGCGCTTGATAATGGTTATGACTTGATGGGGCTTGATTTTTCACCAATAACTGGTGGAGAAGGAAACATTGAATTTATCGCGCATCTTAAATGGACTGGCAAAGAAACTGGTGAAAATCATTTAGAGCCAGCTGCAATTACAAAACTTATTACAAAAGCACATACTAAATTAGATAAATAATGTATACCGGAAAGCAGTGATGTTTTCCGGTTTTTGCTTTTACTATGCTGTTTATACTCATTTAAGCATGTATTTTCAATGTATAGAGTATTAAACTAGACTTTATTGCATAATTTTGCATTAATTCCGTGACTTTATGCGTTTTTTCGGATAAGATGTAAGTAGAAAATTATCGTGAGGTGAAGAAGGAATGAATAAAGGTCATCGTCATATTATTATTCGAGAATTGATTACATCTAATGAGATTGACACGCAAGAAGATTTAGTAGAACTTCTGTTAGAACGCGATGTTAAAGTAACCCAAGCAACCGTTTCCCGTGATATTAAAGAACTTCATCTAGTCAAAGTTCCAACACAAACTGGTGGCTATAAATATAGTCTCCCTGCCGATAATAGCTTTAACCCCCATCAAAAATTAAAACGCGCTTTAATTGATTGCTTTATTGGTATCGATACAGTGCAATTTATGATTATTTTAAAAGTAATGCCAGGTAATGGGAACTCTGTTGGTGCGCTAATAGATAACTTAGACTGGCCAGAAAAAGCAGGAACACTTTGCGGAGATGACACTTGTTTAATCATTTGTCGCTCAGAAGAAAATGCAAAAACATTAACAGATCGTTTTATAGATATGCTTTAAAAATTGTTGGAGGTGAAGGATTTTGCTTCAAGAAATGACAATTAAAAACTTTGCTATCATCGAATCACTCTCTTTAACTTTTCAAGAAGGGATGACGGTATTAACTGGGGAGACCGGCGCAGGTAAATCAATTATTATTGATGCGCTTGGTCTTCTTGTTGGCGGACGGGGATCGACTGATTTTATTCGCCACGGTGAGGAACGTTTGGAACTGCAAGGCTTATTTGCCCTAGCAGAAGATAATCTTGCCTGCCGTAATGCACTTTTGGAAAATGGAATAGATGCTTCGGATGATATGGTCGTTTTGGAACGTAGCTTATTTCGCTCCGGTAAAAATAGTTGCCGTATTAACGGAAAACTAGTAACTACGGTGTTGCTACGTCAAATCGGTTCTAAATTGATAGATATTCATAGTCAACATGAACACCAAGAATTAATGAATGAAGAATTTCATTTATCGCTACTAGATAGGTTTGCTGCTGATAAAATTAAACCCGCTTTAACGAAATATCAAACTAATTTTAAAGAGTACCAAACTATTTTGAGAGAATGGCAAAATTGGACGAAAAATGAGCGAGAACTTGCACAGCGGCTCGATATGCTTCGTTTTCAACAACAAGAAATCGAAAATGCAAATTTGCAAGCTGGAGAAGAAGATCGTTTATTAGAACAAAAAAATGTTTTAGCCAATTTTGAAAAGTTAAATGAAAACTTGCAAGGAGCGTATACGGCTATCCAAGGAGAACCGGGCGGACTTGAATTTATTGGAGAAGCAATGCGCCAGATGGAAGCCGCTGCGAGTATTCATACTGATTATAAAGCAGTTAGTGAAGCAATATCATCCAGTTACTATATGCTTGAAGACAGTATGAGCCAAATTAGACAATCGCTTGATCAGCTTGAATTCCAACCAGAAGAACTGAATCAAATTGAATCACGCTTGAATGATTTAAATCAACTGAAACGTAAATACGGTAAAACCATTGAAGATATTATTCAGTATGAAAAAGAAATTAGTACTGAAATGGAAAAACTGACGGATAGTGAGTCCCACGTTGGGCATTTAGAAACTAAAATGGCAACATTAAAAACAGAACTCACAAAACAAGCAAGTACACTCACTGACATCCGCAAAAAAGCAGCAACCACGTTAGAAAAACAAATTAAACAAGAATTAAATCAACTATATATGGAAAAAGCTATTTTCAGTGTTCACTTTGAGTCTGACAAAACAGAATTAACGGAATCAGGCCAAGACAGTGTCGTCTTCTATATGTCGACCAATCCAGGTGAGCCGCTAAAACCACTTGCGAAAATCGCTTCTGGCGGTGAGTTATCACGAATGATGTTAGCGTTAAAAACTATTTTTTCAAGACATCAAGGCATTACATCTATCATTTTTGATGAAGTGGATACGGGTGTAAGCGGACGTGTCGGCCAAGCGATTGCTGAAAAAATTTATGCAGTCTCTGTTGGTTCACAAGTTCTTTGTATCAGTCATTTGCCTCAAGTAGCTGCAATGGCCAATCACCATTACTACATCACAAAAAAAGTGCAAAATAAACGGACAACTACTTCCGTCACAATTTTAAAAGGCGAGCAAAAAGTAGAAGAAATCAGTCGTATGATTGCTGGGATAGAAGTGACTGAACTAACAAAACAACACGCGAAAGAAATGATTCAACAAGCTGAAAAAGTAAAACAAACCTATTAAAAAAACGAAATTGCTTGCATATCGAATAGTTTTTGCTTAAAATGAATAAGGTAGAAATTATTACCTGGTCATAAAAACAACTACTAATTCGAAATGCGGCTTTTTTGTGCGATAAAGGAGTTATTTTTTATGACAAGCAAAAGATTTTTCAAAGAAGTGGCAGAAACGAGTTCGCTGGTTTTTGCAGTAGCTGGAGCAGATGATGAAGTCGTTTTAGAAACCATCCGTATAGCGCTGGATCAAGGTTTAGGCAAGTTTCTTTTATTTGGAAAAAAAGAAGATCGAAGCTTAACGGCAAACGACAGCGTCACTTGGATTCAAGCGAATACAGCAGAAGAGGCAGCACAAGGCGCGATTTTAGCTGTGAAAAATAAAGAAGCAGATATATTGGTCAAAGGATTTATTCCGACAGCTACTTTAATGCATCATGTCTTAAAAAAGGAAAATGAGTTGCGGACAGGGCAATTATTAAGCCAAATTGCTATTTTCGATATTCCGACATACCACAAGCCTTTATTATTAACAGATTGTGCGATGAATGTTGCTCCAAAAACAAATGAAAAAATAGCAATTACAGAAAATGCGCTAAATGTTGCTCAGAAAATCGGTCTAACAAATCCAAAAGTGGCTTTACTTAGTGCAGTGGAAGAAGTTACCGAAAAAATGCCTTCCACGGTCGAAGCGAATGAAGTAGCAAACCATTTCAAAGAGAACGTAGATATTGCTGGTCCACTTGCACTTGATGTAGCTATTTCAAAAGAGGCAGCACAGCATAAAGGGATTAAAAATAATGCTGCAGGCGATGCGGATATTTTAATTGCTCCTAATATTGAAACCGGAAATGCCCTTTATAAATCGCTCGTATACTTTGCGGGAGCTAGAGTTGGTAGTGCTATTGTCGGAGCAAAAGTACCGATTGTTATATCTTCCAGAAATGATACACCAGAAAATAAATTAGCTTCATTTATCCTAACTGTTAGAATGGTTGGAAAATAATGAAATAATGTGAATAGACGGACTTTAATGATATGAATGCAAAGGCTTTTATTTGATTACGCCCTACGTGTTACAATAGTCCTTGGGAAAATGATAACCTACAGCATTTTTCACAATTAAATTTGGAGGAAATCAAATGTCTTATGATGTTTTGACAATAAATCCTGGTTCCACTTCTACAAAACTCGCCGTTTATCATGGCGATAAAGTACTTTTTGAAGAAACAGTCAGACACACAATGCAAGAATTCGCCGACTTTAACAATGTACAGGAACAATTTGATTTTAGATGGCAAGTTTTGCGACGAGTGATTGATGCGTTTGGTTATGATGTAAATAAATTAGATGCAGTAGTTGGACGAGGTGGTTTGCTTCGACCAGTTGCTGGCGGTACATATATGGTTACTGAAAAAATGTTAGCGGATTTAAAAGACAACAAGTACGGTGAGCATGCTTCTAACCTTGGTGCTATGCTTGCTAAAAAATTAGCAGATAAGCTCGGAATACCAAGTTTTATCGTTGATCCCGTTGTAGTAGACGAAATGCAACCAGTAGCTAGATTCTCTGGAAATGAACTTATTGCTAGAAAAAGTATTTTTCACGCATTGAACCATAAGGCGGCTGGGCGAAAAATTGCTAAAGAGCTAGGTTCGGAATATGAGAAAATGAATTTTGTTATCGCGCATCTTGGTGGAGGTATTTCCGTTGCATCACACAGACAAGGGAAAGCAGTGGATGTAAATAATGCACTAGATGGCGATGGTCCTTTTAGCCCTGAACGATCTGGTTCGCTCCCAATGAATGATTTTTTAGAAGCTTGTTTTAGTGGCAATTGGACGAAACGTGAACTACACGAGCTAATCGTCGGTCGTGGCGGGATGATTTCTTATCTAGGAACAAATAGTATGTTAGATGTAGAAAATAAAGTTCAAGCTGGTGATGAGGATGCCATCAAAGCTTTTGATGCGATGGCTTACCAAGTTAGTAAAGAAATAGGCGCATGTTCCGTCGTTTTACATGGCAAAATTGATGCTATTATTTTAACTGGTGGACTTGCTAGAAGTGAACTATTTACAAGTAAAATTATCGAGCAAACAAACTGGATAACCAGAGTAATTATAGAACCTGGAGAAGATGAATTAGAAGCTCTAAACAGTGGTGTACAACGTGTTCTCGCTGGAATTGAAAAAGAAAAAGTGTACTAAAGGAGGAGATAATGTGGCAACAGAATATGATGTAGTTATTCTTGGTGGGGGAACAGGCGGATACGTTGCAGCGATCCAAGCCGCAAAGAACGGACAAAAAGTAGCCGTGGTTGAAAAAGGAAAAGTTGGTGGAACATGTCTTCACCGAGGCTGTATTCCAACAAAAGCTTTATTACGTTCAGCTGAAGTATTGCAAACGGTTAAAAAAGCAAGCGAATTTGGAATTTCGGTAGAAGGAACTGCCGGAATAAACTTTTTACAAGCCCAAGAGAGGAAACAACAAATAGTAGACCAATTAGAAAAAGGGATTCACCAATTATTTAAACAAGGCAAAATCGACTTATTTGCTGGCACGGGAACTATTTTAGGACCTTCCATCTTTTCACCAACAGCCGGAACAGTTTCAGTTGAATTTGAAGATGGTTCAGAAAATGAAATGCTAATTCCTAAAAACCTAATTATTGCAACTGGTTCAAAACCTCGCACATTAAATGGTTTAACAATTGATGAGGAAAATGTATTATCTTCTGACGGTGCACTTAATTTAGAAACTTTACCAAAATCGATTATTATCGTTGGTGGTGGAGTTATCGGAATGGAATGGGCTTCGATGATGCATGATTTTGGCGTAGAAGTTACTGTGCTAGAATATGCGGACCGAATTTTGCCAACAGAAGATAAAGAAGTAGCGAAAGAATTAGCAAGACTTTATAAAAAGAAAAAACTAACAATGCATACATCTGCTGAAGTTCAAGCAGCTAGTTATAAAAAAACAGATTCCGGTGTGGAAATCAAAGCAGTCATTAAAGGCGAAGAGCAGACCTTCACAGCAGATAAAATTCTTGTTTCAGTTGGTCGTTCTGCCAATACAGAAAATATCGGATTACAAAACACGGATATTGCGACCGAAAACGGCTTTATCCAAGTAAATGATTTTTACCAAACAAAAGAAAGTCATATTTACGCGATTGGTGACTGTATTCCGACAATTCAACTTGCGCATGTAGCAATGGAAGAAGGGACAATTGCAGCCAATCACATTGCTGGTAAAGAAACTGAAAAACTCGATTATGACTTAGTTCCGCGCTGTATTTATACTTCTACTGAGATCGCAAGTGTTGGTATTACAGAAGAACAAGCAAAAGAACGTGGTCATGACGTTAAAAAAGGCAAATTCTTCTTCCGTGGCATTGGAAAAGCGCTTGTTTACGGAGAATCTGATGGCTTTATTAAGATTATTGCAGATAAAAAGACAGATGATATTCTTGGTGTTAGCATGATTGGACCGCATGTGACGGACATGATTAGCGAAGCCGCTTTAGCACAAGTTTTAAATGCAACGCCTTGGGAAGTGGGAAACACAATTCACCCACACCCAACTTTATCAGAAAGTTTTAGAGAAGCTGCCCTTGCTGTGGATGGTAATGCAATTCATGGTTAATACAGCTTTAAAGGAGGAACAAAAATGACTTTAAAAGAAGCAGGTTTAACAGAAGATAAATTAATTAAAATGTATGAAACAATGTTAATGGCAAGAAGACTTGATGAGCGTATGTGGTTGCTTAACCGTTCTGGGAAAATTCCTTTTACCATTTCTGGACAAGGACAAGAAACAGCACAAATCGGCGCTGCATTTGCTTTTGATTTAGATAAGGACTATGCCTTGCCGTATTACCGTGATTTAGCAGTCGTATTAGCATTTGGAATGACAGCAAAAGATATTATGTTGTCTGCCTTTGCTAAAGCGGAAGATCCAAACTCGGGCGGACGTCAAATGCCAGCTCACTTTGGTCAAAAATCTAATCGCATTGTTACTCAAAGTTCTCCTGTAACAACTCAATTTCCACATGCAGCCGGTATTGGTCTTGCTGCCAAAATGGCTGGAGATGACATTGCAATTTATGCGTCAACAGGCGAAGGATCTTCTAACCAAGGAGACTTCCATGAAGGAATCAACTTTGCATCTGTACATAAGTTGCCAGTTGTTTTCGTTATTCATAATAACCAATATGCAATTTCTGTACCTGCATCAAAACAATATGCAGCAGAAAAACTATCTGACCGGGCACTTGGTTACGGTATCCCTGGTGAGCGCGTAGATGGCTCGAATATGGGAGAAGTATATGCTGCCTTTAAACGTGCGGCAGATCGTGCAAGAAATGGCGAGGGACCAACATTAATCGAAACAGTTTCTTACCGCTTCACACCACACTCCTCAGATGATGATGATAGCAGTTATCGTTCAAGAGAAGAAGTCGACGAAGCAAAAGGAAAAGATCCGCTGAAAATTTTCCAAACAGAATTACTTGAAGAAGGTTATTTAACAGAAGAAAAAATTGCTGAAATCGAAAAAAGTATTGCTAAAGAAGTTAATGAAGCGACCGATTACGCGGAAAGTGCAGCATACGCTGAACCAGAATCATCTCTACTTTATGTATACGATGAAGAAGCGAATAGCTGATTAGGAGGGAATTTGAATGCCAGTCATTTCATATATTGATGCAATAACAATGGCGCTTAAAGAAGAAATGGAGCGCGATGATAAAGTATTTATTTTAGGAGAAGATGTAGGGAAAAAAGGTGGCGTTTTTAAAGCGACTGCTGGTTTATATGATGAGTTCGGTGAAGACCGAGTTCTTGATACACCACTTGCTGAATCCGCGATTGCCGGAGTTGGAATTGGAGCAGCGATGTATGGATACCGTCCAGTTGCAGAAATGCAGTTTGCTGACTTTATTATGCCAGCTGTGAACCAAATTATTTCAGAAGCTTCCAGAATTCGTTACCGTTCTAATAACGATTGGTCTTGCCCAATGGTTATTCGCGCACCTTTTGGCGGCGGGGTACACGGAGCACTTTATCATTCACAATCAGTCGAAAAAGTGTTTTTTGGACAACCTGGTTTAAAAATTGTCGTACCATCTTCCCCGTACGATGCAAAAGGACTTTTAAAAGCAGCGATTCGCGACAACGATCCAGTGCTTTTCTTTGAACATAAACGTGCCTATCGTTTACTAAAAGGTGAAGTACCTGAAACGGATTATATTGTTCCTATTGGTGAAGCAAATGTGGTACGTGAAGGCGATGATATCACGGTCATTACTTATGGTCTTGCTGTTCAATTCGCCCAACAAGCAGCAGAACGGTTAGCTGCAGAAGGCGTAGAAGCGCACATTCTTGATTTGCGCACAATTTATCCATTAGACCAAGAAGCTATTATTGAAGCAACAAAGAAAACTGGTAAAGTACTTCTTGTAACAGAAGACAATAAACAAGGAAGTATCATTAGTGAAGTAGCTGCAATTATTTCTGAGCATTGTCTATTTGACCTAGATGCACCGATTGCACGACTTGCAGGACCAGATACTCCAGCGATGCCATTTGCGCCAACGATGGAAAAACACTTTATGATTAATCCAGATAAAGTTGCTGATGCAATGAAAGAATTAGCGGAATTTTAGACCCGTTTTAAATTAAAGGAGTGAAGACCCGTGGCAGTTGAAAAAATCACCATGCCCAAATTAGGGGAAAGTGTAACAGAAGGTACGATTAGTTCATGGTTAGTTAAACCAGGCGATACAGTTGAAAAATATGATGCTATCGCAGAAGTACTTACTGACAAAGTAACAGCAGAAATCCCATCTTCTTTTAGCGGGACAATTAAAGAAATTTTAGCAGAAGAAGACGAAACGCTTGAAGTGGGCGAGGTTATTTGTACAATTGAAACCGCAGATGCAGGAAGTTCTGAGCCTGCTGAAGAAGTAGAACAAACAGAAACAAAAGCTCCAGAAAAACAAGAAACAAAACAAGTGAAACTAGCAGAAGCACCAGCTAGTGGAAGATTTTCTCCAGCCGTACTACGAATTGCTGGTGAAAACAATATTGATTTATCCACTGTAGAAGGCACAGGTAAAGGTGGTCGAATTACAAGAAAAGACTTACTTCAAGTAATCGAAAATGGACCAGTAGCTACTAAAACAGAGGAACCAACAAACAGAGCACAAGAAAAAGCACCAACTCCTGCTCCTGTTCGTTCCGCAGCTGGCGATAAAGAAATCCCAATCAATGGCGTAAGAAAAGCCATTGCTAAACATATGAGCGTGAGCAAACAAGAAATTCCGCACGCATGGATGATGGTGGAAGTAGATGCAACTGGACTTGTTCGTTACCGTAATGCAGTAAAAGATAGCTTTAAAAAAGAAGAAGGTTATTCATTAACTTATTTCGCCTTTTTCATCAAAGCCGTTGCACAAGCATTGAAAGAATTCCCGCAACTTAACAGCACGTGGGCAGGCGACAAAATCATCGAGCACGCGAATATCAATATTTCGATTGCGATTGCAGCTGGTGATTTATTGTACGTTCCAGTTATTAAAAATGCAGACGAAAAATCCATTAAAGGCATTGCTCGCGAAATAAGCGAACTTGCCGGAAAAGCACGTAATGGTAAACTGAGCCAAGCTGATATGGAAGGTGGCACTTTCACTGTGAATAGTACTGGTTCATTTGGCTCTGTTCAATCAATGGGCATTATTAATCATCCACAAGCAGCTATTCTTCAAGTGGAATCGATTGTTAAACGTCCTGTCATTATTGACGATATGATTGCTGTACGAGATATGGTGAACCTATGTCTATCCATCGATCACCGTATTTTAGACGGCCTACTAGCAGGTAAATTCTTACAAGCAATTAAATCCAATGTTGAAAAGATTTCCAAAGAAAATACAGCATTGTATTAAAAATGTTTTAATCTAGGTTTATCGGGTATTGTTTAGTACATCTAGATCCATACCCCTAAACTCCCTAGATGTCTTGGGTAGTACTTTCGGGTGCTGCTCTTTTTTTGAGGAAAAAAATAAAAAAGCCTGAACCAAATTGGCTCAGACCTCGGATGTCTATAAAAACATTAATAACCCGGTTAAAACGCTGGATAATACAATCGCGATTAACATTAAAATAACGACAACGCGAACTACTTTTTTATTAGTCATTGCGGAAGAAAACTCCTCTCATAAAGCATTTCAGATATATCCATCTTACTTATAATTACAGTAAATTTCAAGTGGTTTATTTATTTTTTTAAGCAAAAAGGAAGAATGTAGGTGAAAACAAGATGATAGCTAATGTAAAAAAATATTTTACAGAATTAATTCAAATCCCATCTGTTTCTGGGAAAGAAAAAGCAGTGTTAACTTACATAAAAAAACAAATAACAAAATTAAATATTCCCTACAGTTTAGATGAAGATAACGGATTAATTGCGCGAATTCCCGCAACAGCTGTGAAATTCCCGACCATTTTCTTTTGTGGCCACGTTGATACGCATCCAAATGCAGCTTCACCAGAATTTCAAGTAGAAGATGGCATATTTACTTCTCTAAATGGGACTTCTTTAGGGGCGGATGATAAAGCAGCAGTTGCAGCCATGTTAGCGGCAATGGATTATTTTAGTACAGAAGAAACGCCTCATGGAGAAATTGAATTCATTTTTACTACTAAAGAAGAACTGGGCATGATTGGGATGCGTTTATTTCCAGAAGAAAAAATAACAGCAGCGTATGGTTATTGTCTCGATGCTCCTGGAGAAGTTGGGAATTATCAATTACAAGCGAATACATTAGTTGCAGTTGATTTCACGATTGCAAGCCCTGATGCGACCCAGATGTCACCCATATCAGTAGCGAGAATGGCGCTTCATGCAACGAGACCAGGCCGGATTGACCGCGAGAACAGATGGGAAATCCAGTCGTTTTCTGGTGGAGTAAATGATGAAAATCAACAAGATGCACAATTAGAAGTTCTGTTCAAATCTGCTGCTAGTTTTAGGAAGGCATTACCTCATATCCAAACAATCAGAGAACGTTTTAATCAAACCTGTGAGAAATATGGTGCTACATTAGCAGAAGATACAAGACTTATTTACGAAGGCTACAAAATCCACCAGCAACATCCACTTATGAATATTTTTCAAAAAGCAGCTAAAAAACAAGCTTTAAAGACTAGCGAGATCTTTTTAGAAGGTGGTACTGATGCCAACGTGCTTAATGAAAAAGGCGTGCCTACAATGCTCTTATCGGCCGGTTATGAACATGCCCATTCAGAAAAAGAAACTATTTCCGTAGAGCAGTTAGAAAAACTGACACAACTCGTCATTGACTTAGCTGAATCGGCAAAAAATGAGAAAATTCTACTGAGAAAGCTAAATTAATAAAAAAAAGTCAAATAATTCGGATTGATTCATTGTCCAAGAAGCAATTCTTTGATATAGTAAATGATGTTGATACTTTTATGTGTCATGTTGAAGTAAGACAGATTTTTCTGCCTTAATAAACCGGAAAGGAAGAAGTGCAAAATGGCAAAACAAGAAATTGGCGTTATAGGAATGGGCGTTATGGGTCGTAACTTGGCTCTAAACATTGAAAGCCGCGGTCATACAGTATCTATCTTTAACCGTTCTACTGAAAAAACGAAAGCGGTTATGGAAGAAAATGCGGACAAAAAATTAGTACCAACTTATAGTTTAGAGGAATTTGTCGAATCTCTTGAAGTGCCTCGCCGTATCCTTATTATGGTAAAAGCTGGCGATGCTACAGATATGATGATTGAAGCAGTTAAACCTTTCTTAAACGAAGGTGATATTTTAATTGATGGCGGTAATGCTTTCTTTAAAGATACAATTCGGCGTAATAAAGAACTAAGTGAAGAAGGCTTTAACTTCATCGGAACTGGCGTATCAGGCGGAGAAGAAGGCGCGCTTAAAGGTCCTTCTATCATGCCAGGTGGTCAACGCAAGGCATATGATCTTGTAGCTCCTATCTTACGTGAAATTGCTGCAGTAGCAGACGGAGAACCATGTGTGACTTATATTGGTCCAGATGGTGCCGGACATTACGTTAAAATGGTGCATAATGGTATCGAATACGGAGATATGCAATTAATCGCAGAAGCTTACACTATTTTGAAAGAAATCGGTGGATTAAGCCATGATGAACTTGCTGACGTATTTGAAGAATGGAATAACGGAGAATTAGATAGCTATTTAATCGAAATCACTAAAAACATTCTAAAAGTAAAAGACGAAGAAACAGGCAAACCAATTGTCGATGTTATTCTTGATAAAGCTGGACAAAAAGGAACTGGTAAATGGACTAGCCAAAGCGCACTTGACTTAGGTGTTCCACTTTCCTTAATTACTGAATCTGTATTTGCTCGTTACATCTCTGCACTGAAAGATGAACGCGTTTATGCAAGTACTGTTTTATCTGGTCCATCTAATTATCGTTTTGAAGGCGACAAAAAAGCATTTGTTGAATCTGTTCGCCGTGCACTTTATTTCAGCAAAATCGCATCTTATGCACAAGGTTTTGCACAAATGAGAGCAGCTAGTGAAGAGAACGATTGGGACCTACAATACGGCGAAATTGCGAAAATTTTCCGCGCTGGTTGTATTATCCGTGCTCGTTTCTTACAAAAAATTACTGATGCATATAATAAAGATAAAAATCTTAAAAACTTACTATTAGATCCATATTTCAAAGATATTGCGCATAACTACCAAGGCGACCTTCGTACTGTAGTAGCAGAAGCTGTCAAAGCTGGTATTCCAGTACCAACCTTCACTGCAGCAATCAGCTATTACGATAGCTATCGTTCTGAAGTATTATCTGCAAATCTAATTCAAGCTCAACGCGACTACTTTGGTGCTCATACGTATGAAAGAGTTGACAAACCAGGCGTATTCCATACAGAATGGCCACAAGTAGAAGATTGATTTAAAATTAAGCATCCACTTTCACGAGTGGATGTTTTTTTATGAGATTTAAATTAGTAAATAATGGTAAAGTGCTAAAAAATACAGGAAATATCTATTTATACGCTATTATTAGTTGTTTTTGAGCCAAAGTTCGTTACAATAGTAATAGGAATATAGTGTAATGATCGAAAGAGAGGGTTAGGCCAAATGAATAGAATATTAATCGTAGAAGATGAAAAAAACTTAGCACGCTTTATTGAACTAGAATTACAACACGAAAATTATGAAACTGCTGTTGCTAATGATGGACGTGCTGGGCTAGAACTCGCACTAAATGAAGAATGGGATGCTATTTTACTAGACTTAATGTTACCACATTTAAACGGGGTAGAAGTTTGTCGTCGTGTACGCCAAGTGAAACAAACACCCATCATTATGATAACTGCGCGAGACTCTGTGATTGATCGCGTATCTGGACTTGACCACGGAGCAGATGATTATATCGTTAAGCCATTTGCAATTGAAGAACTACTTGCACGTCTACGTTCGCTGTTACGCCGAGTAGAAAATGCAGAACAATCTGCTAAACAAACAACGCTACAATACCGCAACTTAATCGTTGAAAAAGAAAATCGGATTGTAAAACGCGATGAAGAAATTATCGATTTAACAAAACGCGAGTATGAACTACTACTTACTTTAATGGAAAATGTCAATATTGTTCTTACTCGGGAAGTATTACTTAACAAAGTATGGGGTTATGAAACAGAAGTAGAAACGAATGTAGTAGATGTATATGTTCGTTACTTGCGAAATAAAATTGATCATCCTGACGAAGAAAGTTACATCCAAACAGTTCGCGGGACTGGGTATGTGATGCGTACATGACAACTAGCCCATTCTCCTTAAAAAGTCGTTCTTTGAAATTTAAATGGACTTTTGGAGCTAGTGCAGCGATTTTTCTAACATTTTTCTTATTTTCCTATGCGATTTACCAAGGGATTGGGCAAATGTTGCTAAATGAAGAAGAACCGGAAGTAAAAGAACTGCTTCTAGCAACTACAAGTACGTTAACAAACCAAGATTTAACGGACAATGAGGAAATTAAATATTTATTTAATAACGATAAAACCGTTAATCGTAAATTACAAGATCAAGTGATTAATCTATATGATAAAGATGGTCATTTTATTAATAAGTATTATTTTTCCAGAAACCAAGATATTACGAGTATCGATTTTTCGCAGTATTTTGTTAGTGGCACGGATAAATTTATTATGAATAAGCCAACCATTGAAGGGCAGAAAATGATGACTGCACAAATGCCAATTGTGGCAGATGATAATACGACAGTGATCGGTTATGCGCAAGTGGTAAATCCGCTAACTTCCTATAATCGGATGATGGACCGGCTTCTAGTAACAATGATTTTGCTTGGAGCAGTAGCGCTCTTTATTAGTGGAATGCTCGGTTACTTACTAGCACAGAACTTCTTAAATCCACTCACTCGGTTAGCACGTACTATGAATGATATTCGTAAAAATGGTTTTCAAAAACGAATCGAAACGAAAACGAATTCCAGAGATGAAATTGGCGAATTGACAGTTGTTTTTAACGATATGATGACGCGAATTGAAACTAGTTTTGAACAGCAAAAACAATTCGTTGAAGATGCTTCTCATGAACTGCGGACACCAGTTCAAATCATGGAAGGGCACTTAAAATTACTAACTCGGTGGGGGAAAGACGACCCGGCAGTACTGGATGAATCGTTAAATGCTTCGTTAACGGAATTAGAACGGATGAAAAAATTAGTACAAGAAATGCTCGATTTATCAAGAGCAGAACAGATTTCTCAAACGAAAGAATTACAAATTACCGATGTAAACGCAACAGTTGAGCAAGTGAGACGTAATTTTGAAGTAATGTATGAGAACTTTACGTTTACTTTAAAAGAAGATGATACGGATTTACGAGCGCTTATTCAACATAATCATTTAGAACAAATCTTAATTATTATTATGGATAACGCAGTGAAATATTCGGGTGATGGCACTGAGGTGGATATGCATGTCTATAAAGAACAAAAGCAAATCCATATTGATGTGCGTGATTACGGAGAAGGCATCTCACAAGAAGAAATTGATAAGATCTTTAATCGTTTCTATCGTGTAGATAAAGCCAGAAGCCGTGAAAAAGGTGGTAATGGCCTCGGACTTGCGATTGCTAAACAATTAGTCGAAGGATATTTAGGAACGATTAATGCAGTTAGTGAGCCGGATAAAGGTACTACTATAAAAATTACGCTTCCATACATTGAACCGAAATCCAAATAGAAAAACCGCAACCTTATAACGAGGTTGCGGTTTCTTTTATTTTTCTTTGTTTTGTTCTTCTACAATTTGTTCAAATTCTTTTTCTTCTTGTTCCATTACTTTGATTTCTGGATGTTTATTCATATAAAGTTTCTTCGTTAGTAATGTTTGACCAGCTAAGAATAGTCCGCCGACAGCCCAATATAACGCTAGGGCAGAAGGAGCTGTGAAGGAAACGAATAAAATCATAATTGGCGACATTAAGCCGATAATTTTCATTTGTTTCTTTTGTTCTGGTGAATAACCAATCATGGAAACAAAATATTGTGCTAAGTAGACAAGACCTGCGATTATCGCAAGTACCATATCTGGTGAACCTAAGTTAAACCATAAGAATGTGTGACTAGCAATTTCGGAAGATCCGCGAATAGCATAATAGAACGCCATCAAAATCGGCATTTGAATAAGTAATGGTAGACAACCCATTTGCATCGGATTGATATTATACTTGGAATAAACGGCCATCATTTCTTTTTGAATATTTGCTTGTTCTTCTTTCGATGTAGCACGTTTTAGTCGAGCTTGAATTTCATCGATTTCTGGTTTGGCAACTGCCATTTTGGATTGCATGCCCATTTGAGCTTTAGCAGTACGTAAGTTTAGTGGCATAATAAGTGCACGGATAAGTAACGTTGTAATAATAATCGCAATCCCGTAATTACCCCCAACAAACTTTGCAACGAACATAATAAAGCTAGTAAATGGTTGGATTAGATAAGTACTGAAAAAACCATCTGTATTTTGTGACGGGTCCATACTACAACCTGTAAGTAATAGTAGAGCACCTAGTAATACGCTAATTAAAATAATATTTTTCTTTTTCAATGTTTCATTTTCCTCCTAAATAGTAAAATAATCATTTCATCTGTTGGAAAATGAAAAACTGTCTTCATCATCAGTAATGGCGCTACATTTCTTAGTAATAGCCAGCCAATTAATAATAAAATTAGGCGAGGTTCTAACAAAATGTGCTCGAAGTAAAGTCTTTACTGGCTTTAAGCAGGTAGCGTCAGCGGGTAGCACCATTTTCGGTTTTAATAATGTAATGGCCGACCAATAACTAAAAATCGTCAACATTAATAAAAACGTCACTGTGAGTGAAATGAATTCTGGTTCAAGTAAGATTTGCAAAATGGAAATCATGCCACGCAGTCGCTCCTTTCAAGGTTTTAGTACTCATTAACTATAATGCAAAAAGAGCTATAGCACAACCACTATTTTTGGATTTTTAATAAACAATATCAAACGTTTTTCGATCTTCAACAGGCGCACCTTTATAAATGTAAACATGTTCAATACGGCAACCAGGTGAAGGTCCTTTTTTTATTGCATCAATAAATTTATTTAAGTTTTCTTCTTCTGCAATTGCATGAATTTCAACGGAACCATCGTCTAAATTTTTCACTGTTCCACTAATGTCATATTTGTAAGCGACGTGTTTTGTTGTGTAACGAAACCCAACACCTTGTACAAATCCAGTTACTCTCAAAATCGCTGTATCTCTAGCCATGACGAAACCAACTCCTTTTATTTTTCCTTACTACCAGTGTATCTTTTTTTGTTGTTACTTTCAAAAATTTGCATTCCAGTATTTCAAAGGAGCTTATGCTATAATATGTGTATTATATTTAGTGTTGGGAGTTTTTGATATGACAAAATGGAATGTCTATCTAACTAAAGGAGAATACGAGCCTTGGTGGTTTTTTGAGGAATGGGAAACTTCTATTCAAGCAGACTTTACTTTTTCAGAAAAAGAAGCTGCGTTTGCGAAGTACCAAGAATTAGCAGAAGGTTTACTGCGAAATTACCCTAACCATCAAACAAAGAAAGATTGTTTGTTAGCGGCTTGGAATGAGGAAGAAGTAGAATATTGCGAAGACTGTGAAGACGATATTCAAACTTTTCATGGACTTATTTTATTTTTTAATGGAGAAGTATATCAACCAACTTCTGAAGAGAAAGAAACCATTTTTAAAAATGTTTTAACTTTTGCTTAAGGTTAGAAAGAAATTAGCGATTTTTGGAGGATTAATACATGCAGAAGAACGATGACTTATTACGAGAACGCCGGAAAGACGAACATGTTGCTCTTGGTGTAAAGCAAAATGAGAACTTAGCTCCGTCGAGTTTAGAAGATATTCAATTGATTGGGACATCTATCCCGCGCTACAATGTGAAAGATATTGATCTAACAACAACTTTTTTAGGAGCAACAGTACCATTTCCATTTTATATTAATGCTATGACAGGAGGAAGCCGGCATACAAAGAGAATTAATGCCGAACTCGCTGAAATAGCTCGCGAAGTAGCTATCCCGATGGCCGTTGGTTCCCAGTCTGCAGCTCTAAAAAACAGTTCGCTAATAGATACATATCAAGTCGTTAGAGAAGTTAATCCAAAAGGTATCATTTTAGCCAACGTTAGCCCAGAAGTGGATATTCAAGACGGAATTCGCGCAATCGAAATGTTAGAAGCAGATGCGCTACAAATCCATATAAATCCTGCGCAAGAATTAGTGATGCAAGAAGGCGACCGTTCCTTTAGTCACTGGTTATCAAGAATCGAAGCATATGTAAAAAATTCCCCAGTACCAGTTGTCGTCAAAGAAGTTGGTTTTGGAATGACACGAGAGACTGTAAAGACTCTAGCTGAAATCGGCGTTACAACAGTAGATTTAGCCGGAAAAGGTGGAACTAACTTTGCGCAAATTGAAAATGATCGCCGCCGCGACCAAGCCTATAATTTTTTACTTGATTGGGGTATTTCAACTGGGCAAGCATTAATAGATATGCAACATGCTGACGCGCCAAAAATAGCATATTTAGCATCTGGAGGTATTAGAAACCCGTTAGATATTGTCAAAGCACTTGCGCTAGGAGCAGATAGTGTTGGGATGGCTGGGCAAATTATTTATTCACTGAAAAAAGATGGTGTATCAAAAACGATCGAAAAGTTAGAACTTTGGAAAGAACAGTTGCGAGGACTCTTTGTTTTAGCAAATGCGAAAAATATTGCAGAACTAAAAGAAATACCATTAATTGTAAGTGGTGAACTTGCAAAATGGGGTAGTTTACGAGAAATTGATTTAGTTCAACTTGCAAATAGAAAATAAAAAAACCAGCAGCTATTCATTTAGCAATGCTGGTTTTTCGTTTATTGAACCGTTTCCGGTAAAGTTTCATCAATCGCTTGAAGTCGTTCTGTAAATTCTTCTTTAGATAATTCTTTTGTATAAAGATTTGCTGGGTGAACGCGGCATTCATGCGAACAACTGCGCAAATATTTTTTTTCGTTTTCTAAAGAAGCGAGAATTTGTTTATTACAATATGGATTTGCACAATTGATATAACGTTCGCAAGGTGTGCCGTCAAAGTAATCTTTCCCTACAATAGTAGGATTTACTTGGTTAATTGGAACAGCGATTCTTTCATCAAAGACGTACATTTGTCCATCCCATAGTTCGCCTTTTGTTTCTTCATTTTTACCGTACGTTGCAATGCCGCCATGAAGTTGACTTACATCTTCAAAGCCCGCAGTTTTCAACCAGCCAGAAAATTTCTCGCAGCGAATTCCACCAGTGCAATAAGTAACGATTTTTTTATCTTCTAGTTGATCGCGATTATCTTCAATCCAGCCTGGTAGTTCACGGAAGTTCTGAATATCTGGGCGAACTGCACCACGAAAATGGCCAATATCAAATTCATAATCATTCCGAGCATCTAAAATAACAGTATCCTCGTCTAGTAGTGCTTCGCGAAATTCAGCAGGTTCTAAATAATCACCTGTAATTTCAAGTGGATTGACATCTTCTTCTAAACTTAAACTAACAATTTCAGCACGAGGTCTGACATGCATTTTTTTGAAAGCATGGGAGTCAGCCGCGTCAATTTTAAATACCATATCAGCGAAGCGAGCGTCATTTGCCATATAATCCATATATTTGTTTGTTGCTTCTACTGTTCCCGAAACGGTGCCATTAATCCCCTCAGTAGCCACCAAAATTCGGCCTTTTAACTCCATTTCTTTGCAAGCAGCAAGATGCTCTTTTGCAAAAGTTTCTGGATCATCAATCGTTGTGTATTTGTAATATAACAACACTTGATAGTCACTCATAATCTTATCACCCTTCAAAATGTATTTCATGTGTAAGAAAAATTCTCCACAAGTTTGCGCATTAATACTATACTATAGCAAATTAAGACTGGCAAGTAACCGAACCGTAAAATAAATGCTTCTTATAGTTAACTATATGTACAAGTACAAAACAGCTATGGTATACTTATTAAATATGAAGCGAAAATTTTGTTGATGAAAGCAAATCCTGTTTTCATTGCCTAAAATAAAGAATGAAGTAAGGATTGGGCGTGAGCTATGTGCAAATAAATGAATCGTTTATGGAAGAACTAGCTTTAAAAAAAGTAAAACAAGAACGCAGAAAAAGACTGAAGTGGTTTGTTTATAAATTTCTAATGATTACCTTTGGAGCGATTTTAATGGGGGTGGGTTTAGAACTTTTCCTTGTAAACAACCGGATTTTAGATGGTGGAGTCGTTGGTATTTCCATTATTATTTCTCAGTTAACACCGCTACCTTTAGGGGTTTTAACTTTTGTACTTAATATTCCATTTTTCATTATTGGTTACCGGAAAATCGGAAAAGTTTTTGCACTTTTTACTTTGTACGGGATTGCAGTTATGTCGATTGTGACACTTGTTTTACATGATATGGACCCAGTGACAGATGATTTATTACTTGCGACTGTTTTTGGTGGAATGACACTCGGTCTTGGTGTAGGACTTGTTATTCGTAATGGTGGAGCACTTGATGGGACTGAGATTATTTCCATCATTATCAACGGAAGAACACCATTTTCAACCGGGCAAATTATTATGTTTATCAATATTGTGATTTTCATCGTTGCTGGACTTGTATTTAACTGGGACAGAGCTATGTATTCATTAATTACGTATTTCCTTGCGTATAAAGTTATTGATATTGTTATTCAAGGTGTAGATGAATCGAAAAGTGCTTTTATTATTAGTCGCTATTACGAGGAAATCGGTGCAGAAATCATGGAGCAACTAGGAAAAGGCGTAACATACTTAGATGCAACTGGTGGATACTCTGGTGATGTAAGAAAAGTAGTTTTCGTTATCGTCTCAAGATTTGAAGAAGTGAAAGTGAAAGCTATTCTGGACGAAATAGATCCAGATGCCTTCTTAGCTGTCGGGGGAAGCATGTCAGAAGTCCGCGGCGGAAAGCTGATGAATACGAAAACACCACACCTATAACAAAGCTAAAACCATATGTCTCTTACTTGAGATATGTGGTTTTTTGACGAAAGGAAACATTTGTTTGTATAATAGGGCTATAGTATGAGCTACAGGACGGATAGATGTGCTATAATAAAACAAGCAAAAAAGGAATAGGTGGGACTTGAAATGGCGACACAAAAGAAAAAAACGGCTGGGCGAAAGAAAACGTCCACGCGTTCAAAAAAGAAAAAATCAGCTTCTTTTCGTTTAGAGATAACGGGTGCTGTTCTGATAGCAATAGGGATAATCGGGATTTTACAATTAGGTTTTGTTGGTAGAGGTTTCTTTGCCCTGGCTGAAATGTTTGTTGGTCTTCTTAGTTATGTATTACTTGCTGGGAGTATCGTTCTCGGCGGCTACATGGTAATTAGAAGAAAGATGCCACACCTTTTTAGCAAACGATTAGTAGGTGTCTATCTCATTGTTTTAGGATTTTTAACGTATATACATATGTATTTCATCATCCATAATTTAGGTGCCAATGCGCCTGTTGTTTCTAGTACATGGAAATTAGTTCTAGAAAATTTATTTAGACCAAATCAAGTAGGCTTTGTTGGTGCAGGAATGATCGGAGCTGCTATTACCTCAGTTACCTATTTCTTACTAGACCGACTTGGAACGAATATTATTGCCATTCTTTTAATCATTTATGGATTTTCACTAGTTTCAGGTATTTCTGTACGCCAATTTTTCTCGAAAATTACTGAATTCGTTCGCTACTTATTTTCAAAAGGTAAGGCTGCAACGGAAAAAGGGAAAGAAGTAAAAGCTAAACGAGATAAAAAGAAAGCGGAAAAATTAGTTGAAGTAGAAGCGGATGAAGTAATCGAGGTAAGCCAACCAATAGATGCTTCAAAAGAAGAAAAAACACCGCCAATTATTTCGAATTTTAGTTCTAAAGTAGAACAAGAAAAAGCTCCTCTAGAAGAAAAAACAGAGTCCGATGTAAAAGAAAAAGATTTAGAAATGTTCCAACAAGAGTCTTTTGAAAATGAAATCTATCAATTACCATCAGTGGATATTTTAGAACCTGCCAAAGTAACTGATCAAAGTAAAGAGTATGACCAAATTAAAGTTAATGCGAAAAAATTAGAAGACACCTTTGAAAGTTTTGGTGTGAAAGCAAAAATCACTCAAGTGCATCTTGGGCCAGCCGTTACAAAATATGAAGTGCAACCGTCAGTCGGAGTCAAAGTGAGTAAAATTGTTTCCTTAAGTGATGATATTGCGCTTGCTTTAGCAGCGAAAGATATTCGCATTGAGGCGCCAATTCCTGGTAAATCAGCAATTGGAATTGAAGTAGCAAATCAGAATGTAGCGATGGTTTCTTTACGGGAAGTACTAGAAAATAATCCGAAAAATAACCCAGATGAAAAATTACAAATTGCTCTTGGTCGAGATATTTCTGGTGAAGCAATGATGGCAAGCCTTGATAAAATGCCCCATTTACTTGTAGCGGGAGCGACTGGTAGTGGTAAATCGGTTTGTATTAATGGGATTATTACAAGCATTTTACTTCGAGCTAAACCACATGAAGTAAAAATGATGATGATTGATCCAAAAATGGTTGAATTAAATGTTTATAATGGTATCCCGCATTTACTAGCACCAGTTGTTACTAATCCCAAAAAGGCAGCTCAAGCTTTACAAAAAGTTGTTGCTGAAATGGAGCGGCGTTATGATTTATTTTCTCATACTGGTACACGAAATATGCAAGGTTATAATGATTACGTAAAAAAACATAATGAACTTAACGAAGAAAAACAACCGGAATTACCATTTATTGTTGTGATAGTAGATGAGTTAGCTGACTTAATGATGGTTGCTTCTAATGATGTAGAAGATGCGATTACACGACTTGCGCAAATGGCGCGTGCTGCGGGAATTCATTTGATTATCGCGACTCAACGTCCATCTGTGGATGTAATTACTGGAGTCATTAAAGCGAATATCCCATCTCGAATCGCTTTTGCAGTATCGAGTTCGATAGATTCAAGAACAATTCTTGATATGGGTGGAGCAGAAAAACTACTAGGTCGCGGAGACATGTTGTTACTACCAGTCGGTTCTAGTAAGCCAACTCGTATTCAAGGCGCCTTTTTATCAGATAAAGAAGTAGAAGATGTAGTTAATTATGTTATCTCGCAACAAAAAGCACAGTACAACGAGGAAATGATTCCTGATGATATTCCTGAAGTTGAAGGAGAAGTAACGGATGAACTTTATCATGAAGCAGTCGAACTTGTTGTAGAAATGCAAACAGCTTCCGTTTCGATGTTACAACGAAAATTCCGAATTGGTTATAACCGGGCAGCCAGATTAATTGATGAAATGGAGCAAAGAGGAGTAGTTGGACCTCATGAAGGTAGTAAACCGCGACGAGTCAATGTGGAACTTCCACCAGATATAGAATAAATAAAAAGAGGTTGCGACTAAAATCGCAACCTCTTTTTTTAAGAAAGTAAATCTCGTTTTTGAGCTTCAATTTCTTTTTTACTTGTAGCGTATTTTCCTTGAGTACGGTCAAGTAATTCATCGAAAAAAGAAGGTAAGTTGCTTTTGCTAAGTTCAACGCCTTCAGCTGTAATCCCGCCTTTTGTAGCAACACGGTCGATTAAACCGCTAAATGTATAATCTTCCTCCACTAAGAGTTTAGAAGTCCCAGCTAAAGCAAAATTAATCATTTGAAAAATTTCCGCATCTGACAAAGTCGATCTGCGAAGAGCCGCTTCCACGAATTGTTCGAAAATAGCCGCTATAATACCAGGTGAGGAACTCGTTAAGTCACTCGCAATGTCAATATTTTCTTCTCGAATTGTCATCACATGTCCGAAATTTTCAAAAGCTGATTCTAACCAATTGCTGTTCGTTTCCGAAACAGTATCTGCGTGTGAAATTAAGGTAGTTCCAACACCAACTACTGTTGTGATTGAAGGTATTAATTTACTTACTTGTAAACTCGGAGATAGTTCCAAAATATCAGAAGTACTAACCCCAGCTGCAATCGAAATCACGTGGCGATCTGCCGTTAATACAGCCTCGCAATCTTTAATAAGGGGCAATACAGCTAAAGGTAATTTACAAATAAAGCTGTGATCTGCTTTTGTAAAAACTTCTGCTTCATTGGCTGCTAATTCGGTTGTAGGATATTTATCATAAAATTGCTTGAAATGGTCGTTTGCCGAACTAGAGTAAAGGATGATTTCCTCTGGAGTACAAACCTTTGTTTCAATCAATTTAGTGGCTATCAACGTTGCCATACTCCCAAAACCGATAAAACCTATTTTTGTCATTTTCATCCCGCCTTTCATCGTTATTTTTTATTATGAAGGGAATAAAATCGGATTGCAAATAAATCAGATTGTTTGCTTTTTCACGTTAACGCGCTTCCACCTAGGGATAAGCTTGAAATCGAATGATTCCGACAGAATTAAATTTTCTGAATTCATTTGCATTAAAAATTTATGAAGTTGGTTATTTATTTATTTTATTTTCCATGTTATATTAAGAACAGTTAGAGAAGACGTTAAATGTTTTTGTGCGTTTTCCGAAAAAGGGACCATACATAATTTTTTAATACGCGCCTGAATGTTTGTTTTGACAGAAAGCTCTGACTAACATTATATCTCTCGGGAGGGGTTTTAAGGTGAAAAAGCGTACATTTGCTTTAGCACTATCAATGATTATTGCTTCTGGCGTTGTCTTAGGTGCTTGTGGTTCGAGCAGCGACGATAAAAAAAGTGGCGATGATAAGAGCAGTAAAGATTTTACAGTAGCTATGGTTACAGATACTGGTGGCGTTGATGACCGTTCGTTTAACCAATCAGCATGGGAAGGCTTACAAAAATTTGGTAAAGCTAACGACATGGAAAAAGGTACAGACGGTTATAACTATTTGCAATCAGCTTCTGAAGCAGACTACAAAACAAACTTAAACACTGCTGTTCGTAGCGACTATGATTTGATTTACGGAATTGGTTACAAACTGAAAGATGCAATTGAAGAAGTTTCTAAACAAAAACCTAAAAATCAATTCGCTATTGTTGATGACACAATTGATGACCGTGATAATGTAGTAAGTATTGGATTTAAAGATAACGATGGTTCTTACCTAGTTGGTGTTGTAGCCGGCTTAACAACAAAAACAAATAAAGTTGGATTTGTTGGTGGGGTAAAAGGAGCTGTTATCGACCGTTTTGAAGCTGGTTTCACTGCTGGTGTAAAAGCTGTTAATCCTAACGCACAAATTGATGTACAATATGCAAACGATTTCGCAAAAGCAGACAAAGGACAACAAATTGCTTCTTCCATGTATTCAAGTGGAGTTGACGTAATTTTCCATGCTGCTGGCGGTACTGGTAACGGTGTCTTTGCAGAAGCTAAAAACCTGAAGAAAAAAGATCCTAGCCGTGCTGTTTGGGTAATCGGTGTTGACCGTGACCAATGGGACGAAGGAAAAGTTACAGCAAACGATGGCAAAGATTACAATGTAACACTTACATCTGAAATCAAACGCGTTGATATCGCTGTAGATGACCTTGCAACTCGTACTAAAGCTGGAGATTTCCCTGGCGGAACTAAAATTGAATATGGTCTTGATAAAGATGCTGTAGGGCTTTCTGAACATCAAGATAATATTTCTAAAGACGTTTTAGCTAAAGTAGAAGAATACAAACAAAAAATCGTTGATGGGGACATTAAAGTTCCAGAAAAACCTTGATTTTATAGTTATAAAAACTGAGTAATATGAACGAAGTAAAACCTTTTATGAAAGTCGGTATTAAGCATACCGGCTTTCATAAAAAAATAATTTGTAAGCGTTTTAATATGATAGGTAAACCCTTTTACTAAAAGAAAATAATCGGTATATTGGAATTTATGATTGCAATGAATGCCATTTAGAAATAAAATAAGGAGATGGCTTTTTTAACCGCTTAAAAATGTGAGGACAAGCTTTTGTACATAGATGGTATAATGAAACGTATTTAGCAACATACCGAAGCACTTTAGCGAAAAAAGTCATTGAACAACAAACGGATAAAAAACTCGGAACCTTCTTCGGGAGGAAGTACGGGGAGAGGCGGCGTCCTTCGAGAGAATCGCGCGTGTGGCTGTTTTTCCAGTTTGAACCAGACGACAAGGGGAGTGAAGAAGTGGACTTTGTTATTGAAATGTTAGGAATCAGGAAGGAATTCTCTGGATTTGTAGCAAATGATAACATCACCTTACAGTTAAAGCAGGGCGAAATCCATGCTTTGTTAGGTGAGAATGGCGCAGGAAAATCTACGCTAATGAACGTCTTGTTTGGTCTATATGAACCAGATGGTGGAGAAATTCGTGTTCGCGGTACGAAAGAAAATATTAATAGCCCGAACAAAGCGAATGAACTTGGAATCGGAATGGTCCATCAGCATTTCATGTTAGTGGATAAATTTACGGTTGCAGAAAACATCATCCTTGGTAAAGAGCCAAGCAAGCTTGGAGTTATCGAGAAGAAAAAAGCGGTAGAAGAAATTAAAGAAATCTCTGACCGATATGGTTTACGAGTTGATCCAAATGCTGTTGTCCGCGATATTTCTATCGGAATGCAACAACGTGTGGAAATCTTAAAAACACTATATCGTGGTGCTGATATCTTGATTTTTGATGAACCAACAGCTGTTTTAACGCCCCAAGAAATTAAAGAATTGATTCAAATCATGCGTTCTCTTATAAAAGAAGGGAAATCAATTATTTTAATTACACATAAACTAAAAGAAATTATGGATGTTTGTGATCGCGTAACTGTTATCCGCCGTGGTAAAGGCATGGGTACAGTAAATGTTCCAGAAACAACTCCGCAAGACTTAGCTAATTTAATGGTTGGTCGTGAAGTCGTTTTTACAACAGAAAAAATCGCTGCAACTCCTGGGAAAGACGTTTTAGAAGTAAAAGATTTAGTTGTTAAAGAAAGCCGCGGCGTCGAAAGTGTTCGTGGACTTAATTTGACTGTTCGAGCAGGCGAGATTGTCGGAATTGCTGGGGTCGATGGTAATGGTCAAAGTGAACTCATTTCTGCAATTGCAGGTCTTTCTAAAGTAACAAGTGGAAGCATTCTTCTAAATGGTGAACACATTGAGAATAAAAAACCACGTAAAATTACGGAAGCTGGTTTAGGACATATTCCAGAAGATCGTCATAAACATGGTTTAGTACTTGAGATGTCACTTGGAGAAAATATTGCTTTACAAACGTACTATAAGAAACCTATTTCTAGTAAAGGTTTCTTAAATCACAAAGCAATGTATGACTTTGCGCGCGAGTTAATTGAAGAATACGATGTTCGCGCAAGTAGCGAATACGTAGCAGCAAAATCGCTTTCTGGTGGTAACCAACAAAAAGCAATTATTGCGAGGGAGATACACCGTAATCCAGATTTCTTAATTGCGGCTCAGCCAACACGTGGACTAGATGTTGGAGCAATTGAATTCATTCATAGACGCTTGATTGAACAACGAGATAACGGAAAAGCTGTATTACTTATGTCGTTCGAATTAGATGAAATCATGAATGTAAGTGACCGTATTGCGGTTATATACGAAGGGAAAATCGTTGCTATTGTTGATCCGAAAGAAACAACGGAGCAAGAACTTGGTCTGATGATGGCTGGTTCATCCAAACAGGAAGCGGAAATGGGGGAGAAAGAGCATGTCTAAACGACTACAAGCATTAGTTATCCCAGTTACAGCCGTTATCCTTGGACTTATCTGCGGTGCGATTATCATGCTTATTTTTGGATATGACCCAATTGCTGGTTATTCAGCACTTATAGAAGGTGTCGTTGGTGAAAATTTCTATATTGGTGAAACAATCCGCCAAGCTACACCGTACATTTTAGTTGGTCTATCTGTTGCAGTTGCATTTAAAGCCGGACTTTTCAATATTGGTGCGGAAGGTCAAATGCTGATGGGCTGGTTAGGTTCCATTATCATCGCTGTAAACTTTGATGGTTTAACTAAATGGATTCATTTGCCACTTGCGATTATTACTGGTATGGTTTTTGGTGCACTTTGGGCATTCATTCCAGGTATTTTAAAAGCAACTTTACGAGTAAATGAAGTTATTGTAACAATCATGCTTAACTATACAGCACTTTATATTTTCAACTATGTAGTACAAAATTTACTTACAGACGGATTAGATAAAACACAAGAAATTCATGCGTCTGCGTCTTTACAATCTGAATTATTGCAATCAATGACTGATTATTCGTCACTACATTGGGGGATTTTAATAGCCCTTGGTTTTGCACTTATTATTTGGTTAATGTTAAATAAAACTACTTTTGGTTATGAAATCGAAGCAGTCGGATTTAACGAAAATGCATCGCAATATGCCGGTATGAGTGTAAAGAAAACAATTATCTTTTCTATGGTTATTGCCGGAGCGCTCGCTGGTCTTGGTGGCGTAATGGAAGGCCTTGGAACTTATGGAACGGCTTATGTATTAACTTCTTCTCCAGGAATTGGTTTTGACGGTATTGCCGTTGCGTTACTCGGAGGAAGTTCTCCAATTGGGATTGTCTTCTCTGCCATCTTGTTCGGCGCTCTAAAAGTCGGAGCACTAAACATGCCAGCAGTTGCAGGCGTTCCAAACGAATTAGTCAATGTAATTATCGCTCTGATTATCTTCTTTGTGGCATCCAGCTACATTATCCGCTGGGCGATGGCAAAATTTAAGAAGGGGGCGAAAGCAGAATGACAGCCATTTTAGCGACAATTGTTTCTAGTACACTGCTTATGGCAGGCCCACTAATTTTTACCGCACTCGGGGGCGTTTATTCAGAACGAGGCGGTGTGGTTAATATTGGACTAGAAGGTATGATGGTTATGGGAGCATTCTCAGCTATCGTCTTTAACCTTACTTTCCAAGATACTTTTGGCAATTTAACTCCTTGGATATCACTTATTGCGGCTATGGTCGTTGGGGGATTATTCTCTCTTGTTCATGCCGTTGCAACAATTAACTTCCGCGCTGACCACGTAATCAGTGGTGTAGCGATTAACTTTTTAGCAACTGGTCTATCTTTATTCCTTGTAAAAGTAATTTATGATAAAGGCCAAACTGACCAAATTAAATATTACTTTGGTAAACCAGATATTCCTGTTTTAAGTGATATTCCAGTTATTGGTGATATTTTCTTTAAAAACATTCCGGTGATGAGTTATGTGGCGATTCTATTTGCAATCGCATCGTGGTTTATCATTTATAAAACGCGCTTTGGTCTTCGTCTTCGTTCTGTAGGGGAACATCCTCTTGCAGCTGATACGATGGGAATTAAAGTACGTTGGATGAGATACCAAGGTGTTATCATCTCTGGTATTCTTGGTGGTCTAGGTGGTGCAGTTTACGCGCAATCCTTTACACTTGATTTCGGACACGCAACTATTTCCGGTCAAGGTTATATGGCCCTTGCAGCAATGATCTTTGGTAAATGGAATCCACTTGGAGCAATGGGAGCAGCAATCTTCTTCGGTTTTGCGCAATGTTTGGCAATTACTGGGGGCTCGCTACCGTTTTTCAAAGACATTCCAGACGTTTACTTACAAATTGCGCCTTATGTATTAACAATCCTCGCGCTTGTTGGATTTATCGGTAAATCCGAAGCTCCAAAAGCAGATGGTGTTAACTACATTAAAGGAAAATAAAACATTAGGACAGCCTAGATATTATTCTAGGCTGTTTTTTTATGCTAGAAAATTGTGTGTGGCAACAACTTAGGATACAATAGGAAAGTGAGATCATTGCTTGAAAGGAGCATTATAATGACAGACAAAATATTTCGAGAAAAAGTTGGTCCGGTTGCACTAACAATCGTTCCCACCCAAAAATATAAATCTAATAAAATTGTTTTTAAATTTCGCGCTCCATTAGAAAGAGAAACAGTTACAAAAAGATCATTATTATCAATTTTGCTAGAAACAAACAGTGAAAAATATCCGACGCAAACGGCTTTCAGAAAGCAGTTAGCTAACTTATATGGCGCAAACTTCTATACAACTACGGCCAAAAAAGGAAATGAACACGTTTTAACTGTCGTTTTCGATATGATAGACGGTCAATATGTTTCTGATGGTGAGAATATTTTAAAAGACGCATTTGCTTTTATTGAACAAGCTATATTTCAGCCAAATGCAACAAATGGCGCTTTTGATGAAGAAATAGTTGCTCGTGAAAAAGAGAATTTAAAAAGCAGTTTAGAAGGAATTTATGATGATAAAATTCGTTTTGCTTCTAAAAGACTAGTAGAAGAAATGTTCCGAGACGATGAATTCCGCTACGGGGCGGCAGGGGTTTTAGAAGATGTTGATGCCATCACAGCAAAAGATTTATATGAATACTATTTGAAATTCATCAAAGAAGATGTCATTGAAATTTTTATCTGCGGCGATGTAACAAAAGAAGAAGTTATGCCGCTTATCGAAAAGATGGCTTTTTCACCCCGTCCAGAACGAAAAGGTGTTTTCTATACAAAAGAGGCGCCAAAAGAAACTCGTGTCATCCATGAGCAACAAGCAATCAATCAAGGGAAACTAGTGCTTGGTTATCAAACAGAAACATTATTTGGAGACGATGATTTTGTTGCTCTTCAACTTGCTAATGGACTTTTAGGTGGCTTTGCAAATTCCAAAATCTTTATTAATGTTCGTGAAAAAGCAAGTCTAGCTTACTATGCTTCCAGCCGAATTGATTCTTTCAAAGGCTATATGATAATTTCAGCGGGAATTGATGAAGTGAATTATAAACAAGCTTTAACCATTATTGAAGAACAAATCGTCGCAATGAAACAAGGCGATTTCACTGAAGACGAATTAAATCAAACAAAAGAAATGCTCATTAATCAATTGCTTGAAACAAATGACCAAGCACAAGGTTTAATTGAACTTGCTTATAATAACGTTTTACGCGAAGCAAACTTAGACCTAGAAAATTGGATCATAAAAATTAAACAAGCAACAAAACAAGAAGTAGTTGCTGCTATTAATAAAATCAAGCCAGACACAATATATTTCTTGAGCAAGGGAGGAGAAGAACTTCATGGAAAAAATCACATTTGAACAAGTAAAAGAAGCTGTATTTCATGAAAAAATGTCTAATGGTTTACAAGTCTACCTTCTTCCAAAACAAGGATTTAGTAAGACGTATGCTGTTTTTACAACTAACTACGGTGCAATTGACAATAATTTCGTTCCAATTGGCGAAACCGAATTCACTAAAGTACCCGATGGCATAGCTCATTTTTTAGAGCACAAAATGTTCGAAAAAGAAGACGGTGATGTATTTTTTAAATTCGGCGAAAAAGGCGCTTTTACGAATGCCTTTACTTCATTTACAAAAACTGCCTATCTTTTCTCAAGTACCTCTCGTGTAGAAGAAAACTTAGAGACATTAATCGATTTCGTGCAAGAACCATATTTTACAGAAGAAACAGTTGAAAAAGAAAAAGGAATTATCGGTCAAGAAATCAGAATGTATGATGATGATCCAGATTTTCGCGCTTATTTCGGTGTAATCGAAAATATGTATCATAACCATCCAGTGAAAATTGATATTGCTGGAACTGTTGAATCAATTGCAGAAATTAACAAAGATCTGCTGTACCTTTGTTATAATACTTTTTATCATCCAAGCAATATGGTACTGTTTGTCGTTGGTAACTTAGAGCCGGAAGAAATGATGAACCAAATTCGTGCAAATCAAGCGAAAAAAGATTTCACAGAAGCTGCTCCAATCAAACGTCATTTTCCAGAAGAACCAAAAACTGTCGCTGTAAAAGAACGTAAAATTCATTTTCCAGTACAAATTGCTAAAAATATGGTAGGTATTAAAGAAGATATAGGATCTCTAGAAGGACAGGCAGCACTTAAACAAGAAATTATTGGTGATGTAGCGCTTGAAATGCTTTTTGGAACTACATCTGATACTTATTTAGAATTGTACAACCAAGGAATCATTGATGATAGTTTTGGTTATGATTATACACTGCAAGACAGTTTTTCCTTTGTCCTTGTTGGTGGGGATGCAAAAGACCCAGACATGCAAACAACTAAAATTATTGAGGCGATTCAAGCAGCAGCTAAAAACGGCTTAAATGAAGCGGATTTAGCTTTAGTAAAACGTAAACGTATTGGACAATTTTTACGCTCGCTTAATTCACCAGAGTTTATTGCCAACCAATTTAGCCAATATGTAATGAAATCTGCTTCTCTCTTTGATATTTTACCTTTAATGGAAACAGTTACATTAGAAGAAGTAAATAATTTTGTGAAAAACCTGGACAGTGAAGAGCGCACTACTAGTTTCCAATTGCTTCCAGAAAAATAATCGTTCTGTGTCTTTTTTACTTTTTTTTGTATAAAAAATGGCATAAATTCCTGAGTCATGCTATCATAAAAGAAATAGACTGGAAAGGGTTGCCTTTTTTTGGATAAAGATATAAAATATGCTTTTGTAACTGGAGCTAGCGGAGAAATAGGTCAAGCGATTTGTATATCACTTGCGAAAGCTGGCTGGAACTTGTATCTTCATTATCATCAAAATAAACAAGCTGTGGAGAATTTATTACCACTACTACAAGCTGAAAAAATAGATGTATTTTTTATTCAAGCTGATTTCGATGATGTTGCAAGTTTAGCAGAAATGGAAAAGCAAGTTTTTCAAGTAGATGCATTTATCCATGCAGCAGGGCATTCTCACTATGCTTTATTCCAGGATACAACAGATATAGAGGCTACAAAATTATGGAATGTGCACATGTTTATGCCAATGCGTTTAATCCGCACTTTCATACCAAAGCTAATGAAAAGCAATCAAGGAAGGATTGTTTTCATCAGTTCTATATGGGGAGAAGTCGGAGCATCAATGGAAGTAGTTTATTCCACTGTAAAAGGGGCTCAAATCGCCTTTTGCCGAGCACTAAGTCAAGAATTAGGGCCTTCTGGAATAACTGTTAATGCAGTGACACCAGGAGCGGTAGAAACGAAAATGATGGATCAATTTTCAGCGAATGAAAAAGAAGAACTTCGTGAGGAAATTCCCTTGAAACGCTTTGCAAAACCTGAAGAAATTGCAGAAACTGTAGAATTTTTAATAAGCAAAAAAGCAAGCTATATCACTGGAGAAGTTTTGCGCTTAAATGGCGGTTGGCTTATGTAATTTTAGTAAAAAGTGGAAAATTGAAATAGTAATGGTAGGTGTTTAATTTTGACAGAACTCGGTGATAAACTGAAACAAGCTAGACGTGAAAAAGGACTCAGTTTAGACGACTTGCAACAAATAACGAAAATTCAAAAACGTTATTTAATAGCGATTGAAGAAGGAAACTATGCTGTAATGCCTGGAAAATTTTATGCGAGGGCATTTATTAAACAATATGCAGAAGCAGTTGGACTAGATAGTGCGACACTTTTTGATGAGTTTGAAAGCGAGGTTCCTGAAACACCGCAACAAGAAGTAGTAAATAATGAGCCAACTCGTGTAAAAAGTAAAAGAAATCCTATGCCCGCTCAATCGGTCGGCAATCAAGCTAACTCTCGTAATCGTTTCTTTGATATTTTACCAAAAATTCTTATTGCTTTATTTATTGTTTTTATTCTTTTCATTGTTTGGTTTTTCTTGCTTAATAAACAAGATAATACCTCTGAAAAAGTTAAAACTGATACAAGCAATCCGACTGTAAAAGTAGAAGATTCTACTAAAAATAAAGACACGAACAAAGATACAGAGAAAAAAGACACAACATCTGATGAAAAAAAAGCAACAGATACAACTGAAAAACCAGAAGACACAGCTAAAGAAGTTGAAGTAACTAAAGGTGAAACATCTGGTAACGAAACTAGTTATACAGTAAAAAACACTGATAAAATGACACTTTCTCTTAGCGCGACTGGTGACTCTTGGATTGGCGTGTCGGATGCAAACGGAAGCACTATTCAAAACGTGACGTTATCCACATCCAACCCTTCTACCGAAATTGATTTAGGAGATAACAAAACAGTTTCTATCGTTATTGGAAACTCGCCTGTTACAACTGTTAAAGTCAATGGTAAAGAGTTAGAACTTGCTCCAACGCTTGTTAAACAAGTGTTAACTATTAATTTAGAAGCAAGTGATGCTACTAGTAACTCTGATGCAGAATAATTTGTTTTATATGGCGAAATCTACTCATTAGGTTTCGCCAACATTTTTATCATTACATACTGTTTAAATGAAAAAAAGGGGAGAAAAAGATGAATTTACCAAATAAATTAACGGTTATCCGTATTTTTATGATACCAATTTTTGTCGTTCTATGTGTTGTACCATTTGACTGGGGAAGTGTCTCTTGGCTTGATTCGACCATTCCAGTTACAAGCTTAGTAGCAACTATTATTTTCATCGTAGCTGCCCTTACAGACTGGTTTGATGGGCATCTTGCACGTAAATATAATTTAATTACAAACTTCGGTAAATTTGCGGATCCAATGGCAGATAAATTACTTGTAGCTGCAGCATTTATCATTCTAGTTGAAATGCATATTGCTCCTTCTTGGGTAGTTATTTTAATCATTAGTCGCGAACTTGCTGTAACAGGTCTACGTTTACTTCTTGTAGAAGGCGGCGAAGTTTTAGCAGCTGGCCAACTTGGGAAAATTAAAACATTCACACAAATGATTGCAATTCCACTTATGTTATTAAACAATTTCCCATTTGCTTGGACAGGTATCCGCGTTGACTTAATTTTCTTATATGTATGTGCATTCTTTGCAGTATGGTCTGGAATAGACTATTTCTACAAAAATCGCGGAGTATTTAAAGGGTCTATGTAATAAAAAAAAGCATACCATTGTGTGCTTTTTTTCTATACAAAAAAATGAATGGAGATGGATTCAAATGGCAAGCGCGGAAATTATCGCAGTTGGAACAGAACTATTACTAGGACAAATCGTGAACTCTAATGCTGCTTTTATTTCAGAAGAATTAGCAGCTAACGGGATTTATGTCTACCATCACACTGTCGTTGGTGACAACCCTAAACGTTTAAAAGATGTGATAGACATTGCTGAAAAACGCAGTGATATTCTCATTTTCACGGGTGGATTAGGTCCTACAGAAGATGATATTACGAAACAAATTTTAGCAGAACACCTACAGAAAAACTTAGTAGAAGATGCGTTTCATATGAACAAAATCACGGAGTATTTTGCTTCAAGAAATAGAACAATGACGGAAAATAACAAATTGCAAGCTGTAATTATTGAAGGATCTACTGTATTAAATAATGATTATGGCTTTGCTGCAGGAATGTTCTTAAAAGAAAATAATCATACGTACATCTTACTTCCAGGCCCACCTTCAGAAATGAAACCGATGTTTTCGAGTTATGCTGAACCTTTACTCGTAAGTGAAAGTGCTGAGAAAAATGTGTTAGAGTCTAAAATAATGCGCTTTTTCGGTATTGGAGAATCGCAATTAGCAGCAGATTTAAACGATATGATTTTAGCGCAAGTAAATCCTACTATTGCTACATATGCAGGTGATAATGAAGTCGTTGTGCGGATTACTGCTACTGCAAAGACTAAAGAGGAAGCGAGTGCCCTTGTGAACGAAACGGAACAAGAAATTTTACGCAGAGATGGAACTTTTTTATACGGTTATGGCGAAGTTTCTTTACCAGAATTAGTAACAGCCATGCTGCTTGAAAAAAATATCACTATTTCCGCTGCTGAAAGTTTTACCGCTGGATTATTCCAAGCAGAAATTGCCCGTTTTCCTGGTATTTCTAAAATTTTTAAAGGTGGCATGGTCACATACAGCGAAGAGACAAAACAATCTATTCTTGAAGTCTCACCTCAAACAATAAAAGAAAATGGCGTCGTAAGTTCAGAATGCGCGAAAGAAATGGCGAAGAATGTCAGCAGACTTTGTAACACTGATATAGGTATTAGTTTTACCGGCGTTGCAGGACCAGACAGTCTAGAAGGACATCCGGCAGGTACTATTTGGATAGGCTTGCATGTAGCTGGTTTTGAAACAGAAGCTTATCAGTTCGTTTATGGTAGAGATCGAAATCACAATCGCCGTCGTGCTGTAAAACAAGGCTTTCAGTTAATTAAGCAATTTTTAGATACAAATAAGTAATTTTTCTTTATAGAAAAGAATAAAAACAGCTTTATAATATACAAATAAGCGATAAAAAAGTATTAGACGAACGCTTGGAATCCCGTTATAATGGGGAAGAAAGCAGCCGGTGCTTACACAAAATAAAAAATACGAATAAATGTTCGCTTTTTGCTTGCTTCTCGCTTAGAAATGCGTTATAGTAATTCTAGGAAAAACATTCTGACTGTTTTTTAAGAGAGAAGAAGCGAAAAAACAGCTATTAGAATATTATGAAGGAGGCAACAACGTGAATGATCGTCAAGCGGCATTAGACCAAGCATTAAAACAAATTGAAAAACAATTCGGTAAAGGTTCCATTATGAAATTAGGGGAACATTCAGACCAAAATATATCTACTATTTCTAGTGGCTCATTAGCATTAGATATTGCTTTAGGAGTTGGCGGATATCCGCGGGGACGTATTATTGAAGTATACGGACCTGAGAGTTCTGGTAAAACAACTGTTGCACTACATGCGATTGCAGAAGTCCAAGCACAAGGTGGAACAGCAGCATTTATCGACGCCGAACATGCTCTAGATCCAGCTTATGCAAAAAATCTAGGTGTAAACATTGATGAGCTATTACTATCGCAACCGGATACAGGGGAACAAGCTTTAGAAATCGCTGAAGCACTAGTTAGAAGTGGCGCTGTTGATATGTTAGTTATTGACTCTGTTGCAGCTCTTGTACCACGCGCTGAAATTGAAGGCGAGATGGGAGATGCCCACGTTGGTTTGCAAGCACGTTTAATGTCCCAAGCTTTAAGAAAACTTTCAGGTGTTATTAATAAATCAAAAACGATTGCTATCTTCATCAACCAAATTCGTGAAAAAGTTGGTGTTATGTTCGGGAATCCTGAAATCACTCCTGGTGGCCGTGCGCTTAAATTCTATTCTACTGTCCGTTTAGAAGTAAGACGTGCTGAGCAGTTGAAGCAAGGTACTGATGTAATGGGTAACAAAACAAAAATAAAAGTTGTAAAAAATAAAGTAGCACCACCATTCCGTATCGCTGAAGTGGATATTATGTACGGAGAAGGTATTTCACGTGAAGGTGAACTTGTTGATATGGCTGCTGAAGTTGATGTAATTAACAAGAGTGGTTCTTGGTATTCTTATAAAGAAGAACGTATCGGACAAGGTCGTGAAAATGCAAAACAATATCTAAAAGAACACACAGACATTCGAGACGAAATCTCTAAACGCGTTCGCGAAGAATACGAAATTGATGGCACTAACAAAGAACCTTTAGACGAAAATGAAGAAACATTAAGTTTGCTTGATGATGAATAATTACTAGTAAATACGTGATAGGGAAATTACTTCCTATCACGTATTTTTTACTATTTAAAAAAATCTCAGGAAAATAAGCCTTCATTTCATTCCTTTTCTTGACATTGTATGCTTTGACCTATAAAATTAAGTTGTATATTTTATATTGCTGGGAGACAAGGGGGAAGTTTTTCCTTTGAAAATCGGCTTCAACTGAATGGGGAGATTAGCACTCGGTTGTTGATGAAAAATACGCATGTGCCAGAATTCTGGCCACCGACATAACAATAACGAAAATTGAATAGCAAAGGAGGTGTAAGGATGACAATCGCAATCACGATCATCTCCAGTTTGCTTTTCTTAATCGTCGGTCTAGTTGTTGGTTCTCTAATTTTTAAATCTAGTACAGAGAAAAAACTGGCTGCTGCAAGGGGGACTGCTGAATTAATTGTAGAAGATGCAAAGAAAGAAGCAGAAACTACAAAAAAAGAAGCATTGCTTGAAGCGAAGGAAGAGAATCATAGGTTACGTACTGAAATCGAAAATGAACTTCGTGGGCGAAGAACAGAGACACAGAAAGCAGAAAATCGCTTATTGCAAAGGGAGGAAAACCTCGACCGTAAAGATACTTCTTTAAGTAAACGAGAAGCTACACTTGAAAGAAAAGAGGAGAGTATCAGTAAACGTCAACAACAAATTGAAGAGAAAGAAAGCAAACTAGCTGAGATGATTCAAGCGGAGCAGACAGAACTCGAAAGAATTTCTGCGCTCAGCAAAGAGGAAGCGAAATCTATCATCCTTAACCAGGTAGAAGAGGAATTAACACATGATACTGCAATCATGGTCAAAGAATCAGAAAACCGGGCCAAGGAAGAGTCGGATAAAAAAGCAAAGAATATTCTCTCACTAGCTATCCAGCGTTGTGCAGCTGATCATGTGGCAGAAACAACGGTATCTGTTGTTACCTTACCAAATGATGAGATGAAAGGACGGATTATCGGCCGTGAAGGACGTAATATCCGTACGCTAGAAACGCTAACAGGGATTGATTTGATAATTGATGATACCCCGGAAGCAGTTATACTTTCCGGATTTGATCCAATTCGACGTGAAATCGCTAGAATCGCCTTAGAAAAACTTGTTCAAGATGGAAGAATCCATCCAGCTCGAATTGAAGAAATGGTGGACAAAGCCCGTAAAGAGGTGGACGAACACATTCGTGAAGTCGGGGAACAAGCTACATTTGAAGTTGGAATTCATTCCATCCATCCTGATTTGATAAAAATTCTTGGCCGCTTGCGTTACCGTACTAGTTATGGACAAAACGTTCTTAACCACTCACTCGAAGTTTCGAAACTTGCTGGAATTCTAGCAGGAGAGCTTGGCGAAGACGTTACGCTTGCTAAACGGGCCGGACTACTTCATGATATTGGGAAAGCAATTGACCATGAAATTGAAGGAAGTCACGTTGAAATCGGCGTAGAACTTGCTACTAAATACAAAGAAAATGATGTGGTAATCAATAGTATTGCTTCCCATCATGGTGATACAGAAGCTACTTCTGTTATCGCGGTATTGGTTGCAGCAGCGGATGCACTTTCAGCTGCAAGACCAGGAGCTCGTAGTGAAACGCTTGAAAATTACATTCGTCGTTTAGAAAAATTAGAAGAAATTTCTGAGTCTTACGATGGTGTAGAAAAATCTTATGCTATCCAAGCGGGACGTGAAGTACGTATCATCGTTGAACCAGATACAATTGATGATCTATCTTCCTACCGACTTGCTCGTGACATAAGAAAACGAATTGAAGAGGAATTAGATTATCCTGGTCATATCAAAGTGACTGTAATTCGTGAAACAAGAGCAGTTGAATACGCTAAATAATATTTAAAAGATACATCGCAAATTTATTTTGTGATGTATCTTTTTTTAATCGGTTGCCTAGCTTGATTAAGAACGGTATAATTAAAGGATAGATGAAAAAAGGGAGGCGGAGTTTTTGGGTGAGTGGAAAATTTTGCCGATGCTAAAAGAACATTATTCTGGTGTAGCTAGAGTGCATCAAGAAGGTATAGATACTGGAAACGCTACTTTTCAAGAAAAGACGCTATCTTTTGAAGCTTGGGATGAGAAGTACTTACAAACTTGCCGCTTAGTGGTTTTAACGGAGGGTCAAGTGATTGGTTGGGCAGCGTTATTGCCATTTTCAAGTATGCATGCTTATCGCGGAGTAGCTGAATTAAGCATTTATATAGCAAAAAGCGCTCGAGGAAAAGGCATCGGAAAAGCTCTTATGCAAGCAATTATTCAAACAAGTGAGCAAAACGGCTTCTGGACTCTGCAATCTTTAATTTTTCCGGAAAATGAAGCGAGTATTACACTTCATCATACATACGGCTTCCAAACTTTATGCATCCACGAAAAACTAGGTGAAATGAATGGCGTTTTTCGAGATGTCGCATTATTAGAACGTAGAAGTAATAGAAACGGAGAATAACGAAATGAAATTATTATTTATTGGTGACGTTGTTGGCTCAATCGGTCGCGACGCCATTACAGAATATTTACCACAATTAAAGAAAAAATATAAACCTACTGTCACAATTATAAATGGAGAAAATGCTGCAAGTGGCAGAGGAATCACAGAGAAGATTTATAAGGATTTTCTGGAGCTTGGTGCAAATGCCGTAACTCTAGGTAATCACACATGGGATAATCGCGATATTTTTGAATTTATTGATGACGCTAAATATCTCGTTCGCCCAGCAAACTTCCCAGATGATACAACACCCGGAACAGGCATGGTTTTTGTAAAAAGTAATCAACATGAAATTGCCGTTATCAACATGCAAGGCCGAACTTTCTTAGCAGATTTAGACGATCCATTCCGCAAAATGGATGCATTAATAGAAGAAGCAAAGAAACGAACAAATATAATTTTTGTCGATTTTCATGCTGAAACAACTAGCGAAAAAGAAGCAATGGGTTGGTATTTAGACGGGCGAGTTACTGCGGTAGTTGGTACTCACACACATGTACAAACTTCTGATAACCGCATTCTTCCAGAAGGTACTGCGTATTTGACTGATACAGGTATGACAGGACCATATGACGCTATCCTTGGAATGGAAAAAGAAGCTGTTATTCGTCGTTTTAAAACAGCTTTGCCAACAAGATTTGAAGTTCCTAAAACAGGTCGAGCAGTCTTATCTGGCTGTTTAATCACTTTAGACGAAACAACCGGGAAAGCTCAAAAAATTGACCGAATTCTCATCAATGAAGACCACCCATTTTCCTTTGATTAAGAATGGAGATGTAATTGTGACAGTTTCAAAAGAAGAAATCATGAAAAAAGCAACGGAACTTCGGGATGCTTTACAACAAACAGAAGAAGTATCATTCTACCGCTTAGCTGAGGAGAGAATAAACGCTAATTCCAAAGTAGCCGCGAAAGTTTCTAAAATAAAGTTACTGCAAAAAGAAGCAGTGAACTTAGAACATTATCAAAAATTAGAAGCAATGAAACAAACCGAAAGTCAAATTGATAATGTGCGGGCGGATATTGATTCGCTCCCAATTGTGACAGAATTCAGACGCGCTCAAGAAGACGCTAACGATCTTTTACAATCCATTACAACGGAGATAACTACAAAAGTAACAACAGAGCTTGAAAAAGAAAATTAACCATTTAAAACTGCCAAACTACTGGCAGTTTTTTTCTTTTGAGGTCGCGGGAAAATGTAACTTTATGCTATAATGAAAGGATGAAAATGAAGTAAGGGATGATGAGATAATGACAGAATATACACCAATGATTAAGCAATACTTAGAAATCAAAGACAAATATCAAGATGCTTTCTTATTTTTCCGTTTAGGAGATTTTTATGAAATGTTTTTTGAGGATGCACTCAATGCTTCTCAAATTTTAGAAATTACATTGACTGGTCGCGAAGGTGGAACAAAGGAGAAAATCCCTATGTGCGGAGTTCCTTATCATTCAGCGAGCGGTTACATTGATACGTTAATTGAAAAGGGATATAAAGTAGCTATTTGTGAGCAAGTAGAAGATCCTAAAACAACGAAAGGCATGGTAAAACGAGAAGTAGTGCAGTTAATTTCACCTGGAACCGTCATGGATGAACGAGGATTAAAGGCGAAAGAAAATAACTATATCGCCTCACTTTACTGTTACGAAGGAAAGGAATACGGTTTTGCTTACTCTGATTTATCTACTGGTGAATTAAAATCAACGGTTATTGAAGCTAGCGAAGACCGCTTAATTAATGAATTAACAACCCTTTCAACTAGAGAATTAATTGTTTCCAAATCAGAAAAAGAAGTTCTTTCTGACGTGATGAAAGAACAACTTGGTTTAACTTTTTCGGTTCATGAAGAAGATACTATCCCAGCGGAAAACGAAAAATTAGTTACGCGCCATATGTCGCTCTCAGAAAAACGAGCTATAGGTAAATTACTCCACTATTTAAAAGAAACCCAAAAGCGGGACTTAGGTCACCTGCAACAAGCGATACACTATGAAACTAGTAACTACATGAAAATGGATTACTATTCGAAACGTAATTTGGAATTAGCAGAATCCATTCGTGGTAAAGGACGCCAAGGAACGCTACTGTGGCTTTTAGATAATACACAAACAGCTATGGGCGGAAGAATGCTAAAACAATGGATTGATCGCCCGTTAATTGACCGTAAGCAAATTATTGAACGTCAAGATGATGTCAGTGAACTAATGGCTCACTTTTTTGAGCGCCTAGAATTAGTAGAAAACCTAAAAAACGTTTACGACTTAGAACGTCTTGCTGGTCGAGTTGCTTATGGAAATGTAAATGCGCGTGATTTAATTCAACTGCGCAATTCGTTATACCAAATACCTCGTATCCGAGCGACGTTATTATCAATGAATAGTAAGAATTTAACAGCACTTGCTAATCAATTAGATCCATGTGAAGAACTAACGGAAAAACTAGAAGAAGCAATTGTCGACTCAGCACCGATTTCCATTCGCGAAGGCGGAATAATTAAAGATGGTTACAATAGTCAACTTGATACGTATCGTGATGCAAGTCGGAACGGAAAAACATGGATTGCGGAATTAGAGCGGAAAGAGCGCGAACTAACTGGAATTAAAACGATGAAGGTAGGCTTTAACCGCGTATTTGGTTACTATATTGAAGTTACCCGGGCGAACACGCATCTGCTCCCAGAAGGCCGCTATGAACGCAAGCAAACACTAGCCAATGCAGAACGTTATATTACCCCAGAGCTAAAAGAAAAAGAAAAACTCATTTTAGATGCAGAAGAAAAAAGTATGGAATTAGAATATCAACTATTTACAGAAGTACGCGAAATGGTAAAAGACTACATAGAACGCCTCCAAAAATTAGCGAAGTCTGTAAGTGAAATCGATTGTTTACAAAGTTTTGCAGATATTAGTGAGAAAAACCATTTCATTCGCCCTACCTTAAGTGAAGACGGGTCACTGCACGTTAAACAAGGTCGCCATCCTGTTGTAGAAAAAGTAATGGGTGCGCAAAGTTATGTCGCTAATGATTGCGATTTAGATCAAAATAGAGAAATTTTGCTTATAACGGGCCCCAATATGTCAGGTAAAAGTACGTATATGCGTCAAGTTGCTCTAACAGCGATATGTGCTCAAGTAGGATGTTTTGTTCCCGCCGAAGAAGCAACTCTACCAATTTTCGACCAAATTTTTACTAGAATTGGGGCAGCAGACGATTTAATAGCTGGCCAAAGTACCTTTATGGTAGAAATGCTAGAAGCTAGAAATGCTATTGTCCATGCTACAAAAGATAGTTTGATTTTATTTGATGAAATCGGTCGTGGAACTGCTACTTATGATGGTATGGCGCTTGCTCAGGCAATTATCGAGTATATTCACGAAAACGTTCATGCTAAAACACTATTCTCCACCCATTACCATGAATTAACAGATCTTGAGAAAGAATTACATGGATTACAAAACATCCATGTGAGTGCTGTTGAAGAGAATGGGAAAGTGGTATTTCTTCATAAAATTAAAGAAGGACCAGCAGACAAAAGTTATGGTATTCATGTTGCTGAATTAGCAGAACTACCTAAATCCTTGATTGAACGAGCAAGTCGCATTTTAGAGCAGTTAGAAAGTAATGATAAAAAAATAATTATTACGCAAGATAAACAACCAGAAGAAATTCACGAAGAAGTGCAGCTATCAATGTTCCCGGTAGAACCAGAGAAAAAAGCATCTTCTAAAGAAACAAAACTATTAAAAGAAATTGCCGCCATGAATATTATGCAGATGACGCCAATGGATGCGATGAACAAATTATACGAACTCCAAAGTAAAATTCATTAAACAGAAAGGCGGGTTTTAAATGGCTAAACATATAGTGGAATTAACCGATGCTTTATCCAATAAAATAGCTGCCGGAGAAGTAGTAGAACGACCTGCTTCTGTCGTTAAAGAATTAGTCGAAAATGCGATTGATGCAGGGAGCACAGTAATCGATATTTTGGTGGAAGAAGCGGGATTAAATAAGATTACAATTATTGATAACGGTAGTGGTATTGAGGAAGAAGACGTTGCAACAGCCTTTTTGCGCCATGCTACGAGTAAAATTAAAAACGAAGCTGATCTATTTCGTGTTCATACTTTAGGGTTTCGCGGAGAAGCACTTCCTAGTATTGCGTCTGTATCTCATTTAACTTTAGAAACTTCTACAGGTGAAACAAAAGGAACTACTATCTCTCTTGAAGGCGGAAAAATCATCGAACAAAAAAGTGGTCACGCCCGAAAAGGAACGCAAATCGAAGTATCGCAATTGTTCTTTAATACTCCAGCGAGATTAAAATATTTAAAAAGTTTACCAACTGAACTTGGAAATATTACCGATATTTTAAATCGTCTTGCTTTAGCTCATCCAGATATTAGTTTCCGGTTTTCACACAATGGGAAACCTTTGCTTCAAACAAACGGAAATGGAGATTTACGTCAAGTGATCGCAGCTATTTATGGGGTGTCTATCGCTAGAAAATCGATTCCAGTTAAGGCAGAGTCGCTTGATTTTAAAATTTCAGGTTATGCCGTATTGCCAGAAGTGAACCGTTCCAACCGTAATTACATTTCAACGATTATTAATGGACGTTTTATCAAAAACTTCGCACTAGTAAAAGCGATACAAGAAGGGTACCATACACTTTTACCAATTGGTCGTTTTCCAATAATCGTGCTACAAATCGAAATGGACCCAATTATTGTAGATGTCAACGTTCATCCAGCAAAACTTGAAGTGCGCTTAAGTAAAGAAAAAGAACTTGGCCAGCTCATTAGTCAGATGATTAAAGACGCATTTCATCAGTTGCAATTAATTCCAGATGGAGAAGTTTCAAAAAAACAAAAAGAACAACAAAAATCCGAACAAATTCAGATGTCATTTGAAGAAAACAGACAGCCAAAAGAACCGCCGACGCTTTTCTCAAAACCAAATATTCCTGAATACGTACCATCTGATGAAATAGTACCAAAAGAAGACGACTTTATTTTAGAAACGATGCCTACTTATAATCCGGAAACGCAGCCTGAACAAGTAGAAGAGCAAAAAGAACGTATTCCGAAAATGTATCCAATCGGACAAATGCATGCGACTTATATTTTCGCTCAAAATGAAAATGGTCTATATATTATTGATCAGCATGCCGCGCAAGAACGAATTAAATATGAATTCTATCGTGAAAAAATTGGAGAAGTAAGTCGAGAATTGCAAGAATTACTCGTGCCTATCGTGTTAGAATTCCCATCAGATGAATATGTCCGACTAGAAGAACAAAAAGCGAAACTAGAAGAAGTTGGTGTTTTTCTTGAAAACTTCGGACAAAATAGCTTTATTATTCGCGCACATCCAACCTGGTTCCCAAAAGACCAAGAAGAGGAAATGCTCCGCGAAATTATCGATGAAGCCTTGTCAGCACCAAGTATAAGTATTCATAAATTAAGAGAAGATACCGCGATTATGATGAGTTGTAAAAAATCAATTAAAGCAAATCACTATTTAACTATGCAAGATATGGAAGCACTTCTTGACACACTTAGAGAAGCAAGCGATCCATTCACTTGTCCTCATGGCCGCCCAGTTATTATTCAATATTCAACTTACGAACTCGAAAAAATGTTTAAACGTGTCATGTAGAAGAGGAGGAATACAATTGAAGTTACCATTTTCTGGTCAATCAATCATCCCAGCTGCACATAATCAAAAAGACATGGAAAAGATATTAGAGCTTGATTTGACCTATATGGTGATGCTCGAGACTCATGTTGCTCAGCTTAAAGCTTTAGTAAAATACGCACAAGCTGGCGGGAAAAAAGTTTTGCTACATGCTGATTTAGTTAATGGTTTAAAAAATGATGACTATGCAATTGACTTCTTATGTAAAGAAATTTGCCCAGATGGAATTATTTCTACAAGAGGAAATGCGATTATGAAAGCAAAACAACATAAAATGCTTGCCATTCAGCGTTTATTTATGATAGATTCTAGCGCTTATAACAAAGGAGTGGCTTTAATCCAGAAGGTCCAGCCTGATTGCATTGAACTTTTACCCGGCATCATTCCAGAACAAGTACAAAAGATGACTCAAAAGCTTCACATTCCAGTGATTGCGGGAGGATTAATCGAAACAACACAGCAAGTGGATCAAGTAATTGCTAGTGGCGCAATTGCTGTTACCACATCGAATAAATATTTATGGTAAAAAGTAGCTAAGTCGTAGTTGTAAAACGGCTTAGCTATTTTCATGAAAAACAATGAAAACGCTACATAAACTGTAAAAGCATTGGTGCGCAATTGATTAAGCGTTTTCTAACTGTTTTATACAAATAAAAGAAATCGAAACTGTACCATAACAGGAGTGGGTGTTTGAAGTGGTACAGGAAATATAAGAAATTAAAATTAAAACAAAATTAGAATAATGATAAAGTGGTTAAAACGCATTAAATTAGCGTTCTTGGCTACTTTGAAAGAAAAAGTCACATAAAATTCATAAAAAAGTTTGAAAAATATTGCACAAAACTGTAGCATTTTTTGTAGAATATGTTATGATAACAGTGTAGATTATTTATAAATTAGTTTGCTCAAAAAAGCACGCTCGAGATTGAACAATAAATGGAGGTTATATGATGACTGAACAATGGTATGAATTCGCAGGTGGTAACTGGCAACAAGAAGTAGATGTACGTGACTTTATCTTAAAAAACTATCGCTTATATGACGGTGACGACACATTCTTAGTTGGCCCAACCGAAGCAACAACAAAACTTTGGGATCAAGTAATGGACTTAACTAAACAAGAACGTGAAAACGGTGGCGTACTAGATATGGATACCAAAATCGTTTCAACCATTACTTCACATGACCCAGGTTACTTAAACAAAGACTTAGAAAAAGTTGTTGGTGTTCAAACTGACGTACCTTTCAAACGCGCTTTACAACCATTCGGAGGAATCCGTATGGCAGAAGTAGCAGCTGAATCTTATGGTTTTAAAGTAGACGAAGAAATTAGTCATATTTTTTCTGAATACCGTAAAACACATAACCAAGGTGTATTTGATGCTTATACTGCTGAAATGCGCGCAGCTCGTAAATCAGGCGTAATCACTGGTCTTCCAGATGCTTATGGCCGTGGACGTATTATTGGTGACTACCGTCGTGTTGCACTATACGGAGTTGACTTCTTAATTAAACAAAAGAAACAAGATTTAAACAATACAGGTTTACGTACAATGAGCGATGACGTTATCCGTCAACGTGAAGAACTTAACGAACAAATTCGTGCTCTTGGCGAATTAAAAGTACTAGGCGAAAAACATGGTTTCGATCTTGGTCGCCCAGCTAAAACTGCTCAAGAAGCTTTCCAATGGTTATACCTTGGTTACCTAGCTGCTATTAAAGAACAAAATGGTGCTGCAATGAGCTTAGGACGTACATCTACATTCCTTGATATTTATGTAGAACGTGACCTTCGCAATGGCCTAATTACTGAAGAAGAAGCACAAGAAATTGTTGACCACTTCATCATGAAATTACGTCTTGTAAAATTTGCTCGTACACCAGATTACAATGAATTATTCTCTGGAGATCCAACTTGGGTTACTGAATCCATCGGTGGTATTACGGAAGAAGGCGTTCCACTTGTAACGAAAAACTCATTCCGTTTCTTACACACGTTAGATAACTTAGGACCAGCTCCAGAACCAAACTTAACTGTACTTTGGTCCACTCATTTACCATCAGGATTCAAGAAATTCTGTGCTAAAATGTCTATCAAAACATCTGCTATTCAATACGAAAATGACGATGTTATGCGCCCTAAATGGGGAGACGACTATGCGATCGCATGTTGTGTATCCGCAATGCGCGTTGGTAAACAAATGCAATTCTTTGGTGCTCGTGCCAACCTTGCTAAAACACTTCTTTACGCAATCAATGGTGGTGTCGATGAAAAATCTAAAGCACAAGTTGGACCTGCTTATCGTCCAGTTGAAGGCGACGTATTAGACTACAAAGAAGTAATGGAAAAATATGATGCAATGATGGAATGGATTGCAGAACTTTACCTTAATACATTAAATGTTATTCACTATATGCATGATAAATATGCTTACGAACGTATCGAAATGGCTTTACACGATACAGAAGTATTACGTACAATGGCAACTGGTATCGCTGGACTTTCTGTTGCAGCTGACTCCTTATCTGCTATTAAATATGCTACTGTTCGTCCAATCCGTGACGAAGACGGCATCGTGGTTGATTATGAAATCGAAGGCGACTATCCTAAATACGGAAACAATGATGACCGTGTAGATGAAATCGCAGTTGAGCTTCTAAAAACATTCATGACTAAAGTTAGAAAACATAAAACTTACCGTGATGCAGTTCACACAACTTCTGTTCTTACAATCACTTCTAACGTGGTTTATGGTAAGAAAACTGGTAACACACCAGACGGACGTCGTGCTGGCGAACCATTTGCACCAGGTGCGAACCCAATGCATGGTCGCGATACTAAAGGTGCTTTAGCTTCTCTATCTTCCGTAGCTAAACTTCCTTACGAATATGGCCAAGATGGTATTTCTAACACATTCTCTATCGTACCAAAAGCTTTAGGTCGCGAAGATGAATCACAAATCAATAACTTAGTTGCAATGCTTGATGGTTATTCCACAAAAATGGGACATCACTTAAACATCAACGTATTCAATCGTGATACATTACTTGATGCGATGGATCATCCAGAAGAATATCCTCAGCTAACTATCCGTGTATCCGGATATGCAGTTAACTTCATCAAATTAACTCGTGAACAACAATTAGATGTTATTCACCGTACAATGCACGAATCTATGTAATATTAAGGCGAGAACGCTTCAACAAGGATTGCTCACCAGTAGCAATCCTTGTTATTTAGGAAAGGAAGAGGAGAATTATGACAGAGGTTTTAGGAAGAGTTCATTCAGTAGAAACAATGGGAACAGTGGACGGTCCAGGTATCCGTTTTATTGTTTTTATGCAGGGGTGTTTACTTCGTTGCCAATTTTGTCATAATCCCGATACTTGGAAAATTGGTACAGGCACAGAACGTTCGGCTCAAGATGTATTTGACGAAGCGATTAAGTATAAAGAGTTTTGGGATGCATCAGGTGGTGGCGTTACAGTTAGTGGCGGTGAACCATTACTTCAAGTAGATTTCCTAATTGAGTTTTTCACGCTATGTAAAGCAGCAGGAGTGCATACAACTATCGACTCTTGTGGTGGCTGTTTCACTCGTGATCCTGAGTTTATCGAGAAATTGGATCGTTTGATGGAAGTAACAGATTTAATTTTACTTGATATTAAACAAATTAATCCAGAAAAACATTTAAAACTAACTACGAAATCCAACGCACCAATTATCGATTTTGCTCACTATTTACGCGATAAAGAGCAACCAATTTGGATTAGACACGTGCTAATTCCAACTAAAACAGACGACCCAGAAGATTTAACAAAGCTACACGAATTTATTCAAACCCTTCCAAATGTAAAACAAGTGGATGTGCTTCCATACCATACGATGGGCGTTTACAAATGGAAAGAAATGGGCATCCGTTATCCGTTAGAAGGTATCGAAGCTCCAGAAGAAGAAGTGGTAGCACTTGCAAATAAAATCTTAGAAACTAGTAGTTATAAATAGTAAAAACCGGCGAATACTATGTTCGCCGGTTTTTTTATAGTATTTTATACATTTCCTCACACCATTTTAATTCGGTTTGAATCAAATCTAATCGCCTTGCATATACTTGATAAGACATGTTTTTTAGCTTGTCTTGTTTGGTTTTTAAATCAAATAATTTAGCGAAATGGTCGAGCGTTTCTTCAATTAGGCCTAACTGTTCTTTTAAGTAAGTTTCTCGTTCTTGAATAAGTCCTTTTGTTCGAGTGTTATTTAACCAATCTAGTTGAACTTTTGTGGTGAATTCATCTCTGGTTACAGGGATTTTAAGTGGAGTTTCTGACCATTCAAGTAGGGAATCTAAACCGGATTGTGTAATAGTGTAGACTTTTTTATCAGGCTTTTTATTCTGTGAATGTTTATGAACTACTAAAAAACCTGCCTTTTCTAACTTAGATAATGAAGGGTAGATTTGACTGTGATGCGTATTTTGCAAGATTCTAAGTCGATTTGCTAGCTCGTAGCCACTAGATGCTTCACGAGCAATCATTTGTAATAAAGTATATTCTAATACATTGGGTATCATAAAGTAGCACCTCTAAATTTCTATTTAACCTTATTGTAAGCGATAAACATCAATAAGTAAAATGGTTATATATGTAATAAATTATATATGTAAATATTGACATTGGTATTTATCAAGCGTAATATAATAGTTGAGTTTTATTTTGGAAAGGGAAGTGTAGTTGTATTATGATGACAGACAAGGAAATGAACACGGGGAAATGGATAACTGCAGCAGCTAGTTTGCTTGCTTTTATGGGGATTGGAGTTGTGGATCCACTTTTACCTTCTATTGCAGAAAGTATTGGCGCATCCCATTCACAAGTAGAAATGTTATTCACTGCTTATATTTTTACAATGGCGATTATGATGATTCCAATTGGTATTGTCGCAGGTAAATTGGGTGACAAAAAATTAATCGTTATCGGACTATTTATCGTAACTATTTTTGCATTATTATGTGGTTTATCAGATACAATTGGCGCTTTATCCATTTTTCGTGCTGGCTGGGGCTTTGGTAATTCAATGTTCATGGCTACAGCGATGACAATGTTAATTGCTTTATCAGAAACGCCAGGGCATGCAATTGGGATTTATGAAGCTTCTATGGGCCTTGGGATGGCATTTGGACCTTTATTAGGAGGGATCTTAGGAAATGTTTCGTGGCGCTATCCATTTTTTTCTACAGCTTGCTTAATTTTTATCGCATTTTTACTGATTTTGTTCAAAGTAAAAGAACCGAAAAAAGTTGTTCAAGCGCCTACTGAAAAAAATGAAGTGGCTATCAAACAGATGTTACATTTGTTTAAATATCGTCCATTTTTACAAATTGCATTTAGTGGCATGTTTTATTATTATTGTTTCTTCACAATTTTAGCTTATTCGCCACTCGTTCTTGGTTTATCAGCAATTCAAATCGGTTTTGTATTTTTTGCTTGGGGACTATGCTTAGCGCTTGGTTCTGCAAAAGTTTCTCATGCATTAGAATTTCGTTTTAATAGTAAACAAATATTAAAGGGATCGTTACTTGCGTGTGCTGTTATTTTAGCATTACTAGGATTTATTGATAATACAGCCGTTGATATTGGTTTAATAGTTATTTCAGGCTTAATATTAGGCATAAACAACGCCTTGTTTACAACAACTGTTATGGAGCACTCGCCATATGCAAGAAGTGTCACTAGTGGGGCATATAACTTTGTACGTTGGCTAGGGGCAGCATTTGCACCACTTTGTTCCGGCTTACTCAGTGAAGCATTTGGTATGAAAATGCCATTTATAGTAGCCAGTGTCATTTGTTTAGCTGGTATGGGACTTCTCTTTATTAAACTAAAACCGGCACATTTCGCACTTCAACAATCTACTTCAATAAAAAGTGAATAAAAACGACAGGCTGAGCAATTTTGTTCAGTCTTTTTTTATGCTAATTATTAATTATTTAATGTTTATCGTTAAAAATCTGTTGACACACTATCTCTCTATTATGTATAATCTAGAAAAAAAGGGGGAGACTTACATGAAACTAAAACGATTGCAAAAAATGAGTTATTTTCTACATATTACCCTTAAGATTTTGTCTGTAGGTGCGATTCTGGTAGCCGCTTTAGCTATTGTGCTGAAGTTGTTTAATCGTAATAATATCAGTATAAATAAGATGGAATTAAACACTATTTTAAATTTTAATACCGAATATTTTGTAGGTAATGACATTTCCCAATATGTTCAAACGGAAGAGTGGCTTACAGTTGGTATTTCAGTCCTTTATGCTATTTTAATCGCTTGGATGCTATGGATTGCTAGTACCATTTTTAAAGATTTAGCAGCTGAATTCACACCTTTTAATGATGTTGAAATTAAAAGGCTGCATAGAATTGCACAATTAATGCTCGTTTATGCGTTAGGTCCACAAATTTTATACTCAGCTTTGCACACAATTTTAATACCGGGTTATAGTATTCATTTAGGGCTAGATATGGCATTTTTCTTTGCAATTATTTTTTATTGTTTGACTGAAATATTTCGTTATGGTGCAGCTTTGCAAAAAGAATCTGACGAAACTTTATGAATGGAGCGAAAAACGATGGCAATTGTATTGAGGCTAGATCGTATAATGGCCGACCGTAAAATATCTTTAAACCAACTGTCCGAAGAAGTTGGGATTGCTAATGTCAACTTATCCAAAATCAAAACTGGCAAAGTAAGCGCGATACGATTTTCCACATTAAATGAAATCTGTAAAGCATTAAACTGCCAGCCTGGTGATATATTAGAGTATGTGGCTGATGAGACGCCTGAAAACAATCTAAAAAACGGAGGATGAACAACTATGAAGCATAACAATCAACTAGAAGCCGTGTTGGTAAATAAGAACAAAGTATTAGTAATCGGTCCAAATGGTGCCGGAAAATCAACTTTCGCAGCAAAAATCGGCGAAAAATACGGCTTTGAAGTATGTCATCTTGATAAAATTTTTTGGCAAGAAAATTGGAATCATATAACTGAAGCGGAATTCGAAAAGAAAGTTAATGAAGTAATGAGTTCTAACAAGCCATATATCATCGATGGAGACTATTTTTTTAATCTAAGTAAAAGGCATGAATATGCTGACTTAGTTATTTGGATTAAAATTCCGTTATTAGTATGTGTAGCAAATATAATCAAAAGACGCTTTAAATACATGTTCAGTACACGACCTGATATAACTGCTGGTTGCGACGAAAAGTTAAGTTTTTCATTTTTAATTTATGCATTGAAGTATAATAAGCGTTCTGGTAAACAAACGAAAGAATTATTAGCAGAAGTATATCAAAAAGAAGTATTTGTGATAGATAGTTATCATAAACTGAGGAAATATTGATTATTAGCTAGAATAATTGGTGAATTAGCGTGTATTGGTTGTTTGCAATAATATGCATTACTTCCTATAATATATATTATGTAAACTAGAAAATTTAAGATTAAGTAAGAGGAAAAGCATTGCCTCCTCTTACTTTCAAAATTGAACACGCATTAAGTTGTTTGCCTTAATGAAACAATAACATATTTATTGTAGCAGTTTATGTTAAGAAAATGCATAATTTGAGAAGAAAAAAATATGCATTATATAGAAACTCCAAAGAAAGCTGGTAAAATAATAACATGCTTCTCGTTAGAAGTTTAAGCAAAACTTCCATCCACTTGTACGTAAAATTCACTATTTCTTTAGAATTTCTCTCCACGATATTTTCTTGCATTTAAAACTTGTCATTTCATCATCAACGTTCCAATGAAATTCACCATTTTTATAGTAAAGATTTGCTTCTTGGATTTCTGATGACGTGTTTAAATCGTTATTTATGCAAAAATGAGTAACGCCTTCTAAATAAAATTCTATAGTTGTTAATGTATCTGCTTGTCTTTGAATCATCAATTTGACTACTGGATTCGTGCCCATTACCATCGATAAGTCGCTTTCAACTACATATGTGCTACTTGAGTAAGTTAAACCAGTAATGCAACTATCATGAAAATGATTTAATAAGTCCATTAATTTTACAATATCGGTTTCGTTTTTTATTTGTTTCCATTCCATTATGCTAATTCTCCTTTATGTATAATCTATTTTCATTATACCATCGCTTATTCAAACAAAAAAAGCCTTAATCATTTTTGTGCTTTTTTAATAATGCTACTACCATGTTATGACTTTTGTTCCATTCAAAAACCCCTCCTGTTTAATTCGAGTAAAATGAATTAAACAGGAGGGGTTTTTTATTTTGTCGCACATTCGTAGATCAGTTCCTATTCCTCTGCAATACCCCACTCAATTTCATTACGCGCTTCATCTAAAGTGTTTCCTTCTAATTTAGCATTTTTTAGAAGTTCATCCAAAGAGTTGAAATCTTGACAATGTGTTCCGTCATCTCTAGATAAACTACTTTCACCATTAGCACCATGACTAATCCAATAATCAGCCTCATGGTATGTAAATAGATATTCTTCTCCGCGATATAACCCCTCTTTAAATAACTTATAATCCTGCTCATTCATTTAAATATATACCTCCTTTATTTTTATTCAATAATCTTTACCTCTAACGCCTTTAGAATTGAAACTATGTCTATGTGGAACTTTAGGATGTAGCTTAGCATTACCATAATTTGTATAATCTATATCCATTTGTGCTTTACCATTTTTATCATAATAACGTCTTTGCTCAAGTTTCTTTCCATCATAAAAATCTTTCGATGAATATGCTTTACTACTTTTATATGGCAATGACTTTGTCTTAGTAGATTTTACAACATTAGAATGACTAGCTGTTTTAGTACCTTTTGACTTTGCGGTATTATAAGCTTGTGCTGTCGTAGGCTTAGGTTTTGCAGACCCTCCTCCTGGTTTAACTTTCATGCCCCCTCCACCCGCTAAACCAGGTCCAGAGCTACCCTCATGTACAACATTCTTAGCTGTTGCATAAGTAGTATTCAAAGAAAATAATGAAATCAATAATACTGTTGCTACACTAATTAAAAATGTTTTCCTTGTTTTTTTCATGTTATCTCTCCTTAGTTGTCTATGTTTTAAATATAATTTTAACATAACAACTAAGTCCTTAATTATATAAAAAATAATATTCGTAAAATATACAAAATTTTTATTTAAATAATTACGAAAATTATCATTTGTTTTTATATAATGTTATTTTTTTATTTATTTATAAATAGGAAAAACATTATTAGTTACTTTGCACTATATTCTTCATAATTTGCTTCTAATTTATCCATATAATTAAAAGCAATCATTGATACTTTATTTTCGTTATCGATTTTACACAATATTTTATTTAACTTTTTACTAACTAACTTTCTTTGCAGGATATGCCATGTATAAATAATTTTTATTATCGTACACTGATATATACCATCACTTATTTAAACAAAAAAAGCCTTAACCCACAACTGTGATTAAGGCTAGTTTAATCTTATTTCGCTATTTTTCTTGAAATGTTGTTGATTGATTTTAGCTTTTTATGAAGATTAAATGATACTACTTATACTCTTTCAATGATGATCGCAATACCAATACCGCCGCCAATACATAAGGAAGCTACACCTGTATGTTTATCTTCGTGTTTTAACTCATTTAACAATGAAACAACAATGCGAGCTCCTGAAGCACCGATTGGATGGCCTAGCGCTATTGCTCCACCATAAATATTAAGTTTCTCTTCAGGTATTTTTAAATCTCTTGCAACTGCAACTGATTGAGATGCAAAAGCTTCATTTAAATGGAATAAATCAATATCAGCTATTGAGTAGCCTGCTTTTTCTAGCGCTTCATTAACTGCATAGTATGGCGCATAACCCATATAAGCTGGATCCACTCCGACTTCTGAAGTTACTTTAATTGTAGCTAAATAAGGGATGTTTTCTGCCACAGCTTTTTCTTTGGACATTAAAATGATTGCAGAAGCCCCGTCATTGATACCAGAAGCATTACCTGCAGTAACAGTTCCACCTTCTTGAAAAACACTCTTAAGCGTAGCAAGTTTTTCTAATGTAGAATTAGCACGAATTGTTTCGTCAGCTTCGAAAAATGAACCATCCTGAAGTTGAACAGGAACTATTTCCTCTTCAAAAAGATTTTTTTCTTGCGCACGAGCAGCTTTCATTTGCGAATTATGGGCAAACTTATCTTGCTCTTCTCTTGAAACGGAATATTTATCTGCCACATTTTCTGCAGTAATTCCCATGTGGTATTCCCCGTATACATCTGTAAGTCCGTCAATAAGCATGCTATTTTTTAAATCTTTCGGGTTAATTTCTTCACCAACTAGTTCAGGGTTAAGTAGTAACGGCGCTTGGGACATATTTTCGGTCCCTCCTACTGCTACTATGTCAGCCTCCCCTAGTTGAATTGCTTGTCTACCAAGCATGATAGCTTTTAAACCAGAGCCACAAACTTCATTAATTGTCACACCTGGTACTTTATAAGGAATCCCGGCTTTAATAGCGACTTGTCTTGCTACGTTTTGGCCGAGACCTGCTTGTAAAACATTACCAAAAATAACTTGATCCACACGTTCTGGAGCAATGTTAGCTCTTTTTAAAACACCTTTTAAAGCGGTAGCACCAAGGTCTACTGCACTGATGTCTTTCAAACTACCACCAAATTTTCCAATTGGTGTTCTAACGGCATCTATTATAACTACTTCTTTCATAGCAATCTCCTTTAAATGTAATCTACCCGTATTATATCATGAAACTTGCTAAAAACTCACTAGATTAAGCCCAATGTATTGTATTTTCCGCATTTTTCTACTAAAATTGAAGTACTTACAAATAAAATATAAAGGACTTGAGCTTACATATGAAAATTGGAATTGATAAAATAGGTTTTTATACTCCTGCGTTTTATGTTGATATGACTGAACTTGCTGAAGCTAGAAACATTGATCCAAATAAATTTACCATTGGAATTGGCCAAGATAAAATGGCTTTTGCCCCTATCACCCAAGATTCCGTCACAATGGGTGCAAATGCGGCTTTACAAATTTTAGATGAAGAAGATCTAGAAAAAATTGATTTGGTTATTTTAGCAACTGAATCTGGAATTGATGAGTCAAAAGCTGGTGCTGTTTATATTCACCGTCTGCTTGGGATTCAGCCTTTCTCTCGTGCTATTGAGATAAAAGAAGCTTGTTACGGTGCTACTGCGGGCATTAATCTAGCGAAAGATTATGTCGCAAAACATCCTGATAGTAAAGTACTTGTGATTGGCTCTGATATTGCGCGTTATGGACTTGAAACTGGTGGAGAAGCAACACAAGGTGCTGGAGCAGTTGCAATGGTTATTTCAGCTAATCCGCGCTGTATTACGCTTTTAGATGATAACGTATTCTATACAGAAGATATTATGGACTTTTGGCGCCCTGTGTATTCTGAATACGCTTGTGTAGAAGGTAAATATTCAACAGAACAATATATTCACTTTTTCCAAACGATTTGGAATAAATATTCAGAGAAATTTGGTAAGAAACTAGATGATTTTGCGGCAATTTGTTTCCATTTACCATATACAAAAATGGGTAAAAAGGCATTAGATACAATTATTGAAACGGCTCCAAGTGATGTACAAGAAAGATTATTAGAAAATTATCGTTTAAGTACGCTTTACAGCCGCAATGTTGGTAATATTTACACTGGTTCGTTATATTTAAGCTTCATTTCCCTGCTGGACAATCAAGCGAATCTACAAGCAGATGATAAAATTGGCTTCTTTAGTTATGGGTCTGGAGCTGTTGGGGAGTTTTTCCATGGAGAGCTTCAACCAGAATATAAAAAATATATTCGTAAAGAGGCTCATGCTGAATTATTAGCTAACCGTACGAAGCTATCTATTCCGGACTATGAAACTAAATTTAAAGAACAATTACCAAAAGATGGTTCTACGCTTGAAATCGACCCTGCTAGCGATCCAGCGCCAATTATTTTAACAGGAATACAAGATCATAAACGTCAATATATAAAAAAATAACGATCAAAAAAACCGACTAGGCTCATTTAGCTAGTCGGTTTTACTTTGAATCGTTTAAATTTTCTTGGGGACAAAAAACGGATAAGAATGTATCCTAGCATAATGCCACAAACATTTAAGAATACATCTCCAGTATCAAAGAACCCCACATGCATTATATACTGCATCCCTTCTACTGCAAAAATCAACATTCCTGCTGAAAGTAATGCAGTAAAAAATCCTAATTTCTTTAATAAAAAGCCAATTGGAACAAAAGCGAGTACATTTCCTACAATGATAACACGCAAGTTTCCAGCCAAGAATGTGTCAATAAAACCAAAAGTATCACTCGAAAATCCTTGAGTATCGGAAGCTTTTCCGAATAATAAACAAACAAGAATACTGAAATAAATTATATAGCAAAAAACGAGTAATGCTTTATTTATTTTCCAGTTTACTAATTGAACTGCGACAAAATAGAGTAAAATCGCCGTTATGCCAACCGTAATGTAGCCCATATGACTTACTGTCGCCATTACGTGCTTTAAATAAAAATAAAGCCATCCTTGGAACCAGGAAAAATACATAGTTACTGCAGCAATTAAAGAAATGATTGGTAAAACAAGAATTATGAAGTATTTTTTCATCCTGGTGTCCTCCTTTTCAAATCTTACACCTAGCTTAACACTTGAAAATAAGGACTTTCTTAAAAGGATTTAAAGATTTTCTAAGTTTTTCTCTTTTACAAATAAAAATAAAATGCCGCCAACGAGGAAAAGAACAATTAAGCTAGCTACCCCGTACTGTGTTTTTCCAGTGATTTGCGTGATTACGCCCATCAGTGCCGGACCCATAATTGCTGAAAATTTACCGAAAATATTATAAAAACCGTAAAATTCATTAGAACGTTTCTTAGGAATGATTTTCCCGAAAAATGATCTGCTTAACGCTTGAATTCCTCCTTGTGAAGTTCCAACTAACATGGCTAAAATCCAAAAATCAAGCGCTGTTTTCATAAACACGGCATAAATACAAATAATAATATAAACAAAAATTGCAGTAAAGATAAGCGGTTTGGCACTAAAACGTTTAGCTAGATAGCCATATAACAACGTAAACGGAAAGGCCACGAGTTGCGTCATTAAGAGAATTAAAATCAATGTCGTTTGCGAAATTCCTAAGTCAATTCCATAAGAAGTCGCCATCCGGAAAATCGTATCCACCCCATCAATATAGAAGAAATACGCAATTAAGAAGATGACAATATTTTTATGTTCACTAATATGACTCACAGTATGAAATAACCTCTTAAAACTTGTTCTGACTGGTTTTTTCACCGCTGGAATATAATGGATTTGATGTACATTTTTCCACATCGGAATCGTAAAAAACAACCACCATAATGCAGTCATAACAAAACCAATATTTACTAAAGCCACATCACTAATAGGTAAAATTCCTGTCGCTTGAAAAATAATGAAAATAATAAACGGAATACAACTACCCAAATAACCATAAGCATACCCAGCAGATGACACTTTATCCATCCTGTCATTAGTAGTTACATCAATTAAAAATGCATCATAAAAAATATTTGCCCCTGAAAAACCGATTAACGATAACACATAAAATCCAAGTAACAAAAGCCAGGCATCCGTAGGGATAAAAATAAGTAAGAAAGTAAAAGCAATCCCTATTGCCGTAAAAATGCCGAAAAACCGTTTCTTAAAAAATTGATAATCTGCTATTGTGCCGAGGATTGGTGCGAGTAATGAAATTAACAAAGTTCCAATGGAGTTCGCATAACCCCAGTAAGCAGTTGACGTTGTATCAGCAATTCCTGCATTTGCTGCCACCCCTTTAAAATAAATCGGTAAAATGGCAGTTGTAATCATAATAGAATAGGCAGAATTCGCCCAATCTTGAAAAATCCAGCTTTTTTCTTCTTTTGTATATGCCAAAAGTATTTCCCCTCTTTTCTATTCGAATAGCGCTTCTATTACAGTACCAGCAGTATTTGGAAATTGTAAGCCTAAAATTCGGGCAAAAGTTGGAGCTTCTTCAACTAAATGTGCATTTGCAATTTTTTTGCCTTTTTTTATGCCAGGTCCGTTAAAAATAATCGCTGTTTTATAATCCGTTTTACTTGGAGAATAGCCATGAACTGCTTTGTAATAACCTGGTTTTCCAAGCATCTCCTCAGTCACTTTTTCGTAAAGAGGACCATCTATGTCATCCATAAAGTAGTAACCACTCTTCCCTTCTACCATAAAAGTAGCCTGGCTGTCAGCACCCCGACGTGTTAATTCCTCAGATGACAAAATTTCTTCTATTTCGTGGATGCTTTGCAGTAAAATCTCGATTTCTTGGTTATGTTTTTCATTTTTCGTATAAATATAACAAGAGCCATCACAGCTTTTAGCATATACTTCCCAGCCTGTAATCTTGCCATCTACTACTGTTAGCCAACCTTTTTCAGCAAAAAGAACATTTAAGCGGATTGCGTGCGTTACATCTATTTGATAATGATCACCCAAAATAGCGAAAACTGTATTTTCATAAATACCAGCATCTTTCGTGGCCTGAATAATTTCAGCTAAACGGTTATCATGTCTTTTTAAAGCGGCTTTTGCTTCTATCGAATGAACTCCGTGGGCATGACGCATACTATCCATATCTACTAAATGTGTTAAAAGTAAGGTTGGTTTTTTGGCTTTTATTGTATCTACAACACTCGCTGTCAAAAATATATCAAGCTCTGGCTGATTTATGCCTTTTCGTAAATGTCCAAATTTTCGGTCCATATCGATTAAAAATAATGGTGAACTAGCATGAAGCGACACCATCATTTGCGTTAACCAAAAGCGATTTGGGAAAATTTCCGCAATATTATAATCAATACTACTTTTTGCTGCAACTGGCCATAAAAAAGCTGCGGTTGTCATCCCTTTTTCTTTTGCTAAATCATATAAAGTGGGAACTTGAATCGCTTTTTTATACCAAAACCAGTCTGGTGAATCTTTCTCGGGTTGAATTTTTGTGTTATTTATAATGCCGTGAGTTTTCGGATAATGACCAGTAATAATACTCGTATGTGCTGGATATGTAAGTGATGGATAAATCGTTTCTACTTCTTGAATATGTGTCCCAGTTTGGATTAATTCTCGTAAAACTGGTAAATCAGACGTGTCCTTTAAATCAAGTGCTCCTAGCGCATCTAATGAAATCACAAAAAGATGTTGTTTCATTATGCTTTCCCCCCTTAAAAAACAGGGGTTTTCCAGCTAATCTGGAAGAACCCCCGTGTGCATTACGTATGACTGATTGTATCTTTTGGTTGGTTAACTTCTTCTTGATTCGTGACGCCTAGAACATCCAAGAAGAACATTACAACTGGAATACCAACGATTAATCCCCAAATTCCAAAGAAATGCTCCCCGAAAATAAGAATAATGAAAGTATAAAAAACTGGTAAATTTGTTTTTGCTGACATAAGTTTTGGATTAAGTACATAAGATTCAAGTGCATGGATAATGATGACAACTACTAAAATATAGAAAATGTATTCTACGCCACCGATTGAATAACCAATGATAGTCAGCGGGATAAGAGAAATAATAACCCCGGCTACTGGAATTAATCCAAGTAAGAACACCATTATCGATAAAGTCATCAATTGCGGGAAGCCTAAAATCCAGAGCGCTATCGTCGTAAGTACAGCATTAACAAGAGCGATGATAAACTGTGCTTCGATTACTTTCCCAAAAGTAGCCACAAACTTTGAACCAAAGAATTTTACTTCTTCGTATATAAAGCCTATCTTACTAGTGGAAAATTGATTGGTAAACGAAATCAAATGATCTTTTCCTAATGAGAAAAACAAACTTAGCATAAGTGCGATAAATACGTTCATCAACACTGTCCCAACGTTAGTCAAATAAGTTAGAATCATTGAAACGCCTTGTTCTGTGTATTTCATAATATCAAATTGATTTGCTAGACTAACAATGTAGTTAATAAACTCATTATTACTATCTGTTTTTAAGAAGCTATTACCAAATTTCACTAATTGATTTATTTGATCCGCTAAAACAGGAATATATTTAACGAAAACGAAGACAATCACGCCTGCAATTAAAACGTAAAGCAACAACACAATAATTTGTCGATAAATTGAAATTCGTCGTAAAATAAAGTTTTCTAGTCGAGTAATAAGGTAAGAAAAAATGAATGTTAATAAAATAATATTCATTTGGCTTCTAAGCAAGTAAAGTACGAAGGCAATTAGCAGAAATACCCCAACGCGTCGTACGCTTCGATTCTGTAAAAATAAACTAAGCTCTTTCAAAAATAAATAACCTCCTACTTAATTTGGCTATTTGTCCTCGCCAATAATTTTAACTTCTGTTTCTAATTCAACATCAAATTTTTCACGTACAGTTTGTTGTACATGAGCAATTAAATTCATATAATCAGTAGCTGTCGCGCCGCCAATATTAACAATAAAACCAGCATGTTTTAGTGAAACTTGTGCGCCGCCAATAATATGACCTTGTAAGCCGCTATCTTGAATTAATTTACCAGCAAAATGGCCTGGTGGACGTTTGAATACACTCCCACAAGATGGATATTCTAAAGGTTGTTTTGCTTCTCTTAGAGCGGTAAGTTCATCCATTTTCGCTTGGATAATGTTCTTGTCTTCTAATTCCAGTGAAAAAGTTGCGTCTAAAACAATATATTTTTTTTCAGCAATCGTACTAAAACGATAAGCTGCTTTTAGCTCAGAACGCTTTAATTTCTTTAATTCGCCGGACTGTGTCAAAACAGTAGCTGCTTCAAGGACATCGCTAATTTCGCCTCCATAAGCGCCTGCATTCATATGTAACGCACCGCCAATCGAACCTGGAATGCCGCACGCAAATTCCAGTCCGCTTAAACTTTCATCTAATGCAAATTTTGCTGTATCAATTAACTTAGCTCCACTCATTGCGATGATTTGTGTGTTTTTTCTTTCAATGGATTGAAGTAAGTCTAAGTGTACGATTACTCCGCGAATACCACCATCTTTAATAATTAAGTTAGAGCCATTTCCAAGAATTGTAAGTGGTAATTTGTTTTGATGACAATAAGTAACGATTTCCTTCGTTTCTTCTATTGTTTTCGGCATAACGAAAACATCTGCATTTCCACCTGTTTTCGTATACGTATATTTAGATAAGGGTTCATTTAATTTAATAGCTATATGAGGAAATTGTGCTTGCAAGTTGTTCATTATTTATTTCAAACCTTTCATTGATGTAATTTTGAAAAATCACTTCCTTTATTTTATCATGGAACCTCACTTTTACAAAGAATTCCATAGTTTTTTTATCAAAATAGGAATAGATAGTAATAATTTAGGGTAATTGGATGATATGTTCTTGAGAATTAAAATCAGAAATGATATGATATAGAACATACATTCGATTAAATTAAGAAAGGGATGAAAAAATGATTCGTTTTGATAATGTATCCAAAAAGTACAGCGATGATAAGACAGCAGTGAATAATGTTACTTTGGACATAAAAGACGGCGAGTTCTTTGTTTTCATCGGACCTAGTGGTTGCGGGAAAACGACAACGTTAAAAATGATTAATCGCTTGATTCCACTTACAACTGGAACCATTTATATTAATGAAAAGCGTATTAGTGATTATGATATTCATGAACTCCGCTGGGATATTGGCTATGTCTTACAGCAAATAGCACTTTTTCCTCACATGACAATTGAAGAAAATATCGCTATTGTTCCAGAGTTAAAGAAATGGAGCAAAGAAAAAATCCATGATCGAATTACCGAATTGCTCGATAGCGTTGGTTTAGATGCGGAAAGTTATCGCCATCGTAAGCCAGCTGAATTATCTGGCGGAGAGCAGCAGCGTGTTGGTGTTGTTCGCGCACTTGCGGCCGATCCAGGAATTATTTTAATGGATGAGCCTTTTAGCGCGCTTGATCCTATTTCACGCCAACGTTTACAACAAGACATTTCCACACTTCAAAAGAAAATCAAGAAAACAATCGTATTTGTTACCCATGATATGCAAGAGGCTCTAGCACTGGGAGACCGTATTTGTGTCATGCAAGATGGCGAAATTGTCCAAGTCGCTACTCCACAAGAAATTGTAAAAAATCCTGAAAATGATTTTGTTAAAGATTTCTTAGCTTCTGGTCACGCGTTCAATACACCGATTTTAGAATCGAGTTTTACAGTAAATGATTTAATAGAGGCTGATTTGTTTTACGCCTATCAAGCTAGTGACGGGACGATGGGAATTTCCTCGAACGAACCAGTTGAAAATCTAGTTCGCCGCATTGCCGAAGAACAATCGGTTCCAGTTAAAGATGAAACCGGTCAGTTTATCGGTACGATTACTAATAAACATGTGATGCAATTTTTAGCGCGTCATCTTGAAAGTTCGGGTGAGCTTGTATGAATACATTACTAGATACATTTGCTGTCCGTAAAGATGAGCTATTCACGGCCTTAGTACAACACATTCAGATTTCGTTCGTATCCCTTTTTATTGCTGTACTCATTGCTTTGCCTCTAGGTATCTACTTAACTAGACATAAACGACTTGCTGAACCAATTATTCAAGTAGCTGCTATTTTTCAAACAATCCCCTCTCTTGCTTTACTTGGATTATTAATTCCACTTGTCGGTATTGGGATAGTTCCAGCAATTATTGCGCTTGTAATCTACGCCCTGTTGCCTATTTTACGGAATACATATACTGGGATAAAAGAAGTTGACCCAGCTCTTGTCGAAGCTTCACGCGCAATGGGAATGAACAAATGGAAAAGATTATACAAAGTACAGCTACCTCTTGCAATGCCTGTAATTATGGCTGGTATACGTACGGCTATGGTATTAATTATCGGTACGGCAACCCTCGCTGCATTAATTGGCGCTGGTGGTCTTGGGGACTTGATTTTACTGGGGATTGATCGCAATGATAATAGTTTAATCCTGCTTGGTGCAATTCCAGCAGCATTACTCGCAATCTTGTTTGATTTCTTACTGCGATTCCTTGAAAAAGCATCCTTTAAAAGTACGATTATTACGATTTCAGCAGGAATTTTACTCACTGCCGCAATCATCGTCGTTCCTTATTTTGCTTCCGATAAAAAAGAAATTACGATTGCCGGGAAATTAGGCGCAGAACCAGAAATTTTGATTAATATGTACAAATTAGTTATTGAAGATGAGACGGATTTAAAAGTTAATGTGAAACCTAATATGGGTAAAACAAGCTTTGTCTTTAATGCTTTAAAATCAGGTGATATAGATATTTATCCTGAATTTACTGGTACCGTATTAGAAACTTTCTTAAAAGAAAACGCAAAAACGCATGATCCAGAAAAAGTTTACACGCAAGCACGTGATGGTTTAGCAAAAGATTTTGATATGACATACTTAAAACCAATGGAATACAATAACACTTATGCGCTTGCTGTTTCACCTGAATTTGCTAAAGAAAACAAATTAGAGAAAATATCTGATTTAAATCCAGTAGCTGATCAGGTTAAAGCAGGATTTACACTAGAGTTTAAAGATCGTTCGGACGGATATAAAGGCATTCAAGATAAATACGGACTTACCTTCCAGAACTTGAAAACAATGGAACCAAAACTTCGCTACAATGCAATTAAATCTGGTGACATTAACTTATTAGATGCTTATTCTACTGATAGTGAACTTGCTCAGTACAAGCTAAAAGTGCTAGAAGATGATGAACAACTCTTCCCTCCTTATCAAGGGGCACCTCTTATGCTGACGAAAACATTAGATAAATATCCAGAACTGAAAAAACCATTAAACAAACTTGCAGGGAAAATTACAGACGATGAAATGCGTAAAATGAACTATGAAGTGAATGTAAATGGTAAATCAGCTTATACAGTAGCTAAAGATTATCTACAAGATCAAGGAATTATTAAATAGAAAAAAGCTAGGTGGTTTTTACGCCACTTAGCTTTTTTGTTATTGTCTGATTAAATTTTTCACTTTATTAATATTGGGTTTATAGAAACGACAATGTGTTTCGAACTCTTTATTAAATTCAGCAGCACGTTGGGTTAAGGACTGCTCATGATCAAGCATTAAGCCTTCTTCAAGAAGAGGTCTAAGCGAAATAATTTGATCAAATACAAGTCCAGCATTCGTATCACTTAGAACAGATACGATTTTTCCTAATGCTTTTTGTTTTTCAGTTGGTAATTCTTTTTGATGGAGATGGAACCATTTTGCTAATTGTTTCCGATTCTTTCGTGTTGCTTCTAAATAGATACTTTGCGCATATGCAGCTTTGGTAAACGCAATGGAAAGATTTTCAGCTGATTCCCAGTCTTCTTCTAAAATTTCACCTTGCATTTTAATTTTTTGGTTGAGCAAAGTAATATCTTCTTGATAAACGTCTAATTTGCGTTGTTGTTGTTTATAAACTTCCATCGCTAAATTAAGTTCATCAATCGTTGGCTGCATTTGTTCACCAAAAATAGTATTATCATTTAGAATTAATTGTGTTTGTTCTATCTTTTCAGCAATAATGCTATCGCGTTCCTTAATTACATGAGCACGTTTACCCAAGTATTCAAAATAGAAATTATACTTTTGAATGCGATTAACTACTGCTTCTGCTTCTTTCATTGTTGCTGGTTCGTCTTTTGAGTTTAGTACAGTGACTCCAGCTACTTTGTTTAATTTTGTATAAATAATGATTGTGAAAACTTCGCCGTCCAGTTTGATTGTGTACGGTAGTTTATGTTGCTGTTCTAAAAGCCTTTTATGTTGTTTTAATAGTTTATCCGTCATCGTTAATCAACACCTTTACTACGCCATTAGTATTATATAATTCAATTATATAGCATAAAGATGAAAATTTCGAGGGAAAGAAATGAGAAAATTATTTTTAATTGTTTACATAATATAATTATCGTAATCTTCTCTTTTTATAATGAAGTTAAAGTGTAAAATAATAAGTAGATATTTAAGACTGCGATAAAAATTGCAACAGACCAAGACACTATTTTTAACCATGGTGAGTTAACGAATTCGCCCATCTTCTGTTTATCACTTGTGAACATAACTAAGGGAATAACAGCGAAAGATAGTTGCATGGAGAGTATTACTTGGCTGAAAATAAGCAACTCATTTATGCCATTTGCTCCATAAAGTGCTGTAATAATAACTGCTGGAACAATTGCTAGTACACGGGTTAATAAGCGGCGTACTACTGGTTTTAGACGGATATTTAAGAAACCTTCCATAACGATTTGACCAGCTAATGTGCCTGTTAATGTCGAATTTTGACCAGAAGCAAGTAAAGCTACTGCAAACACCGTACTGGCGATGCTACTTCCAAGTGTTGGATTAAGTAATTTATAGGCATCTTCAATTCCAGCTACGTTATGTTGTCCAGTAGTATAAAAGGCAGCAGCAGCTAAAATTAAAATAGATGCATTAATTAATAACGCAATAGTTAAAGAGAACGTTGAATCGATAAATGAAAAACGAATCGCTTCTCTCTTCCCTTCTTTTGTTCGCGCGTATTGTCTTGTTTGCACGATCGATGAGTGCAAATATAAATTATGCGGCATAACTGTTGCACCAAGAATCCCAAGTGCGATATAAAGCATAGTTGGGTTCGTAACGATTTCTGATTGCGGGATAAAACCTTTCGCAATAGCTTGCATATCTGGGTGTGACATTACCATTTCAGCTCCAAAACATACAAGAATCGTCACCATTAAGGTAATAACAATAACTTCTATATAGCGGAAACCTTTATGTTGTAAAAATAATACAAGAAAAATATCTAATGCTGTTATACAAACGCCCCAAATCAAAGGAATGCCAAAGAGTAAATTAAGCGCAATCGCACTACCGATAACTTCAGCAATATCAGTTGCAATAATGGCTAATTCAGCTAAAATCCATAGGACAAAGCCAAATGGTTTGGAAAAATGATCGCTTGATGCTTGAGCTAAATCGCGCCCAGTCACGATACCTAATTTTGACGCAAGTGATTGTAGTAAAACGGCTAAAATATTAGAAATTAAAATAACTGATAATAAAGTGTAACCAAATTCCGAACCCCCGGCAATGGATGTCGCCCAGTTTCCAGGATCAACATAGCCAACTGCAATAAGGGCACCTGGTCCCATAAATGCAAATAATTTCCGGAAGAACTTTGCGTTTTTGGGAATTGCTACTGAATTATTTACTTCGCTTAAGCTGGGAGCATTCTGTGCTTTTCTCCAGCTTTGTTTTGTGCGTTCTGTTTTTTCCTTTTTCATGCTCCCTGACCTTCTTTCGTTTATGATAAAAAGTTTACTACGGGAAACATTCTTTGTCAAACGAAAAACACAACCTTTTTATGAAGCTGGTAGGTTGTGTTTTCGATTGTTTTTATAAGACTTCGGTTAATGTTTTTCTTTTGTTTTTAACTGGGTTTAAAGTACGTTCGACCCATCCTAGAAGTACATCGGCTAATATTGCCATGACTGCTGTTGGGATGGCTCCAGCTAAAATAATTGCGGTTCCGTTAGTTGCGTTGGTTCCGCGGACTATAATATCACCGAGGCCGCCTGCTCCAACGAATGTCCCGATGGCTGCAACACCTATTGCAATTACTAGCGCATTTCGAATGCCTGCCATAATGACCGATAAAGCAAGTGGCATTTCGATTAAACGAAGCACTTGCCATTTCGTCATGCCCATCGCTTTACCCGATTCAAGAAGTGCCCCATCAACGTTTCTAATGCCCGTATAGGTGTTTTTTAGAATTGGGAGTAAAGAATATAGGAACAAGGATAAAACGACTGTATTCGTTCCTAAACCCATAATTAGCATAAGTACAGCTAACATTGCGAGTGCTGGGATAGTTTGAATGATATTGGCAATTTGGATAACCCATCCAGCTAAGCGTTTCTTCCTAGCAATATATACTCCGAGTGGTATCGCTATGATTGCGGCGAAGATAACTCCGTACGCACTCATTAAGAAATGCCGCCAGAACTCTTCCATGACATAACTTCCATTTGTTTGGTAATAATCAATTAATTGTTTTAATGTGTCCATCTTTTGGCACCTCCTTAGTTTTTACCTTCAAAGTAATTATTTTTTTGCAAGAATTCTTGCGCTACGATGGATGGTTCTTTTAATTTGCCATCTGCTTCATAATTAAGCTTTTGCATTTCTTCTGTTGAAATTTTACCTTTTAACTTATTGATAGTAGTTTTTAATTCTGGATGTTTCTTTAAAATTTCATCTGTTGCTAGAGCTGAAGCATCGTATGGTGGGAAGAATTTTTTATCATCTTTTAGTAATTTTAAGTTATATGTTGGGATACGGCCATCTGTTGAATAACCAAGCGCCACATCCATTTGATTGTTTTTAAGTGCGGTATAAATTAAGCCGATTTGCATTGGGAAAATTTTCTTGAACTCGATGTCATAAGCTTTTGAAAATGCTTTATAACCATCTCCTTCACGTTCCATCCAAGAATTATCGACCCCAGCAGTAAGCTCATTTTCTACTTTACGCATGTCGCTAACTGTAGTTAAGTTGTATTTTTTAGCAGTATCTTGGCGTACCATGAACACATACGTATTAGCAAAGCCATAAGAATCAAACCATGTTTGGTGGAAACGCTCTTCAAATCCTTTTTTTACTGCTGCTAAAGCTTTTTCAGGGTCTTTAATAGCATCTTCTCCAAGAGGCCCAACTAAGTCTGTTCCGGTATATCTTGTCGCTGTAATATCTACATCACCATTTAACATGGCTTGGTGCTGAACGATAGTTGATCCAAGGTTATTTACAATTTCTACTTTTAGGCCAGTGTCATGTTCGATTAATTCTTTTAAAATATTGGAAACGATTTGTGATTCTGTCGTGGCCATTGCTCCAATGCGTATTGTATCTTTAGAACTGCCTCCAAGTCCTGGTAAAGAGCAGCTAGATAAGAAAAGAGAACTAGTTAGTAGTAATACGCTGAATAGCGCGATAAATTTTTTCTTCATGTTATTCTCCCCCTTCCTGAGCTTCACGGATGGCTTTTGGAGTTAAACGATACTCTAATTTTCCAAGCGCGAATTCTACTACAAGGGCTAAAATAGTTACTGGGATTGCTCCTCCGAGAATTAAATCTGGACGATATAAGTTTAAGCCATTAAAAATAAAGTCTCCAAGTCCACCAGCTCCAATATATGAAGCAAGCGTTGCCCAAGCGATAACGTATACAGCTGATAAACGGATACCAGCCATAATTACTGATATAGAGTTAGGGATTTCGACATTAATGATTAATTGCCAATTCGTCATGCCCATACCACGACCAGATTCGATTAAATTTTTATCGACTCCTCGAACTCCAATAAAAGTATTACGCAGGATTGGTAAAAGTGCGTAAATAAACAGGGCAATAATCGCTGGTAATGTACCGACCCCAAGAAACGGGATAATAAATGCTAAAATAGCGAGTGAAGGAACCGTTTGAAGAACACTAACCACGCCAATAACAAAATTTGCTACTTTTGGTGAACGCGTCAGTAAAATTCCAACAGGAACGGCAACTGCAATCCCTAAAATTACAGCAGATAAGGAGATGAAAAGATGTTGCCATGTTTGAACAAGCAAGTTATGGCCGTTTTCTTGAAAAAAAGTAACAATTGCGTCCATAGCTTATCCCTCCTGCTTCATTTCTGGTTCTGTCGTTTCGGAATCCGCTTGTTCCTCCTGATTTTCTGCCACATCATCTATCGTTCCCCAAATGGAATCATAAACAATATCTACTAAACTGGCACGAGTTACAATCCCAACAAGGCGTTTGTCCTTATCAACTACAGGAATATATTTATAACCACGTTTTAGAATCCGTTGTACAGTATCACGGAGTAAGGTATCTTCATACACGTAAAATACATTTTTCTCGATAATATCCATTACAGAAGTTGCTGTGCGGCGATTTAAATCGATTTGCTCTACATCGATAAATCCTTTTAACACATTACCTTCATCCACTACAAGTAACGTATCTACTCGTTTTTCTTTCATGACAGTAATGGCAGCTTGTAGAGATTTATCTGCTGTAATAGACACTGGATTCGTGTTCATAATTTGTGCTACTTGTGTAACATCAGGTTTTGCCTCAATTAGACGGTCTTTACCAATGAAATCTTCTACAAATGAATTTGCCGGGTTACGTAGAATTTCATCTGGTGTATCAAACTGAACAATTTCGCCAGCTTTCATAATAACGATACGGTCTGCAAGTTTAATCGCTTCATCCATATCATGGGTAACGAAAATAATTGTTTTTCCAAGTTCTTTTTGTAAATTCTTAAATTCTTCTTGTAGAGAATCCCGAGTAATTGGATCCAGTGCTCCGAATGGTTCATCCATTAGAATTAAATTTTGTTCTGCTGCAAGCGCTCGCAAAACACCGATACGTTGTTGTTGTCCACCACTTAATTCATAAGGATAGCGGTCTAAAAACTCTTCTGGCAAATCAACTAATTTAATTAATTCTTTCGCCCGTTCTTGTTTTTTCTCTTCGGACCATTTAAGTAATTTTGGTACAAGGACGATATTCTCTCTAATCGTCATATGTGGCATCAAGCCAATTTGCTGAATAACATAACCAATAGAACGTCTTAGTTTGACGGGATCTTCCGCCATGATGTCTTTATCATTTATAAATATTTTGCCTTCTGTAGGTTCAATAAGCCGGTTAATCATCTTCATTGTTGTCGTTTTCCCACAACCACTTGGACCGATAAAACAAACAAATTCTCCTTTATCGATGTTAAGTGTTAGATCATTAACAGCTTTTTTGCCCCCTTTATAAGTCTTCGTTACGTGTTCGAATTTTAACACGCTTATACACCTCCATTTTTTCTTTACCACTGCCAAAAAAATTGGCAATCGATAAATCTTTTCCCTAACTAGTAATGATTTAAACTTTTTAAATACAAAAAAACAGCTTAAAGACAGTGTGGCATTCAAACGGAAGTTACTAAACAAGATGATTTCGTACTTGTGGCACGTAAAGAACATCGCTGCTAAACTTATAATCGTAAAAATGGACATTGTGACAAGCTGTAATACAGTATTTATTCTATTATAACATACTAAAAAGCCCTATTAGCATTTACTAATAGGGCTTTCCTTTATTTAGGTAAGAATAATTTAGGCGTTGTTTTGAGTAGTATCGAGATAACTATTCCACAAACAACGACGGTTCCGAGGCAGCTAGCTCCGTTCATCACTGCTGAAAATAGTTGTGCTCCCCAACCTTGAAAAGCATAAGCGCCCCAAAATAAAACGCCAGCTACATAATGCCAGAAATATCTAGCCACACCACCAATAATCATGGTTCCCCACGCCCACTCGATGGCTTTTTTTAGTTGGTTAGCAGCTAAATTACTTCGAACTTGTTTACTAAATACTCCGCTGAAAGCAATAAAACTGAAGGCCAGGATATATTCAATAATTGCCTGAGATGGCATTAAAATATAAGCTTTCCCTGTTAAAAAATGTAGTAACCCCCATAAAAGCCCAGCAAATCCAGCCGCCCAAAAACCGCGACGAATTGCAATAACGTACATTGGAATCATTCCTAGTGAAATCGAAAAACTGGAACCAATGTCTAGCGGGATAAAGCTCAGTACCATCGCAACTGCTGCAAAGATAGCACATTCAAGTAAAATGATTAATCGTTTGTTTTGCATAAAAAATAAACTCCCCTCTTCTTTTTGGTCAAAAACGTACCCCAGAAGAAAGCAGTTTCTATTGTTAGAAATGCAATCGCCACAATCCCTACGCTCGTATTAACGAACAGGTTCAAAGGGTCAGAATCCAAAAACACGCGGATTCAATCTCAGCTAAGAAGCCCCCCCTGTGGTAACGTCTATGAAATTATCGTACAACAATCATTATAGCATGAGATGTTTTTTTGTAAAGAATTATTTGTTTTCTTTAATCATTTGCAGAAAATCTTACAGTGTTTTGAGCTTTTTTTGGTAGTTTATCAAAAATTAGCTGATAACTATTTTTAATTAAAGCAAATTCTGTTTCCGCTTCGACATCATATTCTTCATTAATCACAAGTGTAATCCAATGTTTTTTATTTAAGTGATAACCGGGTTTTATACTCATATATTCATCGCGCAATAAATCAATTCTCTCAGGTTGGCACTTAACACTGACATATAAATCCCCGTGATACATATGGATGAGCGCAAATATTTTACCACCAAGTGTTAAAGCGTGCATTTTAGAATCAAACGGAAATGTTTCTATTGCACCTTGTAAACTAAGGCAAAGCGCGACTTTTTCTTGTAAAGTTTGCTGATAATCCATTTAGCTTCCCTCCTTATTTTTACATTATAACATTTATTTATGCGTGTATGCTTTCTTTGCTACACTAACCATGTTAAAATAGTAGTAATTGTGCTTTTTCTGATTTCAAGAAGAAGTAACTTAGTATTGGAGGAAGAAAATGTTAACTGTAAATAATGTTGGCTTACGCTACGGCGATAAAAAGCTATTTGAAGATGTTTCGATTAAATTTTTACCAGGTAACTGTTATGGTCTTATTGGAGCAAACGGTGCTGGTAAATCAACGTTCCTAAAAGTGCTTTCTGGCGAGCTTGATTCTCAAAGTGGTAATGTGCATATTGGTTCAGGTGAGCGTCTCGCTGTCCTTCGCCAAGATCATTTCCAGTATGATGATGAACTTGTTCTTAACACTGTAATAATGGGACATGAACGTCTATACAAAATTATGGACGAAAAAAATGCCATTTACATGAAAGAAGATTTCAGTGATGAAGATGGTATTCGCGCTGCTGAACTTGAAGGCGAATTTGCTGAATTAGATGGTTGGGAAGCAGAATCTGACGCTGCTGTTTTATTAAACGGCTTAGGTATCCCTACTGACTTACACGGCAAACTAATGAAAGATTTAACTGGTGGAGAAAAAGTGAAAGTGCTTCTTGCGCAAGCTTTATTCGGTAAACCAGATATCTTACTTCTGGATGAGCCTACCAACCACCTTGACATCCGTGCGATTCACTGGTTGGAAGAATTTTTAATTAACTTTGATAATACTGTTATCGTAGTATCCCATGACCGTCACTTCTTAAATAAAGTATGTACGCACATTGCGGATCTTGATTTCAGCAAAATTAAATTATATGTCGGAAACTATGATTTCTGGTATGAATCAAGCCAATTAGCACAAACAATGATGGGCGATCGTAATAAGAAAAAAGAAGAAAAAATGAAAGAATTACAAGACTTTATTGCTCGTTTCAGTGCGAATGCATCGAAATCCAAACAAGCAACAAGTCGTAAAAAAATGCTCGAAAAAATCACGCTGGAAGATATTCAACCTTCTAGTCGTCGTTACCCTTTCATTCAGTTCAAACCGGACCGTGAAGTTGGGAACGACCTTCTAACTGTAACAAACTTGTCTAAAACAATTGATGGCGTGAAGATTCTTGATAATCTTTCCTTCTCGATTAACCGTAATGACAAAGTTGCTTTAGTTGGCGATGATGAAGTTGCTAAAACCGTTCTTTTCCAAATCCTTGCTGGTGAAATGGAACCTGATGAAGGTAGCTATAAATGGGGCATCACAACAAGCCAAAGCTATTTCCCGAAAGATAACTCAGAGTTCTTTGAGGAAAACGACATGAGTCTTGTGGAATGGTTACGTCAGTTCTCTCCTGAAGATGATAGTGAAGCATTCTTACGCGGCTTCCTTGGCCGTATGCTATTCAGTGGTGATGAAGTACTGAAAAAAGTACGCGTTTTATCTGGTGGAGAAAAAGTTCGTTGTATGTTATCCAAAATGATGCTTTCAGGTTCAAATGTTCTTTTACTTGATGAACCTACTAACCACTTGGACTTAGAATCAATCACTGCATTAAATAATGGTCTTGAAGCGTTCAAAGGCGCTATGATCTTTGCATCGCATGACCATCAGTTACTACAAACTATCGCAACTCGTATTATTAACTTATCAAAAGATCAATTTTATAATAAAGAAATTTCTTATGATGAATATTTAAAAGAAGTTATGAATGTAGCTGAATAAATAAAAAAACAATATCCCATTTCCGGGATATTGTTTTTTTATTTAAGTTCGATTTTACCTGTTTCTGTTGTAATTGGTGTCGAAGAATCTTTTAAATAGCTTAGGAAACTATAAGAAATCCAAGTAATATAAGAAACTTTATCTAATTTTTCTACTGGAAAAACGATTGTTCCTTTTACTGTTTTACCAGGTTCGATTTCTGTGGTTTCAAAATCAGATAGAACAGCGTCTCCTCCATTTATATCCATTTTATTAGCTTCAAGTTGACCTTGATTCGGATAGGTTTCGAGAGTTTTAGCTGCATTGTTTGTTATTTCTAATTGTAATGTGATACTGCCAGGAACTGACTTGCCTTCTACTGTTGAATAGGTTTCTTTCTTTTCGACCGTGACAGAGGTGATTTTTTTCTTAATATTATCTGCGGAATCTTCATAGTTTATTTGATAGGTTTTTGTTTCTTCTGCAGTAGCTTGGCTTGTACCTTTAGAAGAATAATTGAATACATCATTTTGAACTTGTTGGTAATGTGAAAAACTAACAATGATGCCAATAATAGAACCAACCAATAATAACATTCCAGCGCTTGTTAAAATTGCACCGATTTTTCGCTTGGCTGGGAAAAATAAAACAACAATACCGCTGATAAAAATTAAGAATGCACATATTCCGGCAATAATCCAAATTTCCATCTAATTTGCTCCTTTTATGCGAATTTCTCCCTCACTATAACATATTTAAGCTCTAGTTCAAAGCAGTTAAATCACTTGCCGGTGATGGATATGCAAATATGACAGACTGTAAATCAGCCAAAGTTAAGTTAGCTTTCATTAGGATAGCGATATAATTTACCATATAATCCGCCTCTTCACTTAGGAAGTGAGCACCTTTAATTTGACCAGTTTCGCGGTCTTCTATGATTTTTGCGAGGGCGATTTTTTCGTTCGTTCTTCTGTACGTATACCAGTTCGTTGTATCATGGTTTTTAATTTGATATTTTTCTGGATTGGCAGTTGCTTCTTCCATACTTATGCCAATGCTTGCAAGTTTTGGACTAGTAAAAACAACGCTTGGTATGACAGGATAATCGATTTTTTCATTGCCGCCTAAAATATTTTTTGCTACTAATGCTGCTTCCATACTGACAACTGGTGTTAACGGAGCGCCCTTTGTAGCGGCTACATCACCACATGCATAAATATGTGCGTGGTTAGGTGTTTGTAGTTTCTCGTTTACTGTAATGCCTTTTTTGGTATAGTCTATGTTTGCTTTATCTAGAGCTAAATGAGCAATATTGGGTGTTCTTCCGGTTGCTCCGATAATTAAGTTGGTTTCAAGTGAAAAGCCATTTTTACCTTCGATATGGAGCTTTTCACCAGTTTTATTAATTTTAGTAATATCTGTATCAAAATGGAAATGAATGCCTTCTTCTTTTAGTGTAGAAACTAAGGCAGCTACAAAATCGGGATCGAATTTCTTTAATGGTTCGCTATTATGATGAATTATATGCACATCTCTCCCTGCAGCTAGCGCAATTGATGCAAATTCAAAAGAAATATAACCACCACCGATAAAAACAACTGAATCCGGAAGTTTTTCAAGTGATAAGAAATCATCACTCGTTTGAATATGTTCTTGACCTTCTACTTTAAGTGTATTTGGTGTTGCGCCGGTTGCAATCACTATTTTTTTAGCACTTAGTATGTCGTTACCAACTTGCAAAGTATTTTCGTTTTGAAAACTTGCTGGTCCAAAAAACGTTTCAATCCCAGCTTCTTGAAAACTTTCCAAGCGACTTTCAGGCACATCTTCTACAAATGTTTCTTTGAATGCCATTAAATCTGTCCAGCTAATTGTTGCTGCTTCTTTAATACCTTTGCCACGTAATCTTGTAGAAAGGTTTCTTGCTTCTGCTGCTCCGACTAACACTTTTTTTGGGTCACAGCCTCTAAGGACACATGTGCCGCCCCAACTACGCTCTTCCACAATCGCTACTTTTAGACCGGCTGCCTGCGCTTCAAAAGCCACGGTTGTTCCACTAGCACCACTTCCGATTATAACTACATCATATGTAAATTCTGTCAATTGAATCACTCCTTCCTAGCTTGTTTTCCCCTCTATTTTACTTTTAAACGAAAAAAACTGCTGCACATCGAGGTGCAGCAGTTCATACTAGACTTCCATAATGATTGGTAAGATCATTGGACGTCGTTTTGTTTGCTCAAATAGGTAGCGATTTAATTGATCGCGAATATCTTGTTTTAATTTAGCCCATTCAAAGCCAGTTTCTTGGAGGTTTTTTTCGACGATTTTTGTTACGACTTTGGATGATTCTTCAATTAAATGCTCAGATTCACGAACATAGATAAAGCCACGTGAAATGATTTCTGGTCCGGAAGTAATTGTTTTAGTTTTACGATTAAGCGTAACAACTACGATGAAAATACCGTCTTCAGAAAGTAACTTACGGTCTCTCAGTACGATGTTTCCAACGTCTCCTACACCTAACCCATCAATCAGTGTATTTCCAGAATAGACACGGTTTCCAGCAGTCATTTTATCATTTTTATATTCTAAAATTTCACCTTTACCGACAATAAATACTTCTGATTTCGCCATGCCAACTTCATGAGCTAATTTCGCATGACTAATTAACATCCGGTATTCACCGTGAACAGGAACGAAATATCTAGGTTTTAACAAGTTAAGCATTAATTTCAAATCTTCTTGGCTTGCATGGCCAGAGATAAAAAGATTATTGCTCATCGTTAATACTTTTGCTCCAGCTTTATAGAGCATATCCATCGTTTTCGCCATCATCGTTTCAAGTGATGGTGATGGAGTTGTTGTAATATAAACCGTATCTCCTGGTTTAATATTAAATTGAGGGTGATTACCTTTAGTCATTAGTTGTAATGATTGAATTGGTTCACCTAAGTTTCCTGTTTCAATAATAGTGATTTCTTCATCATTATATTTTTTAAGTTCTTTTAGAGGAATAATCAAGTCTTCCTCAATAACGATTTTACCTAAGCTACCTGCTATTTCAAATACACGCTCTAATTCTTTACCAACAATAGCGACTTTACGTTTAGTAGCAACGGATGCGTCAAGTACTTGCTGCAAACGAATCAAATTAGATGCCACACAAGCAACAATAATTCTACCATCTGCCATTCTAAAAGCATGTCTAATTTCTTCTTCAATTAAACTGTCGCTTGATGTGGTGCCAGGGTGCTCTGCTTCTGAACTATCTGAAAGTAAAGCGAGTACTCCTTTTTCACCAAATTCGGCAATATGACTTAAATCAGAAGCATATCCATCTTTGGCTGATTGATCAAATTTAAAGTCACCAGTATAAATAATGGAACCTTCACTTGTTTCAAGCACAATCCCGACCGAATCAGGAATTGTATGCGTCGTACGGAAGAAAGATACATCAATTTTAGAAAAAGATAAGGTTGTTTCTGCATCAACAACATGGAAATTTTTAAAACGTAGTTTGCGGTGTTCTTTAAGCGCTGACTTTGCAAGTGCAATTGTTAGCTCAGTACCGTAAACAGGTGCTTTAATTTTTTGAAGTAAGTATGGCAGTGCACCAATCGCATCTTCATGACCATGAGTTAAGAAAATGGCTTTCACTCTGTCTTTGTTTTCTTCTAAATATTTGAAATCAGGAATAACAATATCGATTCCCAGTAATTCGTTTTCTGGGAACATTAAGCCCGCATCTAATATAAAGATATCTTCGTCTATTTCTACTACATATAAATTTTTGCCACTTTCATCGACACCGCCGAGTGGAATGATTTTTATGTTTTTCGCTTTTTTTATTGTCAAAGCGTAGACCTCCTTTGAACTATTTAGAAAGTCCTTCTAATATAGCTTGTAATTTCGTTCCTTGTTCAGCATTCAAATCTACAAGTGGTAATCTTACAGGTCCAACGCTAATACCTTGTTGATTTAATAAGTATTTAGTTGGCGCTGGGTTTGGAACAGAGAAAAGACCGTTCATTAATGGTAATAGCGAGCGATGTATACTTGCTGCTTTTTTTACGTCCCCGCTTTCAAACGCTTGCATCATTTCTTGCATTTCATTTCCTACCACATGACTTGCAACGGAAATTACGCCATTCCCTCCAACTGCTAAAATTGGCAAGGTTAAGCTGTCATCTCCACTGTATACGAGGAAATCATCGGAAGTTTCAGCAATGATTTTACTTATATTGTCTAAGTTGCCGCTTGATTCTTTAACACCAATAATATTTGGTAATTTTGCTAAACGAATAATTGTTTCTGGTTCGATATTAACAACACTACGTCCTGGAATATTATAAATAACTACTGGTAAATCAGAAGCTTCCGCAACAGCAACAAAATGAGCGTATAAACCATCTTGATTTGGCTTGTTATAATACGGCGCAACGACTAAGACAGCATCAATTCCGCCCAGTTCTGCTACTTCTTTTGTAAAAGCGATCGTTTCTGCTGTATTATTAGAACCTGTGCCAGCGATTAATTTTGCGCGTCCTGCATTTGTTTCCACTACTTGGCGGAATAATTTCATTTTTTCATCATGTGACAAAGTTGGAGATTCACCAGTTGTTCCAGCGATTACTAAACCATCTGAGCCGTTATCTATTAAGTGATTCACGAGATGATGAATTCTTTTTTTGCATACTTTATTTTTTTCTGGGTGAATTGGCGTGACCATTGCTGTAATTACTTTCCCTAAATCCATCTTTCATTTCCTCCTTACTTAATTTCCAAACAAAATACGTCATGAAGGGCATTGACTGCCGAAATTAAGTCTTCTTCTCTTACTAATACCCAAATAGTTGTATGACTATCCGCTGATTGTAAAATTGGGATGTTTTTTTCGGATAATGCTCCTACGATTTTTGCTGTAACACCAGGAACTCCAGTTATTCCAGCACCAACGATAGAAACTTTTGCACAGTCTTCACGAACCGTTGTTTGTAAGTTAGCTTCTTCTAAAAGTTGTTTGACGACGCGACGTTTTTCTTCTGGAACTGTAAAAATGACAGAATCAGTTGATATATTAATAAAATCTAGGCTGATTCCTGCATCTGCTAATATTTTGAAAGTTTGTTGTTGTGCCTTTACTGTATCTGTTTTGACAAAAATTTGCGTTAAATTTGTAACGTGTGCAACTCCTGTTACCATTCGTTCTTTTACATCGAAATGACCGGAATCATCCGCTAAAGATGTGACAAGAGTTCCTGTGCTTTCTAAATACGTAGAACGGATACGCATTGGTACTTTAGCAGTCATCGCTATTTCTACTGCGCGCGGATGAATGACTTTTGCTCCTTGGTAAGCCATATTACTAACTTCATTATAACTTACTCGTGGAAGTGAACGCGCATGTTCGACAATGCGTGGATCTGCCGTCATCATACCGTCTACGTCAGTGAAAATATCAATATAGTCTGCTTGTAAAGATACACCAAGAGCTGCAGCAGAAGTATCACTGCCACCGCGACCAAGTGTTGTTATATCCCCGTTTTCAGTGATTCCTTGAAAACCAGCAACAACAGCTACATCAAGTGTTTCAAGCGCTTTTTTTAGGCGCTTTGTATCGACTTCGGTGATTTTTGCATTCAAGTGATTATTAGATGTAATAATACCTGCTTGACCACCTGAAAATGCTTCTGCTTTAATGTCTGCCTCTTTTAACATATTAGTAAAGACAGAAGCAGATATAGTTTCTCCAACAGACAGCAATGTATCTTGCTCTCTAGCAGTTAGTTTAGTATCTTTTGCTCCTATAAGTTCTAAAAGTGTGTCGGTTGCATATGGATCCCCGTAACGACCAATTGCGGACACAACAACTACAACTTTATAGCCGTCTTTAAGGGCATTTTTTATATGGTTAAAAGCCATTAGACGAATTTTTTCATTTTGGACGGATGTGCCGCCGAATTTTTGTACTATGATTTTCATTACTTACACCTCTAAATAATCGCTAGTTTGACTAAGCTTTCAGCAATTTGAATCGAATTCCATGCAGCGCCTTTAAGTAGGTTGTCGGATACAATCCACATATGGAAGCCTTTAGAATCATCAATGTCAGCGCGAACGCGACCAACAAACACTTCTTTTTTACCAGCAGCTTGAATGGCTTGCGGATAAATTTGATTTGCTGGATCATCTTCAAGAACGACACCAGGGGCTGCTTTTAATGCATTTTGAATATCTTTTGCACTTACTCCCTCTTGTTCTATTTCAACGTAAACACTTTCTGAATGTCCACTAACAACTGGAATTCGAACGCATGTAGCAGAAACTTTAATAGTATCGTCTTCCATGATTTTTTTCGTTTCATTGATCATTTTCATTTCTTCGTATGTATAATCATTGTCCGTGAAAACGTCAATTTGTGGTAAGGCATTGAATGCAATTGGATAGTGCTTTTTATCGCCTTTTACTGGCATGATTTCTGGCGTGAATTCTTTGTTATCTAAAAGAGCTCTGCTGCCGTCTTTAAGTTCTTGAATAGCACTTACTCCGGAGCCAGACACAGCTTGATAAGTAGAAACAATAATTCGATTTAAACCATAAGCTTCTCGAATCGGTTCGAGTGCTGCTACCATTTGAATTGTAGAGCAGTTAGGGTTAGCAATAATACCTTTATGTGAGAATAGCGCTTTTTCGTTTACTTCTGGAACAACAAGCGGCACTTCAGGATCCATACGATATGCGCTCGTATTATCAATTACAATGGCTCCACGTTTTACTGCTTCTTTTGCAAGTGCTTTAGAAACGGAACCTCCAGCACTAAATAAGGCAATATCCACGCCTTCAAAGCTTTCAGGTGTAGCTTCTTGAATAGTTACCTCTTCCCCACGGAAGGATAATTTTTTTCCAGCAGAACGAATAGAAGACAAGAACGAAACTTGCTTTATCTTGAAAGTCGCCGCCTCTTCTAGTAATTCAATCATTTGGGTACCAACTGCACCAGTAGCACCTACAACTGCGACATGATAGCTTTTTGTCATAGTTTACAATTCCTCCTTCAATTTAATCCTCGTATCTCTGCTTTAAAACAGAAATCTGGTTAATTTTACACTTACTTTATCATACCATAAACAAAGCCATTTCGCAGTTTTTTATCTATATTAGTCACCATTTTTTTAATTGTTTGTCAGTTTGAAATGTAAAAAACCACTTTCACAAGAATGAAAGTGGTTTTTTGATTAATTTTCGGTTTGTTCAGATTGTGCTTTTGCAGCTGCTTCTTTATTGTTAATTGGTTGTTCAACTTTAGAAGCATCTTTATTGGATTCAGCACGTTCTTTTTTCAGTTCGAAATATTTATCGAATACTTCTTTAGAAATCTTCATATTTGTTTTTTGGTCTGTACCATATGGACGATAAATCCAAGGTACTACTACAGAAATCGCTATTTCTGGTTTTTTAACTGGTGCATAACCGACAAATGTTGTATTCCAAACACTGGCCATTTTGTTACCTTCTTTTGGTCCATCATAGAAGGCATCAGCTGTCCCTGTTTTACCAGCAACATCATAATCACTGGATGTAAAGACGGTTCTAGCTGTACCAGTTGATCCATGAGTTACTTCATAAAAACCTTTTTGCACTGTTTTGATGTCATTATCTGAAACGCCGATTTTGTTTAGAACTTTTGGTTCATTTGCGGTTGCAAGAGTTCCAACAGAATCACCATTTGTGCTAGGATTGCGGATTTCTTTTACCATGCTTGGTGCAATTCTAGATCCTCCATTTGCGATTGTTGAAACGTATTGCGCCATTTGAAGCGGTGTATAAGAATCATACTGACCGATGGCGAAATCGAGAATTTTACCAATTGTTTGGTCGTCCCCTTTGTAGCCAACTTGTTCTCCAGGAAGATCAATACCTGTTTTAACGCCTAAACCAAATTGATTGTAATAATAACGCATATCATCAAATGTACTTAGTGGAGCTCTTAGTGGGCCATTTGGAACATACTTAGCACCACCCATCTTCATTGCTACTTGATACATATATGAGTTAGATGAGATTTCTAGTGCGCCAACTGGATCAAGTGGTCGGTTACCTGCTCCGGTTCTATTAAACCAAGAACTTTTCGGTTTGGTTCCTTTTAATGCAATTGGTTGGTCGGTGAAGACCGTTTTGTTTGAAATTGCTCCGTCCATGATGCCCCCAAGAATTGTGGAACCTTTGACAGCGGAACCCATTGCATAAGCAGTGGTGAATGTTCCTAAGGAGTAGTCATCAAACTCGCCTTTGTCATTTAGTTTTTGACCAGCAAGTGCTAGAACTTCTCCAGAATATGGGTCCATTGCGACTACAAATGCACGATCAAATAAGTCAGAACCAGCATATTGTTTACCTTGTTTAATATTTTTACGTAAAATATCTTCCACGGCTTTCTGGAATTCTACATCTACGGAAAGAACTAAGTCTTTTCCTTTTGAACCTTCATATTTACTTACTGTTTCGATTATATTTCCTTTAGAGTCAAGTACGCTCTCAGATTGGGATTTTGAACCAGCTAGAACGCTTTCGTATTGGGCTTCTAGATAACTTTTACCAACACGGTCATTTCGGCTATATCCTTGAGACAAGTAGTACTCAGCTTTATCTTTTGGTAGACCTTCTTTTGCTGTCGAAACAGAACCTAAAATAGAACGTAATGTTTCGTCATAAGTGTAATAGCGATTCCAGTCTGTCGTTGTATCAACTCCTGGTAAGCTATCCATGTTTTCACTAACACGGGCAATTTCTTCATCTGTTACATCTTTATTCTTAATAACGGACTCAGTCATTGCGTATCCTGTTGTCATTTTTTTATAAATTGTTGCTACTTTTAAATCTTCTGTAGTTAGTTTAGCTATATCATCGTTCGTTACTTTTTCAACTTGGATTTTATAAGCTTTAGAAGATTCTAGCGCTTGTTCTTTTGCAGATAGACGATTTAAAGACTCGGTTTGATGTGTCAAAATCCAATAATCTTTCAAATCGCGATCGGTTAGTTTCTCTGGTTCAATTGTAATTAATTTTTGTAAAGTTTGAGCTACGTGAAGTGTTTCTGAAGTTTCTGTTTGTTGGCTTCTTGTGTAGGTAATCGATTTGACTGCTGAATTACCAACTAATAAGTTGTAGTTTCGGTCATAAATACTGCCACGTGGAACATTCTTAGAAACGGTCACATTATCTGTTTCTTCTAATTGACGTTTGTACGTATCCCCTTGCACGATTTGAACAATACCAAGTCGTAAAATTAATACGGAGAATAATATAAAAATTATAAAGAATAGAATATTTAAACGTAGTGGAATGATGGCGCGTTTCTTCTTAGTGGAATCTTTTTTCTTTTTTCTAAAATTTAGTTTCACGCAAAGTTACCTCACTTTTTAATAATACCTTTCCCTATTGTAGCTGAAAAAGCATCATTTTTCCACTGTAAGTTCATTAGAAATTCATTAGAAATAAAAAAAAGACCCACCGAAGTGAGCCTTTCTATTATTATTTAGCTGCGTCAAAGCGTTTGTTAGCTTCATCCCAGTTAACAACATTCCAAAATGTGTCGATATATTCAGGACGACGGTTTTGGAATTTAAGGTAATAAGCATGTTCCCAAACATCTAAGCCTAGAACAGGAGTTTTTCCATCGCTTAATGGAGAATCTTGGTTTGCAGTAGAAACGATTTCTAGTTTCCCGTTATTAACTACTAACCAAGCCCAGCCAGAACCAAAACGTGCTGCAGCTGCTGCATTGAATTTTTCTTTGAAATCATCAAAAGTACCGAATTCGCTTTCGATAGCAGATTTTAAGTCACCAGTTGGAGCGCCGCCACCATTTGGGCTAAGGATAGACCAGAATAATGTATGGTTAGCATGACCGCCACCGTGGTTACGTACAGCGCCGCGAATATCTTCAGGAACGCTATCTAAGTTAGCAACCAATTCTTCAACAGGTTTCTCCGCAAGTTCAGGATGTCCTGAAACCGCTTCGTTTAGTTTTGTTACATAAGTATTGTGGTGCTTTGTATAATGAAGTTCCATTGTTTCTTTATCAAAATTTGGCTCCAAAGCATCATAAGTATAAGGTAATTTAGGTAATTCGTAAGTCATTAAAAATTCCTCCTTGTATTGTTTTTATTTTACGTGAAAAGAAATTACTTATAAGGCGAAAGATATACATCCTATTCCTATAGAACTAGTTAACGCCATAAATAACGTTTCTCTTTACACCATTTAGCCTACCACGACCTAGAAACGCTTGCAATTTTTCTGCTCAGTGATGTTTCAATATTGATTTTGCATTCATTTCAAGCTATGATTAAGTTTAGGTGGAAAAATTACGTTCTTTTGCACATACATGTATCTTTTTCCCGGAAAATGAAAAGTTAAACCATTAGGTGAGGTGTTGAAAAAAGAATGAATATTTTTAAACGCTTCTGGAAGAGTTTGTATTCCCCTGCGGATATTGCTTCGTTTCGAAATGATAAAATTAGAAAAAGTATCGTTTACATTATTGTTTTATCATTTGTTACTTTCCTTCCATTAGCATATTTTACAAACGTTACGACCAAAAATGCGCTGAAAGTCGGCGAAGAAACTATTACAAATGAAATTCCTGATTTTAAAGTCACAGATGGAAAATTAGTCTTAACGGACAATTCTGTCAAAAATATACCCATCTCTATTGACCAAGATGAATTACATATTTATTTTGATGCCTCTGGAACTTTAGATAAAGATGATGTTGATAATAAAATTGCTTCTTATGATAGCGCAGTTGCTTTTTTATCGGATAGTATCTATATAACTGCTGCTGGTGTTTCTCAATCTGTAAGTTATGATACGGCTGGAATTAGTAATAAAGCTGATTTAGTGAATTTATATACGTCCATTGAATCTCTAGCGAAATACTTTATTCCTATTGCCTTGCTTGTTCTGTTCATCTTTACGCTTGGATCGATTTTCTTCCGAGTAGCTCTTTATGCGTTATTTGGATTTATTCTTTCTGGTTTCGGTCGGACGGGTATTGCTTTCCGTCAAAACTGGATGATAGCTTCTTATAGTATTACATTAGCTGCTGTTTTCACGATGGTTATGGAGGCTTTACAAGTAATTGTTCCATTTGGAATGGAAATCAATATGGTTGTAAGTATGATCTTTGTATTCCTTGCAATTCGCTCGATTCCACCAAGTGAACCAACTATTTTAGAAAAATAATAAATTAACCACTTGCGCTTTATGCAGGTGGTTTTTTTGTGCAAAATGCAGGTGATTTCCTATTAGAAAAGTGGTATGATTAGAAAATTAAAACTAAAAGGAGCGATTGCTTTGAACGAGCGCACATGAAGATTTGACCTTTTAGTAAAAAAGAATATATAACTTTTAGCCTGACATTAAGGCTCCTAGTTTTTTATTTTAAGGGGGAGTTTTTTTGGAAAAAGAAATCGAACTTAGTTTTTATGATGGTGTGAAGGCTTGTTTGCCAACTGTACTAGGTTATGCTGGTATTGGAATAGCTGCTGGTGTTGTTGGAAGGGCTTCTCACTTAAGCGTCTTAGAAGTAACGTTACTCGCTATTATCGTCTATGCTGGAGCTGCTCAGTTTATTATTTCGGGATTATTATTATTACAAAGCCCTATTTCAGCTATTATTTTTACTACTTTTTTAATTAATTCACGGCATTTTTTGATGAGTATGGCCGAAGCTCCTCATTTTAAAAAATATTCCCTTTTGAATAACATTGGGATTGGGGCGCTTCTGACGGACGAAACATTTGGCGTTTCAATGAATCAAATTGGCAATAAAAAACCAGTTAGCGCAAAATGGATGCACGGAATTAACGTAACAGCCTACATAGCTTGGATTGCCGCTTGTATTTTAGGTTCTTTCATTGGAAATTGGTTGCCAAATCCAGAACAGTTTGGTCTTGATTTTGCGTTATCAGCAATGTTTATCGGCTTGCTCTATTTACAAGTCGTTAGCGATAAAAGTAAAAAAATCGCGACAAGTTTAGTTATTATGTTAATGGTGGCGATTTTATTAATCGTGTTTATGCGTTTTATGACACCAGAATTAGCCATTTTAGCGGCTACCTTACTTGGTTGTTTGATTGGAGTGATAGTTGAAAAATGACAATAAGTAATTATACGTTACTCGTTATTTTAGGCTGTGGTTTAGTGACATTTATTCCACGCGTCTTACCTTTTATCTTCGTTCGAAAGCAGCAACTACCCAGTGTTGTGATTCGCTATTTATCGTATGTACCGTTATGCATACTGACTGCTCTTTTCGTTCAAAGTCTTCTCATTACAAACGAAAATAGTTTTCCTAGCATTAATATTGAAAATCTACTTGCCACGTTACCAACTATCATTACAGCTATTTTAACGAAAAATTTAATGTGGATTGTTATTGTAGGAATTATATCAATGGCTGTTATTCGTTTGGTCATATAGAAAAGCCCTTTACTAGAGTGTGTTTTTGACGGGAATCAAAACCAGTAAAGGGCTTTTTTTTATTGGTGGATCCGAAGTAACTTTAATTAGATGTAGATGTTGAACTAGAAGATGAAGTGCTTGTATAGTCAGCAAATGCATCTTTTAAATCACTATCTTTAATATCGATATTAGCTGCTTTTAATTCTTTTTTAAGGGCAGCTGTCATATTTTCAGAAGTTAATTGAGATTTTATATAAGCAGCTTTTACGTTTGCTTTTTCTTTTGCGTAGGTACCTTTTTCTGTTTTCTTCACTAATTGAATCAAGTGGTACCCGTAAGTTGATTTAACAATTCCACTTACATCATCTTTATTTTTAAGTGCATAAGCAGCTTTTTCAAAAGTTTCGTCCATTTCACCAGGACCAAATGGATCTAGTAGTCCACCATTTGTGCTAGTTGCAGTATCTGTTGAGTACTCTTTTGCCAAGTCAGTGAATTTCTCACCATTTTTCAATTTAGTTTGAATTTCTTTGGCTGTCGCTTCATCATCTACTAAAATATGACGCACAGTAATGTCTGGCTCCCAAGTTTTGTAGTATGTTTTTAGTTTACTTTCACTTACATTCATATTTGCTTCTGTTGCTTTTTGAACTAGAAGGTTATACTCTAAATTTTCTTTGAAAGAAGTTTTTGTTAAATTATTGGACGATAAGGTTGATTCAAATGAGTCACCGTACTGTTCTTCGTATTTTTTGTATTCTGCATTTACTTCTTTTTCAGTAACAGTGTATTTATCTTCTAAGATTTTTTTGAAAGTAAGTTGTTGCACGACCTCATTACCGTAAGTCGTTTTCATCGCTTCATATAGCTCGTCTTGTGTGACATTTCCTGCATCTGTTTTTACTACTGCACTACTTCCGCACCCAGCGAGTAAAAGTAGTGTCGCTGCTACTAGGGAAATCATCACTTTTTTTAATTTTGTCAAACTGTTCCTCTCCTTCTTCTTTCGGCTACTTATTACTTTAACGATAAAAAGTGTCGAGAATAAGAAACAAATATGAAATAACTATGAACATTATCTGCAAAATAAAAAAAGGTCCTGATGCGGACCTTTTTTACTATTAAGAGGCTTGTAAACATTCTGGGCATTCGCCGTAAACCTCAAATTTATGACCATCAATTTGGTAACCAGGTAAAGCTTCTGTTAGAAAATCCATTGGGCACATCATAATTTCTTTTGTTTTACCACATTTCATACAAATAAAATGATGGTGATGATGCTCATGTGTACACGCCAGACGGAAGTTTCGTTCACCAGAAAGATCTGTTTCTTCAAAAATACCTAACTCAACAAATAAAGAGAGATTACGATAAATTGTATCAAAACTAATTCCCGGAAAATCGTCTTTCATATTTTCTAACACATCTTTGGCTGTTAAATATTTATTTTTACGAGCTAGTAAGTTAATTAGAAATTCACGTTTATCAGTATGCTTATAGCCCTTTTCTTTCATTTTCATGAGCGCTTCAGTTGCTGTAAGTCCCATTTTCCTCACCTCGTTTTGAAATTAATATTTTTTGACGTATTTTTTGATATAAAATGGTGATGATTAAAAGTAAAACAGAAATAATGACGATTGCCCCACCAGGAGCTAAATTTAAATAATAAGCTGTAAATAAACCGCCGATAACCGCAATTTCACCAAATAAAATTGAAAGTAAGATAGTTTGTTTAAATCCTTTGGCAATCCGAATCGCTGCTGCAACTGGCAATGTCATTAAGGATGATACAAGTAAAATACCAACGATTCGCATGGAAGACGCAATAACTAAAGCGACTAAAACCATAAAAATAATATCGAATATTTTAGCTTTCAAACCGGAAACTTTTGCATATTCTTCGTCAAATGATAACAAAAATAGCTCTTTATATAAGGATAATATAACGATAAATACGATGATTGCTGTAACAACGATCGTAATCATATCAGTCCGACTCACGGCACTTACACTTCCAAATAAATAACTAAATAAATCAGTATTAAATCCATTGGCTAAAGAAATAAAAATAACTGAAAAACCCATACCAGCCGACATAATAATCGGAATGGCTAGTTCTTCAAAATGTTTATAAACCGTCCGTAATTTCTCCATTAATAAAGAACCAACTACGGAAAAACCAAAACCAAGATATAACGGATTAAGTGCTGCTAGTGGCAAATATGTTTTACTTAAGAATAAACTAACCGCAATCCCACCTAACGTCACATGACTGAGCGCATCAGCCATTAACGAAAGCTTTCTTACTACGATGAAACTTCCGAGCAGTGGAGCGATAACACCAATAACAATACCAACGATAAAGGTATTACGAATAAAATCATACTGGAGAAGCGTCGCAATCAAGACAAGCATCCTCCCTTCTACGTTGTTCTGCTAATATTTCAAGTTCGCGGTCGGCTAAATAATGTTGGTATTCATGGGCTGAACCGTCAAAAATAATTCGTTTATTAATACTAATAACATGATTAACATACGTATTCACTGCAACTAAATCATGCGTTACGAGTAAAAGCGTCATTTCTTCTGTCCGGTTTAATTCTGCTAAAAGCTCATAAAATGCTTTGACATTTTCTACATCGACTCCAACAGTCGGTTCATCTAAAATTAAAAGCTCTGGTCTACTAACTAATGCACGCGCGATAAAAACACGTTGTTGTTGACCACCGGAAAGTTCGCCAATATTGCGATGTAGATAATCAGTCATTTCAACTCGCTTCAAAGCATAATCAATAGCTTCTTTATCTTGATTATTCAATGTTTTAAATAAGCCTTTTTTCTTTGTTAAACCACTTGCAACGACTTCTTTCACAGTAGCAGGAAAAGCGGAATTAAAAGCATTCGATTTTTGAGAAACAAAGCCAATTTTGACCCAATCTTTGAAATCTGCTTGTTTTTCTCCAAATAAAGCTATACTTCCTTGTTGTTTTTTGAGTACGCCAAGGATTAATTTTAACATGGTTGATTTACCTGAGCCGTTAGGGCCGATTAAACCAGTAAAACTGCCTTTTTCCACTTGAAAATGAATGTTTTCTAAGGCATGTTCTTTGTCATAATGGTAACTTACATTATTTACTTCTATGATTTTGTTCATTCATGTTTCTCCTTTGACAGCATTTGCTAGCCGCTTTTACTAGTATATAAAAGATTGGTTAAAATGTAAATCGTAATTACTTCGAATTAAAAAATAGCCAAAAAAACCTGGAAAGCTTGGAGCATTTCCAGGTTCGTATAATTATTTAGCAAAAGTATCCGTTAAGATTGGAACAACTTGTTTTTTACGAGATACGACACCTTTAAGTGGTGCTTGATTTTCCACAAATTTAACGCCATATGCTTCTTCTACAATGGCTGTCTTGGAACCAATAGCAATTCCAACCGAGTCATTAGTAAGAATATTAGTGATGACAAATAAGTACAAATCAAGTCCTTTATCCACAATATTTTGTGTCATAAGTGCTTCAACTTCTGCGCGACGGCTAAGTACATCGTTTACATCGACAACATTGATTTGAGCGATTTCTACTTTGCTGCCGTTCATGTTGAATTCTTTCGCATCAAGCAATAGTTCAGCAACTGTTTTTTTGCTAACATCTGCTCCAGCTTTTAGCATTTCCATACCGTATGCTTGAATATCAACGTCTGCAATGAGTGCTAATTTTTCAGCAGCCACTTTATCTTCTTCTGTGCACGTTGGTGATTGGAAAAGAAGTGTGTCAGAAATAATTGCGGAAAGCATTAAGCCTGCGACTGTTTTACTTACTTCTACTTCATTTTCACGGAACATTTTTAGAAGGATTGTAGTAGTACATCCAACCGGTTCAGCACGGTAGTATAGTGGATCAGATGTCTCGAAATTAGCGATGCGGTGATGATCAACGACTGCAACTACTGTCACATCGTCAATATCATCCACACTTTGTTGGCGTTCATTATGGTCAACAAGTGCGACTTCAGAAACTTCATTTGCAACAGTTTCAACTAAGCGAGGAGCTGTTACTTGGAAATAATCAAGTACAAAAGCTGTTTCACTATTAAGCTCTCCTAAACGAACCGCTTCAATATCTGCTCCTTGTGCTTTTTTTAATTCTGCGTAACTAATGGCAGAACAAATCGTATCTGTATCTGGATTTTTATGACCGAATACAAGTGTTTTTGTCATTATTTTCGTCTCCTTTTAGTCGTTTTGAATTTTATTTAATAAATCTGGATCAAATTCACCATTTCTTAGCATGGCGATTTCCCATTTGTATGGCGGTTTTTTCGATGCTTTATCTTCACCAACGTATGGCGTTTCAAGTATTTTTGGAACGTTCGATAGTTGCGGATGGTGCACAATATAATGAAGTGCATCAAAGCCGATATGACCAAAACCAATATTAGCATGACGGTCTTTATGTGCGCCTCGCTCGTTTTTACTATCATTGATATGTAACACTTTTAAGCGGTCAATACCGATGATTTTATCAAATTCATTTAACACTCCGTCAAAATCATTGACAATATCGTAACCAGCATCGTGTGTATGACATGTATCGAAAGTAACGGATAATAATTCATTATGAGTCACACCGTCAATAATTTGTGCTAGTTCTTCAAAAGTGCGACCACATTCAGAACCTTTTCCAGCCATTGTTTCTAAAGCGATTTGTACATCTTGATCGTGTATTAATGCTTCGTTAAGACCTTGGATAATTTGTTTAATTCCTTTGTCCGCACCTTCACCGACATGCGCGCCGGGATGAAGTACGATTTGTTTTGCACCAAGCGCACGCGTACGTTCGATTTCAGATTGTAAGAAATTAACGCCTAATTCAAATGTTGCTGGCTTAACTGAGTTACCAATATTGATAATATAAGGCGCATGAACCACGATGTCAGCCATGTCGTGAGCTTTCATGTGTTCTAAGCCTGCTTCAATATTTAACTCTTCAATTGGCTTTCTACGCGTATTTTGCGGAGCGCCAGTATAAATCATAAACGTATTTGAGCCGTAAGAAGCTGCCTCTTCACTTGCGCCAAGAAGCATTTTCTTTCCACTCATTGATACATGAGAACCTAGTCTTAACATAAATTCATTCCTCACTTATCGTTTTTTCCGTCTTTCACGACGTTTGATTTCGTTCATTTTATAGTTGATTTTCTTTTTATAATTTGGCTTACCTTTTTGTTTTGCTTTTTTACGCATACCGATTTCGCGCGGATCAGCTGTTTCACGTTTAGCTTCACGTTTTGCACGGCGATTGCGGTCTTCTAGTGTAACGAATTCTTTATTTTTCCAATCAACATGTTTAAACTCGATACCCATTTTTTCAAGTTGATTTAGGCGATCTTCATCTGCCGGTTCAAATAAAGTAAGTGCAATACCTGAATGTCCTGCACGTCCAGTCCGACCAGTACGGTGAATATAAAAATCGAGATCATCTGGTAATTCATAGTTTACAACATGACTAATTCCTTGAATATCAATACCACGAGCAGCTAAATCTGTCGCAACAACATATTGATAATCTAAGTTTTCGATTTGTTTCATCGTCCGTTTACGTTCACGAGGATTTACATCGCCATGGATTTTCGCTACTTTTAGCCCACGTTCGATTAAACCGTTCGCTACTTCATCAGCAGTTGTTTTTGTATTAGTAAAAACAATCGCTAAATAAGGCTGTGAACCAACTAAAACATTTTTAAGTAAATCAAGTTTATTACGGCTACGAGTTGCCATAATACGATGTTCCACTGTTTTTGAAGCAGCAACTTTTGGTTGAATATGCTCATAACGTGGATTTTCCATATATTTGCTTAAAAATGGTTTTAATTTTTGCGGAATTGTTGCGGAAAAAACAAGCATTTGTAAATTAGCAGGCATTTTTCCAGCAATATGGTCGACATCGTTTAAGAAGCCCATATCAAGCGTCATATCTGCTTCATCAATAACTAATGTTTTAGCAGTATGAACAAATAAGGCTTGTTCACGAATTAAGTCATTAATACGACCTGGAGTTCCAACAATAATTTGTGGTTGTTTTTTCAGTTTATCAATTGCACGTTGTTTATCCGTACCACCAATAACGAGTTGAACAGCGATTTCTTTTTCACTAAATTTCGTTACTTTGCGAATTTCATTATAAATTTGAGTAGCAAGCTCGCGACTTGGTGCCGTAATAACCGCTTGTACTGCATCTTTTTCAGGATTCACATTGTTAATAATTGGCAAAATAAAAGTATGGGTTTTCCCTGTACCAGTTTGAGATTGGCCAATGATACTTTCACCTTTTAAAATGCCTGGGATTAGCTTTTGTTGTACTTCTGTTGGCTCATAGAATCCTAATTTATCTATTGCAAGTCCAATAAAAGGTTGAAAGCCAAATTGGTCAAACCTTGATTTCTTCGTCATAAAATATTTCCACTCCGTTCTATACCTAGTAGCCATTATAGCACATATTAGGTCATTCGTGCGCGCGATAAGACAACTTTGTTGAAACTTATATCTACAATAAATATTTTTTATATAGTATAAATAGATTAGCTAATAGCTAGCCTTTGGTTATTACATACAGAAAAGAAAAAGAGAGCAGGACAATAATTGTCCTATTCTCTTCATTTTAATATAAGTAAAACTATTCAAATCAATGAAAACAGCTACGAAACAATTTAATAGACAAAAATATAAATATTAAAAATCAATAATTTTATCTAGCTTATTTTCCCATTCAACAAAAGCTTCATTTAAAAAAGTCGAAGGTTTCAATTCTCCAATAAATTTACCATATGCAATTATTTTATTATCTTCAGAAACTGATTTTCTACTTTGATTAATAAAAGTATTTACTTCTTTTTCTTTTTTTCGTATGTTTTCAACAATTTCCCACTGCTTTTTAGTAATTTGAGGATTATTCTTTCTTACGTCCATAACAGAGGTCATTGCACATTGAGCTCGATAATTGATTAAATTCAGAATTGGGTTTCGGCCATTTTCGTTCCAATCAATTTCATATTGAATAACTTCTCTTGCGTATATAAATATTTGGGAGGGTAAAAGCAAAAACAGGATAACCATCCCAGTCAGAAATAAAGAGTAATTGAGTCGTTTTTATGGATTTATTCAACTATTTTCCTCCTTTATATACACCTCGATTAATCATCATTAATTAACAAAATTGGAAAGGATCCGTATTGACCTCTGAAACAATAAATTCTGCTTCATAATCTAAAATTTTAGCTTGTTCTTCCATTTTGTTTTTCAAGTAGCCTTTCATTACTTTTTCAATATTATGTCCAGCATCAATAGTTGGTAAATTAATAGCTAGTAAATCATGAGCTGTATGATAATAAACATCTCCTGTAATGAAAACATCGGCGCCTGTAGCTTTTGCTTGGTGAATAAATTTATTTCCATCCCCACCAATAATGGCTACCTTTTGGACGTTAGCTTTTAAATCTCCGACAAAACGAACATTATCAATTGCGAAAGCTGTTTTTAGTTTATCAATAAAAGAAACCATACTAATTTTTTTAGGTAAAGTTCCGACACGACCAAGTCCTTCTTTGTAAGTCTGTGTTTCGAGTGTATATACATCGATTGCTGGTTCCTCATATGGATGAGCAATTTTCACAGCTTTTGTGATTGTTTCAGTTAAATATTGAGGGAAAATCGCTTCTATTTTAACTTCAGGAATAGAAGTTAAAGATTCTTTTTCGCCGATAGTCGGATTTGCGTCTGTACCTGGTTTAAATGAACCAATTCCAGTTGTATGGAAAGTACATTCTGTATAATTTGTGCCTATTTGTCCTGCCCCATTATTTACAAGTGCTAAACGGACAGATTCTAGTTCATTTTCCGGGACATAAACAGCAATTTTGCAATAAGGTTCTGTATAAGTTTCCTCAATCATCGTAGTATCTTGCAAATGCAGTAAATCAGCTAAAATATCATTCACTCCGCCTTGAGCAATATCTAAATTAGTATGCGCAGCAAAAACGGTAATATCGTGCTTAATAAGTTTTTTGATCATTTTACCTTGTTTCGTTGTTGTATCAATGTGTTGTGTTGGACGGTATAAGAATGGATGGTGCGCGATTATTAAATCCACTCTTTTTTCAATTGCTTCATCCACTACTTCTTCTAAAACATCTAATGTAAACATAACTTTTCTTACTTTTTTGGATAAATCTCCTACTTGAAGGCCGATTGGATCGCCTTCCATTGCTAATTTTTTAGGAGCAATTTTTTCCATTATTGCGGTATATTCATAACCATTTGCGACTTTCATTTTAGCACATCCTCTACTAATGAGATTTTATGTTCTAATTCGCGAATTTTCGCTTGATTTTCATCTGATATTGGTTGATTACTGGAGATAGTTTGGATAATATTTTGCCATGTATTAGCTTCATGACGCCATTTGCTTTTGAATATAGCTGATTGTTCTTTTAATAGGCAAGGACCGAAAAAGATTTCTTGTTTTGTCCAAGTAATTTCTTTTTCAGAAGGCTCAAGAACGATGATTTCATATATTTTATTATCTTCACGCAAAATAGCTTCTGAAGAAATTAACCAATTATTTTTTTCGGACCATTCTCTAAGTTGCCACGCTGCAATATTTGGCTGCAATATCAGTTTGCTTACTCCAGCAAGTTTTTCAGCGCCTTCCTCTAAAATTGTACGAATTAATGTACCACCCATCCCAGCGATAACTATAGTATCAATTTTGTCATCTTTTTCAATAACCTCTAAACCATTTCCTTTTCTTACATCGATTTGATCAGTTAAGCCAGAAGTCCGTACTTGTTTTTGCGCAGACTTAAAAGGACCATCGACAACTTCACCTGCGACTGCGAAAGAAGCTGTTTTATTTTTGATTGCAAAGCATGGTAAATACGCGTGATCGCTACCGATGTCAGCAATTCGTTCATTTGTTTTTATGTAAGAAGCTACTTTTTCGAGTCGCTTCGATAGTTGTTCCTCGTTCATTTGATTCCCTGCTTTCCTTTTCATTAAAAAGGCAGGAGAACATTTTGTCCTCCTGCCCGGTTGTGCATTATTCCAGGAAGTCTTTTAATTGTTTGCTGCGGCTTGGATGACGTAATTTACGTAAAGCTTTTGCTTCGATTTGACGAATCCGTTCACGAGTTACGCCAAACACACGGCCAACTTCTTCTAAAGTGCGCGTACGACCATCATCTAGACCAAAACGTAAGCGAAGAACATTTTCTTCCCGGTCTGTTAATGTATCAAGCACATCTTCAAGTTGTTCTTTTAGTAATTCATAAGCTGCATGATCGGACGGTGAAGTCGCATCTTGGTCTTCAATAAAATCACCAAGGTGTGAATCGTCTTCTTCGCCGATTGGTGTTTCAAGTGAAACTGGTTCTTGAGCGATTTTTAGAATTTCCCGAACTTTTTCAGTTGGTAGGTCCATTTCTTCCCCAATTTCTTCTGGTGAAGGATCGCGGCCTAAATCTTGCAGCAATGAACGTTGCACACGAATTAATTTGTTAATTGTTTCTACCATATGCACCGGAATACGGATTGTTCTAGCTTGGTCCGCAATCGCACGGGTTATTGCTTGACGAATCCACCATGTTGCATAGGTACTGAATTTAAATCCTTTGTTAAAGTCGAATTTTTCAACGGCTTTCATTAGTCCCATGTTACCTTCTTGAATCAAATCTAGGAATAACATACCTCGACCGACATAACGTTTTGCAATACTTACTACAAGGCGTAGGTTGGCTTCTGCAAGACGACCTTTTGCTTCAATGTCACCAGCTTCAATACGTTTCGCTAAAGCTATTTCTTCATCGGCAGTAAGTAAATCTACTCGACCAATTTCTTTTAGATACATGCGCACTGGGTCATTAATTTTAACACCTGGTGGCACACTCATATCTGTTAAATCAAAGGATTCGGTTTCTTCTTTTACAAGTTCTGTTTCATCTGGATCCTCGTCGTCTGCATCATCAGAAACTTCAATGCCTGCTTCACCGACATGTTCTAAATACTCATCCATTTGATCGGAATCTAAAGTGAATGGAGCTAATCTGGCAGCGATTTTTGCATAAGTTAAAATCCCCTTTTTCTTACCTTCTTCTATCAGGGCTTCTTTTACTTGCTCAACATTAAGTTCAGCAACTGGTTTTGTGTTTTGTGTTTTATCACTCATAACTGCCTGTATTCCTCCTTCCAAAATGCCGCTAACCTTATTAAAAGGCTTCTCTTAGGTAATAATACCATCATTTAGCGGTTTTAAAACGTTATTAATCCAATTGACCGCTATTTAACTTACGGTTGAGTTGGACGATTTCAAGCATCACGCGAATTTCATTTTCTTTGTCGTTTTCACGATTAAAAGCCGCTAGTTGTTGCTCGAGTTCTTTCTTTGCTTGTTCTAATTTAAAACGTTTGAGACTTTTAATGTAGTCTTCAAACTGTGTTTTACCTTGTTCATCTGGACTAATAACCATTTCTAGACTGCTTATAAGTCCTTTCATTCCTGCATCTGGTACGCTATCCATAAACTTATGTGGATCTGCATCGTTACCTTCAGCAAAATAGCCAATTAAATAGGTATAGAGTGCTTGATAGTTATCATGATAAAATTCTGTATCACCTAGAAGTTGTTTAATCAAAAGAAAACTATCCCGATTTTCCATCATTGCTTTCATTAGTTGCTGTTCTGCAGTAGTGTGTGCAGATAATTTCTGAGTTGGTTGCTCAAAGGAAAAGAGCATCTCTGAGTCTTCTTGCGGAATCATCCCCATAAAAGAATCATCTATTGGTGGTTCATTATAGCTTTGGTTTTGTCGTTCTTTGTGTGTGTTCTTTAGCGATTGTTGCAGTTGTTGTTTTAAAGTTTCGATAGTTAATTCAAATTCATCTGCTAGTTGCTTTAAGTATAATTCTCGTTCAACAGCTTGATCAAGCTTAGCAATTTCGCGTAAACAGTCATCAATATAAGCGATTTGATCTGTTTCGTTTTGCAAATTACGTTCTTTGCGTAAATAGTTGATTTTAAAAGCTGTCCAAGTCATTCGTTGTTGTTTGTAGATTTCTTTGAATTTATCTGCACCACTTGCTCTAATGAAGTCATCTGGATCTTTTCCTGCTGGGAGTTGCAAAACAAAAACATCTAAACGATTACGCTCAACTAAAAGCGTTCCTGCTTTATACGCTGCTTCAATTCCAGCTCGGTCCCCGTCGTAACAAATAATTGCACGATTTGTAAGACGCTTAATTAAATCAGCATGTTCTTCCGTTAAGCTTGTTCCCATCGAAGCAACCGCATTTTGAACGCCGGCATCTTCTGCGGAAATGACATCCATAAAGCCTTCCATAAGCGTGATTTCTTCTTGTTTTCTAATAGCCTGTCTTGCCTCTGAAAAATGAAATAAAGTTCGTCTTTTATTAAAAATAGGTGTTTCAGGACTATTTAAATATTTTGGTCCATCGTTACGGTCAAACAAACGACCAGAAAAAGCATTAATTTGACCACGATCATTCGTAATTGGAAACATAATTCTATTACGAAAACGGTCAACCATTTGCCCATCATCACGTTCAGATAAAAGCCCAGCCGTGCCAGCCAGTTGCAAATCCATCCCTCTTTTTTCAAGAAAAGAAGTGATTGTGGCATGATGGTTTGGCGCAAATCCAATTTGGAAGGATGCCATCATTTGTTCCGACATACCTCGTTCCTTCAAATACGTTAAAGCAGCTGCCCCTTCTTCTGTTTCCATCAAAATATAATGATAGAGTTTGGCTGTAAGTTGATGCATTTCAACCATTTTGGCTGTTTCAGAAGTTTCTTTTGGCAAATTGCTTGTATCACGTTCTTCTGGAAGTTCAATATCGACGTCTAAATGACTCATATCCGCGACTTTTTTGACAGATTCTACAAACGTTAGCCCATCATGTTCCATTAGAAATGAAAAGACATTCCCTCCTTTACCACAACCAAAACAATGAAAAATTTGTTTTTCTGGTGATACAGAGAAGGAAGGCGTTTTTTCGCCATGGAATGGACATAAGCCAGAATAGTTACGACCTTGTTTTTTTAATTGGACATAATTACCAATAATATCGACTATATCCGCTTGATTCCGGACTTGATCTATTACTTCTTCAGGAATCCGCGCCATCTTGACAGTCAACTCCTATTTACTTATTTTTGAAAAATGTAGTCATCCGGTCTTTGAAAAGCACACGATCTTGATCGCTCATTGCTTTAGGACCTTTGCTATATTTGCCTTGTTGCCTTTCTTTGGCATGTCTATAGCGAATATCTAACATTAATGACATTTCTTCTTCTCGGTAAAGTTCGCCCCGATTCGAAAAGACATACGTACCTTTTGCAAGTAGAATGCTAGCAAGGCCAATATCTTGCGTTACGATAATATCACCTTTGTTTGCTAAATTCATCATTCGCATATCCGCTGATTCTTTGCCAGTATCAACAAAAATCCAATTTTCTCCGTTTGTATTTACAGAGTAATGGTTAAAAGAAGCCACAAAAATAACGTCTAACTGAAATTGTTCGGCGACTTGTTTTATTTCTGCTTTTACCGGGCAAGCATCGGCATCAACTAAAATTTTTGGCACATATTCCATCCTCTCTTAAAATCTATGAAGGCAAGTTAAAAAACGAGTTTTTAACCCGTTTTTTTAATATTATTCATAGATTTGGCTTTTTCACACGCGAATTTAGATTATACGGGAAGTAACTAATTTTTACAAGCAGTTTTTCCCGTATAATATATATATTCGCCATAAAAAGCAAAAGTCCTTCTTATAATTCTAAATTTTCATCAACAATTTCACCAATGTGGATTAAAATCTCGTTTGCAGTCTCTTCAATGGCTTTATTAGTCACATCTAACACGAAACAATTTAATTTACTGGCTAGTTTATTAAAAATCGCTAATTCTTCATCAATTCGTTGATTACTTGCATAAGTACCAGCACCAGGTAAACCAATCGAAATTAAACGCTCTTGTCTAATTTTCGTTAATTTTTGTTTACTAATTTTTAGACCAATTATTTTTTTAGGGTCAATTTCAAAAAGTTCATCTGGGATTTGTGCTTCTGGAACGATTGGAATATTGACGATTTTTAAACCTTTAAGCGCTAAATATTGCGATAAAGGAGTTTTTGAGGTTCTTGAAATACCAATTAATACATAATCCGCTTGCAAAATGCCTCTTGGATTACGACCATCGTCATTCTCTACGGCAAATTCGATTGCGGCAACTTTATTGAAATAAGCTTCATCCATCGAACGAACGCGGCCAGGTTCAGAAAGTGGTTTAATCTTGTAGGTTTCTTCTAACTGATTTAAAAGCGGCCCAAATAAGTCAATAATCGGTACGCCGAAAGCTTGAGCAGTTTTATTAAGCTCTTCACGGACGCTTTCGAGTACAATGGTGTGCACGATTATGCCATTGTTCACTGCCACTAAGTCAACAATTTCTTCAATCATGTGAGAAGAATCGACGTGGTGAAAACGATGGATAAACTTCGGTGTTTGACCAAATTGACTAAGTGCTGCTCTTGTCACGAGTTCGGCCGTTTCTCCTGTTGAATCGGAAACCACGTATACGGCTGGTTGAGTCATACATACTTCCTCCTCTTTGCTCAAAATCTTACTTTTATTTTACATTAATTTCATCCATTTGAGCAAATTCTTTAATAAAGCTTGCTAGTTCGAATAAAAGCGCAAGACGATTGTTTTTTAGTTCATCGTTATCAGTCATCACTAGCGTATTATCGAAATAGCCATCAATTGTTGTACGTAAATCAGCAAATGCTTTAAGTCTTTCAACAATTGTTAAACCAGCATAATCATATTTTAGTTTTTCTAATTTATCGAATAGCTCTTGTTCGTATTCATTTTCAAATAAGTTCGGATCCACTTCTACGCCATCTTCGTATTTTTTAGAAATTTTAACTACTCGTGTTAAAGCTTCGATAGTTGGGCGGAACCACTCTGCATCCGCATGTTTATTTAAGATTTGAGCACGATCAATCAGTTGCGGAATCACATTTGGATCTCCGCCGATAACAGCGTCAATAATATCATGACGAATATGATGTCCTTGTAAAATAACACGTAAACGATTTTTCAAGAAGGTCTGCACTTCTTTTTTCACATCTGCACTTGGTAATTCAGTAGCACCTTCTGCACGTTCCATGTCCACTATACGAGAAATAACTTCAAGCATTGGAATGTCCCAACCATTTGCTTGGATAATGCGCATCGCCCCAAAAGCACTACGACGTAAACCAAATGGATCAGCAGAGCCAGTTGGTACAATATTTACACAGAAGAAACCAATTAATGTTTCTAATTTATCCGCAATTGCGATAAGGGAACCTAGGTCTGTTTGCGGTAAAACGCCTTCTGCTGAACTTGGTAAATAATGTTCGCGAATGGCTGTTGCGATTGCTGGTTTTTCACCTTGTAATAAGGCGTATTTTTCGCCCATTAAACCTTGTAGTTCCGGGAATTCACCAACGATATTGGTTACTAAATCAAATTTATAAATATTTGTTAAGCGGATAATGTCTTGTTTATCTTCTTCTTGCCAATTTAAGTAATCAGCAAGCATCAATGCCACTTTTTGCACACGTTTCATTTTTTCTGTCAAAGTACCTAATTTTTCATGGAAAACGATATTTTGTAATTTAGCAACTGCTTCGTCAATGGTTATTTTTAAATCTTCTTGATAGAAGAAATCAGCATCTGACAAACGAGCGCGTAGTACTTTTTCGTTTCCTCGTGCCACTGTATCTAGATTTTCATGGTTACCATTACGAACGGTTACAAAATGAGGCAATAATTCTCCTTCTTGGCTGAAAACTGGGAAGTAACGTTGGTGTTCTTTCATCGTCGTAATTAAAACTTCTTCAGGTAGTTCCAAATATTCTTTTTCAAAATTACCCGCTAATACAGTTGGATATTCGACAAGATTAGTTACTTCTTCTAATAAGTCGTCATCTTCTCTGATTTGCCAATTTTCCATTGTTTCTAATTCACGTAATTGTCCTACAATAGCCTGTTTGCGTTCACTAGCATTAACAACGACAAATTGTTCTAATAATGCATGTGGATAGTCGCTCGGTTGATTGATTGTAGCTGTTTTTCCTAAGAAACGATGACCACGGGAAGTATTACTAGTTGAGACACCAGTGATTTCAAATGGGATAATTTCTTCGCCAAACATTGCGATAAGCCATTTGATTGGGCGAATATAACGTAAATCATTACTACCCCAGTGCATACTTACTGGGAAAGTCATACTTGTTACTACTTTTTCTAGGCTTGGAAGTAACACGGTTGTTTTTTCGCCGATTACTTCTTTTTTAATGTAAATATATTCCACACCTTTAATTTCGCGAAAAGTTAAATCTTCTGGTGCTACTTTTTGACTTTTGGCGAATCCTAATGCAGCTTTCGACCAGTTACCTTCGTCGTCTAGAGCGATTTTTTTGGCAGGGCCTTTTGCTTCTTCCACACGATTAGCTTGTTCTTCAGCCATTTCTTCTACTAGGACAGTTAAACGTCTTGGTGTAGAATAAGTTTTAATTTCTTTAAATTCGATTTGGTTGTCTTTTAACCAATCTGTCACTCGTTTTTCCAGTTGTAATACAGAGCTAGTCACATACTTCGCTGGCATTTCTTCTAAACCAATTTCTAATAAAAAGTCTTTACTCATGACGTTTTCCTCCCTCTTCTTTGACTAATGGGAAGCCAAGTTTTTCTCGTGATTCATAAAATGTTTTGGCGATACGTCTTGCTAAGTTTCTGATACGACCGATATACTGTGCTCGTTCAGTTACTGAAACAACACCGCGAGCATCTAATAAGTTAAAAGTGTGCGAACATTTTAATACATAGTCATATGCTGGGAAAACTAGTCCTTCTTGCATTTGACGAGCTGCTTCTCTTTCATATGTGTCAAAAAGAGTTAATAGCATATCTGTATTAGAAGTTTCAAAGGCATATTTGGAGTTTTCGAATTCTGCTTGGAAGAAAATATCGCGATAGCTAATACCTTCTGTCCATTCTAAATCAAATACATTTTCTTTATCTTGAATATAACTTGCTAAACGTTCCACACCATAAGTAATTTCAGATGTAACTGGGAAACATTCTAAGCCGCCTACTTGTTGGAAATAAGTAAATTGAGTGATTTCCATCCCATCTAACCATACTTCCCATCCAAGTCCTGCGCATCCTAACGAAGGGTTTTCCCAGTTATCTTCCACAAAACGAATATCATGTTCTAACGGGTTAATTCCTAATTTTTCTAATGAGCCAAGGTAAAGCTCTTGAATGTTGTCAGGAGAAGGTTTCATCACTACTTGAAATTGATGATGTTGGAATAATCTGTTTGGGTTTTCTCCGTAACGGCCATCTGCTGGACGACGAGAAGGCTCCACATAACCTGCTTTCCAAGGTTCTGGACCAATTGCTTTTAAGAAAGTATAAGGGCTCATTGTACCAGCACCTTTTTCCACATCATACGATTGCAACATAATACAACCTTGTTCGGACCAATAATCTTGTAACGTTCTAATCATTGTTTGTAAATTCATTGCTTCCACCTCCAAAATAATTCAGCCAATATAAAAACTCTCGTCTCTATATGCTGATTTAAAGCATATAGGGACGAGAGTTATCTCGCGGTTCCACCCTATTTGGAATTTAAACAATTCCCACCTTGATTTCGCTGTACTCCAGAACGCCTTCACAAAAAGTTAAATATCCGGCTCACACCACACCCGAACTCGCTAAAAATAGAGCTTTTTGTTACTATTTTCCTTCAATGTACCTATTAGTTGATATATTAAAAGATACTGTATTTTTGCGAAAAAGTCAATCATCGCTATCTTTTTTTAACATATTTTCCCATTTATCCATATCACGTAAAAATTTCCTGCTTTTTAAATATAAACCAGAATATTCGTCGTAATAAGTATCAATAGCTTTTTGGAGCCATTCTTTTGTTTCTTGCTTCACATCAATATTGCCTAATCGGCCTAATTGAAATATAAAAAATAGCCTTAAAAGTTTTACTACATTTTCCGGTAAATGCATCCGGTAGCGGTCTTTATCAAAGCAGCGATGGCAAATAATTCCGTTACTTCTTGTTGAAAAATCAAAATGTCCTGTCGTCTCCCCGCAAATAGCGCATTTATCCATAGTTGGGTAAAGTCCTAACACAGGTAACATTTTCATTTCATAAATTTGGGTTAGAATTTGCGAATCATATCCTTCATCAATGTCACGTAAAATTTGAAAAGTTAGCTCATATAAATATGGATTTGGCTGGCGTTCTTCGGTTGCTTTATCCAATAACTCGCATACATAAGTGGCATAAGCCGTCATAAAAATATCTTGTTGAATGGAAGAAAAATTTTCGATAACTTCTCCTTGTTGAAGCGTACCAAGCCCGTTTCCCCCAAAAAAAGTGAAGTATCCATTTGTAAATAATTGTGTTACAGCAGCTAATCTACTTTTGGTTTTTTTTGCGCCACGAGCAACCACACCAATTTTTCCAAATTCACGCGTATACATGCGGACTATTTTATCTGATTCACGATAACTCGTCTGTCGTATCACGATTCCTTCGCATTTTTCCATGTGGCAACCCTCCTTTTTCATTCTTTTTATTATAACATTTTCTAAACGATTGTGTCTTTTTATATTTTTTGCTATCTTTCCGCGACTTGCTATTGTAAAATAGAGAAAAAGGCAAGAAAGAAAGGATTTTTTATTCTATGGATATGTTACTTATATTATTGATCAGCTTGTTTATACTCACATTCATAGGTGTAGTTGTGGGAATTATTTTGCTTATTGTTAGAAAGGAAAGATGGGCCGGCATTATTGTCGCTGGATTATCATTTGGTATTGGTTTTTATGTATTGTTAGCTGGGTTAAACTTAGCAACAGTTAGTTTACTTCAAGGCTTTAATAATCCATTTTCTTTTTACGGTGGTAGTGGTACCGATGTTTATACTAATGATTATGCAGAAAGCTATGACGAAGATTATTATAATGATTATACGGATGTAGATTATGGTGAGCCTGTTGTTTTAGAAAATGACAGCACTATAACTGTTTATAAACCTGAAGTGTCTCAAAAGAATGATGGTTATGATATTTATAAAGTCAAAGTGAAATTTGAAAATACGGGCACTGATCCTCTTCCGTTTTATTCAGAGGATATCTCGTTGTACGATGATGCCGCTGAAGATTATGGACAACAAATTACCGAAGATAGTTTCACTGGTGATGTTCAGCCAGGTGAAACAAAAGAGTTAACACTTTATTATGAAGTATATAATTTTGGTCCTTATAGTATAGAGTATGACAATTATAGCTGGACTGAATAAATAAAAAGCATCTGGTACACAAATTTGTGTACCAGATGCTTTTTTATTAATATTCTTCGCGGTCAAAACCATAATCATGTAAATAATGTTCTTTGTCACGCCAATTTTTTTGAACTTTTACCCAAATTTCTAAGAATACTTTGGAGCCGAGCAAACTTTCAATTTCTTTCCTTGCTCGCATACCAATTTGCTTAAGCATTTGGCCTTGTTTACCAATAATAATGCCTTTTTGTGTACTTCTCTCCACAATAATAGTTGCATTAATAGTTAGTTTTTCTGTTTTAGGATTTTTTTCAATGCCTTCAATAACTACAGCAACAGAATGCGGTACTTCTTCACGCGTTAATTGTAAAACTTGCTCACGAATTAATTCAGAAATAATAAAGCGTTCTGGGTGATCGGTAATTTGATCTTTTGGATAATACATTGGGCCGATTTCAAGGTTAGCATTCGTTTGTTCTAATAAATTAGGAACATTGTTTCCCTCGAGCGCAGAAATCGGAATTATTTCTTCAAAATCCATAAGTTCCCGGTACTGTTCAATAAGTTTTATTAAATCTTCTGGGGAAATTAAGTCAATTTTATTAATTAAAAGAAATACAGGCGTTTGGACGTTTTTAAGCTTTTCAATGATAAATTCATCCCCTCGGCCAAAACCGGTGGAAGCGTCGATAACAAAATAAATCAAGTCTACTTCTTGAAATGTGTTTAAGGCGATTTTTACCATAAAGTCGCCTAATTTATGTTTTGGTTTATGTATCCCTGGTGTATCGATGAAAATAATTTGTGATTCGTCTGTTGTAAATACGCCTTGAACTTTATTTCTAGTTGTTTGCGCTTTATCACTCATAATCGCAATTTTTTGACCAATAATATGGTTTAATAAAGTTGATTTACCAACGTTCGGTCGCCCAACTATAGCGACAAATCCTGATTTAAATGGTTCACTCATAACATATCCTCCGATGTGAATGCGCCTGGTAAAAGGTCTTTCACAGTTACCGTCGCTGTTTTTCCTGTTAAGTTTGTTAAAATTACTGGCATATCTGGCGCACAAAATTCACTAATTACTTGTCTGCATGCCCCGCAAGGCGATACAGGTCCCTCTGTATCTGCTACTACAACTAATTGTTTAAAATCTCTTTTTCCTTCAGATACAGCTTTGAAAATTGCTGTCCGTTCAGCACAGTTTGTTAGGCCGAAAGAAGCATTTTCGATATTACAACCTAACACGACTTCATCATCTTTCGTTACAAGAGCTGCTCCAACTGGAAATTTCGAGTAAGGAACATACGCAAATTCTCTTGCTTGTTTAGCGAGTGAGATAAAATTATTTTCTTTCATTTACCAAGTCACAATCCCTTCTTTTTATAAAAACATCTGACAAAAGTATGGTATGAATATAATTAGTCCGATAAAACTTGCCACAATTGCCGCAAGTAAAACTGCACCAGCAGCAACATCTTTTGCTTTTTTCGCTTCATCAATGTATTGCTCTGTTGCAACATCCACGGCTCTTTCAATTGCTGTATTGACCATTTCTAACGTTAATACACCAAAAATAGATAGAATTAATAAAATCCATTCAGATCTAGTCACATGAAAGAAAAAGCCACAAATAACTACCGCAAGTGCCGCAAATGTATGAAACCTCATATTTCGTTCTTCTAAAAAAGCAGTTTTCAGTCCGGTAAAAGCGTGCTGAAAGGACTCTGCATAGTTTTTACTACGTTTATACTTTCTATCTTTCGAGTCCATAAGCATCCAACACTTCTTTTTGTAAGCCAAACATTACTTTTTCCTCGTCAGGCTCCATATGATCATAACCAAGCAAATGCAGTAATCCGTGAACTGCTAGAAAACCTAATTCTCTTGCTTTTGTATGTCCGTAATCTTTCGCTTGTTCTTCTGCTTTTTCAGTTGAAATGATAATATCACCGAGCATTCGTGGAGTTTCGAGGTCAAAATCTCCCCAGTCAATTTCTGTTTCGCCGTCGCCCATTTCTTCTAGTGCAAACGAAATAACATCTGTTGCTTGGTCTTTATTGCGATACTCTCGATTTATCTCTTGAATGCCTTCGTTTGTCGTAAATGTAAGAGAGAGTTCAGTGCCTTCCTCGATTTTTAAATAACCGGCTGCAAATTGCAGAATGTTTTCAACTAGCTGTTTATCTTCATCTGGTAAATTATTTGTTTCATCCAGTAAGTCTATTTCTAAGACCGTCATCTTTTGTCCTCCTATTTCAATCTTTGTCATCAGGATATTGAATTCGTTGATGATATATTCCGTTCAATGTGGCAATTAGAGTGTCACGAATAATTTTAATTTCTTTGATGGTAATATCGCATTCAGTAAATTGCCCATCTAGGAAACGATCTTTAATAATTCCATCGATAATTTCTGTTATTTTGGCCATTGTAGGTTCTGAGGAAGAACGAACAGCCGCTTCCACACTATCAGAAATATTGATTATCGCAATTTCTTTTGTTTGAGGTTTTGGCCCACTATAACGGAAATCTGCTTCTTTTACATCTGGGTTTGTTTCTTTAGCTTTATAATAAAAGTATTTAAGTAACGTTGTCCCGTGATGTTGTAAAGCAATGTCAATAATCGGTTGAGGCATATGATTTTCTTTTAATATTTCCGCCCCGTCTTTAGTATGCGAAAGAATTATATCACGACTTTGCTCTGGTGTCAGCCTATCATGCGGGTTAATCCCTTGCAATTGGTTCTCCACAAAATACGGCGGACGTAATGTTTTACCAATATCATGATAAAAACAACCAACGCGGACAAGTAAACTATTTGCTCCAATTTTATCCGCACATGCTTCAGCTAAATTCGCAACCATCATGCTGTGGTGATAAGTTCCTGGAGCTTTCATTAATATTTTCTTGAGCAGTGGATGATTCGGATTCGCTAATTCTACTAATCGGCTCGTAGTTAATAAACCAAAAATAGTTTCAAAGAGCGGAATAACTCCGACACCGAGAATAAATGCACCAAATCCTCCTAAAAAGGCATAACCAATTGCCATTAAAGTAGACACTTGAAGTAGCGTACTATTATTAACTAACAATAAAATCAAGACATATACCATATTGATTAAACCTACCATAAAGCCTGAAAACATGATGGCAGAACGTCGACTATAATCCCGTAAAGCTACTACACTCGTAATTCCACTTAATAAAATGAAAATCGCAATTCCACTAGTTGAATCATTTTGAAATGCAAACAAACTAGTTACAGCAATATATAGCACACTTAAAAAGGCATACTTCTCATTCAGTAAGATTTTAAGTATCATCGGTGCAAATGCTGCTGGGAATAAAAAGGCGATATTAGATATATTCTGATTTTCTAAAAACAAAATAATCATTAACATGAATAAAGAAACGACATATACAGAAGAAAAAATCAGCATCGTTTGCATTTTTTTTGCTTTTGAAATGGTTTGTTTTTTTGTATATAAGAATAGAAGTGCTGCAAGTGCAATAATAAAAACGGCAAAGCCAGCATATTGTTTGACTGGCATTTTTTGATCTAATAGATGTAGCATGTTTAACTGACGATAGGTTTCTCGGTCTACAATTTGCCCTTCTTGCACGATAACTTGACCTTGTAAAATTTTCACTGGAACAACAGATTGGGCAGCTTCTTTGCGCCGTTCATCAGTTTGTTCTTCATTATAAATTTCATTTGGGACAATTGCGTATGAGACAAGCACTTTGGATACGTTTTTGTAATAAGAAGATATAGCAGACAATTCGATGTCATCTCGTGCTCTTATCTTTGCGGCATTGAGATTTTCATCACGGATTTTATTTTCCATTGTTTTCGCTACTTCGGTTGTAATAACGTCTTCCATTACATTAAAATCTTTGCTATCAGCCTCAATTAAAGTAGTAAAAACTTCATCTGATATATTCGAAGTGATTTTTTCAGATACATTGCTTGATAATTTGCTTTTTAAGTTTTTTAATTTAGTTTCTGTTGTAGTTGGTGCTGGGGCTGGTTCTTTATCTTTTGCTGCTTTTTCTTTATTTTTCTTATCATTTTCTTCTGCTTCAGAATTCACTTCAATTACATAAGCGAATAGACTTTGAATTAATGCTACTCGATTTTGTCCTGTTTCACGGTTGTAAACATACACATCTTCTACAGCATTACTTGCCTTAGTCCGTTCTTCTTTTGTTTTCTCCGTATCTTCAACAGTCTGTGGTGATCGAATCGTTTTTTCAGCTACTTGAAATAGCTTTACATTATACGATTCCGGTTTTGTCATTTGGCAGACAAGGAAATACGCTACGACAGCAAAACAAATAAGGAGAAGTGGGAAAAGGTATTTTTTTCCACTTTCGATGTACCAATCTTTCCATTTCTTGGCTAGCTTCACATCTTTGTCTCCTTTCTAATTTTGTTTCCCTTCGTACGCTTTAATAATTTCAGCTACTAAAGGATGTCTTACTACATCATGATGTTCAAAGTAAACAAAACCAATGTCTTTAACATCTTTTAAAACTTGTTCCGCGTTAACAAGACCACTAGTTGCACCTTTTGGTAAATCAATTTGTGTCATATCACCGTTGACAATCATTTTAGAGTCATAACCAAGACGTGTTAAAAACATTTTCATTTGAGCAATGGTAGTGTTTTGCGCTTCATCTAAAATGACAAAGGCATGATCAAGTGTACGACCTCTCATATAAGCCAGAGGAGCTATTTCAATGACGCCTCGGTCCATTAACCTTGTTGTATGCTCCGTACCAAAAATGTCGTATAGCGCGTCGTATACAGGTCGTAAATAAGGATCTACTTTTTCTTTTAGATCACCTGGTAGAAAACCTAAGCTTTCACCTGCTTCAACGGCCGGTCTAGTCAAAATGATTTTGCTAACTTTTCCTTTTTTCCATGCGTCTACTGCCATTACAACGGCAAGATAGGTTTTCCCTGTTCCTGCTGGTCCGACACCAAAAACGATATCATGTTTTTTTATCATTTGAATGTAAGTTCTTTGGCCAAATGTTTTAGGTCTAATAGGTGTTCCTTTGGCGTTTTTAGTGATTTCTTCTTCAAAAAGAGTATGGAAATATATGAGTGTGCCATTTCTTTGCATTTTTACTGCTTGAGCTATATCACGGCCATCGATATGAATGCCGCGTTTTACAGTTAAGATAAGTTCGTTTAAAACAGCAATAGTGTGCTGCACAGCTTCTTCTTCTCCAGTGATAGAAAGTGCTTCTCCCCGTGTAATAATTTTTACTTGAAGCAATTCTTCTAAAAGATCGATATTTTTATTATTATTGCCGAATAAATCTTGGATGTTTGTGTCATCAGATAATTCGACTACTTCATTAAATTCATTTAGCATTGGCTAACCCCTTCACCTGTTATAAGTGCCTTGATTAGTTATATTATACACGAAATTGCCTTGCTTGAAAAACGAAGCGATGAATAGCTTTAATTTCTACCAAAAGTATGTATAAAAAAAACAGGATTTCCTTCATAAAATATGAAGAAACCCTGTTTTTTAATGTTTTCAAAACTAGTTTGAATTAGTTTATGAAAGATATTTTTTTACGAATTGGTTAACAGCACCGCCGTCAGCTTTGCCTTTTACTTTAGGCATAATTGCGGACATTACTTTGCCGAAATCAGCTTTACTAGATGCGCCAACTTCTTCGATAGTTGCTTTCACAATGTTCTCAAGCTCTTCAGGAGTCAATTGTTTAGGAGCATAGTCCTCAACAATGACAATCTCGGAACGGACTTTATCAGAAAGGTCGCTACGTCCTGCTTTGTCAAACTCGGCTAGAGAATCTCTGCGTTGTTTGAGTTCGCGGGAAATCACGGTTACTTCATCATCCGGAGTAAGATCTTTCACACCTTGGTGAATTGCTTCGTTTTGTAAAGCTGCTTTTAACATGCGAATAACGGAAAGTTTTTCTTTTTCTTTATCGCGCATCGCTTGCTTCATATCTTCATTTAACTTGTCAAGCAGTGTCAACGAAATCATCGCCTTTTAATTAGAATTTGCGTTTTCTTGCTGCTTCGGATTTTTTCTTACGTTTTACGCTTGGTTTTTCATAAAATTCGCGCTTTCTGGATTCTTGCAAAGTTCCACTTTTGGAAACAGTACGTTTAAAGCGACGAAGAGCATCTTCAAGCGATTCGTTTTTACGAACTACTGTTTTTGACATCTCTCTTTCCCTCCCTCCGGCACTTACATGCACTCACTTAAATCCTTCATTTAAGTTCCAGAATAGGACATAACGGAAAATAAATTATGAATTATTCTGAAGTAATGCAGATAAGCATTCACTCATTAAAAATTATATACGAAACATCGGGCATCGTCAACATGAAATCGTTAACTTTCGCATAAAACTTTGAAATGTTAACGATTTTTATTTTTGTAAAGGTCAAAATAGAATGAAGCAGCTGATAATACATAGAGTGGAGCAGTTTCTGTTCTTAAAATTCTTGGGCCGAGTCCGGCAAGTTTGGCATTTACTTCTTGAAGAAGCAACAGCTCTTTTTCACTTATGCCGCCCTCTGGTCCAAAAATGCATAAAACTGATTGTCCAGGCTTCATTGTTTGGAATAAGTTAGTAAGCACACTATCCTCGCCTTCTCGGGCGCTCTCTTCATATGCGGCGATAACATAGTCATAGTGAACATGGTCAAACATTAATTCTTTGAAACTAGCAGCATAATGAATTTCTGGAATGACAGTCCGGTGCGATTGTTCAGCTGCTTCTTGCGCAATTTTTTGAAGGCGCTCAATTTTTTTAATGACTTTTTTATCATCCCATTTCACCACAGAACGTTCAGCTTTATAGGGGATGAATTTATGTGCACCGAGTTCTGTACTTTTTTGAATGATGAGTTCTAGTTTGTCGCCTTTCGGTAGGCCGCTCGCAATAGTGATTTCAATGGGCAATTCGGTATCTTCTTCTAGCCATTTCACTAGATTTAATAATACCTCTTCCTCATTTATTGCCGAAATAGCCGCGATACATGTTTTTTTGCTCGGAAAAACAATGAAAACTTGGTCGGATTCTTTCATCCGCATAACACGTGCAATATGATGAAAATTTTCTCCTGTAATGCTTAGTGTATCGTTATCGTTTTCTAGCTCATAATTTACAAAATAACGTTGCATTTATTCCACTCCTCGTTTGGAAATGATCGCAACCCAGTCCCCTTGTTGCTCGATTTTTTCGATGATAAGCCCAGCGTTTTTCAGCGCTTCTTCTACTACTTTGGCTTTGTCTTCAATAATTCCTGAAGCAATGAAAATTCCGCCTGGTTTGAGTGCTTTATAAACATCTTCCGGGAAAAGTAAAATAACTTCTGCTAAAATATTTGCGACAACAATATCTACATCGGATTTATTAATATCTTGAAGGAGATTATTTTGCTTTACGGTAATGATATTTTCTGTTTTATTTAAACGAATATTTTCTTCTGCAGCGCGAGTAGCAATTTCGTCGAGGTCTGTTGCTAAAATGGATTTTGCTCCAAGTTTGGCGCTAGCGATACTTAACACACCGGAACCCGTGCCAACGTCAATAAGTTCATCACCTGGTTGTAAATAATCACTTAGCGCACGGATACAAAGTTGTGTTGTCGGATGTGTCCCAGTACCGAAAGCCATTCCTGGATCTAGCTCAATGATTATTTCGTTAGCAGATGGTGTATAAGATTCCCAACTTGGTACAATCGTGATACGGTCTGTGATTTGAACAGGATGATAGTATTTTTTCCAAGCAGTTGCCCATTCTTCATCGTCTACATCGTTCACAACAAATTGAAATTTACCAAGAGGAATATCAAATGTTGTAAGGTTCTTCAATGTTTGTTCGATTTCTGGGATTTGCTCGACAAATTCCGTGGTTTTTAAGAAGTAAGCTTTGATGATAACGCCATCTTCTGGATAATCTTCTCGTTTTAATGCATAAATTTCACCGAATTTGTCTTCTCGTTCGCGTAAAAAGTCTGCTACATCTTCAATAGAAACTCCCGCTGCCCCGAACTCCGTTAAAACATTTGCAACTGGCTCCACTGCTTCGTTTGTTGTATGGACTTCTACTTCTGACCATTCCATTTTTCAACACTCCTTTAGTATGTAGAAAAGGTCGATGGTTGCTTCTCGCACAACTATCGACCTCTACGTTCATCAATCGCCTTTAAAAGCTCGTTTCATTTTGTCAAAAAATCCAGATGTTTGTTCGTCTACTTTGTCTCCTGTAGTTGAAGCAAATTCTCGTAAGATTTCTTTTTGTTTATCATCTAGTTTTTTCGGAACGATTACTTTGACGATTACATGTTGATCACCTGTTCCGTTTCCACGAAGATGCGGAACACCTTTACCTCGTAAGCGGAAGGTTGTCCCTGTTTGTGTACCACTAGGGATTTTGAGGCGAACTTTACCGTGTACAGTTGGTACATCGATTTCGTCACCTAGGGTAGCTTGTACGAACGTGATTGGCACTTCTACATAAATGTCGTCAGCTTCTCGTTCGAAAAATTCATCTGGAATCACAACGAATACTACATATAAATCGCCGTTAGGTCCGCCATTAATACCAGCTTCCCCTTCGCCAGATACGCGCATTTGTTGTCCGTCATTCACACCAGCCGGAACTTTCACTTTGATTTTTTTCGTTTTAGTCACGCGGCCTTTACCGTGACAAGTTGGACATTTTTCTTTGATTTCTTTACCAGTACCATTACAGTATTGACATGTGCGTTTATTGACTACGCGACCGAATGGGGTATTTTGTTCCACGTTAATAGAACCTTTACCTCCACAATGGCTACATTTTTCTGGTGTAGTTCCAGGTTTTGCGCCAGAGCCGTGACAAGTATCACAGTTTTCTTCACGAGGAATTTCGATTTCTGCATCTTTACCAAAAATAGCTTCTTTGAATTTAAGGCGCATCGTATATTGTAAATCGCTACCTTGTCTTGGTGCGTTAGGGTCTTGTTGACGTCCTCCGCCACCGAAGAATGTGTCAAAGATATCTTCAAATCCAGAGAAACCGCCTCCGCCAAAGCCACCACCAGCACCGCCGCCGAAGCCTTGGTTTGGATCTACGTGTCCATATTGATCATATTGCGCACGTTTTTGTGGGTCACTTAAAGCTTCATAAGCCTCTGATATTTCTTTGAATTTTTCATCAGCGCCTGCTTCTTTATTTATGTCCGGATGATACTGTTTGGACAGTTTCCGGTAAGCTTTTTTTATTTCGTCCGCTGAGGCGCTTTTGGAAATACCAAGCACTTCATAGTAATCTCGTTTTGCCATCCGCCATCACTCCTGTCCATGATAGATTTTTATAGTCCTAACGTATTGTAACATTTGAAAGAGATGTTGTAAAAACTTTATTTCAGATAAAAAGCCAAAGCCACAGTAGACTTTGACTCATTATCCTTACCTTTAAAAAAGATTATTTGTTTTCTTTGTCGTCGTCGTTTACTTCTTCAAATTCAGCATCTACTACATCGTCATTTTGAGGAGCTTCTTGACCTTCTGCACCACCTGCTGCTTGTTGTTCTGCTGCAGCTTGTTCGTATAATTTAACAGATAGGTTTTGAACGATTTCGTTTAAGCTATCTGTTTTTTCTTTGATAGCATCGAAATCTTCGCCTTTAAGAGCTTCTTGTAGTTCATCGCGAGCTGCTTCTGCTTTTTTCACTTCTTCTTCTTCAACTTTGCCTTCTAGTTCTTTCAAAGTTTTATCTACAGTGAATACTAATTGGTCTGCATTGTTGCGAAGTTCAGCGTTTTCTTTGTTCTTTTTATCTTCTTCAGCATTAGCTTCTGCGTCTTGAACCATTTTTTCAATTTCTTCATCAGTTAGACCTGAAGAAGATTTAATAACGATGTTTTGTTCTTTACCAGTTCCAAGATCTTTTGCACGAACTGTTACGATACCATTTTTATCGATGTCAAAAGATACTTCGATTTGTGGAATTCCGCGTGGTGCTGGTGGAATATCCGCTAATTGGAAACGACCTAATGTTTTGTTGTCTTTTGCCATTGGACGTTCACCTTGAAGTACATGAATATCTACTGCTGGTTGGTTATCAGCTGCTGTAGAGAAAGTTTGTGATTTAGATGTTGGGATAGTTGTATTACGTTCGATAAGTGTAGTCATAACGCCACCCATTGTTTCAATACCAAGGGATAATGGAGTTACGTCAAGTAGTACAACGTCTTTTACATCACCAGTGATTACGCCACCTTGAATTGCAGCACCCATTGCTACAACTTCATCCGGGTTTACACCTTTATGAGGTTCTTTGCCTAATTCTTTTTTGATTGTTTCTTGAACTGCAGGGATACGAGTAGATCCACCAACTAGAATAACTTGGTCAATATCGCTTGCAGATAGGTTTGCATCTTTTAATGCTTGACGAGTTGGCGCAATAGTACGTTCAACTAAATCATGTGTTAGTTCATCAAATTTAGCACGAGTAAGGGTTACTTCTAAGTGAAGTGGACCAGCTTCTCCAGCTGTGATAAATGGTAAGGAGATTTGTGTACTTGTTACGCCAGAAAGATCTTTTTTCGCTTTTTCAGCTGCATCTTTCAAACGTTGAAGCGCCATTTTATCTTGGCTTAAGTCAATACCATTGTCTTTTTTGAATTCTGCTACTAGATAGTCGATGATTTTTTTATCAAAGTCATCTCCACCTAATTCGTTATCACCAGCAGTTGAGTGTACTTCAAATACGCCGTCACCTAATTCAAGGATAGATACGTCAAAAGTACCACCACCAAGGTCAAATACTAGGATTGTTTGGTCTGTTTCTGTTTTATCCATACCGTAAGCAAGAGCTGCTGCTGTTGGTTCGTTGATAATACGTTCTACTTCAAGACCAGCAATTTTACCAGCATCTTTTGTTGCTTGACGTTGTGCATCGTTGAAGTAAGCTGGAACTGTAATAACAGCTTTATCTACAGTTTCACCAAGGTAGTCTTCTGCATAACTTTTTAGATATTGTAAAATGATTGCACTGATTTCTTGTGGTGAGTAATCTTTTCCTTCGATTGTTTCTTTATAGTTAGTACCCATGTGACGTTTAATAGAACTAATTGTATTTGGGTTTGTGATTGCAGCACGTTTCGCTACTTCACCAACTTGGCGTTCGCCGTTTTTGAAACCAACTACAGAAGGTGTTGTACGTGCGCCTTCTGGGTTAGGGATAATTTTAGCTTCTCCGCCTTCTAATACTGCTACTGCAGAGTTTGTTGTACCTAAGTCAATTCCGATAATTTTACTCATTGTTATTTCCTCCTGTTATTCAGTAATTATTTTTTATTGATTCACTTTTACCATAGATGGGCGAATAACCCGGTCTTTTAATTTATAACCTTTTTGAAGTTCCGCAGTGATTTCATTGCTTCCTGCATTTTCATCACTATCTTGCATAACGGCTTGATGGAAGTTAGGGTCAAATTGTTCGCCGACAGCCGGAATAACCTCAATACCTTCTTTTTCAAAAGCAACAAGAATTTGGTTGTATACCATTTCCATTCCTTTTAGAATTTGTTTCACTTCTTCTTGATCAGAAGTCGTTGCAAGAGCTTTTTCAAAACTATCTAGTGCAGGAAGTAAATCTTGCGCTAGGCTTTGCGAACGGTATTTTTGGCTAGCATCGCGGTCAGCAATATGTCTTTTTTTGACATTTTCAAAATCCGCTTGCATGCGAAGATAACGATTTTCAACTTCATCTAGTTTGTTTTCAAGCTCTAAAATTTTGGCTTGTTCTTCTGTTAAAGTTTCTTCTGTCACTTCTTCTTCCACTGTTTCTTCTGATTCATCTAAACTATTTAATTCTTCTTGTTCGATTTCCTCAGCTAGTTTTTCTTTTTTGTTCTTTTTCTCAGACACTGTAGCCACCTCCTGAAAAAACTTATGCTTTTTCAGCCTTCCTAATTTTGGTTATCACGATAAAGTTTGGTTAACACATCGGTTAAATCTCGGCTCATTACATCAACTAAGCCCATCATTCTGCTATATTCCATTCTTGTTGGACCTAGGAGCACAATACCGCCAACACGTTCGCCAGCAATATTGTATGTTGCTGTAATGATACTACAATCTTCCATTAGACTATTATTGTTTTCACGGCCAATTTTAACTTGTAGGCCGTCGGGAATATCCCTAAACAATTCATATACATCTTGTTCTTCTTCCATCAAATGGAGCATCTCACGGACTTTATTAATATCATGAAATTCTGGTTGATTTAAGATGTTTGTTTTTCCGCCAAAATACACTTTTTGCTGGCTGGCCTGGGCAAAAGAATCAGAAAAGACATGCATAAAGCTTTCATAGTTTCTAACATGCTTTCCAAGTAGTTCTTTTACTTCCATTGGTATTTGTACTTTTAAATCATCCAGTGAAAGCCCAACTAACCGTTCGTTTAAAATGTTGACCATTCGTTCAATATCAGAAAGCGTTGTGCCCTCGGGTATTGTCACAAGATGGTTATCAACATGCCCTTGATCGGTAATTAAAATGAGCATTGCCTGGAAATTATTTATTGGTACAAATCTAAAGCCACTTAAATGATTTTTCGTTGCTTCTGGACCAAGCAAGATGGACGTGTAATTGGTTAAATCGGATAACATTAATGCTGAATTTTGGATGAGTCCTTCCATTTCGTAATAATTCTCTGAAAAGAAAGAACGAATCATTTGTCTGTCGGATTTGTCTAGCTTCTTGGGCTGGAGCAAATAATCGACATAGAAGCGATACCCTTTCTCAGAAGGAACACGTCCGGACGAAGAATGTGTTTTTTCAATAAAACCGTATTCTTCAAGGACACCCATCTCATTACGGATAGTCGCTGAACTATAAGGCAAACTTTTTTCTTTCAGCAAATTTTTCGATCCAACCGGCTGAATAGTCCAAGTGAAATGATCGATGATGGCACGGAAAATCAGAAGTTGTCTTTCTGTTAACATATCTATCACCTCTTTTAGCACTCAATAACGTCAAGTGCTAAATACAAGTATAAATTTACCAAACAATTCTAGCTTAGTCAACCGAAAACACTCGATTTCAGACTAAAGTAGGATTGTTTGGTCAAAAAAGGTCAAATGATGCGGTTTTAGAGAAATTCTTGAAAAACATTATTTCCTAAAAATCTTCCGCTTCTTGTAAGTGCCACATTTTCTTCGTTATTTTCAAGCCAGCCTTTTGCAGTAGTTTTTTGAATAGCATGCGCAAAAGTTGTATCTAAATCTTGACCGAATTTTTGCTTGAAGTGATTTTTATTAACTCCGTCTACTTTTCTAAGACCTAAAAACATTTCTTCTTCCATTTTTTCTTTTAAAGTAAGTTCTTTTTGTTGGAATGTAGGAAGTTTATTTTCTTGTAATGGTTCCATGTATTTTTTTATTGGACCAAAATTGCTATAACGGGTGTTGCCGACATATCCATGTGCTCCGGCGCCAAACCCGTAATAATGCTCATTGCTCCAGTAAGTAATATTGTGTTTGCTTTGAAAGCCTTCTTTGGCGAAATTACTAATCTCATATTGTTTCCGACCGTGTTTTTCCATTTCTGTTAGTAATAAATCATACATGTTTGCTTCGGCATCTTGGCCAGGTAGGAATAGTTTTCCTTTTTGCATAAGGTTGTAAAAAATCGTTTTTGGTTCAATAATTAGTGAGTATGCTGAATAGTGAGGTAAGTCTAAATCAAGTGCTTGTTTTAAAGTGTCTTTAAAGTCAGCCTCTGTTTGACCTGGCAAGCTAAAAATCAAATCAATACTTACATTTTCAAAACCAACTTTGCGCATGTTTTCAACAGATTGGTATACATCTTTCACGGTATGAATGCGACCAATTTTTTTAAGAAGCTCGTTATTGAAACTTTGAACACCCATACTAATGCGATTGACACCATAATCTTGCATCGCTTGTAATTTGGATATAGAAAGATCTCCAGGATTTGCTTCGAAGGAAAACTCAATTTCATTTTTGAGTGGTAATATTTCTTGGATGGCTGTGCAAAGTCTTGCAATTTGCGCTTCATTTAAGGTCGTAGGTGTTCCGCCGCCCACAAAAACCGTGTCAACCGGAGCGATGGGACCTTTTGCAGCAGTCATTTCCATTTCTTTTATTAGTAAATCTACGTATTCATCGACTGGTTGGCCTTCTAAGAATACTTTATTAAAATCGCAGTAATAGCAAATGTGTTCGCAAAACGGAATATGGATATATACCGCCGAACTTTCATTACTCGATAGGTTCGTATTTATCATTTTTATCAATTCCTTGCACTTAAAATTTGCTTCGTTGTCCACTAGTCAGTTTAACATATTTTCTAGTGCATATGTGGAGGTTTCGCTTTTAACATAAAAAGATTGTGCTATGAACATATTCGCTCTTAGCACAATCTTTGTTATTATTTCGATTCGTCCATTTTCAAGATTGCCATGAAAGCTTCTTGCGGTACTTCAACGGAACCGATTTGTTTCATTCGTTTTTTACCTTCTTTTTGTTTCTCTAAGAGTTTTCGTTTACGCGATACGTCCCCACCATAACATTTAGCAAGTACGTTTTTACGTAGAGCTTTAATAGTGGAACGAGAAACAATTTTTGTTGCAATTGCTGCTTGAATAGGTACTTCAAATTGTTGTCTTGGAATAAGTTCTTTTAATTTCTCGACAATGATTTTTCCGCGCTCGTAGGCAAAATCACGGTGAACGATAAAGCTAAGTGCATCCACTTTTTCTGCATTTAAAAGAATATCCATTTTCACAAGTTTAGAAGCTTTATAGCCAATTAATTCATAATCAAAGGACGCATAGCCTTTTGTAGATGATTTTAATTGGTCGAAGAAGTCGTATACTATTTCAGATAGTGGGATTTCGTACACAATAGTAACGCGAATATCATCCAAGTACTCCATCGTAATGAAGTTCCCCCGTTTGTTTTGTGCAAGTTCCATTACCGCACCAACATAATCATTTGGAACCATGACAGTTGCTTTAACGTATGGTTCTTCCACGCTTTCAATTACGCCAGGTTCAGGCATATCAGCTGGGTTATCGACCACAATATTAGATCCATCTGTCAAATTCACGTGGTAAATAACACTTGGGGCCGTAGTAATTAAATCGATATTAAATTCGCGCTCAATTCTTTCTTGAATAATTTCCATGTGTAGTAGACCTAAAAATCCACAACGGAATCCAAAACCTAATGCTTGAGAAGTCTCTGCTTCAAATTGTAAAGCTGAATCATTAAGTTCTAATTTTTCAAGTGCATCACGTAAATCGTTATATTTGGAAGAGTCAATTGGATAAAGTCCGCAATAAACCATTGGATTTAATTTGCGGTATCCGTCAAGAGCTTCTTCAGCAGGATTGTTCGCAAGTGTGATTGTATCACCCACTCGAGTATCTCCAACATTTTTGATTGCAGCTGTTAAGTAACCAACGTCACCAACAAGAAGCTCATCACGCGGTGTTGCTTTTGGAGAGAAAACACCAACTTCTGTAACTTCAAACTCTTTGCCGTTTGACATCATTTTAATTCTGTCGCCAGCTTTTACAACGCCATCCATAATACGGATATTAGCTATTACGCCACGATACGCATCAAAAACAGAGTCAAAAATAAGTGCTTTAAGTGGTTTATCTACGTCACCAGATGGTTCTGGTACTTTTTCTACTATTTGTTCAAGGATGTCTTCAATCCCGATACCTGATTTTGCAGAAGCAAGGACAGCATCTGATGCATCCAAGCCAATAACATCTTCAATTTCAGCACGAACTCTTTCTGGATCTGCTGCTGGCAAGTCAATCTTATTAATTACAGGTAAAATTTCTAAATCATTATCTAGAGCTAAATAAACGTTTGCCAGTGTTTGCGCTTCGATACCTTGCGCAGCGTCTACTACTAAAATAGCACCTTCACATGCAGCTAAACTTCTAGATACTTCATAAGTGAAATCGACGTGTCCCGGTGTATCGATCAAATGAAAGATATACGTTTCTCCGTCTTTTGCTTTATATTTTAATTGTACAGCATTTAATTTTATGGTTATCCCGCGTTCACGTTCTAAATCCATCGAATCTAGTAGCTGATTTTTCATTTCACGATGCGTCAAAGCACCTGTTTGTTCTAAAATCCGATCAGCGAGTGTAGATTTACCATGATCTATGTGCGCGATAATCGAAAAGTTTCTAATTTTCTTTTGTCTTGCATTCATTTCTTCTTTGTTCATTTCCCCAGCTCCTGATTAGAACTCATCGCATAAATCCGATGGCAAGCTATCCTTGATTATATCAGTAGAACGCTTAACATTCAATGACTTCTTTATTAATTACGGATAAATTTAAAATAAAATAGAAAGTATTATTGCAATATGGCTGTGTTTTCGGTATAATAGCATTTGTTCTGATATAATTTAAAAAGGTATGTTATATGAAATAAATACTACCTCATTAGTTTGGACGGAGGTGAATGGAATGCCAAATATTAAATCTGCAATTAAACGTGTAAAAACTGCTGAAACTCGCAACAGCCGTAATGCATCTCAACGTTCTGCAATGCGTACTGCTATCAAAAAATTTGATGAAGCAGCTGCAAACAACGCGGACAACGCGAAAGATCTTTACGTAGAAGCATCGAAAAAATTAGATAGCGCTGTGAGCAAAGGATTGATTCACAAAAACAATGCTGCTCGCAACAAATCTCGCTTAGCTGCTAAATTAGCTAAATAATACCGTTTAGGTATAAAACATCACACCTTGTGTGGTGTTTTTTGTTTTTAAAATAGCTTTGTCCTCAGGAGACAAAGCTATTTTTTATACAGTTTTTTGGCGATTATCCTGTAATTCAAATAAAAACCATTCTAACTTCTGTTCTTTATCACCGAAGCCTGTTTTCATTTCAAGATCTATTTCAGCCAATCGTTTTAAAGCTTGATTTAATTGTAGCTCTGAGAAATTCTTTGCTTGTTTAGACGCTAATTTCACACGAAACGGATGTACTTTTAATTTAGTTGCAGCTTGTTGTTGTGAATAACCTTGTTGCTCAAGTAACTTTAATTGATTTAACAAGCGAAATTGGCTAGAAATTAAAGCTAATATCTTGATAGGTTCTTCTTTTTGTTTTAACAAGTCGTAATAAATTCTAAGTGCCCCACCAATATCCATCGCAATCATCTTATCTAGTAATAAGAAAATATTTTGCTCGAGAGAACGAACGACTAGAGATTCGACATCCTGCACCGTGATTTCTTTAGTGTCAAAGCAATACAACATAAGTTTTTGTAATTCATTCATTGCTGTCGTTAATTGACCACTTGTAAGTTCAATAAGCCGAGTAATCGCCTCTTGGGACATCTGCATATTGTTTTCGTTTAGTTTTGCTTCAAGCCATTTCTTCAGTTCATTTTCATTAGGTCGTTTCGCTTCTATTACTGTGGCTGTTTTTTTGAGTAGTTTGGTAAGTTTTTTACGTTCATCTAATTTTTCTACCCGTGCCACAAAACATAATACAGAATAATCAACGGGCTCATTCAAATAAGCTTCTAACTTTGCAGCGTCGTGCTCTACTTTGTTTTTACTTTTTTCGGTGGTTAAGAAAATCGGATTATTTGCCATTACTAGGCGCTTATCGCCAAAAAACGGCATACTTTCGGCTTCTTGAATGACTACTTCAATTGGCATTTCTTCTAAATCTAAATTAGCATAATTAAATTCGACTTCTTCCCCATCTAAAATATTATCTATTAAAAGTTGCTTTGTCTCGTTAATAATATAATCTTCTGTCCCAATGATTAAATACACAGGAGTTATTTTTTTGGAGCGTATCTGTTTCCATTCTGGCAGCATTCATTTCGCCTCGCTTCACTCTTATTTCTCTTTCTATGGTAAAACATGAAATAAGAGATAGCAAGTTTTATTTCAAAGTGGTTTCGAAGCCCTTTCCAAATGTGTAGATTATTTCTCCTTGTAGATCAGTTCGTAAAATCATTACTTCTGCTTCCTCTAACGTGTCTATCGTTTCTTTATGAGGATGGCCAAAACGGTTTTTTAAACCACAAGAAATAATTGCATAAGCTGGTTTTACTTGCTCGACAAATGTTTTAGAGGTTGAGGTCTTACTTCCATGATGCCCAACTTTTAAAATATCGGCCTTAATCGATTTATCTAAAAGCGCCTTTTCTCCGCTTGCTTCTAAATCTCCTGTGAAAATCCATGTCTTATTATCCAATATTGCTTTTAAAACAATAGAATCATCGTTTCCGCCTTCTCCCATTTCATTTGGATACAAACATTCAAATTTATTTTGACCAACTTGCCACTGTGCTCCGGATAAAATAATCGTTTGTTTTACTTTTGGCATAGTCTTAAGAGCTTCTCTCATAATGGCTTTATTTTCTGCCCCTTTTGCAAAAATCAGTTCTTTTATGGCAATATTTTTTTGCAGTTCATCGAGCCCTTCCATGTGATCCGCGTCGCTATGTGTAATGATGACTTTATCTAAACTACTAATTCCTTTTGATTTTAAAACGGGTGTGAGAGTACTTCCACCGATTGTGAAAGGTTTTCGTTTTTTTGTCCAAGCTTCTTTCTCCATCAGAAGTTCGCCACCAGTATCTATAAGGTAATTGCCTTTGTTTTTCGGTAATTGTATTAATATGCTATCTCCTTGCCCGACGTCAATAAAACTAACCTTGCCAGTAACATTAAAACTAGAAAAATAACATAATAAACAAAAGCAAATAAAGATTCCGATTGGAAATTGTTTCTTTTGCCACTGATAAAAAAATAGTAGTATTGTAGCGATAATTAGCACAATCATGATAGTGTTTGGTCTGCCAGTAATAATAGTTTGATGCGGTATCTTTGCAAAGAGATTAGTTAAACTTTCCATTAATTGAATCAAAAAAGTAAGCATATATTCAGGAATTTTCATTAATGTTGGGGAAATAATAGATAGTAAAAAAACACCTAAACAACCTGGTAATACAATGATTGTAAAAAGTGGAACATATAGTAGGTTAAAGAAAATCCCTACCCAAGAAAACGAGTAAAAATGATACATCATAACAACAGAAGACATCATCGTTGAGATAAAGGAAATAGTCAACGATTTAACAAAAGGACTCTGTTGCCTTACTAATATTTGACGGGATGACAAAATTATCCCAAAAGATACAACATAAGAAAGTTGAAAACCCACTTCATAAATGACATGAGGTTGTATTATAAAAAACAAGATAAAAGATATACAAATAACAGAAAAAGAACTCCATTTAGTAGCATATTTTTCTGAAAGCAAAAGTAAAGCAGTCATTGTCGCTGCTCGAATTACAGGCGGACTTGCTCCTGTGAGGATAACGTAAAAAGGTAATAATACAAGGAGAGAAATAGTGACTCGCTCCCTTGTTATACCTAGCTTTAACAATAAAAAATAAATTGATCCGATTAATAAATTAACATGAAGCCCTGATATAGCTAATAAATGAACAACGCCCATTTGTTGATATACTTCATACATTTCAGGTGAAAAGCCATTTTTCTCACCAGTGATTAACGCTAGTAGATAAGGAGTTATTTTTGGAGAGATGTTTTCAGTTAGATGATTCATTATCAATAAACGTGTATTTTGAATGCGCATTAGTATGGACGGAGCAGATTGTCCAGAAATATAGAGTGTATTTACTTGTAATATATAGTTAATGTTTTTACCTTTAAGATACTCTTTATAATTAAATTGAGCTTGATTACGATTTGTTTGAGGGGGCTCTAACTTAGCGGATACAGAAATAAATTGTCCATAAGTGAGCTTTTTAAGATTTTGTTGCTCTTTTTCAGTTGATATTTTGTAACTCAATTGGAATTTTTCTTTCTGGCAGCGTACTACAGCTTGGAAGCTATCACCATCTACTTTTAAGTCATTGATTATTTGGCAATTTCCGTTAAATTCAGTAGCTGTATAAGAAGACACATTTGATTTTTCCACAAAAAATAAAAAACAACAAGTTAGGAGATAAACGAGGACAAACAGAAGAATAATTTTGGATTTTTTAATAAAAGCAACGATGCCGAGCAAACAAATACATATGGGAACGATAGAGCTTGTAAAAGTAGTACAGATAATAGCTAAAATAATGATAGCTAAATATCGCTCGATAACGTTCCCTCCTTATTTAATTCAATTTATTTGAAATGTTTTGATAGAGTTGTTCTGCTTTTTCTGGTTCGATATTCACTTCCACTGCTGCTTCTTTTACTAAAGTATGCATTTTTTCTGCATTCCAATTATTAACTTGAAGAACAGATTCATCAAATTCTACTTTTTGTAATTCAACTCCAGCAATATTAAATAGTTCTAAAGCGTATGGATGGTTTTTGTAGTCTTTAGCGAAATACACTTTCTTTATTCCTGCTTGAATGATTGATTTCGTACAAGCGAGACAAGGGAAATGTGTTACGTATAATTCTGCTTTATCTGTCGAAGCGCCAAATTTAGCACACTGTAAAATCGCATTCATTTCTGCGTGAATAGTCCGGATACAGTGGCCATCAACAACGTAACAACCATGTTCTGCGCAGTGATCTCCGCCAGCTATTGACCCGTTATATCCGCCCGCAATAATACGCTTATCACGTACTATGGTTGCACCTACCATTAATCTTGTACACGTGCTCCTTGATGAAATTAGATGACTTTGCGCCATAAAAAACTGATCCCATGCGATTCTTTGCACATTAAAAACTCCCTTATGATTTGATAAATATTAGTATAGGTGTTTATAAGGAAGTTCGTCAACCACTTTTATTAATTAACATCCAAATATTCTTTTAATTTTTCAACTGTTTTTTCGCCTATGCCAGTAACATTTTTTAAGTCTTCTATTGTCTGAAACAGTCCTTCTTTTTCACGATATTCGATAATAGCTGTTGCTTTTGAATCTCCAATTCCGGGCACTTGTTGCAAGTCTATCTTCGTTGCGCTATTAATATTAACTTTTTTGTCTGTTTCAGATGATTCTATATCATCTTTTACTACTTCCTCTGATCCTGCTTCTCCATTTTTATAAACATAGATACTCATTTCGTCTTTTAGTTTTTCGGCTAAGTTTAATTTGCTGTTGTCCGCATCTTCTGTGAGTCCTCCTGCTACTTTCACAACATCTTGCACTCTGGCATCTACTGGTAATTTATACACACCAGGAGTTCGGACTGCGCCTTTGATGTCAATATAGATATGTGTAGCATTCTTTTTTTCCTCTTTTTGTGGTTTTTCTTCAGTATTTAGCGCTTGGTTTGCTGTAACCTTATCTGTTTGAGAAGTTGGGATACTTATATAAATTACTCCAGCACAAAGAATGGCAATTCCTATTAAAAAATAGTTTTTGTGTTTCTTCAGTAGTTCCATCATCCATTTCACCGCCTTTAATTATATTATTCGCCAAACGAACAAAAACTCCTTTTCGATTATTTAGAGCAAAAACACATAAAAAAAGAAAGTAATCTTGGAAAATTACTTTCTTGCTACGAAAAAGATTCTTTCGCTGCTGTTTGTTGGATTTTCATGACTGAAATCAGCGTAAACATCAATTTTCGAAAAACCGTATTTTTTTAATAGTTCTTTATATGTGGTGATTGGATAGGTCCTTTCTTTATGTAATTCATCGACCCGATTATACATGTTATCCTCCCCTAAAATGTAAAAGGTTAGCTCATGTTCGACTGAATGGGGATATTCACCAGGAAACGAATTCCAAATTATCGAAATTTCCTCATCGCTATCACCATAAGAATAATCTTTAAAGCCTTGATCTATTTTAAATACAGAATGCACATCAAATAAAAATAAGCCATTTGGTTTTAAGTGATCAGATACCGCTTTAATAGTATTCTCAAGTGCTTGTTCGGTTTCTAAATAATTAAGAGAATCACAGAAACATGTAACTACATCGAAGGTTTGATTTAAAGCTAACTTTGACATGTCTTGCTCTAGTATTGGTAGATTTATTTCAGCTGCCGCGACTTTTTCTTTAGCAACTGCCACCATTTCTTTCGACAAATCCACACCAGTAACTTGATGCCCTAAAAAGCTTAATCGTAGAGCGAATTCAGCTGTACCACATGCTAAATCGAGTACTTCTTTTGATGTTTCACCAATAAAGTCCGCTGAAAACTCCAACCATTCATCATAAAGCTCAGAATCCATGAGTCTATCATAGAATCCCGGAAAATATTCATAACTCATTATCGATTTCTCCTTAAAAAAACAGACGGATTTTTTACCCGCCTGTTTTTGTTAGTTATTAAGAAATAAACGCAGCAGAAACGTCCACGAGTGGCGCGTCTCCCCATAGTTTTTCTAAATTATAGTAAGAACGCTCTTCTTTGTGGAATACATGGATAATAACATCTCCTAAATCGATTAAAATCCACTGAGCCGCATCAAAGCCTTCTAAACGTTTTACATCTACTTGGTTTTCAAGCGCTTTTTCTTTAATTTCACGAGCAATTGCCTGGACTTGTTTGTCTGAATTACCATGGCAGATAACAAAATAATCCGCGAAACTTGATAACCCCTTCATGTCTAGTGCTAAAATATCCTCTGCTCTTTTATCGTCTGCTGCCTTTGCGGTCAGCATTAATGTATCATAACTGTTCAAATTATTAATATTCTCCTTCCAAATTTAAATTAACAAAATAATTATAGGCATCCAGTGTATCTGGAAAAACCGATTGTTGCTTTTTAATCAAATACGTTATTGTATTGGATAAAGCAAACAACATTGCTGCATCAAGTGATTTCAGTGCTAGTCTGCGTGCTTTATATACACCAGGAAATGTTCTTCCAGGTTCCGTATAATCCGCTAAATAGATGAGTTTATCGAAATCGGACATCGCTCCGCTTCCTGTCGTATGAAGACGAATAGCTTCCAAGATTTCTGGATCAGTAATGCCAAACTCTTTTTCTGCTAAATATGCGCCAACTGGAGCGTGCCAAAGCGAGCGATGAAACTGTAATAAACGTGGATCAAATCCCTCGTCTTCAATGATTTTTCTCGCTTTATCATCTTCATAGTATTTCGCATAATCGTGTAACAGGGCGGTTATTCTAGCCTTTTCTACATCCATGTGATAATGTTCTGCGAGTTCTATTGCTGCTTTTTCAACGCCTAAAGTGTGTTTGAATCTTGCAGTTGGCATAGCTTCTTCTACTTTTTTTAGCACTTCATTTCTTTCCATAAAGTTGATGCTCCTTTATATATGACCATACTTTTTCTGGTAAAAAGGCTTCTGCATGTTCAATATCATTTCTGATTTCAGTTGAAGAAATAGCTGTTTCCGGCATATTGATTTTAACAATATCGTACGGAACTTCTTTTTGATATAGTGGGCGGTTAACCCCAACGAATGTCACCATTTTTACTAAGTCATCTATATGATACCACTTTGGCAAATATTCTACCATGTCCCCGCCGATAATAAAATAAAAATCCGTATCCGGCTGTTCGCTTATCATATCACGCATTGTATCATACGTATAGGACTTTCCAGTTCGCATAAGCTCGCGAGTATCAATTTCAAAAGAATCCCTATCTTCTATCATCAATTGAAGCATTTCCACTCGTTCCTCATTTGAAGCCATACCACTAATCTGTTTATGTGGAGGAACTTTATTGGGGAGAAAAAGGATTTTTTCAAGACCGAGTTGCGCTTTTGCTTCTTCTGCCATATGGAGGTGCGCTAAATGTGGTGGATCAAATGTGCCGCCTAAGATACCGACTTTATGTTTCATGACAGGTTTCCTCCAAATTTAAGGCAACTTAATTTGTTGCTTATTTACGGATTGTTTGTAAAGAATAATTGTTCTGCCAATAACTTGAACGATGTCTGCTCCTGCACGTGTGCTAATTTTCTCAGCAACTGTTTGTTTGTCTTCCTCGCAATTTTGCAAAATGGAGATTTTAATTAATTCTCTAGCTTCAAGTGCTTCTTTAACTTGGATAATTAAATTTGGTGACACGCTTCCCTTTCCTACTTGGAAAATTGGTTGAATCGTGTGTGCTTCTTTTCTTAAAAAACGTTTTTGTGTAGCTGTTAACATTAGTTTCCTCCTAATTGTTCGAGTACTGCTTCTTTCATCAGTGATCGCTCTGGCTTAATGCCAGTCCATATTTCAAAGGCTAGTGCCCCTTGATTAACAAACATTGGTAAGCCATTTTGTGTAATAGCCCCATTTTTCTTTGCTTCTTTTAAAAAGGCTGTTTCGGCTGGGTTATAAATAATATCAGAACAAATTGTTCCTTTTGTTAAATTAGAAAGCGAAATTGGGCTTTTATTTTTAGAAGCTTCTAGACCGATAGAAGTAGTTTGGATAATAATTGTAAAATCAGCCAGTTCTTTTTCAGCTTGTTCTAGTGTCATGGCATGATGATTATCATTATCTTTCGTCATTTCTATCGCTTTTTCCGTTGTTCGATTGGCAACGGTTATTTTCGCGTCAGTATGGCTTTTAAGTGCAAGATAAATTGCTTTACTGGCCCCACCTGCGCCTGTGATTAAAATAGAATCATCTTTTGTAATCGAACGAATTTCTTCTAAGCCTTCTAAATAACCTTTGCCATCTGTGTTGAATCCATACCACTTGCCATCTTTTCTAAGCACTGTATTCACCGCGCCTGATGCTGCTGCCAAATCCTCTAATTCATCTAAAAATGGTAAAATACGCTCTTTAAATGGTGTCGTAATATTAAATCCGCGCACTCCAGAATCCATTAATTTTTTTATTTCTACCTCAAAAGTATCTTCTTCTATCAAAACAGAGTTATACTCCGCGTTCATTCCAAGTTCTTGGAAAATCCGATTTTGCATAGCTGGTGATAAAGAGTGACGAATAGGATTTCCGATAACAACATATTTTTCCAAATGCCAGGCCTCCTTAGTTTTACACGAGTGATGTCCGGATTGTTGCGCTAACGCCTTCAGGAACCCAAGCAGTGACTTTTGCGCCGCCTTCAGGTATTGTCACCCATCCAAGTCCAGAAAACACAATATCCGCTTTATCTTTCACGGTAAAGGTATACGGTACGAGCTTAGGAAGTGTCTTCATCCCTTCTTCTGTTGGAGGTTGAAGAACAAAACCGGCTTGTTTTTCATATAATGCATCTGCTTTTTCTAATTTTGTTCGGTGAATTGGTAAATTATTAGATACATAGACAACTAATGATTTTCTTCCACCTGACACGTAATCTAAACGAGCAAGCGCGCCTAAAAATAAGGTTTGTTCTTCATTTAATTGGAAGACAGCAGGTTTTACTTCTTTTTTAGGTGTGATAGCTTTTAAAGTTGTTGTATCGATAAAATGCGCCATTTGATGGTGATTTATAATTCCAGGTGTGTCAACAAGTACATTGCCATCAGCAAGCGGAATTTCGATTTTATCAAGTGTTGTTCCAGGGAATTGCGACGTAGTAATCACATTGTTTTCACCTGAAGCTTGTTTGATGATACGATTGATAAGCGTTGATTTACCAACATTTGTACAACCAACAACATACACATCTTGTCCATTTCGTAATTCTTCTATCTTTTCTAAAAGAGTATCAAAACCGTGCCCTTTTTCAGCGCTGACTAAAACAACATCTGTTGCCGCCAAACCTTGTTCTTTTGCACGAGTTCTCATCCAGCGAGTTAATTTATCACGTTTTAATGATTTTGGTAAAACGTCTTCTTTGTTTCCGACAAGTAATACCGGGTTGTTTCCTGCAAAACGAGGAAGTCCAGGCAACCAACTGCCATCAAAATCAAAAATATCTACTACATAGACGATTAAAGCTTGCTTCGAACTAATTTGATTTAAAATACGTAAAAAATCATCGTCTGTTAGCGCCACATCTTGAATTTCATTGTAATGCTTTAGACGAAAACATCTTTTACAAATAACTTGTTCATTATTTAGCGATGACTTAGGAGCATAGCCGATTTTATCAGGATCTTCTGTTTGAATAATGGCCCCACAACCAATACATCTTATTTCTTCTGTCAAAGTGATTCCTCCCACTTAATTTGGTTTTTCTTTGCTAACCGTTTTAAAATAATACTTTCCATCATTCGATTTAATTTTGTCGCCATACCGTCTGTTTGTTTTACAGGACGAACAAAAATAGTTGTTAATTTTTGACGATTACCACCGAATATATCTGTCATAATTTGGTCACCAATCATCACAGTTTCTTCTGGTGTTGCGTTCATTTCTTTTAGTGCCCAGCGAAAATTAGCGCCTAAGGGTTTTTTTGCCCGCGCTAAATAAGGGACATCAATTGCTTTTGCCACACGAGCAACTCGTTCTTCATTATTGTTAGAAAAAATCATAACTTTGATTCCTTCTTCTTTCAATATAGTAAACCAGTTGATTACTTCATCCGTTGCATCTAGTTGATCCCAAGCAAGCAGCGTATTATCGAGATCAGTTAAAATAGTAGTCTTTCCCATTTTACGAAGCTGATCTGCTGTTATTCCAAATGGAGTATTCAACATTTTATCTGGTGAGAATTGCTTTAACACGTATTGGCACCTCATTCTTTTATTTAGTACAGTCTATTCTATCATACATTCAATTAGACTAATAATCTATAAATTTTACCATCTTTCTGCTTATTTTACAAAAAAACCTTAGAAAAATGCTATAATATGAAAGGAAATGTTATTTTTTTAAGGAGGTAGACGAATGTCAAAAGATTATGCATTAACTTGGGATTTAGAAAATATATACGTTGGCGGTAGTGGTTCTGAAGAATTACAGCAAACACTTCAAGAGGTAAAAGCTGATTTGGATAGCTTTGTCGTGAATGTAGCTGAGTGGGAAGTTCCCGAAAACGTCGAAGCTTCAGTAGAATTTCTACTATTGGTTAATCAAAATGCGGACATCTCAAAAATTTTATTAACTGCTGGTTCTTTTTTAGAGTGTCTTGCTTCAGCAGATGTTAATGATACTCGTGCAAATGAACTTTCTGCGTTAATTTATCAATATGTGGCTACCCTATCGACGGCAGAAGATGAATGGCATGACAAATTTGCTCAAATATCTGACCGTGTTTGGGATGAACTAATGCAGCAAAATGGTTTGTCACAAATTAGTTTTATTTTAAGTGAAGCACGTACAAACCGTCGTAAAAAAGGCAGTAAAGAACAAGAAGCAGCGATTAATTCTTTAGCTGTTGATGGTTATCGTGGTTGGTCTGACCATTATGATACAATCGTTGGTAAACTACGGATGCACATTACTACTGACGGGGAAGAAAAGTCTGTATCTGCTGGACAAGCTCTGAACTTATTAAATCACCCTGATCGCGCAGTCCGTCAGGCAGTTTTCAAAGAATATACTCGTGTTTGGCAAGAAGAATCTCGTCTCTTTAGCGATACTCTAAATCATTTATCAGGTTTCCGTTTAGCTACATATGATATTCGTAAATGGGATAATATTTTAGAAGAACCACTTGCTATTAATCGTTTGGATGAACAAACATTAAAATCTATGTGGAACGTCATTCAAACGAATAAGCCGACTTTTGTCCGATTCTTAGATAGAAAAGCTAAATTGCTTGGGCTTGAAAAATTAAGCTTTTATGATGTCGAAGCTCCTCTTGTATTCTCAAGCGAACCAAAAAAATATACTTATCAAGAAGGCGCAGATTTTATCATCGAACAATTTAATAAATTCAGCCCGAAAATGGCAAACTTCGCGAAATCCGCTTTCGAAAAAGGTTGGATTGAAGCAGAAGATCGTGATAATAAACGTCCTGGTGGCTTTTGCACGGATTTCCCGGTCGAAAAAGAAAGTCGGATTTTCATGACATATGACGGAGCTCCTGGTACTGTGGCAACTCTTGCACATGAACTCGGACATGCCTTCCACTCTCATGTTATTCGTGAAGAGCCATTTGAAAACACTGATTACGCAATGAATGTTGCGGAAACTGCTTCTACTTTTGCTGAAATGATTATTGCCGATGCTTCTGTAAAAGATGCCAAAACAAAAGAAGAAAAAATCACCTTACTAGAAGATAAAATTGGTCGTAGTATTGCTTTCTTTATGAATATTCATGCTAGATTTATTTTTGAATGCAATTTCTATGAAGCACGCAAACAAGGTGTAGTGTCAGTTGATAGACTTAATTCTTTAATGGAGGAAGCGCAACGTGAAGCTTACTTAGATGCTTTAGATGAATATCATCCACAATTTTGGGCTTCTAAACTACATTTTTATATTGCTGATGTACCATTTTACAATTTCCCATATACTTTTGGTTACTTATTCTCGCTTGGTATTTATCACAAAGCACAAGCGGAAGGTGCTAGCTACGAAGATAAATATATTGCGCTTCTAAAAGATACGGGTTCGATGACAACAGAACAACTTGCAGAAAAACATCTTGGAGTCGACTTGCGTAAAGCTGATTTCTGGGAAGAAGCAGTTGCCCTAGCCGCTAAAGATGTAGAAGATTTCCTTACTTTAACGGAAGAATACGTAAAATAAAAAAATCCAGGAGAATCTCTCTCCTGGATTTTTTATATTGTTTTTAATAATTCGATGATACAAGTAGCTGATTGTTTTGCAGCTAAATGAATAAACTCATCAAAAGACATTGTCGCCTCTTGATTGGCTAAATCCGATATAGCTCGGATGATAAGAAATGGAATATCAAATTGATAGGCTACTTGCGCAATGGCAGCAGCTTCCATTTCCACAGCTTTAACATCCGGGAAAAATGTTCGAATAATTTCATGTTGATCTGGACGCATAATAAATGAATCATTTGTAATTACAAGACCATATACTGCTTTATTTTCACTATCTGCAAAATAATCACGATAAATAGTCTCTGCTTTTTTCAAAAGAACAGCATCGCCTTGATAAAAAGCTGGCATACGTGGAACTTGGCCATATGTATAACCAAATTCAGTAACATCAACATCACCATATGCTAAGCGATCAGATATAATGACATCGCCAATTGCTAAGCCATCACCTATACCTCCAGCTGAACCAGTGTTAATAATAATTTCTGGTTTAAAACGGTCTGCTAGAAGTGTGGTACCAAGGGCAGCATTAACTTTCCCTATACCTGATTCTAAAAGCACAACTTCTTTACCAGCAATTTCACCGATATAAAATTTTGCTCCGCCGATAATTACTTCTTCTGTGTTGGGCATGGTGTTTTTTAACAGTTCAACTTCTTCTTCCATTGCTCCAATAATGCCTATTGTCATTATGTAACCTCCAAAAAAAGCACAGTCGTTAACAACTAACTTCTGTGCTTTTATCTTTTGTCGTTTGTTTTTAGCTCTTCTACTTTTGTTGGTTGCCATCCTTCACCGTCTACCCATGTAATATAAACACGGTAAGCTTTATCAGGATTTGCTTTAGTAGAAAGTGTACCAATTGCTTGAGTAGCAGGGTCAGCCCCTTGCTCTACAAACCAAAGTGATGTATTTGAGATTGGGATATCTGTCGCTGCTGAAAAAGCTTTGCGTTTTTCTTGCCAGTCTACACTTGTAGAGCTGTAGGAATTCACATGATCACCAGTTTGCTCAGTTCCAATTGGTTTCCAGTCTTTTGTAATAACTTTTGCCACATTAGGATCATCGCTTTTAGTCGTTTCTGTTGTTTTTTCATCCGAAGAAGTCGATTTCTTTTCGGAAGTTTTATTTGATTTAGCGGCATCTTCTTTTTTCGCATTGGAAGATGCCGTTTTGTTTTCTTGCTGAGTTGGATCGCTTTCTGTTTTAAACAGTACAAAATATAGACTACCAATGATAAGTAAGCTTACCACGATAATTAAAAGATTTAAAACTAGATTCGTTTTTTTTCGTTTTGTATTTTGTCTTGAGCGAGATCCTTCGACTAAGTTTTGTTTAATGCGACGGTTATTTGATTGTCGATTATCTGCCATTTGCTTTCACCACCTTATAAGTAACCGCTGTATAAAAACAGATAAAATTAAGATGCAGTGATTTTTTCGATCTTAACACTCATGTCGCCAGCAGGGGTTTGGATAGTTACTTCTTCCCCTTCTTTATGACCAAGTAAACCTTTAGCAATTGGAGAATCGTTAGAAATCTTACCTTCAAAAGGATCAGCTTCTGCGCTCCCTACAATCGTGTATGTTTCTTCTTCTCCGTCTGGTAATTCAATAAATGTAACGGTGTTTCCAAGTGTTACTAAACCATTATGAGCTTCTGCTGCATCAATGATTTGAGCATTACGAATCATGTTTTCAATAGTAGTGATACGACCTTCAACAAAAGCTTGTTCGTCTTTTGCGGAATCATACTCGGAGTTCTCAGATAAATCACCAAAGCTACGGGCAATTTTAATCCGTTCTACTACTTCTTTCCGTTTTACTGTCTTAAGTTCTTGTAATTCATTTTCTAATTTTGCTTTCCCATCTAGGGTCATTGGAAATACTTTTTCTGTCGCCAATCGTTTTCGCTCCTTTTGTTTGTTCATTATTGTATAGAAAAGCACGGAGATATCGCTCCGCACCTTCATAAAAAAACATTACTACTCGTGAGAAAGATTAACATGCCACGCTAGAAATAGCAAGCAATTGTCTCTCTTTTTACTAGGAAAATTTTACCTTAAATTAATCTGTTTGACAAGTGTTACCTGTTACTTATACATGTTTTTGCAAGATTGATTCAATTTTTGTTGTCATCAAATCAATTGCCACATGATTTTCTCCACCTTCTGGAATAATTATATCGGCAAATTTTTTCGTTGGTTCAATAAATTCGTTATGCATTGGTTTTACTACAGAAAGATATTGATCGATAACAGAATCCATCGTTCGACCTCGCTCTTTCATGTCTCTTAATAACCTACGAATAAAACGAATATCGTCATCTGTATCAACATATACTTTAATATCCATCAAGTCGCGTAATCGCTTATCTTCTAAGATTAAAATACCTTCTAAAATAATTACTTCTCTAGGTTCTTGAATTTCTACTTCTTGTTTCCGCGTATATTTTTCATAATCGTAAATTGGTTTTTCTATTGTTTCATAACGGCGTAGTGCTGCTATATGGGAAATAAGTAAGTCCGTATCAAATGCTAACGGATGATCGTAGTTTACTTTTAAACGCTCTTCAAAACTAATATCTGCTTGATCATGATAGTAGACATCTTGCGCAATCATTAAAATAGAATGCCCGCTAAAATGATCACAAATTGCTTTAGTTACACTGGTTTTTCCTGAACCTGAACCACCAGTTACACCGACTACGATTGGTTTTTTTGTCATGATATGCCTCCAGTTTTCTTTCTTTTTGAAATAGATAAACCATCTCCGAGTGGAATAGTTGTAGTATCAAAATCAGGATGCGTCACTAAAAAATCATTAAAATGGCGCATTTTACGAGCAACTCGAAGTTTACGCTGTTTTTCTGGTGACATATCAAGCGCAAGTCCTTTGAAAAGAACATTATCACTATAAATCACACCATCTGGAGCAAGGGAATCTGTATAAATATGGAAAAATTTTTCATATTGCGCTTTGGCAGCATCAATAAATATGGCATCAAACGGACCATACGTTAAAATTTCTTCTGATCCTTCAATTGCATCCGTAAGCAAGACTTTTATTCTGTCAGAAGCCCCGTAACGCTCTATATTATGTAAAGCTTCTTTATATCGTTCTTCATCACGTTCGACTGTGATAATTTCCGTTTTTGGAAGTTTATCTGCCATTTTTAAAGCAGAATAGCCGATTGCTGTTCCAAGTTCTAAAATACGCTTCGGCTTTTGAATATCTAAAATTTGCAATAAACAATGTAACGAATCCGGCTCCATAATCGGCACTTCATGTTCCTTTGCGTATACTTCTAATTCTTCAAAAAAAGGCGTGCTCTTTGGAATATGTTTTAATAAATAATCATGAATTATATCATTCACTGCTAAATCCCCTCATTTTAACAAACAAAGCACCTGCCAAAAACATGCAATACACGTTTCTGACAAGTGGTTCATTTTAATTATTTTTCGTAATATGCTCTTCTTTTAGTTTATTGTGCTCTTCTAATGTTTTAGAGAAATAAACTTTACCAGTTTTCGTATTCGCTAAAAAGTATAGATAATCACTTTTTTCTGGGTAAAGAGCTGCTTCCATAGAAGTGTCACCGCTATTAGAAATTGGTCCTGGTGGCAGTCCATTGTTTTTGTATGTGTTATACGGCGAATCTACTTCTAAATCTTTATAGGTTGTTTTGCTTTTATGTTCACCAAGCGCATAAAGAACAGTAGGATCAGTTTGTAAACGCATATCTTTTGCTAAACGATTATAAAAAACGCTAGCAATCATTTTGCGATCCACATCGGCAGTTGCTTCTTTTTCAATAATGGAAGACATTGTTAGGAATTTATGCACGGACATTTTTTGTTTCGTTAGTTCGTCGCGGTACTTAGCAATATTAACGTCTGTTGCTTTCACCATTTCTTTAATTATCGTTTCAGCTGATACATCCGAGCCTTTAAAAGTATATGTCGCTGGATATAAATAGCCTTCTAACGGATGTTTTATAGATTTATTCAAAACATCATTTGTGACAGTTTCTGGGAATGCTTTAATAATAGAAGCAACAAACTCTGGATCATCCATTATTTTAAGAACATCGGCTTTTTTTAATTTAGGTTGATAAGCGACGATTCTATCAGCAATTTGATCGAGTGTATATCCTTCTGGAATGACTAGTTTTGCCGGTGCGACAGTCTTTCCTTCTTGCATTTTCTTCACGATTTGATCTGTGTTCATAGCTTGCGTGAATTCATAATTCCCAGCTTTTAAATTCGTATCATTATTGTATTTTACATAAAAAGAGAAAATAGAAGCGTTATTAATGACTTTTTTATCTTCTAAAATAGTAGATATATCTGAAATACTAGATCCTGCTGGAATTTCAACAGCGATCTTCTCTTTGCTTGCTTCATCTCTTGGCTCTAGCTGTGACTTCACATAATAATGCCCTGCAAAAGTTGCGATTACTAAAATTAGAATGATAATAGAAATAATAATTGTAATTTTCTTACCTTTTGTATTCTTCATTATAGACCTCATTTCATTGAAAACAATTCCTATCTATTATACCGATTATCTAAAAAAAATGCTATTCAATACGGAAAATTTTCTTAAAAAGTGACGTTTTTATGTTTTTTCGGTATAATAAACAGCGTGATTAAACGAACAAGACAGAATCGGTCAAGGACTTGCTTCTGCCAATTAAATAAAGATTGAAGGAGTCTTTTGGATGTTACATACGTTAATACAAAGTTTGCAAGATTTCACGATGTGGTTAGTAGACTCACTTGGTCACTGGGGAATTTTCCTCGGAATGCTTATCGAAAGTGTCTGCATTCCGCTTCCAAGTGAAGTTATCATGCTGTTTGGCGGATTTATGGCGGAAGCTGGGAAACTGAATTTCTGGCTCGTTGTATTTGCTGGTATCGCTGGTAACTTAGTTGGTTCACTGATTGCTTACTACATTGGTAAATTCGGTGGTAGAGCTTTAGTATTGAAATTCGGAAAGTATATATTCTTAAATGTGAAGCACTTGGATAAAGCAGAATTATGGTTTGGTCGATACGGCGCAAGAGCTGTATTTTTCGGCCGTGTTTTGCCAGTTATCCGAACATTTATCTCTTTACCAGCTGGAATTGCCAAAATGAATGTCTGGAAATTTGTTATATATACGATTTTAGGCTGCATTCCGTGGAATATTTTTCTGACATGGCTTGGTTATTCATTAGGTTCCAATTGGAGCGTTGTGGAAAAATATACGCGACCAATTAGCTATTTAATGTTAGCTTTAGTAGTTGCCATTGTTGTCTACCTTGCTTACAAAGTATGGAATAAACGCGCTAGAAACGCAAAATAAAAAGCATGTCCTGACAGTTTTTGTCAGGACATGCTTTTTTTATATTATTCTTCGTCTTCGTCAGCTAGGAAAGTTGCTAACATTTCTTCAATTCTATCCCACTCTTCGTCAGTTTCAACTGGTTGAAGATGTCCTTGATTGCCATTTTCATCTTGCGTGTAGCTTGAAGCAAGAATTTCGATTTCTTCGTCTTCCCCTTTACCAGCTGGGAAATATAAAACGTATGATTTATCAAAATGCTCTGAATCAAAGCTCATTAGAATTTCAAAAGCTTCTTCTTTTCCTTCTTCATTTGTAATCCAAATAATATTTTCTTCTTCATGATTATGGTTATGTTCTTCTGCCATTAAATTCACCTCAAATTAATTAGTAGTGTCCAAATAGGACTGTAAAATCATTACTGCAGCTAACTTATCAATTACTTCTTTTCGTTTTTTACGCGAAACGTCTGCTTCGATCAAAGTTCTTTCAGCGGCAGAAGTGGTCAAACGTTCATCCCAAAGTACAACAGGAAGTCCAATTCTTGACTCAAGTACTTCAGCATATATTTTGGAACTTTCAGCACGAGGTCCGATGGTATTATTCATATTCTTAGGTAGCCCAACAACGACTTTTTCAACTTCGTATTCGAGCACGAGCTCTTTTACTCTGTCGTAGCCAAATTGTTTTCTGCTCTCGTCAATCTGAATGGTTTCAACACCTTGTGCGGTCCAACCAAGCGGATCACTTATCGCTACGCCGACTGTTTTCGAGCCGACATCTAAACCCATTATTCTCATTTCTCACCAATTTCGTTATTTTTCAGATACGCTTTAACAAGTTCCTCGATAATTTCATCTCGTTCTAAACGGCGTATCATGCTCCGGGCATCCTTGTGACGAGGTATATAGGCAGGGTCACCTGAGAGTAAATAGCCAACGATTTGATTAACGGGATTATAGCCTTTTTCTTCAAGAGCAACGTAGACTTGTTTCATTAATTTTTTTACATCTTCTTCAATTGAATCATCGCCGAAGTTGTAAAACATTGTTTGATCTTTTGAATCCATAATCGAAGCACCTCATTCCTTCATGTATCTCTATTCATTTTACACCATGTGAACGGAAATAACAAAGAAAAATGAAGTGCTTTAACGAAAATTTATGCTTGTTGTTCTTTCACCCATGTAGAAACATAATCAAGAGCTGTTCCTAGTTCAGCTGGATTTTTACCGCCAGCTTGTGCCATATCAGGACGTCCGCCACCATTTCCGCCGCATCGTGTCGCAACTTCTTTTAAAAGTTTACCAGCATGATAGCCAGCTTTGATTGCATCTTCTGAAACTGCAGAAATCAAGTTTACTTTATCACCTTGAACTGCTCCTAGAACAAGAACGCCACCAATTTTTTTATCTTTCCAGTTATCAACAAACTGACGTAATTGGTTCATATCTTTCGCATTTACTTGTTTAGCAATTACTTTTACGCCACCGATTTCTTCTGGTGATTCAAAAATATCGGCACTTGCAGCACTTGCTAATTTACTTAATAATGATTCGTTTTCACGTCTTACTTCACGTAAATCAGCTTGCAGTTGCTCTACTTTTTGCGGCGTTTCTTTTGTAGTTGTTTTTAGTAGGTTAGCAGTTTGTTTTAGTGTATTTTCTTGTTCAGTCACAAAGCGATATGCTTCTTTTCCGGTAACTGCTTCAATACGTCGAGTTCCCGCTCCGATACCTGTTTCAGAAACGATTTTAAATAGACCAATGTCTGCTGTATTACGAACGTGAACGCCACCGCAAAGTTCAATACTATATTTACCAACTTGAACCACACGAACGACCTCGCCATATTTTTCCCCAAAAAGGGCCATAGCTCCAAGTTCTTTCGCTTCTGCAATCGGCATTTCTTCAATAATAACATTGATTTGTTCCCAGATTTTTTCATTGACGATTTCTTCCATTTTTGTTAATTCTTCTTCTGTAATTTGACCAAAATGAGAGAAGTCAAAACGTAAGCGATCTGGGGAAACGAGTGAACCTGCTTGGTTAACATGTTCGCCTAATGTATCTTTGAGTGCACGATGTAAAAGATGGGTTGCTGTATGATTTTTGATTGTTTCACGACGTTTTACTTTGTCAACAGCAAGTTTCACTGTGTCGCCTGTTTTTAATACGCCTTCTTTTACAGAAATACGGTGTAAGTTTTGTTTATTAGGAGCTTTTTGAACATCTTCTACGTAAGCAACTCCTGTTTCACTTTCTATCGTTCCTTTATCAGCAACTTGTCCGCCGCTTTCTGCATAAAATGGTGTTTCTTTGAAAATAACTTGTGCCTCGCTTCCAGAAGCTACTTCATCAACAAGCGTATCATCTTGAATTAAATACAATATTTCAGAAACATGTTCTGTTGTATTATAGCCAACGAATTCACTTTTATCTGTTAAATTAGCTAGCAGTTCGCCCTGAACTTGCATTGATTTCACGTCTGCTCTGGCGGAACGAGCACGGTCGCGTTGTTCTTTCATTTCAGCTTCAAATCCAGCATGATCGACTTTTAAGCCATGGTCTTCTGCGTATTCTTCCGTTAATTCTACTGGGAAACCAAATGTATCATATAATTTGAAGATATCTGCGCCTTTAATAGTTTGTTCGTTTGTTTCTTTGGCATTTTTAAGGATCGTTTCAAGGATTGCTAGACCTTCATTTAATGTTTCGTGGAATCGTTCTTCTTCCGTACGAATTACTTTTTGAATAAAGTCTGTTTGATTTTCTACTTCTGGATAGAAACTATTCATGATTTTACCAACGACTGGCACTAATTTGTACATAAATGGTTCATTGATTGTAAGTACTTTTGCGTAACGAACTGCACGGCGAAGTAAACGACGCAAAATGTATCCACGTCCTTCGTTGGATGGCAATGCGCCATCGCCAATTGCAAATGCCACGGTACGAATATGGTCAGCGATTACTTTAAACGCAACATCATTTTCTTGTTTATGACCGTATTTCACGCCAGAAATTTGTTCTACTTCACGAATAATCGGCATAAATAAATCTGTTTCAAAGTTCGTTGGCGCGTCTTGGATGATAGAAACCATGCGTTCTAGACCCATCCCGGTATCAATGTTTTGTTTAGGAAGTGGTGTATATGTTCCATCTGGATTATGGTTAAACTGAGAAAATACAAGGTTCCAAATTTCTAAGTAACGTTCATTTTCGCCACCTGGATATAATTCTGGGTCACTTTCGTCATCTCCAAAAGCTGGTCCACGATCATAGAAAATTTCGCTATCCGGGCCACTTGGTCCAATACCTATATCCCAGAAATTATCTTCAATTTCCACGATATGATCTTCACTTAAGCCGATTTTTTCGCGCCATAAAGTTTTCGCTTCTTCGTCTTCAGGATAAACAGTGACATATAATTTATCAGGATCAAAGCCAATCCATTTAGGACTTGTTAGGAATTCCCAAGCAAAAAGAATTGCGCCTTCTTTAAAGTAATCACCAATCGAAAAGTTTCCTAGCATTTCAAAGAAAGTATGGTGACGGGCTGTTTTACCTACGTTTTCAATGTCATTCGTACGGATTGATTTTTGTGCATTAGCCATTCTTGGATTATCCGGAATAACCGAACCATCAAAGTATTTTTTCATTGTTGCTACACCACTATTAATCCAAAGAATCGTCGGATCGTTGTTTGGTACAAGTGGTGCACTAGGTTCGATTGTATGCCCTTTTTCTTTAAAGAAATCTAAAAATAGCTGTCTTACTTCTGCGCTTGATAATTGTTTCATTTTTTATTTCCTCCTTTTGGTTTTTTACAACAAAAAAAGCCTATATGATTGCTCACAGGGACGATTTTGGCAAATCGCGGTACCACCCTGTTTGCAATGATATAGACTTTGTATCATTACCTCTTCAATTATCTGTTAACGTGGATAAGACGGACCATCTAATGGGAGAGCAACTTCGGCACAAGCGTGGTTTTCCTTCCAGCCAAGGGAAAACTCTCTAATCACGTGGAAACCAAAATCATATTCCTATCATGTATCAATATTTATTCAACAATAAACTAAATTATAAAGAACGGATGGCTAAATGTCAACTGTTTATTAAGCTATTCGTTGATTGTTTCTTTTCAACAAAGCTTCCGTTTTTAAGAGTTAGTTTTACATCTGATACTTTCGCAATTTCAGGGTCATGCGTTACCATAATGACACATTTTCCTTCTTTATGCGCTAAATCTTGGAATAACGTAACTACTTCTTTACTTGTTCGTTCGTCTAAGTTTCCGGTAGGTTCATCAGCAACGATTAATTCTGTTTCACAACATAACGCCCGTGCGATTGAAACCCTTTGCTGCTGTCCGCCACTTAAAGTCAGCACTTTTTGGCGCGCCATTTTCTCAGTAATGCCCACTTTTTCAAGCATGCTTAGTGCAAAAGCTTTTTTGTCTGGCTGATTGACATGGGTAATTTCCATTGCAGTTGTAACGTTTTGAAGAGCGGTCATATACGTTAAAAGATTATAACTTTGGAATACAATGGATACATATCTATTTCTAAATTGTTGTAAGCCAATGCTTTTGAGCGAACTACCTTTATAGTAGATGTCTCCTTCTTTTTGTGTATCCAGTCCTCCTGCAAGCGATAAGAAAGTGGTTTTTCCAGAGCCAGAACTTCCTACTACAGTGTAAAAAACACCAGCTTCAAAATCATAATTTATATCACTTAAAATCGATTCATCTTTTGTTTTATACCAATAAGAGATATTTTCAAACGTCAATACTTTGGTCATATCGTCACCTACTCCTGTTTAGTTAGAATTGTTTTTGGATTCATACGAAGAACAAGTGCTGCCGGTAAAAGAACGGATATAAAGGCGATTCCAATACCAATTCCACCCATTTTCAGCATATCTTCTAAAGTTACTTGGATGTTGAGTTCTTTAATTTGTTCTGTATTTTTCGTTAAGTTACTAACACTTCCCGCAAATCCACCTGGACCTCCTGGACCACCGCCACCTGGGCCGCGATTTTCTGAAGTAGTTGATTCACTTGTAGTAGATGAATTTTGCTGTGCTAGTAATTGGTTTCCAGCTAATTGAGCCACATAATGACTACTTGCAGCTGCTAAACCAAAGGAAACGAGCGCTACTATTAAAATTTCTACAAAAAACTGAGCGATTAATTTACCACGTTTTTCTCCAATAGCTAATAGCACGCCCATTTCGTATTTACGATCACGCACTTGCATCATTACAAGTAAGCCTAGGATTAAGGCTCCCGCAATACTAACTATATAAACTACATTTTTAGAAAACGAAGCTACACTATTAATTGGGCCAATCATTTGTTGATAAAGTGTATCGTTAGCATCTAATTTAAATGTATCCCAGTCAATGCCATCAACTTTTTTCGCTTCTTTCTCAAAAGCAGAAATATTAGCCGCATCATCCATAGTGTAAACGGCAGAGTCTACTGTGTCTTTATAATCAGAACCTTTAATAGTATTGGCAACTGTATAAGGAACGTATACTTTGTTATAAGGGTTTAGGAAAGAGAAGTTTTGCGCCATATCACTTCCTGAATCTGTTGTTTTATAAATACCAACAATTTTTAGTGTTACTTTTGTATTTCCATCACTTGAAGTAACGGTAAAAGAGTCGCCAACTTTCCAGTCATTTTGTTCTGCTAAGTTTTCTTCTACCATTGCAACATTTTTATCTTTATCATTAGCTGTAATAGCTACCCCACTTGTTAATTTACTTGTTCCTGCATCAAAATCGGTACTTGTTGCGGAATCAAGTAGACCGCTAATACTTAAGTCTGCATCTACCATTTGCGGACCGCCATTTCCACCGCCTGGACCTCCTGTTTGATTAGAACTCGAGGAATCATCACTGCTAGAGGAAGTGTCTCCTGAAGATTCAATAGGGTCAAATCCAGACGCTAATGCTTGCGTACTTGAATAGTAATTGTAATTTTTCACATGATCTAATGATGCTAATTCGTTCGCATCGCTTACATCAATTGGGTTACTTTGAAATTTTGGTTTTGAGTCTGTCGAACTGCTATCACTATTTGCAGCCTCTTCTTTCATTGCAGCCATTTGCTTTTCTTGGTCAACAGTTAATGTTACTGTACCTCCTAGCTGTTCCCTCGCTAATTCACTTGCTTTATCTGCAGCGGATTGAATGGTAAAGCCTGATAAAATAAGCACACACACTACTGTGAAAATAATTAGTTGTAAAACAGATCTACCTTTTCTTGCTTTCATGCTGAGCCATGCTCTCTTAAAAAAATTCATGTAATTTCCTCCATTTCTGTTTCTACCCCACTAAGATTACTGGGCAGTTATGAAGAAAGTATGAACAAACTATGATGCATATTTTAAACTTTCGCGAAAAAAATAATTTGGCTTGATTATTGGGTCTAATTAGTCTAGTTTTAATGTAAGAGGAGTGAATACAAAATATGAAACTACTTATGATAGAAGATAATGTCAGCGTTTGTGAAATGATAGAAATGTTCTTTATGAAAGAAGAAATTGATGCTACGTTTGTGCATGATGGCAAACTTGGTTATGAAACATTTTTTAAGGATGATTTTGATATTGCAATTATTGATTTAATGCTGCCAAATATGGACGGAATGACAATTTGCCGTAAAATTCGTGAAGTTAGTGATGTTCCGATTATTATTTTAACGGCAAAAGAGTCTGAATCTGATCAAGTGCTTGGTCTTGAAATGGGCGCTGATGATTATGTTACGAAACCATTTAGCCCACTTACATTAATGGCGCGTATCAAAGCTGTTACTCGTCGAAAAAACAATCATGCGACGACTGAAAATGATGAAGACATTTTAGAAACAACTTATTTTAAAATTAGTAAGCGCACCCGGGAAATTTTTTATCAAGGTGAGCTGCTTGATGCCTTGACTCCGAAAGAATTTGATTTACTTTACTTTCTAATGCAACATCCGCGTCAAGTTTTTTCAAGAGAACAGTTACTCGAGCAAGTCTGGGGTTATCAATTTTACGGGGATGAGCGTACAGTGGATGTTCATATCAAACGTTTACGCCAAAAAATCGCAACAGACACGAAGCCGTTTTTACACACTGTTTGGGGTGTAGGCTATAAATTTGATGAAACGGAATGAAGCGAATGAAATTTAAATATGCCTACCAACTTTTTTTCACACAATTTATCATTTTACTTATTGCTTGTATTATGATTGGCGTGCTTGTTTCTCACTCACTAAAAGACTATTTTTATCAAAGCCAAGTAGATGATTTAACTAGTTATGGTGAAACGATTTCGATGGACATTCGCCACTCGCCGCAAGATGCAACCATTCAAGTTCTTAATACGTATCAGCGCATTTTAGATGTTAAAAAGATCCATTACACCATCAAAAATGCAGATGACGAAACGATTTACCCTACTCAGCTCAATCAACCATTACCAAAAGATTTTTCAATTTCAAAAGATGATAAGAAAAAATTGAAAAGTGGTGAAACAGTTAGTAAAAAAATCGACAATCGTTTTAATCGTGAAATGACTATTGTTTATGTGCCTATTATGGATGGCGATAAGTTTGTTGGATCTATCGTCTTGAATTCTCCAATTAGCGGAACTGAACAAGTGATTGGAACAATTAATCGTTATATGTTCTATACTATTTTACTGTCGATTACGATTGCGCTTATTTTGAGTGCTATTCTGTCCAAACTACAAGTCAATCGGATTAATAAATTGCGTTCAGCGACAAAAGATGTGATCCAAGGCAATTATAAAGCGCGGCTAAAAGAGAATAATTTTGATGAAATTGGCGCACTTGCCATTGATTTCAACAAAATGACGGAAACGCTTGAAACATCTCAAGAAGAAATTGAACGACAAGAAAAACGTCGGCGCCAGTTTATCGCGGATGTTTCCCATGAAATGCGTACCCCACTCACAACAATTAGTGGCTTAACAGAAGGTCTAGTAAACGATATTATTCCAAAAAGTGAAACAGATCGCTGTATTGCTTTAATAGATACGGAAGCAAAACGATTAACAAAATTGGTTAATGAAAACCTTGATTATGAAAAAATACGCAGCAATAAAATCAAACTACAAAAAACTCGCTTTAATGGTCATGAATTTTTAGAGCTAATTAAAGAACAACTAGATTATGTAGCCACTGAAAAAGGCAATAAGATTACAGTCGATATTGATAAAGATATGTATATTTACGCCGATTATGACCGTTTAACTCAAGTATTTATTAATATTGTTAAAAATGGTGTCCAGTTTACTGAAAATGGTCTGATTACCTTAACTGGAACTCAGGATTATAAGGAATCTGTATTAACTATTACGGATACCGGCATCGGCATGAACACAGAAGAACTAGAACAGATTTGGGAACGATTTTATAAAGCAGATATGTCCCGAACGAATACAGCTTTCGGGGAATCTGGAATTGGTCTTTCTATCGTGAAACAGTTAATTGAATACCATGATGGAACAATTAGCGTTACTAGCGAGCCAAATAAAGGCACGACATTTACGATTCGTTTACCATTTTTCCAAGATAATGAGCAATAAAAAAACACCCACTCGCAAGTGGGTGTTTTTCATCCTGCCATAAATTGTTCTGGAGTAATTCCTTCCATCCCAATCATTGGATCAATCTCCGTAATGTTTTCGGCAGTTAATATTCGTTTATTTGTCATTTGTTCGAGCATCACATCTTCACTCATTAAACGTTCCGATAGAGTGGTATTTCGCTTATTTTCATCTACACGTTCTACACCCATTCGGAAAGCTTCTTCTTCTCCGCAAAGAATTAGGAATTGTTTACTTCTTGTAACGCCAGTATATAACAAATCTCTACGTAACATCCGGTAATAACTACGCACAATTGGCATAATAACAATCGGAAACTCACTTCCCTGCGCTTTATGAATCGAACAACAATAAGCATGGGTTAATTGATTAAATTCTTGCCTGTAATAAGAAACCTCTGTTTGGTCAAATTGAACGACAATTAAATCTTGTTTCTCGGTATTTTCTTTGGCATAAATAATGGATACGATTTCGCCAATGTCACCGTTAAAGACATTTTTTTCCGGTTGATTGATTAGTTGCAACACTTTGTCGTGAACCCGGTATTTGATTTCGCCAAATTGTACTTCTTTTCGGCGACCAGTGTCGTTTGGATTAAAGATTTCTTGTAGTTTTTTATTTAATATATCAATTCCAGCTGGACCGCGATACATTGGAGCCAACACTTGAATATCTTTTGCACGAAAACCTTTATTTTTAGCATTTTTCACGACTTGTTCCACAACGTCACCAATTTGATTTACAGTACAGTGGAAAAATGACCGATCGGCACTATTTTTCGCAAAATCAGCTGGCAGCATTCCTTCTTTGATATAATGAGCCATTTCAATGATTGAAGAACCATCTTTTTGCCGATAAATATCTGAAAGTGCAACCGTCGGAATTTGTTCTGATTGTAGAATATCTTTTAAAACTTGACCTGGTCCAACAGAAGGAAGCTGGTCTTGGTCGCCAACGAGCACTACTTGCATATGAGCAGGTAAAGCGCGGAATAATTGATTCGCAAGCCAAATATCCACCATTGACATTTCATCCACAATTAACAAACGTCCATCAATTAATCGTTCTGCATCGTCATCCATCTGTTCTTGGCCATTCATTCCAAGTAACCGGTGAATCGTCATTGCTGGAAGGCCAGTGGATTCAGACATTCGTTTAGCCGCACGACCTGTTGGAGCTGCGAGTAACACTGGAAAAGTCGCACCATCTTTATAGGCATGTGGATCAAGACTAACACCATTTAACTCGGCATATAATTCTACAATTCCTTTAATAACAGTCGTTTTCCCTGTTCCTGGTCCTCCAGTAAGAACGAGCATCGGTGACATTAAAGCTTGTTCTAATGCCGCACGTTGAGATTCCCCGTAATGCACGCCAATGCGCTCTTCAAGTTCCCCAAGCGCTAATAAAAACTCCGATTGCGGAAATTGTTCTTGATACTCTGTTTGCTTTAACATCCGTTTTACATGGTAAGCAAAACCGCTTTCTGAATAATAAAGTGACGGCATATAGACACGCGTATTTTCGGTAATTATTTTTTGTTCTTCTGCAAGCTTTTCCATTTGTTGTAGTAAAATAGCCTGATCAATCCTAATGCCTTCACTTTCTTCTAGCAGATAAGTTACTTCCCCGAGCAAAACCTCTTGTTCCATATAGACATGCCCTTGCTGCATACAAACGGAATCTAGCATAAATAAAATTCCTGCTCTAAGTCGTTCTGGATGGTTTCCACCAAGTCCAAGCTTACGCCCAAGCTCATCAGCACGCTGGAAACCAATTCCTTTAACATCTTCAATTAATTTATAAGGATTATTTTCTAGCACTTCGATCGCATTTTGTTTATATACCTGAAAAATTTTCATGGATAATTGCGGGCCAAAGCCATATTCATTTAAACCAACCATCACATGCTCTAAACCTTGATTTTCTCTAAGGGAAGCAAGCAAACTTTCCGCTGTTCCAGAAGGCAGTTTAGGAACAGTATTTAGTAAACTTGGGTCAGATAGTATTTTCGTAATCGCGTCATCACCAATTGTATCGACAATGTTTTCCGCTGTTACTTTACCAATCCCTTTGAAAAGTTCCCCTGAAAGATAGTTAATCAAGCCAGCGCGAGATTGAGGCATTTCTTTTCGAAACCGGTCCGCTTTAAATTGCTGACCAAATTTAGCATGTTCCTGCATTTTTCCGTAAAAAGTATACACTTCTTGTTCATGAAGCGCTGGGAAAAAACCAGTTACAATAATATCCTTTTCATCCCAATTCGCATTCGTCTCTTTTACTAGAATTCTTACCACAGAAAAGAGGTTTTCGGCATTATAAAAAATGGTAGACAACATCGTCCCCTTCATGAAAAGCTCTTCTGGGGTATCATTAAATAAGGCAAGAGATTCTTGTTCAGCCATCTTTAGCCGCCTCCTTTCTATATTTTTATTCCGCTTCGTTTTCTAAATCTTGAATAGCGTTTAAAGCATTCTCAGCAAGTTCATGCGGTATTCCAGTTGCAAGCGCGCGTTCAAAGTAATTTTTTGCAAGTACAATGTCGCCTTGCCATGCCAGATAAGCAGCTCCGATATTATAAAGTGCATCTGGATCTTCTTGTTTAATAAGAAGTACTCTTTCAAGCATATTAATCGCATCTTCGTAAAATCCGCTGCGAGCAAGAACGATACCATATTGAAATAACGCTTCACTATCTTCTGGATTTAATTCGACACTTCTAAGTAAATAAGGCATAGCTAGCGTTAACTCTTCCATTTGAACAAAACTCATTCCTAACATGAAAAATAAATCGCCATTTTCCATTCCTTGTTTTGTTGCATTTTGGAAGCTATCCGCTGCTTCTTGATAACGTTCCAATTCGTAATATAAATTTCCTAAGCTATAATAAGCCGCCGGAACCGTGTCATCTAGTTCAAGCGCTCTTTTGAAAAATAATTCTGCGCGTTCAAAATCATCCATTGATAGTAAAACATTACCAAAATTAATATAACCAACTGGATCACTAGGATGTTCTTCAATTACTTCCGTAAATAGTTTAACTGCTTCTTCTAAGTTTCCCTCTTGCATTTGTTTGATTCCTAATTGATTTTTATCCATTTTAAATTCTCCTCTATCTTTCTTGGTTTTTTACAGACGTATTTAACCATGCTATTAGTGCATTTGAAACTTGATCAGTTTGTTCCGCCTCACTAATAGTAGCTTTCCCGTCGCCATGCTGGGCTCCGTATGACCCGAATTGCGCATGATTTCCACCCTCAATAGATACAAATGTAGTATCTTTAGGCAAGTATTTTTTATTTTTATCATAAGCATCTTTATTTAAAACATCATCTTTTGTCCCAGTTATGGAAAGCGCTGGGAAAGAGGCATTTTTCAGCGAACCTTTTTTATCAGGATAACTCGCTAAGAAAAACACGCCTTCGATTTCACTCTCGTTTTCATGTGCAAATCGGGAAGACATAACGCCTCCAAGCGAATGACCGCCAATCACAAACTTTTCATCAGGTGCTTCATCAATAATATCAGCCGCACGATTTTTACCAAATACAGCTAAATTAAGAGGCATCTCAGCAATGTATGTTTTATAACCACTCGAAGCTAATTTGTTCGCAAGTGGCGCATAGCTCAGTGCGTCCACAAAAGCTCCTGGATACAAAATAACGCTGATTCCTGCATCCGACTTTCGCGGAGTAAAAACAAGTATATCATTTTCCTCAAGCACATCAACCGTTTTTGTTGAGTTTGCAGCTTCTTCAGCTACATTTGATGGCTCAGAATTAAAATAAAAATATCCCCAAATTAGAAGACAAAATAAAACTATTACACTCCCGAAAATCGCTAACTTTTTCATAAAGGACCTCTTTTCCTTGTATCGTTTAATATTTTACCATAAAATCGCCTTAAAATAACTCATTTAAACAGGAAAAAACCGGAGTCTCGTAGAAAACAAGATTCTCCGGTTCTAATTTTAACCAACATAGTTTAACTTTGCGCCTTTTTTCCAAACGGTATCAATAGTTCCCCCGCCTAAGCAAATGTCGCCATCATAGAAAACAACTGCTTGACCAGGAGTAATTGCACGCACTGGATCCGCAAAAACTACTTCTGCTGTGCCATCTTCACGCATGTTCACAGTTACTTTTGTATCTGTTTGACGGTAACGGAATTTTGCTGTGCAAACAAAAGTTTTTGGTTTTTCTGAATTGGTAGTAAAGGAAATATCTGTGGCAATTAACGAATCTGAGTACAAAGAATCGTGATGGAAACCTTGTTCTACAAATAAAACATTATTTTTTAAATCTTTACCAACAACAAACCAAGGTTCACCGTCTCCACCGATTCCTAGACCATGGCGTTGACCAATTGTGTAATACATTAGGCCATCATGTTTACCAAGCACTTCGCCGTCCAAAGTTCTCATATCACCAGGTTGTGCCGGGAGATATTCACTTAAAAATTGTTTGAAGTTTCTTTCACCAATAAAACAAATCCCCGTGCTATCTTTTTTGTTGGCAGTAGCAAGTCCAGCTTTTGTCGCAATTTCACGCACTTCTGTTTTTTCCATACCACCTAGCGGAAACATTACTTTTTTCAATTGATCTTGGGAAAGTTGATTTAAAAAATAGGTTTGGTCTTTATTATTATCGACTCCACGAAGTAATTCGATTTCGTCGCCTACTTTTTTTACTTGTGCATAGTGACCTGTAGCCACATAGTCTGCACCAAGGCATTCTGCATGTTCCAAAAATGCCTTAAATTTAATTTCTTTATTACACATAACATCTGGATTTGGCGTACGACCCAGTTTATATTCATCTAAGAAATAGGTAAATACTTTATCCCAATATTCTTTTTCGAAATTCACTGCATAATACGGGATTCCAATTTGGTTTGCTACTCGAATGACATCATCATAGTCTTCCGTCGCTGTACAAACACCAAATTCATCAGTATCGTCCCAATTTTTCATGAAAATACCAATGACATCATAACCTTGTTCTTTTAATATATGAGCAGTGACTGATGAATCTACTCCGCCTGACATGCCGACAACTACACGAATGTCACTATTATTTGTACTCAAAGCTAGCTCCTCACCTTCTTAATTTTTCATTAAACGCGCCACGACTTCACTAACTTTCGTAGCCGCCGCTTCTATTTCTTCCAAATGGTTCCCCAGCCCAAAACTAATCCGAACTGTTTCTTGGATTGCCGGGTGATTTTCTCCAAAAAGAGCTACTAAAACATGAGAAGGATCAACAGTTCCCGCTGTACATGCTGAACCACTAGAAACAGCAATGCCTTCCATATCTAAATTCATTAGTAATTGCTCAATGGAGACTCCTGGGAAACGCACGCTAAAAACATGTGGTAATGTATTTGCTTCTAAACCGTTCACTTCAAAATCTAAGCCCGCTGCACGCCAAATTTCCGCCATGCGCTTTTTAAAGGAAACATATTCCTCATTTTTAAGTTCACGTTCATTTGTCATAATGGTAGAAGCTGCACTAAAACCACAGATTCCTGCTAAGTTTTCAGTCCCAGCGCGACGTTTTCGTTCTTGTTCCCCGCCGTGCATTTGATAAGCAAGACGTGTGCCATTTTTGACGTATAAAAAGCCTACGCCACGTGGTCCATTTATTTTATGAGAAGAAGTAGTTAATAAATCTACTCCAAGTTCTATTACATTTATATTTAATAGCCCGTAAGCTTGTACTGCATCTGTGTGGAAAACGGCTTGATGGTCAAGAAGTACAGCGCCAATTTCTGCAATCGGCTGGATAGTACCAATTTCATTATTACCATACATAATAGAAACAAGAATTGTATCAGGGCGTAAAGCTTTTTGCACGCTCTCACTAGACACTATCCCATGCTCATCTACTGGTAAATAAGTGACTTCAAAACCTTGCGTTTCAAGATATTCACAAGTTTTTAAAACAGCATGATGCTCAATCTGTGAGGTGATAATATGTTTTCCATTCTCTTTATGTGCTAAAGCTGTTCCAATAAGAGCCAAGTTATCTCCTTCTGTACCACCGCTAGTGAAAACAATTTCTTTTTCTTCAGCTTGAATACTTTGGGCAATAGTATGACGTGCTTCATCAAGCGCTTTTCTTGCCTCTCGCCCAGCATAATGGATACTGGATGGATTGCCGTACGTATTAGTAATTGCGCCAAGCATTGTTTGGATAACTTCTGGATGAATCGGACTTGTCGCAGCATGGTCTAAGTAAATTCTGTTTTCCATTTTTTATCGCGTCCTTTTTTGGTGACGAATTCCTGTTCGCCGTTAATCGTTTCTTATTGTAACAGCAATACTCCTGTAAAGTAAAGAGGAATAACTCCTATTTACACGCAAAAAAGAAACCCCAATCGTACCGTTTAGGATTCCCTTCCTTTGAACCCGCTCTCAATTAAAGCAGGTGGGTGCTCTGTCTAACGGTTTGCACTTCCTCGTGTGAAGGCATGTGCGCCGCGCCGGAACTCCAAGCTCCCTAGGTATAAAAAATTGTTCGGTTCAAAAATATCAGGAACTATATCGAATACATTAGGGTTTCTTTTCTTAACTTAGAATACCATATGAAAGACGAAATTTCAATGTTAGCGACTTTTCAGTTTGGTAATTTTTTATTCTTTTTTCGCTTTATTTTCATTAATTTTTTGGTACACACCAGCGATTGTTTGTTCGAATTTCGAAGTGAATTTCGGGTCATAATATAATTTATTTTTGAGTCGATCAGGTAAATATTGTTGATTCACCCATGCATTATCGTAATTATGCGGATACTTGTAATCAATTGCTCGACCAAGTTTTTTGGCACCTGAATAATGACCATCACGTAAATGATCGGGCACTTCGCCACTATTTCCCTGGCGAATATCAGCTAATGCTGCGTCAATTGCCATAATAGCAGAATTTGATTTCGGTGAAAGACAAAGTTCAATAACAGCATTTGCAAGCGGAATTCTCGCCTCAGGAAAACCTACTTTTTCTGCGGTTTGAATTGCAGCAAGTGTATGTGAACCGGCTTGTGGGTTTGCAAGACCAATATCCTCATAAGCCATAACAAGCATTCTCCTGCTAATACTCACTAAATCTCCTGCTTCAATTAAACGCCCCATATAATGGAGTGCTGCATTAACGTCGCTACCACGAACTGATTTTTGGAAAGCACTTAAAACATCGTAATGAGCATCGCCGTCTTTATCATGCGCAAGGCTTTTCTTTTGCAAACACTCTTCCGCGACATCAAGCGTAATATGAATAACCCCGTCCTCATTTGGTTCAGAAGAAATAACAGCAAGTTCCAGCGCATTAAGAGCACTACGTACATCACCATTACTCGCCGTGGCAAAATGTTTTTTCGCAAATTCATCTATTTCCACTTCATAGTTTCCAAGTCCACGTTCTTTATCATGAAGAGCTCGGTCCATTGTTATCATAATATCTTCTACCGTTAAAGGTTTTAATTCAAAAATTTGCGTTCTACTTCGAATCGCAGGATTAATCGCGATATAAGGATTACTTGTCGTTGCACCAATTAAAATAATCGCTCCACTTTCAAGTAAAGGAAGTAAAAAATCCTGCTTTGCTTTATCTAAACGATGTACTTCATCCAATAGAAGAATAACTGTACCGCTCATTTTCGCCTCGGCTGCTACTACTTCCATATCTTTTTTGTTATTTGTTACTGCGTTTAATGTCCGGAAAGCATATTTAGTACTACCAGCAATCGCACTGGCAATCGAGGTTTTTCCAATTCCAGGCGGCCCGTATAATATCATAGAAGATAATTGTTTCGCTTTGACCATCCGATAAATAATTTTATCTTTACCGACTAAATGCGTTTGTCCTACAATTTCATCAAGTGCTTTTGGACGCATTCGGTAAGCTAAAGGTTGAATTGCCATATAACCGCTCCTTCTCATTTGCTTCTTTTCTATTATACCATAAGAACACCTGTACGTTCACTCGCTTGTTTCCATTGCCTTCTGACAGCAATTCCGATATAATAGATGCGATATAAGTGTTTTTTGAAATTACTGGAGGTTATATAAAAATGAAAATTACAACAAAAGGCCGTTATGGCTTGACAATAACACTTGAACTCGCGAAAAGGATTGGTGATGGGCCTATCTCTCTTCGCAGTATTGCTCAAGATAAAAATTTATCCGAGCATTACTTAGAACAATTAATCGGACCGCTTCGTAATGCAGGAATTGTCAAAAGTATCCGCGGTGCACACGGTGGATATGTATTAAACGGCGACCCTGAAAAAATTACTGCTGGTGACATTATTCGTACACTAGAAGGTCCCATTGTACTCGTTGAAAGTATGGAAGATGAAGAAGCAGCCCAGAGAGAACTTTGGACTCGAATGCGCAATGCTGTCCGCGACGTGTTAGATCAAACTACTCTTGCTGACTTACTAAAACATTCTACTGATTCTGAACTAACAGATGGTTACATGTTTTATATTTAATGGAAAAAGCCTATTTTTTAATAGGCTTTTTATCTACCATTTTTACGGAAACTAGCCCATTTATTTGTCTGATTATTCAGAAATAAATCTAAAAAACACCCAATTGAAAACGCTACATGTTAGATAATCTAACCAAATTGATTGAATTGATAAAATATTCTTGCCTTTATTTGAATATAGTGTATTATAAACGCATAAATAAAATATTACATGTTAGTTTATCTAACAAAAAGGAGAGTTGAGTATGGAATCAGTATTTATGTTCTTTTGTACTTTATTGGTTTGGTTGATGACACCAGGGATTGCATTATTTTATGGCGGTATGGTTCGCCGCAAAAACGTGTTAAGTACAGCAATGTATAGTTTTAGCTCCATGGCAATTATTTCTATTCTTTGGGTGATCGTTGGGTATTCATTAGCTTTTGCACCTGGAAATGGCTTTATCGGAAGTTTCGACTGGACTTTCCTTCATAATGTTGGTTTTGCGGCAAACGACACATACTCAGATGCAATTCCACATATTCTGTTTATGATGTTCCAAATGACTTTCGCTATTTTAACAGTAGCTATCATTTCTGGGGCATTTGCTGAACGGATGAACTTCTCTGCTTACTTGATTTTTATTATTTTATGGTCGTTACTAGTATATTCCCCTGTTGCACACTGGGTTTGGGGCGACGGTGGTTGGTTACGCGAGCTAGGAGCACTTGATTTCGCTGGTGGAAATGTTGTTCATATCAGTTCAGGTGTAACGGGTCTTGTCTTAGCTATTATGATTGGCCGCAGAAAAGAAGCTGACTCAGCTTCACCTCATAACCTCCCGCTTGCTCTTATTGGCGGAATTCTAGTCTGGTTTGGTTGGTATGGGTTTAATGTCGGTAGCGCCCTCACGATTGATAATGTAGCGATGACTGCATTTGTTAATACGAATACAGCGGCTGCAGCTGGAATTATTGGCTGGGGATTGGTTGAATGGTTAATCAATAAAAAACCGACTATGCTTGGAACAATTTCTGGCGCTATCGCTGGTTTAGTGTCCATTACACCTGCTGCCGGTTTCGTTACAGTACCTAGCTCTTTGATTATCGGCTTTCTTGGCGGAGCACTTTGCTTCTGGGCAGTATTCTGGTTGAAAGGAAAAGTGAAATATGACGATGCGCTTGACGCGTTTGGCTTACACGGAATTGGCGGAATTTGGGGCGGTATTGCTACTGGACTTTTTGCCACAACGAAGGTAAATGAAGCTGGAGCAGATGGTCTCTTTTACGGTAATGCTTCCTTAGTTGTAAAACAGTTAATCGCAATTGGTTCCACTGTCGCATATGTTGCAGTAGTCACAGCTCTAATTGTCGTAGTAATCAAACTATTTTTACCAATTCGCGTAAACGAAGAACAAGAATATAAAGGACTTGATTTGACGCTACACGGCGAAAAAGCATATCAAGAATAAGGGGGCTTACAATATGTCAGGATTAACTAAAATCGAAATTATTACACGTCCAAATCGCTTCCATTTATTTCAAAAAGAACTTGCAAAAATTGGCGTAAGTGGACTAACTGTTACAAAAGCACTTGGGACTGGCTTAGAAAAAGGATTTATTGAATTATACCGCGGTACTAAAAAAGAAAGTAATGTTCACGAACGAATGAAAATTGAAATTGTTGTTTCTACTGTTCCGGTTGAAGATGTCCTTCGCGTCGTTAAAGAAACTCTTCGAACTGGCGAACCTGGTGATGGAAAAGTATTTATTTATCCACTTGCCGAGGTCGTTAAAATCAGCACAGGTGAAACCGGCATCGATGCTTTACAAGATAAACCAGCAAAATGAATAGTTAAAATGGTGAATTAATTAAAAATGGGGCCTCTATTCTAAAAAATCAATGAGAAATGGCGTTTACCCCTTCCGCTTCTTAGCTTTTACACTTATAATGGAAAAGGAAGAACGTTTAGAACAGATAAGGAGGCGCGAAATTCCCTATGCGTAAAATCCCCATTTTCACCCTTCTAGCAGCCATACTACTTTTTGGCGGTTATTACCTTTATCAACATGCTTCGTCAAAAGTAGATGTTACATTTAACTTTGTGGTGGATCAAAAAGATAAAAATAATACCGTCACCGGCAAAATTGATGGTGCTGGAAACAAATCAATTACTTTACCGCTTTCTAAGGAGAGTTGGGATACAGTAGAAAAAGGGAATCGCTACAATGTGGAAGCCACTTTTTATAATAAAAATAAAATCAGCTCCAGTGAAGCGAAGGAACTTAACGGCCCATTTTGGTCCAATGATTCCAATCAAGGATTATTAGTTAATAAAGTGCACGTCGAAAATATTCAAGAATTAAGTGATGATTTTTAAAAAAGAAGCTGAGCGCGGTCGCTCAGCTTCTTTTTTTAGTTAGTTTCTTTTTTCACTGTTTCTAGTTTTAATTCTGCTAATTGTGCTGCACTAACTTCACCTGGTGCGTTTGTTAGTGGATCTACTGCACTTCCTGTTTTAGGGAATGCGATAGTGTCGCGCAAGTTATTTCTACCGGCTAGAATCATTACAATACGGTCTAAACCAAGTGCAATTCCTCCGTGTGGCGGTGTACCATATTCTAAAGCCTCCATTAGGAAACCAAATTGCTCTTTCGCTGACTCGTCTGTGAAACCAAGCGCGCGGAACATCGATTCTTGTACTTCTTTTTTATAAATACGAAGCGAACCACCGCCAATTTCATAACCATTTAAAACAATATCATACGCTTCTGCCATTACTTTGGAAGAATCTGTTTCAAGAAGTGGAATATCTTCTTCTTTTGGTAAAGTGAATGGATGATGCGCCGATACATAACGCCCTGCTTCTTCGTCATACTCAAAGAGCGGCCAATCTGTTACCCAAAGGAAAGCAAGTTCATCTTCATTAATTAAATCTAAGTCTTTCCCTAGCTTATTACGAAGCGCTCCAAGTGATGCTGCAACTACATCCGCTTTATCTGCTGCAAATAGCAATAAATCGCCATCTTCAGCTTGAAGTGCTGCTTGTAGTTCTGCTGCTTTATCTTCCGGGAAAAATTTAGCAATTGGTCCTTTTAATTCACCAGCTTCTACTTTCAGCCAAGCTAGCCCTTTTGCCCCGTAATTAGCAACAAAAACGCCTAATGCATCTAAATCTTTACGAGAGAAATTAGCTGCGGCAGCTTTTGCATTAATCGCTTTTACTTCGCCACCGTTTTCAATAGCTGATTGGAATACTTTAAAATCAACATCTTTTACAACTTCTGAAACGTTTTGTAATTCTAAACCGAAACGAATATCTGGTTTATCGCTACCAAAACGGTCCATTGCTTCTTTATAAGTCATACGTGGGAATGGTTTTTCGATAGTAATGTTTTTCGCTTCTTTAACAACATCCACCAACATGTCTTCTGTAATCGCTTGAATCTCTTCTTTTGTTAAAAAGCTTGTTTCTAAATCGATTTGTGTGAATTCCGGTTGACGGTCACCGCGCAAATCTTCATCACGGAAACAACGTACGATTTGATAATATTTATCAAAACCGGCAGTCATTAATAACTGTTTCAAAATTTGTGGAGATTGTGGTAGCGCATAGAAATTACCTGGGTATACCCGACTTGGTACTAGATAATCACGCGCTCCTTCTGGTGTACTTTTTGTTAAGTAAGGTGTTTCAATATCAAAGAAACCAAGTGCATCTAGTTTGTTTCGGAAAGTTCTTGTTACCGTGTGACGCATTTTGAAAATATTGTTCATTTCCGGGCGACGTAAGTCTAAGTAGCGATATTTTAAGCGAAGTTCATCAGAAACATTTACGCCGTCTTCAATGTAAAATGGCGGTGTTTTGGAAGTATTTAAAATAGTAATTTCTTCTGCTAAAACTTCTACTTTACCTGTTGCTAACTTATCGTTAATTGCTTTTTCCCCGCGAGCATGAACTTTTCCTTTGATAGTAACAACAAATTCATTTCTAACGCTATCTGCAATTTCCAATGCTTCTTTTGAAAATTCAGGATTGAAAACCACTTGGACAATTCCTTCACGGTCGCGCAAATCAATGAAAATAAGTCCACCTAAGTCGCGACGCTTTTGCACCCAACCATGAAGGATAACACTTTGACCAATATGTGTTTCGTTTAATTCACCGCAGTAACTTGTACGTTTTTCCATTTTATTTCTCCTCCTTGGTGTTTGTTAGTTTTTCAATAATAGTTGTTTCCGAAACAGCTTCTTGTTCGCCTGTTTCCATATTTTTTAATTGATAATTACCTGTTTGTAACTCTTCTTCACCTAGAATTACGGTATATATTGCTTTTTTTCTATTAGCATCTTTTAATTGTGCTTTTAATTTTCGTTTTAAATAGTCTTTTTCTGCGCTAATTCCATTTTGTCTTAATTTATTTACAAGTGTCACTGCTTTTAATTCAGCTTCTGGCTGTGCAGTAATTACATATACTTCTAACGGTTTTGTTTCTGGAATATTGATTTCGGCTTTTTCTAAGGCAAGTAAAATTCGTTCTACGCCAATTCCAAAACCAATCCCTGGTGTATCAGGCCCACCGAATTCTTTTACTAAACCATGATATCTCCCGCCACCGCAAAGTGTTGTTTTCGCTCCAAAGCCTTCTTCTACACTCATAATTTCAAACGTTGTATGATTATAATAATCTAAACCACGAACCATTGTTGGATCAATTTCAAATGGAATTTCTAATGCAGTTAGGTATTTTTTAACATTTTCAAAATAAGCAACTGATTCTTCATTTAAGAAATCCAAAATAGATGGCGCTGATTGAATAAGCGGATTATCATGATCTTTTTTACAATCTAAAATGCGCAGTGGATTTTTGTGTAAACGCACCTGACATTCTGCACAAAATTCATCAATATGTGGTTCAAAATGTGCAACTAGTGCTTCTCGGTGTTTTAAACGACTTTCTTTATCACCAAGACTGTTAATGACTAGTTTAATATTAGTTAAACCAATTTTTCGGAAGAACTCCATTGCAAGCGAGATAACTTCTACATCAATGGAAGGATCATCACTACCAAGTGCTTCTATTCCCATTTGAGTAAATTGGCGTTGTCTTCCGCCTTGTGGACGTTCATAGCGGAACATTGGCTCATTGTAGTACATTTTAATAGGTTGGCTAACTTCGCCGTATAATTTATGTTCGACAAAAGCGCGCACGACCGAAGCAGTTCCCTCTGGTCTTAATGTAAGACTTCTGCCACCTTTATCTAGAAAAGTATACATTTCTTTAGATACGATGTCTGTTGAATCACCCACTCCTCGTTCAAATAACTCAGTGTGTTCAAAAATAGGCGTCCTAATTTCTTCGTATTGATAGTTTTCACAAACTTTTTTAAATGCTGATTCTAAAAAATGCCATTTACTAACTTCTTCTGGCAAAATATCTCGTGTCCCTCTTGGTAATTGCAAATCCATCACCATACCCCTCCTTAAAAATATAAAGAAAAACCCCCGTCACTTGTTATAAAAACAAGGGACGAGAGTTTATTTACACCCGTGGTACCACCCTAATTAGAACTATTAATAAGTCCTCACTTAAGTCAGTTAACGCCTGAATACGTTCTTGTTTACTGTTTTCAACAAGAAACCTCGAGAGTGTCTTTTCGGAAAATATGACTATCTTTATCCTTTCAGCCAAATGGGATAAATTCTCTGTATAGCATGGATTTTCTTACTTTTCTCTGTCGCTAGTTTTAAATATGAATTATTCTAAGATTACTAAAAACACACTGAAAAGTCAACATTTTGTCAGTTTTTTTATAAAAATCCACTTTCTAGTTCCATGAAAGCGCATTTTATGGTAACATTTTACTGTCAGATAAAAGTTTATGAGTATATGGGTGGTGTTAGCTTTAAATGAAGAATAAATTCATTTTTATCACCGTTGTCTCCATTTTATTGATTGCAGCAGGTATTTTTACAACAATTGCAATGGCGAATGCGAATTCCGTCATCGTAAAAGCAGAAGTCTTAAATGTCCGCAGCGGTCCTGGTTTAGCCTATGATGTAACAAGCCAAGCCAGAAAAAATGAAGTACTCCGGGTAGTTGGTGAAGAAAATCAATGGTACAAAGTTCAATTAGATAACGGAAATAGCGGCTGGGTTGCTAGCTGGTTAGTAGAAAATACAGATGTCAGCGCAGCAAGTAACAGTATTGCTATTGTCTCTTCTGATGGTGGACTCAATGTACGTGAAAAACCTAGTACTTCAAGCACATCACTTGGATTACTAAATAACGGTGATCAAGTAACCGTTACAAGCCAACAAAATGGTTGGGCGCAAATTCAGTATAACGGTAAAAGCGCATGGGTTAGTTCTCAGTACTTAACTATACGTGAATCCGTAACAAAAGTAGATGAAAGCGAACTTCAAACAGTAACGATTCGCGATGACTCCACAAACATAAGAAATAAACCAGGACGAGATGGCGCTGTTATTGAAAAAGCCAATTCTGGCCAAGGTTTCGCTATTCAAGGAGTTCAAGGTGACTGGTATAAAATTCGTACCACAAGCGGCGAAGAAGGTTATGTTGCTAACTGGGTAGTTGATGTGTCCGACAAAGGCCAAACTTCCAGCCCACGAAGTAAAACAACTAAATTATCCGAAGCGACCATTGTTATTGACCCCGGTCATGGCGGCAATGATCCAGGAGCAAAAGGCGCTAATGGTACTATAGAAAAAGAAATGACTTTAAAAACAGCTAAAAAACTGAAAGAAAAATTAGAATCAAGAGGCGCTAAAGTAATTTTAACGAGAAATAGTGATAAATATGTTTCCTTAAAATCTCGGACTAATGTAGCAGCAGAAAATAAAGCAGACGTCTTTATTAGTATTCATTTTGATAGCTTAGAAGATAGTAGCAAAGGTGTTAGCGGACAAACTACTTATTATTATGATAATAGTGATAAATCGCTCGCTGAAAGTATAAATACTACGCTTGGAAATGATCTCCCTACTACTAACCGCGGCTCAAGAGTTGGCGATTATTATGTAGTAAGAGAAAATTCTCAACCAGCTGTCCTTCTAGAACTTGGTTACTTGAGTTCTGCAAAAGACGAACGAAACATTAATTCGGCATCTTATAGAAGCCAAATTGCTGATTCAGTAACTGATGGATTATCAAATTATTTTTCTAACTAAAAAAAGCAATCATTCCAGTGATGAAATATCACTAGAATGATTGCTTTTTTATTTTCGCATTTCTTCAGAATCAAGCATAATAGTAACTGGGCCATTATTGACAATTTTCACGTCCATAAATGCACCAAACACACCAGTTTCAACTATAAATCCTGCATCGGAAAGTTTGTTATTAAATAAATTGTACAACCCTTCCGCCTTTTCTCCTGGAGCAGATTTTGTAAAGCTTGGGCGTTTGCCTCTACTAACATCCGCATATAAGGTGAATTGTGAAACGCTGAGAATCGCTCCACCGCGTTCAGCTAAAGAAATATTCATTTTCTCTGATTCATCCTCAAAAACTCGTAACCCAATAATTTTTTTTGCCATGTATTCTACTGTTTCTTCAGTATCACTATGAGTAAACCCAACTAATAGACATAGACCTCCAGCAATTTCACTAATAATTTCCCCTTCAACACGGACGGAAGCTTCATAACATCTTTGTAGTAGCACACGCACTTCTTTTCCACTCCTTTAATTCATTAATCTTCTAACTGTATAAACATCTGGAATTTGTTTTATCTTATCCACAACTCGCTGTAAGTGATTAATATTATGAATTTGTAGTGTGACAACGAGGGTTGCCATTTTATTATTGTCTACTTTGGCATTGACTCCATTAATATTGGACGTCAAGCTATTAATAACTTGAAGAATATCATTTAGCAAGCCGTTACGATTATAACCATAAATTTCAATATCAACATTATAGTCATTTTTTGCTTGCGAATCTGTATCTTCCCAGTCTACTTCTATTAAACGTTCTGGTTCAATCGCTTGGACGTTCGGGCAGTCTTGGCGGTGAATGGAAATACCACGACCTTTTGTAATATAACCTACAATATCATCACCAGGCACTGGATTACAGCATCTAGAAAGACGAATTAATAAGTTTCCTACCCCTTGAACTACGACACCGGCATTATGTTTAATCTTCAGCTTCTCGTTATTAGCATCTGAATTAGACGGTTTATTTTCTGCTTGTGTTAATAGTTTTTCCGTTTCAGCTTCAAGTTCCCGCTCTTTCCGCAGTTTCTCTGTTAAGCGATTAGCAACCTGTAAAGCAGTAATGCCATTATAACCAACCGCTGCAAAAAGATCATCTTCATGAGAAAAGTTCAACTTATCAGCTAACTTGCGAAGATTTTCAGTCACCATGATTTTTTTCGGTTCAAATCCAAGCTGTCGAATTTCTTTTTCAACTAAATCGCGGCCTTTTTCAACATTTTCTTCTTTTGCTTGTCGTTTGAAAAATTGCTTGATTTTGTTGCGGGCTTGTGAAGTTTGAACTAATTTTAACCAGTCACGGCTTGGTCCATAAGAATGTTTGGATGTTAAAATATCAATAATATCGCCTGTTTTTAATTTATAATCTAGTGTGACAATTTTTCCGTTGATTTTTGCACCGATTGTTTTGTTTCCAATTTCGGTATGGACACGATAAGCAAAATCAAGTGGAACTGAGCCATTTGGTAATTCGTATACATCTCCTTTTGGTGTGAAGACATAAACAACATCAGAAAATAAATCAAGTTTTAAGCTTTCCATGAACTCTTCCGCATTATCCGACTCATTTTGATATTCCAAAATTTCACGGAACCAAGTAAGCTTGTTATCAAAAGAAGTTTTTGAATTAACGACTTTACCTTCTTTATAAGCCCAGTGAGCAGCGACCCCATATTCAGCGATTTGGTGCATTTCATGGGTTCTGATTTGCACTTCGAGTGGTTCGCCCTGTGGTCCAATAACCGTCGTATGAATGGATTGATACATATTAGATTTAGGCATTGCAATATAGTCTTTAAAACGACCTGGCATCGGTTTCCAGCGCGTATGAATAATCCCAAGCACAGCATAACAATCTTTAATACTACTAACAACAATACGGACTGCAAGCAAATCATAAATTTCGTTAAATTGCTTATTTTGCTCCGACATTTTCCGGTAAATAGAATAGATATGTTTCGGTCTTCCAGAAATATCAGCTTGAATATTTAATTCGTCCAGGTTTTCATTTACCCCGTCTATAACATCATGCAAATAGCGCTCTCTAGCATCTCTTTTTTGCTTCATTAAATGGACAATACGGTAATATTGTTGTGGATTTAAATAACGTAACGCGGTGTCTTCTAATTCCCATTTAACTCGTGAAATCCCTAAACGATGCGCTAGTGGAGCGAATATTTCTAAGGTTTCATTCGCAATTCTACGTTGCTTCTCGACTGGTAAATGTTTTAAGGTACGCATATTGTGTAATCGATCGGCAAGTTTTATTAAAATGACACGAATATCTTGCGCCATTGCAATAAACATTTTCCGGTGGTTTTCAGCTTGTTGCTCTTCATGCGATTTATATTTAATTTTACCTAGTTTTGTAACGCCATCCACTAGCATGGCAACTTCCTCGCCAAAAACTTCTTCTAAATCAGCTAGTGTAACGGGTGTATCTTCTACGACATCATGTAGAAACCCTGAAGCAACAGTCGATGGATCCATTTTCAGTTCTACTAAAATACCAGCGACTTGAATTGGATGAATAATATACGGCTCACCTGATTTACGAAATTGTTCTTTATGAGAATCGCGCGCAAATTCATACGCTTTTTTTACAAGCGCAAGATGTTCCTGATTCATATAATGAGAAGCCATATCGATGACTTGCTCAGCTGTCAGATTTTGTTCTTTCGCCATTTACATTCACCCTCTTATTTCTTTGTCATATATCCAACTTAAAAACACCCAATAACTGAGTGTTCCTAAAAAGATTCTTGTATAATATTATAGCATGACGCTTGTTTGTTTATAAAGCACTTTTCCTTGTTTTTCCACATTTTCTAGTGGTTTAGAGATTTTTATGAAAAAAACTACTCCTAAAATATCAGGAGTAGTTCGTTTTTTATAATTTCATCAGGATTAAACGATCGTAACCATTTAATTTTTTATGTCCTTCTAATTCTTTTAGTTCGATTAGGAAAGCACAGCCAGCAACAATACCACCTAGTTCTTCTACTAGTTTGATTGTAGCTTCAATTGTTCCACCAGTTGCTAGTAAATCATCTGTGATTAAAACGCGTTGACCGGGTTTGATGGCATCACTATGCATGGATAATTTATTTGTTCCATATTCTAAATCATATTCCATTTCAACCGTTTCACGTGGAAGTTTACCTGGTTTACGAACTGGAGCAAAACCTATTCCAAGCGCATAAGCCACAGGACAACCAATAATAAAGCCACGTGCTTCCGGTCCTACAATAATATCGATTTTTAATTCTTTTGCATATTCCACGATTTTATCCGTAGCAAAACGATATGCTTCGCCGTCATTCATAAGTGGCGTAATGTCCTTAAAAACAATACCTTTTTTCGGCCAATCGTTCACAATCGCTACGTAATCTTGTAAATCTTTAATTTCCATTTTCTAGTTCCTCCGCATTCGGGTAAATTGATGTTTCCATCATTGATTTCATCCAACTATGAAGTTCAGTATAATTGGAGTATAACAGTTTTTTTCTAGTAGTTATTTCTTCTACCTTTTGTTGATAAACTATGGATTCGTCCAAATTACGTTTTTCAACAACTTGGTTAATAATAATCTGACCACTATCCATTTTAGCAAATTCTAAATCAAAAAACACCTTTGACATGAAATCTATTTGTTCTTTGTTCCAGCCAAACTTTTGTATAAGCCTAGGAGTGTATTTTTCGATTGGAAATGGTTGGAATTTTTTTATTAAGCTATATAGTTCAGCAAATGCTCCCCGATCAGGTATTGCTGGGATTTGATTACCTTCAGAAGCATCAAAATGAACAAAGATTCGCTCTGGTTTTGTTTCGCGTACAATTTCTTCTATTAGCTCTACTTTCGCCGGCATATCAGCAAAAACTAATTCCTCAGTTTGAAAATCTGCTGTAAAACCTTTCGTTTCATCGACTAATATATATTTTTGGTCCGCGAGGGTTGTAACTGTTCTTTCTTCAAAGCAAACAAAAAGTCGCTGCTCATTTCGTTCTTGTAAAATTCTAGACCATTCGGCTTTATTCCGCACATCAAAAAGTTGCCAGTGCGGGATGTGAATATCCATCATTCGAAGTTGTGGCTTTTTAATATTATTCCACTCATTAATAGACAGCTCGCCGACAACATCTACTGCCGCATGAGGGGATATTTTCTCCACTAAATCTCCTACACCAAAACCAATAGCATCTAATGTTACATCACTATCTTCATTTGCAAGCATCGTTTTTAAATGGGTTTTATCTGCTCCAATTCTTTTTGTTCCTTTTAATTTCATCTCTTCTAAAAGGAAAATTGGTTTTGGATTATCCATTCCAAACGGCGCTAATTTTTCTAATTGCGCTATAAAAGAAACGGAAATATCTGCAAGGTTTATTTTTTCTTCTATTTTCAAAGCAGGTCGAAAATCTTCATCGGAAAGGTGACTAGCTTCTTCTTGTAGCTTGTTATCAAGTTCAGCTAAGTTTTCTGCTGGTAAAGTAAGTCCCGCAGCCATTGGATGGCCACCGAAAGCTGTCATTAATGAACGATGCTTATCTAACGCTTGATACAAGTGAAAAGCTTCTACACTACGTCCTGATCCTTTTGCTACACCAGTCACTGGATCAATGCCAAGTACGATAGCCGGTCGAGAATAAACGCTAACTAATTTTGAAGCGACAATCCCTAAAATACCAGTATTCCAGCCTTCTCCGGAGACAACAATGATATTTCCAAGCGATTCTTTTGCCTCGATTGCAGCCATCGCTAATTTCGTCACATCTACAACCACTTGTTTCCGTTCTTTATTAGCATCATCAATCTCTTCCGCTAAGAAAAGTGCTTCTTCTGGATCCTCGGTTAAAAGTAAATCCGCGGCAGGATCAGCAGGACCAAGCCGGCCGACAGCATTAAGTCGTGGCGCAAGTCCAAATCCGATTGTTTCTTCTGTAGCTTCTTCTAATTTCAAACTTGCTTTTTTCGCTAAAACAGCAAGACCTAAGTTAGCATTTTCACGTAATTGGCGTAACCCTAATTGAACTAAAAGTCGGTTTTCATCCGTTAAAGAAACTAAATCCGCTACTGTCCCAACTGCTACTAGATCCAGTAATTCTTTCGGTTCCTCACCAAGAAGGGCATGAGATAATTTATAAGCAACACCGACTCCGGCAAGTTCATCAAATGGATACGCAGATTTAGGATGCTTTGGATGAATTACTGCAATAGCATCTGGCATGACTTCACGCGGTTCATGGTGATCCGTAACAATGACATCTAGCCCGATTTCTTTCGCATGCGTCATCACTTCTAGTGCGGCAATTCCATTATCCACCGTAATGATGAGATCAACACCTTGGTTTTTCGCCATATCAAATGCTGCAATATTTGGTCCATATCCTTCTGTAAAACGATTTGGAATATAAAATTCGGCATTTGCTCCTAAATGTCGTAATGTCTTCATTAAAACAGCAATACTTGTCACACCATCAGCATCATAATCTCCGTAGACTAAAATCTGCTCATTTAAGTCAATTGCCTGTTTAATTCGAGCAACAGCAAGGTCCATTTCTGCAAGTAAAAATGGGTCGTAACTTTCATATTTCTCTGGGTGGAAAAATTTATCGAATTGTCCTTGCGTTGTAATTTTTCTTTTCCAAAGTAATTTTGCAAGTGGAAGCGAGATTTTTAATTGTTCGGCTAGTTGGCTAGCTTTCTCGTCGCTTGCTTCCTCGATATTCCATAAGTATTTTGAATGAATCACTTTACCCCACCTCTCAACCTTCCTATTATATCTAAAATTACTAGAAAAACCAAGAGGAATCTTCCAAACAAAAACGCTAACTAAGTATGTTAGCGTCTTCTTTATTATTTAATTGGCTCTACTGTATTTTCAGTATCGCGTTTTTCTACATTAGATGAATGTGTTTTCATCGATTTTGCAGCTGCTAATTGACGTTCTAGCTCTGTTTTTTCAGCAGTTAATTGTTTTACTCTTTTCTTCATGCCACGTGATTTGGCAATGTTTAAGAAAAAGATAATTAAACAACCAACTAGTACAGAACCTATAATAATTAAAATTAACGGCCACTCAGCTTGAGCAAATAAAAAGTTGACTTCAACTGGGTCTACATTAATAACTGCAAATATCGCAATAATAAGTGCTAGAATAATCCCCACAATCACTTGCCATTGAACTTTGTTTTCTTTCATCCTCTCTCTCCTCCTCGCAACAATTATCTTATTATTTACCCGTTTCAAGCCTATTAAAAACAGCCGAACTTCATTTTATGAAATTCGGCTGTTTTTTTAAACTACAGGTTGTCCATTATTACGTGGTTTTTTCTTTTTAACCGTACTAATCGGACCTTTTTTACGTAACTGTCTTGCTTTAAATACGTACCATAATTGCATGGCCATGAAGATGGATGAGAATACACTTGAAACCAATCCAACTAGTAAAGCAATGGAGAAGTTAAGAATTGATTCACTACCAAATAATACAAGTGCAAGTACAGTAAAGATAACTGTTAGAATTGTATTAATGGAACGAGTGAATGTTTGACGTAATGCTTTATTAACAGCATCTGCAATCTCTTCTTTTGTTTTAAAGCGTTGCATCTTCATGCTAATATCTCGTATCCGGTCGGCGGTGACTATCGTATCATTTATGGAATAACCGATAACCGTCAGAACCGCTGCAATAAATGTTAAGTCAACCTCAAGTCTTGTAACACTAAAGAAGATGAAGATAATAAAGGCGTCGAATAGCAGTGAAAGTATCGCTGCAATCCCCATATAGAATTCAAATCGAACAGCGATATATAACACGATTAAGACAGAAGCCACACCAAGGGCCCAGAAGCCATTTTTAGCAAGTTCTTTCCCAACTGTCGGGGAAACTGTACTAATGCTTGGTTCGTGCTTATACTTATCTTCAAAGTAATCTTTAAATTTAGCTACATCATTTTGTGATAAGGTTCCTTTGTAAGACACAACAGCTGTTTTCGATCCTGAGCCTTGGAACACAATATCATTCGATGGCATATCAATCGCATCTAAATCTTTCTTAATTTGCGTCTCAGTCAATGTTTGATTAGCTGTAACTTCTGCTCGAGTCCCGCTGGCAAAGTCAATCCCAAGATTTAATTTAAAGATGGATAGTATAACAATACCAACGATAACTATTGCAGCAAATATAGATAAAAATAGACGGTGATGTTTTACAAAGTCATAACGATCAAAGTGCGTTTTTAAGCTAAAGCTGTTAATACCTTCATGTAAGTTATGAATATCTTTTCGTTTAACTGCAAAGAAACCTGGTTTGTTGTTAAGCCAATTGCTTTTCACGAGTAATCCTAGTAAGAATCTTGAACCCCAAACAGCTGTTAGGAAGCTGACTAGAATACTAATGATTAGAACTGTAGCAAACCCTTTGATAGAGCTTGTACCGAAGTAGAAAAGAACTGCAGCAACAATCAGTGTCGTTAAGTTACCATCTAAAATCGCACGGAATGCTTCTTTTCCACCGACTTCAAATGCTGCTTTTGTCGACCTTCCGACCTTGATTTCTTCTTTTATTCGCTCGTATGTTATAACGTTTGCGTCAACAGCCATACCTATACCCAGAATCAAACCTGCAATCCCTGGTAAAGTAAGTGTGGCATTGAGTAAGCTTAGTATTAATAGAACTAAATAAGTGTAAGCAACTAATGTAATAGATGCGATAACACCCGGTAGACGGTAAACAGCCATCATGAAAATAAAGATAGCCATAACGCCGATAATACCAGCTAAAATAGTTTCTTGTAATGCATCTTGACCAAACTGTGCGCCAACAGATGTAGAGTAAACTTCAGTCATTTTTACAGGAAGTGCGCCAGAGTTTAACAATTCAGCTAAATCTTTTGCTTCTTCGGTTGTAAAGCTTCCGGAAATTTCTACTTTATCTGTATCAAGAACACTACTTACATTTGGTGCAGATAAGTAAGCTGGATTTTTCTTTTCACGTTCTGTTTTGTATTTTTGTCCTTCTTTCCAGTCTAACCAAATAACTAATTGATTGTCAGGTGCTTCTGCTAGAATAGTTTTTGTTACGCTAGCAAATTTATCTGCGCTTTTTAGTTTTAAAGTAACGATCGGATTATTGCTAGCATCGAAAGCTTGTTTAGCGCCACCTGCAACCAAGTCACTACCATTCATCATCATTTTGTCATTTGCATCTCTAAATGATAACTGGGCAGTAGTTGATAACATTTTTCGTGCTTCTGCTTGGTCAGTTACACCAGCAAGTTGGACACGGATGCGGTTATTTCCTTCGATTTGAATACTTGGTTCCGCAACACCTAATGAATTGACCCGTTTATCAAGTGAAGTAACTGTATCTGTTAATGTTTGCTTAGAAACAGTTCCTTTACCATCAGCTGGAGACACTTCATATAGAACTTCAAATCCCCCTTGAAGATCTAAGCCAAGATTAATATTTTGCATAACCATTTTCGCGGTACCAAATACAGCACCGAAGATAATTGCAACTACTAGAAAGAAAATAACTATCTTACTCTTTTTTACCATTTCTGTTTCGTTCCTCCCTCATCTAAACCATAACAAATCCCAGTCTAACAACTAATACTTAATGAATTTATGTACTATAACTTACTATTTAAGTATTCGTCAGCAGGCTGTTAATCTTCCACATTTGGTTGAAGCGAATTTTCCGCTTGAGCAACATGGTTATTAGATTCTTGTTCAGCTGTTGTCATAATAAACTGCATTAATTGTCCAATTTTCATTTGCATGACATCATTTATTCTTTCATGCAATGCTGGGGCTGGGTTATTCTTCCACTTTTCCTCTGTTAAAAACGCCCAAATGTGACTAGCCTTGATTTCTCGGTAGCCTAGAATATGAAAATCTTCCACTTTAATTAAAATAGCTGGTTCTAAATCCTCATACCAAGCCGAAAATGTATCCGTCATCAAGTCATCCCCTTTCTTAAACAATAAGCATATTCCCATTTTATCTAAAAAAAGCTTAAATGGAAAGTATAAGCTCTATTTTTATGTTTAAAAAATGCCACTCCACCGTTTAAAGGGAAATGGCATTTTTATTTCAAGTATTATTTGTTGTCTTCTACAACTTCAGTGTCATCAGAAGTTGTTTCTGCTACAACTGGATTAGAAACTGTATTACCTTTTTCAAGTACAGTTCTGATTGCATTACGGTCAAAAGTTAATTTGCTGTTTCCGCATTTCAAAATGACTGTGCCATCTTCAATTGCTTCAACAATACCGTGAAGTCCACCAATAGTAATAATTTTATCACCTTTTGCTAAACTACTTTGCATATTTTGTACTTCTTTTTGACGTTTTTGTTGAGGTCTGATTAGTAAGAAATAGAACAAAACGATCATCAAGATAATTGGTATAAATGTTACGATACCGCCACCCATATTTTCCAACTCCTTTCGATACTTTATATATATTTAGAAATTTTTTGCATCAGGACGATTGAATCCATATTGCTCAAAAAATTCTTCCCTAAAATCAGCAAGACGATCTTCCATAATAGCGCCACGGACTTGCTTCATTAAGTTTAACAGAAAATGAAGATTATGATAAGTTGTAAGTCTAATTCCAAATGTTTCTTCACAACGAATCAAGTGTCTAATGTATGCACGTGAGTAATTTTTACATGTATAACAATCACAATTTTCATCGATAGGACGGAAATCATGTGTGAACTTAGCGTTTTTAATAACTAAGCGACCACTAGATGTCATACAAGTACCATTTCGTGCAATACGTGTGGGAAGAACACAGTCAAACATGTCCACTCCTCGAATTACGCCATCAATTAATGAGTCAGGCGAACCTACGCCCATTAGATAACGTGGTTTATTAGCTGGTAGTAGTGGTGTAGTGTGTTCCAAAACGCGATTCATCACGTCTTTTGGTTCACCAACAGACAATCCACCAATGGAGTATCCAGGGAAGTCTAGAGATACTAAATCTTTAGCACTTTGAGCGCGTAAGTCTTCGTAAGCTCCACCTTGGACGATACCAAATAAACCTTGGTCTTCTGGTCTCTCGTGTGCTTTTAAGCCACGTTCAGCCCAGCGTGATGTTCTTTCAACTGATTTTTTCATATATTCATGAGACGCTGGATACGGCGGACATTCATCAAAGCTCATCATAATGTCCGATCCAAGCGCATTTTGAATTTGGATTGCTTTTTCTGGTGATAAGAAAAGTTTATCTCCGTTTAAATGGTTGCGGAAATGAACGCCCTCTTCTTTAATATCACGCATTTTACTCAAACTAAACACCTGAAAACCGCCTGAATCCGTTAAGATTGGTTGGTCCCAGTTCATAAACTTATGTAGCCCGCCCGCTTCTCGAATTAATTCTTCTCCGGGACGTAACCATAAATGATAGGTGTTACTTAAAATAATACCTGCGCCCATCGCTTTTAATTCTTCGGGCGACATTGTTTTCACCGTTGCAAGTGTTCCAACTGGCATAAACATGGGTGTATCAAATGTGCCGTGTGGTGTATGAATTTTACCAAGACGAGCACCTGTTTGTTTATCTGTTTTTATTAGTTCATAACGAATGGCAGACATGTGTTACCTCTTTCTAATTTACTCTATTCACTAGCATAACGAAAATTACCGATGAAAACAAGCTTTTCTGTTATTTTTTTCGCAAATTAATGAATAAACATTGCATCGCCAAAACTAAAGAAGCGATATTGTTGTTCTACCGCATGGTTATAAGCTGCTAATATTTTAGTGCGATCAGATAAAGCGGATACAAGCATAATCAATGTCGATTTTGGTAAATGGAAATTAGTAATTAACGCATCTACTGCCTGGAATTCATATCCTGGAGAAATGAAAATATCTGTCCAACCTGATTCTGCAATTAGTTTTCCATCATGACGACTCGCAATCGTTTCTAAAGTACGAATGGAAGTTGTTCCGACCGCAACCACTTTTCCACCAGCCGATTTGATTTTATTAATCCGATCAGCAGATTCTTCGGTTAAACGATAAAATTCAGAATGCATTTTGTGGTTTTGAGTATCTTCCACGTCTACTGGGCGGAATGTACCAAGACCAACATGCAGAGTTACAAATATTATTTCTACACCTTTGGCACTAATTTGTGCTAATAACTCTTCGGTGAAATGAAGTCCGGCAGTTGGCGCTGCTGCAGAACCATTTTCTTTCGCGTAAACTGTTTGATAACGATCTTGATCTGCAAGTTGCTCTTTAATGTATGGAGGCAGTGGCATTTCACCAAGTTGCTCCAATACTTCATAAAAAATACCTTCATAAGAAAATTCAAGAATTCGGCCACCGTGCTCAAGTTCTTCTAAACAAGTAGCTTTTAACGCCCCATCCCCAAAGGTAATAGTAGCGCCTTTACGAATTCTTTTTGCAGGTTTTACTAAAGTTTCCCAAGCATTGCCTTCTTTTTGTTTTAAAAGTAATACTTCAATATGAGCGCCAGTTTCATCTTTAATTCCATGAAGCCTAGCTGGAAGAACACGCGTATCGTTTAATACTAGTGCATCTCCTTTATTTAAATAACTAATTATATCAGTAAAATGTTGATCTTTTATCTCACCTGATTCTTTATCAAGTACCATTAGTCGGCTTGAAGTCCGGTCAAGTAATGGGGTTTGCGCAATTAATTCTTCTGGTAAATCAAAATCGAAATCTTCTACTTTCATTCTTTATACCTCTTTTTCATAACTTATTCCTAAATGGCTGTATGCTGTTTCCGTCGCGATTCGTCCTCGCGGGGTTCTTTGTAGAAAACCGATTTGTAGTAAATAGGGTTCTTGCATATCTTCAATGGTTTCGCGCTCTTCACCAATGCTTGCTGCGATTGTATCTAAACCAACAGGACCACCTCTAAATGATTGAATAATCGTATGAAGTAGCTTTTGGTCAATCGTATCAAGTCCTCTTGGATCCACTTGAAGTAGTGTCAGTGCCTCTTTTGCCAATTTTTCAGTAACTGTACCGTTCCCTCTAACTTGCGCAAAGTCACGAACACGCTTCAATAGCCGATTAGCAATCCGCGGGGTTCCCCTTGACCGTCTTGCAATTTCACGTGCACCAAGGTCATCGATTTTCGTATCCAATATCCCAGACGTTCTAAGGACAATTTCGGTTAATTGCTCTTCCGTGTAAAATTCTAAATGGTCAATTACACCAAAGCGGTCTCTAAGTGGTGCCGATAAAAGTCCCGCCCGAGTTGTCGCTCCAATCAGCGTAAATGGCGGCAAATCTAAGCGAACAGAACGCGCGGTAGGTCCTGTTCCAATAACAATATCCAAACAATAATCTTCCATTGCTGGATATAAAATTTCTTCAATTGCTCGCGATAAACGGTGGATTTCATCAATAAATAAAACGTCACCTGGTTCTAAACTTGTCAAAATAGTCGCCAAGTCACCTGGGCGTTCAATCGCAGGGCCACTCGTTGTCTTAATTTCGCTCCCCATTTCAGAAGCAATGACCATCGCAAGGGTTGTTTTACCGAGTCCAGGAGGTCCGTATAAAAGCACATGATCCAGCGCTTCATTTCGGAGTGTGGCAGCTTCAATAAAGACAGTTAAGTTATTCTTTACTTTGTCTTGCCCAATATATTGTGAAAGGGTCTGTGGCCGCAAACTAGTTTCAAAAGATACTTCTTCTGCGTCTACCGTTTCACTTGAAATAATTCGTTCATCCATGCCACAAGCTCCTCTCTATTTTGTCATTAATCGCAGTGCTAGCTTGATGTATGCATCGCTTGTTAAGTCGTTTTCTTTTGCCATTTTTGGTATAACTTTTTTTAGTTCTCTCGTACTGTAACCAAGTGCTTCGAGCGCTAAAACTGCTTCTTCTAGTTGCGGTGAAAGCCCAGTAACAATGTCGTTTTCTGCAGCTTTATAGACAATTTCACTTGCAACTACATCTGCTAGTTTACCTTTTAAATCAAGGATAATTTGACGTGCTGTTTTTTTACCGACACTTGGAAATTTAGTCAAATAAACATCATCTTCTGATTCGATTGCAGTAATAAGTGGTACTACATCTCCAGAAGCTATAATAGCTAGCGCACTTTTTGGCCCAATACCCGAAACGCTTAATAATTTTTTGAACAGATAACGTTCTTCTGTTGACTGGAAACCAAACAAGGAAATGTTGTCTTCCCGAACATGTTGATACAAAAAGACTTGCGCTTCAGTACCTTCTAATCGTTGAAAGGAAAATGGGTTTCCTGTAATTATTTGATAGCCGATTTGTCCTGTTTCGACAACAATATATTCTGGTGTAATCGTTTTTACTATTCCTTTTATGTAATCGTACAATTTATTCGTCCTCTCTTCGTTTCACGTCATACATTATATGATAGCATAAAAAGGAACATCTGTACTAGTTTTTGTTCATAAAAGGAAATCGTTTTTTAGTTTACATAATAATATTATTGACTTCTTATATAGATTTTATATTTTCCTTGATTACTGCAGCTGAATGATCAAATGCTTGTTGCTCTTGTTCGTTTAATTTTAAGGAAATAATTTCTTTTACACCATTTTGGCTTAAAACTGCTGGAACGCCGATTGCTAAACCAGTTTGACCATATTCGCCGTCAAGAACACAAGAAACAGTTAGAGCACGCTGACTACCGCTGAAAATATGACGGCAAATCTCTACAATAGTTCCAGCAATCCCGTATTCAGTGCAGCCTTTTTGATGATATATTTCAAAGCCAGTATCACGGGCAGTTTCACCAATTAATTTTAAATCAAGGGATTCTCCGAGTTTTTCCATACTATATTCATTTACTGGTTTACCGTATATCGAGGAATGTGACCAGACAGGAAACTGTGAATCGCCGTGTTCGCCTAAAATAAATGCATCAATACTTTGAGCAGCAATGTCTAATTTCTCTGCTAATAAACGGCGTAATCTTGTTGTATCAAGCCAAACTCCAGTTCCAAGCACCTGCTCTCTTGGTAGTCCAGATAATTTCCAAACTTGATACGTAATGATGTCACAAGGATTCGTGGCAATTAAGAAAATACCTTTAAAGCCGCCTTTCATCATTTCAGGAACAATACTCGCCACTATTCTTGATGTGCTTCTTAGTTCGTCTAAACGTGTTTGCCCTTCTTTTAACGGTCCCGCTGTCACCGTAATTACTGCAATATCGACATCTGCGCAATCACTTGCTTCACGAACAGAAATATCCATTTTCCCAGACATAAATGCTGCTGCATCTGCCAAGTCTTTCCGATTTCCTTCCACACGTTCTTTATTTAAATCAACAAGGATTAACTCCTCTACAAATTTTTGGTTAACAAATGCGTGAGCCGCAGCCGACCCTACATTACCTGCCCCAATTACCATAACTTTACGTGGTTTCATTTTTATTTCCTCCTCTTGATTCATATAAAACACCCCATTCAGATTGCACAAAAGGGGTGTTTTGACTTAATTTATCTCAGCGTTTGTATAAACTTCTTGTACATCATCGTCATCTTCTAATGCTTCCATCATTTTATCAAATTGTGTTTGGTTGTTTTCTGCAATTTCGTTGTAGACAGTTGGAAACATCGAAAGTTCTGCTGTAGCAAAAGTATAACCATCTTGTTGTAAAGCATCTTTGACATCAGAAAATGCTCCGGGTTCAGTGAACACTTCAAAGACGTCATCACTTACCTCTACATCATCTGCTCCAGCTTCAATCGCTTCTAGCATAAACTCCTCTTCATCAACGGTTAAGCCTTCCCTTAGAATAACTAAGTAGCCCTTACGATCAAACATATAGCTGACACTTCCCGTTTCTCCGAGGCTACCACCGTTTTTATTGAAAGCAACACGGACATTTGTACTTGTACGATTTTTATTATCTGTAAGCGCATGGACAAGCACTGCAATTCCACCTGGCGCATATCCTTCATACGTTACTTCATCATAATTTTCGCCGCTAGTATTTCCAGCAGCTTTATCTATAGCACGTTTGATGTTGTCATTCGGCATATTGACTGCTTTTGCTTTATCCATTACTAATCGAAGTGACGGGTTCAGATTCGGGTCAGGGCCTTTTTTTGCTGCAACGAAAATTTCTCTTGCTAACTTTTGAAATACTTTAGAACGCTTGGAATCTTGCGCATTTTTTCGACCTTGAATATTGTTCCATTTTGAATGTCCTGCCATCTGTTTCACTCCTTCAAGTTTTAGTAAAGCTTTTCTCCTACAAATTTTAACGTAAAAAATAACTATTCGCAAATAAAAAAAGTTACCGCAATAAAATACGATAACTCATTATTTAAGTAGTTTGTAAGCGATGCACATGGTAAGTTCCAAGTTTGTTCGCCTTACCTCCTAAAAGCCTAATTTCATCAAGAGCGTTCGTTACAAGTGTTTCTTTACCTTCTGAAAGCACATCTATTAAGAAAAAATATTCTCCTAATGACGTTTTAAGTGGTCTCGACTCAATTTTACTTAAGTCAATGTCACGCCAAGCAAATGTAGACAATACTTTATGTAACGCTCCCGGCATATTGTTAGGTAAAATGACCGAAATCGAAGTTTTTTCTTCTTCTTTTGGTAACAAAATGGAAACTGGCTTACGACTTAAAACAAAAAATCTCGTTTGGTTCAATTCTAAATCTTGGGCATTTTCTTGAACGATTTCTAGTCCATACTCACTGGCTGCCATCCGAGGAGCAATTGCTGCTACAAGTTCAGTTGGATTATTGCTAACCCATTTTGCCGCATAAGCTGTCGAAGGTGTTACTTCACGCTCTACCCCGTAAAGTTCTGCCTGAAGGAACGTATGGCACTGGGCAAGGGCTTGCGGATGCGACATTACTTTTTGCACGGATTTCCAAGTTGCTTTATGAGCTGGATGAACCATTAAATGTTGCGCAATCGGTAGAACAATTTCCGCCACAACAGGGACACTTGAAAAATGAAATAAATAGTCTAGCGTAATATTGACGCTTCCTTCAATAGTATTTTCAATTGGGACAACCGCCACGTCCACATCTTCTTTTTCGATTGCCATAATGCAATCAGGAATAGTGCTTTTAGCAACCATCTCTTCTTTTGGAAAAGCTTTCGCTGCTGCTGCATGAGTAAAAGATGCTGCTGGGCCTAAATAAGCAATTTTCATTTTCAACTCTCCTTTTTATTGTAGCTAGGAAAAAAGCGTGCGCCAATTGATTGGCGCAGCACTTTTTTTAATCCATAAATTCAAATTCATAATCAAGTAAGCGAACAATATCTCCGTCTTTAGCGCCACGTTTTCTAAGTGCTTCATCAACACCCATTGCACGAAGTTGACGCGCAAAACGGCTAATAGAAGCATCACGTTCGAAGTTAGTCATAGTGAATAAGCGTTCAATTTTGGCACCGCTAAGTACGAATGTACCATCTGGCTCTCTTGTAATTTCAAAGTCAGGTTCTTCAGCAACATACTTGTAAAGAACTGTATCTTCATCTTCTTGTTCCAGAATTTCATTGAGTGGGAATTCTGGGGTTGTTTCTAATTTATCTGCAATTGCAAGAAGTAATTCACGTAGACCCGTTTTTGTTACTGCGGAAATCGGGAATACCGGAATATCTTCAGCGATTTTAGTTTTAAACTCTTTTAGATTTTCTTCCGCGTCTGGCATATCCATTTTGTTCGCTACGATGATTTGTGGACGTTCCATTAAGCGTAAGTTATATTGTTCTAGTTCATTATTGATTGCCATATAATCTTCATAAGGTACGCGACCTTCTGAACCAGACATATCAATTACATGTACGATAACTCGAGTTCTTTCGATATGGCGTAGGAATTGATGTCCTAGACCAACACCTTGGCTAGCCCCTTCAATTAGACCTGGTAAATCAGCCATAACAAAACTACGTCCATCTCCCGCATCAACCATTCCTAAATTAGGAACAATCGTCGTGAAATGGTAAGCAGCGATTTTTGGTCTTGCTGCAGATACAACAGATAATAAGGTAGATTTACCAACACTTGGGAAACCAACTAAACCAACATCTGCTAATACTTTAAGTTCTAATTGTACATTTCGTTCTTGCCCTGGCTCCCCGTTTTCAGAGAGTTCTGGAGCTGGATTGGCTGGTGTTGCAAAACGTTTGTTACCACGTCCGCCACGTCCGGCTTTTGCAATAACTGCGCGCTGACCATGTGCTACTAAATCAGCAATAATCTCTCCAGTATCAATATCTTTCACAATCGTTCCTTGTGGTACTTTGACAACTAAATCTTCTGCACCGCGTCCATGCATACTTTTACTCATGCCATGCTCGCCGTGTTCTGCTTTAAAGATTCGTTTAAAGCGAAAATCTACTAGTGTGCGCAAACCTTCATCTACTACGAATACAACGTCTGCTCCTTTACCGCCGTCACCGCCAGCAGGACCACCGTTTGGTACAAATTTTTCGCGACGGAATGCTACCATACCGTCCCCACCATTACCAGCTTTTACATATATTTTAACCTGATCTACAAACATAATTTTTATATTCTCCCGTTCCTTAAAAGTCTTATCTTTCATTATAACGAACAAACTATACATCTGTCACTATATTTATTTCTATTTCCAGATATTTATTTGTTTTACATCACAAAAATGCGCCAAATGCTTTTACACATTTGGCGCATCTTTTAACAATTATTTGAAAGCTTGTGCAGCTTTGACTGCTTTATGCCAACCTTCATATAAATCTTCTCTTTGATCGTCTTTCATTTCTACTTCAAAACGTTTGTCTAGTTTCCAATGTTTTTTAATTTCGTTTTTATCTTTCCAAACGCCTACTGCAAGTCCTGCTAAGAAAGCTGCTCCAAGAACAGTTGTTTCTTTGTTTTCTGGACGTTCTACAGGAACACCTAGAATATCGGATTGGAATTGCATTAAGAAGTTATTAGCAGAAGCCCCGCCATCCACACGTAACGTTTTTAAGCTAATACCAGAATCTTGTTCCATTGCATACAGTACATCACGAGTTTGATAAGCAAGAGATTCCAATGTCGCACGGATAAATTGTTCTTTTTCAGTACCGCGAGTTAATCCAAAGACAGCACCACGAACGTCGGAATCCCAGTAAGGTGCGCCTAAACCAACGAATGCTGGTACAACATATACACCATCACTAGATTCAATCCGGCTCGCATAGTTTTCAGAATCACTTGATTGACGAACCATACGTAAGCCATCACGTAACCACTGAATAGCGGAACCAGCAACGAAAATACTACCTTCAAGCGCATATTCCACTTTACCATCAAGTCCCCAAGCAAGCGTAGTTAATAGTCCATTTTCAGAACGTACTGCTTTTTCGCCTGTGTTCATTAGTAAAAAACAACCAGTTCCGTAAGTGTTTTTCGCCATACCTTTTTCAAAACAACCTTGGCCAAATAATGCGGCTTGTTGGTCACCGGCAATACCTGCAACAGGAACTTCTTCACCAAAGAAGTGATAAGGCACTGTGTCCGCGTATACTTCAGAGGAAGGACGAACTTCAGGTAACATTGCTCTTGGGATATTAAGCATTTTTAGAAGCTCATCATCCCATTCTAAATCATAAATATTATAAAGAAGTGTCCGGGAAGCATTGGAATAATCGGTAATATGAGCACGACCACCAGTTAATTTCCAAACTAACCAAGTATCAATTGTACCGAAAAGAAGTTCTCCTTTTTCAGCACGTTCTTGTGCGCCATCTACATGATCAAGAATCCAGCGAGCTTTTGTACCTGCAAAGTATGGATCAATCAAAAGACCAGTTTTTGATCTAATCGTATCTTCGTAACCATCTTTACGAAGTTGCTTACAAATATCTTCAGTTTGACGAGATTGCCAAACAATTGCATTATAAATTGGATTTCCGCTTTCTTTATCCCAAATAACAGTAGTTTCACGTTGGTTTGTAATACCAATCCCAGCAATTTCTTTAGAAGAAATATTTGTTTTGAGTAATACGCCTGCAATTACTGCTAAAATCGAAGCCCAGATTTCATTGGCACTATGTTCAACCCAACCTGGCTTAGGAAAAATTTGATCAAATTCTTCTTGCGCAACGCCAATTACTTCTCCTTCTTCGTCAATAATCATCGCTCTTGAACTTGTTGTTCCTTGATCCAGTGCTAAAATATATTTCTTTTCCATGTAAAATTCCTCCTCTAGTTTTAAGTACAACGAAAGCCCAGAGACTTTCGTTTAGAGCTAGTTATTATTCTAGCTTATGCTAAATCTTTTTTCTTGTCGAGTTGCATTGTTAAAATAAGAATTAAAACAAATAATACTGCGAACACCCAGAACCACATTCCTAGTTCGCCATTAATAATTGCATTATATCCTAAAGCACCTAATGCACCACCCATAATTGGTCCAATAACCGGAACCCATGAGTAACCCCAATCAGATCCACCTTTGCCAGAAATCGGCCAAACAAAATGCGCAATTCTTGGTCCAAGGTCACGTGCTGGGTTGATTGCATAACCAGTAGTTCCACCAAGAGACATCCCGATAGCTACGATTAATGCGCCAACAACAAGTGGATTTAATCCATCTGAAAAGGAATTTGCACCTAGTGATAGTAATCCAAACACTAACATAAAAGTACCTAATGCTTCACCAAAAAAGTTAGATGTAAAATGGCGAATAGCTGGCGCCGTTGCAAAAACACCTAGTTTTGTTGGTTTATCTTCTGTTTTCTTCCAGTGCGGGTAGTAATGTAACCATACGAGTGTTGCACCAATGAATGCTCCGATAAACTGAGCAACAATATACGGCAATACATAGTTCCACGGGAAAGCACCTGCAAGCGCCATACCGATTGTTACAGCCGGGTTAAGATGGGCCATACTCATATATCCTGAAACATATACACCCATTGTAACACCTAGCCCCCAAGCTAAAGTAACAACGACCCAGCCGCCATTCTCTGCCTTGGATTTCTTCAGTGAAACACCCGCTACGACACCAGCACCTAAAATAATTAGGATGGCAGTACCAATTACTTCACCTAGAAATTGTGTTGCTAAACTTGTGTCAATCATCTTTTCCAACTCCTTCTTCTTGCTTATTTGTAGCACCGGAATTTTAACACTTACTAGTCCCCTTACATTCCGATTATCAATTAACTTCAAAAAAAGAATGACAATCAAAACGTAGGCACACTAGTACCCTTGCATCGTTTCGATTGCCATCTCTTCTCCTGACATGTTAATTAACTTGAGTCTATTTAATCACATCAAGAAAACGCTGTCAATCAAACGACTTGTCCTATTTTTCACAATGTCTCTTCATCTGCCTCTTTACTTTTACCCCAATTTAGGAGAGTTATAACCCTTTTTAAAAGAAATTAATTCACAAAGAAGAAAACACAAAAAAACCGCCACAAGTGACGGTTTTTAATTTTGTATTTAAGCTTCTTGTACTTCAGGATAAACGCTAACTTTTTTCTTGTCGCGTCCCATACGTTCGAAACGTACAACGCCGTCAGTTTTAGCGAATAGAGTATCATCGCCGCCACGACCAACGTTAGTTCCTGGATAGATTTTAGTACCACGTTGACGATAAAGGATAGATCCACCAGTAACAAATTGTCCGTCCGCACGTTTTGCACCTAAACGTTTTGATTCAGAGTCACGTCCGTTAGAAGTCGAACCGCCACCCTTTTTGTGCGCAAAATGTTGAATATCAAATTTTAACATGAAATTCCACCTCCTATTTGGAGTTAATTTTTATATGATCAGGATAGCTGTACGCTAATGACCTTAGTTGATTTTCCATCCCTGTAAGCAAGATTTGTACCACATCATCTCCAACAAAATCAGCAGGCACAGAATAGTAAAGGTAACCCTCCGACTCTTCAAACACAGGCTCAAAGTCACGTACTTCTGAAATAGCATTAACCATCCCAAAGGCAATTGACGAAGCTCCTGCACAAACCAAATCACTGCCATGTTCGGCAAAATCGGCATGTCCACTCATTGTAAAAGAAACTATTTGGTTGTTTTCTCGCATAACATCGACTTGAATCATTTTTTTCGTCCTTTCAAATTAAGCATTGATTGCATCAATAGTTAATTTTGTGTAAGGTTGACGATGACCTTGTTTTTTGTGGTAGTTCTTTTTCGGTTTATATTTATAAACTGTCAATTTCTTCGCACGGCCTTGTTTTTCAACTTTAGCTGTTACAGTTGCTCCGTCCACGAATGGAACGCCAACTTTAGCGGAATCTCCGCCTACGAATAGAACTTTGTCAAAAGTAACAACATCACCAACTTCACCTGCTAATTTCTCAACATAGATTTCTTGGCCTGCTTCTACTTTGATTTGTTTCCCACCTGTTTCAATAATTGCGTACATACTTGCACCTCCTCATATACTAAGACTCGCCATTACAGGGGACTTACACAAGGTAAATACTTAACCCAGCTCTGTGCGGTTGTAGCTTGGTGCGCTACAAACATAACAGTAAAATGATAGCATAGAGAAGCTGTCTATGTCAATCACTTGTTAATTTTAATTTTCAACACGAGCAATTTGATAAAAAGGAACTCGTTCGTCTGCCACTTCCCAATCAATTGGAGCGTTATTAAAGGTATTCAAATCTAAGAACGCATCTAACACATCCTCTGTGGTGATGACTTGGATGCTACTTGGATCTCCCATCATAATCCCACTTAATTCTCTTTCTAGTTGAAAAGCAAGTGTATCTTTTGAAGCAACGTGTCCTGTCCCGTAACAAACCGGACAAGGAATTGTTGTCACCTCTAAAAAGGATTGTTGTTTCTTTCGTCTCGTTAGTTGCAAGAGCCCTGACTGCGATAAAGCCGCTACTTGTGTCGTAATGTATTCTTCACGACTTTCTTTCTCTATCGCCTCACGCAGCTCTCCTTGCCCCTCCTCTGACATACCACCAATAAAATCAACAAGAATCATTCCACTCATATTCCGAAGACGAATTTGCCTAAAAATCTCCGGAACCGCTTTTATATTAACAGCTTCTACCGTTTTTTCTTTAGCACTTGTACCTTTAAAACGACTAGAATTCACGTCCACTACCCACATAGCTTCTGTTTTTTCAATAAAAAGAGAAGAACCATTTGAAAGATGAACAACGGGTCTGCTAAGACGATCCATCTGTTGCTTAATACCTAAATCAGCAAATAAGTCCGCACTTTTCTTTAAACTAACTTCTTTATCAGTAAAATTAGCTTCCACTATCTTCGCAAATTCAAAATCATCAGTAACAATTTCTGTTGGCATATAGCGCTGGATAAATTGCTTCGTACTCAAGAAAACGCCTGAAGCAGCAGATAAAAGTAAGCCAGGTTTCTTTCTTGTTTCGGCTTCTTTAACTAATGTTTGATATTTTTCTCTTGCTTGGTTTAATGCTAATTCTAATTGCTCTTTCGTTGCAGTTTCTGCGCTAGAGCGAATAATTATTGCTTCATTCTCTTCTAAAAGCGACTCCATTATTATTTTCAGAGGTTCTTTATCCTGAATTCTTTTGGAAATGGAAATATATTCTTTTCCGTGCAAATAAATCAGCAAATCTCCTGGAAATTCAAGAACCGCTGATAAAAGCGGAAGTTTTGTAGCACTACCTTCTCGAACAATTTGAACAGGTATTTTTGCGCCTTGTGTTTTTTCATAGCTAGCTGGAATATCTTTTAAATGTATAAAACCTTTATTTTGATTACCTAAATCAACAAAAGCTGCATCCATTTTTCGGTCTATTTTTTGAATAAAGCCATAAAAAATATCACCTACTTGGATTTTGTTAGATGGGCGAATAATTTCAACATCAATTAGCACGTCGTCTTCTAGTACTGCTACACGTTTTTCTATGTTAGCTGCATTTATTACTAGTTTTTTCATCTAATCACCTTTTATAAAGACCCTTCATCCAAAAGATAAAGGGTCTAATTTTTTATTTTCCGCCAAAAAGTTGTTTTAAGCGCGTGAAAAATCCTGGTTTTTTCGCTTCAATCGACATTAATGGGATAGATTCACCAAGAATGCGTCGTGCAATATTGCGGTATCCTTGAGAGGCGCGATTATTCGGTAACATCGCAACCGGATCTCCGCTATTAGATGAACGAATAACTTCATCATCATCAATAATTATACCAAGTAATTCAATAGATAAATGCGTAGTGATTTCATCGATGTCCATCACATCCCCATTTACCATCATTTGTGTACGAATACGATTGATAATAAGTTTTGGCGGCTCAATATCTTCTTTTTCAAGCAAGCCAATAATTCTATCCGCATCACGGACAGCTGAAATCTCTGGAGTAGTCACAACAATTGCTTTATCAGCCCCAGCAACCGCATTTTTATATCCTGTTTCAATTCCTGCTGGGCAATCAATTAGAATATAATCGTAATCAGGACGTAGTTGATTAATTAGCTCTATCATTTGTTCTCCCGAAACAGCATTTTTATCCGTAGTTTGTGCTGCTGGAAGTAAGAAAAGTAAATCATCAAAACGCTTATCTTTAATCATAGCTTGATGGATTTTGCAGCGTCCTTCAACAACATCTACTAAATCATAAATAATCCGATTTTCAAGGCCTAGAACAACATCTAAATTACGAAGACCGATATCCATATCAATCAAGCACACTTTCTTACCTTGAAGAGCAAGTGCCGTTCCTAAGTTAGCAGTTGAAGTAGTTTTTCCTACTCCACCTTTCCCAGAAGTAATGACTATAGCTTCTCCCATGTTTAACGCCCTCCTTGAAAATTAGAAATTTCCGGTCTAATTTTTCTTATCTTATGTATTTCATCAATTACTATTTCACCCGCGTCATTTACAAACGCAGAAAATAAATCTGTATCTGCAACTTCTTTATAATCTTCACTATCAAATCCATACACTTTGCCAGCTATTCTAACTTGTGATGGATAAAGAAATTTCCCAGCAACAACAGCATTTTCATCGCCTTCAAAACCAGCATGAATGATTCCTTTAATATTACCAAGAACAAATACATTTCCATTAGAACGAATTTGTCCACCAGGATTCACATCGCCAATTAACAAGAAATCTCCAGGAACTTGAACAACTTGTCCAGAACGAATAATCGTTGCCATGGAAAAAATTTGGTCATTTTCCTTCCATTTTTTAGCGTCATCTTTAGACATAACATTACTATAAAATGCGCTAATCTTCATTTGACTATTGTTATGAATAATAGTTGAAATTTCGCGTTCTTCTTCCTCTGAAAACAGTCGATTCCCAATTTGAACTTGTACCTCTAATTTTTCACCAGAGTATGGGTTTTGCTTTTGATCTGCTAGTAATTGCGATAATTCTTGTTGCAGCTCCGATATACTTGCCTTATCACTAAGAAAAATACTGATGCCACTTTTTGTGCCTTTAATTTGAACATTCTTCTTCATATACCATTTCACCCCGCAACATTTATACTCTAGCCTTTAGTATACACTAACTCAAATTAAATGATAATAAAAAAATACTTTTTCTGAAAAAAACAGCTTGAAATCGCAAACTGTGGATATACTCCACAGTCATACTTTTACAAGTAATAGCGAATTCAAACTGATAAAATTACTATAGTTATTCTGATTTAACCAAACGATCAAGGAATAATCGGAATGGGAAAAAGATAACTAAAAAGAATGCTAGATTAAACAAAATCGTTGTCCAAAGACGCTGATCAATAAATACCGGAATGGTCATTGTGGTCGAACCAATTAAATAATAAAAAGCATATACCAAACTCTCAGTAAGGATAATATTAAATACAGTGATTAAACCTACCAAGAAGATATTATTCTGTAAAACTTTCATAAATTTATCGGTAATGTAAACCGTAAACGGAAAGATTGCAAAATAAATCCCCATGACACCTGTATAATAAATATCAAACAATAACCCTAATATAAAAGCATATACTAAAGTAGTATTACGTTTATAAAAGCAAGTCATTATTGTTAGCATTACAAGTAAAAAGTGTGGAATAAACAGATGCTTATCATTGAAAAGACCATTACCAAACTGGAGGCTAATGACACCTTCTAAAATAAATGTTCCGACCATAATTGCAGGAAGCGCAATATTTTTCTTTACATTCATGGTTACCTGCCTCCAGTCGTGTCCGAACTGGATGTATCATCTGCCGTTGTTCCTGCTTCAGCTGAACGCTTTAGAACAGTAACATGATTTAGATCATACATATCAGCACCCGGCTTAATAAACGCAGTCTGAGATAATCCCATCTTATCAGTTTCTACTTTTTCAATAGTACCAATAAAAATACCTGCCGGGAATTTCCCTCCGAGTCCAGAAGTAACAACTTTTTGTCCTTTTTTAAACTTCATATCATAAGGTAATTGTTTTAATTCAAGCAACTTCGTATCACTGTCATATCCATTAATAATTCCAAATGCATTTTCGTCTCCCTGTACTTTAGCAGAAACACGATTTTTAACATCCGATGAAGTTAACAATTCAACCGTAGCTGATTTTGCACCTGTTGTTGTCACCCTACCAATAAGACCACTCGGCGTAGTTACTGCCATATCAGGTTTTACTCCATCGCTTGAGCCTTTGTCAATCTCTACTTGATCATTCCAATTAGTAGGATTTCTAGAAATAACAGAGGCGTTCAGTGGATCATAGTCCCGGATACTATCAGTAATATCTAGACTTTCTTTTAAATCTTTATTTTCTTTTTTTAAGTCTGCAACTTCACTTTCAAGTTGTGCCAATTCTTCTAAACGTTCTTTCAGATGTTGATTTTCAGTATATGTGTTTTTTAAGTCTGCAACTCCACCAAACACACCTGAGACAAATGAAGTAGGCTTAGCTACAATATTCTCGCCAAATCCAACAACATCTTTCACAAATTGTTCTGGCCACGAAGCATTTTCACGATCGCGTAAAGAAAAACCAACTAACGCGACAAGAACAATAATGGATATTAACAAGATAATCAAACGTTTATTAAGAAAAAATTGTGGCATAACGACACCTCATCTCGTTAGTACTCTTTTTTCATTTTTTTGCAGCGAATTCATCTTGTTATATGACATAAATGAGTGTGTCCATTTAGTTCATTTTTTTGCGTTTATACATGTCCATGTTTTCTAGCGCTTTACCAGTACCAATGGCAACACAATCAAGTGGTTCTTCAGCAATAATTACAGGCATTTTTGTTTCTTCAGAAATAACTGTATCTAAGTTACGAAGAAGCGCACCCCCACCTGTTAATACAATTCCTTTATCCATAATATCAGCAGATAATTCTGGTGGCGTATTTTCAAGTGTTCCTTTTACAGCATCAATAATTGCTGCAACGGTATCAGAAAGTGCTTCACTGATTTCTTCCGGAGTAACTTCAATTGTTTTTGGAAGACCAGTTACTAAATCACGACCACGAATACTAAATGGAGATAAGTCCAATCCTTTTGGACTAGCTGAACCGATTTCCATTTTAATTGCTTCTGCAGTACGATCACCGATTAATAAATTATATTTTTTGCGGATATAATTAATAATAACTTCATCTAAATCGTCGCCAGCAGTTCTTACAGAGCGGCTTGTTACGATGCCACCTAGAGAAATTACAGCGACTTCTGTTGTACCACCACCAATATCAACTACCATGCTACCAGTTGGTTCCCCTACAGGAAGACCAGCACCAATAGCTGCAGCGAAAGGTTCTTCAATAGTGAAGGCATCTTTAGCCCCTGCTTGACGAGTTGCATCAATCACAGCGCGTTTTTCAACACCAGTAATGCCTGATGGTACACATATCATTACACGTGGTTTGCTAGCATTAACACTTTTACCAGCTTTTTGTATGTAATATTTCATCATTGCTGCTGTTGTATCATAATCAGCAATAACGCCATCTTTCATTGGTCGAATAGCAACAATATTTCCTGGTGTTCTACCAATCATATTTTTTGCATCGCTACCAACTGCAACTATTTCTTGTGTGTCTTTTTTCATTGCCACAACGGAAGGCTCACGAAGGACAATACCTTTTCCCTTCATATAGACAAGTGTGTTCGCTGTTCCTAAGTCAATTCCAATATCTTTATTACCAAATCCAAACATCTGTATTCTCCTTTTCCTTCGTAATATTCTACAGGATACATTAAGTTTCCTTATTCGTCCATTAAATTAATGTTACCTTATCCCTTTATGTCAATGTTTCTGTATAGACACATAAACAACCATCTTATTATAACATAAGTAAGAGTATCAGACATTAATTTTTCATGAGAAGGAAAAAATTTTAACTTTTCTTTAAAAATATGTTTTTTGCATTTTTAATTTTATCGAAATTAAACTTTTTAAAGTAATTATTTTTATTTTGAAAATTCCATAATACAAAGAAAAACTGGAATAATAAACATCCCCACAACTATAGAAAAAACAATAATATTATCTTTATATACTTTCCATCGTTTTGGCATAATAAGTCACCTTCTGCTTTTTAATTGATACTCACTTTAACACAAGGAAATAAATGCTGTCTGTAGATAATTTGTGAACACTTTTTTGGTTTAAAAGTAGCCTTTTTCTTTTAAACTAATGTATTTGTTTTTCCCAATAATAATGTGGTCTAAAAGCGTTATTCCAACAATATTTCCAGCCTCCGCTAAACGTTTAGTCACAAGTAAATCTTCGCTTGAAGGCGCGGGATCACCAGACGGATGGTTATGAAAACACATTATAGAAGCTGATGATTTTCTTAATGCCAGTCTAAAAACTTCTCTAGGATGAACAATGGAAGCATTCAAACCACCGACAAAGATTGTTTGCCTATAAATCACTTGATTCTTGGTGTTTAAAAAAATACAGTGGAAATGTTCTTGAAAAAGGAAAGCTAACTCAGGCATTACTAGTTTCACTGCATCTTCCGGACATCTAATGACAATTTCTTTTTGTTCCGTAACTAAACTGATGCGTTTTCCAAGTTCGACTGCTGCCATAATTTTTGAGGCTTTAGCAATTCCAATTCCATTCACTAATTGAAATTCTTCAATAGACGCGTACTGCATTTCAGCTATATGTTTAAATTTCATCATAATTCGATTAGCAATTGTTAAAACTGATTCCGTTTTCGTTCCAGTTTCAATAATTAATGCCACTAACTCCGAAGTCGAAAGCGCCTCTATCCCATAATTTTGTAATTTTTCTCGTGGCTTCTCATTTTCCGAGATTTCATTTACTAGCATAAATCCCAACCCTCATTTCATTAAAATACTAACTATGATAAATGATATAAAAATGTAAGGTACAAAAGGCACTTGTTTATTTTTCTCCACTTTTTTTAAAACTAAAGCACTTAAAAGGATGATTGCACCTAGAACAATGGAGAGAAAAAAGACAATATATCCCATTTCAAAACCTAAAAAAGAACTTAAAATAATAAGTATTTTAATGTCGCCTAACCCAATACCTTTTCGAAATAAAATAAAAAATAGTAAGTAGAAACAATTACTTATAAGACTAGAGTAGATTAAAGATACAGCTGGTTGTTGAAAGGAAATATAACATGTCAACAATACTAAAAAGAATAGAATCATTACAGAATTAGGAACATGCAAATATAAAATATCTGTCACGAAGAAAAAGGCGAGAAAATAATAAATAATACAGCCTATAACAAAACGATAAGAAAAAGAAAATTGATAATGTAGAAGAAGGATGTAAATTGGTGTCGTTAATTCTAATAAAAAGTAATTAAGCGGAATAGGAGTTTGACAGCATTTAGATTTCCCTTTTAAAAATAGGAATGAATAAATTGGTATCATTTGAGAGAACGATAACGTTTTTTGACAATGATTACATTCTGAAAAACGAAATAGAAATGATTTTTTTATTGGAAAGCATTCCCCTGCGACTTGAATAAAAGAAATAAAAATAGAACTATAGATTATTAGTAAAAAGTAAACCATCCGCCACCTCCTAGTTGTTACAAACAGAATAGCAAAGAAGATTTATTTTTTCACATTGGTAAAATGATGTTTTCACTGGGTAGACTAACTAAAAAACACCTATTTTCTCTTAGTAGAAAATAGGTGTTTTTATTTACTTTTAGCATACGAAAATACTATTTTAGTAGTTTGCACTTTTTTATTTTTCTAAGTATACTCACTTTATTCAAAAAGTTAGTTGTGCGATGTAAGCAAATATTTACGGACTTCAGAAATGAAATAAAGCGAGCCTGTAACGAAAAACTTAGTATCATTTTTGATTTCTTTTATATCATCTAGCGCTTGCTTCCAGTTTGGATTAGTAGAAATACCTTCTATAGTTCCAATTTGTGTGACTTCGTAATCACTCATTGCCCGAGGATAATCAAAAGTTGTCAATAAAATTTCAGTATCAGGAATTGTCTTTAATAATGCTATCATTTCTTGATAATTTTTATCTTTGAGTATACTAACTATTATTTTTTTATGCCCAGGATATGTTTTTATTGAATTAGCAAAGGTTTTTACACCTTCAGGATTGTGTGCTCCGTCCAGCATAATAAATGGTTTCACGTCAAGCAATTCCATTCTTCCTGGCCAAAAAGCTTTCTTTAATCCCTGTTTAATTGCTGATTGATTAATCTCATAGGATGAAAATGTGTTTAGATACTGTAGTACTTTTATTGCAACTGCTGCATTATTTAACTGATGTATTCCTAACAAGCCAATGGTTATGTCCGGTATTTCGTCTCCATGGGATGTTCTAAATGTGATTTCATCGCCTCTATTTTGAATGAAGAAATCTTTGTTTAGCCATGCAACATTCGAATTGTTTCTAACAGCATTATTTATTATTACTGCTTGCGCTTCTTTTTGAATGACTCCAGAAATAACAGGTATACCAGGTTTTATAATTCCTGCTTTTTCGCCAGCTATTTGTTCTATGCTATTTCCTAAAAACTCCATATGATCCATTCCAATGGTTGTAATTACAGAGATTAAAGGCGTTAGAACATTTGTGGAGTCTAGTCTTCCTCCAAGCCCAACTTCAATGATACCAATATCGATTGGCTCATACTCTGCAAAACATAAGAACATCATTGCTGTAATAATTTCAAATTCAGATGGCGGACCGTATACAGTTTTTTCAAGTTCTTCAGCTATAGGTTTTATTCTATTTGCTAAATCTACAATCATTTGATCACTAACAGGAATACCATTTACACTAATTCGTTCATTAAAAGTTTCAATATAAGGAGAAGTAAAAGTTCCTGTTTTATATCCTGCTTCTTCTAAACTACTTCTAATAAATGTTAGAGTAGACCCTTTCCCATTAGTGCCAGCTATATGTACCCACTTATTAGCCTTTTCCGGATGGTTAAGCTTTTCCATTATATATTCCATTCGAGCTAATCCGGGTTTTATTCCTAAACGAAGCGTGCCATGAATCCAATCCAAAGCTTCCTGATACGATTTTAATGCCATCTTTTTAACCACCTTAAAAAATGACCTTACCACACGATTTTATGATAAGGTCAAATCATTTTATTAAACTTCTTTCAACGTTTCAATCCTTTCAAGAACTGAAGCTTTTTTCTCTAGATAATCTTTTTCTTTTAAGCGTTCTTCTGCTACAACATTTTCAGGAGCTTTACTAATGAAACGTTCGTTATTTAGTTTACCTTGAACTCTAGCTACTTCTTTATTCCATTTTTCCAGTTCTTTTTCAAGGCGAGCGATTTCTACGTCTAAATCAATTAATGCCTCTAATGGAATAAATATCTCAGCGCCAGAAACAACAGCTGTCATTGCAGTCTTAGAAGGCTCAATGTCAAATGCTATAGTAACTTTTTCCGGATTACAAAAACGTTCTATATAAGAGATGTTTTGTTCTAAAATTTCTTTATAAGTTTCATCTTTTGGTTTTATTTCGAGCACGATTGGTTTGCTAAGAGGCGTATTCACTTCTGCACGGATATTTCGTACAGCTCGAATTACTTCAACTAATGTCCGCATTGCAGTTGATGCTTTTGAGTCCATTTGTTGCTCATTAACGTCAGGCCAGTTGGAAATGGTGATAGATTCACCTTCATGAGGCAAGTTTTGCCAAATTTCTTCTGTTACAAATGGCATGAAAGGATGTAGCAAGCGCATTGTAGTATTTAAAGTATATGCAAGTACTGATCTTGTAGTTTGTTTAGCAACTTCATCTTCTCCGTATAATGGAATTTTAGCAATTTCAATATACCAATCACAAAAATCATCCCAAATAAAGTTATACAAAGTTCGGCCAACTTCACCAAATTCATATTTTTCACCTAGAGAAGTAACTGCTTGAATGGTTTCATTTAGTCTTGTTAAGATCCACTTATCACTAACTTCAGTCACATTAGATAGGTCGATTTCATCATATTTCATACCATCAAGATTCATTAATACAAATCGTGATGCATTCCAAATTTTATTAATGAAATTCCAAGTAGACTCTACTTTTTCAAAACTAAATTTCAAGTCTTGACCAGGTGAGGAACCAGTTGCAAGTGTGTAGCGTAATGAATCGGCTCCATACTTGTCAATAACTTCAATTGGATCTACTCCGTTACCAAGTGATTTAGACATTTTGCGCCCTTCTGAATCACGTACCAAACCATGAATTAAAGTATCTTTAAAAGGTCTTTCTCCTGTAAATTCAACAGATTGGAAAATCATTCTTGATACCCAGAAAAAGATGATATCGTAACCAGTTACTAATGTATTAGTTGGGAAGAAATGTTTGTAATCAGGATTTTCAGTGTCAGGCCAACCCATAGTAGAAAATGGCCATAAAGCAGAACTAAACCAAGTATCAAGAACATCTTCATCTTGCTCCCATTGATCTAGGTTTTCAGGCTCAATCTCACCAACGTAGATTTCGCCAGTTTCTTTGTGATACCAAGCAGGGATTCTATGCCCCCACCATAATTGGCGAGAAATACACCAATCGTGAATATTATCCATCCAAGTTTCATATGTTTTTTCAAATCTAGCAGGTACAAAATTTACTTTGTCTTCTGTTTTTTGAAGTGCTAATGCTTCAGCTGCAAGAGGTTCCATTTTAACGAACCACTGCAATGAAAGATACGGTTCTACTACAGCGCCTGTTCTTTCAGAATGTCCTACTGAATGAAGATGAGGTTCTTGTTTTATAAATAAGCCTAAATCTTTAAAGTCTTGAATAATAGCTTTTCTTGCAACAAAACGATCTAAACCATCATATTTACCAGCATTATCATTCATTGTTCCATCTTCGTGCATTACAATTATTCTTGGTAAATCATGACGATTGCCTACTTCAAAGTCGTTTGGATCATGCGCTGGAGTGATTTTCACTGCTCCTGAACCAAATTCTCTTTCTACGTATTCATCAGCAACGATGGGAATTTCTCTGTTCAAAATAGGCAACATAATCGTTTTACCAATTAAGTGTTGGTATCTTTCATCTTTTGGATGTACAGCAACTGCAGTATCTCCAGGAATTGTTTCTGGTCTGGTTGTTGCAACTTCTAAATATCCTGATCCATCAGTAAGTGGATATTTTAGATGATAAAAACTTCCTTCTATATCTTTATGAATAACTTCAATATCTGATAATGCTGTTTTTGCTTCTGGATCCCAGTTTATAATGTACTGTCCACGATAAATAAGCCCTTTATTGTATAGCGTAACAAATACTTTTTTTACTGCATCAGATAAGCCGGCATCTAAAGTAAAACGTTCTCTGGAATAATCTAAACCTAGACCTAATTTTTCCCACTGTTCTCGGATAAAATCAGCATATTCTTCTTTCCATTCCCATGTTTTATCAACGAATTTTTCTCGACCTAAATCATAACGAGAAATATTTTCTTCTTTTAATTTAGCTTCTACTTTTGCTTGTGTAGCTATACCGGCATGGTCCATCCCTGGTAAATAAAGTGTATCAAAGCCTTGCATTCTTTTCATACGAGTAATTATATCTTGTAATGTTGTATCCCAAGCATGCCCCAGATGAAGTTTTCCGGTTACATTTGGTGGCGGGATTACAATGCTATAAGGCTTTTTATCAGTATTACCTTCTGCTTTAAAAAACTCTTTTTCTAACCACCATTTATATTTCCCGGCCTCTACATTACTAGGTTCGTATTTGGTAGGCATATTTATTTCGTTTTGTTCTGTCATAACGATTCCTCCTTTTTAAGCAAAATAAAAAACTCTTCTCATCCTAATAAAAGGACGAAAAGAGTATTATTCGCGGTACCACCTTTTTACCTACAATAAGAAATATAGGCACTTCATTGTTTTAACGATAGACGAGATCTACCGGTTATTCCCTACTATTATTTCAGGAAAACTGCTCCAAGGCTACCTTCAGACATTATTTTTGAAAGCTTGCACCGACCGCTTTCTCTCTTAGAAAAATAAATGACCTACTCTTCCTCTTCATCGCATTTAGTTCTATATACTAAAAATAATTTTAACAAATGTTTGTAGATTCGTCAATTAGCCGCGAAGCATTTTACAGGTAATGTCAAAAGCTTCTAAAGTCGCATCAATTTCTTTTTCAGTATGCATTGTAGAAATAAAAACGCCTTCAAACTGAGATGGTGGTAGAAAAATACCTTGCGCTAACATTTCTCGGTAGTAGTTTCTGAAAAATTCTAAATCACTTGTTTTAGCAGTATCAAAGTTAGTGACTTTTTGATCAGTGAAGAAAAAGCCGAACATCGAGCCTGCCTTGTTTATTGATAGTGGTACTTCGTGTCTATTTGAAATTTCGGTCAAGCCTTCTTCCATGCGCTTAATCAAGGAACGGAATACATCATAATGTTGTGGTGTTAATTGTCGAACCGTTTCAAATCCAGCATTCATTGCTAACGGATTACCTGATAAAGTACCAGCTTGGTAGATAGAACCGGCTGGAGCAATTTGTTCCATGATTTCTTTTTTACCACCATAAGCACCAACTGGTAATCCACCGCCGATTACTTTTCCTAAACAAGTAATGTCTGGGGTTACAACATAGTATCCTTGGGCAGAATAATAGTCTACACGGAAGCCTGTCATAACTTCATCAAAGATCAGTAGCGCACCGTATTCAGTTGTTAGTTCTCGTAATCCTTCTAAGAAACCATCAATTGGAGGGACAACACCCATGTTTCCTGCGACTGGCTCCACGATAACAGCTGCTATTTCTTCACCAAATTTTTCAAAAGCTAGTTTGGCGCCTTCTACGTCATTGTATGGAACAGTAATTGTATCAGCAGCAAGACCTTTTGTAACTCCAGGCGAGTCAGGTAATCCTAATGTTGCAACCCCTGAACCAGCTTTGATTAATAAAGAATCTCCGTGACCATGGTAACTTCCTTCAAATTTCAAGATTTTTTCTCTTTTCGTGTATCCACGAGCTAAACGAATAGCGCTCATTGTTGCTTCTGTTCCCGAAGAAACCATACGCACTATTTCGATAGATGGAACGCGCTCAATTACGAGTTTTGCTAGTTCTGTCTCAATTTCTGTAGGTGTACCAAAGCTAGTTCCTTTCATAGCTGCGTTTGTTATCGCATTAACAACAGAAGGATCCGCATGCCCTAAAATAAGTGGTCCCCATGATAAAACGTAATCAATATATTCATTTCCATCGACGTCAGTAATATAGGCGCCTTTCCCGTGGTCCATAAAAACTGGTGAAGCATCGACTGAGTTAAAGGCGCGTACTGGGCTGTTTACGCCACCAGGTAAAACTTTTTTTGCTTCTTTAAATGCTTTTTCAGATTTTATATAGTTTTGCAAAATTCCCGCCTCCTATTTGTTTAAGTATGTTGCTACATCTTTTGCAAAGTAAGTAATAATTAATGTCGCTCCAGCTCGTTTCATACTAGTCAGCATTTCTAAAACAATTCGCTCTTCATCAATCCAACCATTTTGAGCTGCTGCTTTTACCATTGCATATTCACCGCTAACATTATAGGCTACAACAGGTAAATTCGTATGATTCTTTACATCTCGCATTATATCAAGGTACGAAAGAGATGGCTTCACTATTAGAAAATCTGCTCCTTCTTGCTCATCCGATTGAGCCTCCCGTAATGCTTCTTCGCGATTCGCTGGATCCATTTGATAGGATTTTCTATCTCCAAATTGCGGTGCACTACCAGCGGCATCACGGAAAGGTCCATAAAATGCAGAAGCGTATTTCACTGCATAAGACATAATTGGTATATCGTAGAACCCAGCTTCATCAAGGCCTTCTCTGATTACTTGAACAAAACCATCCATCATGTTTGAAGGCGCAATGATATCCGCACCCGCAGCAGCTTGACTGACAGCTGTTTGTTTCAGTAATTCTAGTGATTCATCGTTTAGAATTTGACCATTCTCGATTACACCACAATGTCCATGATCTGTGAATTCACATAAACATGTATCTGCTACCACAATTATTTCAGGAAATTTGCTTTTTATTAATCTAGTTGCTTCTTGGATAATGCCATGGTCATGATAAGCTTGTGTGCCAACAGCATCTTTTTCAGCAGGTATTCCAAATAAAATAACAGCTTTAATTCCAAGGCTCGCAACAGCGTTCATTTCCGCTTCTAATTCATGTAAAGGGAATTGAAAAACGCCTGGCATGGAAACTACTTCTGTTTTTGGTTCTGTACCATCTTTGACAAAAATCGGATAGATTAAATCATCTGTATGTAAAACTGTTTCCCTCACTAAATCACGCATTGTTTTTGTCTTTCTTAAACGACGATGTCTATCAAATTGATTATTCATTTAAATTCCTCCTGTATTATCAAATCAGCTAAGTGCTTCATGGTGAAGGTTTTTGGTTGGTATGTAACTTCCCAACCATCTGCTAAAATTGCTTCGGTAGTTATATTACCGATTGATGCAATGCGCCAGTTTTCATTTTTAATAGAAAATTGTTTCGCAATCATATAAAAGTTTTTCCAAGCGGAAGGGCTAGCGAAAATAATTATTCGTTTTTCCTCTAGTTGCAATTGTTCGATTAATATTGTTTGAGAATTTTCTGGGAAGCTTGTTTCATATAATTCAATCGGAAAAACTAGGTGGCCGTTTTGCGTCAGTGTATCTTCTATTATCGTTCGACTTAAGTTGCTTTGTGGAAGTAAGATACTTGTTTGGCTAGTATTTTCACTTAACCACTCAGACAAAAATATTTCTGATTGGTAAACGGACGGAACAAAATTAGGCTTATATCCATATTCTGCTAACTTTTCTTTTGTTTTCTCGCCAATAACGGCTATTTTGTAATTTAATTTATCAGCTTGTTCATTGAAGAAATATTCTACTGCATTCGCACTTGTTAAAAAAAGCCAGTCTGCCTCTTTTTGCTTTAGACTCAGACTAATTTTTTTAGGATGCGTTTCAATTAGTGGAATTGATTCAACGTCGAAACCATTTTGCGAAAAATAATCTTGCCATGGTTTATTTTTGCTCGCTTCTCTTGTTAAAACAATTTTTTTAATCATATGTTTCTCAGTTCTTTGATAATGGTATCTGCACCTTCACTCAGCAATTCTTCAGCTACTTGATTACCAATTTCAGCTGGGCTCGCACCAGTTCGTTCAGATTCAAGAATAATGGAACCATCTGCGTTACCAACCAAACCTTTAAAGTGAACTGAATCGCCTGTTTTTGTTGCAAATCCAGCAATTGGGATTTCGCAGCCGCCATTTAGTTTTTTCAAGAAAACGCGCTCTGCTTCTACACAGATTCCCGTTTCGTCATGGTGAATAGAAGCTAGCATATCGCAAATTTGAAGATCGGTTTCTCTACATTCGATAGCAAGAGCCCCTTGCCCTACAGCAGGTAAACATAATTCAGGAGATATATCTTCTAGTTTTAAACTCGTATTTTCAAGCCAACCCATTCGTGCAAGTCCAGCTTTTGCTAAAATGATTGCATCAAAGTTTTCAGCATGTAATTTTTGAAGCCGAGTATCAATATTGCCACGAATTGGCTTAACGACAAAATCAGGACGATGTTTTAAGAGTTGTGCCGCACGACGTAGACTACTTGTGCCGATTACTGCACCTTTTGGTAAGTCATCTAGCGTGCTTACCTCATTAAAAACAAAACAATCTAATGGGGATTCACGTTTTGGAATTGCTCCAATGACTAGTCCATCTTTCAAACTTGAAGGCACATCTTTCATACTATGTACCGCGAAATCTATTACTTCATCGCTCAAAGCTTGCTCAACTTCAGAAACAAATAGACCTTTTCCACCGACTTTACTCAAAGTAACATCTAAAATACGGTCGCCCTTTGTAACAATTTCTTTTATTTCAAAATCGATTTCAGGATAGTTTTCTTTGAGTTTTTTTATAACCCAGTTAGACTGTGTTAAAGCTAATTTACTACGTCTTGAACCAACAATTATTTTCCGTTTCATGCATTAACTCCTCGTTTCAGCTTGTTCTTTTTCTATTATAGCTACATCTGTTTCCGTTAAACCAAATATCCGTTTAAAATGTTCAATACTTGTATCTGCATTTTCTTCCACAGACATTTCCTTTAATTCTGAGATAGGCTGTTTTAGCATTTGATTAATGATACTTTTCATATGTTTCCCGATTTGGATGTATTCACGTTCTGTTAATCCAGGAAGTTTATTTTCTAAGCTAGTCATAGTAACTTCTTGCATATCTAACGCTTTTTCGCGCAAAGCTCGGATGACAGGAACGACGCCGAGTTGTTTTTCCCATTCAAAAAAGCTTCGAACTTCTGTCTCAATGGTGTTTTCAAGTTCTTGAACGATCCTTTGACGTTCTAAAGAGTTAGCACTTACCACTCCAGCTAAATCATCAATATCATATAAATGGAAATTGGGAATATATGAACAATCATGTTCAACATTTCTTGGTAAGCCGATGTCAATTACAAGCATAGAGCTCGCTTTTTGTTCCATCAATTCTTGCATAGCTACCTGTTTAATAATCGGCTCTTCAGCACTTGTTGAGACGAGAACAATATCTGCTTCTAACAAATGGTCCGACATATTTTCATATGCACCAACTTTTGCTTGAAATTGATGCGCTAATATTTCTGCGTTAGATTTTGTGCGATTGATGATAGTAATATCTGCAATGCCACTTCCAGCAAGATTTTGTAAAGCAAGTTCGCTCATTTCCCCTGCTCCAATAAGGACGATTTTTTTATTATCTAATGAACCATATAGTTTTTTGGCAACTTCTACAGCTGCATAACTGACCGAAACGGCATTTTCGTTAATTTTCGTATGATGATGCACTTTTTTTGCAAAAGTAACTACTTCCCGAAAAAGTTTATTTAAGAGTGTGCCTGTTGTTCCAGTCTGTTTCGCGATTTCGAATGCATGTTTTACTTGTCCGAGAATTTGCGTTTCTCCGAGTACAAGTGAATCGAGTCCCGCAGTTACTTTATATAAATGATTGACGGCCTCTGTTTCTTCATGAAAAAACAAATAAGGCTCGATTTTATCCATATCCATTTGAAACCAATTGGCCATAAAGCGTTTTAAGTAATATCTGCCTGTATGTATTTGATCGACAACTGCCACAATCTCCGTACGATTGCATGTCGAAATAATAACATTTTCGAGGATACTTTTTTCCTGCAGTAATGTTACTAAGGCCATTTCTTCTTCTGTTTCTTTAAAAACTAATTTTTCGCGGATGTCGATTGGTGCTGTGTGATGATTCAGCCCCATGGTGAGAATAAACATTCGATAATCCTCCTAAAATTAAATTGAACTCTAATACATTCTACCACTTTTCGATGTGTACACCAAATAGTCCGTTTATGTATTTAGACGGAAAAAAGAGCTGGATTTTTCATTCCAACTCTCTCTATTATTCCATTCCTTCTTTGATAAACTGCCATGCTTCGTCTTTTCCCATTTTTGTTTCAGAAGAAAATAAGACAAATTTGTCGTCAGGATCAAAATCTAGTGTTTCGCGAACAATTTTAGCATTTTTTTGCCATTTGCTGCGTGGGATTTTGTCGGCTTTTGTTGCTACGACAATGACAGGAATATCATAATACTTTAGAAATTCATACATCATTCGGTCGTCTTCTGTAGGTTTATGACGCAAATCTACAATTTGAATAACACCACGAAGTTGCTCACGAGAAGTAATATAAGTTTCAATCATGACGCCCCATTTTTCGCGTTCGGTTTTCGAAACTTTGGCAAAACCGTAGCCTGGTACATCGACAAAGAAAAGCGCTTCTTCAATTTTATAAAAATTTAGCGTTTGTGTTTTTCCTGGTTTTTGTGAAATTCTTGCCATACTTTTACGGCGAATCATCGTATTAATAAACGATGACTTTCCGACGTTGGATCGACCTGCAAGTGCATATTCTGGAAGGTCTGTTTCAGGGTATTGCTCTGGTCGAACAGCGCTTATTACTAGTTCTACATTATTTACATCCATAATTGTCCATCCTGTTCTATTCATTATCTTTTACTAGTATAACGGAAAAAGAGGAAAAAAGCACCATGAAAAAATACTGCCCCATTTGAGACAGTATTTTTCAGATTAGTATTTACTTACTTCTGCTACTACTTGTGCAATGAAGGCGTCTAGATCCATTGTTTCTGAATCCTTAGAGCCGTAGCGACGAACGTTTACAGAACCAGCTTCTACTTCTTGGTCCCCAAGTACTAATGCGTACGGGATTTTCTTAGTTTGTGCTTCACGAATTTTATATCCTAGTTTTTCGTTACGGTCATCTACTTCCGCGCGAAGTCCAGCGCGTTGTAATTTATCTTGGACTCCTTTTGCATAATCTAAATGAGCGTCGGCATTAACTGGGATAAGTTCCATTTGAACTGGAGCTAACCAAGTTGGGAAAGCACCTTTATATTCTTCAATTAGGTAAGCAACAAAGCGTTCCATTGTCGATACAACACCACGGTGAATAACTACTGGGCGATGTTTTTCACCATCTTCGCCGATGTAAGTTAAATCAAAGCGTTCTGGAAGTAAGAAGTCAAGTTGTACAGTAGAAAGAGTTTCTTCTTTTCCTATAGCAGTTTTTACTTGAACATCTAGTTTTGGACCATAAAACGCAGCTTCACCCTCTGCTTCAAAGTAATCCATATTCATTTCATCCATTGCGGATTTAAGCATTGCTTGGGCTTTTTCCCACATCGCATCATCGTCAAAATATTTTTCAGTATTTTTCGGATCACGATAGCTTAAGCGGAACGAGTAATCTTTAATATCAAAGTCTTTGTATACTTCTAAAATTAGCTCCACAACGCGTTTGAATTCATCTTTAATTTGATCTGGGCGAACAAATACATGTGCGTCGTTTAGAGTCATCCCACGAACACGTTGTAGTCCTGAAAGTGCTCCACTCATTTCATAGCGGTGCATCATGCCAAGTTCTGCAATACGGATTGGCAGTTCACGATAACTATGAATGTCATTTTTATAAATCATCATGTGATGTGGGCAGTTCATTGGGCGTAACACAAGTTCTTCGTTATCCATTTTCATAGTTGGGAACATATCTTCATGGTAGTGATCCCAGTGACCACTTGTTTTGTAAAGTTCCACGTTTGCCATAATTGGAGTATAAACGTGATTGTAACCTAGGCGTTCTTCTTTATCCACGATGTAACGTTCAATAACGCGGCGGATAGTTGCACCTTTTGGTAACCAAAGAGGTAGTCCTTGACCGACTTCGATACTGTTCGCAAATAAATCTAATTCTTTCCCTAATTTACGATGGTCACGTTCTTTTGCTTCTTTTTGCATTTGGATAAATTCTTTTAAACCATTTTTGTCAAAGAAAGCTGTGCCGTAAATACGTTGAAGCATTTTGTTGTTGCTGTCTCCGCGCCAGTATGCACCAGCCACGCTTAACAGTTTAAACACTTGAATTTTACCAGTAGAAGGAACATGGACACCGCGACAAAGGTCAAAAAACTCGCCTTGAGTATAAATTGTCACTGTTTCATCTTCAGGAATTGCTTCGATTAGTTCTAATTTATATTGATCGCCAATCGCTTCAAAACGTTTAATTGCTTCTTCACGAGAAACAACTTCGCGTTCGATTGGTACATTTTCACGAACGATTTTTTGCATTTCTTTTTCGATTTCAACTAAAGATTCATCACTAATAACAGCTTCTGTATCAATATCATAGTAGAAACCAGATTCAATCGCTGGACCAACTCCAAATTTCACATCTGGATAAAGTCGTTTTAGCGCTTGAGCCATTAGATGAGCAGTACTATGGCGCAAAATGCCAAGTGCATCTTCATGATCCGGAGTGACGATTTCAATTGCCCCATCTTCATGGATTGGAGTTACTAAGTCAAGTAATTCTCCGTTTAATTTACCTGCGAGTGCTTTCTTTTTTAGACCTGGGCTGATGGAAGCCGCGATGTCAGCTGTTGACACGCCTGGCTCAAATTCTTTTACAGCGCCGTCTGGAAATGTGATTTTCATACTAATCTCTCCTTTTCTTTTTTTAAATGTGGTTAGGAGGGCAAAATAAAAAACCCATCCCTCCTGTTGTCAAGGGACGAGTTTATGCTCGTGGTTCCACCCAAGATTCAGAAATAGCTAAAATCAACTACTTCACTCTTGTCGCCTGTAACGGAGCGATCCGTCTATTATTACTAGTAAAAAACGTTCCTAATAGAAGTTCCAAGGTGGTCCAAATTTAAGTTCCAATAGAAGGTTCCCAGCTAGCCCTTCCTCTCTATAATTTTCCGTTAAATTGGTTGTCCTTTTCATCACTTTGTTTTATATTACTTCACATTATAAGCCCGATGAGATATATTTGCAAGTACTTTTTAGAAGCGGCGATTTTTTCCTTCTAAGTTGACCTCTTTAGATAAATAACGCACCCGTTCCATGATTCGGCGAGCTTTTAGTTTTTCTTCAGTACCATTTTGAGCAAACATTAAATGATTCTCAAGTTGATCCATATTGTAATTAGACGAGAAGAATGTTGGTAATTCTTCTTGCATCCGGAATTGTAAAATCGCACCCAGCACTTCATCGCGTGTCCACGCTGTCATCGATTCTGCGCCAATATCATCAAGCATTAATACTTCGGTTTCTTTGGCAAACTGGATTTTTTCGCCAACAGTATTATCCGAAATAGACTGCTTCACTTCCCGCATAAATTCTGGTAAATAAACTAAAGTTGTCGAAATACCTTTTAAAGCTAACTCTTTTGCAAGTGCTCCAAGCAAGTAGGATTTTCCAGTCCCAAAACTACCATGAATAAATAACCCCTTCACACGCTCACCATTTTGAGGCGGATAGTTATTTAAAAATTGATAAGCTTCAACAAGCGCCAGTTTACGCGATTCTTCATCGGTATAAAAGTCAGCTAAATTAGCATCCACCACTTGTTTTGGCATGTAAAGCGAACGAATTCTCCGCTCGACAGCACGACGTTTATCTTCTTCAATTTTTTCTTTTGTTGGATAATAGGTGACAGTAATGAATTCCCCGTTAAGGACAAGTTTTGGAGCATAACCAGGCATTAATGTCTCTTCTTGCTCTGTGAATTTTTTATGTTGCGTCATAAATTCGTACAAATTAGACAAGTTTTGATTAATTAATTGTTCCGTAATATCTTCTTTATTTTCCTTGAAAAAATCTTGAATTGGTTGATAATGGAGAACTTGTTGTTTTAAACCTTGGTATTCTTTTTCAAAATCTCGCCCTTCAAAAAGCTGTCCTAATGTTCTTTCGATGTTATCCATATTCTTCACCTACCTTTTATTTAGTCGTTCTTTAATTTCACGAACTTGTTCTTCAAGCGTTTGTTTTTCTTTATCTGTCATTTTGTTTTCTGCTGGAGCAACTTGTTCTTTATCAAACCAATCCGGTAAAATTTCTTTTCTAGTGGATTTTTGGTAATTTCGATTGTAATTATTATTTTTCGGTGTGGCTGGTTCTTCTTGTAATCGTTTATATTTTTCGTGCTCTTGCCACGCGAGATCCATAGCTTCTTTTGCCGTTTTTACATTTTTTCGTTTCCAGTGGGCCGCGATAGTCATCATGTAATTTTTAGAAAGCTTCCGGTCTAGGCGAAGTAAAACATATTCAATTAGCACATTCATCACGGGAACCGGTAGATTTTGTTGATTCATGACTTCTTCTACGACGCGTAAATCGGTTTCTGCCGGGATCGCGCCGTCTGAAATATCCACTAATAATTGGAATGGCGTGATGCTCTCTAAATATACTTGAAGGGCTTCTTCATCATTTAAAGCTTCTTCTGGTTCTTTTTTTACAGGTGTTTCCTGCTTCATTTGTAATTTTGGTGGAGCGCCATTTTCAATCGTGTAGCCTTCGCGCACGATTTTTCGTAAATAAACGATGTCGATTTCGCCATTTGCATCAAGCGCACGATACAAATAACTCGGCATATCTTTTTCAGAAACTTGATAAATCCCGTGTAATTTTAAAATCGTTTGGCGCACTTCTTTTGTTATTTTTTCCCTGGCAATCATACCTGGTGAAAGTAAACTTAAGAATAAATTAAAGTCAAAACTCGCGTCATCAAATTCGATTTCTTTTGGCACGATTTTATCCACTAAAACCTGGCTAGATTCTGATGGAACTGCACTACTGCCACCTTTAAACGGCTCAAAAACATCTTGGAACGAACGAGTAATTTCACTGTATGTATCTGTTTCAAAAGTTTCATCTGCAAAAAAACGACGCAAACGCTGAAACTGCGCATTGCCAATTTTACTATATAAATAAATATTTAAAAGACCATCTGAAAAAAACTTTTCAGGCGATAACGGAGGTAAAATTTCGTAAATATAAAAGCGTTGGTCATTTTCTGTTTTTACATAACTTTTTAAAAGACCTAAGCCTTCTAGTTTCAATCGCGCCTCGAATAACGCTTTCAAACTAATATCAAGCATATTTAAAAGTTGGACGTGCGAATGCGCTTCTGACCACAGTCTGTTTTCTTCCACTTCTGTGAACAGGGTTTGGTATAAAGCAAGACATTCTGCCCCCATTAACGGTTGATACAACATCGTAATTATTTTTCTATCGGCACCTGTCAAAATCCCACTTGCCTTCACTTGATAGCTATCTACCGCCTGAAGCTCCATCCAAAATTCCGTCAATTTACTCACCTATCTTTATTTTTTTCCATCAAATCTTTTAGTTCTTCTACAAACACACTAATATCTTTAAATTGGCGATAAACCGATGCAAAGCGCACGTATGCAACTTCATCAAGACTCGCTAATTTATTCATTACTTTTTCACCGATTAAATCAGAAGCGATTTCGCTGTCACCAATGTTTCTTAGTTCACGCTCTACTTCATTCACGATTTCTTCAATTTGTTCCGCACTAACTGGGCGTTTCTCACAAGCTCTTATTAAACCACGTCTTACTTTTTCACGAGCAAATTCTTCTCTTGCCCCGTCTTTTTTCACAACTATTAAAGGACTCTCTTCTACCTTTTCAAAAGTAGTAAAACGGAATCCGCATTTTTCACATTCACGCCTTCTTCGGATGGAGTTACCATCGTCTGCCGGTCTTGAGTCTACAACACGCGTGCCATTATATTTACAAGTAGGACATCTCACAAAAAATCACTCCTATCTCTAGCATTCTTTATCTGTTTATTTGTATGCCTCATTATACCATGTGAAAGTAAGGGTGGCTATTTGTTATTAACAAAACGCTCGATAAATGTAAGGACTTGCTTTTGTGTTTTTTCAAGTGACTCATTATTATCTATCACAAAATCGGCTTTTTTCGCCTTTTCATCAATTCCCATTTGGCTATTAATTCTTGCTAATGCCTCTTCTTTAGTTAGGTTATTTCGTTCCATTAAACGCTTTAACTCTGTTTCCGGTGTCGTCCAAACCACGATAATTTGATCCACTAATGACTCTAAATGACTTTCAAAAAGTAGCGGAATATCAAAAAATACAACTTTTTCTCCTGCTTCAAAAAAGCGTTCTCTTTCATTCAACATATAGTCTTTCACGCGAGGATGGGTAATTTCATTTAATTTCTCCCGTTTTTCTTTATCTTGAAAAATAATTTCTCCTAATTTAGCCCGGTTTAAAGTACCGTCTTCAAGTAAAATGTCTTTTCCAAAGTATGCAACAATTTCCGCTAGGCCATCTGTTCCTTTTTCAACTACTTTTCTAGCTGCAACATCAGCATCAACTAGCGGAATTCCAGCTTGCTGAATCAGGTTACTCACAGTTGACTTTCCTGTTGCCACACTTCCTGTTAATCCAATTGTTTTACCCATGATTTCAGCTCGCTTTCTATTTTTGACAGTGCGGGCAAAAATGCGTCCCGCGTCCATTTAGTTTAATTTTTTCAATGGGTGTCCCGCAAATAACGCACGGTTCCCCAGTTTTTCCGTACACTTTTAATTTATCTTGATATTGTCCTAGTTTACCTTGTGAATTCACGTAAGTTCTAACAGTGGAACCACCAAGGGCAACTGCTTCAGTCATGATACTTTTTGTCGCTTCAAATATGCGATTAATTTCTTTATCAGATAGCGAGTTGGCGGCTCTCTCTGGATGCACTTTTGCTTCAAAACAAATTTCATCCGCATAAATATTCCCAACACCAGCAACTAATTTTTGATCAAGTAAGGCTGTTTTGATAGCTCTACTTGTTTTTTTTACTCCAGTTGCAAAATCAGCTAATGTAAATGCAGGTGTTAAAGGTTCTGGACCTAGTTTTTTTATCGATTTTGTTTCTGACTCGCCGTATTTATTTGTCACTTCCATCGTCCCAAATTTCCGCACATCTAAAAAGCGCAATTCGGTATGATCTTCAAAATGAAAAATTATATGCGTGTGCTTAGTAACTTCCTCGTTCTCATCCATTAAACGGAATTTACCTTCCATACGCAAATGGGATAAAATCGTACAATTTGTTAAGTCAAATAGTAAAAATTTGCCGCGACGACGCACTGCTTCTATTTCTTGCCCGACAAGCATATGGACAAACTCGTCGGGTGGTGTTGCTACTATCATTTTGGGAACGCGGACAATCACTTGATCTATTTTTTTACCTGGGACTAATTCTTGTAATGTTGCGCGGACATTTTCTACTTCCGGCATTTCTGGCATATATAAACTCCCCGTTTCTCTATTTATTTCGCATCATACCAAGTGTCGCCAAATGCGCTATCAACTTTAAGTGGCACAGAAAGTTCTACCGCATTTTCCATTACATCAGGTACAATCTCTTCTAATTTTGCAATTTCTGCTTCAGGTGCTTCAAAGATAAGCTCATCGTGCACTTGAAGTAACAATTTTGCTTCTAAATTCTCAGATTTTAAGCGTTCGCTCATGAGAATCATTGCTTTTTTTATAATATCCGCGGCACTACCTTGAATAGGTGTATTCATTGCCGTTCTTTCCGCAAATCCTCTTACATTGAAATTGCGGCTGACGATTTCCGGAATATAACGACGACGATGTAAAATAGTCTCTACATAGCCTTTTTCTTTCGCAAAACGAACAATATCTTGCATATATTCTTTTACAGCTGGATAACTCACAAAGTAACGATCAATAAAGTCTTTCGCTTCTTTTCTCGTGATACCAAGGTTTTGAGAAAGCCCATAATCACTAATGCCGTATACAATTCCAAAGTTTACTGCTTTGGCTTGACGACGCATTAAAGAATCAACTTCATCTTGTTCTACATGGAAAACATCCATCGCTGTTTTTGTATGAATATCATAGTCGTGTTTAAACGCATAAATTAAATTCTCGTCTTCAGAAATATGCGCTAAAACACGCAATTCTACTTGGGAGTAATCGGCGGAAAACATTTTCCAACCAGGTTTACTTGGTACGAAAACTTGTCTGATTTTCCGGCCTTCTTCAAGTCGAATCGGGATGTTTTGTAAGTTCGGATCTACAGAGCTTAAACGTCCAGTTTGAGTTAACGTTTGGTTGAAACGCGTGTGTACTTTATGCGTTTCTTTGTCAGTTACTTTAAGCAAGCCTTCAATGTAGGTAGATTGAATTTTACCAAGTTGACGATATAATAAAATTTCATCAATAATCGCATGTTTTCCTGATAAGCTCTCTAGTACATCCGCTGCGGTTGAATAACCAGTTTTGGTTTTTTTCACTGGAGGAAGTTCTAGTTTTTCAAATAAAATGACACCTAATTGTTTTGGTGAATTGATGTTAAATTCTTCGCCAGCTAGTGAATGAATCGATTCTTCTAATGTTTTCAATCTACCAGCTAATTCTACTTTCATATTTTCTAAGCGTTTTGTATCTACGCTAACTCCTTGCATTTCCATTTGAGCCAAGACAAATGACAGTGGTAACTCTAAATCTTCCATCAAAGCTAATTGCTCATTTTCCTCTAAATCATCTACTAATCTTTTCTCTAGTTCAGCAATTGCTACTGCTTTTCTGGCTAAGTGGGCAGCAACAATGTTCTCTTCCGGCGTGCTTCGTTTAGCACCTTTTCCATAAATTGCTTCGTCTGTTTCTACTTCTGTATAATCATGTCTCACAGCAACACTTGTAAAGTCATCAATGGAATCTGATGGATTTAGTAAATAAGAAGCTAACATAATATCAAAAGTGACACCTTTTATAGCAAAACCAATTCGGTTCATCGCTACCATTGTTTTTTTCGCATCATAAACGACTTTTATTTCGTCACTTTCCACCCAATTACGGAAAACCACACTTTTTTCTGCAGTTTCCTTCGTAAAGAAGTAAGTTCCTTGGCTAGAATGAACAGTTAATCCAATAAAGTTTGCGGTATGATAATTATCATTTTCCAGTTCCACATAAAGCGCGGTTTTCCCGCCAAAGTGTTGTTCTTTTAATTCGGTTACTATTTCAAAAGATAGTTCTTTTAATTCTTTTGCTTCTTCCGCTGTATCTCCTTCGATGTTTTTCAAAAGTGTTGTGAAGTTCATTTCTTTTAATAGTGGGATGACTTTTTCTGTTTGATAGCCATCATATTTCGTACTTTCGACTGTACATTCAATTGGTGAATCTACATTGATTGTCGCAAGTTCTTTACTTAAAATAGCTAATTCTTTATTTTCTAGTACTTTTTCTTTTAATTTTTTACCTGAAATTTCTTCAGCATGTTCAAGGACACTTTCAACTGTACCACCAAATTCATGCAAAAGTTTCAAGGCTGTTTTTTCACCTACGCCAGGAATGCCGGGAATATTATCAGATGAATCTCCCATTAAACCTTTCATATCAATGATTTGCGATGGTGTTAGGTCATATTTTTCTTTTAAGGTTTCTGGAGTGTTTGTTTCCATATCAGCTATACCTTTTTTAGTAATATAAACAGTGGTTTTCCGAGAAGCAAGTTGAGTTAAATCGCGGTCTCCTGTTATAATAGCGACTTCCATTCCGTCTGCTTCTGCTTTTTTTGTTAACGTCCCGATAATATCATCGGCCTCGTAGTTAGCAAGTTCATATTGCGGGATATCGTAAGCTGTTAAGAGCTCTCGGATAAATGGAAATTGCTCGGATAATTCACTTGGCGTTTTTTGGCGACCACCTTTATATCCTTTAAATGTAGTGTGGCGGAAGGTTGTTTTTCCTGCATCAAAAGCAACGAGCACATGGCTAGGCTTTTCTTTTTCAAGTACGTTCATCAGCATCATTGCAAATCCGTACACCGCATTTGTATATACACCTTTATCATTATTTAAGAGCGGCAACGCATAAAACGCGCGGTTCGCAATACTATTTCCATCAATTAATACTAATTTATTCACAGGGATATCCTCCTCGATATTATCATTCACTTGTGTCTATTTTACCATAGGAACATAAAAACAAACCACTTATCCGAATGGGATTAAATGGTTTGTTTAAAATACGTACATTTCCTTTATAAAAAGATATTACGAACTAGTTTTATCGTTTAAAATTGACTTATTTTAGAAGTTTTTGATTAACTCATCCGCAAATTCCGAACATTTAACTTCTGTAGCTCCATCCATTAATCTAGCGAAATCATATGTTACGGTTTTTGCAGCGATAGTTTTTTCCATAGAGTGGTTAATCAGTGCTGCTGCTTCACCCCAGCCAATATGTTCAAGTAGTAATGTTCCAGATAAAATAACGGATGATGGATTGACTTTATCAAGACCAGCATATTTTGGAGCAGTACCATGTGTTGCTTCGAAAATCGCATGGCCTGTTAAGTAATTAATGTTCGCTCCAGGAGCAATTCCAATTCCACCTACTTGAGCAGCAAGGGCATCAGAAATGTAATCTCCATTTAAATTCATTGTAGCTACCACATCAAATTCAGCTGGACGCGTAAGGATTTGTTGTAAGAAAATATCTGCAATTGAATCTTTTACTAATATTTTCCCAGCAGCAAGCGCTTCTTTTTGTTTTGCATCAGCAGCTTCTGTACCTTCTGCTTCTTTGATACGATCATACTCGTTCCAAGTAAATACTTTATCGCCATATTCACGTTCACATAAGTCATAGCCCCAATTTTTGAAAGCTCCTTCAGTGAATTTCATGATATTTCCTTTGTGTACAAGTGTTAAAGATTTACGTCCTTCTTTAATCGCATATTCAATCGCTGAACGGACTAAACGCTCTGTTCCTTCTTTTGAAATTGGTTTAATCCCAATACCAGAAGTTTCCGGGAAACGAATTTTATCCACGCCAAACTCCGATTTTAAGAAATCAATTAATTTTTTCGATTCTGCACTACCTTCTTTAAATTCAATTCCCGCATAAATATCTTCTGTATTTTCACGGAAAATGACCATATCAGTATCTTCAGGACGTTTTACTGGTGACGGAACACCTTTGAAATAACGAACTGGTCGTAAACATACATATAAATCTAACTCTTGACGTAAAGCAACGTTTAGAGAGCGAATTCCGCCACCAATCGGCGTTGTAAGTGGCCCTTTAATAGCAATTAAATACTCATCAATTGTATCTAGTGTTTCTTGTGGAAGCCATTCGCCAGTTTGTTTAAATGCTTTTTCGCCAGCTAGAACTTCTTTCCAAGCAATTTCTTTTTCGCCATTGTAAGCTTTTTTAACTGCCGCATCTAAAACGCGTTTTGCAGCTGCCCAGATGTCTGGACCTGTTCCATCTCCTTCAATAAAAGGAATGACTGGGTTGTTCGGTGTTTTTAAAACACCATTTTCTACTTGAATTTTTTGACTCATAAAACTTGTTCCTCCTCCATTAAATTCGTTCTTCTACAGGTAAATAACTTCTATTTTCAGGTCCAACGTAGATAGCACGTGGACGAATAAGACGATTATCACGATATTGTTCAAAAATGTGCGCTAACCAACCAGAAACACGGCTTACAGAAAATACTAGCGTGAATAAATCGCGGTCAATCCCAAGCGCGTGGTAAACGGAAGCTGAATAAAAGTCAACATTAGGTTTTAAATGTTTTAATTCCCAAACAGCTTCTTCTACTTGCAGTGAAATATCAAACCATTTTTCTTCGCCTTTTTCAGCAGTTAATTTTCTAGACATTTCACGTAAATGTTGGGCACGCGGATCCCCACCACGATAAACTCGGTGACCAAAGCCCATGATTTTTTGTTTAGTATCGATTTTTTCTTGGATATAATTACGTACATCGCCAGCTGCATCGATTTCTTCTAGCATATCAAATACGCGTTCGTTCGCACCACCATGAAGTGGGCCTTTTAGAGCACCAATAGCAGATGTTACACCAGAATAAACGTCCGAAAGCGTTGCCACACAAACTCGAGCTGTAAATGTAGATGCATTAAACTCATGGTCTGCGTGCAGTACTAGCGCTTTGTTCATTGCTTCTACCGATAACTCATCCGCTTCTTCCCCTGTAATCATATAAAGGAAATTTGCCGCCATATTTAAATCTTCTCTTGGTGGAATTGGATCAAGTCCGCGACGAATTCTTGAAAAAGCGGCAACAATCGTTGGCATTTTCGCTTGAAGACGTAGCCCTTTTCGGTACACAGCTTCCCCGTCATCTAATTCTGCTTCGGTGTCAAACACACCTAGCATCGATACCGTTGTTCTTAAAACGCTCATTGGATGCAATTTTTGATGATTTTGCATTCTTAAACTTGTAATAATGGTTTCAGATACTGCCATATTTTCTTGGATTTCTAATTTAAACTTTTTAAATTCTTCTTTATTTGGCAAACGTAAATGCCATAATAAGTAAATCACTTCTTCAAAAGAAGCATTATTTTCCATCAAATCATCAATACCGTAACCAACGTACGTTAACATATCATCAATAATAGAACTAATGGAAGTCTCAGCAACATATACATTTTCCAACCCTTTAGATAACGTCATTTCGTTTCCTCCTTTTATCCTTTTTTACTTATGTATTTATTTTATGAATGCAACTAACTGCATTGCCATATACGCAATACCCGCTGCAATTACCGGTCCAGCAGCAATCCCTCTAAACAGTACTACTGCTAAAATCGTTCCAAATACAAGTGAAACAGTTACTTGTGGATCAACGGCCATATAGCCGACACCCTTTTTCGCTAAAATAGAAACAGCAATTCCTGCCCCAAGACCAATCCAGCCAGCTGCCGATTTAAAAGAATCAATTAAATCTTTAAAACCGATTTGACCCGTCGCGATTGGAATTAAGATAGCAACAGTAATAATCGTTACGCCCCAATTAATTCCTTTAGCTTGAATCAGTTCCATTGCTTTACCATCGACGTGAAATAACTTTAATAAAATAACGACAGCTACCGCAATAATAAGCGAATTATTTTTTGCTATAAGTCCAAGAAGTAAAAAAAGAAGTAAAAACAACATACTTTCCGTAAACATACTAAGTCACCTTTCAATATCACGCATCTAGGAAGCGAGATAACAATTATTATATCATAAACATACCTTATAGTAATACTAAAATGCCATAAGGAAAATGAATTACCCTTTTTTCAACTAAACCTCTATAGAAAGTTTTTTCCCATAGAGGTTTCAATTACATATCAAAATAATAATATTGTGTGTGTTTCTTTTGGTTTCCAAGCCATTTCGTTAATTTAGGTTTTAATAGTTTACGAGAAAACGGGATAAAAATAACTAGCCCTAAAATAGTGGTAATAACTCCTGGAATAATTAATAGGAAACCCGCGATAAAAAAGCATAGGCTATCTAATAAATATGGCGCTACTGTTCGTCCATCACGTAAATTCCGGAAAAGGTTGCCTCCAAGGCGTTTGAAAATAAAAATACCAAAGGCGCTCGAAGCTATTTGAATAAAAAGAAGTGGCCAAAAACCGATTACTTGGAATAGCCAAACATACATAATCAATTCTATTAAGCCATATAAAGCCCAATAAAGAATAAATTTTCTCATAAAATCAACTCCAATACTTAATGACTATTATAACCTATTTTGGCGCAATCGAAAAACAATACAAGCGTAGACACAAAAAAAGCGTCCCGCTAGCGGGACGCTTTTAGAAAGGTTAATTTTAGTGAGTTGCTGTTTTGCCGTTATATACAACACCTTGACGAGAATCAACAGTGATGATTTCACCGTCTTTTACAAGAGATGTTGCGTCTTTAGCGCCAACGATGACAGGAATGCCAAGGTTGATTCCAACAACTGCTGCGTGGCTAGTTAAGCCGCCTTCTTCGACAACAACTGCAGCACTTTTCTCGAATGCAGGAAGGATTTCTTTATCAGTTGTTTTAACGATTAAGATTCCGCCTTCTTCTGCTTTTTGAAGAGCTTCTGCATTGGATTTAGCAACTACTGCTTTACCAATAACTGATTTGCTACCAATACCTTGGCCTTTAACTACTTTTTCACCAATTAATTGGATTTTCATAACGTTTGTTGTTCCGCTTTCTGTAACTGGAACACCAGCAGTGATGATGATTAGGTCGCCTTGTTTCGCAACACCAGAAGCAAGAGATTCTTTTACTGCAAGGTCGAACATTTCGTCTGTATTGCTAACAGGAGTAGCTAGACGAGGATATACGCCCCAAGAAAGAGCTAATCCGCGATATACATGTTCGTTGAATGTTACAGCAACGATATGAGATTTTGGACGGTATTTAGAAATCATACGAGCTGTGTGACCACTTTGAGTCGCAGCAACGATAGTTTGAACGTTTAGGTTTTTCGCAGTATGACCAACTGCTTGACCGATAGCTTCTGTCATATCTGTATTTTCATGAAGTTTAAGTGCAAATTTATCTTGAGCAACTAGAACTTCCTCAGTACGAACAGCGATTTTCGCCATCATTTTAACTGCTTCTACTGGATAATCCCCAGCAGCTGTTTCACCGGATAACATAATAGCATCTGTTCCATCAAAAATCGCATTCGCTACGTCACTTGCTTCAGCGCGAGTTGGACGTGGGTTACGTTGCATGGAATCAAGCATTTGTGTAGCAGTAATAACAGGTTTACCAAGTTTATTACATTTTCTGATAAGTTCTTTTTGTACAATCGGAACTTCTTCAGCTGGAATTTCAACGCCTAGGTCACCACGAGCAACCATTAAGCCTTGAGATACTTGTAAGATTTCGTCGATGTTGTCAACGCCTTCTTGGTTTTCGATTTTAGGAATGATTTGTACGTGAGTTGCGTTATGCTCTTCTAAAATTTTAGTAATTTCAAGAACATCTGTAGCACGACGTACGAAAGATGCAGCGATAAAGTCAATACCTTGTTCTAAACCGAAGCGGATATCAGCAGCATCTTTTTCTGTGATTCCTGGTAGGTTGATAGAAACATTCGGTACGTTAACACCTTTTTTATTTTTAAGTACACCTGGGTTAAGTACTTTAGTTACTAGTTCGCGATTAGCTTCGTCTTTTTCGATTACTTCAAGACCGATTAAACCGTCATCAAGTAAAATGGAAGAACCAATTTCTACGTCATCATAAAGTTCTCCGTAAGTTACAGAGAATTTTTCTTTTGTTCCTTCAACAGGAGTCATAGATACACGTACAACGTCACCTGTTTGGAATTCTAATTTTCCGCCGACCATGTCGTTTGTACGGATTTCTGGACCTTTTGTATCAAGTAAGATAGCAACTTGTTTGCCAGTTTTTTTCGATGCTTCACGGATATTTACAATACGCGCACCGTGCTCTTCAAAATCTCCGTGAGAGAAATTAAGACGTGCAACGTTCATTCCTGCTTCGATCAACTGAACTAATGTGTCAACTGACTCACTTGCAGGACCAATTGTACAAACAATTTTCGTTTTTTTCATGTTATTACTCCTCCTAGAACTTAGCTATTCATTCGTATTCATTATAAACATATATTACCTATTTTACCAGTCACAACCTTGCAAAACAAGTAAGTTTGTGAATAAGAGCGCAATTGTGAAGCATGGTAACGATAACAAGAAAACGTTTTCCAGATTGTTACAGCATGCTTGATTAACAATTGACTTCTCTTTTTTCTCAAAGTCTATTTTTATACGTTACTAAAATTTTTCACAAAGAAAGGCTACCATGCTTTGTCATGGCAGCCAGCTCTTCAGCCGTTTTAAATCGACAAAATAGATGCAAGATCAAATAATTTTTGATCAAGAGTGTGTTTTTCTTTTAAAATTTCACCAATATTATTTTCGACAATTCTATTTTCACGGATTCCAACAGCTAATCCTCCGCGGTTTTCTAGCAATAATTCTACTGAGCGCGCACCAAGACGACTTGCAAGGACACGGTCAAATGCAGTTGGGCTACCACCACGTTGAACATGTCCAAGAACAGTTACACGTGCATGATAATCGCCATATTCAGCTAGTTGTTTGGCAAACTCGTTACCAGACATAACTCCTTCAGCAACTACAATAATACTATGTTTTTTACCACGTTCGCGACCTTTGTTTAAACGATCTACAACATCGTCCATGTTAAAGCTTTCTTCTGGAACGATGATAGCTTCAGCACCACCAGCAAGACCAGACCAAAGTGCGATGTCACCTGCGTCACGACCCATAACTTCAATAATGAAAGTACGTTCATGACTTGTCGCTGTATCGCGGATTTTATCAAGTGCATCAAGCACAGTGTTTAGCGCTGTATCAAAACCAATAGTAAAATCAGTTCCAGAAATATCATTATCAATTGTTCCTGGGATACCAATAGTTGGGAATCCACGTTTTGTAAGTGCTTCCGCGCCGTGATAAGAACCATCTCCACCGATAACAACTAAGCCATCGATTTGATGTTTTTTCAATTGTTCAATTCCTTTAAGTTGTCCTTCTTCTGTAGCGAATTCAGGATATCTTGCGGAATAAAGGAATGTCCCTCCGCGGTGAAGTAAATCACCAACAGAACCTAATTCTAATTTACGAATATCGCCATTGACTAGCCCTAAAAAGCCATAGTTAATACCGTAAACTTCAAGTCCTTCATAGATTGCTTTCCGTACAACAGCGCGAGTGGCTGCATTCATTCCTGGAGCGTCTCCTCCACTTGTTAAAATTGCAATTCGTTTCATTTTACTTACCACCTCAGACAATGATATTGTTTTTCATCACATGTGTTTATTCTACATGAAAAAAGGTCAAATGAAAAGCTCCAACAGAACACTTTTTTAAAGCGTAACCGCTTGCACATGCGCTTTTTTATATCGGTCTATTCCATTTCACCCGCAAAATGGCTTTCTAACTAAATAACGCTTTAATTGGTCTATACTTGTGAACTTATAAACTTTCTTTTCTACATTACTATATAAAAAGAAGATGATTCCCTAAAAATAAGAGAATCATCTTCTTTTGGACTTTATAATGTTTCATAAACGCCGATTTTTTTGAATTTATCGTAACGTTGCTCAATTAGTTGCTCTTCAGAAAAGGCCATTAATGCATGAAGGGATTTCGTGATAGTTTTATTAATTTCTTCTGCTTGTGCTGCTAAATCGCGATGAGCACCGCCTTTTACTTCAGGAATAATCCCATCAGTAATACCTAGTTCGTATAAATCTCCTGCTGTGATTCGCATAGACTCCGCTGCTTTTTTGGCTAGACTTGCATCTTTCCATAAAATTGCTGCAGCACCTTCTGGTGAAATAACAGAGAAAACAGCATTCTCTAACATAAAAATTTGGTTACCAAGGCCAAGAGCTAACGCACCGCCACTTCCACCTTCACCAATAACAATAGAAATAATTGGTACTTTCATATCGCTCATTTCATAAAGGTTTCTAGCAATCGCTTCACTCTGACCACGTTCTTCTGCAGCGCGACCTGGATAAGCTCCTTTAGTATCAATGAAGCAAATAATTGGTCGACCAAATTTATCTGCCTGTTTCATTAAACGAAGCGCTTTGCGGAAGCCTTCAGGATGCGGCATACCAAAATTACGATGTAAATTATCTTTAGTATCTTTACCGCGTTGGTGACCAATAACTGTGACTGGAGTGCCTTTAAAAGTAGCAATTCCACCAACTATTGCAGCGTCATCTCCAAATGTCCGGTCGCCGTGAAGTTCCATAAAGTCTTCGAATAAAAGCGAGATATAATCAAGTGTTGTAGGTCGTTCTGGATGACGAGCCACTTGAAATTTGTCCCAAGCAGTCATATTACTATAAATGCTTGCTTCTAATTTAGCTAGACGCTTCTCCAACTTCTCGATTTCATTCGTTAAGTCTACATCTGATGTTTCATTGTATTCTTTTAAGTCTGCAATTTTACTTTTTAATTCTAAAATTGGTTTCTCAAATTCCATTTCATTCGCCATCAGATTCACCTCCAACTTCAGGTGTTTTCACATGGATTTTTAAAATAAAGCTTAATTTATTTTTTAAATCAAGGCGTGAAATACAGTCATCTAGTTGTCCATGTTTTAATAAGAATTCCGCTGTTTGGAAATCTTCTGGTAGTTCTTCACGAACAGTTTGCTCAATAACTCTTCGTCCTGCGAAACCAATAAGTGCGCCTGGTTCTGCAAAATTATAGTCTCCAAGTGATGCAAAACTAGCCGAAACACCACCTGTTGTTGGATGTGTCATCACAGTAATGACAAGACCACCGTGATTGCTAAACCGTTTAAATGCTGCAGAAGTTTTTGCCATTTGCATTAAGGAAAGCATTCCTTCCTGCATACGCGCGCCACCAGAAGCTGTGAAAATAACAAATGGTTTATTTGTTTTATCGGCTTCTTCTACCCCGCGAAGGATTTTTTCGCCAACTACTGACCCCATACTCGCCATTCTAAAGCGCGAGTCCATAACAGCAATCACAAGCGGATTACCGTCAATGGTAGCATGACCAGTAACAATCGCTTCATTCAAACCACTCTTCTGCTTATCTTTCTCAATTCGATCCATATAATTTTCAAAACCAAGTGGATTTGCCGTTGTTAAATTAGCATCAAGTTCTTCAAACGAACCTTCGTCAACTAACATATCAATTCTAGCTGTTGCTCCAATTGGATGGTGAAAACCACAATAATTACATACCATAAGATTCTTTTGCAATTCTTTGGTATACATTATTTTTTTGCATTCTGGACATTTTGTCATAATACCTTCTGGAACATCCGCTTTCGTCCCATCAGAAGGAATTGTGGCATATTTTCTCTTTTTTGGTTTTGTAAACAAGTCTCCTAGCAAGGATAACCCTCCCCATTTACGCTTTCTATTGTGGTTCATAACGATTTTAATGTTATATAAATGAAAAATGAATAAAGACGTGAAACATATTTCAACCGCATTTTCCCACAAGAAGACAAAATGCCAGTCTATCCGAATCAAAATGGACAGACTGCGCAGTATTGTTTTCCACGTTAAACTATAACATACTTTCTATAAATATAGAAAGTCTAAGATTACTTAAACACCACATTCTCTTTACCAAGCAACTCTACTAGCGCTTCTTGCAACTCATTTGACGGTTTAACTTGAATATTTTTTAGTTCCGTTGTTTGTTTAGTTATCGCTTGGTGAATAATGACTTTACTGTCTCCTTTATGACGCGCTAAAATCGGTTTTATTTGCTCCATTTGCAGTGATTCCGTGACTTTTAAAAATAGTCTTACCGGAGCTTTTATTTCTTTTAAGTCTTGGGCTTCATTGATAATTAATTGAAGTTCGCCATTCCTCGTATCTGCCTTCACTTTAAGAAAAAGAATTTCTCCTTTTTGAGCAAAATTCGCGTATTTTCGATAGCTTTCAGGAAACATAACTGCACTTAATTCCTTTGATTCATCACTAATAGTCAAAAAACACATCGTTTCACCTTTTTTAGTTCGAATTGATTTCACCTCATGAACATAGGCTGCAACTTGATAAATTTTCCCAGAGCTAACACTTGCTAGTCTTGTAATAGCAAGGTTTTGTAATTTATTTTGGTAATAAGATACGGGATGTGCCGAAACATATTGACCTGTATATAGTTTTTCTTTTTCTAGCTTTTCATCAATCGAAATTGGTGCGGTTTTCCGGTAACGTGGTTTCATTTTTTTCAAAAAATCGTCATCTTCTGCAAAAAGATTCATCCCTTTTGAATCTTCTCCGAGTAATGAAATGTATTGCAGTACTGCATCTATTGTTGCTAAAATAGTTGCCCGGTCTTCGCCAAATTCATCAAAACAACCAGAAAAAACAAGCGCTTCTAGAACAGTTTCTGAAAGCATTTTATGTGGCATTCTTTCACAAAAATCAAAGAAGTCTTTAAAAGGCGCTTTTTTTCGTTCATTGATGATTTCTAAAATAAATTTCGTTGGTACTTTTCGAATAACGCGGAAACTATAACGAATCGAGGTTTCGTTTTCCATTTGAAAGTAGTAATTACTATGATTAATGCTCGGTGCTAACATGTTGATACCGTAGTTCTTTGCTTCTGTGATATATTGAGAAATTTTGTCATCATTTCCAAAAACAGAACTAAGAAGTGATGACATAAATGCTGCTGGATAATGTGCTTTTAAATAGGCCAATTGAAAGGCGATTTTCGAGTAAGCAGCTGCGTGACTTCGGTTAAACCCATAGTTCGCGAATTGAACAATCATGTCATAAACTTGGTTAGCACTACTCTCTGAATAACCTTTACTTTTAGCTCCTTCAACAAAATGAATCCGCTGCTCGTTTAAAACATCCGCTTTTTTCTTGCTGACAGCTCGTCTTAATAAATCTGCTTCCCCAAGTGAAAAACCAGCCATTTGATTCGCTACTTGGATAATTTGTTCTTGGTATACGATAACGCCGTAAGTCACTTCTAAAATAGGTGCTAAATCTGGATGTGGGTATTGGATTTTTTCTTTCCCATGTTTTCTGGCAATGAAAGTATCAATTTGTTCCATTGGGCCTGGGCGATAAAGCGCATCCACGGCCACAACATCCTCAAAAGAAGTCGGCTTTAGTTTCCGAAGTACGCGGCGAATACCATCCGATTCAAATTGGAAAACACCTGTCGTGTCACCGGTTTGGAAGAGTTTTAAAGTTTTTTTATCTTCCAAAGAAATATCTGCTAAAGTTAATGGCGTTTCTCTATTATAATTAACTGATTTTAAAACACGATCTAATAAACTTAGATTTCTAAGTCCAAGAAAATCCATTTTAAGTAAGCCGATTTTTTCTAATTCCCCCATAGCAAACTGGGTCAATCTAGCATCGCCGCTACCTAATTGAAGCGCAACCTGTTCGACGAGTGGCTTATCGCTAATAACAATCCCGGCAGCATGCGTCGAAATGTGGCGCGGTAAACCTTCGAGTTGGCAAGCTACTTCCCATATCATTTCGTTTTCTTTGGAACTTTTAATATGATTTTCTAAGCGAGGACTTTCTTGTAAAGCTTTTTGTAAGGTAATGCCTAATTGACTCGGAATTAACTTCGACCATTCTGATAAAAGTACTGAATTTAAGCCAAAACTTCTAGCAGTATCACGAATCGCCGCTTTAGCCGCTAATGTTCCGAATGTGCCAATTTGGGCAACATGCGCCTCGCCGTATTTCGATACAACATAAGAAATTACTTCATCCCTGCGATTATCTGGAAAATCTAAATCAATATCAGGCATTGTTATTCGTTCTGGGTTTAAAAATCGTTCAAATAGCAAGTTATAACGAATTGGATCGACGTCGGTAATTCTAAGCGCATAGGAAACAAGCGATCCTGCTGCAGAACCCCGACCTGGTCCAGTTAAAATTCCTGCTTCTCGAGAATAACGTATAACATCCCAAACAATTAGAAAATAATCCGCAAATCCCATCTCCGTAATAACTTTTAGCTCATAATCTAGCCGTTCTTGGTATTCTTTTGCTAATAAATTCCGCTCTTTTAAGCCAGCATAAGCCGTTTCTCTTAAAACATCAGGTGCGTTTTGTTCTTCATTTAACGGAAATCTTGGCAATAAATGCTGATCTAAGGCAATTTCAACGTGGCAGCGTTCGGCTAATTTCTCTGTTTCGAGACATGCCTGTTTTTCAAAACCAGTTTGCCAGTCACGCTCCATTTCAGCTTGTGAAGTAAAATAATTCGGACCAGCGAGTGGTAATGTCGCCCAATCCACAGTCCGATTGTCACGTATCGCAGTCAAAACTTCTTTAGCCTGAGCATCTTTTGGCTCCATATATTGGACATCTTTCGTTGCAACAACAGGAGCCTTTTCTTCTGCTGAAAAAGCTTCTATTTTGGCAAAAAGACGTGGGTTTTCTTTTTGGGCTGATAAATAAACGGATTCTTTGCCAAAAATACTGACTAAGTTCTCGTAAACTTCTAGTGCCCCGTCGCGATTTTCTTCCATAAGAAGACGCTCTACTTCTCCTTTGGCGCCGGGTGAAATGGCAATTAAATTACTGCTGTACGCACGTAGCCAACTTTGTGGTAATTCGGGACCTTCTTCCCGCGTTTGAATGGCACTCGCGATTTTTAATAACTCATGATATCCAGCGGTTGATTCCGCAATTAATATCAACTCATATGAATTAATTGGATTTAAGTAACCTTGTATTGTTACCGTCATCCCAATAATTGGTTTTATATCCGCCGCTAAACATTTTTGATAAAACTCGACTACTCCGTAAAGTACATTTTTATCCGTAATTGCTAAGGCTGGATAATGGTATTCTTTTGCTTTAGCGATTAACTTATCGATTGATGCTGTACTAGAAAGCAAATCATAAGCACTCGCAACTTGTAAATGAACAAACCCCACTATCCTCTCTCCTTTCAAAACTCTCTTTTTCCATTATATCGGTTAAGCTAAAAAAAAGAAAGTGTGTTCGCGTTTTTATATAAAAAATAAAGCCAGTTAGTTAAACTGGCTTTATTTCTTATTTAGTTGCACAGATGCGCGCAAGTTTTGCTGTCATTTCTTTTATTTCTTCTTCATTATGAAGAGTCGCGCCAGAAGCGAGTGGATGTCCGCCGCCACCGTATTCTTTGGCTAGTTCATTAATAACTGGTCCTTTTGAACGTAACCGCGCTCTGAAAACCGGGCCTTCTTGAATGAACATAATCCACGCCTTAATTCCTTCCACATTTTCGATGCAAGATACAAGTGCGGAAGCGTCGCGCGGATCTACTTCAAACTCTCTCAAAAGCGTATCACTTAAATAAACGGTTGCAGCGCCATTTTCATCCATGACAAAGTTTTGCAAAATATACCCTGAAAGCTTCACCGTATTTTTTGGTAGCTCATATAATTCACGGTAAAGCGCCGGACGATCAAACGGAAATGTTACTAAATACGAAGATAGAAGTAAAGTTTCTTCTGTTGTACTTGGATACAAGAACCGTCCAGTATCACCAACAATTCCAGCATAGAGCAGTCTTGCAGCTGTTTCATTTAGAATTAACTCTTCTGAAAATGATTCCCAAAAAGCAGCAATCATTTCGCTACAAGAAGAGGCCGTCGTATCAACCCAAAGTAAATCACCGTAAGCATCGTCATTTGGATGGTGATCGATTTTGATTAGTGCTTTACCGAGGTTAAACCGCCCATCTGAAATCCGCTCTTGATTCGCGGTATCACACACAATTACAAGCGCATCCCTATATACTTCATCAGCTATTTCATCTACTGCACCTAGAAATTGGAGCGATACTTCATCATTTCCAACCGAGTAGACTTTTTTCTCAGGAAAACTAGCTCGAATAATTTCTGCAAGTCCCATTTGTGATCCGTATGCATCTGGGTCAGGTCGTACATGTCTATGCAAAATAATCGTTTCATATTGTTTTATTTGTTGTAAAATCTCACTTTTCATTGTTTCGCCTCTGTTTCTTTTTAACGTTCCATCATTTGACAAGCGACTATAGCTTTTCCGGTCAAAATCCCTTCTAAATAAAGCTCTACATCTAACTTCCCAGCTTTACGTCCCATTTCCAAAATTCGCGGTTTAATAACGATCGTCGCATCCATTTGAACAGGTTTTAGAAAATACATCGTTACATTTTCAATCGCCACATTGCGTTTTTTCATAGAAAATAGTTTTTGCTGCACAACTTCGCAGACCACTTGGGTAAATACACCATACGATAAAGTCCCAAGCGAATTGGTCATTTGTGGACTTACTTTAAATTCGTAATCTGCCTCTTCGCCCGTATCTGCTTTTTCGGAAAGTTGATTTGCAATCGTATCATCAATCGTTTCGCCGACTTGTGGTTGTTTTTGAATCATTTGCATGGATTTCAAAATGTCTTGTCTACTAACGATGCCGATTAAAGTTAAATCATCTTTGACAACGGGGATGACTTCGATACTTTCCCAGATCATCATATGTGCCACTGATGCAACACTCATTTTTGGACCAACAGTTAGTGGATTTTTAGTCATCACTCGTTCAATCGAAATGCTCGGATTTTTTTCTAAAATATCTTTACTCGTAACCATACCAGTTAGTCGCATCGCCCGATTTACGACAGGAAAACGACTATGCCCGGTTGCTTCTTCCATTTTGTGCCAATCTTCCACTTTATCTGATGTGGACAAATAAGCAGTTGTTTCAAGCGGCGTTAAAATGTCCTCTACGAAAACAACTTCTTTTTTAATCAATTGATCGTAAATCGCCCGGTTAATCATCGTCGCAACTGTAAAAGTATCATAAGACGTTGATAAAATTGGTAATTCCTTCTCATCTGCCAACTGTTTTACTTCGTCGTCCGTATCAAAACCACCAGTAATAAGTACCGCAGCACCGCGTTTTAAAGCAAGTTCATGTGCACTCACCCTATTTCCGACGATTAATAAGTTACCGGCATCCGTATAGCGTTCCATTGCCTCCACGGTCATCGCACCAATAACAAACTTATTGAGCGATTTATATAACCCAGCACGACCGCCAAGCACTTGTCCATCGATCATATTAACAATCTCAGCAAAAGTTAATTTCTCGATGCTATCTTTTTGTTTCCGCTCAATTCGAAGCGTACCTACTCGTTTAATAGTAGAAACAAATCCAATTATTTCCGCATCTTTAATTGCCCGGTAAGCAGTACCTTCACTTACTGACAGGTTTTTCGCGATTTTTCGCACAGATATTTTTTCGCCAACTGCAAGATTTTCAATGTATTTTAAAATCTGTTCATGTTTTGTGGCCACGACTCGTTCACCCATTCCTATTTTGTTAGATTTCGATACCTTCCCCAATTTCAAGTACTTTTCCGGAAATACCTTCATCAAGCGACGCAACAAATTGATGTGGATCTTGCTCAATCAACGGAAATGTATTGTAATGCATTGGAATAACTAGTTTTGCTTGTAAAAAACGTGCCGCAATCGCCGCGTCTTCTGGACCCATGGTAAAATTATCGCCAATCGGTAAGAACGCAACATCTAACGGATTTAATTCTCCAATTAATTTCATATCGGAAAACAAACCAGTATCTCCAGCAAAATAAATATTTTTACCTTCTATTGTAAAAACGATTCCTGTTGGAAAACCAAGGTTAATTATACGCCCATTACGCACTGTTTGCGAACCGTGAAAAGCTTGTGTCAACTTCACTTGTCCAAAATCAAACTGTCTTTTCCCACCAATATGCATTGGCGCAATGTTCTCAAGCCCATCTTCTACTGCTAAAAATGAAGCTAAATCTGCATTACAGATAACAGTTGCTCCTGAATTTTTAGCAATTTCAACTGTATCACCGACATGATCGTCATGCCCATGCGACAGAACGATAAAATCTGGCATTTGCTCTTCTGCTTTTAAATCACATTTTTCATTACCAGAAATAAATGGATCAACTAGAATAGTCGTATTCCCAGTGATAATTTTAATACAAGACTGACCATGAAATGAAATCTTCATGTTAAAAAACTTCCTTCCTGATTAATTATTCTATGTGTATTATTGTACCACTATTATTATAAACTAATATATAACACCTCGTAAACTAGGAGGTGTTTATTACCAAAATATTTCCGTTGCATGTTATCATTGTAGAGAAATCAATTGGAAAGAAGGTACAAAAATGGAAAAAAATATTGATGTCTTACAAAACTGGCTAAAAGACCAAGGTGCCGAAGTGGCATTTATCACAGACCCAGAAAACATCGCTTATTTTTCAGGTTATCATAGTGAGCCTCATGAACGCGTGCTAGGGCTAGCTGTTTTCCCGGAAAGCGAACCGTTTTTATTCACGCCAGCACTTGAAGTAGAAGATGTACGCGGCGGCGATTGGTCCCACCAGGCATACGGTTATAACGATACCGAAAACCCATTCAAAATTATTGCAGATGAAATCAAAAAACGTGTAGCAAATCCAAGTAAATTTGCCATTGAGAAAAAACATATGAGTGTCGACCGTTACGAACAATTAGCAGGACTTTTCTCTGGCAGCTCATTCATTCCGATTGAACATAAAATTGAACAAATCCGCCTTATAAAAACAGAAGCAGAACTTAAAATTTTAAAAGAAGCTGCTTTATTAGCTGATTACGCTGTCCAAGTCGGTGTTGATGAAATCGCAGAAGGTAAAACAGAAGCAGAAATCGTTGCCAAAATCGAATATGAAATGAAGAAAAAAGGCGTTACAGCCATGTCATTTGATACGATGGTACTCACTGGTAAAAACGGCGCCCTACCACACGGAACTCCCGGAGAAACAAAAATCAAAAAAGGCGATTTAGTTTTATTTGATTTAGGAGTAGTTCATAAAGGTTATTGTTCAGATATTACGCGAACAGTTGCATTTGGCGATATTACTGATGAACAGAAAAAGATTTACGATACTGTTTTAGAAGCTCAAGTAGCTGCGGTTGATAAAGTAAAAGCTGGCATAAAAGCAAGCGAAATTGATTTAACTGCTAGAAATATTATTCGTGAAGCAGGGTTCGGCGATTATTTCCCACATCGTCTTGGTCACGGACTAGGAGCTAGTGTACACGAGTTCCCTTCCATTACAGAAACAAACAATATGGAACTGCAAGAAAATATGGTATTTACAATTGAACCAGGTATTTACGTTCCAGGAGTCGCTGGGGTTCGTATTGAAGATGATTTAGTTGTTACAAAAGATGGTGTTCAGGTACTAACTGAATTCCCTAAAACTTTACAAGTTATCAAATAACAAAAAAGCAAACTTCCACGTGGAAGTTTGCTTTTTTTATTAAATTAATTCTGCACTATTTGTATATGGTAAGTCGAGAGAATCCGAAACGGCTTTATACGTGATGTGACCTTGATACGTATTTAAACCACGTAACAAGTAAGGATCTTTTTTCACAGCCTCTTCTAATCCATCATTTGCAAGTTTTAATCCAAACGGTAAAGTAGCATTTGTTAGCGCTAGCGTAGATGTCCGCGGAACTGCTCCTGGCATGTTAGCAACTGCATAATGAAGCACTCCATATTTTTCATATGTTGGATCATCATGTGTGGAAACATGGTCGGTAGTTTCAAAAATTCCGCCTTGATCAATTGCAATATCAACAAGAACCGAGCCAGGAATCATCTGTTTAATAACATGTTCCTTAACTAATTTTGGTGCTTTTGCGCCTGGGATTAATACTGCTCCTATAACTAAATCCGCTTTTTTGACAGCTAATTCAATATTAAAATCATTCGACATTAAAGTTTGTACTTGGTTGCCGAAAATGTCATCCAATTGGCGAAGTCGTTTTAAATTCATATCTAGTATTGTAACATTAGCGCCAAGACCTACGGCAATTTTTGCTGCATTTGTTCCAGCGATTCCGCCGCCAATAATAACAACTTCACTTTTTTCAACGCCAGGAACACCACCAAGCAACACGCCCATGCCACCATTTGTTCTTTGTAAAAATTGTGCACCAATCTGAGCCGCCATTCTTCCTGCAACTTCACTCATCGGAGAAAGTAGTGGTAGTGTATGATCAGCAAGTTCTACTGTTTCATAAGCCACACTGTTTACTTTACTCTCTAGCAAAGCTTTCGCAAGAGTTGGTTCATTTGCTAAATGTAAATATGTGAAAAGTAATAAGCCTTCTTTAAAATATGTATACTCGGATGCAATGGGTTCTTTTACTTTTACAACCATATCTACGTCCCAAGCTTCTTTTGCTGTTTCGACAATTGTTGCCCCCGCTTGCACAAAATCAGCGTCTTGATAATTAGAGCCACTTCCCGCGCCTTTTTCCACGTATACAGTATGCCCTGCATTTACATAGGAAAAAACACTTGCCGGAGTCATTGCCACCCTATTCTCATTATTTTTTATCTCTTTTGGTACGCCGATCAACATCAAAATCACTCTCCTTGGTATAGGTATAATAGACTATAAAAGATTTTCTACACCCCCATGCTAACACAATATACCTAAATTGTAAAAAATTAACTAACTTAAATTTAAACAAAAGAATTATTACAAAAGTAAAGGATTTTCATGGTTTCTTAATTTATTTTCCAATTTATGGTTCTTTTAGGAAAAAAAGGGTAAAATATAAATATAGTAGATACATATTTTGATTGGAGGAATTATTATGTTACAACAATACGAAAGAGTTTTAGTAGCAGTTGATGGATCCAAAGAAGCAGAAAGAGCTTTCCAAAAAGCAATACAAGTGGCTAATCGTAATGATGCTGCACTTGGTCTTGTACATGTTATTGATACACGTGCTTTCTCGTCCGTAGCCAATTATGATACAAGCATGGCTGACAAAGCGACTGAATATGCGGATGAATTACTTAGCGGCTATAAAGAAGATGCTTTAAAAGCAGGCGTAACTAAAGTAGAAAGCTATATCGAATACGGTTCGCCAAAAACAGCCATCACAAAAGAAGCAGCAAAAGCATTCCAAGCTGACTTAATTATGTGTGGTGCTACTGGTCTAAACGCTGTAGAACGTTTATTAATTGGTAGTGTATCTGAATATATTATTCGCCACTCCCCTTGTGATGTGCTTGTCGTTCGTAATGATGTTCCTGATTATAAAGAATAAAGCTAAATAAAAAAACTCGCTCTTGAAATTCAAGAGCGAGTTTTTTTATTTTAATGGTTTTGTTTAATTGTTTCTACATCACGAGCAATCATTAATTCTTCGTTTGTAGGAATGATGATAACTTTTACTGGGGAGTGCGGATAGTTAAGGAATCTTTCTTCTCCGCGCACTTGGTTAAGTGCTGGATCCCAGTATACGCCCATGAATTCAAGTCCACGAAGTACTTTTTCACGGATGTATGAACTATTTTCACCGATACCAGCTGTGAAGATAATGGCATCTACACCATTCATGCGAGCTGCATAAGAACCAATGTATTTATGAATACGGTCAACGAAAACTTGAAGGGCAAGTTCTGCGCGGTCGTTTCCTTTTGCTGCTTCATCTTCTAAATCACGAAGATCGCTTGAAATACCAGATACGCCAAGCATACCAGATTCTTTGTTTAACACATCAAGTACTTGTTCTGCTGTTTTACCAGTTTTTTCCATGATGAAAGGAATAAGGGCTGGGTCAATGTTACCAGAACGAGTTCCCATAGAAACACCAGCTAGTGGTGTGAATCCCATGGAAGTATCCATTGATTTTCCGCCTTCGATTGCAGCGATACTAGCACCATTACCAAGGTGACAAGTAAGTAAACGTAACTCTTCTACAGGACGTCCTAGAAGTTCTGCAGCGCGTTCGGATACATATTTGTGACTTGTACCATGGAAACCGTATTTACGGATACCGTAGTCTTCATAGTAGCTATAAGGCAAGCTGTAAAGGTAGCTTGCTGGCGGCATTGTTTGGTGGAAAGCTGTATCAAAAACAGCTACCGAAACAACATCAGGTAAAATTTTGCGGAATGCTTTAATACCAGTAACGTTCGCTGGGTTGTGAAGCGGCGCAAGTTCAGATAAAGCTTCAATATCTTTAATTACTTGGTCATCAATATAAACGGATTCAGGGAATCTTTCTCCACCATGAACAACACGGTGACCAATTCCAGTGATTTCATCGTAAGAACCGATAACTTTGTGATTAATTAATTTTTCAAGTAGCATTTGAACAGCAATTTCATGGTCAGGAATATCAATAACTTCTTTGATTTTTTCTCCGTCTACTGTAATTGTAAAAATAGAATCTTTCAAACCAATTCTTTCTACAATCCCTGCTGTGATAACACGTTCAGATGGCATATCATATAATTGGAATTTCAGTGAAGAACTTCCGGCGTTAATTGCAATCGTTTTTTCCATTTTGTTTTTGTCAATTCCTTCCATTATCGTTTCCTTTTGAACCAGTTCTCTATTTCAGCTAAAATCGGTGCAGTTACGCTCGGATCTGTTAGCGAAGAGAGATTGGCCAATAAAACTTCTTTTGGCGGCTTTACATCTACGTCCGCTTTTTGTAAAATCAAGATGCTTTTTCGTGCTTGTTCAGACTTAAACAGTGTTTCAGGCAATTTAATAATTCCCTCAATATGACCGTTTTTCTTGATAAACTTGTCCACCTTAGCAAAGTCACTAGTCCCAAACATTGCGTCAGGTACCAAGAAGAATAAATATCCTCCTGGCTTTGTGTAGCGCATTCCTTGTTCTATAAACAAGAAATGTGCAAATGAATGCCCTTCTTCACGGCAAAGTTCAAATGTTTTTGCATTTTCATCATCTGGATAGTAGCCAACTGGCAAATCACTAATTACGACATCTACTGGATCTACTAATAAATTAGCTAACCCATCTTGATGAAGTAAGGTCATTTTTTGTCGCTGTAAATCCGCGCCTACTAATGCAAGCGAAATAAGCAAATCATCTACATCCACACCACTCGCATGAACTTCTACATCGCCTTTTAGCTCTAGTTGGTTTATCACAGTAGTTAAAAGGTTCGCTGTTCCACAGGCTGGATCCAAAATAGAAATGTTTTTCTTTTTTTGAATCACTTTTTCAAGTAAGTATGCCACAATAAATCCGATCGAATCTGGTGTCATTTGGTGATTAACTTGAATACCATGTTTCATGCCTTTTAGTAGTGCTAACTGAAGACCTTTGCGTATTTCTTCATTTGAGAAATTTTCGAGTTCTATACTTTCATAGGACTCTTGTAATTTCAATTGTTTTTCAGAAGACAACTCTTCTTTTTGTAAAACTTCTTTTTGAAACAGATTTTCTCCTGTTTCATAAACCGCTTCCAAATAGCTTATTTCAAGCTCATTTTGCAAGATAATAGCTGTATTATCAAGCACTTGAAATAATTCTTGCGTTGCTTCATTTGCCAAAAGTAACACCTCGAATTTTTATCATTACTAACACCACCAAACATTATACAGTATTTCCAAAGAATGTGAAAGGATTTTCTGTAGTAAAATGTGAAATATCTGCTGGAAATATTTAATTAGGATTAGTACAGTTTATTTTTAGTAGTAATACAGAAAAAAGCCCCCCTCATACAAGGAAGGCTTTTATCATTTATGCTTTTTTCGCTGCTTCTATAGCTGCTTCATAATTCGGATGATCGCTGCCTTCAGGAACAACTTCTGTGTAAACAATTTCTCCTGCTGCGTTTACAACAAACACTGAACGTGCGAGCAAGCGAAGTTCTTTCATAACGACACCGTATGCTTCTCCAAAAGAAAGGTCACGGTGATCAGATAAAGTAATCGCATTTGGTAAACCTTCTGCTGCACACCATTTCTTTTGCGCAAATGGTAAATCAACTGAAATAGTTAAGACTACCGTGTTATCAAGATTGCTTGCTTCTTCATTAAATTTACGCGTTTGAGTAGAACAAACACTTGTATCAATGGAAGGAACTACGCTGATAAGTCTCACTTTCCCGTCATAATCGTGCAAAGTTACTTCTTCTAGATCTCTATTAACCACAGTGAAATTTGGCGCTTTATCGCCTACTTTTCTTTCAGTACCTACTAGTGTAACTGGATTATGCTTAAATGTTACTTGAGTCATTTTTCTTCCTCCTTTAAATTGACGCTTCTATTCCATTCTAAAGAAGAAAAACTCGATAAGCTATTTTTTTGCTCCATTTTTCCATTTTTCGTCTAGCTCTAAATAACCAACATGGACAACAGAAGTGGATTCAAAAAAGTCTGCAATCCCTTGTTTGTTTGGCGTGAAAGCACAAACTACATAAAGTGGCCACACTGTCTTTAAAACAAAGCGCATGGCACCTTCACGAAATAGAACGGTAAGCCACGTTAATTTCTCGCCGTCTAATTTTACTACACGAAGACCGAACAGCATTTTACCAAGAGTTTGCCCGAAAAATTTCGTTAGTAGAATAAAATACGCGAGAAATAGGACGGTAACCATTATCCAATAACCAGAGAAAAAACTGTTCTCCATATTGATTCCAGCAACTCGGAAAATAGGATTAACAATGATTCCTTTAAGTGCAGCAATAGCAACTAAATCAACCAAGTAAGCTAAAAAGCGCACCCAAAACCCAGCAAAGTACTGCTTAGGAATAGCATCTTCTTGTTTGATTGGCGGCTCATAATGATAGACTTGGCGTTTATTTTCCAAAGCAACATTTTCATTACTCATTTGCGCCTCTCCTCTCACATTATTCTCCATATAAATACATCATCCTTGGTGCTTTGAGTGTGCCAGTTAACTTAATTAATTGAGTAATATCAGCATTTTGACCACTCATTTTTTGAGCAGCTACAGAGAATAATGAACTAAAGCTTTCAGGAGCATCATATTGAATTACCGTAGCGTCTTTTAAGTCTTTTTCTTTTTTCAAGGCTTCTAAAGCATCTTCTTGATAACCAAATGCGTCAATCAAGCCGTTTTCTTTTGCTTGGCGACCATCGTAAATACGACCATCAGCAATTTTACGAACTTGCTCTTCAGACATACCTCGTCCTGTCGCTACTACTTTAACAAACTCATTATAAGAATCATCAATCATTGACTGCATAATTTTTTTCTCATCATCAGTCATCGGTCTTGTTCCGCTCATGATGTCTTTATATGCACCACTTTTAATGGTATTATCGGAAACCCCTAATTTTTTCATTAATTCGCTGTAGTCATAACCTTGCATAATAACCCCCAGAGAACCTGTTAGCGTTTCTTTACTTGCAAAAATCTTATCGGCTGGAGCTGAGATATAATACCCGCCTGATGCTGCCATACTCCCCATGGAAACATAAAACGGAATTTTACGTTCTTTTTTTATTTGTAAAATTTTATCGCGAATTTGCGCGGATTCCATAACACCGCCACCTGGTGAATTAACATACAACAGAACACCTTGAATAGCATCGTTATTTCGCACTTCTTCTAATTGATCCATGAAAAACGCGTGGTTATAACCAGTCTCACTAAATAAAGAGCCCGCTTCTCCAGTGTCTTGAATCGTTCCATCTACGGATAATACAGCAATTGTATCTGACCCGCCTTCCTCGATGACTGTTTCAGTTAGTTCACTAGTGTCAGCGAATATACTTTCCATTAGTGTCGGTTCACTATCTTCCATTGAAGCAATTTGACTTGATGTAAACTTAGCTAGCGCACTAACAATTAAAAGTGCAAATACAATTCCTAGTGCAATCCATCTTTTTGCGTTCATTAAATTCTCCCCTTTTTCTATTTAGATACTGTAATAATACCAGTCTCCTCTGTTTTGCACAATCTTTCTTTTAAATTGTGTCCTATTTCACTTTTTTACTGGATGAAGAAAGTAATTGAACTTAAGTCGTGTTATAATAAGTTTGTTGATTAAAATTGGATTCTGGAGGGACAACTAACATGGCAAAAACTATTTTTTATTTTTCCTATCGAAAAACAGAAGAACTACATGCAAAAGCAAAAGAACTAAAGAAAATTACGACGGATTATGGCTATGAATTAACTGATGATTATCAAAAAGCAAACGTTATTATTAGTATTGGTGGCGATGGTGCTTTTCTTAAATCCGTAAGAGAAACAGGCTTCCGTCAAGATTGTTTATATGCAGGAATTGCGCTTACAGAACAATTAGGTCAATACTGTGATTTCCATATTAATCAATTGGATGAAATCATCAAAGCAGCAATAGAAGATCGTTGGTTAGTACGTCGTTACCCAACTATTTATGGAACAGTGAATAATACGAAAGCATTTTACGTATTAAATGAATTCAACATTCGTTCTTCTATTATTAGAACGCTTACGATGGATCTTTATATTAATGATTCTCACTTTGAAACTTTCCGCGGCGATGGAATGGTTATCTCCACACCAACAGGAAGTACAGCTTATAATAAATCAGTGAACGGTTCTATCGTGGATCCACTACTGCCATCTATGCAAGTAAGTGAACTCGCTTCTATTAATAATAATAAATTCCGTACACTTGGTTCTTCTTTCATTCTTAGTCCAAAACGCAAACTACGTATTGAAATTGCGTCTGAGGAAGGAAACAATGAATTCCCAATGATCGGAATGGACAGCGAAGCACTTAGTATCCAACACGTTCATGAAGTTAATTTAGAAGTAGGCGATCGTTTTATCAATATTATTAAATTGCCTAAGAATTCGTTCTGGGATAAAGTTAAACGTAATTTCTTATAAAAAACTGAGCATCAAATAAATGAATAAAAAAGCAATATGTTTTGGAATTTTTCCAATTCATATTGCTTTTTTATTTTAGTAGTTGTTGTTTTAGCAAATCTAATAACTCCTGAAAAGTTACTATTTTATCCGGATACTCTTCGTCAAGAATATAATAGGAGATTATTACTTCCTGTGTTTCAAACTCAAAATTTAATTGTGTCAGATTAAAGGTCATTTTAGCTTCCCTTTCAGATTTTAAATTTGCAACAATCTTATAAGCTAAATTTTCGGATAAATTATCACTACTTAAAAAAACATGTATTACTTTATCTCTATTCATATCTACGCGCTCCATTATAGAATTATCATAAGCTGTTTGCAAAAATTCTTTCCAATAAAAATTGGGTCATATACGATTGCTTCAAGTTCATGTAAAAATTTTGTGTCTACTCTGCCCCTACCTAACATAAAATCGCTTCACTTGATTTTTCACACAAACAATATAGCATAGTGATATTGTTAAATCAATAGGGGTTTCACTTTTACTATTGATCACAAACAAATTAGTTAGGAGAATTATATTAGAATTCAGAGATTTTCAAACATTTTTCTCACATTATCTATTCCTTTAATTATTTTACTTCTAAGATCGCTGCTAGTAATGCTTTTTGTGCATGAAGTCGATTTCCTGCTTGTTGATAAATAACCGAGTGAGCGCCATCAATGATCTCAGCTGTCACTTCTTCTTCTCGGTGTGCTGGTAAACAATGTAAGAAATGATAATCTGGCTTAGCAACACTAACTAACTCTGTGTTCACTTGATATTTTTCCCCAAAATCAGCTAAACGTTTTGCATTTTCCTCTTCCTGCCCCATGCTTGTCCAAACATCTGTATAAATAAAATCAGCATCTGCTGCTGCAAGTTTTGGATCTTCAGTTATGAAAATCTTTGCGCCACTTTCTTCTGCTAATTTTTCAGCAGTACTAAGAATCGCTTCATCCACTTCATATCCTTTTGGCATTGCTAGTCGTATATCTAGTCCAACCATCGCGCTTGCTAAAACGAGAGAGTGGCATACATTATTTCCATCACCGATATAGGCTAATTTGACACCTTCAAATTGATCTTTCCATTCATAAATAGTCATTAAATCCGCTAACGCCTGGCATGGATGATGTAAATCGGTTAAACCATTAATAATGGGAATCGCTGCATGGTACGCCAATTCTTCTACTTTTTCATGGCTAAAAGTCCGAATCATGATTGCGTCAATATACTCTGACATCACATGCGCTGTGTCCTTAATTGGCTCGCCGCGGCCGATTTGAAGTTCCTTAGAACTCATTACAATCGCCTGACCACCCAATTGCAAAATCCCCGCTTCAAAAGACACCCGCGTTCTAGTAGAAGGTTTATCAAAAATCATTCCTAAAATTTTTCCACTTAAAATATGACTATAATGAGCTGGATTTGTTTTCATTGCAACAGCTAGCTTAATAATATCGATTAATTCTTCTTTATTCCATTCAAGTAAACTTAACATATCTTTTCCTGTCGTATTACTTTTTACGTACATTGTCATCTCACTCACTTCCAATCAATTGTTTTTCCAAAACGCTTTTTAATATGCTAATTGCTTGATCTATTTCTGCATAGCTGACAGTTAAAGGCGGTAAAATCCGTAATATATTAGGTCCGGCTGTTAGTATTAATAAACCCTTATCGCGTAATTCTGTAACAACTGGCGCCGCGCTACTACCCAGTTCTATGCCAATGAGAAAGCCTTCACCGCGAATCGCTACAACATTTTCTAACTGCTCGAAATGTTCTTCTAATAAATTTCTAAAATAAGCTGCTTTTGCATTCACTTCTTCTAAAAATCCGGTTTGCTTCATTGTTAATAAAATTTCTTTCGCAGCAGCGAGTGCCAGTTTATTTCCGCCAAAAGTAGATCCATGACTTCCCGGACCAAAAGCACTGCTTAAGTGTTCTTTTCCGACCATTGCTCCAATTGGCAAGCCGTTCCCAAGCCCTTTTGCTAAAGTAAAAATATCTGGATCTAAGAACGTTTGCTGAAAACCAAAAAGCGTTCCCGTTCGACCAAGTCCTGTTTGAACCTCATCAATAATTAGTAATGCGCCCGCTTTTTTACATAGCATTTGAACTTCCATTAGCCAGGCTGCATTCCCTGGTATGACGCCGCCTTCACCTTGGATTACCTCTAACATGACAGCCGCTGTATTTTCGTCAAGCTCGGTTTTGAAAGTCTCTATGTCGTTATAGGGAACGTATGTAAAACCAGGAACAAGACTTCCGAAACCTTGATGGATTTTAGCTTGTCCGGTAGCTGACATCGAACCAAAAGTACGTCCATGGAAAGATTTTTCAAACGTTATTATTTTTTCTTTGCCTGTATATTTTCTCGCTAATTTAAGAGCAGCCTCATTTGCTTCTGTTCCGCTATTACAAAAAAAGACTAGTTTGTCTGTCCCATCAGTAATTAATTCCGCCACGCTATCTTGCAGTGCACATTCATATAAATTCGAGGTATGCCAAATATTTGCTAATTGGGATTGAATCGCCTCCGTGACATTCTCCGGACAATGACCTAAGTTGCAAACTGCAATCCCGCTAGTAAAATCAAGATATGTTTTACCTGTTGTGTCTTTAACAACTGTATCGTTACCTTTAACTATATCAATCGGGAATCTATTATACGTCGGAAAAACATGTTTCATCGAATCGCCACCTTACTTTTAATTTTTGTTCCAGGATTTTCCAGTGAATCTGTAATAATTACTTGCCCGACACCATTTTCAGCAGCAAAAGCGGCACTTGCTAATTTTGGAATCATTCCGCCTTTTATTATGTCGGTAGTTTGTAATTTGTTTATTTCATCCGTAGCTATTTCGTCGATAATTTTTGCTCCATTTTTCACACCTGGGACATCTGTTAGTAAGTAAAGTGCTTCTGCATTTAGCGCACTTGCTACTTCACATGCCGCTGTATCAGCATTGACATTTAGCCAATCATGCGCGCTATTGATACCAAGCGGCGCAATCACAGTGATAATATTTTCAGCAAGTAATTGTTCGATTAAAGCGGTTTTCACTTTAGTAATTTTCCCAACGAAACCGAGGTCAGAATCATTGATTTGATCCGCTTCTAACAAACCAGTGTCGCCTGCGTTTAATCCAATAACAGAAATATTTCTTTTTTGAAAAGCTGTAGTGATGGCTGGTTGGACTTGGCCAATTAAAACCATTTTTGTGACTTCAAGCGCTTGTTTATTAGTAACGCGCAAGCCTTTTTTTGTCTCAACAGGAATATCAAGTGCTTTCATCATCTTTGTTATATAATGACCGCCGCCGTGAACTAGTACGATTTTCTTTTTCTCTGCTTGCCATTTGATAATTTGCTGGAAGAAATCGTCTGTCAAATTATCACTTGCAACACCGCCTAATTTTATCACTATCGTATCTTTCATTCTATTCACTCCTTACGTCCGGTAACATGCATTGATTTTGACGTATTCATAACTTAAATCGCATCCCCACGCTGTTCCTGACTCAAGGCCAATATGAAGGTCGACTTCAATAACGATATGTTCTTCTTCTAAATAGGCATCTAATGCTTGTTGATTAAAAATTGTTTGGCTACTATGATTTAGTATTTCTATGCCGCCAATTTTAATAGTAATGTTATCTGGTGCAAAACGACCACCTGAGTAACCAATTGCGCAAATAATGCGTCCCCAGTTGCCATCCCCACCAAATGCCGCTGTTTTCACGAGACTAGAAGAAACGATTTTTTTAGCTATCATTCTGGCATCTTCTGTTTTAGTCGCGCCTTTTACTTGAACCTCAATTAATTTAGTCGCACCCTCACCGTCTCGAGCAATACTTTTAGCAAGGTGTTCTGTTACTGCTTGAAACATAGCTGCAAATTTTTCGAAATCAGCTGTTCCTTCTTGAATAAGCGGGTTTTCTGCGCATCCATTTGCCATAACAACGACCATATCATTAGTAGAAGTATCGCCATCAACCGTTATTTGATTGAAAGTTTTATCTACTTTTATTTTTAGTAATTTTTGCAATAATTCAGCTGGAATGGCAGCATCTGTCGTAATAAAAGCGAGCATGGTAGCCATATTAGGGTGAATCATTCCTGAACCTTTCGCTACCCCTGACATCGTGACTGTCTTACCACCTATTTCTGTTTGAAAACTAATCTGTTTTTGAAAAGTATCTGTTGTTAAAATAGCTTCTTCAAAATCAGCTGCGTTTCCTGTTTGTTTTTCTAATAAATCGATTCCAGTCATTATTTTATCCATTGGGAGCATTTCACCAATTATTCCTGTCGAAGCAACTGCGACTGTATCCAGTGGAATCGCTAATTTTTCTGCCGTTTTTGCTCGCATTGAAAGCGCATCTAACATTCCTTGATTTCCTGTCACCGCATTGGCATTGCCACTATTCACAATAATCGCCTGTAACTTCGCGCTATTTTTAAAAGAATCTTTTGTAACAAAAATGGGTGCGGCTTGCATTTGGTTCATCGTGTAAACTGCCGCAGAATTTGCTGGTACTTCTGAGTAAATCCAGCCAATATCATTTCGTTTTCTTTTCAGCCCAGCATGTTTCCCGTCCGCATAAAAGCCTTTTGGTGAGGCGATATTTCCTTTAATAAGCTCCATTTTTTCTTTCCCCTTTCACGGATACACTGGAATAAATCCCAATCCGTCACTCTCAGCAAAATTCGCCATTATATTTAAATTTTGAATTGCTTGACCAGCCGCTCCCTTAACTAAATTATCGATTACGGAAACGATGGTGATTACATTCGTTTTTTCATTATAAGCAAGGCCAATATCACAATAATTAGAGGCCGTTACTTGTTTTACAGTTGGGTAAGTATTTTCTGCTTGAATTCGGACAAATGAAGCATGCTCGTAGGTGGATTCGTATAATTGATGTAATTCTTGCTGGGTAATTGGATTTTTAGGTTTTACGTAGATGGTTGTGAAGATTCCTCGTGTGATGGGAATTAATGAAGTGGAAAATTGAATTGCAGGGATACTCTTATCCCATTTTGTTAGTTGTTGCATAATTTCCGGAATGTGTTGATGGGAATTCATTTTATATAGTGTCATATTTTCATTTGTTTCTGTAAAATGGGTGCTTTTAGATGGCACTTTTCCCGCTCCGGAAATACCTGATTTGGCATCTACAATAATGGATGTGGGATCAATTAGCTGCTTTTTCACGAGTGGAGCTAACCCTAGTAAAGTCGCCGTTGCGTAACATCCTGGATTAGCAATAAAAGTCGCAAGTTTATTGTCGCGAAATTCTGCTAAACCATATTCCGCCTTAGCTAAATAATCTTCAGGTGCCGCTTTTTTCCCGTACCATTTCTCGTAAAGTTGGTTATCTTTTAGCCGAAAGTCTCCGGATAAATCAATCACATTAAGCCCGGCATCGATGTACGGTAAGGCTACATCTTTCGCGATTCCCGATGGAGTAGCAATAAAAACCGTTTCGCTTTTTTCGATAATCTCTGCTGGATTTATTTTCTCTAAGGGGCTAGCTTCTAAACCTTTTAAATGTGGATAAAAGTTTGCCAATGTTTCTGATTGTGTGGAAAAACTATGTAACGTCGCTATGTCGACCGAAGAATGCTGGTGCAGCAAGCGGATTAGCTCAAGCCCTCCGTATCCTGTCGCCCCAATAATAGAAACTTTCATCCTAACCCCTCCCGTTAATTATTAAATGATACTTTTCATTATAATGATGTATATTTATAATGTCAAATGGTTTTTTATTAATATTTAAAACTATTTTATGCATTTTTAGTTATTTATTTTGTATATAATATACAAAAAAACCATTTACCCTAAAAAGGATAAACGGTTTATCTTAAAATAAGTCAGCAAACTCATCTTTTATTTCAGTATTCTCGGCAACATTAACAGAAATCGTTTCGACATTCTCTAATGCCTTTAAAATTAAGGAATCAAAATCTGTGAAACTTTCGTAATGCTCGATTTTATCAAGTTTTGGCTTTGTTTTTGGAGAAGGCGGCGTGAAAATCGTACAGCAATCTTCAAATGGTTGGACAGATAAATTATACGTATCGATTTTTTGTGCGATTTGAATAATTTCATTTTTATCCATTGAAACAACTGGGCGAATAATCGGTGTAGCTGTTACAGCGTTAATTGCTAGCATACTTTCGAGTGTTTGGCTGGCAACTTGGCCTAAACTTTCACCATTAACAATCGCTAATCCATTTCTCTTACGGCGAAGTTCATCCGTAATTCGAAGCATCATTCGGCGTGTAACAGTCATAATCACGCTCTCAGGAATTTGCTGTTTGATTACTTCTTGAATTTCTGTAAATGGAACGATATGCATTTGAACTTGTCCGCTATACTTAGCCAATTTCCCTGCTAAATCGATTGCTTTTTGTTTAGCTTGTTCGCTCGTATATGGCGGGCTGTGAAAATGAACCGCTTCAATCTCCACACCACGTTTTTGTGCTAAATACCCAGCAACTGGACTGTCGATACCACCAGAGAGCATCAGCATCGCGCGACCAGAAGAACCAACCGGAAGACCAGCTGCCCCAAGAATCGTCCGACATGATAAAAAGACGCCTTCTTTACGAACATCAATCGTTAGTTTTACATCTGGATTTTTTACATTGACAGTCAGGTCCTCGATATTTTGTAACACATGTGCGCCGATTTCCTGATTGATTTCATTAGAATCAAGCGGAAACTCACGGTGGCTACGTCTTGCCGCTACTTTAAACGTGCCATTTTCCTCGTGCGCATCTTGAACTAAAGAAAGTGCAGCCGCTTTGACCTCTTCTAAATCTAAATTAACACGAACTGCTGGACTAAATGATTGAATCCCAAAAATCGGTTTTAAACGTTCCTCTGCAAGTTGGTAATCCGCTCCATTTAAAATAATATACATCCGGTCGCGTTCCCCGTGAATACGGACTTCCGGTAAATCTTTCATTGCGCGTTTCACATTTTGTGCCAGTCTAGTCACAAACTGCTTTCTGTTTTTTCCTTTAGTAGATAGTTCTCCGTATCTAATTAACATACGATCAAATTCCAATTTATTTCACCACTTTATTTAGATTTTCAATAATTTCTTGCAACTTTTGAATAAAAATTTCCGCCTCAGATAAACGGTTTTCGTAGGATAGGCTTACTCGCACAGCACCAGTTGCTTCTTCGTCTGTCACGCCCATCGCTTTTAATGTACTGCTTGCTAGTTTTTGTTTAGATGAACAAGCACTCGTCGTCGAAATGTATATATCTTCTTTTTCTAATGCATGAACTAGAATTTCTCCGCGATGACCTTTGGCGGAAAAACAAACGATGTGCGGTGCGGCTACGCTTTTCTTCGTATGGACAGTCATATCAGGCATTTGAGTGATTTCCGTTAATAAATAATCACGGATTTCGATTAGTTCTGCTCTCTTTGATTCATTTTCTAGCGTCAACCTTAATGCCTTAGCAAGTGCCACTCCACCAGCTAAATTTTCTGTTCCACTACGGTAGCCCATTTCCTGGCCGCCACCAATAATTTCCGGATGCAAATGAACATTTTTTCGTTTAACAAGTGCTCCTGTGCCGCGTAAAGCATGAAACTTATGACCTGAAAAAGTTAGTAAATCAATCGCATGCTTATCGATTTCAAGCGGAATTTTTCCAATCCCTTGAACGAAATCGACATGAAAGAAAGTATGTTCCCGACTAGCAAGAATCTCGCCAATTTCTTGCAGTGGTTGAATACTCCCGACTTCATTATTAACGCCCATAATAGATACTAAAATTGTTTCATCCGTAAGTGCCGCTTTTAATTCATCTAACTGGATAACGCCATTTTTATCAACTTTTAAATACGTCACTGTAAAACCATTTTCCTCAAGCTCTTCCATTACTAAACGTACAGAAGGATGTTCGATACTTGAAGTAATTATATGTTTTCCACGGTTTTTGTAGCTATAGGCCAGCCCTTTAATCGCTAAATTATTCCCTTCCGTTCCACCAGATGTAAAGATAATTTCTTCGGGCAAAACGTCTAACATTGTGGCGATTTGTTTTCTGGATGTGTCTAGCAATTCTTTAGACTTAGCGCCAAAACGATGAAGTGAAGATGGATTAGCAAAGTAATTACTTGCTACTTTCGTATATGTTTCAAGCACGGCAGCATTTGGCTTAGTCGTCGCGCTATTATCGAAATAAATCATAAAAAATAGACTCTCCTCCCAAATATTCCACTCTCCATTTTATCATAATTCCAACACTTTCCAACTACTAATTTAGAAAAAAACAAGGATTCCTATTATTATAATAGAAATCCTTGTTTTTTAGGCTTTATTCAATATCATCTACGCTTACTTTTGATTCATAAGCTTTTTCTACTTTTTTAAATGCGCCCGTTTCTACTTTTTCGAGTGCAGTTACAGCAATCTCAAGCGCTTTTTTATATTGGTAGTCGTTATAAAAATGGTTTTCTGCTTGAACTAACTCATCTGCCAACTCCTTGTTGCGCAAACGATAGCGGTTCGCATATTGAATGACGTGCTCAACTAAGCGAACATTTTCCATCATTTCTTCTGCTTTTTCCGTTAAATGAGTTAAATCTTCTTCCGCAATCCGCCAGTCTTGACTAACAGCTTTCATGTTTAAAGGCTTTTCTTCTAAACGTTTTTCAAGTGCATCAATAGATTCTCCCATGTGTGCTCGAAGTGATAGATACTCTTCTGGAAGACCTGGCAAGCGTTCTCGTTCCATTTTACGATCAAGCGTGATAATTGCTCGTCTCATCCGTTCTGCATCATCGCGAGCTTCTAATTCGTCTTTACGCAGCGAACGCAATTCCTCTGCAAAATTATCTTGTTCTGAACTAATAGAAAGTAAAGCAGCATCGATTTCTTTCAGTGTATCTTGTGCTGCAGAATAAGCAATTTCTCCGCTAGCAATTAATGCTGTCAACTGCTCAAAGTTTTCTTTAGCTTCACTTAATTTAGCACTTGTTTTAAGGTAAACGGCTAAATCATCTTCTGCCACATGATACGTTTGTTTTACTTCCGTGATTTGTTCAGCAAGTGCATCAGAAACAGCATTTTGTCGTTTTAATTTATCAGAAGTAGGACTGTGATTTTCTTTCACGAAATGACGCGCTTCTGCTTCGTGTTCAAGCGTATCGTAAAACAATTCGATTTCATTATGTAATTCTTCAATTCCTTCTTCAGCTTCATCTAAATCAAGGTTGATTACATTTTGTTTCATTTTTTCAATTTGCGTTTTCATACGAGAAATTTCTTTATCTAACTCCATTTGGGCTAAATAATAACCTTTTCGAACCATTTCTTCATAACCAGCACGCAATTTATTCATTTCTTCCGGTAAAATTGTATCTGTTTCATGTAGTAATGAAGGAATCCGTTCCATTTGACCTTCAATAACTGCCATTTCTTTTTGGACGGATAGGACGATTTCACGAGCTTCTAAGTGATCTCCTTGGTCCGTTAGAGAATCATAGCGATTTAAATTTTCAGCAAGGCTGTTTAGTTTTGCTTCTACATAAGGTAGTGTTTCTCCTAGTTTAAATCCTCTTGTCAAAACTTCCCGACGAAGTTCCGCAAATTTTTCTTTCGTCATTCTGCTTTCTTTCGCGTTCTTTTCTTCACTAATAAGCAATTCTTTTAAACCGCCGAGAATTTGGTCCATTTGTTTTTCAATTACAACAAGCATTTGCTCAATATCGTTTTCTGTATTTGTTGCAGAACGGAATCTGTATCGATCTGCATTCATTTCTGCTTCTAACAAAACTTCTTCTAAATCAGGAAATAATCTAGTTTCAATTTCGTCCCAAGAGGAGCGCCATGATTCGAAAAGCGCTTCTGTTTGACCTGTTAGCTTTAATTTTTTTACTTTTGAAAGTTCATCAATAACCGGCCGTTCTCTGAGTTTGATTTTCGTTTCTTCTAATTCGTTTATTCTTTGGTAATGTTTTCTTTTTAAAATGTAGCCTGCACTAATGACTGCAATTACTACGATAATAAAGCCGATTAACATGTAGTACATCCAAAATCCTCCCATCAACGTTAACTTGTGAAAGAAAAACAGCCACACTCGTGCTGTCCATACACTTTTTCCATTATGTACATCTTTCCATATGTAGTCTTTAATTCCTTATTTTCAGTTCATTATACACATCTTTTATTCTACCACGATTTGCGCAGAATTACTTGCGTTTAGCGAAAAAATTTTCAAAGCAACTTTATCTCAAAACAAATTTCCGAAAATCCATTTTATTTCATGCTATACTATAAACATTATTTGAAAAGAAATGTGGGGATAAAAATGATTGAAATCCAAAAAATGACTGGTACAAAAGAAGAAAATTATGCTCTTGCTTTAAAACAAGTACAAGCAATGATTGCTGGTGAACCAAATCTCATTGCAAATTTAAGTAATGTTTCTTCTATATTAAATCAAGCACTTTCCGATATTAATTGGGTTGGGTTTTATTTACTTGAAAAAGAAACAAATCAATTAGTACTCGGCCCCTTTCAAGGTCTACCTGCATGCATTCGTATTCCACTAGGTAAAGGTGTCTGCGGTTCTGCTGCCTCTGACCAAAAAACATATATAGTAGAAAATGTGCATGATTTCCCTGGACATATCGCATGTGACGCTGCCTCTAATTCAGAAATCGTTCTACCCATTGTAAAAAATAATCAGTTGCTTGGTGTGCTTGATATTGATAGTCCCCTCTTTAATCGTTTTGATGAAGTGGACCAGTTGTGGCTAGAAAAAATCCGTGATGCGATTACTCAAGAAATAAATTGACAAAGAACTAGTAACTATACTATACTGGAAGATGTGTAAAATGCAGCTTGAGTAAAATGAATGAGTGTGTTGTTTACCCCCAGATGTAATTCTGTGGTATATCGCGTAACCGGCGGCTGCTATGGTGATGGTATATGAAGGTAAACTGCCCTGATTTGGTTTTACGTCACGTTTGTTTTATACCAAAAACAAATAAAAGGAGGAGTCTCTTATGGCTCGTTATACAGGTCCAAGCTGGAAAGTTTCCCGTCGTTTAGGAATTTCACTTTCTGGAACAGGTAAAGAATTAGAGCGTCGTCCGTATGCTCCAGGTCAACACGGCCCAACTCAACGTAAAAAAATCTCAGAATATGGTTTGCAACAAGCTGAAAAGCAAAAATTGCGTCATATGTATGGATTAACTGAACGTCAATTCAAAAACACGTTCAACAAAGCTGGTAAATTACAAGGTAAACACGGTGAGAACTTCATGATCTTACTAGAACAACGCCTTGATAACATCGTTTACCGTCTTGGTCTTGCTCGCACTCGTCGTGCAGCTCGTCAATTAGTAAACCATGGCCACATCACTGTAGATGGCAAACGCGTAGATATCCCTTCTTACCAAGTATCTGTTGGTCAAGTGATCTCTGTTCGTGAAAAATCTGCTAAAAACTCTGCAATCGCTGAAAGCTTAGAAGTTTCAAGCTTCGTGCCTGAATACGTAACTTTCGATGCAGAAAAACTAACTGGTTCTCTTAACCGTCTACCAGAACGTTCTGAACTTGCTGCTGAAATCAACGAAGCATTTATCGTAGAATTCTACAGCCGTTAATTAGAACTAAAAACCTTACAATTCATGACTTCGGTTGTGGTTGTAAGGTTTTTTTATGCACAAAAAAGCACTCGCCTTTAAAAACGAGTGCTTTTCTTCTTATTTATAAGAAACTAAGAAGTATTTTTTCTTCCCGCGTCTCACAATTGTAAATTTATTTTCAATCCGGTCACTTGCATCAATTACTTTTTCCACGTTTTGCTGACGTTCACCGTTAATGTAAATTGCTCCGTTAGTTACATCTTCACGAGCCTGGCGTTTTGACGGTTCAATCCCAAGTGATACTAACCAATCTACTAGGTTTACTTCTACATCCTCCGCTACAAATGTTGGCACATCTTTGAAACCTTGTTCAATTTCATCCGCAGTTAGAGCTGTTACATCCCCACTGAATAATGCTTTTGAAATTTTAAGCGCTTGTTCTAACGCTTCTTCACTATGCACAAATTTAGTCATTTCAGCAGCTAACGTTTTTTGTGCAGCTCGTAAATGTGGTTCTTCTTCCACTTGTTTCGCTAACTCATCAATTTCAGCTTCAGTCAAGAATGTAAAGTACTTCAAGTATTTCACTACATCGCGATCATCCGTATTAATCCAAAATTGGTAAAATTCGTATGGCGTTGTTTTTTCCGGATTTAACCAAATCGCGCCACCTTCTGATTTCCCAAATTTAGTTCCATCAGCTTTTGTTAAAAGTGGAATTGTTAGACCGAAAGCTTTGGCATTTTCACCTTGTTTTTTACGAATTAAGTCTAGTCCAGCAGTAATATTCCCCCACTGGTCACTACCACCAATTTGCAGACGACAATCATTAAATTCATACAAATGATTAAAGTCCATCGCTTGTAAAATTTGGTAAGCAAATTCTGTAAACGAAATTCCCACTTCTAAACGACTAGCGACAATATCTTTTGAAAGCATCGTGTTTACATTGAATTCTTTTCCGTAATCCCGTAAGAAATCAAGAATACTCACATCTTTCGTCCAGTCATAGTTGTTTACCATGCTAGCAGCCGAATCACCCTCAAAATCAAAAATCTTTCCAAGTTGGACACGTAAGCTTTCGACGTTTTTGCTAATTTGTTCCATCGACTGCAACTTGCGCTCTTCTTTTTTACCACTTGGGTCACCAATTGTTCCTGTCGCTCCACCAACTAAAATAATCGGACGGTGCCCAGCGTTTTGGAAACGGCGTAAAATCATAAATGGAATTAAATGACCGATATGCATCGAATCTCCAGATGGATCAATCCCGCAGTACAAAGAAATCTGTTTTTCTTCTACCCATTTGCGTAATCCTTCTTCATCTGTTTGCTGGTAAATAGCTCCGCGCCACTCTAATTCATCAATAATATTCATTTTCATCATTCTCCTTTTATTTTTGGACATAAAAAACGCCCCTCCGCTAAACAGTTTAGCGAAGGGACGTATTAATTAACGTGGTACCACCCTACTTTTAGGAAAAAATCCTACTTCAAAAAATAACGGCTCAACACCGGCCGCACCATTATCCTGTGCAGCGTGACTCCGGGATGTAATTCGTCTACTTATCTCTACTAGTTTCCACCAACCACTAGCTCTCTAGGAATAAGAATAAGCAACTACTTCGTCCGTTCATAGTCATTTTCGTTATGAAAAGTATACATACATTTATAACATACCGCTAAAAATGCTGTCAACTTATTTTTTTTCTTTTGTAGTCCCACGTAGTTTTTCACTATGTGGAAGGATAACTGTTTTTTCGTCTACTTCTTCATTCGTCATTAATTTTGTTAATAGACGCATTGCTACTGCTCCAATGTCGTATAAAGGTTGTATGATTGTAGAAAGTTGTGGACGTGACATTAATGTTAATTTTGTATTGTTACTTGTCATGACTTCTAATTCTTCAGGAACTTTAATACCAGCATCTAATGCCGCATTTAAAATTCCGATTGCTAGTTCATCATCCGCAACAACAACAGCATTTGGTTTCTTAGATAATGCACTTAATTCTTCCCAAACTTTTACACCAGCATTGTAATTGTATTTTGCTTCAATAATGTAGTCTTCTTGGTAAGTAATACCAGCTTCTTCTAGCGCTTCTTTATAACCAGCCAATTTCATTTCACGGTTTACAGGCTCATTTAAGGAACCACTAACAAAAGCGATTTGCTTATGTCCATTATCTACAAAACGTTTCACTGCTTCTTTTGTCGCTTCTTTGTAATCGATATTAACAGAAGCTAATTTGTTTTCCATATCTACCGCTCCAGCTAAAACTACTGGTGCAGGAGAACGGTCAAATTCTTCTTGTAATTGTTCAGAAATTCGTTCACCCATATAAATAATACCATCTACTTGTTTACCAAGCAGTGTATTTAGTACTTGAAGTTCTTTATCCTCATTTTCGTCCGAATTACTAAGGATAATATTGTATTTGTACATTGTAGCAATATCTTCAATTCCGCGCGCAAGCTCTGCATAAAAAACGTTAGAAATATCAGGAATAATTACACCGACAGTCGTTGTACGTTTACTTGCAAGACCTCTAGCTACTGCATTAGGACGATAACCTAATTGATTAATAACATCCAATACTTTCTTTCTTGTTACTGGTTTAACATTCGGATTGCCGTTAACTACCCGAGATACCGTCGCCATAGAAACATTCGCTTCACGAGCAACATCATAAATTGTTACATTCATCCCTATTCACTCTCCATATTCATTATTTTAATGGCTCTATATACCATTGTAAACGGAAACAAACTTGCCTTCCCTTAATAATACGATAACTTTTTTCGATATGCAATTGTTTTTACTCTTTATTTTCATTTATTTTCATACCGAAACGGCATTGAATATTAGTATTAAATACCAATTATGCATTATTAGTTTTGGCCAAAATAAAAAACCCTGGCGTACCAGGGCTTTTCGAGATTATTTGATTTTGTGAGGAACTAGGTTACTAGCTAAAATTGCATTCCAGAACTCTTCAAATTCAGGAATATCCATTTGTTGTGCAGAGTCAGATAAAGCAACAGCTGGATCCGGATGAACCTCAGCCATTACGCCGTCAGCTTCAATAGCAAGGGCAGCTTTAGCACATGGAAGTAATAAATCTTTTCGGCCAGTAGAATGTGTTACATCGACCATTACTGGTAAATGCGTTTCTTTTTTCAAGATTGGCACGGCAGAAATATCAAGAGTATTTCTTGTTGCTTTTTCATATGTGCGAATACCGCGTTCACATAGAATAATTTTACCGTTACCTTGTGACATAATATATTCAGCAGCACCGATAAATTCTTCAATCGTTGCAGATAAGCCACGTTTAAGTAAAATCGGTTTATCAACACGACCTGCTGCTTTAAGTAATTCAAAGTTTTGCATGTTTCTTGCACCGATTTGAATAACATCTACATAATCAAGTGCAACTTCAATATCAGCTGGAGTTACGATTTCACTAATAACAGCTAAACCATACTCATCTGATACACGTTTAAGAATTTTTAAGCCTTCTAAGCCTAATCCTTGGAAGTCATATGGGCTAGTACGTGGTTTAAATGCTCCACCGCGAATAAGTTTTAAACCTTTTGCTTTAATAGACTCAGCAACTGCAGCCACTTGTTCGTAAGATTCTACGGAACAAGGCCCAAAAACGAATACGGGTTCACCGTTTCCGATTGGTAAACCTTTAACAGTAACAATCGTGTCTTCTTTTTTATTTTTTCTAGAAACAAGTAATGCTTTTGAATGATCCTCTTCTTGAAGTTCTAGTCCCGCTTTAAAAATTTCTTTAAATAATTTTTGAACCGTGCTATCCTCAAAAGGTCCTTTATTTGCTGCAAGAATCGTATTAAGCATCTCTCTTTCACGTAATGGATCGAAACGTAGAGAACCTTGTGTTCCTTTGATTTTACCGATTTCTTGTACCAAATTGGCACGTTTGCTGATTAATTCAAGCAAATCAATATTTAATTGATCCACCTCTGTTCTAAGTTCCTCTAAATTTGTATTAACCATTTTACTTCCACCCTTCTAAAAATCTGCTCCAAGATTATTTCTCATTATAGAGGAAAACAGATAATTTGTCACGAATCCACTTTTATACTTAATCGCTTTTAAGCATTAAAGTGAATAATGTAAAACTAATGTTAACACGTTTTAAAATAAATTACAAGCGGATATTGCTTTTTTTGTATAAAAAAAACAGCCTCGCAAGGCTGTTTTTTAACTTAATCTTATTTTACTTCTTTTTTCACATCAGAAGCAATTTTTTTCGCTTCATCTTTGCCATCATCTAATGATTTTTTTGCTTCTTTTTTTGCTTTATCTGCTGCTTTTTCTACATCGCTTGCAGCATCTTTCGCTTCATTTTTTACTGTTTCTGCCGCTTTTTTAGCAGCTTCTTGGTTTTCTTCTTTATTTTGTGAAACAACTTCTTTCACAGCTTTACTTTGTTTAGAAACTGTATCAGCTAATTTGCCTGATTTGTCTTTAACAACATCAACAAACCCGCCAGCGGAATCTACTAATTTATCTTTTGTTCCTTTTGCTACACCACTGATTTCGATACCTTTTTCATAAGCAACGTCTTTCCATTGGTTGCCTTTTTCTTTAATTGTATCTACCTGTGTATTTAAATCTTCGCGTAGTTCTTTACCTGATTTAGGTGCAAATAGAAGTGCTGCGGCTGAACCAACGATTGCACCAATTAAACCACCGATTAGAAAATCTTTTGTATTAATACCATCTTTTTCTGCCATTGTAAATCCCTCCAAATTATATTAGAAATTAGATTGCTCTCGAGCTTCTTTTGCGGCTTCTTTCGCTGCTTTATTCGCTTTCATCTTTTCTCTAAAAGAAAGAATTGAATTGCTAATTGAGACAGCTTGAGAAATTTTTGCTTCATTTTGTTCTACTTTGTTAGTTGCGAGTGTTGCTAGTTCGCGAACAGATTGACTTAATCCTAGTAAAGAAGTCCCAATATCACCAACTGCATCAAAAACTGGATCAACTTTCGCAACTTTGCCATTTACATCTTCTAGAAGTGTATTGGTCTTATCAAGCAATTTTTGTGATTGTCCTGTAATCCCTTGTACTTCTACTGTTATTTTTTCTAACGATTTAGCTACCTCATCCATTGTTTGGGAAGTTGATTTTAACGTTTTTCCCAAATAGATGGCAATAACTAAAAGCGCAATTGCGGCAATGAGTGCTGCAATATACAAAATTACTATCATCTATCCACACCTCCATATTCTTTTTTCTATACCCTGAGTATTCCCCTCTAAAACTTTCTTCTCTAATGAATCTATGTACAAAATGTAAAAAAGAAAAGGTATTAGCTTCATTTTAGCAAGTAACTGCTGAAAAATAAACTAATATGAAAGAAACCCGCTAATTTGTTATAGAAGGTTGCTTTTAGCGTAATTTGGAGTAAAATAGAAACAGGCTTGTTTTTTAGGCTTATTTTGTTAAATTTTAGGGAGGGTACAATATGAAAGATGCAAGAATCGAAAAATTAGCACATAATTTAATCAACTATTCCGTCAAACTTGGCGCTGGGGAAAAAGTATTAATCGAAAACTTCGGTGTGCAAAAAGAACTAGTAATGGCTTTAGTAGAAGAAGCATATAAAGCTGGAGGATTCCCGTTCGTTTCTTTAAAAGAACCACAAATCGACCGTGCGATGATGCTCGGTGCTGATAGTGCTCAATATGAAAAAATTGCCGAGTTCGAAGGTAATGTTATGAAAGAAATGGATGCTTACATAGGTTTACGTGCTGGTGATAATATCAACGAAACATCTGATGTACCCGCAGATAAATTAAAAATTCACGGTGAGACTGTTGGCAAAATGCATTCTGACATTCGTGTAAAACAAACTAAATGGGTCGTGCTCCGTTACCCAAGCTCCTCCATGGCACAACTTGCAAAAATGAGCACGGTTGGTTTTGAAGATTTCTATTTTGATGTATGTAATTTAGATTACGGTAAAATGAGCACTGCAATGGACGGTTTAGTAGAACTGATGAATAAAACAGATAAAGTGCACTTAGTTGGACCAGGAACAGATTTAACATTTAGTATTAAAGATATTCCGGCAATTAAATGCGCGGGCGAAATGAACATTCCAGATGGCGAAGTATTTACTGCTCCAGTTCGTGATTCTATCAATGGAACACTTACGTATAACACGCCTTCACCATACCAAGGCTTCACATTTGAAAATGTCTCTTTCACTTTTAAAGACGGAAAAATTATTAAAGCAACTGCCAATGATACAGATCGCATTAATAAAGTTTTAGATACTGATGAAGGTGCTCGTTTTGTTGGGGAATTTGCTATCGGTGTCAATCCGTTTATCCACGAACCAATGCAAGATATTCTTTTTGATGAGAAAATTGAAGGAAGTTTCCATTTCACTCCTGGCCAGTGCTACGATGAAGCATTTAATGGCAATCAATCAGCCATTCACTGGGATTTAGTAAATATTCAACGCGCTGATTATGGTGGCGGCGAAATTTACTTTGATGATGTGCTTATTCGTAAAGATGGCATTTTCGTTCTTCCAGAATTAGCTCCTCTTAATCCAGAAAACTTAGTATAAGAAAAGCGCTTAGGATATGCTCCTAAGCGCTTTTATAGTTTAAACAATTGTTTTTTCGCCTGGTTGCCAGTTAATCGGGCAAAGTCCACCAGTTTGCAAAGCTTGAAGTACTCTTAACACTTCGTCAACTTCACGACCAATATTATTATGATGAACCACTTCGTATTGAATTTCACCTTTTGGATTAATAATGAAAAGTCCGCGCAGTGCCACGCCTTCTTCTTCAATTAGTACCCCGTAATCACTTGCTACTTGATGATTAGTATCCGCAGCAAGAGGATAGGTTAATTTTCCAATTCCGCCTTCTTTAATCGGTGTATTCGTCCATGCAAGATGGGAATGAATCGTATCTGTTGAAGCACCAATTATCCGCGCATTTAATGCATCAAATTCATCTGACCGAGCGGAAATCGCTACAATTTCAGTCGGACAAACAAAGGTAAAGTCCATTGGATAGAAAAAGAGAACTGTCCATTTATCGTCTTCTATATTTTTCTCTAGACTTACTTTTCCAAAAGTCTGATTTGGCATAACAGCTTCCATTTCAAATCTAGGAGCTTGTGTGCCTACTAAACGTTCTGCCACTTTTATCCCTCCATTAATCTATGTAGTTGTATTTTGTATCACATGGTATATTTTAATACACCTATCAAATCGTGTAAAGCTTTATTTATAATAATTATAAACAAGCAAAAAGCATGCCAAATAAATGACACGCTTTACTGAAAGTTAATTAATCGCGCTTTTCTTCAGAACTTCATTAGCCACGATTTCGTTATCTAGAACTTTTTCATAGGCAGCTTGGAATTTTTGGACATCCCCTGCTCCCATAAACAAAATAACCGCTTCTGGATATTGTAATAATTCTTCTGTGTGCTCTTCTTTAATAATATGATTTCCTTTGGTTTTATGCGCTAAATCAGCAATAGTTAAATTACCAGTTTTTTCACGCGCAGAGCCAAAAATATCACAAAGATAAACTTCATCTGCTAAATTCAAGCTATCTGCAAAACCTTGTAAGAAGGTGCGCGTTCTTGTAAATGTATGCGGCTGAAATACAGCAACGATTTTTTTATTTGGATATTTTTGTCTAGCAGCATTAACAGTCGCACGAATTTCTGAAGGATGGTGCGCATAGTCATCTACTAAAACTTGATTTCCTTTTTCAGTAATGCTAAATCTTCTTTTTACACCTTCGAAAGTTTTTAATTCTTTTTTCACTTCGTCTACTGGTAATCCCTCATAGTCACAAAGCGCAATAACACTTAAGGCATTTAAAACATTATGATCTCCGTAAGCAGGAATTTCAAATGAAGCTAAAAACTCGTCGCGATGATAGACGTCGAATTTAGTTCCAGTAGTTTCTTTTTTAACATTTTTAGCTTGAAATTCGTTTTCTGAACCAAAGCCAAAGTAAATAATCGGAACGTCTAACGATAATTTGCGTAGTTCAACATCGTCTCCTAAGGCAAAAACTGCTTTTTTCACTTGTTTACCAAGCGTTTCAAATGCATTAAATACATCATCTACGCTCTTGAAATAATCTGGGTGATCCCAGTCAATGTTGGTCATAATTGCATAAGTTGGTTTGTACGCAAGGAAATGGCGTTGATACTCACAAGCTTCTAACGCAAAATATTTAGCATCTTTTGTGCCACTACCAGTTCCATCACCAATCAAATATGAAGTGGGACGAATGGCACCGACCACATGAGAAAGAAGACCAGTTGTCGATGTTTTACCATGAGAACCAGTTATTGCAATACTTGTATAGCCATCTATTAATTGACCTAAAAATTTATGATATCGAATCACGGGAAGATTAAGCTCATTAGCACGCTCAATTTCTTCATGTGTATCTGGAAATGCATTACCAGCAATAATTGTTAGGCCTTCTTTTATATTATCCTCTGAAAACGTCATAATTGGAATTTGTTTTTCTTCCAATGCTTTCTGCGTGAAAAAATATTTGTCTACATCGCTGCCTTGCACTTGAAAACCTTTATCGTGCAGGATCTGAGCAAGTGCACTCATTCCCGACCCTTTTATTCCAACAAAATGATAGATAGTCATTATTTGAACCCCCATTAATTTATCTTGAAGAGGGTGCCTAAAAAAAACATGTTAACTGTTAAGCACCAAGTCTTAACTTTGAAAACAGTATAAAGTCTCCGTTTTCTAGACATCATCTTACGTTCCAATTGTGTTTTATGCTTGATTTCATAGTTGAGTCAATAATTCACCAGCTTATTATATCACTTTCCATGTAATTAGAAAAATCTTTCAGCAAATATAAGCGAAATTACTCATGAAAATACAGGTGATTTGTAAAACTAATTAAGTATCGTGTTATTTTAGTACTATAAAATTAAGTTTCTTTGTTTCTGAGTTTAGCCAATTGGTCCTTCGTGATGATAACATCTCGTGGCTTAGAACCATTAATTCCTGAAACTATTTGATGATTCTCAAGAGATTCCATTAATCTAGCCGCTCGGTTGTAACCAATCCTAAAATGTCTTTGCAGTAAAGAGGTAGATGCGGCATTTTGGCTTAAAACAAAGTCACAGGCCTCTTCAAATAATTCATCAGTGTTTTCTTTAACCGATTCTTTTACAAGTAACTCTTGTTCTTCAAAGATGTAATCTGCCTCCCCTTGGCTACGAACATGAGCTACGACTGCATCGATTTCTTCATCACTAACAAATGTCCCTTGAAGACGCACTGGTTTACTTGCACCACTTGGTAAGAAAAGCATGTCCCCTTTGCCAAGAAGTTTTTCAGCACCGCTTGCATCAAGGATGGTTCTAGAATCGATTTGTGAAGACACAGAGAAAGAAACGCGTGTCGGAATGTTAGCTTTAATAAGACCGGTAATTACGTCTACAGATGGCCTCTGCGTCGCTACAATCATATGGATACCACATGCCCGCGCTTTTTGTGCAATACGACTAATAGATTCTTCTACGTCATTCGGCGCAACCATCATTAAATCAGCTAATTCATCAATAACTATTAAAATATATGGTAATTTTTCGCCGGTATGATCAGGATGACTTGCATATTCATTATATTTTTCCATGTTTCTAACGCCGGTATGACTAAAGAGTTGATAGCGACGTTCCATTTCTTCTACAGCCCATTTGAGTGCAACTGTTGCTGCTTTTGCATCTGTAATTACCGGACTGACGAGATGCGGAATACGATTATATGGAGCGAGTTCAACCATTTTTGGATCAATTAAAAGCAATTTCAATTGGTCGGGAGTCGCTTTATAGAGCAAACTTACGAGTAATGAGTTGATACAAACACTTTTACCGGAGCCTGTAGCACCAGCAATTAAGCCATGAGGCATTTTTTGAAGGTCTGTAATAATCGGCGTTCCAGAAATATCAAGACCAAGTGCGGCAGTTAACGGCGACTTAGATGATTGAAACGCTTCTGTATTCATTAACTCAGAAAGCATCACAGGACGACTTGTTTGGTTTGGAATCTCGATACCAACTGTGCTTTTCCCTGGAATTGGAGCTTCTATTCGAATATCTTTTGCAGCTAAGTTTAGCTTAATATCGTCTGTTAAATTAGTGATTTTACTTACTTTGACCCCTTTTTCTGGTTGGACTTCAAATCTAGTTACAGCGGGTCCTTGTGTTCTATTAACAACGCTCGCATGAACATTGAAATTTTCTAATGTTTCATCTAGCATTTCTTGTTGCATTTGTAACCATGAATCGTCTTCTCGTTTCGATACGGGCGGATGTAGCAACCCGAACGACGGAAATTGATAATTGCTTGGATATTCTGGTGCTACTTGTTTTTCTTCTGTTATAGCAACGGGTTGAATATTTTCAGTAATTACTTCTTTCTCTTGAACGATTTCAGCTGCTGGTTCTTTTTGAAGTGCTTGTTTATCTTTTTTTACCATCATAACGTTAAATGGAATTCTGCTTTTCAACATTTGTTCTTGTCTACTTGCTTCGACTTGTTTCTTTTGTTTAGGTACTTGCGTCGTTTCTTCTTGAATAAGGGTCACGCGTTTTGGAGCTGGTTCAACTGGAGTAGCTTCATTAGTAGCTAAAACTGGTTCTTCTACTACTTCCTCAATTCCAACTTCTTCGGGGTAAGTGTCTTCTATTTGTTTTTCAATTTCTGTATCAAAAGCAATTGTTTCTGCTTCTGCTAATTCTGGTAAATCCACTGGAGGAATAGTTAAATCTTCTTGGATTTCTGCAATTTCATCTGGTTCAGACACTGCAAACTCAAATTTACTCGGTCGTTTATTAAATGCATAAACAGGAGAAGGAACATCTGTTGCGGCAAAAGGACGTTTTCTTGTTTCTTCTTTTACAACAGGCTTTTCGCTCGTTTGATGCATAGTTCTAGTTGGTTGCGTTTGTTTTTGTGTTTGAATTGGTTGGCTGACTGGCTTATCAGGTATTAGCGGAAAGCGGAATTCACCTTTCGGATATTGATATACCATTTGTGTTTTCACTTGCCGTTTCACTGGTTGCAGGTGTTTTTGCTTTGGCACTACACTTTTTGGTGTAGGTCGTACAGTTCTTGTATTTCGTTCTTTTGTTTTAATTGCCGTAACTTTTGATTTCGGCTCTACTTCAGGAGCATACGTTACTTTCTTTTCTACTTTTTTAGTAGGCGTATTTTCATATGTATCTATTTCTTCGTCCATATCGCCAAAGAAAAAATCTTTAAACCATCCCATTCATTATCACCCTAAATTTAATTTTCTTGTTTGATTTTAACAGACAAAAACAAAATAATCTATGACAAAATTGTGAATTCGCTATTTTTCGAGCCATATTCGTTATAATACCTTGATACAACTAGGTTTAAACCCGATATAAGTTTTTATTATACCTTGAAAATTATCTTTATTTTGTACGATTTATGTATATATTGTATACAATTAAAGTTATATTGTTCTACATTTTACTCATTTTCACAAAGTAGCGAATTTAGCAAGCAAAAAAGCGCCCGATATAGCATCAGACGCTTAAAAAAATCAATTATTTAAAAATTTACCGGAAACTCTTCTCCCGGAGTAGCGGAATCTTCTAAAACAAGAATACCTTTTTCAGTTGGCGCATTAGGAATGGCTAATTCACGCGCGGCACATACCATACCAAAAGAATCTTCGCCTCGTAAATTAGATGGTTTAATGATTAAACCACTAGGCATTACTGCGCCGATTTTCGCAACCACTACTTTTTGTCCAGCTTCGATATTTGGGGCACCACAAACAATTTGCAATACTTCCCCACCTACATTAATCTGGCATACATTTAGTTTATCCGCATTCGGATGTTTTTCTTTCGACTCCACGTACCCAACTACAAATTTCGGGGTTAAATCAGCTACGATTTCAGGTTCAAATCCCGCTTTTTCGATAACTTGATTCATTAACGCAACAAGTTCTTCAGTTAAATCTACTTTGCCATTTGCAGTAATGTCAAAGTATTTGGAGCTATTAAAAATATTGAAACCTGCAACTTGCTTTGTTTCGCGGTCAAAAATTCGTGCGACATCCCCACGGCGCTCCCACTCGCGATTTTCAAATGTTACTTCGCCTGTTTCAATTAGTAGAGTGTCCCCTACCCCTTTTTCATTATAAAATGCGTTTACTATCACGTCTTCTACTCCTTTAATCTGTTTTTTGCCATTATAAATATCGGTTCAAGTTTACCATTATTATAGACAAATGGCAAAGAGGTTATTGGCACAAGTCCATCTGCGAAAAAGTCCATCGTCATGTGAGCCAGAACGTCATAACCGGTATTATCTTTGATAGCGCCAATAATTAAAACATCTTGATGCGGCACAGCAAGCACCATTTCCCCGGTTAGCTTTTCGCGCATTTGCTGAAGAAAACTAACATTTAGTAAACGACTCGCATCATAGCCATCATTTGTACGTACGAAATAAAAATCATTCCCATTAACCGAATCTTTTTTTAGCGGAATTTCTAGTTTTCCCAGATTATCGAAGGCTGCTTTTCTGACTTCTTCATGGGAAAGCCCTTCTTTTTCCAGCATGTTTTTTTCGATGAAACGGTAGGATTTTCCTAAATCAAATGCATAGAAAATTTTTGTTTCAGCGGTATGTTCATCTGTTAATAGCACTTCTCCCGCTTTGGTGGTATCAGGAAAAGAAGTCGCTCTAACAACAGGAAAAATATTCGCTGTATTGCTTTTGAGTTCAACGTTTCCAGATGCAGCCAGAAAACCTTCTTCGACATAGTAAATAATCTTTTCAATCGCAGCTTCACCATCGTTTTCATAATTTGCGATGATTTGTGGGATAGCCAAAGTTACTTTTTTGCCATTTTGGGTAACCGAAAGTGTGTCACTATCTCGATCGTAAGCAAACTGCCGATTAGGTTTATTCAGTTCCTTCTCTAGTCGTTCTTTCATTTTTAATGTCGTCATTTTTGCCATAGGTGCCTCCCCTTCCATAAAAAGCAGTCACTTTTTATATTGCAGCTAGAAAATCATTAATTTCTTCTTTTGTTTTTCTATCTTTACTAACAAAACGCCCTACTTCTTCACCATCTTCAAAAGCAAGGAAACTAGGGATTCCAAAAATCGCTAAATCAGCACATAAATCAATAAATTCATCTCGATCTACATGATAAAAAGTGAAATCCTCGTTTTCAGCTTCAATTTCTGGCATTACAGGTTCAATATATTTACAATCGCCGCACCAATCAGCGCTAAACATAAAAACAGATTTACCTTCCGCTTTTATCTCATTAAATTGTTCTACTGATTCTAAGTTTTTCATTTTTTGTTCGCTCCTTCTTCTTTCATACTAGTTAAATCCTAACGCCTTAGCTAACTTTCGTCCAGAATAACGCTCATGAAAAAAGTCCGGCTCCGTTATAAGAGCCAAACTTTTCACCGTACTTTAGATCGCGTTTTTTTCTTTTCTATATAAAGATTAAAATAACCAACGATTAACGTCATCACTCCCGCTATTAGAGTGGTAATGATCCAGCCAATTTCAGCATCGCGAAGGTAAGGTATCCCTGTAGCATAACCTACTAAGAATACTAGACTTGCTGCTAAAAGTAGAAACCCAACCAAGAATACTGGTTTTTTCATTATTTTACGCATTATTTTTAATGGTTTCAAAAGTTGTTTTATCCAAACCGCGAATAAGCGTTGTAATCATTTCTTTCGCCGCAGCGTAGTCATCCACATGTAAAATCGAGTTAGATGAGTGAATATATCTAGCTGGAACACCAATTACTGCACTCGGAATACCACTAAGTGACGTGTGAACTTTACCAGCATCCGTTCCACCAGGTGAAACAAAATATTGATAAGGAATTTTATTTGATTCCGCAGTATCAAGTAAAAATTCACGCATACCACGGTGCATAATCATCGTCCGATCAAAAATACGTAATAAGAAACCTTGACCAATATGACCGAATTGCGACTTGTTACCAGTCGTATCATTGGCAGGGCTAGCATCTAACGCGAAGAATAAATCTGGTTTAATCATGTTCGCACTTACACCCGCACCACGAAGACCGACTTCTTCTTGCACATTCGCACCAGCAAAAAGCGTATTTGGTAAAGATTCTCCTTTTAATTCTTTCATAAGCTCAATTGCAAGACCGACACCATAACGGTTATCCCACGCTTTAGCTAAAATTTTCTTTGGATTTGCAAGTGGAGTGAATTCAGCGACAGGAACGATAAATTGCCCTGGCTTAATCCCGATTTTTTCAGCGTCCGCTTTATCATCTGCACCAATATCAATAAGTAAGTTTTTCGGGTCAGTTGGTTTGCTACGTTCCGCTTCTGATAGTAAATGCGGAGGAACAGAGGCTACAACGCCAATTACAGGACCATTTGGCGCCATAATTTGCACACGTTGCGCTTGTAAAACTTGCGGATTCCAACCACCAATTGTTTGGAAACGAATCAAACCATTGTCTGTAATTTGCGTTACCATAAAGCCAACTTCATCCATATGGGCCGCAACTAATACGCGCGGACCATCAGTCGCTCCGTGTCGCACGCCAAAAATGCCACCTAAGCCATCTTGGATAATTTCATCGGAAACCGGTTCAAGTTCTTTTCGCATAAATGCTCGAATTCTATGTTCATCACCCGAAGTACCTTGAAGTTCCGTTAATTCTTTAAACATTGCTAACGTTTCTTTTTCCATTAATAATCATCTCTTTCCGTGTGAAATCTATTTTATTATAGCAAATAAAAGATGTTTCCGCTCGCCATACTTCTCCATTTTATCGAAAGCGCGTTCAAAAATCCTTTTATAATCAAAAATTTGTAGTATAATGGTTAAAAGAGATGTTCGTAAGACGTCTTTTAAAAAGAATAGCAAACACTAGGGAGGAAAAGCGATGAACTGGAAAGCTTTCATTGCCGGCGTTGGAGCAGGAGCAGCAGCTGGACACCTTGTTTATCATTATTTACTTAGCGATAAAACAATTTCAGGGGACGTCATCTTAGAAAATGTAAAAAATGCGTTCAAACAAGAAGGACCTATTGAAGGTTCTTGGATTCAACTAAAAAAGCAACACTATAAAAAATTCGCCATTGATACATTCGTATACCACGGTGGTATCACTTGCATTCGTGAGGGCGAGAAAAAACAATTCGAATTTATCGCAGACGCTAACACAGGAACAATCATTGATGTGTATTTAGCCTAAAAATTAAAACGACTACCCACTTGGGGAGTCGTTTTTTTAACGAATAAAACTGTCAATTTTCTTTTTAATAAGAGCTTCGTCCACCACGCCTTGCTCAATTAGTTCTTTCATTTGTTCTGTATAAATCACTTTTGCTGCTGCATCCATTGCTTTTTTCACAGCTGCTATTTGCTGCATAATTGTTTCTAAATCGCGTTCTTCCTCTGTCATATTTTTGATTGAACGTACGTGACCTTCAATCTTCGCAAATCTTGTTACTAGTGCTTTCTTTTGTTCGTTTTTCATATATACCCCCTTACAGTATATTAGATAGGAACCCCCTACCCAGGTTGTTGTTTTGGCTTTAAATAAAGCTTTATAAGTTATATAATAACACAAAATAAAAATACCCTCAAAAAAAGAAGCGGAATCCCACTTCTTAATTTCGATTTTCTATTTTTAGTTCAGCATCAATTTCTCCATTTGCGCCAATTTTAACTGCTCGGAATCTAGCATCATGGTACGATAAAAACCAATAATTTTTCCCGAAAGTTTGTGTGAAAATATCTTGTTTTGCCGCGATGGATGTCATAGGATAATCGTCATATGCCGTTACCCATAAAACATTTTGGTGAGCGAATGTCGGAAAAATATCTGCCATATGAATCGCTAGTTCTCCACCGGACTCAAACCAAACGGCAGAATGTCCAGCACTATGTCCTCCAGTATGAGTCATTTTAATCGCATCATTAAATCGTTTTTCTTTCGTAAATGTGTGGACTTGCCCTTTTATCGCTTGCCAGTTTTCTTGCCAATAAGTTGCTTTTGAACGAATATTCGGGTGTTGCATTTCGTCCCATTCAATTTCAGAAGTCCAGATTTCCGCATTTGGAAAAATAGAATAATAACCCTCTTCTGAACAACCAGTCAAACCTAACACATGGTCAAAATGTAAATGAGTCATTAAACAGTAGTCTATATCCTCAGGGGCAATATTTAGTTTTGCTAAATCTTCTAATACAAAAGACTCTTCGGTTACCCCGTAATTACGCTTTTGTTTTTCTGTTAGTCGCCCGTTCCCTAGCCCGCTATCAATTAAATAATTTTTCCCTAAATACTGAAAAAACATCGGATCGGTTACATTAGCTAATTGATTTTTTTCATTTGCTGGATATTTTTTCTCCCATAAAGGTTTTGGAACTACCCCAAACATTGCCCCGCCGTCAAAATGAGTATAGCCTCCGCGCAACCAATAAACTTTTATTTCTCCAATTTGAATGGAATCCATTTTTAACGCCTCCAATTAAAAATAAAAACCAGATGCAGCAAGTGCACCTGGTTTATCCTAGTCAATTTCTATCAAATTTTGCTTCAAGACGATAGATTGGGAATCCTTTAGCTGAAAATTTTTCTTCGTATTCAGTTTTTATATTCCCTTTGTAATCGCTATTATGCAAATCAAGTGATACAAAAGTTAGTAACATATTATATTCTGAAAAAGCTACTAATGAATATTCGAACAAGCTGCGGTTATCCGTTTTGAAATGAATCTCCCCTGCTTTTGGTAATAGTCGCTCATAAATAGTTAAGAAGGTTGGATTCGTTAATCTACGTTTTGTGTGGCGTTTTTTCGGCCACGGATCAGAGAAATTCAAATAAATTTGTGCTATTTCTCCTTTTTCAAAAGATTCTTCCAGTAATTTGGCATCTCTTGCAACAAGGCGCAAATTAGGTACTTCTGCTTCAATCGCTTTATCAAGCGCAGAAACTAGGACACTTTCAATCATTTCAATGCCGATATAATTAATTTCCGGATTCGCTTTTGCCATACCACTAATGAACTGGCCTTTACCGGAACCGATTTCGATATGAATAGGATTATTATTTCCAAATACTTCTTGCCAGCGCCCCTTAAAATCTTCTGGGTTTTTAATGTAAATTGCTGGAAATTCTTCCAATCGATCTTTTGCCCATGGTTTATGTTTTACACGCATCTTTCTTTACACCTCATCATCTTCTATTGCATTTTGAAAAATTTGTTTTGCTCGTTCGTATGCTTCTTCTGATTGGTTGGTCGTAAGTTGCATGACGGTTTGGCAAAGTGTATACCATTTTAATTTACGATGTAATTCGCTAGTTAGTGTTGTTCCATAATTAGAAAGCCATTCATCCCAGCCTTCACGCGGGATATATTGGTATAATATCATTCCTAAATCATTTGCAGCATCAGCAAGCATTGCGCCGTCCCAATCAACAAGAAACAATTCATTTTCTTCTGATATTATCCAATTATTGTGGTTGACATCTCCGTGACAAACGACGTAATCTGCTTTCTCGACAGCTGTAATATTTTGCTCTAAATACTCAATTGCCGTGAGCATTGCTTTCGTAGCTTCATTTTTAGCTTCCATTTCTGCTTTTAGACGAGCTAGTAATTGGTGGGCAGAAAAATAGCAGTTTTCGATTTTTTCGAGCATATGGCGTAAGTTTTCCGAATGGTGAATTTTCGCTAAGAGTTTCGCCACTCTAGGACCAACCATTTCCTCACGAGTTAAAATATGGCAATTCACCCATTTTTGCGCAGTGATAACATCTCCGTTTTCTACTCTTCTTGTCCAGACGAGTTTTGGAACAATGTTCTCTACCGAAAGCGCTGCTAAAAAAGGCGAAGAATTTCTTTTTAAAAAGAATTTTTCGTCTTCATGTGTTGCAACAAATGCTTGGCCAGTTTCCCCTCCAGCCGGCGCTATGTCATATTCTCTCCCAAAAAAATTATCTTTCATTTACATGCACACCTTTTATTAGCTCTTTGCAACTTCATTATCCCCTGTTTTTAACTTCCGAACAAATAGGTAACTATTCATGATTTTACTTCTCTTAAGAGCTCTCGTCAAGTCAACATATGTTCGTTCCGCGTATTTTTTTATATATCGAACTATTTTGCATGAAAAAAGCGCATTCTCATTAAATGGAATGCGCTTTTAAATTAATTTTTTATTTCTTCTGTTTTAGTAACAATTGGATCCATTGCGCTTCTATTTTTTTGAATAAATAATGCTAAAATACAAGCTACTACAGAAAGAATTCCTGCGACTAAAAAGGCTGTTTCAATTCCGTGAATAAGCACATGGTTAGCAACTTCTGTTTTCGTTTTTCCAATTACATCAGCTGGACCAAGTTTATCTGCAAAACTCGCGGCACTTTTTGACATTACCGTAATAAGTGCAGCTGTACCAATCGAGCCAGCTACTTGTCTCATCGTATTAAACATCGCTGAACCGTGAGAAGCTAGTTTTAGTGGTAGTGAATTGAGTGCAGCTGTTTGAAGCGGCATCATAACCATCGCCATACCCGCAGAACGAATAGTTTGAACGATAATAATAAAAGTTAACGTGGTTGATTCATCTAGATTTGTAAACATGAAGGTTGAACCTGCCATAATAATTAAGCCTACTAGCGATAAATATTTAGCCCCAAACCGGTCAAACATAACCCCAGTCACCGGCGATAGTATAGCTGTAACAAGCGCACCAGGTAAAAGGACTAAACCAGATTCAAGCGGTGAAAAACCTCGAACAGTTTGTAAGAAAATCGGTAGTAACAACATACCGCCAAAAAGCCCCATCACAACGAAGAAACTAATTGCTGTTGTAAGTGCAAATGTTGGATATTTAAACACTTTAAAATTAAGAAGTGGCGCTTTGTTGCTTGATTGATAACGGATAAAGATACCTAATACTACTAAACCAAGAATAATAAATCCGGCTACTTTCCACGTTAACCAGTCGTGATCTCCGGCGTTACTAAATCCAAGTAATAAACTACCGAACCCAACAGTCGACATAATGACTCCGAGTATATCGAGTTTCGGGAAAGTTCTTTTACCGACATTTTTAAGTAAGAAGATTGCTACTACAATATCAAGTATTGCAAATGGAATAATAATAAAGAATAAATTGCGCCAATCATATTGCTGAACAATCCAACCTGAGAGTGTCGGACCAATTGCTGGGGCAAAGTTCATAGCTAGACCAATTAAGCCCATCGCTCGTCCTCTTCGTTCCATCGGGAATAAGTTTAATACGACAACGGTTAGAAGTGGCATAACTATCCCAGCGCCAATTGCTTGTACCATACGACCAGCAATAAGCATTGTATAATCTGTTGCAAATCCGCCAATAGCTGTACCAATTGCAAAAGTAATCATCGCAAATAAGTAAAGCTGACGAGTCGTAAACCTTTCAATTAAAAAGGCTGTCATCGGGATCATGACACCATTTACTAACATAAAACCAGTAGACAACCACTGTCCTTGACTGGCAGTAATCCCAAAATCTTTCATAATACTTGGTAGCGCGACATTCATCAACGTTTGGTTGAGAATCGTAACAAAGGCGCCCATAAGCATAACAATTAAAATACCATTACGCTTCACTGATGTACTTGCTGCTTTCATATTCAATCTCGTGCACCTTCCCTTTCTAAAATAGTAATTATCTCCTGATGCATTTCTAACATTTCTTTTAACCTTTCTTCGCCAATTTCTAAAATAGGTTCTAAACGGTTAAAAAATACATGATACGTTTCTGCAGCTTTCGTCGCTCCTTTTTCGGTTAATTCTAAGCTAAGCGCGCGTCGATTGCTTTCATTTCTTGTTCGTTTTAAAAATCCGGCTTTTACTAAGCGATCAACAATGCCCGAAACAGTACTTTTTCCAAGTTTCATGCGTTCTGCTAGTTCACCAAGTGTTAAATCCGACTCTTTCTGTAGTTCTCTGATTGCAAGCAATTGTGTCGTTGTGATTTCACGGTTAGCAGCTTCTTCCGCTAGCACGTGATGCGTTTTGCGTTGTACTTCACGAAAAGAGAAAATAACCTCTTTTACTAACTTCTCATCCATTAACTTCCCTCCGTACTGTTCGCCCACAAATATTTCGCATGCGAACTATTAGCCTTTTGAATTATACACCTTCAAAAAAATTTGTCAATTGCTTTAAAACAGTTGTTTTCGTCTGAAAGCGGAGCCAAATGAGTCGTTTCAACGCATAAAAAAGTTATATAAATTTTTACATAGGTGGCTAAACATAAAAAAACCTTCCTTAAAAAAGGAAGGTTAGGATTTATTATTTTGCATATTCTAATTCGCCACAAGCGCGAACGATTTCTTCTACAAAGTAATTATGAAGTTGAGCGGTAATTGGACCACGTTTTCCATCAGCAACTTGTACTCCATCAATGTGAGTAATTGGTGTGATTTCAATTGTAGTACTGGAAATAAACACTTCATCTGCTTCTCGTAAATCTGTTAAAGTGAAATCGGCTTCTTTTACAGGAATACCGTTCTTTTTCGCTACATCAATAATAACTTGACGAGTAATACCATTTAAAATTAGATTGTCGGCAGCATGTGTCCATAAAACCCCATCTTTAATAATGGATACGTTAGAAGCAGAACACTCAGTAACTTGCTCCCCGCGATGTAAAATAGCTTCAAGTGCGTTTTGTTGATGTGCTTTATTTTTCGCTAAAATATTTCCAAGTAAATTTAAGCTTTTAATATCACAACGTAACCAACGTACATCTTCTTCAGTAATTGCTGAGCCACCTTCTATGAATTGACGATCATTTCTTGGTACTTCACGAGCTGCTGCAGTTAATACCCCTTCTAACGGGAAATCATCTGGAAGAACGTGATTACGAGGATTTTGAACGCCTCTTGTTACTTGTAAATATACATTTCCGGTATTGATATTATTTTCAGCTACTAATTTTTCTAATAACGCTCTTAATGTTTCTTTGGAATAAGGAATAACTAAGTCAATTTTTGCTGCACTAGCGTATAAACGATCGATATGCTCGTTATAAGTAAAAAATTTACCATTATATAAACGAACAACTTCATATACTCCATCACCAAATTGGTATCCACGGTCTTCTACGTCAACTGTAGCATCATTTCTTTCTACTAAACGGTCATTTACTAGTACTTTCATGTCGAGTCTCTCCTTGCATAGTTAATTTTTGGAACTATCTAAAAACTTAATGAAACAAAGAAACTGCCACAAAACTAAGCTTTGCAGCAGTTAATTTTTTCAATTATAACCCTTACTTCGCTAATTTGTAAAGTGCTTCTGCGTAAATTGCAGTAGCTTTTAATAAATCATCAAAATAGCTGAATTCGTCTTTTTGGTGCATTGTATCTTCGCGGCCTGGGAACAGTGCGCCGAACGCTACTCCTGTTTCCATATGACGTGCATAAGTTCCCCCACCAATCGCTAGCAAGGTAGCTTCTTCACCTGTTTGTTTTGTATAAACTTCTTGTAAAGTTTGAATAAGCGGGTGATCTTTTGGTACGAAAAGCGGTTTGGAATCATCGTAATGTGTATATTGAGCGTTGTACTCATATACAACTGTTTGCATTTTATTTTTTAGTTTATCCATATTAGCTGTCACTGGGTAACGGAAATTAAGACCGTATTTACCACCTTCTGCTACATCATAACGAATAACGCCGACGTTCATTGTTAATTCGCCACTTTCTACGTCTTCATAGCTAATACCAAGTTTTACAGCACGAGAATCACCGAATAAGTAATCGCGACCAAATGTCACAAAATCATTTGCAGCACCAGTTAATTTAAATTTACCTAGGAAAGCTACTAAGTGAAGACCAGCATTTATGCCATTATTTGGTTCCATCGCATGAGCGGATTTTCCGACGATATTGATTTTAACTGTTTTGCCGTTTTCTTCTAATGAGCCTTCAATTGGATGATTTGCTAAGAACGTTTTAAATTCACTTGCTACTTTATCAAAGTCTTTTACGTCTTCAATAATAGCTGTAGCGTGGTCAGGAACCATGTTATAGCGTTCGCCTGATTCTACACTAAGTAGACGGAATGCTGCTTCTCCGCTTGCTTCTCCGTCTTTAAAAGATACATCTAGTTCTGAGATACCTTTTTCAGCGTGAATGATTGGGAATTCTGCATCTGGAACGAATCCTAGTGTTGGTTGTTCTTCTGTTTCAAAATAACGTTCTACACAGCTCATACCACTTTCTTCATCAGAACCAACAATGATTCTAACGCGGCGAGAAAGAGGTAAACCTAGTTCTTTAATAATTTTTAACGCATAGTAACCAGCAATTGTTGGGCCTTTGTCGTCTGCAACTCCGCGCGCATATAGTTTACCATCGCGTAATGTTGGTTCAAAAGGTCCATTAGTCCAGCCATCACCAACTGGCACTACATCAACGTGTCCTAATACGCCAACAAGTTCTTCTCCTTGACCATATTCAAGGTGTCCAGCAACATTACCAACTTCTTTCGCGGTAAAGCCGTCTTTTTTACCTAATTCAATCATATAGTCGAGTGCGCGTTTAACATCTGGTCCAAACGGCGCATCTTCTGTTTTTTTACTATCATCGCGAACACTCGGAATGCGAAGAAGCCCTTTTAAATCTTCTAAGAAATCATCTTTACGTGATTCCACTTCTTTTTGCCAATTAATTTCTGTCATAATTATTATTCCCTCCTTCAAACTTATCTTCTCTATTGTAAACTGTTTTCACGCCGCTTGGAAGTCGGAACTACTATTTTCTCATAAAACCTTTAATTGCTTCAAAATCCCAACGTTCCATCCGCGAAGAAAATACGACATCCATTATGTTCAGACTTTCTTTTTCAAGTGGTAAGAAGCGATATTCTTCGTGTTCATCAGACAACACTACTTCCCCTTCTTCAGGCATTTCCACTAAATAAATAACGCCTGTAATTTGGTAGTCTTCATGAAAAAACTCCCATGTGTCATATAAGATAAATGGTTGGACTTGTAATTTAGTTTCTTCATAAACTTCTCTAAAAAGCGCTTCTCCGTGAGTTTCACCGTAGTTCATACGGCCTCCCGGAAGTTCAAATACTTCGCCTTCTACGCCTCTTTTTTTAAGAGCTAAAAATTTACCATCTTTTACGATAACTGCTTTTACGGCAGGATATATAGGTTTCATTTTACAAAAGCCTCCTTATCATTTAAGATAAACATGATTTATCTGTTCTTTATTTTACCCGGTTGAGTAGATAAAAGCCAGTGTCATAAGGAGGTTTTACAAAAGTGAAGAAAATTACACCGAAAGCAATGTGCGCGTGGATTCCAAAACGTGAAGATGAAACACATAAAGGTGATTACGGGCGCGTTTTAATTGTCGCTGGAAATAAACAATTTGGTGGGGCCGCGATTATGGCTGCAGAGGCTTGTGTTAAAAGTGGTGCTGGTTTAACAACGGTGGCCTCAGATAGTGTTAATCGCCCTGCGCTGCAAACACGAATTCCTGAATGTATGTTTATTGACTACGAAAACATCACAAGTCTAAGTGAACAAATTAATCATTTTGATACCATTTTAATTGGTCCTGGACTTGGATTAGATGCCTATGCCGAAGAAATTTTTCGATTAGTATTACAAAATTCAACAGAACATCAACAACTAATTATTGACGGCGATGGTATTACTATTTATGCAAAAGGGGAAAATCCTCATCCTGCCGCCAAGCTTACCTTTACACCACATGCAGGTGAATGGGAACGACTGAAAGCACTAGCACCTGAAGCAGAAACGCCAACTGATGTCGCACTTCATATTGACGCAACGATTGTTCTAAAAGGGCATCGTACAAAAGTGTATTCAGGTGAATCAGCATGGCAAAATATGTACGGCACTCCCGCAATGGCAACAGGTGGCATGGGCGATACTCTCGCTGGAACGATATGTGGCTTGATGGCACAAACAGAGAAGCCGCTTACCGGAACATTAGCTGCTGTTTTTCTTCATAGCTATATTGGAGAAATTTTAGCTAAAAAACGCTATGTTGTGTTGCCGACTGAAATTGCTGAAGAGTTACCGACCTATTTGAAAATTTTTAGCGAAACAGACGAACATGCTTAATAAAAAATCCTCTCTTTATCTAAAGAGAGGATTTTTTTACGATTTATTAAATTTATTAGCCCATAAAGCTAATTTTTTATTCCAAATAAAGTAACAACCAATTCCGCTGAAAATAACAGCATTTCCAATTAAGAATCCTGCTACAACATCACTTGGGAAATGTACTCCTAAATAAACGCGGGAATACATAATAAACAATACAAGCCCTAGCGCAAGAATACTAATCGCAAAACGAAGCCATTTATGACTAACATATAAAATTAAAAAGAACGCTAGCATTCCATAAAAAACAGTTGAACCAGTCGCATGACCACTTGGAAAACTAAATCCACCTTGTTCGATTAATTTATAGGTTGGTCTTGGGCGCTGAACGATATTTTTAATGATTGATGGAATAAGCGCCCCGCCAACTAGGACAATCCCACCAAACCAAATTGCCGTATCCACTTTTTTCATTAGAACAAGCGCAATAATAACAACAACGGTTAAAATACAAATGGTCGCTACCCCGCCAATATCAGTTAAATAAGAAATCAGTGTAGTTTTTGTATCCGTTATTCCGACCCGAATAATACTATTCCAGTACTGGTCAAACGTTTGAATCCATTTTGCCCCAGTCATAACGCCTATCATAAAGAAAACAAATCCAAGGAGAGCAATGCCACTAATTACAAATGATGTTTTTTTCATAAAATCCTCCTAGCGAATTCTTAATTTCTCACGTAATCTAGTACCACGTGGGCCAAATAATTTATCAGACAAGTGAAGTTTGAATGCCATATAACCGTAGAAAACAGCACCCGTTCCTCCGCAAATAAGCGTCAATACTAGCGCAGACATTTTACGATCCGGACTAATAAAGTTAGCAAGTCCCATGTACAGTCCGATGACAATAACGCCCATCAAAGCTGTCATAAAGAAGAAAAGCACCGTTCGCCGCAAAATAACTTTAAACGAGAAACGAACATATTTTTTAATAATAAATAACATGAACAGACAAGATACTGCATAACCAATACCAGTTGCAATGATTGACCCAGGCGCTTCAAACATCATAATGAGCGGCATTTGTAATACCGATTTCGCTAGTAGCCCTAACAGCAAGCCTAGCACTGTGAATCGTTGTTCATCAATCCCTTGAAGAACAGCCGCGGAAACACTAAACAATGAAAATAAAATGGCGATTGGTGCAAATAATTGTAATAGCGCTGTCCCATTATCACTAGGTGCGAAAAACACTGTGAATAAAGGTCTCGCTAGCATAGCAATTCCAAAACAAGCTGGAATCGTTAAGAATAATAAAATTTGAAAAACATCATTGAGTTGACGCTTCACTTGCGCGTACTCTTTCCTTACATAAGCACCAGTAACAAGTGGAACAAGTGCCATCGAAAACGCAATTGCCAACGTCCCTGGAATCATAATTAATTTTTGTACATCAAAGTTAATAATTGCTACAAAAGAATTGACCAAATCAGGAGCAGTTCCAATATATTCTAACACTCTTCCTAAAGTGAATTGGTCAATTAATTGATAAAGCGAAGTAGCAGACCCAACTATAATAAAAGGAATTGCCGAAAGAATAATATCTTTATATAGTGTCGGAATGGAAATTTTTACAGTGCCTCTATCTTCTAAAAGCATTCGGTCCAGTCCAGGTTTTCGTTTATAAAAATACCAAAGTAGTAATAGTAAACTCGCAAAAGCTCCAACAAAAGCTGAAAAAGTAGCGATACTAATTGCTGTAACTACATTCCCGTCAAGTACATACATTACAATGAAAGTCCCCGCAAGCAAGAACACAATACGAACAACTTGTTCTAACACTTGAGATACAGCAGACGGCCCCATCGAATTATATCCTTGGAAAAAGCCACGAAGCAAGCTCATTACTGGAATGATAAGTAGCGCGAAACTAACTGCACGAATAACTTGAATACCATCCGCTAAACTATATCCGCCTTCCAACTGCTGCATTCGAGCGAGCGTTGGAGCAAGTCCATACATCGCAAGGAAACAAACAATCCCAGAAAAAATCATTAAATATACACCGGTTTTAAATAATCGACGACCTACAGCATATTCTTCCATGGCGTTATATTTCGCTATATATTTGGCAACAGCTAACGGTATCCCAGCAGTTGCAATGCTTAAGAATAATTGATACGGTACATAACCGAAATTATACAGAAGCGCTGGTTCATCTCCTCCAATAATCGCATAAAACGGAATCACATACAATATTCCGAGCACTTTAGAGATTAATGTCCCTAGCGTCAGAATAAATGTTCCTCTGAGCAGTTTTGAACCCATCGTCTAACTTCCTTTACATTAAATTATATATCCTTGTTTACTTTACCATTAACTCTTTTAAAAAAAAAGAACAAACCCAAATAAATATCGGCTTGCTCTTTATAAAAAGGTTAAATCAAATGAAGTTTTTTACGAATTTTATACATCCGGTCACCTAGAATATAGTTTAATAGCCCTGCTTTTGCAGCTAAAAAGGCATAAATATAAGCCCCCACTCCAGCTGATATAAAAACAATCACTAATGCAGTAAATCGTGCATGCGGATTTAAGAATAATGCGAGCCCATGATAAATGAGCCAAACACTAACTAACATCACAAAACTTATTCCAAGAATTAACACCAGACGTCTAATAATATACTTAAATGAATAATGAGCATATTTTTTAATAATAAAAATGGTGAACAGCACAGAAACAATGTAACCAAGTCCGGTCGCAAGTGCGCCACCTTTTGCACCAAGAAGTAAAATTAGCGGCATTTGTAGTACGGATTTTGTTAGTAACCCGAGAAGTAAACTAAGTACTGTATAACGTTGCTCGTCAATCCCTTGTAGAATCGCAGCAGTAACACTAAACAGCGAGAAGAAAATTGCAAATGGAGCGAAAAAGCTTAGCAACATTGATCCATCAGCGTTATAACCATAAAATATCGTATAGAGCGGATCGGCCAAGAGTGCTATTCCTAAACAAGCTGGCACGACTAAAAATAGCAATACTTGAAAAACAGCTGTTAGATGATGGTGCACTTCACGAATACGACCTTTATGAAATGAAGCTGCCACGAGTGGAACGAGCGTCATCGAAAACGCTAACGCTAATGTCCCCGGAATCATAATGATTTTTTGGACAGAAAAGTTGAAAATAGAAAGTAAATCTTCCGCTGCCTTCCCGGGCATGCCATCGTATGTTAAAACACGCGCAAAGGTGAATAAATCAATTTGTTGATATAGTGACATCGCCATTCCTACTATAATGAAAGGCACTGCTGAGATAGAGATTTCTTTTAATAAATGTAATGTCGACACTTGTAATTTATTTTCACTGCCGGCAATCATTTTTTGAATACCGGGTTTACGTTTTCGGTAATACCATAGTAGACAAATTAAACTGAAGAAAGCTCCAACAAAAGCAGCAAAAGTCGCTAAGCTCATTGCTGTTACAAGGCTTCCACCAATAAGATGAAGTACAATATAGGTACTTGCAAGCAGGAAAACGATTCTTGCTACTTGTTCAATTACTTGCGATACAGCAGAGGGTCCCATTGAATGAAACCCCTGGAAATAACCGCGAAGTAAGCTCATTACTGGAATAATAAGTAACGCAAAACTCACTGCACGAATAACGGTTGTAATATCTTGAATGCTCGTTCCGCCACTAACCTCTTGCATCCCAGCTAAAAGCGGTGCAAAAATATACATAATTAAAAAACTAATAATCCCGGTAAATATCATCAAATATGTACTAGACCTATACAATCTTTGGCTTAAAGCATATTCATTTAGCGAATTATATTTAGAAATGTACTTAGCAACTGCTAATGGAACTCCAGCTGTCGCAATATTTAAGAAGATTTGGTAGGGAACATATCCGTATTGATAAAGAATCGTTGCCTGTTCCCCGCCAGCAATCCAGTAAAATGGAATAACATATAAAATCCCTAAAATTTTCGATAATAAAGTTCCCGCAGTAAGTACGGCCGTTCCTCGCATTAATTTTGAACTCATAATTTCTATTACCTCAATTGATTTTTTCTTTTAAGTCTGTCTGTTATATATGTTTATGTAAAAATCATTCTTACATTACTACTTTTAACGCATTCTTCTAAGATTTAAAATACAAGTTACACTAAGAGCAAGTAGCACTGCTGGTAAAATAAGCGAAACAAAGTTCACACCACTATTAATCATTGATAAAACGACACCAAGAATGGTAAACGCACCATATAAATAAAAAACAAGCGGTGTAATTATAATGCCTTTTCTAAGTTTGTTATAAGAAAGGAATAGCATAATCGTAAATGCGATACAAATAACAGCCATTATCGTTGTCGTCATAATCGTATTTTGAACGACAGCGGTTGCATTTGCATTAGCAAGTACTTCTTTTCTTTGTTGTAGAGCAATAAGTCCCACAATAGAAACGCTACTTAATACGGCTTGGATAGTAGATACAATCGCTATCCCAAGTGTTACATTTTTCGTGTTATTGAGCATTCTTGCATGCTCTGGTTTTACTTCAACAGACATTCTTACAACTCCTCTTTAACATTCTATACACCAGACTTTACCATATTTAAAGAGAAATTGTAAGTAGTAATTAGTTTTCGATTTGAACTTCTGCTGCATTTTGTAAAAACGTACCTAACTCCCTCGTTTCCCCGTCATGCAACATTTGTACGACCTTACTTCCAATAATCACACCATCACAAACACGCGCAAATTTTTCCACATGTTCAATAGAAGAAACTCCAAAACCTGCAAGAACAGGAACAGGGCTAATACTTTTTAAATAAGCTAAATGGGTATCAATATGCGTATTAAATTCATTTCTTACGCCCGTCGTCCCGTTGACTGTTACGGCATAAATAAAACCTTCTGCTTGGTTAGCTATTTCTTCTAAGCGCTCTTTCGGACTGGTTAATGAAACAAGCGGGATGAGCGCAATATCTGTTCCTTTTAGTTCGGGTGTAATAAGCGTACGGTGTTCATAAGGTAAATCAGGAATAATAAGTCCTTTTACAGGTGTTTTTTGAACCATTTCGATAAATTTTGGAATACCTAAATGAAAAATCGGATTAATATAGCTCATAATAATTAGTGGAATTTGCACCTTGCTTGTGGCTAATTTAGTTAAAATTGCTTCTAAACTAACTCGTTCTTTTAATGCGCGCAAACCAGCAAGTTGAATGACAGGGCCGTCAGCAACTGGATCAGAAAAAGGAATCCCGATTTCAATCGCGCTAACGCCGGATTTTTCAAGGAATAATAGTTGTTCTTCTAGATTATCTAAACCACCATCGCCGCCCATAATATAAGTTACTACAGCAGCATGGTCTTTATTCGCTAATTTTTTTGATAATGTTTTAGTCATTAGTTTGCCCCTCCAATCGTTCTTTTAATTGATTAACATCTTTATCCCCGCGACCAGATAGGCATACAACCATACTTTCATCCGGACGCATCTGGCTTGCAAGTTTCACAGCATAACTAATGGCATGCGAACTTTCAAGTGCTGGAATAATCCCTTCTGTCCGGCATAAAAGTTGAAAAGCTTCGACTGCTTCATCATCTGTAACAGAATGATACTCAGCGCGACCTAAATCACGGAAAAAACTATGTTCCGGCCCAATACCAGGATAATCTAATCCCGCGGAAATCGAGAAAGCTTCAAGGATTTGTCCATTTTCGTCTTGTAAAACATCCATCATTGCCCCGTGCAAAATGCCAATCTCGCCTTTAGAAATCGTGGCTGCATGGAACTCTGTTTCAAGACCATGACCAGCAGCTTCTACGCCGTGCATTTGAACAGAAGAATCATCCACAAACGGATAAAATAAGCCCATCGCATTACTGCCACCACCTACACAAGCCACAATCGCCTCAGGTAACTTACCTTCTTTCTCTAGATGTTGTTTACGTGCTTCTGTCCCAATGACACTTTGGTAATCACGAACAATTTCTGGGAACGGATGGGGCCCAAGAACAGATCCCATAATATAATGCGTGTCTTCCACATTCGCCACCCAGAACCGCAGTGCTTCATTTACGGCATCTTTCAAAGTACGGCTGCCAGCTTTCACGCTGACAACTTTTGCGCCAAGTAACTCCATTCTAAATACATTAAGCGATTGACGTTTAACATCTTCTTCTCCCATGAAAATAGTACATTCCATATTAAAAAGTGCTGCTACTGTCGCTGTAGCTACACCATGTTGCCCTGCTCCAGTTTCTGCCACTACTTTTTGCTTGCCCATTTGCCGCGCAAGTAAGGCTTGTCCAATCGTATTATTGATTTTATGCGCACCAGTATGATTTAAATCTTCTCGTTTTAAATAAATTTTAGCCCCGCCAGCATAGGCAGTAAGTTGTTCCGCAAAATAAAGCGGCGTTTCCCGGCCTACATATTCTTTTAAATAGTAATTTAATTCTTTTTGAAAAGCTGCATCTGTTTTAGAAGCTCGGTAAGCCTCATCTAATTCTTTCACTGCTTTCATTAAAGTTTCTGGCACAAATCTGCCACCGAATTTTCCGTAAAAACCATTTTCATCAGGTGCTTGATATGTCATTATTTTCCAACTCCTTTTGCTGTTTTAATGAAGAATTTAATTTTTTCAGGATCTTTTTCACCATTTGTTTCTACGCCAGAAGAAATATCGACGGCATATGGTTCAAAGCGACTAATAGCTTCTTTCACGTTTTCGGCATTTAAGCCACCAGCAATGATTAATTTATTTTTTATTAGTAAATCGCTATTTATTTTATCCCAATCAAAAGTTTTCCCGCTGCCGCCCTCGTATTCTTCTGCCGGAGCATCAAGTAAGATATAAGCATTTGAATAATCATTTATATTGTTAGGAAGTTTGCCCTCTTTAACTGGAAAAGCTTTAATTACTTCGGCATCGGTGCGGTCTGCTTGCTCGGTTGGTTCTTGTCCATGGAGTTGCACAATGTCTAGTGGTACGCCTTTAATCGCAGCAGTTAACTCTTCTTCAGTTGGATTAACAAAAACGCCAACTTTCTTAATATTAGGTGGGATGTTTTTAGCTAATTGGTGTGCTTGTTCAATCGTAACTTGGCGTTTACTTTTCGCAAAAACGAAACCAATCATATCCGCACCATTCTCAACTGCTGCTTTTACATCGACACTTTTTTTCAATCCACAAATTTTTACAATCATCGTTTCACCTTCAAACTTTCTGCTGCTTTTTGTGGAGTTTTGTCTCGCATAAGCGCTTCTCCAACAAGCACCGCATTAAATTCTTTACTCACTCGGTTAACATCGTCTGCCGTTTTAAAACCCGATTCACTAATGAAACATGCCTCCGTTGAAAAATCACTCGCAACCATTTCACTTACCGCAATATCTACTTCAAACGTGTGCAAATTCCGATTATTCACTCCGATTAATTTAGCTCCAATCTTTTGAGCGAGAGCTAATTCGTCTCGGTCATGTACTTCTACTAATACTTCCAAATCAAGGGCACTCGCTTGTTTAAAAAGTAAGGCTAGCTCATCTTCCGTAAGAGCTGAAATTATTAGTAATACAACCGTTGCTCCAGCATTTCGAGCGCGAATTAATTGTTTTTCACTAATAATAAAGTCTTTACACAGTACTGGAATTGCTACGTTTTTCGCTACTTCTCGTAAATCTTCAATCGATCCTTTAAAGAAAATCGGGTCGGTTAATACAGAAATCATACCTGCTCCAGCTGCCTCATACGATTTTGCTTGAGCGACTGGGTTCACATCCATATTTATTTCACCTTTTGAAGGCGAGGCGCGTTTTACTTCCGCAATAAGTTGCATTTGTTCCGTATTTTCTTTTAAAAAATCATAAAACGAATAAGTTTTCCGTTTTTCTGCTACTTGTTCTAATGGCATTTCAGCTACCTCTACTGCTTTTTGAGCTAAAATTTCTTCTAAAAATGTCATTTCGCTAGCACCTCTTTTTGATAAGTAATTAAATCTTGCAATTTTTGTTTAGCTAGACCACTTCTAACTAGGTCGCGGGCTAAATCAACGCCTTCTTTTACTGTTTTTACTTTGCCATTTGCGAATAAACCAAATCCGGCATTTAGCAAAACAGTGTCTAAATAGGCACCAGGTTCGCCGTCAAGTACACTACGAAGAATTGCTGCATTTTCTTTTGCATCCCCGCCCCTAATTGCTTCTAGTGGGTAGCTAGCTAAACCGACTTCTTCAGGTTTTAGTGTATATAAGTGAACTTCCCCACTGTCATATAATGCGTAATGATTTTCACCGGCTAGAGAAGCTTCATCCATAAAGCCCGCCCCATTTAAAACTACGGCCCGTTTTCGTCCAAGTTGTCCTAAAACTTCCGCAGTTTGTCTGATTAAATCACGACGATAAATACCCATTAATTGTGTTTCGAGATGAACCGGGTTGGTTAAAGGTCCAATCAAGTTAAAAATGGTTGGCGTCCCAAGTTCTTTCCGAACGTCCATCACGTATTTCATATTAGGGTGAACATGTGGTGCGAATAAAAAGGCAATCCCTACTTTTTCAAGTAAATAAGTCATATCTTCAGGACGCATATTAATATCAATCCCTAATTCCTGACAAACATCCGCACTACCTGAACGACTAGAAATACTTCGATTCCCATGTTTCGCCACTGGAATTCCTGCTGCTGCAAGGACGAATGCCGACGTTGTACTGATATTAAAACTATTCGATTTATCTCCACCAGTTCCGCAATTATCCATCGCAGTTCCAGCTGGGAAATCCACTTGAATCGCAACTTGCTGCATCGCTTCTGCTATTCCAGCCATTTCTTCTGCGGTTTCTCCTTTGACTTTAAGTGCCATTAGAAAGGCAGCAATTTTCGTTTTTGAAAGTCGGCCTTCAAAAATTTCTGTTGCAACGATATTCATTTCTGCTTTTGATAGATTTTTTTGGTCATATACTTTTTGTAATAAGATTTCCATTTTCTCCCGCCCTTTCTACTATGTGAATAAAGTTTTCCATCATTTGTTTTCCGTCATTCGTGCCGATTGATTCTGGATGAAATTGCAATCCATAAACCGGATAATTTTTCAGTTTCATTGCCATTACTTCCGCATCATCCGTCGCCACTGCTAATACTTCTAAGCAATCTGGCAAAGTATTTTTATCTACTATTAAAGAGTGATAGCGCATCACAGGCATTTCTTTTGGCAAGTTAGTAAAAATGGCTCCACTTGTTTGCCGCATCAGCGAAACTTTACCATGACGAATTTGCTTTGCTCGTTTTACTTCTCCGCCAAATACCTCACCGATCGCTTGGTGTCCTAAACAAATCCCAAGTAGTGGTTTTTCTTTCGCAAATTTGAGAACAACTTCTTCCAAAAGTCCGGCTTCACTCGGTTTTCCTGGTCCTGGTGAAAGAACAATTCCATCCGCCAAAGCCGCATATTCCATTAAATCCACGGCATCATTTCGTTTTACTATGACATCACTGAACTCTGCCAAATACTGTTCTAGGTTATACGTAAAAGAATCATAGTTATCAATTAATAAAATCATTCTCCCACCTCCAAAAGGGCTTTCGCTTTTTGTAATGTTTCCAAGTATTCACTCTCAGGTTCTGAATCATAAACAATTCCCGCGCCAGCTTGCACATAAGCTTTTCCATCATGGAGTACCATCGTTCTAATCGAAAGAGCAAAATCAGAATCACCATTTTTCGTTAAGTAACCTACCGCACCAGCATATGGTCCACGTTTTACATTTTCCCATTCATAGATTCGCTCCATGGCTCTTATTTTTGGTGCTCCGCTAACTGTACCAGCCGGCAGCGTCGACCGAAGAGCATCCATCGCACTTAATCCTGGTTTTAATGTACCTTCAACAACAGAAACTAAATGCATCAAGAATCGGTAACGTTCGATTGTTAGATATACTGGTACATGAACCGAACCCGTTTCTGCAATTTTTCCAATATCATTACGTCCTAAATCCACTAACATTCGGTGCTCTGCAAGTTCTTTTTCATCGGATAATAATTCCGCTGCCAGCATTTCATCTTCTTGTTTTGTTGCCCCGCGACGCCTTGTACCAGCAATTGGATTTGTCGTAACAGTCCGCCCTTTCGTTTTAATTAAACTCTCTGGTGAAGAACCAATTAAGACCGTATCGCCAAAATCAATGAAAAAGAGATAAGGAGAAGGATTTAACAACCGTAATTTTCGGTAATAATCAAACGGCTCCACTGTAAAATCTGCCTCTAATCGCTGAGAAAGTACTATTTGAAAGAAATCGCCATCTTGAATATAGGTTTTCGCTTTTTTGACTAAGTTCATATACTCCTCTTTTGAATAATTGCTTTTGTAAGTCATTTTCGGAACTTGAACTGCTTTGTGTTCGTCTTTTTTTGGTGTTGTAAGTTCTAAAAACATCGCTTCAAGTGCCTCATCTAGTTCCGCTTCACTTCTCCCAGAGTAGCAATTATCTTGCACTAAAATAAGTTCTTCCGCTTGATGATCCATAATGACAAAACTTTCATATATATAAAAACGAATATCTGGCATGTCCCGCGTTTCGACTGGAATATCACCTAAATTTTCATAAAGTGCAATAACGTCATAACCAACATAACCAATTGCCCCTGAATCTAAAGGCAAGCTTTCTTCCTCCGTCTTTGCTTTTTCAATAAATAGTTCAATTTCTTTTAAAGGGTCTGTCACTATTTGAAGTGCCCCGTCTATATAATATTCATGTTGATATACTTTAATTTCATGCACAGGATTGATAGCAATAATAGAATATCTTCCTGCCTCTGCATCTTTTGCAGCTCCTTCAAGTAAGCTTTTGCCTGTTCCGGAAAGACGTTGAAAGGCTAAAATCGCGGTTAATGTATCTGCATCCATTCTTTTCATTTTTCTCATTTAAATCATCCCTTCTTCATTAAAATAAAAAAAGCCCTCTGAAAAAGCCTACTATCATGCTTTTTCAGAGGACGAGTTATCGCGGTGCCACCTCATTTTAGGGAATTCCCCCTATCTCAGTGCTGCTTTTTTGCAGCTGCTCTATAACGGGAGCTCCCGTTCACCCCTACTTCATTTCAAGGTATCACGCACAAGGCCCATTCCTATTTCATCTATTTATTAGCTCGCACCAAACGCTAACTCTCTTTGAAAATCGATGAAAAGTACTATTCTTGTTTCATGTTTTCGTTTTATAAAATTAAAAAAGGGCCTCTCTCCAAGCCTAGCAAATATACTAGACAAGGACGAGAGACCCGTGGTACCACCTTGATTAACTGCAAAAACAGTTCACTTAATCCATCCAAATTCCGAATGGGCGCCTTGTGTAACGATAAGGCCTAATCGCTGCATCCTACTAAGGAAATTCCTTTTCAAACCAGAGCTCAGAAGTCCATTCACATCATGTCCGCTACTGACTTTCACCAACCGTCAGCTCTCTAAAAACTTTCATCATGCTACTTACTCTTCATCAAAGCTATCATTTTTTACTTGTATTCATCTTACATAAGAACAAACGGAAAGTCAAGAAAATAAAACCACATAAATCAAAATAGCAGTTAATAAACAACTAAGTAAAAAGAACTATCATAGAAAACTCATCTACACTCTATTAATACAGGATATTATTAATAGTAAAAAAAGAATCATTATCTTAATTACCTTTTATTTACGAGTCAACTAGAGATGAAAATCCCCTTAAAATCATATGATAAAACCACTCATACAAGCTATGCCTTATAGACTAAAAACCACTTTCCCAGAAGGACTATCCGCTCATTTTCGTCTATTTGTGAATATTTTCACGTGAAACACTGGACAAACTTTTATTGATGGCTTATACTAACGGTGTAATCAAATAAAACAAAAGAATATGGCACAGCAACAAGCCAAATTTTTTTGGATTATCAGGGACGTCAAAAGTCTACTATGGACATTTAGAGTCCCGCACAAATATTAGGAGGTTCTGGAAAATGGCAATTAAAGAAAATGCGGCCCAAGAAGTATTAGAAGTTCAAAAAGTGATTGACAGATTAGCAGACAATGGACAAAAAGCATTGAAAGCATTTGAAAGTTACAACCAAGAACAAGTAGATAATATCGTACACGCAATGGCGCTTGCCGGACTTGACCAACATATGCCCCTTGCAAAATTAGCAGTAGAAGAAACAGGACGTGGATTATATGAAGATAAATGTATTAAAAACATCTTCGCAACAGAATATATTTGGAACAACATTAAAAACAACAAAACAGTCGGAGTTATTAACGAAGATACTCAAACTGGTGTTATCGAAATTGCTGAACCAGTCGGAGTAGTTGCCGGGGTTACACCAGTAACTAACCCAACTTCAACAACACTTTTCAAAGCAATTATCGCGATTAAAACGCGTAACCCAATCATCTTCGCTTTCCATCCAAGTGCGCAACGTTGTTCATCTGAAGCAGCAAAAGTTGTTTATGATGCAGCAGTTGCAGCTGGAGCACCAGAACATTGTATTCAATGGGTAGAAAAACCTTCCCTAGAAGCAACAAAACAATTAATGAACCACGATAAAGTAGCACTTGTACTTGCAACTGGTGGTGCTGGAATGGTTAAATCAGCATACTCTACTGGTAAACCTGCACTAGGTGTTGGACCAGGTAACGTACCAGCTTACATTGACAAAACAGCTAAAATCAAACGTTCTGTTAATGACATCATTCTTTCTAAATCTTTTGACCAAGGTATGATTTGTGCTTCTGAACAAGCAGTTATCGTGGACAAAGAAGTTGCTAAAGAAGTAAAAGCAGAAATGGAAGCAAACAAATGTTACTTCGTTAAAGGCGCTGAATTTAAAAAATTAGAAAGCTATGTAATCAACCCTGAAAAAGGAACACTTAACCCAGATGTAGTTGGTAAATCCCCTGCATGGATTGCAAACCAAGCTGGTTTCAAAGTTCCAGAAGATACAAAAATTCTTGTAGCTGAAATTAAAGGTGTTGGCGACAAATACCCACTATCTCACGAAAAATTAAGCCCAGTTCTTGCATTTATCGAAGCTGCTAACCAAGCAGAAGCATTCGATCGTTGTGAAGAAATGTTAGTATACGGTGGACTTGGACACTCAGCAGTTATTCACTCTACTGATAAAGAAGTTCAAAAAGCATTTGGTATCCGTATGAAAGCTTGCCGTATCATCGTAAATGCACCAAGCGCTCAAGGCGGTATCGGTGACATTTATAACGGCTTCATCCCTTCCCTAACACTAGGTTGTGGATCTTATGGTAAAAACTCTGTATCACAAAATGTAAGTGCGACTAACTTGCTGAACGTTAAACGTATCGCGGATCGGAGAAATAATATGCAATGGTTCAAACTTCCACCAAAAATTTTCTTTGAAAAATATTCTACTCAATACCTTCAAAAAATGGAAGGCGTTGAACGCGTATTTATCGTAACTGACCCAGGTATGGTTCAATTCAAATACGTTGATGTAGTAATCGAACACCTGAAAAAACGTGGTAACGACGTAGCTTATCAAGTATTCGCTGATGTTGAACCAGATCCATCTGACGTAACAGTTTACAAAGGTGCAGAACTAATGAAAGACTTCAAACCAGATACAATTATCGCTCTTGGTGGTGGTTCCGCAATGGATGCTGCCAAAGGTATGTGGTTATTCTATGAACACCCAGAAGCTTCATTCTTCGGCTTGAAACAAAAATTCTTAGATATCCGTAAACGTACTTTCAAATATCCTAAACTTGGTGGAAAAGCGAAATTCGTTGCAATTCCAACAACAAGTGGTACAGGTTCTGAAGTAACTCCATTTGCGGTTATTACAGACAAAGAAAACAACATTAAATACCCTCTTGCTGACTATGAACTAACTCCAGACGTTGCGATTGTCGATGCACAATATGTAACAACTGTTCCAGCACACATTACTGCTGATACTGGTATGGACGTTCTAACTCACGCAATTGAATCTTATGTATCCGTAATGGCAAGCGATTATACACGTGGATTGTCTATCCGTGCAATCGAACTTGTTTTTGAAAACTTACGTGAATCTGTTCTTACTGGTGATCCTGATGCGCGTGAAAAAATGCATAATGCTTCTGCCCTAGCTGGTATGGCGTTTGCGAATGCGTTCCTAGGAATTAACCATAGTTTGGCACACAAAATTGGACCTGAATTCCACATTCCTCACGGTCGTGCGAATGCAATCCTTATGCCACACGTTATTCGTTATAACGCACTTAAACCTAAAAAACATGCGTTATTCCCAAGATATGAAAGCTTCCGTGCTGATGAAGATTATGCTCGTATCTCTCGTATTATCGGCTTCCCTGCTGCAACTACAGAAGAAGGCGTTAAATCACTTGTAGATGAAATCATCAAACTTGGTAAAGATGTTGGTATCGACATGAGTCTTAAAGGACAAAATGTTGCTAAAAAAGACTTGGATGCTGTTGTAGATACACTTGCAGATCGCGCATTCATGGACCAATGTACTACTGCCAACCCTAAACAACCACTTGTAAGCGAACTAAAAGAAATTTACCTTGAAGCTTACAAAGGTGTTTAAAAACTAGCTAACTTGTCCACCATTAATATATAAAGTTAGAAGAAAGCGCAAGTCCATCCCAGGGCTTGCGCTTTCGCTTTAGTACTAAAATTAGTATAATGAAACAAGAATGGAGTTGATTTAATGATACGAGCAACTGTGCCCTACTTCACTTTTAACGGGGAAGCCCAAGAAGCACTAGAATTTTATAAAAAAGTGTTTCAAGCAGAAATTACAAAAACTCGTTTTTTTCACGAGATGGAAGGATTCTCTGGAGATGAAAAATTAGGCGAACGAATCCTTCATGCTAGGCTTACGAAAGACGATAAAGATTTGTTTTACTTCTCAGATACACTAGAAGGCGAAACAGATGCGGGAAATCGTTTATCACTTGCAGTTAATTTTGAAACTGAAGAAAGTTTTGTACATGCTTTCGTACTACTTTCTAAAACAGGGACCGTTGAAATCCCTATTCAAAAAACTTTTTGGGATGCAAAATACGCAAAAGTTATCGATCATTACAGCATAGATTGGCACCTTAACTTAGAAAATGAGTCTACTACTAAAGTATGATTTTTTCCCGTCCTCTAGCCGAATGTAATTAGAACTAAAAAATAGTACAATTTTAGTAGTGAGAGAAAAAAAGGAGTGAGTTCATGACTGAGACAGTTTTAAAATTAGAACATGTCACGAAAAAAATCGGACAAAAAAATATTGTCCACGATATCAGCTTTGACATACATAAAGGAGAAGTATTTGGTTTACTTGGTCCAAATGGTGCCGGTAAAACAACTATTATCCGCTCGATTGTAGGCTTAATTCGCCGCTCAGAAGGTACAGTTTATATTAATGGTAAAAATATTGATACCGACTTTAAAGCAGCAATTTCTGAAGTAGGAGCAATTATTGAAAATCCGGAATTTTATATGTATATGTCTGGATGGGCTAACTTAAAGCAATTTGCACGGATGAGTCAAAAAAATATTACAGACGACCATATTCGTGAAATTGTAGAACTTGTAAAACTTTCAGATGCCATCAATCAAAAAGTAAAAACATATTCCTTAGGTATGCGTCAACGTTTAGGCGTTGCACAAGCCTTACTTCACAACCCCGCCCTACTTATTTTAGATGAGCCAACCAATGGACTTGATCCACAAGGGATGGCAGAATTCAGAGCATTAATTCGTGATTTAGCAACAAACGGTACTTCTGTTTTAATTTCTAGCCATTTACTTAGCGAAATTCAACAAATTACCGATCGTTTTGCTATTATTAATAAAGGTGTCTTAACTCATACGGAAAAAATGAGTGACGTACTTGAAAATCACGTGGCTGTTTATCAACTAAAAGTCACTGATAGCGTAGCAGCAAAAACTGTTCTTGCTACACTTCCAGTAAAACTTGTTGCTGAGAAAGAAAATTCCTTTAAAATCGAAGTGGCTCACGAAGATGTCCATTTAATTGCCCGCGCGATTATTCAAGCAAATATCGATTTATTGGAAATGGTTCCACTTCAAGCCTCCCTTGAAGAACGATTCCTAGAATTAACAAATGGCGGAGGTGTGAAAGCATGATAGCATTAATAAAAAATGAATTTACTAAATTATTTTCTAGAAAATCTAGTTGGATTATGCAAATTGTCTTATTTGCAGCAGTTTTAACTTTGGCACTACTTATGTTTTTCGTTAGTAAGATTGATACAAGCGGTGTTGAAGGTGGCAATGCAAGTAATGCTGGAATTACAGCTTATTACGATGATAAAGGAACTCCGGTTAGTGAGGAGGAATACTGGAATTCAGCAGATAAAGATGGTAACCCAACATATAAAACCGAAACACTATCACTAACAGATTCCGTTGCTTACTTAAAAACTCAAAAACAAGCAGCTCAAACGAAAGATGAAAAAGAATCAGTTCAAAAACAAATTGATTTCTATCAAGCTTATGTAGATGCAGATGAAAAACCTGCTAGCAATTCAGCGGGAATTTCAAGTGCTGACTTCTTTGCATCACTCGGTAGCTCCGGGGCAGTCGCAACGATGCTAGTAGTAATTGTCGCAAGTATTATTGTTGCAACAGAGTTTTCTGGCGGAACAATTAAGTTATTACTCGCACGACCTTATTCTAGAAGTCAAATTCTCTTCTCTAAATATTTTATGTGTATTGTTTATAGCATCATTAGTTCCATCACGCTATTATTAGCTAGTTTTATCTTCTCGTTTATTCTTCCGAAGCAATCGATTTTCATGCCGCTCTCCCCTTCATCAGGCGCAATGACAGCGTGGGATCATGCTTGGATGTTACTCGGAACAAACTTCTTACTGATGATTGTGTATGCAACTATCGCATTCTTCTTCTCATCCGTTGTTCGTTCACAAGCATTAGCAGTTGGTGTTGGTGTTGGCGTACTATTCTCTGGTGGAATTATTCGTCAACTACTACCACTCGCTATCGAAAAATACGACTGGATGAAATGGATTATTTTCAACTTGCTTAGCTTAAATGATACAGTTGGCGGTCAAAAAATCGCTGGCGGTTTAGCAGATTGGCAAATTATTGCTGGCCTAGGCGTATATACAGCGATTATCCTCTTCTTTACATTCTTCATTTTCAAAAAACGAGATGTCGCGTTAAGTTAATCCAAAAAAGAGGTTGTCCGTTATGGACAACCTCTTTTTTTAATGTTTGATAATCTCAATTTTATTTACTGCATTTGTATCAATTCTTGCTGTTCCGCCAATTGGGAAAGTAGCAAGTGGTTGCGTATGGCCAAAATCCGCACCTGAAATAACTGGGATTTTTTGTAAAGCTGTTTTCGTTTCTATAATAAAAGCAAGTTTCTCTTTCGTCATTGCCGTTTTTGTTTGGAAGCGACCAATGACCAAACCTTTTATTTCATCTGCACCTGGTTGATTAAGAAGTGACTCCAAATCACGATCAAACGTTTCTGGAACAGTCATAAAATCATCTTCCAGAAATAAAATAGCACCAGATAAATCAGGCATATATTCGGTTCCTTGTAGTAAATTAAGCGTGCAGAGATTCCCGCCAATAATGGTTCCTTCTGCTTCTCCATCTTGAAGAACAACTAGCCCTTCATTTGGCTTGAAGTCCCTGTTTTCTTGATCCAAGTACCATTCATCATCACTCCACGAGGTACTTGCCGTTAGCGCAAATGGTTCTTTATCTACTAAGCAAGCGCTAAATGAATCAAGTATGTAGTCTAGGCCTTTTTTCATTGAAAAGGTAGAGAAATGTGCGCCGGAATAAGTAACGAGTTCGGTTTGGGTATAAATAGCCGTTCCTAGCGCTGTAATATCAGAGAATCCGCATAAGATCTTAGGGTTCTCAGCAATTAAATCATAATCTAAATATGGTAGTAATTGATTGCTATTAAAACCACCGATAACCGTTAAAATCGCTTTCACATTCGAATCATTGAACGCTTCATGAATGTCAGCTACTCTTGAGCGAATACTAGAGCTTAACATACAATCTATTTCTGAAACATGCTCTCCAAAAGTAACTTTGAAACCCATCTCATTTAGGCGTTTAACAGCGAAATCGACTTGATTTTCTGCCATTATACCAAGAGATCGACTTGGAGCAATGATACGAATTTCATCACCTTGTTTTAATTTTGCGGGAATCATCATTTGATCGCCTCCCTATTTAGTGTATGGAATGGGCATGAACGTAAATGATCGTCTAGGATGCCAATAGCTTGTAAATAAGAATAGATAATCACAGGTCCAACGAACTTAAATCCTCGTTTCTTCAAATCTTTACTTATTTTTTCGGATAGTTCCGTCTTAGCTGGCACTTCTCCCATTCCCTGCCATTCATTAATAATTCGCTCTCCATTTGTAAAACTCCAAATATAATTAGCGAATGAGCCGAATTCTGCTTGGACTTTTTGTGTAGCTAGGGCATTGGTGCGAACTGCTTTGACTTTCAAACGGTTCTTCACAATGGCCGCTTCTGAAACGATCCGCGCTAAATCTTCATCTGTTAACCGAGCACACTTATCAATATCAAAATGAAAAAAAGCTTCTTGATATGCTTTTCTTTTATGTAAAATTAATTTCCATGACAGGCCAGCTTGTGCCCCTTCTAAATTCAACATTTCAAATAAATAAGTATCATCCTTACTCGGGACGCACCACTCGCCATCATGGTATGCTAGTTCAAACGGGTCATTAATCGACCATGGACAACGTAATTCTTCGGACAAATTGAGTTCCTCCTATATAGTTAAAATATAATACACACTAATTAATACGGCTACAAACAAACCAATACAACTCCAAATTATCCGTTTCTCTTTCCACTGACTAACTGCAACTGCGATACTTAATGCTAAAAATAAAAATAATAGCCAGTTCGGAACATCTGGGTGATACTCGCTTTTGAAAATAAGATAACCAACTACTGCTGCAATTATTCCTGTTACAACCAAACTTATCTTTTGATACCTCATTCGCTCAAGCCTCCTATTTACCAATCATAAAACATACGTTCCCTTTTTGCAAGTGAAAATAAAAAAAGAAGCGAACTTATTTGCTCGCTTCTTTTTTTGGTAATTATTTTAATTTGCCACGAAGGACCATTGGTAAAATCCCACCATGACGGTAATAGTCAATTTCTACTTCTGAGTCAAATCGTGCAAGTGCATCAAAGGTGAAGCTAGTGCCGTCTTCGCGAACAGCTGTTACTTTGACAATATCTCTTGGCGCTACACCTTCACTGATTTCCACTTGTAAACTTTCTGAACCAGTAAGGCCTAGTGTATCTGCATCTTCTCCTGGTAGGAATTGAAGTGGTAAAACACCCATCATTACAAGGTTAGAACGATGAATCCGTTCATAACTTTTTGCAATTACAGTTTTAATTCCAAGTAAATTAGTTCCTTTGGCAGCCCAGTCACGTGAAGATCCCATTCCGTAATCATCGCCAGCAAGAATCACTAAGCCAGTGTTGTTTTCGATATATTTTCTAGATGCATCATAAATGGACATCACATCCCCAGTTGGCCAGTATGTTGTGTAACCACCTTCTGTTCCAGGAGCGATTTGGTTTTTGATTCGAATATTGGCGAATGTACCGCGCATCATAACATCATGATGACCACGACGAGAGCCATACGAGTTGAAATCACGAATCGCTACGCCTTCTTCTTGCAGGAATTTTCCGGCTGGTGTATCTTTACCGATTGCGCCAGCTGGTGAAATGTGGTCGGTTGTAACAGAATCACCAAATTTACCAATAATACGAAGACCAGATAAAGCTTCTACTTTGCCAGCTTCTTTTGCTAAATTATCAAAGAATGGCGGGTTGGCAATATACGTCGAATTTTCATCCCATTTGTATAAAGCATCTTCTGTAGTTTCAATCGCATTCCAAGCTTCATTTTCATCAAATACATGGGCATATTGCTCACGGAAAAGTTCTGGCGTTACGGTTTCTTCTACAAGCGCCTTCACTTCTTCTGAACTTGGCCAAATATCGTTTAAGAAGACATCTTCGCCATTATTACCACGTCCGATTGGTTCTGTTAACATATCTACGTTCGTTGTCCCAGCAAGCGCATAAGCAACTACAAGTGGTGGTGAAGCTAAGAAGTTTGCTTTCACAAGTGCATGAATTCGTCCTTCAAAGTTACGGTTACCACTGAGAACTGCGGAAACTAGTAAATCACTTTCTTGAATCGCTTCTTCAATTTCTTCTTTTAATGGACCTGAGTTACCGATACAAGTTGTACAACCATAACCAACTAGGTCAAAGCCAAGTTTTTCTAAATATGGAAGTAAACCAGCTTTTTCCAGGTAGCCTGTAACAACTTTGGAACCTGGCGCTAAGGAAGTTTTGACGAATTTTGGTACTTCTAAGCCTTTTTCAACAGCTTTTTTAGCGACCAAACCGGCGCTTAGCATTACGTATGGGTTAGAGGTATTTGTACAGCTTGTAATTGCTGCAATAGCAACGGAACCAGTCTTCATTGTTGATTGGTCACCATTGCCAAATGTAACAGTTACTTCTTTGTCTAAAGCTGATTTATCAAGACCGAAACCTTGGTTGCCTGCTTTAGCGGTAATGGATTCACGGAATGTTTCTTTCATTTTCGAAAGCGGAATCAAATCTTGTGGACGTTTTGGCCCAGATAGATTTGGCTCAATAGCAGAAAGATCGATTTCCACTGTTTGTGTATAATTTGGTTCTACTTTTTCTGGCGTAAAGAATAAATCGTTTGCTTCTAAATAAGCTTCTACTAATTCGATTTGTTCTTTGTCACGACCAGTTAGTTTTAAATAGTTAAGTGCTTCTTTGTCTACCGGGAAAAATCCGCAAGTTGCGCCGTATTCAGGAGCCATATTGGCAACAGTCGCGCGGTCAGCTAGTGGAAGTGTTGCAACACCTGGACCATAAAATTCAACAAATTTCCCTACTACTTTTTGTTCCCGCAAAACTTGTGTTACTTTCAAGGCAAAATCAGTGGCAGTTGCGCCGTTTGGTAAAGCACCTAATAATTTCACACCGATAACTTCCGGAATTGGGAAATAAGATGGTTGTCCGAGCATTCCGGCTTCAGCTTCAATACCGCCAACTCCCCAACCTAAAACGCCGATACCATTAATCATTGTCGTATGACTATCTGTCCCAACAAGGGAATCTGGAAACGCTACAAATTCGCCGTCCGAAACTTCATTCGCAATGACGACGTTTGCTAAATACTCTAAGTTAACTTGGTGAACGATACCAGTTGCAGGTGGCACAGCACGATAGTTATCAAATGCTTTTTGCGCCCAGTTTAAAAATTGATAACGCTCCATATTGCGTTTGAACTCTAGCTCCATGTTGATTTTTAGCGCTTCTGGATTCGCATAACTATCAACTTGTACCGAGTGATCGACTACTAAATCAACTGGGATTTCTGGATTGATTTTTTCTGGGTCGCCGCCTAGGTCAGCCATCGCTTTCCGTAATGATGCTAAGTCAACAACTGCTGGTACACCCGTGAAATCTTGTAAAATAACGCGAGCTGGTTTAAAAGGAACTTCTCCTTCGTTACCATTTTTTGACCAATGAGCTAGGTCTTCAACGTGTGAATCCTTAATTACTCTACCATCAGCTTGTCTTAATACAGATTCAAGTAGAACTCGTACAGAATAAGGTAATTTCTCGATGTTTGTGATTTTGTCCTCTTCTAAGGTTTTAAGTTTGTAGTAATGATACGTTTTGTCATTAAGTTTAAATGATGCTTTTGCTTTTTCTTTCCAATTAGTCATCCACGTTTCCTCCTTCAATTCTTGAAACGACTGGTCTCTCTCATCTATTGTACTTAAAAATAAGCGATAAGTAAACAAAGAGAATTCGCTATAATTCAATAACTTTTTCTTATAACAAAAAAATGAATGACAACGAAATGCCATTCACCTTTTCTTTATAGACCTAAATTGGTTAATGCTTGTTCTAGGGAGCCAAATGATTGGAGTTTCGAAATATTCGAACCGACTTGAATTGTGCGCTGGGCAAAGCTTGGTTGCATACCAGAAAGTATCGGGATTAATCCAATCAATTTAAATGACTGAATCATATCTTCCATGTGTTTTGTTGCAAAATCATCTTTTAAAACGGCGCTAGAAAAATCTATTACGATGAAGTCTAAATTTAACTTATCCGCAGATTCGATTGCTTTTTCTTTCATAAAATAGCCTCGATCATCATCCAAACTTCCAACTATCGGTAAAACTCCGATGGAATCAGTAATCGGAATAATACGCGTCGATAATTGGATAATTTCTTTGCGCTGAGCCATAACTTGATTTCTATTTTCTTGCATAAATCCTTCAAGAAGCTGCTGTTGAATGGATGCGAGTGTGTCTTTTATTTCTAACATAAACTGAATAATATCAGCATCCGTATAAAAAACATCTTCAGTTTCTTTCCATTTAAGTAAGCTGTTTATAATAAATTTATCAATTTCGCTCATATGTTGATGGATTTTTCTAATGTCCGTTTTGTCATTGAAGCGTCTTTTACCGATGTTTTCAAAATCTCGTTCTTTCACTCCCGTAATGACATCAATAATCATGCCACACGATGCGGTACTTAGTGAGCGAATAGATTGTTCATCCTCACCAGCACTAAGCCTCAACTTATATTCATCCGTTTGAGTATAATAATTATCGTAAAAATTGTTAACTACCTCTGAACGACGACTAATCAAAAATTCTTTAATTTGCATAAACTTCTCCTTTTTCACCGATACTATCTCGCAAAAATTAAGATGTTATCTGCATGTAAATTTTCAATCATTTTATCAACCTGTTCTTCTGTTAAGTCGAAATCTTCTAGAAGTTTTTTAACAGATTTATCGTCTGTTTTTGAGAACCATTTAGCAAAAGGTCCTGCCGCATATAGAGCGCCGTATTTCGGATTATAAGCTTGAGGAATAACAATTGCGCCACTAAGTGATTGCAGTATTCCAGAAATAATGCCAAACGCCTCTTCATTAACTGGACGTTCGATTTCAATGTTTTCTTTTTCCGCTAATGTTTCGAGATTTTTATTATGTTTGGATTTAGCTAAAACAGAAATATCTTCTTTTTCATAACCCTCACTTACTAACTTGTTGATAATTTCCTCTGCTGCGCCTACATTTTGAACTGCGAATACTTCCCACTTTTTCATTATTTGTCATCCCTTCCATTATCCAATTGTAAAATTTGTTTAATTTCTTCTGTGCTTAACTTACCTAGCATTTGTTCCCCTGGTTGGATAAGTTCATCCACGAGCGCTTGTTTTTTCTTTTGTAAGTCAAAAATTCGTTCTTCAATCGTTCCTTTTGTAATCATTCGGAACACTTGAACGACACGTTTTTGACCGATTCTGTGAGCACGTCCTGTCGCTTGTTCTTCTACAGCTGGATTCCACCATAAGTCGTATAATATCACCGTATCTGCACCCACAAGATTTAGCCCGGTTCCTCCTGCTTTTAAAGAGATTAGGAAAATATCATTCTCACCTTCATTAAAAGCATTAACCATATCTAATCTTGTTTTAGCAGGCGTTTTACCATCCATATAGAAAAGGGGTTGACCATCTTCTTCTAATTTCCGGCGAATAATCGCAAGCATACCAGTGAACTGAGAAAAAATCAGTATTCGTTTGCCGTTTTCTCTTGCTGTCTGTATTGTATCAAATAACTGTAGTAATTTACCAGATTCACCTTGATAATTTTCGACAAAAAGACTCGGATCACAGCAAATTTGGCGTAAACGGGTTAATCCCGCGAGTAATTTGATTCGCTCTTCCGAAGCATTGCCATTACTTTCTTCTAAGTCAGCTTGAATTTTCTCTAAATAAGCTAAGTAGATTGTTTTTTGCTCATCGGTTAATTCAGAATAAAGGTTTGTTTCAATTTTATCGGGTAGTTCTTTTACTACGTCTTGTTTTAATCTGCGCAGTAAGAACGGACGAATCATTTTGGCAATGTTTTCGTACGGGATTTCTTTGAATTTGCGTAGCGATGGGAAAAATCCTGGCATTAATGTTTGGAAAATCGCCCATAATTCATCAATACTATTTTCAAGCGGCGTTCCACTTAACGCAAATACATGATTTCGTTTAAGCGCTCGCACCGCTTGGGATGCTTTTGTATGGTAGTTTTTAATGGCTTGCGATTCATCAATAATGACACTTGAAAAAGCTACATCAGCGAAATGAATAATATCTTGACGTAAAGATGGATAAGAAATCAAATAAACATGACCGTGTTTTATCTCTTCCATTTCTGCCATACGAGCTTGTTTTGTTCCATGTAAAACAGTCACAGGGATTTCTGGCGCAAATTTTTCTAATTCACTTTGCCAGTTGTAGAGCAGTGAAGCTGGTGTAACTATTAAGACCGGTTTTAAGTTCGGATTCTCTTCTAATTCTGATGCCAAGAAGCTAATCGTTTGCACAGTTTTACCGAGTCCCATATCATCTGCCAAAATACCACCAAGATTATATTTAGCAAGTGACTTCATCCATTCAAAACCTGTTAACTGATAATCACGCAACTCTGCTTTTAATCCTATTGGTAAACTAAAACTGTCTTCTGATTGAGTAGTTATGTCTGTCAGTAGTTCACGGAAAGAACGGCTGAATTTATGATGTTCATCTTGCGTTCCCGCCCCTAAAATATCGTAAATTTGCATACCTCGATAAAGCGGAACTTGCATATTCGGCTGGACATCTTTTTTACGCACTTCTAACATTTGTAGTACGTCTTCCATTTGTTTATAGTTTTCCGATTCAAGCGATAAGAAACGTCCATTTTTCAGACGATGATAGCTACGTTTTTCTCGCAATGATTCCAGGACATTTTGGACTTCTTCTTCCGGGATGCCTTTGAAATCAAACGAAACAGAAAGATAATCATTATCTGAAGAAACATCTAGCGTTGTCACAGGGCGCACATTGTCTTCTACCATTTCTTCTAAACCATCTTCCATATAAATCTCCGCATACTCGGCAAGTTTTGGAATGGTTCGATAGTAAAATTGATATAAATCCTTTTCTTGTTTATTAACAACCATTTTTGTTCCTGAAAAATGAACAGGAGCGCTTTCGATAATATTCATCACGCGTGCTTCTTTTTCCACATCACGAATCATGATTTTTTCGTTTTCTTCTTCCGTAATTGCAAATGGATCAAATAATTGATTGCCATAATGATATTCAAGGCGTAATGTATGCTCTCCGTATTCCAATGCAATAAATAATTTACAATCAAGTGGTTGCTGTGTAATCCGGTCTTCAATCGAGTCGTCCAGTTTCAATTTACCACTTTTTTGTAAAGCTGGTAAAACATAGGAAATCACTTCACTCAATTGCGACTCTGAAAACTGCACCACTTCATTTTTCGTGACTTTATGAAACTCCATTAACGGTTTTAAAGATTCCCAAACTTCTTTAACAGGGATGAAAAAAGTACCATCAAAGAAAAGTAATTGATAAGCTTCGAAAAAGATTGCTTGCTGTAAGTCTTCCATTTCCAGTTGATATTTGTCATCCGCACTTTTTTTAAGTTCAAAAATAAAGTCTAGGTTATCGCGGCGAACGTTGATGCCGCGGTATTTAATATCTTCTACGCGTTCTTTCATAATAATACAAGTCGTGTCGCGTTCAGTTAAGAGTTCTAATAGTTCACCAGCCATGCTAGGTGGAATAGTTAGATTTTTCTCTTCTGCATAGGATTTTGACCAGTAGAAAGAATCTGTATCATACATCTTGGCAATTTCACTGATTTGAAGTAATTTATCCAAAATTTGTTTGTCTTCTTCCAAAAAGAAATGCTCATTTGGATCATAAGCAAAATTCTTAGTAAAGACAAGCCACTGCCGATCACGAATCGCAGCTAAAAATGTATTCATATTTTTTACTACATACGTTCGCTCTGTCCCTACTTTGACTTCAATTGTCATAATATAACTAGAATCATCGGGTTTTAAGCGAATGATATATTGTGTTTGAAGTGGTATTTTATTAGTAATATCCTCTTCCACTTCAAGTTGTTGCGCCATATTTTGTTGAAAAAGGGAAAGAAGTGTATTTGATTCTTGTGTGAGAATTCGATTTTTAAAATCTTGTTTGGCTGCTTTTTGTTTTTCTTTTTCCATTTTTAAATGTGTCGCGTAGATATGTTTGCAAATAGCATTTAGCTGAAAATCGGCACAGCTACAAGCATAATTTTCACTCCCAGCATCTTCTACGACATTTTGATCAATAAAATAGGTTAAAAAATGGTCTGATGCGTCTTTTTCACGAAACTGAATGATTTCTCCGTCTTCCATCAGTTTTTTTCCAGCCTGTTTCACACTATATGGAATCATTTTATTTTGAATTGCTGTAAAGTGCTCCATTACTTTCTTCCTCCCAAAACCGTCCATTACTCTAAACTACTATTATATAGGAAAAGACGAGTGACGGCAACGCAAGCGGTCTTTTAGCTATTAGCAGTAATAAATTTAGTTGTACTTCCGTGATTAGTTGCGGTTACTTCTAACCTTGCTGAAATGCGTTCTTTTAGCTCGGGCACATGGGAAATAATCCCGACTAAGCGGCCGTTTTCTTGTGTTTCCAGTAAACATTCTACGGCGGCCTCTAGTGATTCTGGATCAAGCGTACCAAATCCTTCATCAATAAACATGGTTTCCAGTGAAATTCCACCAGCCATTTCTTGGACAACTTCTGCAAGCGACAAAGCAAGTGCTAGCGAAGTTTTAAAACTTTCTCCACCTGAAAGTGTTTTTACATGACGCGTCAGCCCCGTATATTCATCAAAAACTTCAAGTTCTAACCCACTTTGGACATTCCCTTTTGCTTTTTCGATTTTTCGCTTGAGTTCAAAGCGTCCGCTAGTCATTTTAGATAAACGATGATTAGCTCGGTGGATAATAGTATCTAAAAACATCGCTAAAATATAACGTTCAAATGTTAGCCTTCTAGCATTTTTACCACGAGCTGAGTCTGCTAATAAGCCAATGTCCGCATAATTTTCTTCTGCTTTTTCTACTGCTTGAATACTGTTTTGATAGTTTTCGGCAAGTTCTTTTCGTTTCAAAACAAAGTCACGTTGTTTAATTGTGTTTTCTTCTGACTGAGCAAGTTCTAATTGCTTTTCGGTCATAAATGATTCTAGTTGTTCGATATTTGGTTTTTGTTTGTTTTTCAGTTTTTCTGTTAAATCAGCTTGGCGTGATATAGCTAAATGGCGTTTCCGCTCAAAGTCAGCTAGTTGTTCTTCTTTACTTTTTAGTTCTTCTACTGACATTAAAGCTTGTTTATAAGCCTCATAAGTAGGAAAATCATTTTGTTTCATTGCGTCTTTAAAAACTTCGCGTTGAATTTGTAATGCTTCTTTAGCGTCTAGTGTTGTTTTCTCGGCAGATTGCAATGTCGATTCTAGCCTAGTTGTTTCTTTTTCAGCTTCTCTAAATATTTTATCCACTTGTTCGGCTTGTTCCAGATGCGTTTTAATGCTGTTACTTAATTCATTCTTTTTCTTATCAAAAATAGTTTTGTCTCGTAAATCGACTGGAATTGCTTGTTCTAAATAGCTTAGTTTTCCAGATGAGAGTTGGACTTCTTGATGAAAACTTTCTACTTGAAGAGCCGTATTATTTTTTTCTGTTTCTAGCTCTTTTTGTTTGTTTTTTAATGTTTCAAGTGTGCCTTGAATATTTTCTTTTTGCGCCACGTTAGTTTGTAATTGATTTATTTGATCTGATAGGTTTTTAGCTAATTGGCGGTTTTCTGCTAATAACTTTTCTACTGCAACTAGATCGACACCTGCTATGTCTGCCCATTCAGCTAATTGCCATTCAAGTTGGCTGATTGATTTTTCAACCTCATTAATCGCTAATTGTTTTTCGTGTAGTTTGGCTTTTGCCTCTTCTAGCGTTGTAAGGCTGGCCGATTCCCCGTATTCTGCCAATTGTGGATGTGACACAGATCCGCAGACAGGACAAGCGTCACCCTCGTGCAAATGAGCTGCGAGTGTTGCAGCTTGTTCTTGTTGTAAATTTGATTCTTCTTGTTTAATCGTTGTTTCTATAGCTAATTTTTCTGTTAAAAGTTGTTTTAGCGTTTGTTCTTCTGTTTGTTTTTGTTTATTCCATAGATCCATTTTCATTCGTTTATTAACAAGTTCTTGATTTTTTTCAATGAGAGCTTCGGCAGTTGTTCGTTTATTAATAGCCTCTAAAATCGCTAGTTCTGCTTGGTTAATTTCTCCTAAACGAGTTTCCATTGACTGTAGTTCTGCTGCGATTTCCTGCTCTGTTTTCATCACTTTTTCTAAACGATTCGCTGCTTCTTTCCAATTAATTTCTGCGCGTCTTTTTTGAATCGTTACTGTTTCTAATTCAATGATTTTTGGTTCCATTTCTTCTAATTGAAAAAGTGTCCGTTTGTTAGTTTCTAGTATTTCTTCTTGTTCGGCGAGTGCTTCTTTTTGTTTTTTTGCATTTGAAAATTGGTTTGTTATCAACTCTACTTCATGCGCTACTTGTTTTTCAGTATTTACTGCTGTTTCTAATTGTTCTTTTAAACGGATACAAAGCGCATCCTGAGAACGCAGGTTACTGGCTCTTTTAGCTGCTTCAATTCGGTTTGCTATCACTTGATAAAAATCTTTTTCAGCTTCTAATTTAGCTACTTCTTCTATATATAAATCTAAATTTTGCCAATCAAGCAGTTGTTCTTTCGCAAGAGTCACTTTTTCAACAGCTTCACTTGTTTCTTTACGAATGATGCTTAAAGCACTTTCTAACTCTGCTAAAATTGCTTGTTCTTGCTTGATAGCTTCTGTTTGCAGCAAACTAATTTCAGTTGTTGTCTTGCCGGTTATTTCTATTCCTGGCAAGCTGAGTTCGGCAAGCTCGGTGACTTTTTTTCTCGCTTCGACAACTAAAATTTCTGCTTCTTTTTGTTTTTCCCACAGCAAATTTTCAACTTTTTCATAGTACACGGTATGCGCTAATCGTTGCAAAATTACTTCTTTTTCTTTACTATCCGATACAAGTAGTTCTCTAAATTCACCTTGAGGAATCATTAAAATTTGTCTAAATTGATCCACATTAAGTTGAATTAATTCTTCCATTTTCGTATTAACATCACGAACGGAACTCGCAAGGAGCTTCATTTCATCACCTATGAGTTCGTATAATTCAGCTTTTTGAGGAGAAATTGTCGTTCCATTTCCTCGTTGTTTAGCAATTTCTTGTTGAGGAATACGACTGATCTGATAAATTTTGTCTTTCAACCTAAACACAAGCGTTACTTCCGTTATTTCTTTGTCCGTCGCAAAATGGCTGCGCATGGAAAAACTTTCCCGATCAAATGTGTTTGCTTTTCCAAAAATTGCAAAGCTAATTGCGTCAAAAATAGTGGATTTCCCTGCCCCTGTTTTACCAGAAATCACGAAAATTTGTTCCGTTCCTAGTTTTTCAAAGTCAATTACTTCTTTTTTGGCATAAGCTCCAAAAGCTTGCATGGTTAATTTTATCGGTCTCATTCAGTATCCTCCTTTCGCGCTTCTTCAAACACATCTGCTAATTTTTGTTGTTGCGTCTCCGTTAATTTCGTACCATTTACATATTCAAAAAATTGCCCAAATAACTCTAAATCATCTTTTTTCATCATTTCTTCAAAGTTATCTTGCGTTTCTTTTAAGGTTTGCTTTTTACGTTCTAAATGTAAAATATTGGGATAAAATTGGCGCAATTTCCCCATTGGATCAATTAAAGCACCTTCATCCATTAAATTAACTTGAAAGAAATCATTTGGATTTTCCACTAAGTTTTCCGTAAGTTCCGCCAGTGTTCCAGAAATAATGCGCATATCATGTTTCGGCGTTAGAAATCGCTCTTTTACATTAATAAGTTCATTTCCCTCAATTTCTACAATGCGCACACTTTTATTATCCTTTGTTTCTGAAAAAGAATATTTTAACGGCGATCCGCTATAAAAAATAGCAGGATGATTAATCGCATGTGGGTGATGCAAATGACCAAGCGCGGTATAAGTAAATCCATCAAAACAGTTCGTTGAAACTCGGTCCACATTTCCTATCGCAAGTTGGCGTTCTGAATCGCTAGGAATCCCGCCAGAAACAAACGCATGTCCTACTAAAATTTGCGCCTTAGCTGGGTTCCATTTTGTTCGAATTTGTTTCGTCACGGCTTGCATAGCGTCCTCAAAGCTACGAATTGAACTATCAGCCAAGACTTCACGAATAATTGCCGGCTCATGATAAGGCACAAGCCACACTTCCGCATCCATAAACGAAATTGGTTCAAACTGCGAAGTACATTTCCCTTTCATATATAGCTTGCTGCTTTCGTACCACTGACTGCCAAAAGCTAGTCGCTCTGCACTATCATGATTACCACTAATCGCAAATATCGGAATACCTAGTTCTACATTCCATTTCACTAAAATATCATTTAGCACTTTCACCGCATCCGCAGGCGGTACAGCACGGTCATATAAATCTCCAGCCAAAATAAGCGCATCAACTTGTTCTTCCTCGGCAATCTTCGTTATTTGTGCCAAAATATATTCTTGCTCAGCTAGCATCGATACGCCAGATACAATTTTCCCTAAATGCAAATCAGCTGTATGTAAAAATTTCATCGTTTTCCTCTTTTCTTTTTCTCAGAGATTATTTATTTTTAATGCAAAACTCGTCATTTTTAAGTATACTAGATATAGTTTAAAAAAATAACTAGCAATATTGGGAGTGAAGAAGTTGTTTTATCATTTCGCAAAAAACCTCGTTCATTTTATTTTAATTATTATTGGTGGACGATTTCAAGTACAAAACAAAGAGAAAATTATCGAAGCGCCTTATGTTGTAGTTTCCACTCATACGTCTTGGATTGAGATCTTATATCTTGGTTTCGCTTTGTCGCCAACACCAGTACATTATATGGCGAAACAAGAGCTTTTCAAAGGAAAATTCCTCAACTGGCTAATGACACACCTTAACGCTTTTCCAGTCAATCGTGATAATCCTGGACCAAGTGCCATTAAAGCCCCAATCCGGATGCTAAAGTCTGGTAAAGTAGTTGGGATTTTCCCTAGTGGTACAAGAAAAACAACCAACCTTCATTTAAAACGTGGTGCTGTAACGATTGCCCATAAAGCAAAAGTTCCAATGCTACCTGCTGTTTATGATGGGCCCAAAACATTTGGAGAAATTTTAAAACGCAAAAAAATCATTATTCGTTTTGGCGATCCAGTATTATTCAATGATACCGAACTTGACCAAAAAGAGCTACTAGAAGTTAAGTCTCAAGAATTAATGGCGACATTTGAACAACTTCAAAATGAAATTAACCAGACAAAAAACAAATAATAAAAAAGACAGCTTCCAATTTGGAAACTGTCTTTTTTATTATCAGGAAGCTGTATCAGTTGTAATGCTTGAAGGATTAAGTCCAGCATCTTTTAATACGCCAGCAATTGCTTCGTCCGCTTTTGCCATCGCTTCGTCTGCTTTTGTTGTATCACGACCACTAGCTTTAAGAGCATCTGCTTCTAATTTATAAGCATCACTTAATTGTTTCACAGCTGCTTTGAAATCATCTGTGTATTTACCTAGGTCTGGTGTTTTTTCACTAGCAAGTGTTTCAGATACTTTAAGTGCTGATTCACTAGCTGGTTTTGCAAGAGCAGCAAGGTCTGCTTCAGATGGTTTAGGATCTGCGCCAACCGCTCCTACATAAGCGTTGTAATCGCCATTGTTTTCATTAATAACGTCTACTAAGTCCATGTAATAATTTAATACGTCGTCCTTAACGTTTGATGTTTCTTTTTTTGTGTCTTCTTTTTTGTCGGAACTATTAGAACCGGAACAAGCCGCAAGCGACAATCCTAGTGCTAAAGTTAAAACTACTAATAACCATTTTTTCAAGATGATGTCCTCCTTTTTTTCAAGCCAAACTCGGAAGCCCTTTTGTAACTGGCCGCGTCAGTCTCGGATATGCTTCACCCATCCGGCAAGTAACATTACTCACGATGTAACATTATTCATTATAAGCTATTCATACTAGATAATTCAAGCTGTTTTGGAAAATGCTTTCACTATTATTCGTACTCGCCACTAACTTCCACTTTACCTAGCTGTTTTTCCGTATTTTTATATTGGAAATACATAACGATTCGCCAAGGCACAATCATTGCAAACGCCATAATCCAGAACATACCAGATAATTCGCCTACTTCCAAACTGCCGCTAATCCAATATTTAATGAAAATCCGAATAAGCAATAATCCCATCAAAATAACCGGAAAAGCTTTCGTGCGTTTAATAAATACGTATTTATGACGAACTTCGAATTTTGTAGTCCAAATTAAAATAACAGAAAACACTAGCCCCATGGCAATTGCTTCTAAAATATCTACTACCGAAACACGGAAAAAAGGAATAACAAACATGAGTGCGCCTGTCGACATCATAATTGGCGGTATGATAATCCCTTTCACACTTGCTGGACGCTTCGATGCTTTCATTCTTATCATGATAATTCCAGCCCCAAAAACAAGTGTAATGATAATTGAAATGACTAATGACACGATTAATTCCCCCTACTTATCTGCTGTAACACTTCGCTCCTCATTATATTCCTTTTACCGCTTGAAATAAACTTCTCTGCTTAAAGCGCTTCGTCTAAATCCATTCCGCTATTTTGTAATTGATACATTGAGTGATATACACCTTGTTCTGCAATTAATGAATCATGTGTACCGCGCTCAATAATTCGCCCTTTAGATAAAACTAAAATTAAATCGGCATCCTTAATTGTCGAAAGTCGATGCGCAATCGCAATCGTTGTACGTCCTTCTCTCATTCGTTTTAACCCAGTTTGAATTAAGCTTTCTGTTTCTGTATCAATATTTGCCGTCGCTTCATCTAACACAAGAATTTGTGGATTCGTCACAACTGTTCTAGCAAAAGAAATCAACTGCCTTTGCCCACTTGAAAATGAAGCACCTCGCTCAATAACTTTATGTTGATATTGATCGGATAGCGTTTGAATAAAACCATCTGCTTGAACAAATTTCGCGGCATCCACAATTTGCTCATCCGTAATGTTTTTATCATAAAGACGAATATTCGTGTTAATATCGCCATAAAACATAAAACTATCTTGTAAGACAAGTCCAGTCTTCTTACGCAATTCAGCAATTTCATGGGATTTAATCGACTTACCATCAATTAAAATATCGCCACGCTCGAATTCATAAAAGCGCATCATTAAATTGATAATCGAACTTTTCCCGCTTCCTGTATGACCAACTAAAGCCACCGTTTGACCAGGTTCTGCTGTAAAGCTAATATTTTTAAGTACATCACGTCCGCCTTCATACGCAAACGAAACATCTTTAAACTCAATTTTTGCACGAGTAATTTTTGCTTCTGGATCATTTAATTGAGCTGGGACTTCTTCTGTTTCATCCATAATACGAAATACTCTAGACGCTGCTGTGATGGCTTCTTGATACATAGCCAAACGTTCCATTACGTTATAAATCGCTTCTAAAAACCGATCAAAATAACTAACAAACGCATAAATTGTCCCGATAGCTACAGGACCAGTTAATGATTCAGCCCCGAAAAAGCTAAGAATAATCACAACTGCTAGCGCGTAAATCAAGTCAATGGCTGGCCCAAGTAAGAGCGCATTAAATTTAATATTTTTCATTCCAACATCATAATAGTCTTTGTTGATGTGCTCGAATTCTTTTACTAAACGGCGCTCTTGATTAAATTGTTGCACAATCGACATCCCTGAAATCGACTCAGCAATTTTCGCATTTAATTGGCTTAATTTTTCTCGTCTTGCCCGGTAAAACTGGGAACTATATTTCCGGTAAACAAAAATAATAAAGACAATAAGTGGGAATAACAGCAAGCTATAAAGCGCTAACTGAACATTGAGCGCAAACATCGCCGCATAAATCCCTACGAGCATAAACAAACTTTGAATCGCAGTTGAAAGCACATTAATAAACATATCTTTCACAGCTTCCGTATCATTTGTCACACGCGAAACGATACTCCCAGCAGGCGTTTTATCAAAATAACGCATTCCAAGTGAATGAAGCTTCGTAAAAATATCAATCCGCATTTGCTGCACAATTTCAAGCGCGATTTTTTGGAAATAAAGCAATTGGAAGTACCACACAATGGATTTCCCAATTGTCAGCCCTAAATACCCCGCTCCTAAAATTAACAAAGCTTGCATTTCTAAATTCATTGGCGTTAAATAATCATCCAAGAATATTTTAATCAAAATTGGCGCGAATACATCTGCAAGCGTTACAAGAAGAACAAGAATTCCAGTCCAAATCAAACTTGGAATATGATATTTTGTGTAACTAAGCATTCGCTTTAATACTGCACGGTGTTCTTTACCGGACATCACTAACATTTCGTCTTGTTCATTCATCACTTCCATCAGCCGCACCCCCTTCTCCTAAAGCTTCCTCTAGTTGTTGCTCATGGAACATTTCTGCATACCAGCCATCTAACGTCATTAGCTCACTATGCGTTCCTCGTTCCACAATTCTCCCTTTATCAATAACAATAATCAAATTAGCATGTTCCACAGAACTAAGTCGGTGTGCGCTAATGATAGTCGTCTTATCAGAACGATTCTCTTTTAAATTAGATAGAATCTGTTCTTCCGTTTTTGCATCTACCGCCGAAAGTGCATCATCCAAAATCAGCAATTCTGGATTCATAATTAAGGCACGTGCGATGGCAAGCCGCTGTTTTTGCCCACCAGAAAGTGAAACTCCGCGCTCGCCGACAATCGTATCATACCCATGTTCAAACCCAAGAATATCTTCATCAACAGATACAAGTTGCGCGATTTTGCTCACTTCTTCTTGAGGTGCTTCTGGTTTCCCAAAACGAATATTATCACGCACGGTTGTTGAGAATAAAAACTGATCTTGTGGCACATAACCGATTGCTTCTCTCAAAGCTCGTACAGTGTAATCTTGAATTTTTACATCTGCAAAAGAAATTTCGCCATCGTACGTATCATATTCTCGCATTAATAATTTTAATAACGATGTTTTCCCAGAACCAGTTCGCCCAACAATTCCAAGCGTTTCACCAGATTCTAAGTCAAAACCAATCTCAGACAATACTGGTTCACTTTCATCTGGATAGGTAAATGCATTAATTTCCACATGTAAATTACCTTCTGGCGCAACATCTACTGCATCTGCGTGATCAATTACATCTTCTTTTTCCGCAAGCAAATGCTGCACACGGTCGTAAGAAGCATTTCCGCGCTGAATGATATTGTATAAAAATCCAAATGCTAACATCGGCCAAATGAGTAAGAATAAATAGTTTGAAAAAGCAATCACTTGTCCAATAGTCAATTCTCCGTCAACAACGAATTTAGCTCCAAACCCTAAGGAAAGCACAAAGGAAATCCCTACAATAATCGAAATCATTGGATCGAACATCGCATCCACTTTAGCAACCGAAATATTTTTTTGAACTACTTCTTTTGTTTGTTTGGCAAAATCTTGAATATCTTCTTTTTCTTGCCCAAATGTTCGTGTGACTTTAATTCCTGAAATACTTTCTTGTGTTTTATCATTTAACATCGAAAAAGCAGCTTGAGCCCCGTGGAAACGATCATGTAATTTTTTACCTAAAATCGAACTTCCGAGTACCATAAACGGCATTGGAAGTAATGCAATCAAAGTAAGGCGCCAGTCAATCGTAATCGCCATGGTTGCAATAACCGTTCCTCCTGTTAACACAGAATCCGATAATGTCAAAACACCAATTCCCGCCACTTGTTGAATAGCGGTAATATCATTCGTCGCATGTGCCATTAAATCCCCAGTACGATACCGTTGGAAGAAAAATGGTGACATCTTCGTAAAATGTTCGAACAGTCGCAAGCGTAACGTCCGTTGTAATTTGTTATCAGAACCGAAAATCAACATCCGCCAAACGTAACGTCCAACGTAAGCAAGAACAGCTGCTACAACGAGAATAAGCATCCATTTAATCAATTTTTCTTTTGTCAGTGAGTCATTTGTGACTGCATCCACCGTGTAGCCAATTATTTGCGGCGGTACTAACTGCAAAAGCGCAATTGTAAATAAAATTGTTACCCCAAACGCATAAGACTTCCAATTTTCTTTAAAAAACCAGCTTAATGCTTTAAAAATTTTCAAACAACTATCCCTCCCTTTTTTCCTTAAATTTGGACAAATAAAAATAATGGACCTATTTCTGCCCATTATTACCCGAAAAAATATATTTATTTGTCACCACTTTGTATAAAATAAAACCAACTTAAAGGAGAGTTCCCTTGCTCGCGAAATGGTCCGGTGAAATAAATTCTATTTTTAAGCGCAATAATGCCATGTTTGAAGTCGTAATATAATTATTCATCGTCCATTCCTCCTTTGTTTTATTATGCAACGATATTAGTTTAACCGATTTCATTTGAAAGCGCAACAAATAATTGCAAATTGTTTAAAAATTATTTGTATTTCGGGATTACTTTTAAGAAAAAATACAGCTATATACAATAAAAGCATAACGATACTTAGTAAGCACCGTTATGCTTTTTGATCATTTCTATTTAGTTTTCTTCTATTTTCACTTGGTTTTCTACGGCATTTTCATACGTTTCATATTCTTCTGTTTGCGTAACTTCTTTTGCTGTATCGATATTTTTTGTTTTTTCATCGAAGGCTATTGTAGAGTTACCACCTGAAATAAGTAATGAACCATCATCTTGCGTATAAGCAGTAAAAATATAAACTTTTCCTACATCTGGCAGTATGTCATCTTCAAATATATCATAGGCAGAACCGTCCTCTCGAATACCACCTTGTTTGGCTATCGCAAGTTCTTTATCCGTTGTCAGTTCATTTTTTAAATTAGAAATAACTTTGATTTTATAATTTGTGTAGGCTTCTCCGATATATTTTACCGAACCATCTTCTTGTTCGATTGGCGTTTTATTTTTATAAATAGTCCCGCTCTCTTCTGTTACTTTTCCGACAAACACATAATCCGCATCACCAACAACTTCATTTGGATTATCGATATTTAGTGTATAGTCTGAATGGATTGCATAAGTTGGAACTTCTTTTTTCTTTGGTTCTGTTTTTTCTGCATATGTACTTACTGTTAGCAAGCAACCGATACCTAAAATTGTTACTGTTGAAGCAATTATTCCCATAGTTGTCTTTTTCATCTTAAGTACCCCTTTTTAATATTTTTTATATGCTGCATCATAAGATATTTTGTCGTTCGTAGATAAGCTCGTCTTGGAAGTACTATATTGGTACATCACATCAGAGGATGCATTATGAGCTAATCGCAAACCATGACCTAATTCGTGTGTTGCTACATTTTGCTTACCAGCATTATTTTTTTTATCCATATTTTTTTTGTTAAAAGTAATTTTTCCATTGCTATAAGTAGTAGCATTAACATTGTTATTGACGGAAACATCACTGCAATAAACATCTGATTTATTCTGCGCAGAAGCTGGTCTAATTACTCCCTTTTTATAGGCGTTCCAAGTATTGGCCCCTGATCTTATAAAAGACATATACTTCGAATTACCCGAGTAATCTAAATGCTTACTACTATCTACTAAATCCCATGTAATAATTTTAGCTGCCGCACTCGCTTCCACGCTCGGCATAACCATACTCCATACGCAAATAAATGCTACTAACAATGATAAAATTTTCTTCATTCTGTGTCGCTCCTCTTTGTAAGTAATTTTTCAAGTGAAACAGTAAACATATTAGTTAATACGTATACCTTTTTTTCTTCCTAACGTGATGAATACTCCCCCTTTTCTCTCAAACTATATCATAAAAATAGGAAATCCCTATTTAAATAATAACAAGCTTTCGTACGTACTAAATTTTTAAAATTGGCTCGAGTTTCTGGGCTTTTGTGCTCTAAATACATTTTTTATACAACAGTAAACTCCGAATCCAGCGAAAAATCCGATGATATATAATAGCAAATCGGTTACATCAAACATCCCCACTTTTAATACAGATTGCAAGCTTTCGATTACTAAAATCAAAGTAAAAAAGGCAATAAAGCGCTTTAGAAAATCATCCAAAAATGGAACAAAGCTTAGCAGAAAATACATAGGAGTGAATAACACTAAATTAATTAAAAGTACGGACCACGAAGCTTCATTAATGCGTAAATCTTCTAAAATAAGCATCACATTGACATTGAAATAGGACTCTAAAGATACACTATCATCAGGTCTTAATAAGCCGATAGTTAAAACGAATAAATACAATAAAAGTAATAAATATCCATCCCATTTATTTTGAAGCTTAAAAACCATTTTGAGTAAAATGTATAGCGTGAGTACCACAATCCCAAAAGCTAAAACATTTTTATTCAAGCTCTCCATATTGCCAAAGTACATGGGTAAGATATTATAAAATATACGGAAATATACAATAAAAGCTACTAGGAAACTAAGTAAAAATAAAAGTAATTTATAAATATTTCTTTTAATGTTCGTCATCCCTTTTTCCAACTTTGAACTCCTCATTTCTAAACTTTATACCCTCCAAAAAAATTGTAACATGGATAGCGAATGTATAACCAAAAATGTAATGAAATAGCCGATTCTTGTCATGAACGACTAAAATCAGGCTTAAATTAGAATTATTATTACACTTTTTGAAACGAATCGTCTATTTGGTCTATTATTTCACCTTATTTTGAGTGTATTTCACTATTTTATGCAACTGACGTTCCAAATATGACAAATTGTTCAAGGAACTGGATTTCGTGGTTAAGAACCAATACCAAAATCCCTTTATATATATAAATTCTTATATATAAAATGTATAAATATTCATCCGTAGTATATTAAAATTCTCAAAAAAAGCCTCGATAATTAAATCGAGGCTTTTTGTTTATAAAGTGATAATAATACTTGCTATCATAATCATAACTCCAAATAAAAATGCGATAAAAAAACCGAACCACTTTTCTTTATAGGCACCAATTGCAGAAACTAGATAAGCTAATAAATAAACGATTTGCAGCCAAAGAGGTGAATCTAATCCGTCCTTTGTTTGAATCATTACTCGTAAATTATTTACTAAAAATAAAATAAATAAAGTAACAAAAATAACCTTGATGATTTTTTTCATGCTGTTCTCCCTTAGTTTTATTGTACCTTCTAAGTATAGCAAAAAACACACGCAGGATAAACTATCAAAATAAATAAAAAAACTCCTGCAATCCGTAGAGGGTTGCAGGAGTTGATATTCATTCAAATATTACTTATTTTTTCACTTGGCTCATTACTTCTTCAACAAAGTTATCTTCTTTTTTCTCGATTCCTTCGCCTACTTCAAAACGTACGAATGATACAACTTTTCCGCCGCTTTGTTTTACGTATTCACCAACAGTGATGTCTGGGTTTTTAACAAATGGTTGGTCTTCTAAAGAAATTTCGCTTAGATATTTTTTCAAACGACCTTCTACCATTTTTTCAACGATATTAGCTGGTTTGCCTTCGTTTAATGCTTGTTGAGTTAATACTTCTTTTTCGTGTTCAACTTCTTCAGTAGAAACGTCTTCACGAGAAATGTATTTAGGGTTGATTGCAGCGATGTGCATTGCAACATCTTTTGCAACAGTAGTGTCAGTAGTTCCTTCAAGAAGTGTAAGAACACCAATACGTCCGTTCATGTGGATGTATTCGCCGAAAGCAGAGTTGTCCGCTTTTTCTTTAACTTCAAAACGACGAAGGGAAATGTTTTCACCGATTTTTGTAATTGCTTCAGTGATGTAGTCTTGAACAGTTTGACCATTAGGCATTTCTGTTTTAAGTGCATCTTCTAAGCTATCTGGACGTACTTCAAGAATTTGTTTAGCTAGTGCATCAACTAATTGTTGGAAGTTGTCGTTTTTAGCAACGAAATCTGTTTCAGCATTTACTTCAAGTACTACTGCATGTTTTTCATTGCTGATTACATGAGTCATACCTTCAGAAGCAACACGATCAGATTTTTTCGCAGCTTTAGCGATTCCTTTTTCACGAAGATAGTCAATTGCTTTTTCCATATCTCCTTCAGTTTCTACAAGCGCTTTTTTACAATCCATCATACCAGCGCCAGTTTTTTCACGTAATTCTTTTACCATTTGAGCTGTAATATTAGCCATTTATTTTCCCTCCAATTTTTCTCTTTAAAAAAGGTGATAAGAATAGTGCCTTATCACCTTGAAAGTTTCAAATAAAATCTTATGCTTCAGTAGTTTCTTCTGCAGCTTTTTCTTCTACAGGAGCAACTTCCGCTTCAGTTAACTCTTCCCCTTGGTTCACTTCAATGATAGCGTCAGCCATTTTAGCAGTTAAAAGTTTAACCGCACGGATAGCATCATCATTTGCAGGGATTACGTAGTCGATTTCATCCGGATCACAGTTTGTATCAACAATACCGATGATAGGAATATGAAGTTTACGAGCTTCTGCAACCGCAATACGTTCTTTGCGTGGGTCAACGATGAATAAAGCATCAGGAAGACCTTTCATGTCTTTGATTCCGCCTAAGAAGCGTTCTAGTTTTTCTTGTTCTTTTTTAAGAAGGACTACTTCTTTTTTAGGAAGGACTTCAAAAGTTCCGTCTGCTTCCATTTTTTCGATTTTTTTAAGGTGTTGAATACGTTTTTGAATAGTTTCAAAGTTAGTTAAAGTACCACCTAACCAACGATGATTTACGAAATATTGTCCAGAACGGATAGCTTCGTCGCGAACGGATTCTTGAGCTTGTTTTTTAGTTCCTACAAACAGGATAGTTCCGTTGTCGCTAGCTACTTCACGCATGAAGTTGAAAGCTTCGTCTACTTTTTTCACTGTTTTTTGTAGGTCAATGATATAAATACCATTTCTTTCTGTGAAGATATATTTCTTCATTTTTGGGTTCCAACGGCGAGTTTGGTGGCCGAAGTGAACTCCTGCTTCGAGTAATTGTTTCATTGAAATAACAGGCATGTGTTATTCCCTCCTATTGGTTTATTTTTTGCGGATAACCGCCCTCCGCATGGATCAACCAGCTGAAAAACTTAAGCGAACAAGCGCCAAGCACCTTCTCAGTCTGTCACCGTGCGTGTGTGATTTAACACCGTTTCCTAATATACCATAAAAACGAGAAATATGCAACCTGTAATACAGATTTTCTTCCTAAACTAGTTTTTTTCAACGATAATCTCAAGTTCTTCGGCTAAACTGAGAACGGCTTGTTTTTTTATTCTTTTAAATTGTGCTATTTCATAAGGTAATTCCATCATTGTAGCGATGTCTTTTTGTTTATCAATATAACATTTAATTAGAATGAAACGATGCAGAGGTTTCATGGTATTTAATATCTCTGTATATAATTGAACTAATTTTCCTATTGCAGTTAGATAGCTACTGTCATCAGTTACTAACTTTTCTTCTATTATTCCCTCAGAATTAAGTTTTATTTTGTTCCTAGGTCCTAAAAGGAAGACCAAATACTGAAACTCCTCAAAAAAACGTTTTACATTTTGGACAGTTTTAATGTAGTCTATACTGTTTTTCATTGCTGACACCCCGTTTTACATTAATACTAGCAAAATATTAGCTATATTTGTTATGCATGTTGCTTAAAATTTTCCAAAGAAAAAACGCTTCAAAATTAGCAACAAAGCTCAATTTCGAAGCGTTTCTCTAATCAATTCGCAACAATATTTACAAGTTTTCCTGGAACGACGATTACTTTACGGATGGTTTTTCCGTCTATGTTTTCTTTGATTTTATCGTCTTCATGTGCGAGTTTCTCTAGTTCTTCTTTTCCGAGTGACTTTGCAACGGTGATTTTACTTTTTACTTTGCCATTTACTTGAAGTACGATTTCTACTTCATCTTCTACTAGTTTTGTTTCATCGTAGGCTGGCCAAGCTACATAGCTAATTGTTTCTGTATGACCAAGGATTTCCCACAATTCTTCTGCAAGGTGTGGCGCGATTGGGGACAAGAGTTGCACGAAACCTTCAACATATTGTTTTGGAATCGTATCTTGTTTGTACGCTTCATTGATGAAAATCATTAATTGCGAAATTCCCGTATTGAAACGCAGATTTTCGTAATGATTAGTCACTGTTTTTACCATATGATGATACGCTTTTTCTAAATTAGCATTCGCATCGGTTGTTACTTTTTCAGCAAGAGTGCCTTCTTCAGTTACTAGCAAGCGCCAAATACGGTCTAAGAATTTACGCGCACCTTCTAGTCCATTTTCATTCCAAGCAATAGAAGCTTCTAGTGGTCCCATGAACATTTCGTACAAGCGAAGTGTGTCTGCACCGTATTTTTCTACTACTTCATCAGGGTTAACGACATTGCCTCTTGATTTGGACATTTTTTCGTTATTTTCGCCAAGAATCATGCCTTGGTTAAATAGTTTTTGGAAAGGTTCTTTTGTTGGAACTACGCCAATATCATACAAGAATTTATGCCAGAAACGTGCATAAAGAAGGTGAAGTACAGCATGCTCTGCCCCGCCGATATAAACATCTACAGGAAGCCATTCTGCTAATTTTTCTTTATCAGCAATTGCTTCTGTATTGTTTGGATCGATATAGCGCAGGAAATACCAGCTTGACCCAGCCCATTGTGGCATAGTATTTGTTTCACGACGACCTTTTCGACCGTTTTCGTCTGTTACGTTTACCCAGTCATGCAAGTTAGCAAGTGGTGATTCGCCTGTTCCTGATGGTTTGATTTCTGTTGCTTTTGGTAGAAGTAGTGGTAGTTCGTCTTCTGGTACAAGCGTTGTTTCCCCGTCTTCCCAGTGAATAACTGGAATTGGTTCACCCCAGTAACGTTGTCTGCTGAACAACCAGTCGCGCAAACGATACGTGATTTTACGGCTACCGATGTCTTCTTTTTCTAGCCAATCAATTGCAGCGGTAATCGCTTCGGCTTTAGCTAGTCCGTTCAAGAAATCAGAGTTAATATGTGGTCCATCGCCAGTGAAAGCTTCTTTTGTAACGTCGCCGCCTTCAAGTACTGGACGAATATTCAAACCAAATTGTTGCGCAAATTCAAAGTCGCGTTCGTCATGTGCTGGTACGGCCATAATTGCACCCGTTCCATATTGAATCAACACGTAGTCCGCAATCCAAATCGGCACTTCTTCGCCGTTGATTGGATTAATCGCATAAGCTCCTGTGAATACGCCTGTTTTGTCTTTTGCAAGGTCGGTTCTTTCTAGTTCGCTTTTTAGTTCTACTTGTTTTTTATAAGCTTCAACTGCTTCTTTTTGCTCAGGTGTTGTGATTTTTTCGATAAGTTCGTGTTCTGGTGCAAAAACCGTATATGTTGCGCCAAAAAGTGTATCTGGGCGTGTTGTAAAGACATTAAACGTTTCATCGCTATCTTTAATTTTAAAAGTAACTTCTGCGCCTTCTGAACGACCAATCCAGTTACGTTGCATATCTTTAATATTTTCAGGCCAGTCTACAAGTTCAAGGTCATCTAGCAAACGGTCTGCATAGGCAGTAATTTTAAGCATCCATTGACGCATTGGTTTGCGGAAAACAGGGAAACCACCGCGTTCACTTTTGCCATCGATTACTTCTTCGTTGGCTAGTACGGTTCCAAGTGCCGGACACCAGTTTACAGCGATTTCGGCTTCATAAGCTAGGCCTTTTTCATATAGTTTTTCAAAAATCCATTGTGTCCATTTATAATATTCTGGGTCTGTTGTATTAATTTCACGGTCCCAATCATAGGAAAAACCAAGAGATTTAATTTGGCGAGTAAAGTTGGCAATATTCAGTGCGGTGAATTCTTCTGGATCGTTACCAGTATCAATCGCATATTGCTCTGCAGGAAGTCCAAATGCATCCCAACCGATTGGATGAAGGACATTCTTCCCTTGCATACGTTTCATTCTAGACAAAATATCTGTTGCTGTATAACCTTCTGGATGTCCTACGTGAAGACCTGCTCCAGATGGGTAAGGGAACATATCTAGTGCATAGAAGTTTTCTTTGTCTTTATCTTCTGTTGTTTTAAAAGTGTTATGTTCACTCCAATATTGTTGCCATTTCGGTTCCATTTTTTTATGATTAAATGTCACTTTACTCATCCTCTTTTCCTTAAAATATCGAATTTTGGCTACAAAAAAATCCCTACATCCCAACGGCTTATCGCCATGGGACGAGAGATGCTTCTCCCGCGGTACCACCCACATTAGTGTTTAACCACTCAACTTAACAATTCCTTAACGCGGAAAACGGGGATACACCCAAGCTCCATGGTAAGTTCATCCGGATTTTGTGACTGACTTGCACCAACCGTCAGCTCTCTTCACATCAAAATATGCAGATTACTACTCCAATTCATCGCTATTTCGCAAAATTCATTAGTCTTATTGTAGCTGAATTTAGGTTTTTTAGCAAGCGGTCTGAAGATTTATCTAACTTTCGTAGTAAAATGTGCTAAAATGAATGGAGAATTTCATTTGAAGGAGTCTAAAACTAGTGAAACAAACGAATCCATTTGTATATAGTAATGATAATAAAAGATACCATACATGGAACTACTGTTTACGAGAAGAATTTGGGCAAAAGACATATAAAGTTGCGCTCGATGGCGGTTTTGATTGTCCAAATCGTGATGGCACAGTAGCGCATGGTGGTTGTACATTTTGTAGCGCGGCTGGTTCTGGTGATTTTGCTGGGAACCGAGCGCTTGATTTAAAAGTACAATTCCAGCAAGTGCGCGACAAAATGCAAACGAAATGGAAAGACGGGAAATGTATTGCTTACTTCCAGGCTTTTACTAACACTCATGCCCCTGTTGCTGAACTGCGTGAGAAATTTGAAACAGTTTTGAATGAGCCTGGCGTGGTTGGGCTTTCGATTGCGACACGACCTGACTGTTTGCCGGATGATGTCGTTGAATACCTGGCTGAATTAAATGAACGGACTTATTTATGGTTAGAGCTTGGTTTGCAATCTGCTCACGATGAAACTGGGCGCTTAATTAACCGCGCGCATGACTATGATTGTTATTTAGAAGGCGTGCGCAAACTACAAACACATAATATCCGCATTTGTACTCACATTATTAATGGTCTTCCGAAAGAAACGCCGGAAATGATGATGGAAACCGCACAAAAAGTAGTTGAAAGTGGCGTTGATGGTATTAAAATCCATTTACTCCATTTATTAAAAGGAACGCCAATGGTAGAAGATTATAAAAAAGGTGACTTAGAATTTTTAACCCGTGATGGTTATGTGAACTTAGTGGCTGACCAACTCGAAATTCTGCCTCCTGAAATGGTTATTCACCGAATTACAGGTGATGGTGGCGTGGATGACTTAATTGGCCCAGTTTGGAGTTTAAATAAATTTGAAGTACTGAATGCCATTGATGCGGAACTCGTTCGAAGAGATAGTTGGCAAGGGAAATTATATCAACCTGTGGAAGTGAGTTCCAAATGAATTTACGTGGTATTCTCCCCTTCGCTCATGACACACTTCGAAAAGTAGTTCGCTCTGGAGATTATGTAATTGACGCAACATGTGGCAATGGGCATGATACGCTTTTACTAGCAGAACTTGTGGGTGTAAATGGTCATGTGCTCGGGTTTGATATTCAACAAATGGCAATTGATGCAACGAAAACTCGTTTAGAAAATGCGGGTGTCGCATCACAAGTAGAGCTCGTATGTGCTAGCCATGCGCTTATTCCAGAATATGCAACAAAACCTGTTCGCGCTGCTATTTTCAATCTCGGCTACTTGCCAGGTGGCGATAAAGAAATTACGACAACCGCTGATTCTACGTTAGAAAGCATTGGCCATTTAATGCAGCTACTCGAAGTTGGTGGCGTCATTATTCTCGTTATATATCACGGCCACCCCGCTGGAAAACTGGAAAAAGATGCTGTTGTGACTTTTTGTGAAGCAATCCCACAACAAGATTTCCACGTTTTATCTTATCAATTTATCAATCAAAAAAATGATGCCCCATTCGTCATTATCATCGAAAAAAGAAAACCTAGACAAAGCTAGTAATTAGCCTGTCTAGGTTTTCTTTTTATTTTCCAAAATCGTATTTATCTGCTACGTATACATCATACCAAATCATAAAGATAACAACTGTCCAGATTTTACGACTATAGTCGAATTTACCAGCACAGTGGTCTTCTAGTAAGCCTAGAACATATTGTTTGTTAATTAAATGATCGGTTGGTGATTCTTTAATGATATTTTTAACCCAAGCGTTCATTTCGTCTTTTAGCCAGTGACGAATTGGTACTGGGAATCCTAGTTTACGGCGATTAAGTACGTGTTCTGGTACAAAAGTGGCTGCCGCTTTACGTAAGATGTATTTGGTTGTTCCATTGGTTGTTTTCATTGTATCTGGAATATTTCTTGCTACATTGTACACTTCTTTATCAAGGAAAGGTACACGAACTTCCAGTGAATTAGCCATCGTCATCCGGTCAGCTTTTAGGAGAATATCTCCACGTAGCCACGTATGAATATCAATATACTGCATTCTTTCTACAGGATGATAATTCTTAGTTTCTGCATAAAATGGATCTGTAATGTTCGTATAATCATGACCAGATTGGTATTTCGGAAGTAAAATTTGTTTTTCTTTTTCTGTGAACATTTTGGCGTTTCCGATGTAACGTTCTTCCATCGGTGTTGTTCCGCGTTCTAAGAAACTTTTACCACGCATTCCTTCAGGCATAATACGCGCCACGCTATTTAACATTGATTTAAATACGCCTGGCATTTTGTTAAACATCGCAAGGGAATTTGGTTCGTTATAAATGTTATAACCGCCAAAAAGTTCATCTGCGCCCTCACCTGATAAGGCTACTGTTACTTGTTTACGCGCTTCTCTTGATAAGAAATAAAGCGGAATAGCAGCCGGATCAGCAAGTGGGTCATCCATATGCCAAACAATTTTTGGTAATTCTTTCATATATTCTTCCGGTGAGATAACATAACTAATATTTTCTACACCAAGCTTATCTGCTGTTTCTTTTGCTACATCGATTTCACTGAAACCATCGCGTTCAAAACCAACAGAGAATGTTTTAATTGCAGGATGATATTCTTTGGCAATCGCCGCAATAATCGATGAATCAATACCGCCAGATAGGAATGAACCAACTGGTACATCGGAGCGCATATGCATTTTTACAGAATCATACATTACGTCACGCACTTCTTTAATCCATGCGTCTTCTGATTTAGTTACTGGTGCAAAAGATGCTTTCCAATAAGTTGTAATCTCCATTGGTTGACCGATTTTTTTCGTGAACTGATGCCCTGGTTCTAAGCGTTTTACATTTTTAGTTAAGGAATCTGGTTCTGGAACGAATTGATAAGTCATATAGTTTTGTAATGAAACTTCATCTAATTCTTTTTCTTTTAAAGCATGTAAAATGGATTTCTTTTCAGAACCCATAAATAGCTTACCGTCTTCTTCTGCATAGAAAAATGGTTTAATTCCGAATGGGTCGCGTGCGCCGTAAACAAGTTCTTCTTGTTTATCCCAAATAACAAAACCAAACATCCCACGAAGACGTTCTGCTGTTTTTTCTTTGTATTTCGCATATGTAGCGATAATTACTTCTGTATCACTTTCGGTTTCAAATGTCATTCCTTCAGCAACTAATTGCTCGCGGAGTTCCACATAGTTATAAACTTCTCCATTAAAAATAATCCAGTAACGTTCATTTTCATACGTTAACGGTTGATGACCGTTTTCTACATCAATAATACTTAAACGGCGGAAACCAAACTGCACGTGATCATCTGTGAAGTATCCTTCATCATCTGGCCCACGGTGCGTAATCATACTGTTCATTTGTCTAAAGGTTTCTTTATCAGCGCCAGTAATTTCTGTAATGCGGTCATGTACGCATCCTACAAATCCACACATGGTAACATTTCTCCTCTATATAGATAATCATTTTATCTTTTTTTCACAACGTCTATCATATCATAACTAGGCTTTCTTTGCACTGTTTAGGAAAGAAAAAAACCGAACATTCCTCACAAGAAATGTTCGGTTAAGCTTATTTTACGATTAATTTTTTTAAGGCTTCTGCTTTATCCGTTCTTTCCCAAGGTAAATCAAGGTCGCTACGGCCAAAATGACCAAATGCAGCTGTTTGACGATAAATTGGACGACGTAAATCAAGCATATGGATTATCCCAGCTGGGCGTAAGTCAAATAGCTCATTAACGCCATCAATTAGTTCTTGTTCTGAATAGTCACTTGTTCCATATGTGTCAATCGAAATGGAAACTGGATGCGCAACTCCGATGGCATATGCAACTTGTACTTCTACTTTTTTAGCAAGTCCAGCAGCAACGATATTTTTAGCTACGTATCTTGCAGCATAAGCACCCGAACGGTCTACTTTGGTTGGATCTTTACCAGAGAACGCTCCCCCGCCGTGACGCGCATAACCACCGTATGTATCCACGATAATTTTACGGCCAGTAAGTCCAGCATCGCCAAGTGGTCCACCAATAACAAAGCGGCCAGTTGGATTAATAAAGTATTTCGTATTTTCATCTAAGAAAGAAGCATCAATTACTTCTGGGAATAGATGTGTGTGTAAGTCTTTCGCGATTTGTTCTTGTGTGATGTCAGGATGATGTTGCGTTGAAACAACAATTGTATCAATGCGAACAGGTTGATTAAATTCATCATATTCTACGGTTACTTGTGTTTTCGCATCTGGTCGTAAATAATCTAATTTATTCGTTTTGCGTAATTCTGTTAACTTGCGTGCCAAGCCATGTGCCAAAAAGATTGGTAGTGGCATTAACTCTTCTGTTTCATCTGTAGCAAAACCAAACATCAAACCTTGGTCTCCTGCCCCAATTGCTTCAATAGCAGCATCAATTTCGCTGCCACTTCTTGATTCTAGTGCCTCGTCCACACCTTGCGCAATATCTGGTGATTGTTCGTCAATAGCCGTTAAAACAGCACATGTCTCTGCATCAAAACCATATTTTGCTCGAGTATAGCCGATTTCTTTAATAGTATCACGAACGATTTTAGGAATATCTACATAAACAGAAGTAGTAATCTCACCTGCTACTAAAACTAAACCAGTCGTCACAGTAGTCTCACAAGCGACACGTGCGTCCGGATCTTTTGAAATAATTGCATCTAAAATTGCATCAGATATTTGATCTGCAATTTTATCTGGATGTCCATCAGAAACCGATTCCGATGTAAATAGATGACGGTTTTTAGCCAATTTTATTTTCCTCCTTTAGTTCTCTCCAAATACGTCTCATATAAAAAGCCTCTCTCTATTTTGCACGAAACGCGCACGAATAGAGAAAGGCTATAATTATACCTTTGCTCTCATCGTTCAGGAGATATTACTCCTGCAACAGATTAGCACCTTTCACTTATATGTGTAGGTTGCTGGGCTTCAAAGGGTCAGTCCCTCTACCGCTCTGGATAAGAGATAAATTTTAATTCTAAGATAGAATACCATAAACTGAGGCTATATGCAATAAAAATTCGGTTTTGTCTTGATTTCCATTTGCAAAAAACAGTAAAAAAATGCCTTCCTTTATTTTTCGCTTATCATTATTTCCATCCTGTGGTATGATAGATGGATAAAAAAGATGTTTTACTTATCTAAAGGAGATTGTATCTATGAGTTTAATTACGTTATCCTTGATTATTTTTCTTGGGTTTTTAGCCGTTGTATGTTTATTTGATTTTGTTTTTCGTTGGTATTGGTTTAAATATTTCCTAGCAACAATGGGATTAATTGCAAGTGGTGTGGTATTTTTCATCAGTTTTTACGGTGGTGGGATGTCACAAACAGAAATCGCTATTGCTATTTTTATTGGTTCATTTGGTGAATATGTCGTATCACTTATTATTAGCCTAGTTCGCTTTATTTCCAAAAAATCAAAAAAACCTAAACAAAAGAAAAAAGTCAAAACAGCTTAAAAAACTAGCTACGTTAAAAGATGAGAATCTTTAATGTAGCTAGTTTTTTTATGGATAATTTTAAATCTAAAGCAAGTCGAAAGCTTTACGGATAACTTCCGCTGAATGTTCAAAATTAGTTTGTTCTTCTTTGGTTAGTGGTGGTTTTATCGTATCTAGAACCCCATTTGCTCCAATAAGTGCTGGTTGTCCGATATATGTATTTGTTTGTTCTGAAAAAACAGCTAACGGAAATACTTGTTTCGCATCTGTTAAGAGAGCATCAACAATTCCCGCTGTAGCAGTAGCAATTCCAAAACTCGTCCAACCTTTACCCGTTAAAATATTCCAGCCACCGCCGCGTACAGCATCTTTTAAAGCAGGTAAATCAAGCGGTGCCTTCGTTTTATAATCAGTGAAATTGACGCCACCGATTTTCACAGTCGACCACGCAACGAATTGTGATTCACCATGCTCGCCAAGAACGTAACCTTCGATGCTTTTTGGATTAATATGTAAAGCTTCTCCAACCACTCTTCTCATTCTAGCGGTATCAAGCGATGTTCCTGTTCCAAATACACGGGAACGATCAAAACCAGATATTTTTTGAATGAGCATGGTAATAACATCACACGGATTAGTAATATTCACAAAAATCCCTTTAAAACCTGTCGCTAAAATTTTCGGCACAATCTCCGTTACCGAACGACTTGTTTCAACGAGTTCTTCCATACGATCTTCTCGTAGTAGTGTTTCCGGACCAACAGCCATCACAATAATATCTGCATCTGAAAGAGCTTCCCAGTTATTCGCTGTAATGGTTGTATAGGAACGAGTCATCGATGCCATATCGCGTAACTCAAGCGCTTCACTCTCTGCTTTTGCTTCTATTTTATCAATTATAACGATTTCATCACAAATCCCTTGCGTAACAAGAGAAAAAGCCACGTCGCTTCCAACATGACCAGCACCAATTATACCAACTTTGCGTTTCAAAAAATCCCCTCCAAAATTAGTTACTTGAATTTAAAGCGATTAATTCATATTTAATGATGGTTTTATTATTTTCCCATACAAGTTTGCGCGGAATTGCTTCTCCAAGTGTTTCGCCTTCTTTTGTTTTACGAACAGCAATTGGAACATCAATTGGATAAATCCGGTAACCTACTTTTTCCAGTTCAAAGAAATTATCTGAAATTCTTTTTTCATTTCCCTTTGTTACGATCATTGTGTTTACCTCAAGTGGCATACCCAATTTTCTCACCTCCAGTTTCTTTTATAATAGCAGAGATTACCCTGGTTTGACTAGTTTTTATCGTTTAAAATCCGCTCAGCCTGCTTAACAATTTGTACCATTCCAGCGTCACGCATAAAAAAACTAAATGCCGGTTGCAAAATAAACTTACTAAGTGTTCCTTTCACAACAACTGGACCTTTTGTTTCAAAGTAGTTTTGTTGCCTTGTTATTGAAACAATCTTTGCTGTATAAACCCGTTTAGTAAAAGTTCGTTCCTTAGATTCAACTAAATAATCCGCAACAAAATGAAATCCTTCAGCCACTGCACCAGTCTCTTCCATTAGTTCGCGGCGGGCTGCTAAAAGACTCGTTTCACCGTGCTCTCCTTTACCACCGGGGAATTCGAGACCGCGAATTTTATGTTCCGTAAAAAGCCAACCATCGTCAATTTTAGGAATAATGAGTACGTCATCTGGATTTTTCCCTTGTTCTTCAAAATAAATGGTCACTTTATTGCCTAAAGTATCTTTATAAATAAACAAAAACTCACTTCCTTTTCTTTTTTCAAAAATATGGTAAGCTGTTAGTAAGATGAATTTTAGAGGATGAATATTAATGAAAAAAATGCTTATCGGAGGAATCCGACTTTATCAAAAATATATCTCTCGTTTCACTCCGGCTACGTGTCGTTTTTATCCGACCTGTTCTGCTTACGGAATTGAAGCGATAGAAACACATGGCGCCCTAAAAGGAAGTTATCTCGCAATTAGACGTATTTCCAAATGCCACCCTTTTCATAAAGGCGGACTTGATTTCGTACCACCTAAAAAAGATAAAAATGATGATTCTGGCCATACTTGTAAAGCCCATCATCACCATTAATAATAGCATGAATCGGTTTATACCGGTTCATTTTTTCTTGCTTTTTCTGAAATAATAAGGTATTATCAAATTCGGACTATAAATCGTAATTGCTACGATTAGTATACTATTTAAACAAGAACAATTTCGATTTAGAGGAGTGAATGGATTGAAAAAAAGTTATCTTCTTGCTTTAACAGCATTATTATCCGTTTTTTTAATACTTACGGGCTGTTCAGACAGTAGTAATACAAAAGCAACAAAAAGCGGTAAATTGAACGTCTACACTACCGTTTATCCTTTGCAGTATTTAACAGAACAAATTGGTGGCAAATATGTAGACGTTAAAAGCATTTACCCGCCTGGTTCTGATGCCCACAGTTTTGAACCGACACAGAAAGATATGATGAAAATTGCCGATAGCGATTTATTTTTCTATATCGGACTTGGTATGGAAGGTTTTGTCGATAAAGCAGAAAAAACATTAGCGAACGAACATGTTACTTTTGTCTCTACCGCAGAAAAACTCGACTTGCCAAAAGATCCTGATGCGGCCGAAGAACATGACCACGAAAGCGAAGAGGAACACGAGCACGGCGATATAAACCCACACGTATGGTTAAACCCTGTGTATATGGAACAAATGGCCACTATCGTAAAAGATAAGTTAATTAAAGAAATGCCCGATCAAAAAGAAACATTCGAGCAAAATTATCAAGCTGTAGAAGAAAAATTAAAAAAATTAGACACAGATTTCCGCTCCGTTACAAGTGAAGCAAAACAAGAAGATTTTGTTACAGCTCATGCCGCTTACAGTTACTGGGAAACAGAATATAACTTACATCAAATCCCTATAGCCGGCGTATCGACTAGCGACGAACCTTCTCAAAAAAAATTAAAAACTATCGTGGAAAAAATCGAAGCAGCAAAAATCCCTTACATTATGCTGGAACAAAACACTAATTCAAAAATAGCAGATGTCATCAAACAAGAAACAAATACAAAAACGCTGACACTTCATAATCTCGAAACACTGACACAAAAAGATATAGACCAAGGTCGCGATTATCTTTCCATCATGAACGATAATTTAAAAGCTTTAAAACAAGGACTTGATTATTAAAAAAAAGAAAGGCGCTCTAATTAATTAGAGTGTCTTTCTTTTAATTTATTTCGCTGAATTTTGCCTGAAGCTGTTTTCGGTAGATGCTCCACAATTGTTATTTGCTTAGGGATTTTAAAACTAGCCAAGTTCGTTTGACAAATATCTTTTAATACCCCTTCATCAAATCCTTCATTTACAACGATAAAAGCAACAGGAACACTGCCCCATTTAGCATCTGATTTACCTACAACCGCAACTTCTTCCACAGCCTCATAAGCGCCAATCACATGTTCTATTTCAGTCGGATAAATATTTTCGCCACCAGAAATAATTAAATCAGAACGCCGCTCTAAAACAAATAAGAAGCCCTCCTCATCCAAATAACCAATATCGCCCGTTTTAAACCAGCCATCTATAAAAGCTTTTGCCGTTGCTTCTTCATTGTGTAAATATCCAGGTGTAATCGAAGGTCCTTTTAGTAAAATTTCGCCATCGTCAGCAATTTTTACTTCTGCAGGAAATAACGCTTTACCTGAGGAGCCAATTTTGTTTAAGGCATCTTTTGGTGGCAATGTCACAATTTGTGAAGCCGTTTCAGTCATTCCAAACGACTGTACTAATGGAATATCGCGTTGTTTACAAATTTCCAAAACAGCTTTACTTGCCGGACCCCCACCTAACAAAACAGTTCGCAAATTCGGATGGTAGCTTCCGCCTTGAATTTTTAACAATCGTTCTAACATCGAAGTCACTACAGAGATGGTAGAAATTTTACCACTTTCAAGCAATTGCGTAATTTTTTCTTCATCGAAATGCTCTTCTAAATACACGGGAATACCATAAATAACGGAACGCATCATAATTGATAAACCGCTAATATGAAAAATAGGTACAGCGCAAAGCCAACTATCTTTCTCCGTTAAACCTAAATTTAAAACAGAAGAAACAGCGCTCCACCAATGATTTTCATATGTTTGCATTACACCTTTTGGTTTTCCAGTTGTTCCTGAAGTATACATAACCGAAGCCGTGCGTGATAAATCCCATGTTTTGCATAAATCGGGTTCCACGTATGTCGTTTGCTCTAACTCTTCATAGCTAATTCCAGAAGTCACTTTATCCAAAAACACATCTGCTACAATCACTTGTTTTACCTCAGCATTTGCCAATTGAAAAGTAATCTCTTTTTTCGTTAAACGATTGTTAAGGAATAAAGTGATAGCTCCAAGTTGTTGCAAAGCATGAATAAGTAAAAAAGTCATTCGGTCATTTTTTCCAAGTAAAGCAACCATCTCGTCTTTTCTAATACCACGCGCGAATAATTTACCCGCAAGTTTCTCTACGGCTTCATATATTTCTTCAAACGTTTCTTGTTTTCCTTCAAAAACGAGCGCGGTTTCTCCAGGAGAAAGCCGCACTCGTTTTTGAAGCCAGTTTGTCATGTCCATTTTTACACCTTCAAATCAAGGGAATTTTGGAAATTGGTCAAAGTCTGGATCACGTTTTTCTTTAAAGGCATCGCGACCTTCTTTGGCTTCATCTGTTGTATAGTATAGAAGTGTTGCGTCACCAGCTAATTGCTGAATACCTGCTAAACCGTCAGTATCTGCATTGAAAGCTGCTTTGATGAAACGCAAGGCAGTTGGACTTTTTTGTAGCATTTCTTTCGCCCAAGCTACTGTTTCTTTTTCTAAATCTGCTACTGGAACAACTGTGTTAATCCAGCCCATTTCAAGTGCTTCGTCCGCTGTATATTGACGGCACATGAACCAAACTTCTTTCGCTTTCTTATGTCCGATAACACGTGCTAAATAGCCAGAACCGTAGCCAGCATCAAAACTACCAACATTCGGCCCAGTTTGTCCAAATTTCGCATTATCTGCTGCAATTGTTAAGTCACATACTAATTGAAGAACATTTCCCCCACCAATGGACCAGCCTGCAACCATCGCGATAACTGGTTTTGGAATAACACGAATTAAACGTTGTAAATCAAGTACGTTTAAGCGTGGAATTTGGTCATCGCCAACGTAACCGCCGTGACCGCGCACTTTTTGGTCTCCGCCAGAACAGAATGCTTTTTCGCCTTCCCCTGTTAAAATAATAACGCCAAGATCCGAATTATCGCGTGCTAAGTTAAATGCATCAATCATTTCTGTTACTGTTTTTGGTGTAAATGCATTATGTACTTCTGGACGATTAATCGTAATTTTTGCGATTCCTTCATAACTTTCATATTTGATTTCCTCGTATACTTTTTCTGTTTGCCAATTAAAACTCATTTTTCTTCCTCCTTTAAAATACCTTCCAGCCAGTATATGAGCTGACTTGAAAAAATGTTTGGTTGTTCTAAATAAACAGCATGCCCCGCTTCTTGTACCGTGACATGTGTGCTATTTGGTAAAAGTTGCTTCATTTCTCGGGCGATTTTTTCGAATTTCTCATCTAAATTGCCCGTAATCAGTAGCACAGGAAACGTAAAGCCCGCTAAATTTTCCCAATAAGAAGGTTGCTTCCCGGTGCCCATTCCGCGTAAACTCATTGCTAAACCATGTGGATTTTGAGCTAATCGCTCTAATCTTATTCGCTTTTTTAACGCAAACGGTAAATTCTTCTGTGATGCAAAAAGGGCTAAATTTTCCCAGTAAGCTACAAAAGGTTCAATACCATCTGCATCAAGCGTGTCAGCTAAACGATTATCTGCACTAATTCGACTTGCGCGTTCTTTTTCGTCTCGCAGTCCTGGTGAACTACTAACTAGAATAAGCCCGCGCACAAGCTCCTTATATTTTGCAGCAAAAGCAGTCGCTACTCGCCCGCCCATTGAGTACCCTAAAACAAAACAGCTATCGATTTTTAATTGATGTAAAATACTGGCCAAATCATCGCAAATATTTTCAATCGAATAACGCGCAACTTCCTTGGGACAAGAAGTTTTTCCATGCCCAAGTAAATCAGGCGCGATGATACTAAAATGCTCTTTTAAAAGCGATATGCTATCTTGAAAAGTCTCGCTGGAACCAGTAAAACCATGTAACATTAATAAAACTGGTTTTTCCCCGCTTATATCATTTATTAAATGATAATGTTGACCGTTTACTAGCATATTAATCTAACGCCTTTAAAGCAGTCGCAATTTTTTCCCAAAGCGCTTGGTGGTTTGCTTTATTTTCATGACGATTGGTTTTTACTTCAATAATATCTAAACCTTTATGGTAGCTTGCTTTATCAATAGCTTCTTCAAGTGAGTCCACAGATTTTGCTTCATGATAATCAGCATCATAAAATGCCGCAGCAAAGCGGAAATCAAGTTCAGTTGAAGTACCAAACAGTGACTCAAAATACTTCGGTTCGTTTGCTTGAGGTAAAAATGAGAAGATCCCACCGCCGTCATTGTTGACGATAATAATAGTAAGGTTCATCTTATATTTTTTCGCCATAAGCAAGCCATTCATATCATGATAAAACGATAAATCACCAATCAGTAAAAACATTGGTTGGAATACAACACTAGCACCTAGCGCCGAGGAAACAACCCCATCAATACCATTAGCGCCACGGTTTGCGAGCATTTTTATTTTCTTATCAATTTGCGAAAAATAGGTATCTACATCGCGAATTGGCATACTATTACCAATAAATAAACCAGCTTTATCTGGTAACAAACGGCGCAATTCCGAAACAATTTTGCCCTCTTCTAAAGTAGTTGTATTCGCCATTTCTTCCAGAACGATTTCGCGCGCTTTTTGATTGTAAGAAGTCCATCTATTTAACCATGAAGCGTCTTTCGTATCGTCCGGCATATTTTGTTGCATAATATCAAGTAAAAATCGCTCGTCGCAGTGAATCATATCAGTTACAGCTTTAATTGGATCCTTCCAAGCAGCACCAGGATCTACTACGTAAAATCTGATACCAAAAAGATGTTCCAACCAGTTTTTTAGTGGTTTAGAAACTGGCATACTTCCAAAGCGAATCACTACTTCTGGTGTTAATTTATCCAAAATATCCGCTTCTTTTAAAAATGCATCATATTGGTCAATTACCACTTCATCCATTGCCCCGTAAGAACGTAAGCCAGAAAGAGGATCCGCTAAAATTGGCCACCCTAGTTTTTTCGCCAAATCTACCATGGGCTGTTCCAATTCTTTTTTATCAATCGGTCCAACAACGAATACGCCTTTTTTGCCCGTGCATTCGGTGACCATTTTTTGAATGGAACTATCGTCTAAAACTTCATGCGTATAGTAAATATGTACATGATGATGTTTTTTCCCAGTAGCAGTAAATGGAGAAGGTTCTAAAATAGGTACAAGTGGTTCACGAAGCGGAAAATTAAGATGCACTGGTCCCCTAGGTGTTTTCATAGCAATATCCACCGCGCGACTACTATGCCATTTAGCATAACGAAGCATTTCATCACTGTTTTCAGGAAGCGCCATATCAGTGAAATCTTTTACGTGCGAACCGTATAAATGCAGTTGATCCATTGCTTGTGGTGCTCCAACATTTCTAAGTTCATGCGGACGGTCAGCAGTTAGGACAATTAATGGAATTTGTGATAAATTTGCTTCCACCACAGCAGGAAAATAGTTTGCCGCTGCAGTTCCGGAAGTACAGAGCAGAACAACTGGACGTTTGGATGCTTTCGCTAGCCCAAGCGCAAAAAAACCAGCCGATCGTTCATCAACATCTACATAAATCTTCAATGTTGGATGTTCTGCCATCATCAGTGCCAGCGGAGTTGAACGAGAACCCGGGCTAATAATTGCTTCTTTTACACCGGCTTGCACAAGCTCCTCAATAAATGCAGCTAAATAATCTGTCAGCACTTGTTCGTGGTTTGTCATTTCTTTATGCCTCCTAATACGCGTAACATCGGTTGGAATTTAACCTCAGTTTCTTTTAATTCTTCTTTTGGAACAGAATCACCAACAATCCCGCAACCAGCATAGATCAAACCTTGCGAATCAACAATTAAACCAGAACGAATCGCAACAGCAAACTCACCAGAGCCTTTTAAATCAACCCAGCCAATTGGTGCGCCGTAAAATCCGCGGTCCATTTCTTCCTTCATTCGAATAATCGCCAGCCCCATTTTTTGCGGTAATCCGCCAAGTGCCGGTGTCGGATGAAGAGCTTTCACCATTTCAAGCATTGTCACATCAGGCTTTTTCTTCGCTGTAATATTCATATATAAATGTTGAATATCGCGATTTTTTAGTAGAACGGGTTGGCTAGATAACGAAAGACCTGTCGTAAATGGTTTTAACGTTTCTTCCATCATTTGTACAACATAGGAATGCTCTCGTAAATTTTTTGCGTCTTGCAGTAAAGCATTTCCTAGGGCTTCATCTGCATCATCCGTAGCACCACGTTCGGTTGAACCTGCTACACAAGAGGACTGGATTGTATCCCCATTTACAGCAAGCAATCTTTCTGGAGTTGCGCCAAAAAAGACTCCCGTTCCCTTTTCTATAAGAAAGAAATAACTATTTTCTTGTGTTGCTAGCATATTTTCCAAAATAATTGCGCTATCTACTTGTCGCTGGAAACGTAACCCCATCCGTCTAGCTAAAACTACTTTTTTCACGTCTTCTGAATGATTAATCATATCGATAATTTCACTTGCAGTCTCTAGGAAATGCTCTTTACCAATTTCCTTAAAATCTGTTAGCAATGCCATTTCAGCTTCATTAACCTCTTGATGAATGATTTTTTGCCACTGATTAAAAACAGCTTCTAATTTGCTCTCCGTATCATCTGAGTAGATGGACAAATTGACCGTTAAGTAGCTTTTCCCATCCTTATTAGTCAACATAAATAGCGGTAAGTAGAACAAACCATCTTTAAAACTTTGCCATTCTTTCTCTGTATCCCGCTCAGGATCAAAAGCAAAACCGCCAAAGTAAATTGGCCCAGTTGCATCTACTGTTGCATTTGTTACACAAGTGCGCAGTCTTTTTTCAATTTTCTCTTGCAGTCCAAGAAAAGCATCTTTTTTCTTCTCCGCCAAAAATTGTTTCGTTACACCAAAACCGGTCATCGTCAGTGTCATTTCTGGATTTTGCCAGAAAAAACGTTCACCTTTAAAAGCCGTACCAGCTTTTTTAAACAATTTGACTGGAGACACTAATTCATCTAACTCAGTTACCCAGCTAAATAGAGCCGGTTGATCTTGGCTTGCGCTACGTTTCGCTTGATTAAATAAATCAAGAGGCAATTTAGTATTCATATGCTTATCTCTCCTTTTACATTCACATCTTCTATTATACCAAAAATAGAGCTAAACTGCTTGGTTTGCGTTTTTTCTTTCATTTCGTTATTAATTATTGACGTCGTTCAATTAATTCCCTAAAATGAAGGGTAGACATCTGAAACATATGGAAGTGAAAAAGGAGAGAAAAACATGGCTAATGCCTCAAAATCTGCACTTACGAAACAAACTGGATTTCAAAAATGGTGGTCGTTACTTCGCCCTCATACGCTTGTAGCTTCTTTTGTTCCGGTATTTTTAGGAACCTCCGTCGCAATGAGCTATACCAGTTTTCATTTTACACGTTTTATCGTCATGCTAATTGCTTGTTTCTTCATTCAAACATCAGCCAATCTATTCAATGAATATTTTGATTATAAAAAAGGACAAGACGATGAACATTCGGTTGGAAATGGTGGTGCTATCGTTCGTAATGGTATGCGCCCAGGTTTTATATTGTTCCTAGCAATCTTTTTATACATTTTATCGATTCTCGGTGGCGTTTATCTATCCATTGAATTAAATTGGTACGTTGGCTTACTTGGCGCAATTTGTATGCTTGTTGGCTTTCTTTATACAGGCGGACCTTATCCAATCGCTTATACGCCGTTTGGTGAAATTATGGCAGGGTTCTTTATGGGAGGAATTATTACTTTTATTTCTTTCTACATCCAAGCGGAATTTATTAGTTCGTTTATCGTCTACGTTTCCATTCCAATAATGGTACTTGTTGGAAACTTGTTACTAGCCAATAGTATTCGTGATTTAGTTCCTGATAAGAAAAATGGCCGTTTAACTTTAGCTATTTTACTTGGTCGTAAATGGGCAACCGTTCTTTTCGCAGCTGCTTTTCTTTTCAGTTATGTATTTGAAATCGCCCTTATCTTTACCCAAGATGCTCCGTGGTGGACACTATTAATTCTACTTAGTTTGCCAGAAGCCATTCGTGCTGTTCGTCGTTTCATTGGAAAAACTTCACCTATCACAATGGTTCCAGCAATGAAATCTACTTCCAAGGCTTTAACTATTTTTGGAATTACACTAGCATTCGCTTATCTTTTAAGCCTATTATCTAGAAACTTATTCATGTAAAAAACTGGTTGTCCTAATGACAACCAGTTTTTTTATTTGGAAGCAATTTGTAATTGTTGTTTATTTTGAACATATTTCGCAAGTTCAATCGACAAATCATATCGTAAAAATGGCGTAATAATATAAATCCCCTGAAAATGCTCACAAATAGCATCAACTAATTCACGCGCAATCGCCATGCCTTCTTCATTTGCGTGACCGTGTTCTTCCGCTTCTCTCATCCGTTCCCGAACCTCATCAGTCAAGCGAATGCCCGGAACTTCATTATGAAGAAATTCTGCATTTCGACTTGAAAGTAATGGCATAACCCCGATAAAAAGCGGCACATCAATATTTGCCTTTTGCAAAGCTTCTTTAAGCAAAACAGCTTTATTTACATCATAAATGGGCTGCGTAATAATATAATCCGCGCCGTATTCTACTTTTCGTTCAATTAATCGAACCGCCTTTTCTAAGTTAAGCACATTGGGGTTAAACGCTGCGCCAACATGAAACCGCGCTTTTTCCTTCAACGATTTTCCCGTATATGAAATACCGTCATTGAACTTTTTAATCAGCTGAACGAGCTCCACCGATCTTAAATCAAACACCGAGGATGCTCCTGGGAAATCACCTACTTTAGTCGGATCGCCCGTAATCGCAAGCACATCATGGAGACCGAGCTTATGAAATCCCATCACATGTGAATGCATCCCAACTAAATTATGGTCCCGCGTCGTCAAATGAATCAGCGGTTTAATGCCATACTCATGTTTCAAAATGGAAGCCAGCGCCATATTACTAATTCTCGGAGTCGCTAGCGAATTATCCGAAATCGTAATCGCGTCAACTCCAGCCTCATCCAGCGCCTTAGCTCCTTCAAAAAATTTCGATGTATCAAAAGTCCGAGGTGGATCAAGTTCTACTAAAATCGTCAACCGTTCCTTCACCTTATCAAGTAAACGCTCACCAGACTCCTCGTCCTCCACTTCTTCAGGAACAAGCTCCAAAATCGGTCGAACTTCTTTTTCCAAAACGGGCTTAGTACTTTCTAATCCTTTACGCAAAGCACGAATATGATCTGGAGTCGTTCCGCAACAGCCACCAATAATTCGTGCACCTTCTTGTCGAAAAACTTCCCCGTAATGCTCAAAATAATCTGTATCTGACTGATAAATGACTTTCCCTTCTTGCACTTCTGGCAGGCTCGCATTGGGATAAACAGCTAAGTATGCCTTATCATAAAGTGGTACTGTTTCAAGAGCACGCGCCATATGATATGGTCCAAGTCGGCAATTGATACCAACTACATCTGCACCGAGCGCAATAAGTTCTTCCAGCGCATCTGGTAATTTTTTCCCGTTTTGAAGGATACCTGGTTCATGCATCGATACATTTGCCACGACAGGTAAATCAGTCGTCTCACGGAGAATTTTCAACACCGTTTTAAGTTCATCTAAATCATAATACGTCTCGAGCAAAATTGCATCCACACCATCTAACAAAAAACAGTATAGCTGCTCCCGAAAACTACGCTTAATTTCTTCCAGAGGAGCCGCCGGAAGTCTTGCATCCACAGCACCATTTATCCCGCCAATCGTGCCAAAGATATACGTCCCAGTCCCTCTCGCCGCTTCCTTTGCTAACCGAATGGCGGCTTGGTTAATTCGCTTCACTTCATCCTCAAGACCATATCGAGCGAGTTTAATATAATTGGCTCCGTAAGTATTAGTTTGAATAATATCCGCACCAGCACCAATATAAGCCTTATGAATCGCTACAATATCTTCCGGATGAGATAAATTCAGTTCTTCAAACGAACGGTCCACCCCGTAGGAATAAAGCAAAGTGCCCATCGCACCATCTGCAATTAATACTTTTTCGCTTAAATCTTTTCTTAAATTCATTTCGCGACACTTCCTTTCTTAACGAACGAAAGTGCTTGTTTTAAATCAGCAATCAAATCATCGGCATCCTCTAGTCCCGCTGAAAAACGTAATAATCCTGGTGTAATTCCTTGCGCCAAACGCTCCTCTTCCGGAACAGCAGCATGAGACATTTTAGCAGGGTAAGATAAAATACTCTCAACCGCACCTAAACTCACGGAAAATACCGGTAACTCCAAATGATTTACGAGCTCGCGCACAGCTTCTTCGCTACCAAGATCAAAAGACAAAACAGCTCCACCACTCGTGGCTTGTTCTACTTGAATTTCATAGCCTGCATGGGATGGTAACCCAGGATAATGCACCGCAACTACATCTGGTTCCGCATTTAAAAACAAAGCAATTTTTTCCGCAGTTTCCGTCCCAGCTTTCATCCGAACAGATAGCGTTTTAAGTCCACGAAGCAGCAGCCAAGAATCTTGCACCCCAAGAACCCCACCAGTTGAATTTTGCAAAAAGTAAATAGCTTCAGCCAAATCCGGGTTATTAGTAACAATAAGCCCCGCCAAAATATCACTATGACCGCCAAGAAATTTCGTCGCACTGTGGATAACCAAATCTGCCCCAAGCTCTAACGGTTTTTGAATAAGCGGTGTTAAAAATGTATTGTCAACAAACGTATGGCAGCCATTCGCTCTCGCAAGTTTAGAAACAGTCCGAATGTCCGTCACATGTAATAGCGGATTGGATGGTGTTTCCAAGTAAACCAACTTAGTATTCGCTTGAAACGCCTTCGCAACTTCATCAATGTTTGTCGTATCAACAAAAGTATGCGTAATCCCAAACCTCGGCAACACTTGCTCAACCAAACGAAAAGTTCCACCATACACATCTTTTGAAATAATAAAATGATCCCCTTTAGATAGTGTGAAAAGTGCCGCAGAAACAGCAGCCATACCACTTGCAAAAGCAAAACCGTTCGTGCCACCTTCTAATTCCGCAATCGCTTGCTCCACTTTTTCCCGCGTTGGATTGCCACTTCTTGCATAATCATAAGTATGGTAATTATCAAAATCATGTTGATGAAATGTAGACGATAAATGAATGGGCGTATTAAGTGCACCTGTTTCTTTATCGATTCCTAAACTAGCTTTAATTACAGCTGTATCTTGCCCATAATCCTTAGCCACGAGCGGTCACCCCTTTCAAAACCGCATCAAGCGCTTTAGATAAATCAGCAATTAAATCTTCACTAGCTTCAATTCCAACCGAAATTCGTAATAATTTATCTGTGAGCCCATAAGAATTTCTAAGTTCCACTGGAATATCGGCATGAGTTTGCGTTGTTGGATAAGTAATCAAACTCTCTACCCCACCTAAACTTTCCGCAAAAGTAAACAACTCAAGCTCTTTTAAAAGTGGCGATACGAGCGCTGCATCCTTAATAAAGAAACTAATCATTCCCCCGCGGCCCGGATAACGCACTTCCTCCACTAACTCATGCTCCTCCAAAAACGCAGCGATTTTCTCCGCATTTGCTTGATGCTGTCTCACTCGTAAAACAAGCGTCTTCAGACCACGAATCAAAAGCCAACTATCAAATGGCGATAACACAGTACCCGTTGCATTTAGCTGATCAAAAAAGAATTTTCCAAGCCATTCCTCTTTAACAATAACCGCGCCTGCCAGCACATCGTTATGTCCACCAAGATACTTCGTCGCACTATGAATAACAATATCTGCGCCTAAAGTTAATGGTTGCTGCAAAACAGGTGTATAAAAAGTGTTATCTACAATAACAAGTAAATCATTCGCATGTGCCCACCGAGACACACTAGCAATGTCTGTTTCTTGCATCAATGGATTAGTCGGCGTTTCGATGAAAATCGCTTTTGTTTCCGGGCGAACCAATTTTTCCAAATCATTCACGTTCGCCCCGTCCCAATAAGAAAAACCAATCTGATATTGCGCTCCAAACTGTTCAAAATATCTAAAAGTCCCACCGTACAAATCCTGCGAGCTTATGATATGTTCACCCGTTTTAAAAAGCTGAAAGACTAATTGAATTGCACTCATCCCAGAACTCGTCGCAAATGCATGCGTTCCATTCTCTAGTTCCGCAAGTGCTTCTTGTAAAGCATCTCGCGTTGGATTTCCCGTTCTAGTATAATCATATCCCGTTGATACCCCAAGATCGGCATGCTGGTAAGCTGTAGAGAAGTAGACTGGCATATTGACAGCACCCGTTCTTTCACACTTTCTATTTCCAATTTGCGCTGCTATCGTCTCTTGTTTCAGCTTTGCCATAATTACCTCTCCTCCATTCCTTTATTTCTCTAATACTTGATATTCTGCACGAACTTCTTTAGTAGCTTTAATCATATCTTGAAGTGCGGCAATTGTTTCAGGCTCTTTACGCGTTTTCAACCCACAATCCGGGTTAATCCAAAATTGTTTTGCATCAATTGCACGTAACGCACGACGGATATTATCTTGAATTTCTGAAACAGTTGGAACTCGCGGGCTATGAATATCATAAACACCCAGTCCAATTTCTTTATCATAAGTCACTTCTTCAAATGTCGAAATAATCTCCCCATGACTTCTTGACGTTTCAATCGAAATAACATCGGCATCCAAAGCGCTGATTGTATCAATAATGTCATCAAAATCCGAATAGCACATATGCGTATGAATTTGCGTATCATTTTGAACCGAAGCAGTTGTTAATTTAAATGAATATACCGCATCATCTAAATATTTTTGCCATCTCGCTTGTTTCAATGGTAAACCTTCACGTAAGGCTGGCTCGTCCACTTGGATAACCTTAATGCCATTACGTTCTAATGCTTCTACTTCTTTACGAAGCGCGAGGCCAACTTGATTCGCAACAACACTTTCCGGCACATCATCACGGACAAAACTCCAATTGATGATTGTTACTGGCGCCGTTAGCATCCCCTTCACTGGGCGCTTCGTTAACGACTGGGCATAGACGCTTTCTTTCACTGTAATTTCCTCTGTAAAAGCAACATCCCCGTAGATAAGTGGTGGACGAACCGCTCTCGAACCATAAGATTGTACCCACCCAAATTTAGTTGCCTGGAAGCCTGCTAATTTTTGTCCAAAATATTCTACCATGTCAGTACGTTCAAATTCACCGTGAACTAACACATCGATATCTAAATCCTCTTGAATTTTAATCCAGCGAGCAGTTTCTTTTTCAATAAATGCATTATATTCTGCATCGGTGATATTTCCTTTTAACCAATCTGCACGTGTTTTCCGAACTTCTGGTGACTGTGGAAAACTTCCGATAGTCGTTGTTGGAAACAGTGGTAATTTGAGCCATTCATGTTGTAATTTGATTCGTTCTGCAAATGGTAATTCTCGGTCAACCCGAACATTTTCTAAATTAGCAATCGCCGCTTGAACTTCTAAATTATTTCGATGGCTTGATTCATTAAGTGCTTTTACAGCCTCACGAGCTTCATTTAGCTCAGCAGCCACACTTTCCTCACCTTCTGTTAAAGCTTTCGTTAAAATAGCAATTTCATCTAATTTTTGATCAGCAAATGATAAACCACCTAGAATCACTTCATCTAAATCAGGTTCGCTTAGTTTGGTTACTGGTACATGTAATAATGAATTGGATGGTTGGACAATCAATTTATCCTCCGCCACATAATGAGCGATGTCAGTAAGGAGTGCCAATTTCGCATCCAAATCACTGCGCCAAACATTTCGACCATCAATCACCCCAGCCGCTAAATATTTATCTTGCGGAAATCCGTGAGCTTTCAACGCTTTAATCGAATCGCCGTGATCATGAACAAAATCAATTCCAACCGCCGCAACTGGCAAATTAACAACCTCTTCATAATAATCCAAACTTTCAAAATAAGTTTGTAATTCTATTTTCAAGTTTGGTACAGCATCATGAAACGCTTTGTATACTTTTTCAAATAAAGCAATTTCTTTTTTATCAAAACTAGTTGCAAGATAAGGTTCGTCAATTTGAACCCACGTAGCACCAGCAGTTTCAAGCTCTTTCAAAATTTCAATATACGCTGGAATAAATTTATCTAATAATATTTCAAAGCTTTCTGCATCGCTACCTTTTCCAAGTTTTAAATAAGTAACTGGACCAACTAGTACTGGCTTCCCTTCAATCCCAAGCTCGATTTTCGCTTCCTCGTAGTAGTAAAGCGCCCGGTTATCTAATACTTTAGGATCAGCTTCAGCAAGTTCTGGCACGATGTAATGATAGTTAGTATTGAACCATTTAGTCATTTCAGAAGCAACCGCGTCACTCTTACCACGCGCAATATCAAAATATGTATTTAGCGAAACTTTCCCACCATCATGTTGAAAACGTTTTGGAATAATCCCAAATGTAACGCTCGTATCAAGCACTTGATCATAAAAACTAAAGTCACCAACTGGAATCAAATCAATTCCTTTATCTTGTTGTTTTTTTAGCGCATGTAATCTTAGAGCTTTCGTTTCCGCCAATAATTCCTTTTCTGAAATCGCACCATTCCAAAACTTTTCTAGCGCACGTTTCCATTCACGTTTCTCCCCAAGTCTCGGATACCCCAAGTTTGAACTAATCGCCTTTACCATACCTATCACCTTATCCTCTCAATTTTTTGCCAATAAAAAACCTCCCTAGAGAACTAGAGAGGTTTGGAAGTTTCGATACACAAATACAGTGAAACTTTTTAAGTCTCTCTTATCTCTCGAAGCATCACACTTCGCAGGATTTAGCACCTTTTCAACGAATTGAAAGGTTGCTGGGTTTCAACGGGCCAGTCCCTCTACCACTCATAATAAGAGTAATTTATTTAGTTTTTTTAATCACTTAAATTGGATTGAAATCATCATACCACTTGCAACTAAAAACTGTCAATCATTAAATTTTTATTTTCTTTCAATGTGCTTCCTTCCGTCCTCCCAAAGCTAATAATAAACAGCCTAGCAAAAGGATTCCAGCGACCACAAAATAAAATATTTGATTTCCAAAAATCCCTATCATCATCCCCGTTGCACTCGGACCAATAATACTCCCTAAACTAAAGAACATTCCTACCAAAATATTTCCAGCCGGAAGTAGTTCAAGCGGCGTCAAATCAGTCATATAAGATAACCCTAGTGAATAAAGGGAGCCTAGCAATATCCCCAAAATAAAGAAAAATATCACAAAGAAAATAGGTATCTTAACAAACGCTGTTAATACAAAAACCACAGCCCCTGCTCCAGTCAAAAGCGGTAACATTTTACCACGACCAAATTTATCACTAATAATCCCAATCGGCACTTGAAAAATAATCGTCCCAACTGAAAAAGAAGAAATAATCATCGCAATCATCATTGTATCAAGGCCATCTCGCAACCCTACAACTGGAAATGTCGCATTAAGTCCGGTTTCAAGAATCCCATACAAAAACGGTGGAATCATCGCAACCCAAGCCATCTTAAATACGCCCGAAAAGCGTTTTATACTTCCCCAAAAAGAAATTTTCCGAATAACAGCCTTTTCTCCCACGAAATCATTTCGAATAAACCAAACAAGGCTCCAAGCAATCAATACTAAAATACCTGACAAAAAGAAAGGCAAGTTTGCATTTACTTTTGCCAAATTCACCAACTGTGGCCCAATCGCAAATCCTACAGAGAAAAACAAACCATAAATAGCCATATTCCGACCACGCTTACTAGGATCACTCATTGCTCCAATCCATGTCTGCGATGAAAAATGCAACATATGATCCCCAATACCAATAAGCAATCGCAATATAAACCAAAAATATAAATTAAACCAAATAGGAAAAGCAAATATTGCAATCGCAACAAGCCCTCCGCCAACTAATATTATAGGCTTGTAACCATATTTATGTAAAGGTGCCTCAATAAATGGAGAAATCAGTAGAACACCTAAGTAAATTCCTGTTGCATGAAACCCATTTATTCCAGCACTTACCCCTTTTTCTTCTAAAATTATCGCAATAAGTGGCAGTAAAACACCCTGAGATAATCCAGATATAGCTACAACCATCGTTAAAATCCAAAACTTCCCTTTTGCCCCCATAACACACCTCCGAAAACTTACTAAAAAAAAACAATGTCGATGTTCGACATTGTTTTTTTAGATGACCCGTACGGGAATCGAACCCGTGTTACCGCCGTGAAAGGGCGGTGTCTTAACCGCTTGACCAACGGGCCATATCTGGCGGAGAAGGAGGGATTTGAACCCTCGCGCCGCGCGAGCGACCTACACCCTTAGCAGGGGCGCCTCTTCAGCCACTTGAGTACTTCCCCAGATATAAAAAATCTATTCTCTTTTTGAAAGAATAACTCCACAGGCAGGACTCGAACCTGCGACCGATCGGTTAACAGCCGATTGCTCTACCAACTGAGCTACTGTGGAATAAAATGGGCCTAAATGGACTCGAACCATCGACCTCACGCTTATCAGGCGTGCGCTCTAACCAGCTGAGCTATAGGCCCCTAGTAAATCTAATTTCATGGTAAAAAGCGGGTGATGGGAATCGAACCCACGACAACAGCTTGGAAGGCTGTAGTTTTACCACTAAACTACACCCGCATAATAAAATTTAAAAACAAAGGGCGGATAATGGGAATCGAACCCACGAATGCCTGAACCACAATCAGGTGCGTTAACCACTTCGCCATATCCGCCATAAGGCAAAAATGTTTAAAAAGAATGGCTTGGGACAGAATCGAACTGCCGACACCTTGAGCTTCAATCAAGTGCTCTACCAACTGAGCTACCAAGCCATAATGGCGGTCCCGACGGGATTTGAACCCGCGATCTCCTGCGTGACAGGCAGGCATGTTAACCCCTACACCACGGAACCACTATTGCGGGGGCAGGATTTGAACCTACGACCTTCGGGTTATGAGCCCGACGAGCTACCAGACTGCTCCACCCCGCGACAATAATATTTAATTTAGTCCACATATCACAAGTGAAAAAACGGAGGAAGAGGGATTCGAACCCCCGCGCGGTATTACCCGCCTGTCGGTTTTCAAGACCGATCCCTTCAGCCAGACTTGGGTATTCCTCCATGATAATAATAAAGTGACAAGTGGACCTTGCAGGACTCGAACCTGCGACCGGACGGTTATGAGCCGTCTGCTCTAACCAACTGAGCTAAAGGTCCAAGATTGAAAATAGCGGCGGAGGGAATCGAACCCACGACCTCTCGGGTATGAACCGAACGCTCTAGCCAGCTGAGCTACGCCGCCATAATAATAAGGCTACCATTTTCTTTCTAATTATGTGATTAAATGTGAAGTAAGTGGAGCCTAGCGGGATCGAACCGCTGACCTCCTGCGTGCAAAGCAGGCGCTCTCCCAGCTGAGCTAAGGCCCCATTATAAAAGATGAAACAATCGGGAAGACAGGATTCGAACCTGCGACCCCTTG